>JBHYEQ010000004.1:0-320799 GCA_051860065.1 Roseomonas sp.
CCACCCGACGACAGTATCCTGGATGGGTGGCCGGGTGGGGGAGAGGGCCGGTGCCGGCATTCTCAAACGGTCTCTCAGCGCGCCGCGAACTGGGTCTTGCCGAACATGATCTCGCGTTCCGCATCGGTCATGGTGCCGCGGCGCTGGTTCTCGGCCAGCACCGCGACGCCGCGCTGCACCGCGGGGCGGGCAGCGATGGCATCGTGCCAACGCGCGACATTCGGATATTGACCGAGATCAACGCCCCGGCGCTCGGGATTCCGGATCCAGGGGAAGGTCGCGATGTCGGCGATGGAATAGTCCGGTCCGGCCAGGTAGGCAGCCTCGCCCAGCCGCTTGTCGAGCACGCGGTGCAGGCGGGCGACCTCGTTGGTGTAGCGGTCGATGGCGTAGGGGATCTTCTCGGCGGCGTAGTTCGCGAAATGGCCGTACTGGCCGAACATCGGCCCGACGCCGCCCATCTGGAACATCAGCCATTGCAGGCAGGTGGCGCGCGCGGCGGGGTCGCCCGGGATCAGCGGCGAGCGCGCCTTCTCGGCCAGGTAGATCAGGATCGCCCCGCTTTCGAACAGTTGCAGCGGCTGCCCGCCCGGCCCGTCGGGATCGACGATGGCGGGGATGCGGTGGTTGGGCGTGATGGCGAGGAATTCGGCGCGGAACTGCTCGCCCTTGCCGATCGCCACCGGGATGATGCGCCAGGGCAGGCCTTGGCCGGCCTCGACCAGTTCCTCGAGCAGGATGTGGACCTTGTGGCCATTGGGCGTGGGCCAGGTCCAGACCTCGATGGGCGGCGTCTCGGGCATTGGCGTCTCCGTGCGGCGGGCGACGATGGACGCGACGATGCGCGGCGCGCAAGGCGAAGCTGCCGCGTGACGTTTGCTTGACATCCCGGGCCTGCCTGCGGCGGCGTGGCGCGCCATGGCGGACAGGCTGCGGATGGCGTGCCCGCCCATCCGCATTGACGCCGCGCGGCGCCGCACCTGTCCTGCCGCCGCCCAGCACGGATCGCCGCCATGGACCGCCCGCCTGCCAGCCCCAAGATCGCCGAGACGGTCATCCACCCCAGCGTGCGCCTGCGGCAGACCACGATCGGGCGCTGCTGCGAGGTGCTGGAACGCTCGGCGCTGGAATATTCGGAGGTCGGGGATTTCTCCTACCTCGGGCATGACTGCCAGGTGGCGGATGCCAGCATCGGGAAGTTCTGCGCCATCGCGGCGCAGGTGCGGATCGGCCCGCCGAACCACCCGATGGAACGGCCGTCGCAGCACCGCTTCAGCTATGTCCCGGAATACTACGATGCCACCAAGTCGCGCGATGCCGGGTTCTTCGCCGCCCGGCGCGCCGCGCGCGTGACCATCGGCAATGATGTCTGGATCGGCCACGGGGTGACCGTGCTCGCGGGTGTCACGGTCGGTGACGGCGCGGTGCTGGCGGCCGGCGCGGTGGTGGCGAAGGATGTGGCGCCCTACAGCATCGTCGGCGGTGTTCCCGCGCGGCGCATCCGCGACCGATTCCCGCCCGCCATCGCCGCGCGCCTCGTGCGCATCGCGTGGTGGGACTGGCCCTTCGACACGATCATGGAGCGCCTGGCCGCCTTCCAGTCCGACGACGTCGCGGCCTTCTGCGACCGCTACGCGCCGGTCACGCCGGCATGACCGCCTCGATCGCGCGTTCCAGGTCGCGAATCATGTAGGGCTTGTCGAGGCGTGGCAGTTCGAGCGTGGAATCCGCCGGCAGTTCCGCATAGCCGGTGGCGAGCACGATCGGCAGGTCGGGCCGCAGCTTGCGGACCGCTTCGGCCAGTTGCATTCCGGTCATCTTGGGCATCGAGTAGTCGGTGATCATCAGGTCGAAGGGCGTGCCGGCCTCGATCAGGCTGAGCGCCTGCACGCCGTTGCGCGCCTCGCGCGTCTGGTGGCCGAGCTTCTTCAGCATGGCGGCGGTGGCCATGGCGATCAGCGGGTCGTCCTCCACGAGCAGCACGGCGAGGGAGGCCGCGCCCGGCGCGGGCGCGGGTGCCGGCGCCGGCGCCGCCACCACGGGCGGCGGCGCGGGCGCCGCGGCGGCGACCGGCAGCCACAGCTCGGCGCGCGTCCCCTCCCCGATCCGGCTCGACAGCAGCAGCCGGCCGTTCAACTGCGTCATCAGGCCATCGATCATCGACAGGCCGAGACCCGTCCCCTTGCCCGGTTCCTTGGTCGAGAAGAACGGCTCGACCGCGCGCTGCAGCGTCGTCTCGTCCATGCCGTGGCCGCTATCGGTGACGCAGAGGCAGATGTAGTCGCCGGCGGCAAAGGCGCCATGCGCCTCCGCCGAGCGCAGCGACAGCTCGATCCCGACGGTCCCGCCCTGTGGCGTCGCGTCACGGGCATTCACCACCAGGTTCAGCAGCGCCAGCTCGAGCTGGTTGGCATCGACCAGCGCCGCGGGCAGGCCGGGGCGCAGCTTGAGCTGCAGTTCGAGCTGCGCGCCGACCGAGCGTTCGATCAGCCCCATCATCCCGCCGACCAGGCCGGCAATGTCGGTCGGTTCGACACGCAGGTTCTGCCGGCGCGCGAAAGCCAGCAGCCGCTGCGTGAGGGAGGCGCCGCGCTGGGCGGCCTGCACCGCGCCCTCGATCAGCGGCAGGGCTTCGGGGCGCTCCGCCACCTGTTCGCGCAGCAGATCAAGGTTGGCCAGCACCGCCAGCAGCAGGTTGTTGAAGTCATGCGCGACGCCGCCGGTGATCTGGCCCATCGCTTCCATCTTCTGGGCCTGGCGCAGTTGTTCCTCGGCGCGCAGCCGCTGGGTGATCTCCTGCAGGCGCGCTTCATGCGCGGCCTTGAGCGCGGCCGTGCGTTCCATCACGCGCTGCTCCAGCGTCTCGTTCAGTTGCGTCAGCAGTTCCTCGTTCTGGCGCAGTTGCTCGATGCGCGCCCGCGCCTCGAACTGGCGGGAGCGCCCGCGCAGCGCCGTGCGCGCCACCGAGACGAAGGTGGTCGGATGGAAGGGGCGTTCGAGGAAGATGACATTGCCCAGCACCTCGCTCAGCCGCGCCGCGGCCGGGTTGCGTTCCGGCCCACCACCGCGATGCGTCAGGATGATGAAGGGCAAGTCCGACCAGGGCGGCTGGTTCTGCAGCCAGGTCGACACGCCACGCAGGTCGCCGCGCGACAGCGCATCCTCGGTGGCGACGGCGAAGGAAAGCTCCCGCTCCAGGCAGCCGGCCAGCGCGACCGTATCGCCGATGGGCAACACCGCCTCGGCCAGCGCGGATTCGCGCAGCAGTCCCTCGATGATCGCGACATCGCGCCCGGTCGGCGCGAGCACGGCCACCTGGCGCTTGTGGGAGGTCGGAATGGGTTAGTCCTCCGCCGTGGTCAGCATGTGGTTCCCATCGCCGACGAAGACCGGCACGCCGCGCAGCACGCCCTGGAACTGCGACAGCGGCTCGCCCACCGCAAGGCCGTTGGTGCCGATGCGATACTCGCGGATGGTCGGCTCGTGGTCGCCGAAGCGCTTCTTGATGACCGAGACGGCGCGGCGCACCTCGCCGGCGGCCTCGAAGTAGCGCAGCAGGACCACCGTATCGGCCAGGTAGGTAATGTCGACCGGCGCGCGCATGTCGCCGAACAGCCCGTGCTGCGCCACCGTCAGGAAGGTCGAGGCGCCCTGCCGGTTCAGGTACTGCAGCAATTCGTGGATGTGCAGGACCAGCTCGTTCTCCTGCGGCATCGCTGATTGGTAGCCGTTGAGGCTGTCGATCACCACGGTCTTGGCGTTGTCGCGCGTGACGGTCTCGCGCACGCGGTGGGCGAATTCGCCGGGGGTCAGCTCAGCGGCGTCGACCTGCGCCACATGGAGCATGCCGGCGTCGCGCATGGCCGGCAGGTCGAAGCCGATGGCGGCGGCGCGGCGCAGCAGCGTGTCGACCTCCTCGTCGAAGACGAACAGCGCGGCCTTCTCGCCGCGACGGATGGCGGCGGCGACGAACTGGATGGCGAAGGTGGTCTTGCCGGTGCCCGCAGGGCCCAGCACCAGGGTGCTCGACCCGCGCAGGATGCCGCCGCCGAGCAGCGCGTCGAGCGGCGGCACGTCGCTGGTGATGACCTCGTGCGTGACCTCGCCGCGGTGCTCGTTGGCGACCAGACGCGGGAAGACCTCGACGCCGCCGGTGCGGATGGTGAAGTCGTGGTAGCCGCCGCGGAAATGCCGGCCGCGGTACTTCACGACGCGCAGGCGGCGGCGCTCGGCGCCATAATCCGTCGCGACCTCCTGCAGCTTGACGACGCCATGCACCACGCTGTGGACGGTCTTGTCGTCGGGGTCGGAGGTGAGGTCGTCGAGCATCAGCACCGTGACGTCCCGGCGGCTGAAGTAGTGCTTCATGGCCAGGATCTGCCGCCGGTAGCGCAGCGATCCCTGGGCGAGCAGGCGGATCTCGGAGAGGCTGTCGAGCACGATGCGGCTCGGATTGGCGCGCTCCACCGCCTGGAAGATGAGGCGCGTGGTCTCGCCGAGCTCGAGGTCCGAGGAATAGAGCAGGGACTGCTGCTGGTCCGGGTCGAGCAGGCTCTCGGGCGGCGCCAGTTCGAAGATCTCGACGCCCTCGCCGATGGTCCAGCCATGCGAGGCCGCGGAGGAACGCAGCTCGGCTTCCGTCTCGGACAGGGTGATGTACAGGCCGCGTTCGCCGATGGCCGCGCCGGCCAGCAGGAAGCTGACGCCGATCGTGGTCTTGCCGGTTCCGGGATTGCCTTCGAGCAGGTACACATGGCTAGGCGCCAGCCCGCCCGCGAGCACGTCATCGAGGCCGCGGACGCCGGTCGATGTCCCCGTTGTGGCGGTCTTGTCGCCAGGTTGCATGTCGTAGCCTTTGCTCAGTTCAAGCGGCTCAACGCGCCGGAAGAGCAATGGTTCGACCGCATCACGGGCTCGTGAAGGGCGCGCGGCGTGGCGCCGCGCGCCGGCAGCCAGGTCAGGCGTTGCCCGACAGGTAGTCCATCGCCGCCAGCACACCGCCGGCCTGGTGCGGGACGCCGGCGGCGCGCAGCCCCATCTCGACCCCGCCCAGCGTGCCGACCAGCTGCAGGTCGCCGAAATCGCCGAGGTGGCCGATGCGGAACACGCGATCGTTCAGCTGGCCGAGGCCATTGCCCAGCGACATGTTGTGGCGTTCGAGGATGGTGGCGCGGAGCGCATTGGCGCTGTGTCCTTCCGGCAGGCGCACGGCGGTCAGCGCGGAGGAATAGTGCCGCGGCTCGGCGCACTGGATCTCGAAGCCCCAGTGGCGGACGGCGCGGCGGGTGGCCTCGGCATGGCGGTCGTGGCGCGCGAAGACATTGTCGAGCCCTTCCTCCATCAGCAGGTCCACCGCGGCGTCCAGGCCGTAGAGCAGGTTGGTGGCGGGCGTGTAGGGGAAGTAGCCGGTGGCGTTGGCGGCCAGCATCGGCTTCCAGTCCCAGAAGGAGCGCGGCAGCTTCGCGGTCTCGGATGCCTTGAGCGCCTTGGCGCTGATCGCGTTGAAGGACAGGCCGGGGGGCAGCATCAGGCCCTTCTGCGACCCGGCCACGGTGACGTCCACGCCCCATTCGTCGTGGCGGTAGTCGATGCTGCCCAGCGAGGAAATGGTGTCGACCAGCAGCAGCGCCGGGTGGCCGGCGGCGTCGATGGCGCGGCGGACCTCGTCGATGCGGGAGGTGCAGCCGGTGCTCGTTTCATTGTGGACGACGCAGACGGCCTTGATGGCGTGGGACTTGTCCTCGCGCAGGCGGGCTTCGATCTGCGCGACATCGGCGCCGCGGCGCCAGTCGGTCTTGATGAGGTCGGTGACGATACCGAGCCGGTCCGACATCTCCTGCCACAGATGCGCGAACCAGCCGGTCTCGCACATCAGCACGCGGTCGCCGGGGCTGAGCGTGTTGGTCAGCGCGGCTTCCCAGGCTCCGGTGCCCGAGGCCGGGTAGATGATGACGTGGGACTTGGTCTGGAAGACATGGCGCACCTTCTCCAGCAGTTGCTTGCCGAAGACGCCGAAATCCGGGCCGCGATGGTCCATGGTGGGGTGGTCCATGGCGCGCAGCACGCGGTCGGGCACGTTGGTGGGCCCGGGGATCTGCAGGAAATGGCGGCCGGCGGTGGGCTTGGACTGGAAATAGGCCATGGGGCGGTTCCTCGCGTGGTGCCGCTTCATGGCGCAGGATCAGCGCCAGCGCCAATGAGTTCGGCTTGTGCGATCCATCAGGAGTATCCATTCGTGGATGCGACGCGCGGGGCCTAGGGTCCGCGCGAGAGCCAGACCCGGGACGCCGCCGCATGAATGTCGTGACCAGCCCCAGCCTCGGCGACAGCCGCCTCGCCGACCGTCTGCGCCGCGAGACGCGGGGCGAGGTGCTGTTTCGCGCCGCCGATCGCGGGCGGTATGCCACCGATGCGTCGATCTATCAGGTCGAGCCCTATGGCGTGCTGGTGCCGCGGACCATCGAGGACGTGCAGGCGGCGATGGCGCTGTGCCGGGAGGAAGGCATCCCGGTGCTGGCACGCGGCGGCGGCACGTCGCAATGCGGGCAGACGGTGAACCGGGCGCTGGTACTGGATTGCACGAAGTATCTGCGCGGGGTTGTGTCGGTGGATGCCGCGGCGGGCATGGCACGGGTGCAGCCGGGCATCACGCTGGGGGCGCTGAATGATGCGCTGAAGCCGACGGGGATGTTCTTCCCGGTCGATCCTTCCACCTGGCAGCGCTGCACCATCGGGGGCATGGCGGGGAACAATTCCTGTGGGTCGAAGTCGATCCGCTACGGGCTGATGGCGGACAACGTGACCGCGATCGACGCGCTGTTGGCGGATGGGTCGCGGTTCACGTTTGGCGAGATGCCGGACAACCTCGGCGGTGATGTGCCGGCCTCGGCGGCGGAGCTGATCCAGCGGCTGCGGGCGCTGGGCGCGCGGGAGGCGGAGGAGATCGCGGCCCGCTTCCCGAACCAGTTGCGGCGCGTGGGTGGCTACAACATCGAATCGCTGACGCCGGCGGCGCGGGCGGAGGGGCGCGGCAATCTCGCGCGGGTGCTGGTGGGCAGCGAGGGGACGCTGGCGTTCTCCGCCGCGCTCGACCTGAAGCTGTGGCCGATCAAGCCGCGCAAGACGCTGGGCATCTGCCAGTTCCCGAGTTTCCGCGCGGCGATGGCGGCGTCGCAGCACCTGGTGACGCTGGACCCGGAAGCGGTGGAACTGGTGGACCGGACGATGATCGACCTCGGCCGGTCGATACCGATCTATCGCGCCACCATCGACCGCATGGTGAAGGGCGAACCGGATTCCCTGCTGATCGTCGAGTTCCACGGCCATGACGACGCGCCGCTGCTGCGCGCGCTGGATCGGCTGGAGGAGATGATGGCCGATCTCGGCTACCCCGATGCCGTGGTGCGCGCGACCGATGCCGGCTTCCAGGCCGCCATCGCGGAGGTGCGCGAGGCCGGGCTGAACATCATGATGTCGATGAAGGGCGACGGGAAGCCGGTGTCGTTCATCGAAGATTGCGCCGTCGCGCTGCCGGACTTGGCGGACTACACGGAACGGCTGAACGACGTGTTCGCCAGGCACGGCACGAAGGGCACCTGGTACGCGCATGCCTCGGTGGGCTGCCTGCATGTGCGGCCGGTGCTGAACATGAAGGACGGCGAGGATGTGCGGAAGATGCGCGCCATCGCCGAGGAATGCTTCGCCCTGGTGCGCGAATACAAGGGGTCGCATTCGGGCGAGCATGGCGACGGCATCGTGCGGTCCGAGTTCAACGAGACGATGTTCGGCAGCCGCATCGCGCGTGCGTTCGAGGAGGTGAAGGATAGCTTCGATCCGAACGCGCTGCTGAATCCGGGGCGCGTCGTGCGCGCGCCGCGCATGGATGACCGTTCGCTGTTCCGCTACGCGCCCGGCTATGCGGCGGATGAGGCGATCACGCCGGTACTCGATTGGAGCGAGTATCCGGGGCCGCTCGGCGGGCTGCTGAGCGCGGTCGAGATGTGCAACAACAACGGCACCTGCCGGAAGTTCGATGCGAACGTCATGTGCCCATCGTATCGCGCGACGCGCGACGAACAGCATTTGACGCGCGGGCGGGCGAATACGTTGCGGCTTGCGCTGACCGGGCAATTGCCGGGCGCGCTGGCCTCGGATGAGGTCGCGGAGGCGGTGAAGCTCTGCGTCTCCTGCAAGGGCTGCAAGCGCGAATGCCCGACCGGCGTGGACATGGCACGCATGAAGATCGAGGTGCTGGCGGCGCGCGGCCGCGCACACGGCGTGCCGCTGCGCGAACGCATGATCGCGACGCTGCCGCGCTGGGCGCGCTGGGCCTCGCTGTTCCCGCCGCTGGTGAATGCGCGCAGCTGGGTGCCGGGACTCGCCAAGCTGATGGAAGGTCCGACCGGCATCGCGGCCGAACGCCCCCTGCCCCGCTTCGCCTGGGGCGCCTTCCATGATGCCGAGCTGCGCGCACCGGATGGTCGCGAGCGCGAAGTCATCCTGCTGCCCGATGCGTTCAACCGGTATTTCGAACCGGACAATCTGCGCGCCGCGATCCGCGTGCTGCGCGCCGCCGGTTACGACCCTGCCGTGGCGCGGCCGCCGCGCGGGATGCGGCCGCTGGATGAGGGGCGCACGCTGCTCGCCGCCGGGCTGGTGGACCAGGCGCGCGCGGAGGCGCGGCGGACGGTCGAGGCGCTGTCGGTTTGGAGCAGCCCGGTGGTGGGAATCGAGCCGTCCTCGCTGACCACGCTGCGCGATGAATTCCTGGCGCTGCTGCCGGGCGAACCCGCGCGCGCATTGGCCGCGCGCGCGTTCCTGCTGAGCGAGTTCCTCGACCGCGAGAAGGCCCAGTTTGCGCTTAAGCCGCTGCCGGGCGAGGCGCATATCCATGGCCATTGCCACCAGAAGGCCTTCGGCGCCTTCCCGCCGGCCTTGGCACTTCTGCGGCGCATCCCGGGGCTGACGGTGACGCCGATCGTGTCCTCCTGCTGCGGCATGGCGGGGGCCTTCGGCTACCAGGCGGAGACGCTGTCCGCATCGAAGGCCATGGCGGAACTGTCCCTGCTGCCGGCGGTGCGCGCCGCGGCGCCCGAGGCCTTCATCATCGCCGACGGCACCTCCTGCCGCCACCAGATCGCGGACCTTGCGGGGCGCGAGGCGATCCATTCCGTCCGCCTGCTGGAAAGGGCCCTGGCATGACCACACCGGCCGATATCCTGGGGTTCTGGTTCGCCGATGGCCCGGACACCTTCCGCGAGGCGTGGTTCAAGCGCGACGATGCCTTCGACGCCGCCATCCGCGACCGCTTCGCCGTGGCGACGGTGGCGGCGCGCGGCGGCGCGCTGGATGAATGGGCGGGCCAGCCGGACACCGCGCTGGCGCTGCTGATCCTGCTCGACCAGTTCCCGCGCAACCTGTTCCGCGGCAGCGCGGAGGCCTTCGCGTCGGACGCGCATGCGCGCGCCATCGCGCGCGACGTGGTGCTGGCGCATCGCTTCGACCTGGCGCTGGCACGCACCGAACGGGTGTTCCTGTACCTGCCCTTCGAACATTCGGAAGCGATGGCCGACCAGGACCTCTCGGTCGCGCTGTTCGAGGGGCTGCGCGACGACCCGCGCATGGCCAAGCCCGGTGGGACGATCGACTACGCCTGGCGGCACCGCGTGGTGATCGGGCGCTTCGGGCGGTTTCCGCATCGGAATGCGGCGCTGGGGCGGGAGAGCAGCGCGGCGGAGGAGGCATGGCTGGAGGCCGGCGGGGGGTTCTGAACGTTTCGGCCGGTCCAGGCCGGGAATGGCCTCGGCGGGTCGGTGGGCGCGGCCTCGCGTGACGTCGCGGGCCATCGGCGTGACGCGCTGCTGCTGGCAGGCCATTCGCTCTCTTGCACCGCGCAGCGCTGGAGTAGCGTTGGCCCTGGCGTCATCCCGGCTTGGCGCCCCCGTGCTTCCACGGTCGGTCACGGCGGGGCGGGTTGGCGCCTGCGCGACAGCACTCGGTGGCGCCGTGCGCGGTGCAGGCCGACGATTCGGAAGCCCACGAACTAGGATGTTTTTCCTTGTGCGGGCGCGTCGACATGCCGTATAGGAATATCATCAACGGCCGGCGCTTGCCTGCCCTGCGAATTTCCCAATGTTTTCAGCCCTATTGCCGCGCCTCGCCATTCAAGGCGGCGGGAATGGGTCAGACTCACTCACTCTCTTGTTGCGGTGCACCATTGCTTCTGGCAGGCTTTAGCCACGCACCTCGCATCGAGGGCGCCGGGAAGGAGAGCAGGCGGACACACGGCCCCAACGGAGGGTTTCCTGATGTCGCGCCCCGTCCTGTCCCGTCGACTCGTCCTCGCCGCCGGACTTGCTGCCCCCGCCCTGATCACCGCCCGCAGCGCCCGCGCGGAGGAGGAAGTGGATGTCGAGCTGGTGCTCGCCGTCGATGTCTCCCGCTCCGTCGATGCGGAGGAGATGGAGATGCAGATGGCCGGCTATGCCGCCGCCTTCCGCGACCCGCGCCTGGCCGAGGGCATCGCCGGCGGGCCGCTCGGGGCGATCGCCGTCACGCTGTTCGTCTGGTCGGACTGGAACATCCAGCACACGCTGGTGCCGTGGATGCGCCTCGATGGCCCGGCCAGCTGCGCGCGCTTCGCCGCCGCGCTGGATGGGGCATCGCGCGAGACGTATCTCTACACCTCGATCTCGGGCGCCATTGCCTATGCGTCGCGGCAATTCGGCATGCGGTACAGCGGGCTGCGGCGGGTGGTCGATATCTCGGGCGACGGGGTGAACAATTCCGGCCCGCCGCTGGCCGGCGCGCGGGAGGCGGCGCTGGAGCAGGGCATCGTGCTGAACGGGTTGGCGGTGCTGGACAAGACGCCGCAGCCCTCGGCGCTGCTGGCCGGCATCCCGCCGGTCGATGAATACTACCGCGACCAGGTGGTGGGCGGCCCGGGCGCCTTCCTGATGGTGGCGGAGGGCTACGAGGCCTTCCAGGGCGCCGTGCGCCGCAAGATCATCCGCGAGATCGCCACCGCGCCCGGGCCTTTGGTCGAGCGCGCCTACGCCTGACTTGCCGCGGTCCAGGAGGCCGTCGCCTCCTGGTGGGGGAGCCCGAGGGGGCAAAGCCCCCTCGGAGTCTTGCGCGCCGCGCCAATGCCGCCATACCGGCGGGATGATCGCCATCATCGGTGCCGGCCTTGCCGGCCTTTCTGCCGCCCGTGCGCTGGCTGCGCGCGGCATTCCGGTTCGCCTGTTCGACAAGGGCCGGGCGCCGGGCGGGCGGCTGGCCACGCGCCGGGCTGAGCATGACGGCAAGCGCCTGCAATTCGATCACGGCGCGCAGTATGTTCGGGCGGAGGGCGCGGGCTTTGCCGCGGCGATCGCGGCCGCGGGCGCCCAGCCCTGGCCGGACGCGGCGCGGCGGGTCGGCGTGCCGGGCATGTCGGCGCTGGCGCGCGCGCTGGCGCAGGGGTTGGACGTGGTGGCGTCGCGCCATGTCGGCCGGATCGTCGGTCAGCCAGGCGCCTGGCGCGTGCAGCATTGGGATGCGCGGGAGGCGCGGCCCGGCACGCCGTTGCCAGACTCGGCACCGGTCGAGGACGGGCCTTTCTCCGCCGTGCTGGTGACCGTGCCCGCGCCACAGGCGGCAGACTTGCTGCCGGGCTTCGCCGCCACGCTCGCGGGCGTGCGCTACGCGCCCTGCTGGACGGTGATGGCGGGTTTTGACGCGCCGCTGCCCCTGCCCGACACGCTGCGCCCGGAGGGCCATGCGGTGGGCTGGGCGGCGCGCGATTCCTCCAAGCCCGGGCGCGACGCCGCCGCCGAATGTTGGGTGGTGCAGGCCGCGCCAGGCTGGACGCGCGCGCATCTGGAACACCGCGCGGAGGAGATCGTGGCGCCGCTGCTGGCGGAGCTGGCCCGGCTGTCGGCCAGGCCGCTGCCTGCGCCGCGCTTCGTCGCCGCGCATCGCTGGCGCTATTCGCTGCTGGAATCGGCACTCGGCGCGCCCTGCCTGTGGGATGCCACGCAGCGCATCGGGCTGGCCGGCGACTGGTGCCTGGCCGGCCGCGCCGAGGCGGCCTGGGACAGCGGCGCGGCCCTCGCGGATGCCATCGCATGACCCGCCCTGCCCCGCCCGACACGCCGCAGGATGCGCTGGCGGATGCATTCCGCCTGCTCGCGCGCGGGGTCGCCGACCGCCGCTGCGCGTTCCACACCCCCACACTCGCAACGCGCGGGCTGGACGGCGCGCCCAGCCTGCGGACCGTGGTGCTGCGCGGCTTCGACCCGGCGACGCGGATGGTCCGCATCCACACGGACCGGCGCAGCCCGAAGGTGGCTGAACTTGCCGCCGATCCGCGCGCCGCGATCCATGCCTATGATGCCGGCGCGCAGGTGCAGATTCGCCTGGCCGGGCAGGCGCGGCTGCACCTGGACGACGCCACCGCCGATGCGGCCTGGACCGCCAGCCGGGAGATGAGCCGCGTGACCTATGCCACCGCCGATGCGCCGGGCACGCCCGTCGCGGCACCTCCTGCGGCACCGGACGACCCGGTCGTCGGGCGCGCGCATTTCGCCGTCATCCTGTTCCGCGCCGAGTCGCTGGACTGGCTGCTGCTGGCCGCCGCCGGACATCGCCGCGCGCGCTTCGCCTGGGACGATGCCGGCACGCTCTCGGCCGGCTGGGTGGCGCCATGAGCGAGCCCGCCATCCGCGACGCCATCCTGGCGCAGACTGCAGCACGCGGGGCGGAGAAGTCGATCTGCCCGTCCGAGGTCGCGCGCGCGCTGGAGCCGGAGGACTGGCAGCGCCTGATGCCGCGCATCCGCCGCGAGGCCGCTCTGCTGGCCCGCGAAGGGCGCATCGATGTGCTGCGGAAAGGCAAGCCGGTGGATCCCGAGCAGGAGATCCGCGGCGTCATCAGGTTGAGGGTGCGGCCATGATCTCCACGCTGTTCTCACGCGGCGCCAATGGCGTGCCGCCGCCCACGCCGGTCGATTTCGGGACGCTGGCGCTGCCGGCGTCGCCCAATACCTGCCTGCTGACGCCCACAAGCGCGCCGGGCGCGGGGCATTTGCAGCGCGATCCCTTCCCGGTCACGCCGGACGCGGCCTTCGACGCCATCCGCGCCGTTGCCGCAGCGCAGCCGCGGGTCTTCGCGCTGGCCGACTATGCCGACCGGCGCCAGGCGCAATGGGTGGCACGGACGCGGGTGATGAACTTCGCCGACATCGTGGTGGCGGAGGTCGCGCCCAGCGGCGGCGGGACGGGGCTCTGGCTCTATTCGCGCAGCCTGCTGGGATGGTCGGATTTCGGCGCCAATCGCGCGCGGGTGATGGCCTGGCTGGCGGAATTGGAGAACCGGTTGCGGCGGCCGGACGGCGCCGGCGCCGCGGGGCGTTAGGCGATGCGCGCGATCGGCCCCTTCCTGCGCGATGCCTGGGCGCTCGCGCGGCCCTATTGGTCCAGCGAGGATCGCTGGCGCGCGCGCGGGCTGCTGCTGGCCGTGGTGGTGCTGAACCTGTCGCTGGTGGGCATGACGGTGGTGCTCACCTATTGGCAACGGGCCTTCTACAACGCGCTGGAAGCCAAGGACGCCGCGGCTTTCACCGCGCTGCTGTTCACCTGGCACACGACGCCGGACGAGGGCTTCCTGCCGTCCTTCACCATCGTCGCCTTCGCCTACATCCTGATCGCGGTCTATGCGCTGTATCTGCGCCAGGCGCTCGAGATCCGTTGGCGGCGCTGGCTGACCGAGGTCTACCTGACGCAATGGCTGGACGGGCGCGCGTACTACCGCATGGCGCTGACCGACCCGGTGACCGACAACCCCGACCAGCGCATCGCCGAGGATGCGCGGCTGTTCGTGGAGGATACGCTGGCGCTCGGGCTGGGGCTGATGCGGTCGGTCGTGACGCTGTTCTCGTTCATCCTGGTGCTGTGGTCGCTGTCGGGGCCGGTGACGGTGTTTGGCCTGGTGATCCCGGGCTACATGGTGTGGGTGGCGCTGATCTATGCGGCGGTCGGCACCTGGCTCGCGCATCTGATCGGGCGGCGGCTGATCGCGCTGAACTTCAACCAGCAGAAGGTCGAGGCCGATTTCCGCTACGCCCTGGTGCGCTTCCGCGAGAACATGGAGGGCATCGCCCTGCATGGCGGCGAGGCCGACGAGAAGCGCGGCCTGACCCAGCGCTTCCGCGCGCTGATGGAGAATTGGTGGGGCATCATGCGCGCCACCAAGCGGCTGACGCTGTTCACCGTGGGCTATGCGCAGGTGGCGTCGATCTTTCCGATCGTGGTGGCGGCACCGGCGTATTTCGCGGGGCGCATACCCCTGGGCGGGCTGATCCAGACGTCCAGCGCCTTCGGGCAGGTGCAGGAATCGCTGTCCTGGTTCGTCGATAACTATGCACGGCTGACCGCCTGGCGCGCGACGGTGGAACGGCTGACCGGCTTCACGCGCGCGGTGGCGGTGGCGCGGGCGGCGACGGGCGGGCCGGTGGCGGCGAAGGGCGATGGCCCGGGCCTGGCGCTGCATGACGTGACGCTGGCGCTGCCGGATGGGCGGGCGCTGGTGCGGGACGCCTCGGCATCGGTCGCGCCGGGCGAATCGGTGGTGGTGACGGGCGCGTCGGGGTCGGGAAAATCCACGCTGTTCCGCGCCATCGCGGGCATCTGGCCGTACGGGTCCGGGCGGGTCGATTTGCCGGCGACGGGCCGGTCGCTGTTCCTGCCGCAGCGGCCCTATGTACCGTTGGGGACGCTGAAGCGGGCGGTGTGCTACCCGGAGGACGAGGCGGGGTTCACCGACGAGGCGGTGGCGGCGGCGCTGGAGGCGGCGGAGCTGGGCCACCTGGTGGGGCGCCTGCATGAGGCGGAGCCCTGGGACAAGCGCCTGTCGGGCGGGGAGCAGCAGCGCCTGGCCTTCGCCCGCGCGCTGCTGTTGAAGCCGGAATGGCTGTTCCTGGACGAGGCGACGGCGAGCCTCGACCCCGGCGCCGAGGAACGCCTGTACGCTCGGGTGAAGGAGATGCTGCCGGGGACGGCAGTGGTGTCGATCGCCCACCGCCCGGCGGTCGCGGCGTTCCACGACCGCGGCGTGAGGGTGGAGGGCGGACGCCTGGTGCCGGCGTGAGCCCTCGGCTGTCAGTTCCCAACGGCCAGAAAAAGGGTGGGGGTTCGGGGGAGGTTCCCCTCCCCCGACCTTCCCTTAATCCACCGTGGCGCCCGACCGCCGCACCACCTCGGCCCAGCGTGCCACGTCCGCGCGCTGCGTCTGCTGGAACTGCTCGGGTGTGTTGGGCGCCGCCGGCGGCGTGATGGCCTGGTTCTGCACCAGCCATTCGCGGAAGGCGGGCTCGGAGATGATGCGGTTCACCTCGGCGTTCATGCGCGCGACGATGGGTGCGGGCAGGTTCGCCGGGCCGAGGATGCCGTACCAGGTGGAGGTGTCCATCGCCGGCAGGTTGCAGGCTTCGGCCACGGTGGGGACGTCCGGCAGGGCGGCGAGGCGTTCGCGCGTCAGGACGAACAGCGCGCGCACCTGCCCTTGGCGGATGGGGCCCATCGAGGCGCCGGACTGGTTGAAGAACAGGTCGGTGTCACCCGACAGCAGCGCGCCCATCGCGCCGGGCTGTCCGCGGAAGGGAACGTGCAGCAGGTCGAGCCCCGCCGCGGTGGCGAATTGCGCGCCGGCCAGGTGTGTGGAGGCGCCGTTGCCGGTCGAGCCGAAGGAGAGCGCCTGCGGCCGCGCCCGCGCCGCCGCCAGCACGGCCTGGCAGGTGTTGAGGTTCGCGCGGCGTTCGGGGTTCACGATCAGGATGTTGGGCACGTCGCCCAGCAGCACGACGGGCGTGAAGTCCCGCACCACGTCGAAGGGCAGGCTGCGGTACAGCGCGGCGTTGATCGCGTGGGTGCCGGCGGTGCCCATGTAGAAGGTGTAGCCGTCCGGGCGCGCCTTCGCGACCAGGTCCGAGCCGATATTGCCGCCCGCGCCGGTGCGGTTGTCGACCACCACGGGCTGGCCCAGCGCGCGGGAGAGCGGTTCGGCCAGGCGGCGGGCGTAGATGTCGGTGCCCGCGCCATTGGGGAAGCCGCCCATGATGGTGATGGGGCGGTTCGGCCAGGGGGCGTCCTGCGCCAGCGCGGGCAGCGCGGTGGCGGCGAGGGCCGCGGCGAAAAGGGTGCGTCTCATCATGGTCCCGGTCTCCGTTGTCGTGGGCGCGGCGGGGGCCGCGGTGACGCCTGCGCCCTGAAGTGTAGCCGTGGTTGGGGCCGCGTTCATCGCCGTGGCGGTTCCGCCTTGATCGGCCAGGGTCTAGCCTGGGCCGCGATGAATGCTCCCTCTGCCACCCCGAGTCTCGCGCGGATCGCGCGCGGCGGGAAGACCGTCCATGGCGCGCCGCTCGGCATCCTGATGCTGGAGACGCGGTTCGCGCGGATTCCCGGCGACATGGGGAATGCCGGGACCTGGCCTTTTCCGGTGCTGTTCAAGGTGGTGCGGGGCGCGACGTCCGAACGCGTGGTGCTGCAAGGGGCACGCGGGTTGCTGCCGGATTTCGTGGCGGCGGCGCAGGAGCTGGTGGCCCTGGGGGCGGAAGCGATCACCACGACCTGCGGGTTCCTTTCGCTGTTCCAGCGGGAGCTGGCCGCTGCGGTGGGGGTGCCGGTCGCGACATCCTCGCTGATGCAGGTTTCCTGGGTGCAGGCGACGCTGCCACCGGGCCAGCGCGTGGGGGTGGTGACGGTTAGCAAGGCGTCCCTGACGCCGGCGCATCTGGAGGCGGCGGGCGCGCCGGTGGATACGCCCGTGGCGGGCACCGAGGGCGGGCGGGAGTTCTTCCGCGTCCTGGTGCGCGCGGAGAAGGACGACCTGGACGTGGCGCTGGCCGAGCAGGACATCCTGGAGGCCGGGCGGGCGCTGGTGGCAGCGCATCCGGAGGTCGGCGCGATCGTGCTGGAATGCACGAACATGCCACCCTATGCGGCGGCGCTGGCAGCGGCGGTGGGGCGGCCGGTGTATGACGTGTATTCGATGGTGTCCTGGTTCCACGCGGGCCTGCGCCCGCGGCGGTTCGCCTGATCAGCCCTGGAACAGGCTGAGCAGCGACTGCGGCGCCTGGTTGGCGATGGACAGCGACTGCGTGCCCAGCTGCTGGCGGATCTGCAAGGCCTGGAGCCGCGCGGATTCCTTCGCCAAGTCGGCGTCGATCAGCGCGCCGAGGCCGCCGTCCAGCGCATCCAGCTTGTCGCGGTTGTAGGCGATCTGCGCATCGACGTAGCGCGCATCGGAACCGTACTGGTTCAGCGCATTGGCGATGACGGTGTTGATCGTGCCCCAGTCGCCGCCGGTGGCGAGCGCGGCCTGCGCCGACGCCGCATCGGTGGGCGCGGCCGCGACGATCATGGTGCCGGCGCCATCCACCGAGGTCAGCGTATAGGTCGTGCCGGCCTCGTTGCGGGTGGTGGTGATGTCGCCACCCTCCGGCGGGGTGGTGGAGAGCAGGGTGCGGCCGTTGTAGGTCGAGTCCTGGATGAAGTTCGTGATCTGCGTGCGCAGCGCCTCGTACTGGGATTCGTACTGGGCGCGCTGGTCGGTGTTGAGCGTGTCGTCGGCCAGGCGCACCAGGGTCTCGCGCACCTTGATCATGGTGTCGGACACCTTGCGAAGGCCGGCCAGCGCGGTGTCCAGCACCCCCTTCACGCCGCCGAGCTGTTCATTCGCGGCGGTGAGGCCCGCGACATCCGCGCGCACCGACTGCGCGACGGCGAAGGCGGCGCCGTCATCCTTCGCGTCGGACACGCGATAGCCGGTCGAGACGCGTTTCTGCGTGGTGTTCAGCGCCTCATTCGTGCGGTTCAGCGACTGCAGCGCGACCATGGCGCCGAGATTCGTATTCACCGAATTGAGGCTCATCGGGATCTTCCCTTCACGATGGACGGGATATTCCCGCCGCGCTGCCCACTGTGGCGCCGGGTGGTGAATGTTCGGTTAAGCGCGGCGAGTCTTTTTTGGGCCCTCAGACGGCGGGCGGCGGCCATCCGGCCGACTTGCCTTCGCGCCACGCACTGATCTGCCGGACGCGACTGAAGGTTTGGGCGCGGTCGCGCATGCGCGCTCCCGGATCATGCAGAGGCACGATCCGCAGTGTGCGCGCGCCTTGTCGCGGCAGCGCTGACGAACGGCAAAAAAAAGCCCCGCGCCTTACGGCAACGGAGCCTTCCCCATTTCCCTACCGGATCGCGGCCCTGCCGCGATCCGCGAGCGCACGGCGCGAACGCGCCCAAACCTTCAGCCGCGCCCGGCAGATCAGTGCATGGCGCGAAGGCAAGGGCCGCGGACGCGGCCCGCCCGCCGTCTGAGGGCAGACAAAAGTCTCAGTATCGGTCGCCAACCGGCGACCGATACAATCAGTCCTTCATGTTCACAGCCTGGCGGCCGCGCTGGCCGTCGCGGACCTCGAGCGAGACCTTCTCGCCCTGCTGAACATCCTGCTTGCCGGCGCGCTGCAGAACCGACGAATGCAGGAAGACGTCCTGCCCGCCATCCTCGGGCGTCACGAAGCCGAAGCCGCGGACCTGGTCGAACCACTTGACCGTGCCGGCCACGTCGTAGGTCGGCCCGCCCTCGTCGCGGCCGCCGAAGTCTCGCCGCGGCGGACGGTCGCCGAACGCACGCGGCGGGCGATCGCCGAAGCCGCCGCCACCGCCGCCGAAACCACCGCCGCCACCGAAGTCACGCCGCGGGGGACGGTCGCCGAAGCCGCCGCCGCCACCGAAGTCGCGCCGCGGGGGACGGTCGCCGAAGCCGCCGCCGCCGCCCGGGCCGCCGAAGTCACGCCGCGGCGGGCGATCGCCGAAGCCGCCACCGCCACCCGGGCCGCCGAAGTCGCGGCGCGGCGGACGATCGCCGAAGTCGCGGCGCGGCGGGCGCGCACCGGCGCCACCACCTTCGCCGCGCTTCAGCTCGACGATGCGGGTCACGAGGCGGCGACCCTGGCGGTCCGTCCCGATCTCACAGACCAGCTTGTCACCGGTGTCCGGCGGCTCGATCCCGGCCTCGGTCAAGGCCGAGGCGTGGAAGAAGACGTCGGTGCCGTCCGGTCCAAGGACGAAGCCGAAGCCTTTGCGGCCGTTGTACCACTTCACCTCGGCCTCGATGGGCCCGGCGCCACCCTGATTATCGAATTCAGACACGTTTCTGCAGGTCCACAAACAGATGCGACCCTGCGGGATGCAAGGGCGCTACGTGTCAGGATGGCACCACGCAACAGGGAAAGCGAGTGAAAAACCGGGCCTCGCGCCCTACGCGAATCGGCGCGGATCGAAGGGTGTGATCGGGATCGCCGGGGTCCGTCCCAGCAACAGGTCCACCGCCACCTGACCGGTGCGAGCGCCCGCCACCAACCCGGTATGGCCATGGCCGAAGGCGTGGATCACATCCGCCGTGGCCCGGGCCGGGCCCAGGCAGGGCTTGCCATCCGGCATGGAGGGGCGGTGGCCCATCCACACCTTCACCCGGCTGGCCGGCAGGTCCCTCGGCAGGCCGGGGAAGCAGGAGACCAGGTGGTCGCGCAGGATCTCGGCGCGCTTCCAGTTGGGCGCGGCGTCGAGGCCCGCGATCTCGACCTGGCCGGCGCAGCGCAGGCCGTTGGCGGTCCGCATGACCGACATCTTGCCGTCCGAGGGCATCAGCCCGTGGCGCGGCGCGACCTCGGGGTCGGCCAGCTCGGCGTGGTAGCCGCGCTCGGTCTCGAGCGGCACCCTGTCGCCCAGCATGGCGGCGAGCGGCTTGGCATGCGCGCCGGCGGCGATGACGGCCGCATCGGCCTCGACCCAGCCCTGGTCGGTCTGCACGGCCAGCAGCCGGCCTTCCTCGAGCTTGAAGCCGGTGGCGCGGGCGCGGACCAGCGTGGCCCCCTGCCCCACCGCATGCGCCACCAGCGCGGCCACATAGGCGCCGGGGTCGGTGCAATGCCCGCCTTCCTCGACCATGATGCCGAAGGTGTAGCGGCGGTCGAGGTCGGGTTCGCGCTGGCGCAGTTCATTGGCGTCCAGTTCGATCCAGCGCACGCCGACCTTGTGGCGGATCTCCCAGGCCTTGGCCTCGGCCTCGAAATCGGCGCGGGAGGGGTAGATGTAGATCAGGCCGCGGCGTTCGATCAGGTGGCCGACGCCGGCTTCATCGGCCAGCGCCTTGTGCAGCGCGGGGGCGTCCACCACCAGCGGGCGCAGCGCGCGGGCGGCGGCCTCCACGCGGTCCCAGGTCCAGCCGGCGCGCAGGTATTGGATCAGCCAGGGGGCGACGCGCGGCAGGTAGGACCAGCGGATCGCGAGTGGCCCCAGCGGGTCGGCCAGGAACTTTGGTATTTTCTTCCACAGGCCGGGCACCGCGGGCGGGATGACCGACATGGGGCTCAGCCAGCAGCCATTGCCGTAGGAGGCCGCCTGCTCGCCCCCCGGATCGGCCGCGTCGATGAGGGTCACGCGCAGGCCGGCGCGCAGCGCTTCGACAGCCGTGCAGGCGCCGACGATGCCGGCGCCGATGATCGCGACGTGACGGGTCATGCGGCGCGGGTCTTGCCGATCTGCTTCGACGGGCCGGATTGCACCTGCCCGCCACCCAGGTGCTGGTCCAGGAAGAACAGCCTGTCCTGGCCCCACAGCCACAGGTCGCCGCAGAAGAAGGTCGGCGCGCCGAAGACGCCGCGCGCCACGGCCTCCTGGTTGTTACGGTCCCACTCGGCCATGACGGATTGGCTTTCCTCCTCGCGGTGCAGGGCGTCGCCGGGCAGTCCTTCTTCCTCGGCGATGGCGGTGCGCACCCGTGGGTCGGCGATGTCGCGGTCCTCGACCCACAGCGCGCGCAGGATGGCGTGGGAAAGCGCCTGCGCGTCCATCCCTCGCGCCTGCGCGGCCATCACCATGCGCCCGGCCTGGCGCTGGTCGGTCGGCGGGTAGTGCTTGGGCTTCAGCTGGATGGGCATGGTCAGGTGGCGCGACCAGCGGTCGAGTTCCAGCGCGTGGTAGTCCTGCCGCGGCTCCGGGCGGGTGCGCAGCGGGATGCCGCCCGTGTGCTTGATGACCAGGCGGAAATCATAGGGCTTGAGCACCAGGGTGGCGCCGTGGCGCTTCACGATCTCGGTCAGCCGCGGTCCCGCGAAATACATCCACGGGCTGGACAGCGTGTAGAAGCATTCGACGGTCTGGCCCATGGCGGTCATCCCTTCTGGGTGCGGCCGGGATCATGCCCCGCGAGCAGCGAGACATGCGCGGATACCACGCGCCAGCCGTGCTCGGGCAGGCGCACCATGATCTTGGTCTCGCGTCCGATGAGGCCGGTGCCGACGCGTTCGTATTCCAGGTGGGTGCAGGCGAAGTCACGGCCGAAGGACGTGATGTGGATTTTCCGCGTGGTGCGCGCGGCGTAGGTCTTCACCGTGGCGCGGAAGGCGCGGATGGCGTCGATGCCGTACAGGATCTCGGTGACGCCGAAGCGCACGGTGCGTGGGTCCGGCCAGAAGGAGGCATCGAGCACATCGGTGTCATTGCCGGCGATCGCGGCCTCGTAGCGGTCGAAGACCGCACGGGCCTCGGCGATCACGTCGGGGTTGTCGATCTCCACGGCGCGCGACTCCCGGTGTTTGGGCGAGCATGCCGCGCGCGGGGCCGGAACGCAAAAGGGCCGGGCATGGCGTGCCCGGCCCCTCGGATGCGTGCGGCGATTGATCAGCCGGCGGCGGCGACCGCGCGCCTGGCCATGACACCGACCAGGTGGGCGCGGTATTCGGCGCTGCCATGGATGTCGCTGTTGAGGTCGTCCGGCGACTGCTTGATGGCGGCCAGCGCATCCGCCGACCAATTGGCGGCGAGTGCCGCCTCCATATCCGCCTGGCGGAACACGCAGGGCCCCGCGCCATTCACCGCAACGCGCACCGCGCCGCCGGCCTTGCTGACGAAGACGCCCGCCATGACGTAGCGGCTGGCGGGGTTGCGCATCTTGGCGTAGCCGGCCTTGTCGACGATGGGGAATTCGACCGCGGTCAGGATCTCGCCCGGCTCCAGCGCCGTGGTGAACATGCCCTGGAAGAAGTCATCCGCGGCGATCTTGCGGCTGCTGGTATGGATGGTGGCGCCCAGGCCGAGCACGGCAGCCGGGTAATCCGCCGCCGGGTCGTTGTTCGCGACCGACCCGCCGAGCGTGCCGCGGTTGCGGACCTGCACGTCGCCGATATGCGACGCCATGTAGGCCAGCGCGGGAATGGCGGCCTTCACCTCGGCGCTGTTCTCGACATCGACATGGCGCGTCAACGCACCGATGACGATGGCATTCCCGACGCGCTTGATGCCGCGCAGCTCCGCGATGCCGGACAGGTCCACCAGCGCCGAGGGCTTGTTCAGCCGGTGCTTGAGCGCGGGCAGCAGCGTATGCCCGCCGGAGATCGCCTTGGCGTCCGGGTCGGCGAGCAGCTTCACCGCATCGGCGACGGAGCCCGGCTTGTGGTAGGCGAAATCGTACATCGTGTTCGCTCCTTGCGTCGCAGGCGGCGCGGCCGTGGGGCGCGCGGTCGCGTTGTCCTATTCCGCAGCGGCCCGGCGGCCGCCATTGATGATCTGCCACATCTTGGCGGGCGTGGCGGGCATGTCCAGGCTTCGCACGCCGTAGTCGCGCAGCGCGTCGACCACGGCGTTGATGACGGCGGGCGGAGAGCCGATCGCGCCGACCTCCCCGCAGCCCTTCACACCCAGCGGATTGTGGGTGCAGAGCGTGGTGTGGGTGGCGACGCTGACCGGTGCCAGGTCGTCGGCGCGCGGCATGGTGTAGTCCATCATCGAGCCCGACAGGAGCTGGCCGTCGGCGTCGTAGACGCAGGTTTCCAGCAGCGCCTGGCCGATGCCCTGGGCGATGCCACCCTGCACCTGGCCTTCGACGATCATGGGGTTGATGACGCGGCCGACATCGTCCACGGCGGTGAAGTTCACCATGGAGACCTTGCCGGTCTCGGTGCAGATCTCGACCTCGGCGATGTGGCAGCCGCCGGGATAGGTGAAGTTCTTGGGGTCGTAGAAGGCGGTTTCCTCGAGGCCGGGTTCCAGTTCCTCGATCGGGTAGTTGTGCGGGACGTAGGCGGCGACCGAGATGTCCACCAGGGCCTTGGTCTTGTCGGTGCCGGCCACGCGGAAGGTGCCGCGGTCGAATTCGATGTCGTCGACATCGGCTTCCATCAGGTGGGCGGCGATGCGCTTGCCCTTGGCGATGATCTTGTCCATCGCCTTCATCATGGCGCTGCCACCAACGGCGAGGCTGCGCGACCCGTAGGTGCCCATGCCGAAGGGCACCTTGGCGGTATCCCCATGCACGATGTCGACCTGCGCGGTCGGCACGCCGAGCTTGTCGGCGACCAGCTGCGCGAAGGTGGTCTCGTGGCCCTGGCCGTGGCTGTGCGCGCCGGTCAGCACCGTCACGCTGCCGGTGGGATGCACGCGGATGGTGCCGACTTCGTACAAGCCCGCGCGCGCGCCCAGGCTGCCCACCACGGCGGAGGGGGCGATGCCGCAGGCTTCGAGGTAGGTCGAGATGCCGATGCCGCGCAGCTTGCCGCGCTTCGCCGCTTCCGCGCGGCGGGATTCGAATCCCGCCCAGTCGGCGACGACCAGCGCCTGGTCGAGCGTCGCCTGGTAGTTGCCGGAATCGTACTGCAGCGCGACCGGCGTCTGGTACGGGAACTGGTCGGGCTGGATGAAGTTGCGCCGCCGCAGCTCCACGCGATCGATACCGGTCTCCTGCGCCGCCACATCCATCAGGCGTTCCAGCAGGAAGGTCGCCTCCGGCCGGCCCGCGCCGCGATAGGCATCGACCGGGACGGTGTTGGTGAAGACCGCCTTCACCTCGCAGTAGATCACCGGCGTGGTGTAGGTGCCCGCCAGCAGCGTGGCGTAGAGGTAGGTCGGCACGCAGGGCGCGAAGGTGGACAGGTAGGCGCCCATGTTCGCGTGGGTATGCACCTTCAGGCCGAGGATCTTGCCGTTGGCATCGAGCGCGAGCTGCGCGTTCGAGATGTGGTCGCGCCCATGCGCGTCCGACATGAAGGATTCCGACCGGTCGGCGGTCCACTTCACCGGCCGGCCGAGCTTGCCGGCCGACCAGGTGACGATGGCTTCCTCGGCATAGTGGTAGATTTTCGACCCGAAGCCGCCGCCGACATCGGGGGCCACCACGCGCAGCTTCGATTCCGGGATGTGCAGCACGTTCGCACCCATCAGCAGGCGGATGACGTGCGGGTTCTGGCTGGTGGTGTGCAGCGTGTAGTCGCCGGTGGTCTGGTCGAACTCGCCGAGCGCCGCACGCGGTTCCATCGCGTTCGGGATCAGCCGGTTGTTGACCATGTCGAGCGAGACGACCTTGGCCGCCTGCGCGAAGGCCGCATCCAGCACCGCCTTTTCGCCGATATGCCAGTCGTAGCAGAGGTTCCCCGCCACGCCGTCATGCACCGCCGGTGCGCCGGGCTTCACCGCGTCCAGCATGTTCACGGCCGCCGGCAGCACATCGTAGGTCACGGCGATGGCTTCCGCCGCGTCGCGCGCCTGTTCGCGCGTGGCGGCGATGGCGACGGCGACCGGGTCGCCGACATGGCGCACCTTGTCCTGCGCCAGCACCGGATGCGGCGGCTCGGCCATCGGCGAGCCGTCCTTGTTGTGGATCTGCCAGCCGCAGGGCAGGCCGCCGATGTTGTCGGCCGCCATGTCGGCGCCGGTGAAGACCGCGACCACGCCGGGCATCTTCGCCGCGGCCGCCGTGTCCACGGATGTCAGCCGCGCATGGGCATGGGGGCTGCGCAGGATCCAGGCATGCAGCTGGCCGGGGCGGTTGAAGTCGTCGGTATAGGCGCCGCGGCCGCGCAGGAACCGGAAGTCTTCCTTGCGGCGCAGGCTCGCGCCGATGCCCTCGAAGGGTGCCACCACATTCATGGTCGTTTCGCTCCCAAATTTTTATGTCGCCCGGGATTTGCCGAGCCGGTTCTTGGGGCGCTTGCGCGCCCGGTCGCGGTCGCTTACTGCGCCGCGCGCGCGATCTCGCTGCGCTTGCCGTGCATCACATCCGCCGCGGCGGCGATCGCGCGCACGATGTTGTGGTAGCCCGTGCAGCGGCACAGGTTGCCTTCCAGCCCCTCGCGGATCTGCTGTTCGGTGATGCCGTCGGGGTGCTTGTTCACCAGGTCGATCGCCGACATCACCATGCCCGGCGTGCAGAAGCCGCATTGCAGGGCGTGGTATTCGCGGAAGGCCTCCTGCATCGCGTGCAGCGTGCCGTCGGCGGCGGCCAGGCCCTCGATGGTGGTGACCTGCGCGCCATTCGCCATGACGGCGAGCGTGGTGCAGGACTTCACGCTCTCGCCGTTGATGTGCACGACGCAGGCGCCGCACTGGCTGGTGTCGCAGCCGACATGCGTGCCGGTCAGGCGCAGCTTCTCGCGCAGGAGCTCGACGAGCAGGGTGCGCCCCTCGACCTCCGCCGTATGGGTCTGGCCGTTCACGGTCAGCGTGACCTGCGGCATGGTCGATCTCCCTCAGTCGTGGCGTTGATGGCCGAGGATGTTGTCCCCGGCGGCGATGGCGCAAGCCTCGCGCTGCCACCCATGCCACGTCAAGCGTCGGGCATGGCGGGGTGGCGCGCGAAATGCGAGCTGTTCGCAAGCAGGATGCGGCGCATGGGCCCGCACGCGGCCGGCCCTGCGCGTCAGTGGCGCGCCGCGATCAGCGCCGCGCCCTTGGCCCCGGCCAGCGGGTTCTCCGAGGCCGGGCGGTCATGCAGGTGGCAGGCCGCCCAGTGGCCTTCCTCGGTCTGGCGCAGCTGCGGTTCGTCCTTGCGGCAGCGGTCGAAGGCGTAGGGGCAGCGCGTGTGGAAGCGGCATCCCTTGGGCGGGTTGATCGGGGACGGCACGTCGCCGGTCAGGATGATGCGCTCGCGCTGCGCGCCGGGCTCGGGCACCGGCACGGCGGACAGCAGGGCCTCGGTGTAGGGATGCTTCGGTGCGGCGAACAGCGCGCGCTTCGGCGCGACCTCCACGATCTTGCCGAGGTACATGACCGCCACGCGATGCGTCATGTGCTCGACGATCGCGAGGTCGTGGCTGATGAACAGCATCGCCAGGCCGAGTTCCTTCTGCAGGTCCTGCAGCAGGTTCACGATCTGCGCCTTCACGGACACGTCGAGCGCCGAGACCGCCTCGTCGCAGATGATGAGGTCCGGGTCGGCGGCGAGCGCGCGCGCGATGCAGATGCGCTGGCGCTGCCCGCCCGAGAATTCATGCGGCCAGCGGCCCACTGCGTCGCGCGGCAGGCGCACGCGGTCCATGAGCTCGCCCACCTTGCGGTCGATCTCCGCGGCATCGCGGGCCAGGCCGAAATTGCGGATGGGTTCGGCCAGGATGTCGCGCACGCGCATGCGCGGGTTGAGGCTGCTGAACGGATCCTGGAAGACCACCTGCATGCGCCGGCGCATCGGGCGCAGCGTGCCCGCCGCCATGTCGTCGATGCGCTGCCCGTCCAGGATCACCTGGCCGTCGGTGATCGGGAACAGGCGCAGGATGGCCTTGCCGACGGTGGATTTGCCGCAGCCGGATTCGCCCACCAGCGACAGCGTCTCCCCCTTGTTGATGGAGAAGGACACGCCATCCACTGCGAAGACGGAGCCGGTGCGGCCGCCGAAGAAGCCGCCATGGATCGGGAAGTGCTTCTTGAGGTCGTTGACCTCGAGGATCGGGGTGCTCATGCGGCAACGGCGTCCTTGATGGCGTAGTGGCAGGCCGCGATGTGGCCCGGTGCCTTTTCCTCCAGCCCGGGTGCCACTGTCCTGCACAGGTCGGTGGCATAGGCGCAGCGCGAGGCGAAGACGCAGCCATCGAGCTTGCGCTTCAGGCTCGGCACCAGGCCCGGGATTTCCTGCAGCCGCGTCTCGGTGCCGGTCAGCGACGACCCGAGCTTCGGCATCGAGCCCAGCAGGCCTTGCGTGTAGGGGTGGCGCGGATTGCGGAACAGGGGGCCGACCGCCGCTTCCTCGACCTTGCGCCCGGCATACATGACGATGACGCGCTCGGCCACTTCCGCCACCACGCCGAGATCGTGGGTGATGATGACGATGGCGGCACCCACCGTGCGCTTGAGGTCGCGCATCAGGTCCAGGATCTGCGCCTGGATGGTGACGTCCAGCGCGGTGGTCGGTTCGTCAGCGATCAGCAGCTTCGGATTGCAGGCCAGCGCGATGGCGATCATCACGCGCTGCCGCATGCCGCCCGAGAGCTGGTGCGGGTATTCGCGCACGCGGCGCTTCGCCTCGGGGATGCCGACCAGTTCCAGCATCTCGATCGCGCGCGCCTCGGCCTGGGACGCGGACATGCCCTGGTGCAGGCGCAGCGTCTCGCCGATCTGCTTGCCCACGGTGAGCACCGGGTTCAGCGAGGTCATCGGCTCCTGGAAGATCATGCTGATCTCGTTGCCGCGGATGGCGCGCATCTCGCGGTCCGAACACTTCAGCAGGTCCCGGCCTTCGAAGCGGATGGACCCGGCGATCTTGCCGGGCGGTTCGGGGATCAGCCGCAGGATCGACATGGCGGTGACCGACTTGCCGCAGCCGGATTCACCCACGATGGCGACGGTCTCGCGCGCCTCCACCTGGAAGTTCAGGCCGTCGACGGCACGGTTGATGCCGTCGGGCGAGCGGAAATGCGTCTGGAGGTTTTCGACTTCAAGCAGCGCCACGGGTCAGATCCTTTTCGCCATGCGCGGGTCGAGCGTGTCGCGCAGGCCATCGCCGAGCATGTTCACCGCAAGCACCGTGATCGACAGGAAGATGGCGGGGAAGAACACGATGTAGGGCTTCACCTGCCACAGCGCCCGGCCCTCGGCCATGATGTTCCCCCAGGACGGGATGATGGGCGGCGTGCCGGCGCCGATGAAGGACAGGATGGATTCCGTGATCATCGCGGAGGCGCAGATGAAGGTGGCCTGCACCGTCATGGGCGCGATGGTGTTGGGCAGGATGTGGCGCCAGATGATGACCGGCGTGCGCGTGCCCGCCGCCACCGCGGCATCGACGTATGGCTGTTCGCGCAAGGACAGCACCACGCCACGCACCAGGCGCGACACGCGCGGCACTTCCGCGATGGTGATGGCCAGGATGACGTTGCCGACCGACCCGCGCGTCAGTGCCATCAGCGCGATGGCGAGCAGGATCGGCGGGATCGACATCATGCCGTCCATCACCCGCATGATGATGCTGTCGGCCCAGCGCACGAAGCCCGAGATCAGGCCGATGGTCAGCCCGATGATCGACGCGCAGATCGCCACCGAGAAGCCCACGATCAGCGACACGCGCGCGCCGTAGACCACGCGCGAATAGACGTCGCGGCCCAGCATGTCGGTGCCGAACCAGTATTGCGCCGAGGGTTCGCGCGTGCGCCGCGCCGGCGCCAGCGAGGTGGGGTCCGCATAGGTCAGCAGCGGCGCGAAGACCGCCATCAGCACCATCAGCAGCACGATGGTGCCGCCGACGGCGATGGACGGGTTGCGGTACAGGAAGCCCCAGAAGCCGCGGCGCGCCTTCACCGGGGGCATGATGTCGCCCATCGGCGGCGAGACGGCGACATGGGCCGCCGAGACGTCGCCCGGGCTGAGAACGGAAGCGGAGGCCATCAGTAGCGGATCCTCGGGTCAAACAGTGTGTAGAGGATGTCGATCAGCAGGTTCACCAGCACGTAGGTGAAGGAGAACAGCAGCACCACGCCCTGGATGACCGGGTAGTCGCGCCGCAGGATGGCATCGACCGTGAGGCGCCCGAGCCCGGGGATGGCGAACACGCTCTCGGTCACCACCGCGCCGCCGATCAGCAGCGCGATGCCGATGCCGATGACGGTGACGATCGGCACCGCCGCGTTCTTCAGCGCATGCAGGAACAGGATGGAACGCTGCCCCGCCCCCTTGGCGCGCGCCGTGCGGATGTAGTCCTGCTGGAGCACTTCCAGCATCGATGCGCGCGTGATGCGCGCGATCAGCGCGATATAGACGGAGCCCAGCGCGATGGCCGGCAGGATCAGGTTCTCGATCCAGGGCAGGAAGCCGTTGGCGAAGGGCGTGTAGCCCTGCACCGGCAGCCATTCCAGTTCCAGCGCGAAGATGTAGGCCAGCAGGTAACCGACCACGAAGACCGGCACCGAGAAGCCCAGCACCGCGAAGGCCATGACGAACTTGTCGACGAAGGTGCCCACGCGCGCCGCCGCGATCACGCCCATCGGCACGGCGATGGACACCGCGAGGATGAGCGTCACCACCATCAGCGACAGCGTGGGCTCGAGGCGCTGCTGGATCATCAGCGACACCGGCAGGTTGGTGAAGATCGACACGCCGAGGTCGCCGGACAGGATGCGGACCACCCATTCGGTGAACCGGACCAGGAAGGGCCGGTCCAGCCCGAGCGACTGCCGGATGCGTTCGACATCCTCGGGCGTGGCCTGGTCACCCGCGATCACCGCCGCCGGGTCGCCCGGCGCGATATACAGAAGGCTGAAGACGAACAGCGCGACGATCGCCATCACAGGGATGGTGGCGAGCACGCGTCGGACAATATAGGCGAACATGATCGCGGATTACCTGTCAGTTGGTCAGGACTTGGAGACGCCCCAGGCGAAGGGGATCGGCCCCTTCACGATGCCCGAGACGTTCCGGCGCCACGCCTGGTAGCCCAGGAAGAAGCCGGTCGGGCAATAGACGACGTTCTCGACCGCCGCCCGGTTCATGCGCCCGATCGCCGCGCGTTCCTGTTCGAGATTGGTCGCCGCCAGCCAGTTCGGCACCTCGGCCTCGACCGCGGGCACGTTGGGCCAGCCGAACCAGGCGCCGTCGCCATTGGCGCGCACGGCGTTGTAGATCACCGGGTTGATGGCGTCGGCGCCGGCGTGCCAGGTGTGGAACATGCTCCAGCCGCCCTGGTTGGGCGGGTTCTTCATGGCGCGACGCTGGCCGACGGTGCCCCAGTCGGTCGCCACGAAGTCCACATTCATGCCCAGGCGCTTCAGCAGGTCCGCGGTGACGTCGCCCTGCGCCTTCGTGATGGGCTGGTCCTGCGCGACGATGCAGATGACGGGTTCGTTGTTGTAGCCGGATTCGCGCAGCAGCTGCTTGCCGCGCTCGAGGTTGGCCATCTTCATCATCTCGCCGCCTTCCTCGGTATAGAGGGGCGTGTCGGGCGTGAAGAAGCCACCCAGTGTCTTGCGCAGGGCCGGGTCATTGCCGACCACGGCACCCATGTAGTCCTCCTGGCTCAGCGCCGTCATCACCGCCTGGCGCACCTTCAGGTTGTTGAAGGGCGGGTGCAGGTGGTTCATGCGGAACGAACCGATGTTGCCCAGCGGGTCCGCGATGTCGACCGCGATGTTGCGGTTGCGGCGCAGCACCGGCACCAGGTCGGTGATGGGGTTCTCCCACCAATCCACCTCGCCGTTCTGCAGCGCGGCCGCCGCCGTCGCCGGGTCGGGCATGATGGTCCACTCGACGCGATCCACCAGGGCGCGCTTGCCGCCGGCGAGCCAGCTGCTCGGCTCGTTGCGCGGCACGTAGCCGTCGAACTTCTGGAACACCGCCTTGGCGCCCGGCACCCACTCGTTGCGCACGAAGCTGAACGGGCCCGAGCCGACATATTCGCTGATCTGCGTGAAGGGATCGGTGCGCGCGATCCGCTCCGGCATGATGAAGGCCATCGGCGTGGCGTTCTTGCCCAGCGCCATCTGCATCTTGGTGAATGGCGCCTTGAGGCGCCAGCGGAAGGTGCGGTCGTCCACCGCGACCAGTTCCTCGTTCAGCGCGCGCAGCAGCTGCCCCATCGGGTCGCGCGGCATCCAGCGCGTGAGCGAGGCGACGACGTCGCGCGAGCGCACCGGCTCGCCGTCATGGAACTTCAGGCCTTCGCGCAGCTTGAAGGTCCAGGTCTTGCCGTCCTGGGAGACCTCCTCGCCCTCGACCATCTGGCGCTGCGGTTCGAGCTTGTCGTTGAAGCCGTAGAGTGTGTCCCACACCATCACGGATGCGTTGCGCACGACGTATTGCGTGGTCCAGATCGGGTCGAAATTCGCGAGGTTCGCCTGCGGCACGAAGCGCAGCGTGCGCGCGGCCGCACCCTGCGAAAGCGCGGGCGCGGCCATGCCGCTTGTCGCTGCCACGCCTGCACCGGCCTTGAGGAATGTCCTGCGGTCCATTCACCGTCTCCCTGTTGTTGCCTGGACGGAGCCTTGCCTGCCCTGTTCCAAGTCACACTGCATCAAAATTGGGCGCGCGAACAGCACCCGGACGCCGCCAGGATGGCGGCGCCGTGCCGGACCCGACCGGCCTCGCGCACGACACAGCACGGGCCGTGCCACTGCACGGCCGCCTTTGCCTGGACGCGCGGCGCGTTCAGCTCTTGCCCATGTTCCAGAACACCGTCGCCGGCGCGCGGAAGGCGCCGGTCACGTTGCGCCGCCAGGCCGAGGGCTGCCAGTAGTAGCCGAGCGGGATGTAGTACATCGCCTGCATCGCCTCGCGGTTCAGCGCGAGGGCGATGCGCCGGCTCTCGGCCGGGTCGCCGCCCTTCTCGACCCATTCGGCGCGCAGGCGCTCGACCTCGGGCACGTCCGGCCAGCCGAACCAGGCATTGCTGCCATTGGCGCGCAGGAACAGGTGGAACACCGGCAGCGCCAGCGACTGGCCGGAGGAGGTGGTGTGGATGATGGACCAACCGCCGCGATCGGTCGGTTCCTTGCTGGTGCGCCGCTGCACCAGCGTCCCCCAGTCCGCCGAGATGAGTTCGAGGTTCATGCCCAGCCGGCGGATGATGTCCGCGGTCATCAGCGACAGCGCGTTGATCTGCGGATAGTCGCCCGGGGCGATCAGCACGACCTTCTCGCCATTGTAGCCGGCGGCCTGCAGCGCGGCCTTGGCGCGCTCGATGTTGCGGACCTTCAGCAGGTCGGACCCGGTGTCGTTTGCGAGCGGCGTGTCGCAGGTGAACACGCCCTCGCACACGCCCCAGCCGGCGGGGTCGTCGCCGGCCACCGCGCGCAGGTAGTCGCGCTGGTCCACCGCCATGGCCACGGCGCGGCGGATGGCGGGGTTGTTGAAGGGCGGCTGCAGCGTGTTGAAGCGTACCACGCCATAGGTGCCGTCCTGCAGGCGCTGCTCGACCACCACGTTGCGGTTGCGCCGGAGCATCGGCAGCAGGTCGTGCAGCGGGTATTCCCAGTAGTCCTGCTCACCCTGCGCGATCGCCGCCGCGGAGGTGGCGGGGTCGGTGATGATGGTCCATTCCACCTTGTCGATGCGCGGTACGCGACCGCCGGCCAGGCCGTCCACCGGCTCGTCGCGCGGCACGTAGCGCTCGTTCTTCGCCCAGGATGCGCGCTGGCCGGGGTTCCATTCATCCGCCAGGAAGCGGAAGGGGCCGGAGCCAATGGTGTCGCGGATCTGGGTGAAGGCGTCGGTGCGCGCGATGCGCTCGGGCATCACGAAGCAGGGGAACTGCGTCTGGCCCAGCGCCATGATGAGCAGCGGCGTGGGGCGATGCAGGCGGAAGCGGAAGCGGGTGTCGTCGATCGCCTCGATCGCCGCGACGTTCGCGCTGAGCACCTGCATGAACGGGTCGCGCCGGCGCCAGCGTTCGATGGAGGCGACGCAGTCCTTCGCCAGCACGCGTTCGCCGTCGTGGAACATCAGCCCCGGGCGCAGCGTGAAGGTCCAGGTCAGCTGGTCCTGCGCGATGTCCCAGCCCTGCACCATCTGGGGCTTCACCTCGCCCTGCGAATCCGTCGCGCAGAGCTGGTCGTAGATCATGAAGGCGTTGTTGCGGGTGACCACCGCCGTCGTCCACACCGGGTCGAGGCTGGTGAGGTTCGCCTGCGGGATGACGCGCAGCGTGCGCGCCGCGGCGCCCTGCGACAGGGCGGGGGCGGAGACGCCGGCGGCGGCGATGCCCGCGCCGGCGCCGAGGAAGGTCCTGCGTTCCATGCTGCTTCTCCCGCTCACGTGCGCCGAAGGTTCCAGAACAGCGCAAGCCCGGGCACGCGCCCGGTCAGGTTGCGCTTGATCGCCGTCATGGACAGGTAGGCGCCCACCGGCACGTAGGGCAGTTCGTCCATCGCGACGGTCTGCATCTCGCGCGCCAGGCGCTGTTCGGTCGCGAGGTCGGGGGCTTCGAACCAGGCGTCGCGCAGTTCCTCGATCCGCGGTGCGGTGGGCCAGCCGAACCATGCCTGCGCGCCATTGCCGCGCAACGGGAAATGCGCCGCGGGGTCGGCGAAATCCACCGAGGAGAAGGCGGTGAACAGCATGCTCCAGCCACCGCGCTCCACCGGCTCGCGCGAGGTGCGCCGCTGCACCGTGGTGCCCCAGTCGGTCAGCACGATATCGGCGTTGAAGCCCAGGCGCCGCACCAGGTCGGCACCCACCTGCGTCATGGCCGAAGGTGCCAGGATGTCGGTCGGGCCGATCAGGCGCATCGGCTGGTTGGTGTAGCCGGCCTCGCGCATCAGCGCCTTGGCGCGGTCGAGGCTGCGCGCGCCGGTCAGCGGGCCAAGGCCTGCATCATTCGCCAGCGGCGTGCCCGGCGTGAACATGCCCACGCCGGTGCGGTAGATGGCCGGGTCGGTGCCGACCACCGCCTGCATGAAATCCTCCTGCGCGATGGCGGGCAGGATCGCCTGGCGCATCTTCTTGTCGTTGAAGGGCGCGTGCAGGTGGTTGAAGCGCAGGATGCCGGTGAGCGGCAGCGGATCGATCGCCTCGATCGCGATGCCACGGTTGCGGCGCAGCAGCTGCTGGATCTCCGGCGGCGGCTGCTCGTACCAGTCGATCTCGCCGGTCTGCAGCGCGGCGGCGGCGGTGGCGGCATCGACGATGATGTTCCATTCGACGCGGTCGAAATGCGCGACCTTGGGGCCGGCCGTCAGGCTCGGCGTGCCGGCGCTGGTCGGCACGTAGTCGGCGAAGCGTTCGTAGACGACCAGCGAGCCGGAATTGTACTCATCGGCCTTGAACTTGAAGGGGCCGGAGCCGACGGCCTCGCGCACCTGCTGGAACGGGTCGGTGCGCGCCAGGCGTTCGGGCATGATGAAGGCGGGCGAGTTCGACACCTGGCCCAGCGCCTTGAACAGCAGCGGGAAGGGCCGCTTCAGCTTGAAGCGCAGGCGGCGGTCATCGACCACTTCCAGCGCATCGACCACGGTCTCGAGCTTCTGGCCGAAGGGATTGCGCTTCATCCAGCGCGTGATGGAGGGCACCACGTCCTGCGCGCGCACCGGCTCGCCATCGTGGAACTTCAGCCCCGGGCGCAGGGTGATGGTGACGGTCTTGCCGCCATCGTCGAGCACATGGCCCTCGGCCATCTGCGGCTGCGGCGCGAAATTGGCGTCCAGCCCATACAGGCTGTCGTAGATCATGTGCCCGTGGTTGCGGGTGATGTTGGCGGTGGTCCAGATCGGGTCGAGGCTGGTGAGGTTTGCCTGCGGCACCATCTTGAGGACGCGGTTGGCGGGCGCCTGCGCGGTGGAGACGCGCGGCAAGGTGGCCACGGCTCCCGCAGCCGCGGTGCCCCGCAGCAGATCACGACGATTCATGTTGGTCTCCCAGCCTTCAGAGGCGGCCATCTGAACAGCCGAAGGCGCGAACGGCAAGCCGGAAGGCCCGCGCCGCCCACCAACCCCCTACCCTTCGGATCGTGCGAGTGCACGATCCGGGAGCGCAACGCGCGACCGCGCCCAGACCATCAGCGGCGCTCGGCGCAACAGCCCATGGCGCGAAGGCAAGCCGGCCGGATGGCCGCCGCCCGCCGCCTGAGGGTCACGCAAAACCATCGGATCGTGCGGATGCACGATCCGGGAGCGCAGCGCGCGACCGCGCCCAGGCCGCCAGCCGCCGCCCGCGCAACAGTGCACGGCGCGCAAGCCACGCCGCCGGAGGCGGCGCCCGGCGCCTGAGGGCAAAAAAAAGCTACTGGCTTTCAGCCCCGCTGGATGTTCCAGAACACCGGCAGGCCCTTCAGCATGCCCGACAGCCCGCGCCGATACGCCGTCGCCTGGAAATACTGGCCGAGCGGCAGATAGGGTGCCTCGCGCAGCGCCTCGGCCTGGATCTCGCGCGCCAGGGCCTGTTCGGCCGCGAGGTCCGGGGCGTCGAACCACTGGCCACGCAACTCCTCCATCTTCGCCATGGTCGGCCAGCCGAACCAGGCGCGGTCCCCGGTGCCGCGCAGCGCCTGGTTCACGCCGGGATTCATCATGTCGAGGCCGGTCCAGAAGGTGAAGAACAGGCTCCAGCCGCCGCGCTCGGGCGGCTCGCGCCGGGCGCGGCGCTGCACCAGCGCGGACCATTCGCCCTGCACCAGCTCGACCTCCATGCCTACGCGCGTGAGGGTCTCCGCGCCCACCCGTGCCAGCGCGGCGAGGGTCGGGAAATCGGTGGCGGCGAGCAGCACAACCTTCTCCCCGCCATAGCCCGCTTCGGAGAGTTCGCGCTTCACGCGCTCGGGGTCGCGCGCCGAGGTCAGGGCGGCGAGCCCCTCGTCATTCGCGAGTGGCGTGCCGGGCGGGAAGATGCCGATATCGTCGCGCCACAGGCTGCGATCGGCGCCGACCACGGCAGCCATGAAGGCTTCCTGGTCGATCGCGCCCAGCAAGGCGCGGCGGATCGCCGGCTTGTCGAAGGGCGGGTGCAGCGCGTTGAAGCGCGCCATGCCGATGAAGCCGATCGGGTCGGGCACTTCCATGACGATGGAGCGGTTGCGCCGCAGCGTCGCCTGCACGTCGCCCAGCGGGTTCTCCCACCAATCGACATCGCCATTGCCAAGTGCCGTCGCGGCGCTGGCGGCGTCAGGCATGACATGCCATTCGACGCGATCGAAATGCACGCGCTTGGGGCCCGACGTCCAGGTCGGGATGCCCTCGGCGCGCGGCACGTAGTCGGCGAAGCGCTCGTAGACCACGCGGGTGCCGGGAATGCGCTCGCGGAAACGGAAGGGGCCGGAGCCGATGATCTCGCTGACCGGTCGCGTCGGGTCGGTGCCGGCCAGGCGCTCCGGCATGATGAAGCAGACCGGCGCCGAGGGCTTGGCCAGCGCAGCGAACAATTGCGGGAAGGGCCGCGACAGGCGGAACAGGATGGACCTGTCGTCGGGCGCGGAGAGTTCCTCGATGCGCGTCAGCAGTACCTGGCCCAGCGGATCGCGCGCCGCCCAGCGGCGGATCGAGGCCACGCAATCGGCGCCGCGCACCGGCTCGCCATCCTGGAACTTCAGGCCCTCGCGCAGCCTGATGGTGATGTGGCGGCCGTCCTGCGCGACCTGGTGGCCCTCGGCCATCTGGGGCTCGGCGCCGTAATCCTGGTTGAAGCCATACAGCGTGTCCCACACCGCGAAGCCGTGGTGGCGCGTGACATTCGCGGTGGTGACGATGGGGTCGAGCACCGCCAGGTCGGATTGCGGCACGAATTTCAGCACGCGCGGCGCGCCGGCGGTGCCCTGCCCAAGGGCTGGACGCGCCAGCGTCAGGGCGGCGGCGGCGAGGAGATGGCGTCGGTGCATGGTGGGGCTCCGCATGGGGCGCAGTCTCCACCAGATCGGCCGGTGCGGCGCAAGGGGTGGCGGCGGCGTGCCCGCGCGGCGTGGCCGATGGCGGGATGCGCCGTGCAGCGCATCCCGGTCAGGACCGCGTCAGCTGCGCCGCAGGTTCCAGAACAGCGGCGGCTGGCCCTTCAGCATGCCGGTCAGGTTCCGGCGATAGGCGGTGGGCTGGTAGTACATGCCGACCGGCACATAGGGCACTTCGTCGAAGGCGATGCGCTGCATCTCCGTGGTCGCGGCCTTGGCCGCCGCGTCGTCGGCCGCGTCGAACCAGGCGTTGCGCTGCGCCTCCATCGCGGGGATGGTCGGCCAGCCGGCCCAGGCATTGTCGCCATGGCCGCGGATCGAGGCGTGGCTGGCGGGGTTCCAGTGGTCCACGCCGCTCCAGAACGTAAAGAAGCCCGACCAGCCGCCCTGCTCCAGCGGGTTCTTGCTGGCCCGGCGCGCGACCAGCGTGCCCCAGTCGGTGCTGACCAGGTCGACGTTGAAGCCCATGCGGCGGAACAGGTCGGCACCCACCAGGGAGGCCGCGTTGATGGAGGCGAGGTCGGTCGCGTTCAGCAGCACCAGCTTGGCGCCCATCGCGCCGGCGGCCTGCAATTCGGCGCGCGCGGCGTCGATCGACTTCTTCAGCCGGTCCAGCCCGACGGTCGAGGCCGAGGGCGATTCCGGCGCGAAATACCCGATGCCCTCGCGCTTGAGGTTGGCATAGCCCGGCGCCGTCGCGTCGCCGATCACCGCGGTCATGAAGTCGATCTGGTTGATCGCCGTGATGACCGTGCGGCGAACGGCGGGATTGTTGAACGGCGCGGTCAGGTGGTTCGGGCGGAAGATGCCGATCAGGCCGGTGGCATTGATGACATCGACCGCCACGTTGCGGTTGCGCGCCACCAGCGGCAGCAGGTCGGCGGTGGGCTGTTCCCACCAGTCGATCTCGCCGGCCTGCAGCGCGGCGGCGGCGGTCGAGGAATCCGGGATGATCTTCCATTCCACGCGGTCGAAATGCGCGACCTTCGGCCCGGCGGTCATCGACGGCGTGCCATTGGGCACCGGCACGTAGTCGGGGTTGCGCGTGTAGGCGAGCGACGAACCCGGCACCCATTCATTCTGCACGAAGCGGAAGGGGCCGGAGCCCACCGCCTCGGTGATGTTGGTGAAGGGGTCCACGTTCGCCAGGCGCTCGGGCATGATGAACAGGCAGGATGTCGTGACCTTGGAGAAGGCCTCGATCATCTTGGGGAAGGCGCGGTTCAGGCGGATCGAGAAGACGCGGTCGCTCTCCTCGGTCATGTCCGCCACGCGCGCCATCAGCTCCTGGCCGAAGGCGTCGCGGCGGCCCCAGCGCTTGATGGAGGCGACGCAGTCGCGCCCGCGCACCGGCGTGCCGTCGTGGAACTTCAGCCCCTCGCGCAGGGTGAAGCGCCACAGCAGGCCGTTATTCTCCGTCACATGGCCCTGGACCATCTGCGGCACGGGTTCGAACTTGTCGTTCATGCCGTAGAGCTGGTCATAGACCAGGAAGGCGTGGTCGCGCGCGATGAAGGCGGTGTTGGTGAAGGGGTCGATGTTCGGGATGTTCGCGTGCGGCACGTAGCGCAGCGTCCGCGCGGCGGTCGGCTGGGCGATGGCGAAGCGCGGGAGCGTGGCGGCGGTGGCGCCGGCCGCGGCACCGGCCAGCAGGTCGCGTCGGAACATGCGGATGTCTCTCTCGGAAGGGTGAAGCCGGGTGGACCTTAGCCGGGTGCCGTGAGCCAATCCAGCATGGCGCCATGCAGGCGGTGCAGGTGCGCAATCGGTCGGCCCGCCCCGCCGCGATCGCGTGTGGGTGGGCAAGCCGGCGCGGTCGCCGTAAAGGGCGGTCATGAACGACATCCCGGTCATCGGCCCGCTGCTGACCCGCCTGCTCGGCCCGGAACGGGCGCGGCTGGCACAGGACTTCCTGCGCTTCGGCGTGGTCGGCGCCATCGGCTTCGTGGTCGACACGGCGGTGCTGTATAGCGCGGTCGCGCTGGGTGCGGGGCTCTATGGCGGGCGCGCCTTGTCCTATGTGACGGCGGCGTCGGTCACCTGGCTGCTCAACCGGGTCTGGACGTTCCGCGACCGCGCCGGCGGCGGGCAGGCGCATCGCCAATGGGCGCTGTTCGTGGTCGTGAACCTGGGCGGCTTCGTCCTGAACTACGGCACCTATGCGCTGCTGGTCGGCTTCGTACCGGTGGTCGCCGCGCATCCGGTGCTGGGGGTCGCGGCGGGGTCGATCGCCGGCATGTTCAGCAACTTCGTGCTGTCGCGGCAGCTGGTGTTCCGCTGACAGCGCCTAACGCGCCCGCATCATCCCCAGCAGCGCCACGAAGAAGGCTCCGAAGGCCAGCTGCAGCCCCAGCAGCATGGCGGTGACCGAGGCTATCGACAGCCGCATCGCCCCCGTGCCCTGCAGCGCGCCGAAGCGCTCCCCGCCCCAGATCGCCACCGTGGTGGCGGCCAGGCCGAGGCCCAGCAGCACCAGCAGGCCGGCGACGATCAGCGCGGGTTCCAGGCCGAAGCGCGACAACGCCGCGGTCAGCCGCCTGGCCTCCGGCACCACGCCCTGCTGGGCGCCGTAGATCCGGGCAAAGACCCAGAACTGCACGGCCTGGAAGCCCATCACGGTGGCGCCGGCGGCGTAGAGCAGCGTGTGGACATCGAAGGTCACGCCGGCCAGGCGGACCGGCCCGGGCAGCAGCGCGACCATCGAGACGAGCCCGGCCAGGAACAGCGCCGCCCCAGGATACAGGAACAGCCAGCGCGGGCAGAACACCAGCAGGAAGCGCAGATGCCGCCAGCCATCCCGCCAGGACCGCAGGTGCGGCGGGCGGGACCGGCCATCGGGCGAGAGCGTGGTGGGGACTTCCGTGATCCGTAGCCCGTTCACCGTGGCCTTCACCACCATCTCGGAGGCGAATTCCATCCCCGGCGCGCGCAGGTCCAGCGCCAGCATGGCATCGCGGTCGAAGCCGCGCAGGCCGCAATGGAAGTCCTTCACCGGGCTGTGGAAGAACAGCCGCCCGATGGTCGAGAGCACCGGATTGCCCAGGTAGCGGTGCAGCGGCGGCATCGCACCCGGCTTGATCCCGCCGCGGAAGCGGTTGCCCATGACCAGCTGGTAGCCCTCCCGCAGCTTCTCCACGAAGGGGTCGAGCGCGGTGAAATCGTAGGAATCGTCGCTGTCGCCCATGATGACGAAGCGCCCACGCGCGGCGGCGATGCCGGCGATCAGCGCGGCGCCGTAGCCTCGCTCCGCCACCGGGACCACGCGCGCGCCAAGGCTCCGGGCGATCTCCTGGCTGCCGTCGGTGCTGCCATTGTCGGCCACCAGCACCTCGCCGGCGACGCCGCTGCGTGCGATGTAGCCCATGGCCTTGCGAACGCAGGTGCCGAGCGTCTCGGCCTCGTTCAGGCAGGGCATGAGGATGGTCAGTTCAATTGGCGCCGCGGCCTCGATGGCCCCGGCCGCGAGCGGTTCAGCTCTCTCCATCGGCCCGTCCGGCGCTCCTGTTCGGCGCGCCCTGCGGTCGCGCAATTTCACTTAGGGTCATATTGATTGGCTTTGTGATATGGTGTCGAAAGTCGTCACGCCAGACCGTGCCGCCCGCAATCCTTGCGGCATGAGGATGCATGGGCGTCGCACGGACGTGATCGCGCGGGGCGCCGGGGACGAAGGCGGGATCGGCATGAGGCAGGCTGGGGCAGACAAGTATGGCGACTGACCCTCGGGTCCTGCTGGGCGAGACGCCGGCCGCCTCCACGCCGCTGGCGCGCGCGGTGGCAGCCTGCCGCGCGCAGTTCATGGCCGTGGGCGTGTTCAGCGGCGTGGTCAACGTGCTGCAGCTCACCGTCTCGCTATACATGATGCAGGTGTTCGACCGCGTGTTGTCCACGCGCAACCTGAACACGCTGCTGTACCTGACGTTGATCGCCATGGTTGCGCTCGCGCTGATGGCGCTACTGGAAGGCGCGCGGTCGCGCATCATGCAGCGCATCGGCAATTGGATGGAGGCAAAGGTCGCGCCCGAAGGCTTCGCCCGCGCGGTCGAGAGCCAGCTCCGCGGCCGCAACTACCGCATGGAGGCGCTGCGCGACCTCGGCACGGTGCGCGGCTTCCTGGGTTCGCCCGGCGCGTTGGCGCTGTATGACGTGCCCTGGGTGCCGGCCTACCTGTTCGTGATCTTCCTGCTGCATCCGACGCTCGGCTGGGTGGCGCTGGTGGGCGCCGTGCTGCTGCTGGCGCTGACCATCTTCAACGAATTGGCCACGTCGAAGTTGCTGCGGGAGGCGAATACGGCCGCCATGGGCAGCCAGCGCCGCGCCGAATCCATCGTCCGCAACGCCGAGGTGATCGACAGCATGGGCATGCTGCCGGCGGTGATGGCGCGCTGGCAGAAGGGCGTGGCCGAGATGTCCGTGCCCATGAACCGGGCGATGGACCGCGCGGCGCCACTGCTGGCGCTGACCAAGTTCGTGCGCCTGGCGGTGCAGGTGGGGGTGCTGGGCGTCGGCGCCTTCCTGGTGCTGGAACAGCAACTGACCGCGGGGGCCTCGATCGCGGCGTCGATCATCATGGGGCGCGCGCTGGCGCCGGTCGAACAGATGATCGGCGGCTGGAAGCAGCTGGTGCAGACGCGGCAATCCTGGAAGCGGCTGCAGGCCTTCCTGGTGCTGCCGCGGCTGCGGCCGCCGGGCATCGCCCTGCCGGAGCCGACCGGGCGGCTGACGGTGGAACGCGTCACCTACGGCTTCCCGGGCAGCAACGTGGCCGTGGTGAAGGGCGTGGCCTTCGCGCTCGATGCCGGCGAGAGCCTTGCCATCATCGGCCCCTCGGCCGCCGGCAAGACCACGCTGATCCGGCTGCTGACCGGCACGCTGGCGCCCGCATCGGGCGCGGTGCGCCTCGATGGCGGAGACGTGCATACCTGGCAGCGCGAGGATTTCGGCCGCCATGTCGGCTACCTGCCGCAGGATGTGGAACTGTTCGACGGCACCGTGCTCGATAACATCGCCCGCATGGCGGTCGCACCGGCCGAGGCGGTGTTCGACGCCGCGAAGCTGGCCGGCTGCCACGACATGATCCTGCGCCTGCCCAAGGGCTACGAGACCGAGATCGGCGAAGGCGGCGCGCACCTGTCGGGCGGGCAGCGCCAGCAGATCGGCCTGGCGCGCGCCATGTTCGGCAACCCCAAGCTGCTGGTGCTCGACGAACCCAATTCCAACCTGGATGGCGATGCCGAATCCGCCCTGCTGCGCGCGCTGCACGACCTCAAGCGGCAGGGCACGACGGTTGTGCTGGTGTCCCACCGCCCGGTGCTGGTGCAGGGCGTGGAGAAGGTGCTGCTGATGCGCGACGGCGCGGTCGAGTTGTTCGGCCCGCGCGCCGAGGTGCTCAAGAAGATCATGAAGCCCGCCACGCCGATCGCCGCCCCCGCCCCGCGCATCGAAGGCAAGGAGGCGCAGGCATGAGCGAACCCGTCGCCGTCGCCGTGCAGCCGACCACGCACGAGGTCGGCCCGCGCCGCCTGCCGCCGGTGCGCCTGACCCTGCCCGAGGTGCCCGCCGCGCCCGAGCGTCCGCGCACCCGCGGCACCGTGCTGTTCGGCTTCGCCGCCATCGGCATCTTCTTCGGCGCCTTCGCCGCCTGGTCCTCGCTGGCTCCGTTGTCCGAGGCCGCCATCGCGCCGGGCATGATCAAGGTCGAGGGCACGCGCCGCACCATCCAGCACCTGGAGGGCGGCATCGTGCGCGAGATCCTGGTGCGCGACGGCGAACGCGTGCGCGCCGGCCAGGTGCTGGTGCGCCTCGATGACATCCGCGCCGGCGCCGACCTTGAGACGCTGCGCACCCAGCGCTGGTCCTTCATGGCGCAGGATGCGCGCCTGACCGCGGAACTCGCAGGCGCCGACACCATCGCCTTCCCGCCCGAGCTGACCGGGGCGGACGAACCCCGTGCCCAGGACGCCATGCTGGGCCAGCGCGCGGTCTTCGAGGCCCGGCGAGCCAGCCTGCAGGCGCAGGTCTCGGTGCAGGAGGCGCGGATCGGCCAGCAGGAGGCGATCACCTCCGGCGCCACCGGCCAGCTGCGCGCCCAGCGCCAGCAGCTGGAACTGATCCGACGCGAGGAGGAGATCACCCGCAACCTGGTCCAGCAGGGGCTCCAGCGCCTGCCCACGCTGCTCGCGCTGCAACGCAGCGCCGCCGCGCTGGAAGGCCAGGGGGAGGACCTGCAGGGGCAACTCGACCGCGCCGCGCAGGTGATCGCGGAGGCGCGCGGGTCGATCGCCGCCATCACCGGCCAGCGCCGCCAGGAAGTGGCGGCCGAGCAGCGCGAGGCGCGCACCCGCCTCGCCGAGGTCGAGGAACGCCTGCGCGCCGCGCAGGACGTCGCGGTGCGACGGGACATCGTGGCGCCGGAGGACGGCACCATCCTGAACCTCCGGCTGTTCAACGTCGGCGCCGTGGTGCGCCCCGGCGACCCGGTGATGGACCTGGTGCCCACGCAGGACCGGCTGGTCGCGGAAGTGAACATCCAGCCCAACGACATCGACATCGTGCATGTCGGGCTGCAGGCGGAAGTGCGCCTGCCCGGCTTCAAGCAGCGCCTGGTGCCCTACCTGCATGGGCATGTCACCTTCGTCGCGCAGGACGTGACGGTCGATGAGCGCACGCGCATGTCCTACTATCGCGCCCATGTGCTCATCGACCCGGATCAGCTCGCACGGCTCGATGGCGTAACCCTCGTGCCCGGCATGCCGGTCGAGGCCATGATCATCATCGGCGAACGCAGCTTCCTGCGCTACATCACCCAGCCGGTGCTCGACAGCTTCACGCGCGCCTTCCGCGAACAATAGCCAGGGAACCCATCACATGGCCGACAACCGCCCCACCGTTTTCGCCGACGGCGTGATCGAAGCGCAGGTCGCGCATGGCGTCGCGCGCATCACGCTGGCCGTCACCGGCAATGACGGCAAGGCATCGCCCTGCGCGACGCTGTGCGTGCCCGTGACGCAGCTGCCCTCGCTGGTGAACGGCATGGGCAACCTGTTGAAGCAGATCGAGGAACGCGTGCGCGCGCAGATCCAGCAGCAGCAGCAGCCGGGGCAGCCGGCGTCGACCCCCGCCGCCGAGCCCGCGGCCCCGGCGGATGGGCAGGCCGGCGCATTCCGCTTCCAGAACTGAGGGCGCCTCAGCCCCGCCCGCGGTCGGCGTAGCCCTGCGGGCGCGCCTCCCGCCAGGACCAGGCGGTGCGGACGATTTCGTCCAGCTCGCCATAGCGCGGCGACCAGCCGGTCTCGGCGCGCAGCCGGTCGCTCGCGGCCACCAGCACCGGCGGGTCGCCAGCCCGCCGCGGGCCCATGCTGTGCGGCACCGGGCGGCCGCCGACGCGGGCGACCGCGTCAATCACCTGCCGCACCGATGCCCCCTGCCCGCTGCCGACATTGTAGCGGCAGGACCCATGCGTCTCGAGCCGCGCGAGCGCCGCCAGATGCGCCTCCGCGAGGTCGGTGACGTGCACGTAGTCGCGGATGCAGGTGCCATCGGGCGTGGGGTAGTCCTCGCCGAAGACTGTCAGCGCGGGGCGGCGGCCCAGCGCGGCGTCGATCGCCAGCGGCACCAGGTGCGTCTCGGGGTCGTGGTCCTCGCCGGCGCGGCCCTGCGGGTCTGACCCGGCGGCGTTGAAATAGCGCAGCGCCGCATAACGCAGGCCATGGATGCGCGCGGCCCATTCCAGGCCTTCCTCGACCATGCGCTTGCTGTCGCCATAGGGGTTTTGCGGCGCGATCCGGCAGGACTCGTCGATCGGCACGCGGTCGGGGTCGCCGAACAGCGCGGCGGTGGAGGACAGTACGAAGCGCAGGCAGCCGGCCTTGATCGCGGCCTCCGCCAGGCGCAGCGAATGCCCGACATTCTCGGCGATATAGTGCAGCGGGTCGCGCATCGACGCGCCCACGATCGACAGGGCTGCGAAATGCAGCACGGCGTCGAAGCGCCAGCTGGCGAAGACCTCCGCCAAGCGGGCGGTGTCGGCCAATTCGGCCTCGACCAGCGTGGCGGCGGCCGGCACTGCGGCGCGGTGGCCCTGGGTCAGGTTGTCGAGGACGACAACCTCATGCCCGCGGTCCAGGAGGGCCAGCACCGCATGGCTGCCGACGAAGCCGGCACCGCCGGTGACAAGGTAACGGGACACGCGGGGCAACTCCGTGAGGTCGGCAGGCCAGGGCGGCGGGTGGTTCCAAGGCGGCGAACGCTGCTCTAACAATCGGGCATGCACAAGGCACCTGGCGGCGTGATCGCCGCGATCCTGTTCGCGCTGCTGGGGGGCGCCGCGGCCGCGCAGGACATCTCGCGCGCCGCCTCCTGGGGGGCGGCCGCGCTGCCCGCGCCGGGGCCGCCGCGCATCATCGGCGGCACCTCGCTGGGCTGCATCGCCGGGGCGGTGCAATTGCCGGCCGATGGGCCGGGCTGGCAGGCGGTGCGGGTCTCGCGCAACCGGCACTGGGGGCATCCGGCGATGGTCGCCTGGGTGCAGGGCTTCGCCGCCGCGGCCCGCGCGCAAGGCTTCCCCGACCTTTACATCGGCGACCTGTCGCAGCCGCGCGGCGGGCCCATGACCTTCGGCCACGCCAGCCACCAGACGGGCATCGACGCCGATATCTGGCTGGACCTGAACCCCAAGCCGCGGACCGGCCCCACGCAGCGCGAGACCATCCAGGTCGCGTCACTGGTGCTGCCCGACGAATCGGGCGTGGACCCGCGCGTCTTCACCGACCGCCATGTCGCGCTGATCCGCCTGGCGGCAGAACGGCAGGGGCTGGACCGGTTGCTGGTGCATTTCGCCATCAAGCGTGAACTCTGCCGGCGCCATCGCGGCGAGGCCTGGCTGCGGCGTGTGCGGCCCTGGCGCGGGCATGATTCGCACATGCATATCCGCCTGCCCTGCCCGGCGGGGCAGGCTGAATGCCGCGACATCGGGCCGCCGCCGGCGGGCGATGGCTGCGATGCGAGCCTCGACTGGTGGTTCTCGCCCGAGGCGCGGCGGCCGATGCCGCGCCCGCCGGGGCCGCCGCCCCGGATGCCGGCGGCCTGCGCGGGGGTCTTGGCGGCGCGATAGGCGTCCAGCCGGCCAGGCGGTTCGGCCCGGACACCTGCGGCAGCACGGGCCTTGGCCCGCGGCAGCGCCGCTACCAGCGCCGGGCCGGCCCGCAATCCAGGTGGACGAAGCCGTCGCGCCGATACAGCCCGACGCCGCCGACCTGCAGGTCTGCCGCCGCGCGCGCGATGCCGAGAGACTGCGTGCCCGGCAGGCGCACATCCGCCGCCATGCCCGACATGTGCAGCGACACGCGCGAGACGCGCCGCGACTGCCGCGCGCGCGCGGCATTGGTCTCGGGCGCGCGGTAGCCGCTGATCACCTCGTAGGATTCGTCGGAGCCGACATGCCGCGCGATGGTGAACAGCACGTCGAACAGCCGCGGGTCCATGGGCGTGGTCTCGTCCATGGAGGGGTCGCGGAACACCACGTCCAGGCGGCGCAGCGCGTCGCGGTCGTAGCGCCCGTCGCGCCAATAGACGCCGGAGAAGGAGTCGCCGGTCTGAACGCGGCGGATCCGCAGCGTGCGTGCGCCCGGCGCGATGGCCTGAGCCTGGGCCGCCGCCGGCAGGGTGGCCAGCGCGACCAGCCCGCCGAGACCGGCGCGGATCACCTCCCGTCGGTTCGCGACCACGGGATCGCAGCACGGGCATCGAAGCCCGTGGAACATGCGCGCCATGGATCAGCGCGCCGAGGAGCCGCGCTGGGTGCCCCCTTCGGCAGAGGCGATGCGTTGCGGCGTGCCGCGCTCCATGGCGCGGGCATAGGCGGCATCAAGGCCATAGATGTCGGATCGCATGATAACCCGGCCTCCTTCCACGATGGTGGTCGTGTAGTGAAGCCGCACCGGAATGGAGCGCGCGATCGGCGTGCTCACGGTGGCGCGACTGGCCAGGGCGCGGGAGACCCGCCCCTGATCCCAGCCCGCTGTGCCCGAGAGCGCCTCGGAAAGCAACTCACGGGGCCGTTCCAGCCGGATGCAGCCGGACGAGAAGGCCCGCTGCCCGCGTGTGAACAAGTGCCGGTCGGGGGTGTCATGCATGAAGATGGCATCGTTGTTCGGCATGACGAACTTGATCTGGCCGAGCGCATTGCGTTCGCCGGCATCCTGGCGGACGAAGTACGGAAAATAGGTGCGGTTGTAGTTGGCGAAGTCGAGCGTGGTGGCATCGACCGGCACCACTTCGCCGTCGACGCGCTGGAACAGCCGGTAGCCGGCGGCCTGCATGCCGGCAGGATCGCGGCGGAAGCGCGGCAGCAAATCCTCGCGCGCATTGCGGTCGGGCGCGCCCCAGGGCGGGTTGAACTGCACCGCGGTCATGCGGACATCGAGCATCGGCGTCTGACGGTCACGCCGGCCGACGATGACCGCCATGTCCTGCACGACGCGCCCGCCTTCCAGCAGATGCAGGCGGTAATGCGGGATGTTCACCTCGATGCGGCGCTCGTTGCTCGGGCGCGGCTGGGCGCGGCGCATGTCGAGGGCGACACGCAGCTGGTCGATGTGCGCCTCGACCGGGACGTTCAGCGCGGTCCAGGTGATGGCGCCGACGCGGCCATCGGGTTCGAGCCCCTCGCTGGCCTGGTACAGCCGCACCGCAGCGAGCAGGCGGTCGTCATAGAGCGGGTTCTGCGCGGCGGGGCCCTCGACCAGCCCGGGGTCGAACGAGGCCAGCCGGGCGCGCAACTGCGGCACGCGGGCGGCGTCCATGGTGCCGGGTTCGAGCGTGCGGCGCGTGTCGCCGGTGATGCGCGGCCACCCGCCGGCCGCGGCGATCGCGCGGTGGCGTGCGAGTTCCGCCTTCAGCGCGCGGGCATCGGGCGGCAGGTCGGCAGCGCGGTCGATGACGGTGGCCGGTTCGGCGGCGGCGGCGAGTTCCGCCATCCAGGCGCCCAGCTGCACCGAGGCATGGTCGCGGCGCAGGTCCACGCGCCCGCGCTGCGGCCCGGCGCGGCCGAGCAGCAGGTCGGCCATGGCGGCCTGCGCGGCGCGCAGCGTCTCGGCGCGGAAGCGGGCGGGGTCGGTTGCGGCGAGCTCCGCCGCCGGCAGCTGGTACCAGCGCGGGTCGAGCCCATCCTCCGGCAGGCGCGACAGCCTTTCGGCCAGGCGCTGCACGGCGGCGTCCGACGCGGCATCAGCGACGAAGGCCTGGGCGTTCACCGGCTGCACCAGGCCGGGAAGCGGGACGGCGAAGGCAGTGAGGGCCAGGATCGGGAGGGCAAGCATTGCGCGCATGTATTATATGTAACGCAGGCACGCCTTGGCGCCAATCATCCGATGCGATCCTGCGACGTTATTGTCGCAGCTGTTGCGCGGATTCCGCACTCGCAGCCAGGTCGCCAACCGTGATGGGCTTGTAGGGCGCGCGCGGGCGCAGCGGCGCGATCGCTTCGGGGGCCAGGCCGCGCGCCTGGGCGATCAGCGCGGCGACGGTGGGCGCGCACATCCGCCCCTGGCAGGCGCCCATGCCGCAGCGCAGATAGGCCTTCATCTGGTTCGGCCCGGTCGCGCCGGCCCGCGCGGCGGCGCGGATGGCGCCGGCGGTCACCTCCTCGCAGCGGCAGGCGATGGCGGCGTCGGGCGGGGCGAGCACCGCGTCGGGCGGCGCATAGAGCGCGTCGAGGAAAGGGCGCAGCGCCAGCGCGGCGCGGCGGGTCGCGAGCGGCACGGCGGCCCGCGCGGCGAAGCCGGCCTGATCCAGCGCGCCGAGGCGCCGGGCGGAATCGAGCCCGGCCAGCCGCCCGGCCGCCACCGCCGCCTCCCACCCGCCGATGCCCGCCCCATCGCCGGCGACGGCGATGCGGTCATGCGAGGCTGCGCCATAGGCATCCACCACCGGCCGCCAGCAGGCCTGCGCCGCGTCCCAGGCATGGTCGAGCCCGATGGCGCGCGAGACATGGGTCTGCGGGATCACGCCTTCATGCAGCAGAAGCGTGTCGCACGGCGCACTGCCGCCATCCCAGGCGATTCGCTCGACGCGTGTGGTGCCGTCGGCGCGCAGGTTGCGCACGCGCGCCACCACGCGCACGCCGCGCCGGCGCGCCTCGGCCATCAGCGCCAAGCCCTTGGTCAGCAGGCGGCGGCCGGACCACAGCCCGCCGCGCGGCAGGGCGGCGGCGATGGTGGCGGCGCGCGTCTCGAGCACCAGCGGCGGCGCGCCCGCGCGGGCGAGCTGCACCGCCAGCAGCCAGACCAGCGGCCCCTGCCCGGCCAGCACCGTGGCGCCGGCCGGCACCGCACCGGCGGACTTCAGGATGATCTGCGCGGCCCCGGCGGTCATCACGCCGGGCAAGGTCCAGCCAGGGATCGGCACCGGGCGTTCCTGCGCGCCTGTCGCCAGCACGACGCGCCGTGTGCGCGCCTCGCTGACGCCCTGCGGCCCCGCGAGCGAGAGCAGCCCCTCATCCGGGTCGAGATGCCACAGCGTGGTGCCGGCACGGTGCTCGGCGCCGCTGGCGGCGAAGGCGTCGAGCAGCGCGAGGCCGGGGGCGATCTCGGGCGCCACGGCGGGGTCGGCGGCGGCGGCGCGGGCGGCGCGGAACACCTGGCCGCCGGGGGCGGGGTTCTCGTCCACCACCAGCACGGACAGGCCGCAGGCGCGCGCCTCGATGGCCGCGGCCATGCCGGCCGGGCCGGCGCCGATGATGGCGAGGTCGTGGATCACGCGCCGGCCGTCCGCGCGCCGTGCTGGCGTGCGATGCGCATGCCTGGCGCGACCGGAACCATGCAGGCCTGCCGGTTCGGCACGCCGTCGATCTCGGCCAGGCAGTCGAAGCAGACGCCCATCATGCAGAGCGGCAGGCGCGGCGCGCCGGAGACCGCCGTCTCGCGGATCGCCGGCAGGCCGGCGAGCAGCACCGCGGCTGCGGCGGAAGCGCCTTCGGGCACCAGCACCGGCGTGCCTTCGACCAGCACCTCGATGGTGGCGGGGCGGGCGTCAGGCCGCGCGCGGAACATCGAAGCGCTTCGCGGTGAAGGGGGCGAGGACGGGGTCGAGCGCACCCGCCGCGATCATCGGCGCCAGCAGCCGCGCATGGGCGCCGGCCAGCGTCACGCCGGAATGGCAGTTCGCGGTGAAGGCGCCGGGGAAACGTTCGGACTGGTCGTAGATGGGCAGCCCGTCGGGCGCCATGACGCGCAGCGCGGACCAGGCGCGGATGACGTTCAGCTCCGCGATCCAGGGGAAGCACAGGGCGGCGCGGCTTGCGATCTGCGCCATGACCGGCGGCGATTGGCGCGTGTCGAAGCCGACCTCCTCCATGCTGTCGCCGAGCATGATGGTGCCCTCCCCGGTCTGGCGGATGGTGGTGGTGGGCATGGGCAGGATGGATCGGGCGCGCTCGGTGACCAGGATCTGGCCGCGCTGGGGGCGCACCGGCGTGTTCAGGCCGAAGATCGGCGCAAGTTCGGCATTGCCCAGGCCCGCCGCCAGCACGATGCGCGGGGCGGAGAAGGCGCCCGCGGCGGTCTCGACGCGGAAGTCGTGCGGTGCGGCGATCGCGGCGGTGACCTTGGCGTTCGGGATGTAGGCGCCGCCGGCCTCGGTGAAGGCGCGGTGCAGCGCCTGGAGCAGCGCAAGCGGGCTGGCGTGGCCGTCATAGGCCGTGAAGGACGCACCGACGACCGATGGGCCGAGGCCTGGCAGCATGTCGCGCAACTCGTGCGCGCGGATCATGCGGGAATCGTAGCCGTGGTTGCCGGCTTCGGCCTGCATCTGCGCCATGCGGGCGGCGCGGTCGTCGAATTCCTGCTCGCTGAGGCAGAGATGCACGCCGCCGGGCTGTGAAAGCGCCGTGTCGATGCCCGTACGGGCCGCGAGGTCGGCAGCAAGCGCCGGCCACTCGCCCGCCGAGCCGCGCGTCCAGCGCTGGTACCAGGGCGCGCCGAGACCCTTCGACTGCACCCAGACCAGGCCGAAATTGCCGCGCGAGGCACGGAAGGCGATGTCGCCCTCGTCCAGCAGCGCGGTGTCCAGCCCCTGCCCGCGCAGCCCATGCGCGATGGCCGCACCGACCAGCCCGCCGCCGATGACGATGGCGTCGTGGGTCATGTGCGCGGCAGCGTCACGATGCCCGGCAAGGCCGCGAGACGCGCCACCCAGGCCTGCACGCCCGGCCAGCGCGCCAGGTCGAAGCCGCCTTCATCCGCGACATGCGTGTAGGCGAACAGCGCGAGGTCCGCGACGGTCGGCCCGGCATTGGTCAGCCAGTCATGCGTGGCGAGGCGGTGTTCCATTGCATCGAGCGCCCGCGCGCCCGCTTCGTCGCAGCGCGCCAGGCGTTCGGCGTTCTGCGCGGCGGTGCCCTGGTAGGCGCGGATGTTGCGCGCCACCGCGATGTAGGGCTCGTGGCTGTATTGTTCGAAGAACAGCCACTCCATGACGCGGGTGCGCGGCAGGCCCGGGGCGGGGAGCCATGGCGTGCCTTCCGCGACATGCACCAGGATGGCGTTGGATTCGACCAGCACCGTGCCGTCGTCCAGTTCCAGCACCGGCACCTTGCCGAAGGGGTTGCGCGCGAGGAATTCCGGCGTGCGTGTCTCGCCGCCATTGGTATCGACCTCCACCCATCGGAAGGGCGTGCCGGTGAGGCGCAGGATCTGCGCGACCTTCCAGCAATTGCCGGAGGGCGCCATGCCGTAGACGGTTGCCATGGCGCGGAGCCTAGCCGGGCGGAAGCACGCCGCAAGCCCGTTTCGGGTTGACGGCCCGCGGCACCGGCGCGAGCCTTCGCCCACCCCGCCGGAGAGCCCGACCATGAGCCCCCTCGACGCCCCGCGCGACCCGCGCAATTCCGACCTCGAGGCGGCGCTGATCGAGGCGCGCGAAGCCTATTCGAATGCGCGCCCGAAAAGCGCGGCCATCCACGCCAAGGCGCGCGAGGTGATGCCCGGCGGGAACACCCGCACCGTGCTGTTCTACACCCCCTTCCCCACCGCCATGGTGCGCGGCGAGGGCGCGCGGGTGTGGGATGCCGATGGGCGCGACTACCTGGACCTGTGCGGCGAATACACCGCCGGGCTGTTCGGCCATTCCGAACACCGCATTCTCGATGCCGTGAAGGCGGCGATGGACAAGGGCGTGAACCTGGCGGCGGTGGGCGAGAACGAAGGAAAGCTGGCGGCGCTGATCTGCGCGCGCTTTCCTTCGGTCGAGCAGGTGCGCTTCACCAATTCCGGCACGGAAGCCAACATCATGGCGCTGGCCGGCGCGCGCGGCTTCACCGGGCGGACTGAGGTGCTGGCCTTCCGCGGCGGCTATCACGGCGGCGTCTTCACCTTCCCGGTCGGCGTGCCGATCAGCCCGGTAAACCTGCCGATCCCGATGCGCTTCGCCGACTACAACGACGCGGCTGGCGCGGCCGCGGCGACCCGCGAGGCGGGGGACAAGCTGGCGGCCGTGATCGTGGAACCGATGGTGGGATCGGGCGGCTGCATCCCGGCGACGCGCGAATTCCTGGCCGCGCTGCGCGACGCCACGCGCGAGACCGGCGCCGTTCTGATCTTCGACGAGGTGATGACCAGCCGCCACGGCCATGGCGGGCTGCAGCAGCGCATGGGCGTGACGCCCGACATGACCACCTTCGGCAAGTACATGGCCGGCGGCATGTCCTTCGGCGCCTTTGGCGGGCGGGCTGACATCATGGCGATGTTCGATGGCCATCGCGCCGGTGCGATGCCGCATGCCGGCACCTTCAACAACAACGTGTTGTCGATGGCCGCGGGCTGCGTGGCGATCGGCGAGATCTTCGACGAGGCCGCGGCGGAGGCGCTGTTCGCGCGTGGCGAGGCGCTGATGGCCGCGCTGAACGCCGCCTGCGCGAAGCATGGCCTGGCGATGCATTTCACCGGCGCGGGGTCGATGCTCTCCCCGCATTTCCGCCCCGGCCCGATCACCGCCCCCTACAAGGCGAGTGTCGAGGAGGAGCAGATGCGCGAGCTGTTCTTCTTCGACATGCTGGCGGCGGGCATGTACCTGGCGCGGCGCGGCATGGTGGCGCTGATGCTGCCGGTGACCGACGCCGATTGCGCGCGCTTCGTCGCCGCGGTCGAGGAATTCTGCGCGGCGCGCAAGCCGGTGCTGGCGTGAGGACTACGCTTTCACCTCGTCGGTGAAGACGCTGAAGCCCGCCAGGGTGCAGGGGCCGAAGGTCGTCGCGATCGCGACGTCCGTCGCGTCTCGCCCGCGCGCCATCAGGATGCGGCCGATGCGCGGCTGGTTGTTGCGCGCATCGAAGGTGTGCCAGCGGTCGTCGAGAAACACCTCGAACCAGGCGGCGAAATCCATCGGGCCGTAGGGCGGCGGGATGCCGATGTCGCCGAGGTAGCCGGTGCAGTAGCGCGCCGGGATGTTGACGCAGCGGCACAGCGTGATGGCGAGGTGCGCGTAGTCGCGGCAGACGCCGCGGCGCTCGGCGAAAGCCTCCGACGCCGTGCGCGTGGCGCGGGCATGCTCGTAGCCGAAGGTGATGTGGTTGTGCACATAGTCGCAGATCGCCTGCACACGGTCCCAGCCGCCCGGCCCCTGGCCGAACAGCGACCAGGCGACGTCCGACAGGCGGTCGGTGTCGCAGTACCGGCTGCCGAGCAGGTAGATCAGCTTCTCGTCTGGAAGCTCTTCGATGGCGCGCTGCCAGGCGGCGCGCTCGACGGGGTCTGGCTGGCCGGAATCCTCGATCAGCAGCCGCGTCTCGATGGTCAGGCGTCCGGGTGGGGCGACGATGCGCGTGCAGGCATTGCCGAAGCTGTCGATGTAGGGCCTGGCCGCGATGGGCGGATCGAAGCCGATGTGGTGCGGGCCGACCAGGTCGACATCGCGCGATGGATGGGGCGAGACCATGAGCAGCATGGGCGTGGGTTGCGGGCAGTCGTAGACGATCTGGCAACCGGCGCTGATCTGCATGGTGACGTCCTTATCAGGTGGTGCGACGCACCGGGGCTGGCTCGTGGTCAAGGTTCGTGATGCAAGGCCTTGGGATGCAAGACGCGGACCGGACGCGAAAGTTGCAGGCTGGCCGGGTCAGGCTCCCTTCGCGGCCTCGGTGACGGTCACCTGGACCGTCATGCCGAGGTCGTCGGAGGGAAACCCTGTCCAGGTCCCGTGCAGCGGCAGCACCTGGCGATGGTCGCGCGCGATCGCCACGCGGATCAGGTCGCGATTGCCGATGATGCCGTTGGTCGGGTCGAGCTCGACCCAGCCGGCGCCGGGCACATAGACGCGCAGCCAGGCATGCGTCGCGCCGCCGCCGATCCGCCCGCCGCGCGCGCCGTCATAGACGTATCCCGACACGAAGCGCGCCGCGAGACCGAGCGCGCGCAGCGCCTCGATCATGAAGACCGCGAAGTCGCGGCAGGTGCCGCTGCCCAGGCGCATCGTCAGCAGCGGTTCCTGCACGCCGCGCTCGGTCCGCGCGAGGTAGGTGAAGCGCTGCCGCACGCCATGCGTCATCGCCGAGAGCAGGTCGCGCGTGCCGGTCGCGCCGTCGCGCCGGACGAAGCTGCGCGCCCAGCGTTCGACATCGTGGTCGGGGTCGGCGTATTGCCGCTCGATCGATCGCGCGAGGTCGGGCAGGTCCTCGACGTCGTAGGCGAAGGGGTAGGTCTCGGCATCCTGGCCGATCGCGTAGTCGAGCGCATTCACCGGCGCGTGGTCGAGCAGGACGCGGCTGTCGAAGCGCAATTCGCGCGCACGTCCGGTGAAGCGCGCAATGCCTACGCTGTTGCCGAAGACATCATGCTGCCAACGCAGTTCGGCGGGTTCGGGCGTGATGTTGAGCGTGGCTTCGATCAGCCGCTGGTCATGGCCCTCGCGCGGGCGGAACATCATGCGGTGCTCGCCGAAGGCGACCGGCTGGCGGTACCGATAGGTCGTGACGTGATGGACGCCGAGGACAGGCATCGCGCTCCTTCAGGGCAGGGCCATGGCCCTGGCGCAGGCGCGCGGGTCAGGTGGGGGATCGTTGCGGGCGCGAGGATGAGCCGCGCCGTTCCGATTCGGATATTGAGATTGAGATGGTCTGTGCCGGGCGCGGTTACAAGACGCCTTGGCGATGGCGCGCGGGGCTACCGCCCGCCACCGACCGGCAGCCGCGCGCCCGAGACGTAGGACGCTGCGTCCGAAGCGAGGAACAGGATGGTCTCCGCGACTTCCTCCGCCGATCCGCCGCGGACCATCGGCACGCCGGCGGACAGGCGCTGCACGCGGTCGGGCATGCCGGCGGCGGCGTGGATCTCGGTGTCGATCAGGCCGGGGTTCACGGCGTTCACGCGGATGCCCTCGGCGCCGACCTCGCGCGCCAGGCCGACCGTGAGCGTGTCGATGGCGCCCTTGCTGGTGGCGTAGTGGACCCATTCGCCGCCGCCGCCGATCTCGCTGGCGCGCGAGGAGACATTGACGATGACGCCGCCCTTGCCGCCGCGCTTCGTGGACATGCGGCGCACCGCCTCGCGGCAATGCAGCGCGACGCCGATGACGTTGGGCGTCAGCACGGACACCCAGTCGGCCAGGGTGGTGTCGGCGAGCAGCCGCTTCGGGCCGGTGATGCCGGCATTGTTCACCAGCACGTCGATGCGGCCGAAGACCTCGTCGCAGCGGTTGAAGGCGGCGAGGATGTCGGGCTCGGCACCGGCATCGCCCTGCATCAGCACGACGCGCGCGCCGTGGGATTCGCAGGCGCGGGCGGTGGCTTCGGCGCGCATGGTCTCGCTGCGGTAGGTCAGCAGCAGGTCATGGCCGCGCTGTGCGGCCAGCAACGCCGTTGCGGCGCCGATGCCGCGCGATCCGCCGGTCACCATCATCACGCGTCGTGCCATGTCGGTCCTCCTGGTTGCGCGCATCGTCGCGCAAAGGGCCGGCGCTGTCAGCCTTGCGGCGCGTCGTGGCGCGGGCAAGCATGGCGCAAACAAGGAGATCGCCCCATGCCCCTGCCCGCGCCGCAGACCTATTCGCCGGAGGGCTTCCGCCCGCTGACCTTCCACGATGCGGTGCCGGGTTTCCGCGATGGGTCGGACACGCCGCGCGCCTATCTCGAACGCTGCCTCGCCACCATCGCGGAGGTCGAGCCGCAGGTGATGGCTTTTGCGTCGCTGAACGAGGCGGGCGCGCGCGAAGCGGCCGATGCCAGCACGGCGCGCTACAAGGCGGGCGCGCCGCTCTCGCCGATCGACGGCCTGCCGATCGGCGTGAAGGACCTGCTCGAGACGCGCGACCTGCCGACCGAGATGGGCAGCGCCTTCTACAAGGGCAACCGACCGGGGCGCGACAGCGCGCTGGTGCAGGCGTTGCGCGCGGCCGGCGCGGTCATCGTCGGCAAGACCGTGACGACGGAACTCGGCATGTCGCATCCCGGGCCGACGCGCCATCCCTTCGACCTGCGGCGCACGCCGGGCGGGTCGTCATCAGGATCGGGCGCGGTGATCAGCGCGCGGATGCTGCCGGCGGCGATCGGCACGCAGGTGCTGGGCAGCGTCATCCGCCCGGCCTCCTTTAACGCGAACTGGGCGCTGAAGCCGACCCAGGGCGGCATCAACCGCGGCGAGCGCCAGGGCTTCAGCCAATCGACCGTCGGCATCCATGCCGGCAGTGCCGAGGACATGTGGCAGATCGCCGTCGAGATCGTGAAGCGCGTCGGCGGCGATCCCGGCGCGCCTGGGCTGTATTTCACGCGCGAGGACCCGCCGGCGCCGGTGGTGCCGCGGCGCCTGGCGGTGCTGGAGACGGAGGGCTGGGCGGTGGCCGAACCCAAGGCCATCGCCGCCTTCGACCAGGCGCTGGACGCGCTGCGCGCGCAGGGCGTGGCCATCCTGCGCCGCGGCGACCATCCGCTGCTGGAGGCGCTGGAACAGCGCGTGATGGGCGCCATGGGCCTCGCCACCGACGTGTGTGCTTACGAAAGCGCCTGGTCGGTCGCGAACATGATGGCGAAGAACCCCGATGCGCTGTCCGAAAGCCTGAAGGCGCGCTTCGAACTGGGCTGTTCCGTCACGCTGGCGCAGTACCGCATGCGGCTGTTGCAGCGCGAGGAGATGCGCCGCGCCCAGGCCGCCCTGGCCGGCGAGGTGGATGGCTTCATCGGCCTGCCCGCCTGCGGCCCGGCACCGCTGCCGGGCGATACCGGCGGGTCGACCAACCGCATCCTGCACACGACCGGCAATCCCATCATGAACACGGCGTCCTCGGGGCTCGGCTGCCCGGTGGTGACGGTGCCGTGCATGGCGGTGGAGGGGCTGCCGCTGGGCATCTCGATCACCACCCAGCCGCACCAGGATGAACGCGCCGCCGCGATTGCGCGCTGGATCGCGGCGGCGGTTCCGCCGATCATGGTCTGAAGACCACCGGAGGACGCCATGAGCGAGATCGAAGTCACCGACGATGCCGGGCTGCGCACCATCCGCATCGCCCGGCCGGAGAAGAAGAACGCACTGACCCGGGGCATGTACGCCGCGATCGGTGCCGCGCTGCGCGATGCGGCAGCGGCATCAACGGTGCGAGCCGTGCTGATAACCGGCGGGACGGAATGCTTCACCTCCGGCAACGACGTGGCGGATTTCAAGGCGCGGGGGGACCAGGCCGCGGACGTGCCCTCCCCGGCCCGCGAATTCCTGGCGGCACTTCGCGCCTGCCCGAAGCCGGTCGTGGCGGCGGTGGCGGGATACGCGGTGGGCATCGGCACCACGCTGCTGCTGCATTGCGACTTCGTCTATGCCGCGGAGAACGCGGTGTTCCGCATGCCCTTCGTCGATCTCGGCCTGTGCCCGGAGGGCGGGTCCTCGCTGCTGGTGCCGCAGCGCGGCGGGCAGTTGCTGGCGAATGAATTGCTGATGCTGGGCGATGCCTTCACGCCCGCCACCGCGCTGCGCGCGGGCATCGTCAACGCCGTGGTGCCGGTCAGCGAATTGATGGCGACGGCCGAAGGTGTCGCGCGCCGTCTCGCCGCCAAGCCGCCGGCCGCCATGGCCACCACCAAGCGCCTGCTGCGCCAGGCCGGCGAGGATGCGCTCTCCGCCCACATGACCGAGGAATTCGCCCGCTTCGGCGCGCTGCTGCGCGGGCCGGAAGCGGCCGAGGCCGTGGCCGCCTTCCAGGAGAAACGCAAGCCCGACTTCACGCGCTTCCACGCCGCGGCGGAGTAGCCGCGCATGTTCCGCAATGGCCTGTTCGATGGCGCGCGCGTGCTGGTCACCGGCGGCGGCACCGGCCTCGGGCGCATGATGGCGGAACGGCTGGTCGCGCTCGGCGCATCGGTCGAATTGTGGGGCCGGCGCGGCGAGGTGGTGGCCGCCACCGCCGCCGAGATCAACGCGCAGCATCCCGGCCGCGCCACATCGCGCGCAGTGGACATCAAGGACCCCGCCGCGGTGGATGCCGCCGTCGCCGCGATGTGGGACGAAGGCCGGCCGGCGACGCACCTGATCAACAACGCCGCCGGCAACTTCATCAGCCGGACCGAGGATCTCTCGCCCCGTGCCTTCCACGCCATCGCCGACATCGTCTTCCACGGCACTTTCCAGGTGACGCAGGCAGTGGGCAAGCGCTGGATCACGGAAGGCACCGGCGGGTCGGTGGTGTCGATCATCGTCACCTGGGTGCGGACCGGCGCGCCCTTCGTGGTGCCCTCCGCCATGTCGAAGGCCGGCATCGACGCCATGACCAAGTCGCTGGCGGTGGAATGGGGGCGGCACGGCATCCGGCTGAACGCCATCGCGCCCGGCACCATCCCGACCGAGGGCATGTTCGCCCGCCTGCGCCCCGGGGAGAACAACCCCGAGGAACGCATCGCGAAAGCCAACCCGATGCGCCGCGTCGGCACGCCGGAGGACATCGGCGACCTGGCGGCCTTCCTGCTGAGCCCCGTCTGGATCAATGGCGAGACCATCGCGCTGGACGGCGGCGGCTGGCTGACCGGCGGCGGCGGCTTCCAGGACTACCTCGCCTGGACCGATGAGGATTGGGCGGCGGCGCGCGAACGCATCAAGGCGCGCAACGCGGTGGATCGCGCCCAGCGCGGCTGACGTCACACCCGCGCGCGCCACTCGCTTTATGGTTGCATGGCAGCGCGCGACCATCCGATGCTTCCCCCAATGACAAGACCAGCAGGAGGAAGCACCCGATGGAATTCGGTTATTTCGCCATGCCGTCCCACCCGCCCGAGCGCGGCCTGAAGCAGGGCCATGACTGGGACCTGCAGGTGCTGCGCTGGCTGGATGAGATGGGCTACAGCGAGGCCTGGATCGGCGAGCACCACACCGCGCCCTGGGAACCGCACCCCTCGCCCGACCTGCTGATCGCGCAGGCGCTGTTGCAGACCAAGCGGCTGCGCATCGGCCCGGGCGGCTTCCTGCTGCCCTATCACCACCCGGCGGAACTGGCGAACCGCGTCGCCATGCTGGATCACCTGTCCGAGGGCCGGCTGAATTTCGGCATCGCCGCCTCGGGCCTGCCGTCGGATTGGGCGATGTTCAACGTGGACGGCATGTCTGGCCAGAACCGCGACATGACGCGCGAGGCGCTCGACATCATCCTGAAGATGTGGACCGAGGACGGCCCCTGGCACCATGACGGCAAGTATTGGAAGGTGGACAAGCCGGACACGATGTTCGGCTTCCTCAAGCCGCACATCAGGCCGTTGCAGGCGCCGCACCCGCCGATCGGCGTGGCCGGCCTGTCGAAGAATTCCGACACGCTGAAGCTGGCCGGCGAGCGCGGCTACCTGCCGATGTCGCTGAACCTGAACCCGGCCTATGTCTCGTCGCATTGGGACAGCGTCGAGGCCGGCGCGCGCAAGTCCGGCCGCACGCCCTGGCGCGGCGACTGGCGCCTGGTGCGCGAGGTCTTTGTCGCCGAGACTGACGAGGAGGCCTGGCGGCTGTCGGTGGGCTCCCACATGGGACGCATGATGGGGGAATACTTCCTCCAGCTGCTCGCGCAATTCGGCTTCAAGGACTACCTGAAGCACGAGCCATCCGTGCCGGATTCGGACGTCACGGTGGAGTACTGCGCGCACCACAACTGGATCATCGGAAGCCCGAAGACGGTCGCCGAGAAGATCGAGCGGATCTACGAGGAGGTCGGCGGTTTCGGGCAATTGCTCGTCTTCGGCTTTGACTACCTGGAGAGCGCTGAGGCGTGGAAGACCTCGCTCGGCCTCCTGCAAAGCGAGGTCGCGCCGCGCGTGAAGCACCTGGTGCCGAAGCGCCCGGCGGCGCTGGCCGCAGAGTAGGTTGCCGGCGCGCGCCCACCGCCGCATCCTGGCAGCCGTGGCACGCGGGGGCTGGGGCGATGGGCGCGCATCTGCATCAATGGCCGGCGCAGGGGCGCGTGCATCATGGCGCAGCGCTGGTCGATGCTCTGCCGCGCGAGATCGCGGACGCGTCGCGCATCGTGCTGGTCACCACACGGTCCCTGGCGGACGGTGCGCTGGTCGCCTCGGCACGCGCGGCCATCGGCGAACGCCTGGCCGGCACCTTCGCCGCGATGCGCGCGCACAGCCCGGTCGAGGATGTGCTCGCCCTCGCGGCGCTGCTGCGCGAATGCGATGCCGACCTGGCGGTGGCGCTGGGCGGCGGGTCGGTGATCGACGGGACGAAGGTCGCGTGCCTGGCGGTGTGGCGCGGGATCGCCGACCCCGGGGACCTCGTGGGGGCCGCGGCATCGCGCGGTGCCGCGCCGGGCAACTGGGATGGCGCGCCGCCCTCCCCGCGCATGGTCGCCATACCGACGACGCTCTCGGCGGCGGAATTCGCGCCGCATGCGGGGTTCACGGATCTCGTGGCGGGACGAAAGCATCGCGCGCTTGACCCGTGGATGGTGCCGCGCGCGGTGATCCTCGATCCTTCCGCCACGATCGAGACGCCGGCGGCGCTGCTGCTGTCTTCGGGCATCCGCGCCTTCGACCATGCGGCGGAACGCTGGTGCTCGACCGCCCCGCAGGCCTTCTCCGACGCGGTGTCGCGCCAGGCGATGATGATGCTGGCGGAGGGCCTGCCGCGCATCCGCAGCCAGCCGGATGACCTGGCGGCACGCGCCCAGTGCCAGCAGGCGATGTGGCTGTCGGTGATGGGCGGGTGGTCGGGCGTGCCGGTCGGCGCCAGCCATGGCCTGGGCTACATCCTCGGTGGGGCGCGCGGCGTGCCGCATGGCATCACGTCCTGCCTCATGCTGCATGCGGTGATGCGCTGGAACGCGCCGGTGAACGCGGCGCGGCAGCGCGCCATCGCCGAGATCCTCGGCGGCGACGAGGCAGGCTCGGCCATCGAGCGCTTCGTGCGCGGCCTCGGCCTGCCGACGCGCCTGTCGGAACAGGGCATCGCGGGCGACGAGATTCCCGCGCTGGCGGCGCGCTGGACCGGCGACCCGCCGATCGCCACCAACCCGCGCCCGGTGCGCGACGCCGCCGCGCTGGAGGAGATCCTGCGCCTCGCCGCGTAGCGACGGCTCGCCTTCACGACGATCCACGATATGGTAGCCACGCCACCGGGGAGCTTCGCGCCGATGCACATGCTGATGGTCATGCTTGCGGGCGTTCTGCTGCTCGCGGTGTTCCTGCTGTTCGGCTGGCTGTGGGGGCACAGCCTGGCGGGTGTGGTCACCGGCGCGAAGGCCTTCCTGCCGGCGTGGCTGGCGGTGGCTGCCGTCAATCTGTGGGTCGGCGTCAGCCGCGCGGGCTACACCGTCATGCAGGAACTGCCTATCCTGGCGGTGAACTTCGCTGTGCCAGGCGCGGTCGCGCTGCTGGCCGCGTGGCATTTCTCCCGCGCCTAAGCCGCTTCAGAACCGTTCGACGGCGAACGGCGCGAAGTCGAAATTCGGGTTCTCGCCGGCCATCGCCGAGGCCACCAGCGCGCCGGTCGGCGCCGATCCGGTCAGGCCGAGATGGCCGTGCCCGAAGGCGCACCACAGCCCATCCCAGGCCTTCACCGGGCCCATCACCGGCAGGCTGTCGGGCAGGCAGGGGCGATGGCCCATCCAGCTCGTGGCGCCCTCGGTGCGCGCCTGCGGAAACACCGCGCGGAGGTCGCCCAGCAGCAACTGCGCGCGCGCCTCGTTCGGTGGCGCATCGAGGCCGGCGAACTCGACGGACCCCGCGACACGCAGCCCATCCTCCATCGGCGTGATGAACACCTTGCGGTCGGCGGGCGAGAGCACGCGGCCGACCTGCACGCCGCTGTCGGGGAGCATCATGTGGTAGCCGCGCTGCGTCTCCAGCGGCACCTTGATGCCGAGCGGCGCCAGCAGCCGCGCCGACCACGCCCCGGCGGCCAGCACCACGCGGTCGGCGGGGATAGTGGCGCCGTCATCGGTGGTGACGCCGGTGACGCGCCGGCCCTCGGTGGTGATGGTGCGCACCTCGGCCTCGCGGATCGCACCGCCCATGCGACGGATGCCCGCGGCGATGACTTCGGCGAGCCGCGCCGGATTCACGCAGGAGCCATGGTCGGGCAGGAAGACGGCGCGGGTATAGTTGGGCGAGATTTCGGGCTCCAGCGCGACCAGGCCGGCGCGGTCGAGCACCTCCATCCGCAGCCCGTGGCGGCGGCGCAGATCCAGGCCGGCCGCGTCCTTCGCGAGCTGCGCGTCGTCGCGGTACAGGTACATCTGCCCCTGCGCGCGCAGCAGGTCGAGGGCACCTTCCTCCTCAAGGATTTCCCGGTGGCGTTCCGGCGCGCCGTACAACAATGACGCCAGCGCGGACGCCGCCGCCTCCACCTGCGCCGGGCGCGCGGAGGCGACGAAGCGCAGCAGCCAGGGCATGGCGCGCAGCCAGTAGCGCGCCGGGATATGCAGCGCGCCGGCGCGATCCGTCAGCATCTTCGGAACCTGGCGCAGCACGCCGGGCATGGCCAGCGGCGCAACCGAGCCATGGCTGATCGCACCCGCATTGCCGGCATAGGCGGCGTGCGGCCTGCGCGCTTCGATCACGACCGGCTTCAGCCCCCGCCAGGCCAGGTGCCAGGCGACGCAAAGCCCGACGATGCCGCCGCCGACCACGACGATGCGCGGCTTGTCCAGGGTGTTCCACATGCCGCCATGCTGCCCTGCCCGCGCGCCGGGCGGAAGCCGCCCCCGCGTTGACGCGCGGCGGGCGGCGTCGCACCTTCCGCCCCAACCGGCCGAGGAACGTCCCATGAAGATCACGCCGAACAATGCCGGGCTGGGCGCGCGCATCGAGGGCATCGACCTGTCGCGCAGCCTTTCGCCCGAGGATTTCCGCACCGTGCTGCGCGCGCTGGGCCAATACGGCGTGCTGTGCTTCCCGGGGCAGGACATGGATGCCGCGGCGGTCTCCGCCTTCGGGTCGCGCTTCGGCAATCTGGAGGTCAACGTCGCGAACCTGTTCCATGCCGAGGGGCATCCCGAAGTGATGCACCTGTCCAACATGAAGGATGCGGCGGGCAAGCCGATGGGCCTGTCGGATGCGGGCCAGGGCTGGCACACCGACATGTCCTATTCGAAGGAGATCGCGCTCGCGAACGTGCTGCACGCCAAGCGCGTGCCACGGCGCGACGGCAAGGCGATCGGCTGCACCCAGTTCCGCAACATGCACGCCGCCTATGACGACCTGCCGGCGGAGGTGAAGCAGCGCATCGAGGGCCGCACCGCCATCCATGATTTCACGAAATTCTGGGACATGATGCGCATCCGCCCGGGGTCGATCCGCGGGCCGCTGACGCCCGAACAGCGCGCGAAGAAGCCGCCGGTCTCGCAGCCTATGGTGCGGGTGCATCCGATCACCGGGCGGAAGGTTCTCTACTGCAATTCCGGCTACGCGATGTTCGTCGAGGGCATGGACCGCGCGGAGTCCGATGCGCTGCTTGACTACCTGTTCCGCCACCAGGCGCAGGAGAAGTTCTTCTACGAACACGAATGGAACGAGGGCGACGTGCTGATGTGGGACAATATCGGCACGCTGCACAATGCGGTCGCCGATTATGGGCCCGACGAACCTCGCTTCATCCTGCGCGTGCAGGTGATGGCGAGCCTCGACTACGCGGCGCTCGCAGCATGAGGCTGGTTACCTTGGAAGGCCCGGTGCTGGGCGGGATCGTCGGTGACAGCGTGGTGGCGCTGCGCCCGGCGCTGGCGGCGGCGCAGCGTGCCGCCGGGGAAGAACCGCGCGACGTCATTCCCGACGACATGGTGGCGCTGATTGCCAACGAGGCAGCGATGGTCGCGGCCGGGCGCGCCCTGGCCTTCGCGGCGCGGCCGGAGAATGCGGCGCTGCGCGCGCCGGTCGCCACCGCGCGCCTGCTGGCGCCGCTGAAGCCTGGCAAGATCCTCGGCGTGGGCCGCAATTACGGCGACCACGCGAAGGAAGCCGGCGGGCCGAAACTGGAGATGCCCAAGATCTTCCTCAAGCCGACCTCGTCCGTGGTCGGCCCCGGGGCCGCGGTGCGCATCCCGCCCGCGGTGAAGAAGGCGGATTGGGAGGTCGAGCTCGGCGTCGTCATCGGTCGGCGCGCCAGCAACGTCGCCGAGGGCGTCGCGCTCGATTACGTCGCCGGCTACACCGTGCTCGACGATATCAGCGCGCGCGAATTCCAGTTCGACGTGCCGCTCGCCATGACGTCCTTCGCCAAGGGCATGGACGGGTTCTGCCCGATCGGCCCCTGCATCGCGACGGCGGACGAAGTGGGCGAGCCCTGGGCGCTCGACCTGCGCTGCTGGCTGAACGGGGAGGAAGTGCAGCATGGCAATACGCGCGACCTGATCTTCCCCGTCGCCACCTTGATCGCTTTCCTGAGCCGCTACATGACCCTGGAACCGGGCGACGTGATCGCCACCGGCACACCGGCCGGCGTCGGCCATTTCCGCGACCCGCCGCGCTACCTGAGATCCGGCGACCGGCTCCGCATGGAGGTCGAGCGCGTCGGCATTCTCGAACACAGCATCGCCTGAACAACCGGGAGGAAACCAAACAATGATCCGCAGGACGCTTCTGGGCGCCGCGATGGCCCTCGCCGCGCTGCCGGCGCTCGCGCAACAGCCGCGCGCGCCGGGCACCGACTATCCCAACAAGCCGGTGCGGGTGATCGTCGCCTTCGCTCCCGGCGGCAATGCCGACATCAATGCGCGGCTGATCTCGGCCGCGCTGTCGCAGCGCATCGGCCAGCAATTCGTGGTCGAGAACCGCCCGTCGGGCGGCGGCACCGTGGCCTTCGAGACGGTCGCCCAGACCGCGCCCGACGGCTACACGCTGCTGGTCGGCGCGCTGGGGTCGCATACGCTGAATGTCGGGCTCTATGGCGACCGGCTGCGCGTGCATCCGCTGACCGGCGTCGATCACGTCACGATTTCCTCCCATTCGCCGATCGTGCTGGCGACGCATCCGTCGATGAACGTGCGGACACTGGCGGAATTCCGCGCGGCGGTGCAGGCGGGCGGCGGGCAGGTGCTCTACGGGTCGTCGGGCAACGGATCGACCGGGCATATCGCCTCCGCGCTGCTCCTGCACCTGGCGGGCATCCAGGCGACGCATGTTCCCTATCGCGGCTCGGCCGCATCCTTCCAGGACCTGATGGCGGGGCGGATCATGTTCCAGTCCGACACCATCTCCTTCATGTCCGAGCATATCCGCCAGGGCACGGTGCGCGGCATCGTCATCGGCATCCCCGAGCGCAGCCCGATGGCGCCCGATGTGCCGACCGCGGCCGAGGCCGGGTTGCCCGCCTGGCAGGCCACCACCTGGACGCCGTGGTCGGCCACGCTCGGCACGCCCGCGCCGATCCGGCAGTTCCTGTATGAACACATCGCCGAGATCCTGAAGACGCCTGAGGTCCGCGACCGCCTGATCGCGCTGGGCAACACCATCCCGGAAGGCATGACCCCCGACGCCACGCGCGCCTTCATCGCTGCCGAGATCGACCGCTGGGTGCCGATCGTCCGCGCTTCGGGCGCGCGGGTCGATTGAAGGCTTGATCCCGGGCGGGCCGCTGCGCCAGCCTCCGTTCTGCAACCGAACGGAGGCGCGCATGCCCGACAGGACCGAGGCGACGCGGCGACAGGTCACTGCCTTCTACGCCGCCTACCGCGCCGGCGACATGGCGACTGTCATGGCCGGCATGACCGACGACGTCGCATGGCAGTCGATCTGCGATGCACCCCTGCCCTGGTCGGGCGCGTGGCGCGGGCGCGAGGGCGTCGGCGCGTATTTCGCCGCGCTCGCCGCCCGCTTCCAGGTCATCGGCTACGACATCGAACGCATCATGGCCGATGGCGACTGGGCGACCGTGCTGGCGACCGTCCATGTGCGCTTCCACGCCGATGGCAGCGAAGGCGCATACCCGAAGGTCGATGTGCTGCGCCTCGATGGCGATCGCGTCGCCGAGTTCCGCGAATACTACGACACGGCGACGGTCGGCCGCGACCTTGGCCAGGCGAATACCGGGCGGTCGGGCTGAGCTATTCCCGCACGTCGGCGCGGAACACCTTGCTGACGATCTTCCAGCCCTGCGCGGTCTTCAGCAGCACCAGGTAGTCGGTGAAGTAGCGCGGCGGGATCTGGCAATTCACCTTGGCCATCGCGAGTTCCGGTCCGGGCTGGTCGATCATCAGCACGCGGTCCTCGCGCGCCAGGCCCTGCGCCTTGGCGTTGGCGCGGCTGCGAACCAGTTCGAACCACTGTTCGCGCGGCAGGTCCTGCACCGCGCCGTCCTTCTCCGAATACAGATGCGCGCAGGGATGGAAGGCGGCGTCGAGCTTCGCGGTGTCGCCTTCGTACAGCCCATCGAAATAGGTGTGCAGCACGGCCTCGATGGCGGCGATGTCGGTGGCGGGCATGGGTCGGGTGCTCCTGGCTTGCCGGCCCATCCTGGCGTGGAACGCGGGGCGTTTACAGGGGCGCCGCGGCGAGGGAATGTCCGCCCCGGAGCGAACCGCCATGAAGCACACCCGCCGTACCATCCTCACCGGGGCCGCCGCCCTCGCGCTGCCGGCGCCGTTGGCCGCGCAGCCCGCCTGGCCGGCGCGCCCGGCGCGCATCATCGTGCCCTATGCCGCGAGCGGCGGCACCGACATCCTGGCCCGCGCCGTGGCCGAGGCGCTGCGCCCCACCCTGCCCCACCCGCTGGTGGTCGAGAACCGCGCCGGCGCGGCCGGGGTGATCGGGTCGGAAGTCGTGGCCCGCGCCGAGCCCGACGGCACCACGCTGCTGATGGTGGTCAGCACGCATGTGATGAACCGCTACCACCTGCCGTCCCTGCCCTTCGACCCGATCCGCGACTTCACGCCCGTGGCGATGCTGACGCGCAACACGATGGTGCTGGTCTCCGCCGCCAGCCAGCCCTTCGACAGCCTGCGCGGCATGATCGACCACGCGAAGCGCAACCCCGGGCGCGTCGGCACCGGCAGCACCGAGGCGCTGTCGTCGTTCATCGGCCAGGAGTTGGCGCGCCGCGCTGGCGTCGAGATGCCGGATGTCGCCTATCGTTCCGGCGGGCAGTTGATGAACGACATCGTCGCCGGCCACCTGCCCACAGGCTGGACCAGCACGGTCAGCGCCGCGCCGCACATCCAGACCGGGCGGGTTCGCATCCTGGCGGTCTCGACCGCCGAGCGATCCGCCTTCTTCCCCGATGTGCCGACCGCCATCGAGCAGGGCGTGGCGGATTTCGACCTGTCGGGCTGGGTGGCGCTGCTCGCGCCGCCGCGCATGGACCCGGCGCTGGTGGCCACGATCGGCGGCGCGGTGCAGCGCGTGTTTGGCGACACGGCCTTCCAGCAGCGCCTGACCGCGCTGGGTGTCGAGCGCGACTTCCGCCCGCCCGCCGCGCTGCTGGAAGCGATGCAGCGCGATGACCGCATTTGGGCCGCCGCCGCACAGGCCGGCCATATCCGACCGCAGCAGTGAAGGACTGAACACCATGGCCCATCCCGCCCTCCGCAAGGCGTTTGAGCAGAAGACGTTCATCGTCGCCCCCGGCATCTTCGACATGATCTCGGCCAAGGTGGCCGATGGCATGGGGTTCGACTGCCTGTATGGCACCGGCTTTGGCGCGACGGCGTCGCACCTGGGCGTGCCGGATGCCGGCATCGCGACCTACAACGACATGGTCTCCCGCATGGGACAGATGGCACGCGGCGTGAAGACGCCGATGATCGCCGATGCCGATACCGGCTATGGCGGGCTGCTGAACGTGCGCCACACGGTCATGGGCTACGAGGCCGCCGGCATCACGGGCATCCAGCTCGAAGACCAGGAAATGCCCAAGAAATGCGGCCATACGCCCGGCCGCCGCGTCATCCCGGCCGAGGAGATGGTGCTCAAGATCAAGGTCGCCGCCGAGGCGCGCACCAGCCCCGATTTCCTGATCGTCGCGCGCACCGATGCGCGCACCACGCTGGGGCTTGAGGAAGCGATCCGCCGCGGCCTGATGTTCGGCGAGGCCGGCGCCGATGTGGTGTTCATCGAAAGCCCCGAGAGCGAGGAGGAGATGCGCGCCATCGGCAAGGCCATCAAGAAGCCGCTGCTGGCGAACATGGTGGAAGGCGGCCGCACGCCGCTGCTGCCGGCCAAGACCCTGGCCGAGATCGGCTACGCCATCGCGATCTATCCCGCGGTCGGTTTCCTCGCGATGGCGGCGGCGATGGAGCGCGTCTACTCGCACCTGAAGCAGCATGGCGACAGCATCGCCATCGGCGAATCCTACGGCTTCAAGCGCATGACGGAGCTGATGGGCTTCCCGGAGGTGTGGGACTTCGAACAGCGCTGGGCCCAGCCGCAGCCCGCGAAGGCCGCCGAATGAGCGCCCTGCCCGGCGTGAAGGCGCTGGTCTTCGACACCTTCGGAACCGTCGTGGACTGGCGCAGCGGCATCGCGCGCGATGCGCGGAGCTTCCTGGCGCGGCACAAGCGGGATGACATCGACCCCCTCGCCTTCGCCGATGCCTGGCGGCGGCGCTACCAGCCGGCGATGGAGGCGGTGCGCTCCGGCGCGCGCCCCTTCACGCGGCTCGATGTGCTGCATCGGGAGAACCTGGACGCGCTGCTCGCCGAACACGGCATCGCGGCGGACGAGGCCGAGCGCGACTGGCTGAACCGCGCCTGGCATCGGCTCGACCCCTGGCCGGATGCGATACCCGGGCTGCTGCGGCTGCGCGCGAAGCACTTCATCGCGCCGCTGTCGAACGGCAACATCCTGCTGCTGGCGAACATGGCCAAGCGCGCGGGCATTCCCTGGGACGCGATCCTGGGTGCCGAACCGGTCCAGGCCTACAAGCCGCAGCGCGAGGCCTATACGCGGACCGCCGAGATTCTGGGGCTGCAACCGCAGGAGGTCGCGCTGGTGGCAGCCCATAACGGCGACCTGGCGGCGGCGCGCAAGGCGGGGCTCAGCACCGCCTTCGTGCTGCGCTCCCATGAACACGGGCCCGACCAGGCGACCGACCTGCGCGCTGACGCCGCATGGGATGCGATCGCCGGCAGCTTCGAGGAACTGGCCGACAAGCTCGGCTGCTGAAGTGGCGTCGGCCCGCTTCCGAGTGGAAGCGGGCCGGCCACGTCACTCCGCGCGGATATTGCCGTCGCGGATCACCGGTCCCCACTTGGCGATGTCGCCGGTGACCAGCGCGGCGAATTCAGCCGGCGTACCGGCCACCACTTCCGCCGCCTGGCGCGTCTCGACGAAGGACTTCACCTCGGCGCTGGTGATGATGGCGCGGAAGGCGGCGTTGATGCGCTGCGTCAGCGCGGCATCCATGCCGGCGGGGCCGGAGATGCCATGCCAGGTCATCGCCTCGAAGCCCGGGAAACGCGCCGACACGGCCGGCACGTTGGGAAGGGCCGCGACCGGGCGCGGCGTGCCGATGGCGATGGCGCGCACCTTCTCGTCGCGGATGAACGGCAGCGCGGTGGAGACCGACGGGAAGGAGAACTCCGTCTCGCCCGCGATCACGCTGCGCAGCACGTCGGCGCCGCTGCGGTAATGCACCGCGGTGAACTTCACGCCCGCGCGCTGCGCCAGCAGCTCCGACGCCAGGTGGCTGACATGGCCCACGCCCGGCGAGGCATAGGGGATGCCATCCGCCCGTGTGCGCGCCAGCGCCGCCAGGTCGTCCAGCGTCCGCACCCGGCTGGCGGCCGGCACGATCACCACGATCGGCAGGTTCACCAGGTGGATGATGGGCGTGAAGGCGGTGGCGGGGTCATAGGCCAGGCCCGGCTGCAGCAGCTTGCCGATGGCGTTGGCGCCGAGGTCCGCCATCATCAGCGTCTGGCCGTCAGGGCGCGATTGCGCGGTGAACTGCCCGGCAATGGCGCCGCCGGCGCCGGAGCGGTTCTCAACCACCATGGGATGGCCGTTGGAATGCGGGCCGAAGGCGTTCGCGACGGCGCGCGAGAGCGTGTCCACCGCGCCACCCGCGCCGAAGGGCACGACCAGCCGGACCGGACCCGACGGCCAGGCAGCGGCCTGCCCATGGGCGAGGCCCGGCACGGCGGCGGCACCGGCCAGCGCGCCAAGCGCGCGGCGATGGAAGCGGATGGTCATTGTCCTGGTCCTCCCGTGGATTTGACCTGTCATCGGCGGGCGGGCGCCCTGCTGTCAACAGCGGCGCGAGGGTGCAGGATGGGCGCGCATCACGGAGCCGCCCATGACCTGGTCCATCGTCGCGCATGATTCGCTCTCCGGCGCCTTCGCGGTTGCGGTCACCACCTGCAATCTGGCGGTCGGCGCCGCCTGCCCCTTTATCCGCACGGGGGTGGGGGCGGTGTCCACGCAATCCATGAGCAACCGCTACCTCGGCCCGGTCGTGCTGGATGCGCTGGCGCGCGGGCTGTCGCCGCGCCTCGCGCTGGACAGTGCGCTGGCCGGCGACGAGGGGCGCGGGCTGCGGCAGGTGCATGTGGTGGACGCCGCCGGACGCGTCGCAGCGCATACCGGCGACAACTGCGTGGAATGGTGCGGGTCTGTCGCCGGCGAGGGGTTTTCCGTCGCGGGCAACATGCTCGCCAATGGCCGGGTGATCGAGGCGACGGCGGAGGTCTTCGCCGCGCGTCGTGACCTGGCGCTGCCCGAACGGCTGATGGCCGCGCTGCATGCCGGCCAGGCCGAGGGCGGCGACAAGCGCGGCCGGCAATCCGCCGCACTGATGGTCACCACCACCGAGGACTTCCCCGACATCAACCTGCGCGTGGACGACCACGCCGACCCGCTGGTCGAATTGTCGCGCCTGCTCGCGCTATGGCGCGTGCAGGCGGAACCGACGCAGCACACGCGCCCGTCGCGGGCGAACCCCGCCGGGTTGATCGACCTCGACGCCATCGAGGCCGGCTGGCGCGCGCGCGGCGCCGATTTGCGTCTGCGGCGCTGAGGGCTTGCGCGCCGCCGCCGCGCGCGCGACACCGACCGCGCCACAGGAGGACACGCATGCGCCAGCACAGGATTGCCGCGATCGGCGGCGACGGCATCGGACCCGAGGTGATCGCCGCGGGCTGCCGCGTGCTGGAAGCGACCGCGGCCGCGCAGGGCGGCTTCTCCGTCGCCTTTGAGACCTTCGACTGGGGCAGCGAGATGTACCGCCGCACCGGCAAGATGATGCCCGATGGCGGGCTGAAGCAGTTGGAAGGCTTCGACGCCATCTTCTTCGGCGCCGTCGGCGCGCCGGATATTCCCGACCACATCACCCTGTGGGAGCTGCGCCTGGCGATTTGCCAGGGCTTCGACCAATACGCCAATGTGCGCCCGACAAAGCTGCTGCCTGGCGTCGTGGGCCCGCTGCGCGAGGAACTCGGCCGCCAGATCGACTGGGTGATCGTGCGCGAGAACAGCGAGGGCGAATACGCCGGCGTCGGCGGGCGCGCGCATCGCGGCCATCCGATCGAGGTTGCGATGGATGTCGCGGTCTTCACGCGCGAGGGCGTGGCGCGCATCTGCCGCCATGCCTGCGAGGTCGCGATGTCCCGCCCGCGCAAGCTGCTGACCGTGGTGACGAAGTCCAACGCGCAGCGCCATGGCATGGTGATGTGGGACGAGGTCTGCGCCGAGGTCACCGCGCAATACCCCGCGCTGACCGTGGACAAGATGCTGGTCGATGCGATGACCGCGCGCATGGTGATGAAGCCCGGCACGATCGACACCGTGGTGGCGACCAACCTGCATGCCGATATCCTGTCGGACCTGGCCTCCGCGCTGGCGGGGTCGCTCGGCATCGGCGCGACCGGCAACATCGACCCGCAGCGACGCCGGCCGTCGATGTTCGAACCGATCCATGGCTCGGCCTTCGACATCACCGGCAAGGGCATCGCCAATCCGCTCGGGTCGTTCTGGACGGCGTCGATGATGCTCGAGCACCTCGGCGAGCCCGCCGCCGCGCAGCGCCTGATGCGCGCCGTGGAAGCGGTGACCGCGCGCGGGGATGTGCTGACGCCCGACCTCGGCGGCACGGCGACCACGGCGCAGGTGACGGATGCGGTGATCGCGGCGCTTGCGGGCGCCAATACGTAGCGGGTTGCGCGTCCGCCTGTTTCGTCGTGTGATCGCGCACCGGGACGACGCCGCGCGGCAGCACATGAAACAGGGAGACGGACGATGATGCGCCGATGCATCGTGGCCGGGCTGTTCGCGCTTGCGGCCTTCGCCGCGCAGCCCGCCCGCGCGCAGGACAGGGTCCTGCTGCAGCTCGATTGGATCCCCACCGGGGAACACGCCGCCTATTTCGCCGGCGCCGCGCGCGGCTTCTGGCGGGACAACGGCATCGATCTCTCGCTCACGCGCGGCTATGGCTCGGGCGACACGGTGGCCAAGGTCGCGGCCGGCGTGGCGCAGTTCGGCGTTGCCGACCTCGGCGCCGTGATGGCGGCGCGGGCGCAGCAGAACGTGCCGGTGCGCTCCATCTCCGCGGTCTATACGCATTCGCCGCACAGCCTGTTTGTGCTGCGGTCCTCCGGCATCACCACGTTCCAGGGGCTGGAGGGGCGGCGCATCGCCATCACGCCCGGCAACAGCCACCGGCTGTACTTCCCCGAGGTCGCGCGCCGCGCCGGCACCAATGCCGACCGCATCGTGTGGGTGAACACCGATGCCTCCGCCATGGCGGCGCTGCTGATCTCGCGGCGCGTCGATGCCGCACCCTTCTATTCGATCCATCACTACTACCAGAACAAGGCGGCGCAGCGGGCGGGCGAGGAGATCGTGGTGCTGCCGTTCGTGCAGACCGGCTTCGCCATCTACGCCGCCTCCCTGATCGCGACCGACGAGATGATCCAGCGCAACCCCGACCTGGTGCGGCGCTTCCTGCGCGGCGCGCAGCAATCCTTCGAATGGACCAACGCCAACCAGGCCGAGGCCTGCCGCCTGCATGTCGCGCGCAACCGCGAGGTCGAGCAGGATGATTGCGAGGGATCGGTCCGCGCCACCATGGGCTTCGTCTTCAACCCGCACCAGGTCGAGACGCGGCTCGGGCGGTTCTCGCCGGAGCGCCTTGCCTTCACCTGGCGCGTCGTGGCCGAGAGCCTTCAGCTCAACCCGGCCTGGGATCCGAACCAGGCGGTCGATACCAGCTTCCTGCCGTGATCCGCTTCGCAGCCACCGCGAAAACCTTCCGCGGCCGCGACGGCGCGGCGGTGGAGGCGCTCAGCCCCATCTCGCTGGACGTCGCGGAAGGCGAGTTTGTCGCCATCGTCGGTGCCTCGGGCTGCGGCAAGTCGACGCTGCTGCGCCTGGCGGCGGGGCTGGTGCCGCCCTCCGGCGGGGATGTCCTGCTGGACGGCAGCCGCGTGACCGCGCCGCGCGCCGAGACCGCCATGGTGTTCCAGGCGGCCACGCTGCTGCCCTGGGCGGATGTGCTGCGGAACGTGACCTTCCCGCTGCGGCTGATGGGCCGCACGGCGCCGGACACCGAGGACCGCGCCCGCGCGCTGCTGGCGACGGCGGGGCTGTCCGGCTTCGAGACCAAGCTGCCGCGCGAGCTGTCGGGCGGCATGCAGCAGCGCGTGGCGATCTGCCGCGCGCTGCTGCAGGATCCGCGCCTGCTGCTGATGGACGAACCCTTCGGTGCGCTGGACGCGCTGACGCGCGAGGAGATGTCGATCGAATTGCTGCGGCTGTGGGCGGCGCGCAGGATGGGCGTGCTGTTCGTCACGCATTCCATTCCCGAGGCCGTGCTGCTGGCTGACCGGGTGGTGGTGATGTCGCCCCGTCCGGGCCGCATCGTCGATGTGGTGGAGGTGAAGCTGGATCGCCCGCGATCCTTCGATCAGGAAGGCAGCGAGGAATTCCAGCGCTGCGCGCGGCGCATCCGCGACCACATCTTCGGCGAACGCGCCGCGCGGGCAGCCTGACGCGATGGGCCGGATGAAAGCCGCGCTGCCGTCCTGGATCGCCGTGATCGGGCTGTTCGTCGCCTGGGAGGGCGCGGTGCGCTTCTTCGGCATCCGCGAATTCCTGCTGCCGGCGCCCTCGGCGATCTGGACCGCCACCATCGCGGTCTGGCCGATGGTGCTGGACCACACGCTCTCCACGCTGCGGACGGTGCTGCTGGGCTTCGCGGCATCCGTGCTGGTCAGCCTGCCGCTGGCAATGCTGATCGCGTCCTCGCGGGCGATCTCGGCGGCGATCTATCCGTTGCTGGTTGTCACGCAATCCATCCCGAAGGTGGCGCTGGCGCCGATCCTGATCGTCGCGCTGGGTGCCAATGAACTGCCGCGCATCATCGTGACCTTCCTGGTGGCGTTCTTTCCGCTGGTGGTGGCCTCCGTCGCGGGGTTGATGGCGACACCGCCGGAGCTGATCGAACTCGGTCGCGCCTGCCGTGCCGGGCGCATCCAGGAATTGCTTCGCATCCGCCTGCCCTTCGCGGTGCCCTTCGTCTTCGGTGGGCTGAAGGTGGCGGCGGCTTTGTCGGTCGTCGGTGCTGTCGTCGCGGAATTCGTGGGCGCCGATGCGGGGCTGGGCTACCTGATCCAGACGTCCATGGCCTTCTTCCGCACGCCGCTGGCCTTCAGCGCGGTGGTCATCCTGGCCATCATGGGCATCGTGCTGTTCCAGGCGGTGTCGATCGCCGAACGCATCCTGTTCCCTTGGTCGAGCGGCGCGGAAACCTCCGCCCCGCCCGCCGCCTGAGACGAGAGGCCGCACCATGGCTGCGAACGAACCCGGAACCACCATCATTCGCGGCGCGCTGCTGGCCGATGCGGGCCTGCGCCGTGCGGCACCCGCCGATGTGCTGATCCGCGACGGCGTCATCATCGAAGTGGGCGCCGGCATCGCCGCCCCGCCCGATGCGAAGGTGGTCGATGCCGCCGGGTGCCTGATCCATCCCGGCCTGATCAACGCGCACACGCATGGCCATGGCGGCCTGGCACGTGGCCAGGGCGACAAATGGACGCTGGAACTGCTGCTGGCGGCCGCACCATGGATCGGCGGCGGACGGTCCCTTCAGGACAAGAAGCTGACCACGCAGATCGTCGCGGCGGAGATGGTGCTGAAGGGCTGCACCGCCGCCTACGACCTCTACTACGAATTTCCGATGCCGTCCGCCGAGGGGCTGGACGCGGTCGCCGAGGCCTACCACGGCATCGGCATGCGGGCGGTGATCGCGCCGATGGTCGCCGACCGCACCGTCTATGAAGCCATCCCCGGCCTGTACGATGCCCTGCCCACGCCGTTGCAGGCGCGCGTCGACAAGCTGCGCCTGCCCGCCTGGGAACGCACGCTGGAGTCGATGCGCGGCGTGCTGGCAAACTGGCGCTGGGCCGGCCACGACATCCGCGCCGCGGTCGCACCCACCATCCCGCATCATTGCTCGGACGCCTTCATGTGCGGCTGCCGGGACCTCGCGCGCGAGTACAAGGTCGGCCTGCACAGCCATGTCGGCGAGAGCAAGGTGCAGGCGCTGGTCGGCATCAAGCGCTACGGCAAGACGCTGGTGCAGCACATGGACAGCCTGGGCCTGGTCGGGCCGGATTTCGTCGCCGCGCATGCGATCTGGCTGGACGACGACGACCTGAAGATCCTGCGCGACCGCGGTGCCTCCATGGCGCACAACCCGGGCAGCAATATGCGGTTGGGCAATGGCATGTTCCGCTTCCGCCGTGCCCGCGATGTCGGCGTGAATGTCGGGCTCGGCACCGATGGCGCGAATTGCTCCGACAACCAGAACATGTACGAGGCGATGCGCTATGCCTCGATGCTGTCGAAGGTGCAGACGCCCGACCCGCGCCACTGGGCAGGTGTGGAGGAAATCTACACCGCCGCGACGCAGGGTTCCGCGCGCGCGCTCGGCTTCGACGATATCGGCGCGATCGCGCCGGGCAAGAAGGCCGACATCGTCTTCCTCGACCTCGCCAGCATCAACTGGATCCCGCACAACTGGTCGGTCAACCAGGTCGTGCATACGGAAGACGGCACCGGCGTGCGCCATGTCATGATCGGCGGGCGCTTCGTGGTGCAGGACCGCAAGCTGCTGACCATCGACCTGGCGAAGCTGGCTGTGGAGGCCGAGGCGGCGCGCGAACGGCTCGAAGCGCTGAACGTCGAGTTCAAGGACCTTTACGACAAGCTCGAACCCGTCGTTTCCTCCTTCTGCCCGGCCTTCGCGGCGCAGCCCTATCACCTGCGCCAATACCTGTGCGACGCGCCGGCCTGAAGGAATACGCTCATGGAAATCGTCGATCTCAGCCGCGAGATCTTTCACCGCACGCAAACGCATCCGAGCCACCCGCCGGTGGTGATGACGGTGTGGAACGACCACAGCGAAGAAAAGCGCGCCGGCAACACGGTGTTCACCAGCAAGGCGATGTACCTGTCGATGAGCGACCACGCCGGGTCGCATGTCGATGCGCCCGTGCATTTCGACCCGCGCCCCGGTGCGCAGTCGGTCGACGAGATGCCGCTGGAAAAGTTCTACACCAGCGCCTTCTGCATCGACCTGTCGCACATCCCCTTGAAGACGGCTGCGACGCTGGAGGAAGTCCAGGCCGCCGTCGCCAAGTCAGGCCAGACCATCCAGAAGGGCGACACCGTGCTGGTGTGGCTCGCGACGAATGAACGCCTGCTCGGCAAGCCCGGCTACCTCCATGATTTCCCGGGGCTGTCGCTGCCTGCCATCCATTGGCTGGCGGACCAGGGCATCGGCATGTTCGGCGTGGAGGCCATCAGCCCCGCCCCGGAAGGCGAGCCCAATTTCCAGGCGCATATGGCCTGCGCCGAACGCGGCATCACGCACATGGAATGCCTGGCGAACCTCGACAAGCTGATCGGCCGCGGGCGCTTCCGGTTCATCGGCTTCCCGCTGAAGATCCGCGGCGGGACCGCGAGCCCGATCCGCGCCGTGGCGATCTTCGAATAGGGCTGCGACTGCTGGTCAGCCCGCCCAGGCCGGAGGGCGTTTCTGCTGGAAGGCGGCGATGCCCTCGCGCGCCTCCGGCCCAGCCGCGCATTTCGCAAAGGCCTGCGCGCCGGCCTCGGCATAGCCCTCCGGCGACAACGGCCCAAGTGCAGCGATCAGCACCTTGGTCTCGGCCAGCGCCATCGGCGCGCCCTGGCGCAGGTCGCCCAGCACGGCGGCAACGGCGTGGTCCAGCGCCGCCGCATCCGCCACTACCTGGTGCACCAGGCCAAGCCGCCCGGCCTCGGCGGCGTCGATCACGTCGCCGCGCAGCACCATGCGCGTCGCCGCACTGCGGCCCATGCGCCGCGCCAGCCAGGGCAGGATCTGCGCCGGCACCAACCCGCGCCGCACCTCCGGCGCGCAGAAGCGCGCGTCGGCGGTGGCGATCGCGATATCCGCCGAACACACCCAGCCCAACCCGCCCGCATGAGCCGAGCCCTGGATCGCCGCCACCACGACCTGCGGCAGGCGCGACAGGCGTTCGAAGCGCACCCCGGTGCGGCGATTGCGCGCCTGCTGCGCGGCCAGTCGTTCGGCCTCGGTCCCGCCCGATGCCACTTCGCCAAGGTCGAGACCCGCGCAGAAATGCCCGCCCGCGCCCGACAGCACCACCACGCGGGAATCGCGATCCGCTTCCAGCTCATCCAGCGCGGCGTCGAGCGCCACACCCATCGCGTTGCTCATGGCATTGCGGCGATGCGGGCGGTTGAGCGTGAGGCGCACCACCGGCCCCTCGCGCGTGATCAGCACCGGTGTTTCGGCTTCGGACATGCATTCCCCCTTGGCGGCTTCGCGCAGGATAGACCGCGGCCGCGCGGGCGGCGATACAGGCGCCGGCATGGCGAGGGGAACAGGCATGGTCACGCTCGGAATCGTGGGCTTCGGCATCATGGGCGAACGCCTCGCGCGCTTCGCCGCGGGGCATGGGCAGGTTCGCATCGCGGGTGTGTGGGACCCGGCGCCGGAGGCCGCTGCACGCCTCGCCGCCGCCGCACCCGGCGTGCCGATGCTGGACAGCGCGGAGGCGATGATCGCCGCCTGCGACTGCCTCTATGTCGCCTCCCCGCCCGCCTTCCACCTGTCCCACGCGCAGGCGGCCTTCGCGGCTGGCAAGGCGGCCTTCCTGGAAAAGCCGCTGTCGGTGGACACCGCAGCAGCGCGCGCCTTCGTCGACGCAGCAGAACGCGCGGGCGCGCGCGGCGCGGTGAACTTCCCGATGGCCTCCTCCCCCGCCGTCGCGCAGCTCAGTGCCTGGCGCGACGCCATCGGCACGCCGCGCGAGGCCGCCATCACCATCGCCTTCTCCGCCTGGCCGCGAAGCTGGCAGCGCGATGCCGCCGCCTGGCTCGACCGCCGCGAACAGGGCGGCTTCACGCGCGAAGTCGTCTCGCATTTCCTGTTCCTGACGCGCCGGCAACTCGGCCCGATGGTGCTGGACGCCGCCCGCGCGCGCTTCGATGCCCCGGGCCGCAGCGAGACCGCGATCGCCGCGCGCCTGACCGCCGGCGGCGTGCCCGTCGCGCTGTCGGGCGGTGTCGGCACGACCCTGGCGGATGACCACAATGAATGGCGTCTCGAAGGCCCCACCGGCGCGATCCGGTTGCGCGACTGGTCCTTCGCCGAACGCCGCGGCGCCGACGGCGCCTGGTCCCCTGCCCCCGACGCGCTGCCCAATGAGCGCATGCGCCCGCTGGTGCTGGCCCGGCAGCTGGACGGCGTTGCCGCGATGACGCGCGGCGAATCGCATCACCTGGCGACGCTGCGCGAGGCGCTGGAGGTGCAGGAGGTGGTCGAGGCGATCCTCGCTCAGTCCGCGTAGGGCAGGCCCACGTAGTTCTCCGCCAGCGTGGTCTGCGCGGCCACGGAACCGGCGAGGTAGTCGAGCTCGGCCAGCCGCACGCGGTGCTCGAAAGCGTCCTCGCCGTCGTAGCGATGCAGCAGCTGCGTCATCCACCAGGAGAAGCGCTGCACCTTCCACACGCGATCGAGGCAGGTGGCGGAATAGGCATCCATCAGCGCGCCGCCCTCTCCGGCGAAGAAGGCGTCCAGCGCGCGCACCAGCACGCGCACATCGGCGATGGCGAGGTTCATGCCCTTGGCCCCTGTCGGCGGCACGATATGCGCGGCATCGCCGGCCAGGAACAGCCGGCCGTGGCGCATGGGCTCGGCCACGAAGGACCGCATGGCGGTCACGCCTTTCTGCAGGATCGGGCCTTCCTCCAGACCGCCATCGGCCGCACCCAGCCGTTCGCGCAGCGCCGCCCAGATGCGGTCGTCCGACCATTGCGCGAGGTCTTCATCCGGCGCGCATTGCAGGTACAGCCGGCTGATCTCATGGCTTCGCATCGTCGCCAACGCGAAGCCGTCGGCGTGACGGGCGTAGATCAGCTCCTCCGACATCGGCCGCGCCCGCGCCAGGATGCCGAGCCAGGCGAAGGGATAGACCCGGTCGAAGATGCGCAGGTCGGCCGGCGGAATGGCGGCGCGGCAGATGCCGTGGAAGCCGTCGCAGCCGGCGATGATGTCGCAGTCCAAGACCTGGTCGCGGCCATCATGGCGGAAGGTGACGCGCGGGCGGTTGGTGGCGATGTCGTGCAGCGCGACGTCGCTCGCCTCGAACAGCAGCGGCAGTCCGGCGGCCAGCCGCGCCGCGACCATGTCCTTCACCGCCTCCTGCTGGCCATAGATGGTGACGACCTTGCCACCGGTCAGGCCCGCCAAGTCGATGCGATGGCCGGCCCCGCCGAAGCGCAGCTCCAGGCCGCGATGCACAAGCCCCTCGCGGTGCAGGCGGTCGGCCACGCCGGCCCCGGTCAGCGTGTCGACGGAGCCCTGTTCCAGCAGCCCGGCACGCACGCGCCCCTCGATGTGCTCGCGCGATCGCGCCTCCAGCACCACGGCCTCGATGCCGCGCTGGTGCAGCATCTGCGCCAGCAGCAGCCCTGCCGGCCCGGCGCCGACGATACCGACCTGGGTACGCATCGCGGTGGCCTCCCCGCCCCGAGGTATGCGCGCCGGGCGCGCCGCAAACAAGGCGGCTTGCAGGGCGGGCACCGCTGTCCCTAGGCTGTCGGCAAGCAACGGGAGACCATCGACATGTCCATCTCACGACGCATCCTGGGCAAGGGTGCCCTGGCCGCCCCCATGCTGCTGGCGCAGCCGGCCTTCGCGCAGCGCAGCGCGAATACGCTGCGCATCGCCTTCCGCGACGCGGTGCCGAATGTCGACCCGTATTTCAACAGCCAGCGCACCGGGCTCATCATAGGCCACCAGGCGATGGACGGGCTGGTGCATCGCGATCCCGCCACCTTCCGCATCGTCCCCGCGCTGGCCACGGCATGGACCTGGGTGGACAGCAAGACGCTCGACTTCACGCTGCGCCAGGGCGTGAAGTTCCATGACGGCAGCGCCTTCGGCGTCGATGACGTGGTCTACACCCTCAACACCGTGGCCGACCCGAATACGCGCGTCGCCACGCCATCCAACTACGCCTGGATCCAGGGCGCGGAGAAGACCGGCGACTGGACCGTGCGCCTCAACATGAAGCGGCCGACGCCCGCCGCGCTGGAATACCTGGCGCTGGTCACGCCGATCTGGCCGAAGGCGACCCGTGAAAGGCTGGGCGCGGATGGCTACTCGCGCCTGCCGATCGGTACCGGGCCGTACCGCTTCACCCGCAACGACGTGTCCTCCGGCGTCGAGCTCGAACGCTTCGCCGACTACTACGAGGGCGGGCCGAAGGGCCGGCCGGCGATCCAGAAGCTGGTCGCGCGCTACATCGGCGACGCCGCGACCGAGCTGACCGAATTGCTTGGCCAGCGCGTCGACTGGATCTGGAACATGAATCCCGACCAGGTCGCGAATGTCAGCCGCCTGCCCTACCTGCAGGCGACGCGCCAGGAATCGATGCGCGTCGGCTTCCTGAACCTCGACGCCGCGGGGCGCAGCGGCGCCGACAATCCGATGACCAAGCTGAAGGTGCGCCAGGCGGTCTGGCATGCGCTGGACCGCACGGCCATCGCCGAGCGGCTGGTCGGCGGCGGCTCCCGCGTGCCGGCCGCACCGTGCTTCCCCTCGCAGTTCGGCTGCAACGGCGATGTCGCGGTGACCTATGCCTACGATCCCGCCAAGTCGCGCGCGCTGCTGGCCGAGGCCGGCTACCCGAACGGCTTCGACATCGAGCTGACCAGCTACGTCCAGCCGCGCCAGTGGTCCGAGGCCGTGCAGAACTACCTGCAGGCGGTGGGCATCCGCGCGCGGCTGAACCTGATGCAGGTGGCCGCGCAGATCCAGCGCTCGCAGCGCGGCGAACTCGCCATGCAGATGGCGTCGTGGGGGTCGTATTCGATCAACGACGTCTCGGCGATCATGCCGGTGTATTTCGCCGGCGGCGCCGACGACTACGCGCGCGATGCCGAGATGATCCGCCTGATCGAGACCGGCGGCAGCACCGCCGACGAGGAAGCCCGCAAGACCGCCTATGACGCGGCCATCAAGCGCGCGACCGAGCAGGCCTATTGGTGCCCGCTGCACACCTATGTCAGCACCTTCGGTTTCCAGCGGCAGCTCGAATTCCCGACCTTCCCGGACGAGCTGCCGCGCTTCTATTTGGCGAAGTGGAAGTAGGGCTGGCTTCCGCCAGGCGCGCGGCCCGCGCGCCTGGCGCCTGCGGCGTCAGGCCAGGTGGCACTCCACGAGACCCACGGCGTCAATCTTCGGCCGCGGCGTTTCGGTCGCGCACTTCGCGATGGCAGCCGGGCAGCGCGGATGGAAGCGGCAGCCCGGCGGGATGTTCGCCGGGTCCGGCATGACATCGCCCAGCCCCACATCCGGCACGCCGAGCCCCGGCTCCGGCGTCAGCACTGAAGCGAGTAGCGCGCGCGTGTAGGGGTGGCGCGGTGCGGCGAACAGCGTCTCGCTCTCGGCGCGCTCCACGATGCGGCCAAGATACATCACCGCCACTTCGGATGCGATGTGCTCCACCACTGCCAGGTTGTGGCTGATGAACAGGTAGGTCAGGCCAAGGTCGCGGCGCAGTTCCGCCAGCAGGTTCAGGATCTGCGCCTGCACACTCACGTCCAGCGCGCTGGTCGGTTCGTCGCAGACCACGATGCGCGGCCGCAGCACCAGCGCGCGCGCGATCGCCACACGCTGCCGCTGCCCGCCCGACAACTGCGCCGGGTATCGCGTGCCCTGGTCCACGGACAGGCCGACGCGCTCCAGCGCCTCCGCCACGCGCCGGTCGATGTCACGGCCGGAGATGTCGCCCTGCGCAATCAGCGGCATCGCGACGATGTCGCGCACGCGCCGCTTCGGGTTCAGCGATGCGAAGGGGTCCTGGAAGACCGGCTGGATCAGGCGCGCCCGCGCGCGGCGGTCCATGGTCGAAAGCCGCTGCCCATCCACCACCACGTCGCCGGCCGTCGGTTCCAGCAGCCCCAGGATCAGCCGCGCCAGCGTGGATTTCCCGCAGCCGCTCTCGCCTACCACGCCCAGCACGCTGCCGGCCGGCACGGCGAAGGAGACGTCATCCACAGCCACCACCTGCTTGGGCGGCGCAAACACGCCCTGTCGCACGCGGAATTCTCGGCGCAACCCGCGGACCTCGATGGCAGCGTTCATGCCGCGGCCTTCCAGCCGGGGGGTAGGACGCAAAGCGTCTCGTGGTCGGCGCCGGCCTGCTGGCGCGGGATGGTGCCGGCGCAGGCGGGCGTGGCCTGGGCGCAGCGGTCGCGGAAGCCACAGCCGGTGAAGCCCGTCTGGATGCGCGGAACCACGCCCGGTATCGACCCCAGCGGCTCGTCGCGCTTCACCTTGCCCGGCACCGGCACGCAGGTGAGCAGGCCGCGCGTGTAGGGATGCTCGGGCGAGGCAAACAGCGAAGCGGTCGGCGCGCTCTCCACCACTTCGCCGGCATACATCACCGACACCCGATCCGCGACGCGCGCAACGATGCCGAGGTCATGCGTGATCAGCAGGATGCCGAGGCCGAGTTCCTTCTGCAGCGTCGCCAGCAGCCTCAGGATCTGCGCCTGCACCGTGACGTCGAGCGCCGTGGTCGGTTCGTCCGCGATCAGCAATTCCGGGTCGCACATCAGCGCCATCGCGATCATCACGCGCTGGCGCAGCCCGCCCGAGAGCTGGTGCGGAAACTGCCCGAGCCGCAGCCCCGGCGCGGTGATGCCCACGCGCGCCAGCAACTCCGCCGCGCGATCCACCGCCTGCACGCGCGTCGCGCCACGATGGCGCCGCAGCACCTCGGTCATCTGCGAACCCACCGTATAGGCCGGGTTCAGGCTGGTCATGGGCTCCTGGAAGATCATCGCCATGCGGTCGCCGCGCAGGCGGGACATCTCGCGTTCGTTGAGGCGGCCGATCTCCTGGCCGGCGAAGCGCAGCGCCGTCGTCTCGCGCCTGGAACCCCGTGGCAGCAAACCCATCACCGACAGCGCGCTGATCGACTTGCCGCAGCCGGATTCCCCCACCAGGCAATGCGTCTCGCCCTTGTTGACCGTGATCGACGCGCCACGCACCGCGGCAGTCGAGCCGATCGTCACGCGCAGATCGGCGACTTCCAGCAGCGCCGTCATCGCGACAGGTCCGTGCCCATCATGTCGCGCAGCGCATCGCCCAGCAGGTTTACGCCCAACACCAGAATGAACAGCGCGGCGCCGGGGATGATGATGACCCAGGCCTCGAAGAACATGTATTCCTTGGCCTCGCTGATCATCAGCCCCCATGAGGGCAAGGGCGGCGGCACGCCAAGGCCGAGGAAGGACAGCGCCGCTTCCAGCAGGATGGCCAGCGCCATCTCCAGCGTCGCGACGACGGCCAGGTGTGTCGCGATGTTCGGCAGCACCTCGCGCGTCAGCACCCACCAGCGCGACACGCCGGCGCACCAGGCGGCCGCCACATAGTCGAGGTTGCGGATCTGCATGGTGGTGGACCGCGCGACCACCGCGAAGCGGTCCCACAACAGCAGCCCCAGCACCAGCACCACCAGCATGAAGGATGACCCGCGCAGCGCGGCCACCGCCAGCGCCACCAGCACCGCCGGGATCGACAGCCGCGTGGTGATGCAGAACACCACGAAATCGTCGATCTTCCCGCCGTAGAACCCGCCCAGCACCCCCATGGTGATGCCGATCAGCCCCGATGTGATGACGGTCAGCACGCCAATCACCATCGATATCCGCGCGCCGTAGATCAGCCGCGAGAGGTAGTCCCGCCCCAGCTGGTCGGTACCGAGGAAATTCTGCGGAACCCCACCCTCCATGAAGGATGGCGGCACCAGCCGGCGCTGAAGGTCGATCGCGAAAGGATCATAGGGCACGATCCAGGGCGCGAGGATCGCGATGATGGCGGTGAAGCCGACGATCGCCGCCCCCACCATGAAGCCCGGATTGCGCAGCAGCCGCCCGCCGCGCGTCATGGGCATCACCGCGCCGCTCATGCCGTGCGAAGCCTTGGGTCGAGCACCGCGTTCAGCAGGTCCGCCAGCAGGGTCAGCGCGATGTAGATCAGCGCCAGCACCAGCACCACCGCCTGCACCACCGGGAAGTCGTTCTTGCTGATGCTTTCCCAGGCCAGGAAGCCCACCCCATGCAGCGCGAAGACCGTCTCGATCACCACTGACCCGCCGAGCATGAAACCGAGTTGCACCGCCGCGATCGACACCACCGGGATCGCCGCGTTGCGGAACCCGTGCTTGACCAGGATCGACAGCCGCGACAGCCCCTTGGCGCGCGCGGTGCGGATATAGTCCGACGACAGCGCCTCGATCATGCCTGACCGCGTGAGGCGCGTGAGCGACGGGATGGCGGAAAACGCCAGCACCACGCCCGGCAGAACAAAGCCGTCCCAACTCTCGACGCCCGAGATCGGCAGCCAGCCCAGCTGCAGGCCGAAGACGATCATCAGCACCAGCCCCAGCCAGAAGGACGGCATCGCCTGCCCGATCATCGCGAAGAGCGCGACCGCGCGATCCACCCAGGACCCCTCGCGCACCGCCGCCAGGATGCCGAGCGGCAGCGACACCACCAGCGCGATGACCAGCCCGACCAGCCCGAGCGTCAGCGTCACCGGCATGCGGCTGCCGATCAGGTTCGCCACACGGTCGCGGAAGAAATAGCTCTCGCCGAAATCGCCCTGCACGGCGCGGCCAAGCCAGTCGAAATACTGCACCCAGACCGGGCGATCGAGGCCATAGACGCGGCGGATCGTCTCGACATCCTCGGCGGTCGCGTTCGGCCCGGCGATGGAAATGGCAAGGTCGCCCGACAGCCGCGTCAGCATGAAGGCGAGCGTGAGCACCGTCAGCGCGACGAGCACCGCGACCGCGAAGCGTCGGAGAAAAAAGCGAAGCATCCCGCAGCGAGCCTAGTCGCGCCTGCTGCGCCGCGGCAAGCCCTCGTGCATCACCACGCGCCCGCCCAGCCGTCGCGCCGCGGATCGGACGCGCCCATCCGCACGCCGTTCTCCAGCACGCGGATTGCCGCGACCGAGCACGCGCCCTCAAGGTCGCCCACCACCTTCACCTGGTGTCCGCGTTCACGCAGCGCGGCGATGGTGGCTTCGCCGAAGCCGCGCTCGATGGTCAGCACATCGCCGCCGCCATGCGGGTAGTTGGATTCCTGGCCCGGCTGCGAAGACGTCCAGCGCGGCGCCTCCAGCGCCTGCTGCGGGTCGAAGCCGAACACCGCGCAGGACACCAGCACCTGGAAATTCACCTGCACCTGGTTGTCGGCACCGGGCGTGCCGAAGACCATCCAGGGCTTGCCGTCCTTCATCACCATCGGCGCGTTCATGGTGTGGCGCACGCGCCGCCCGGGTGCGAGCTGGTTCGCGTGCCCGTCCTCGAGATGCCAGTAGGACATGCGGTTGTTCAGCAGGATGCCGGTGCGCTTGCCGGTCACGCCGGAGCCGAAGGCGCCATTGATGGACTGGATGGCGGAGACTGCGTTGCCGTCGGCATCGACCACGCAGAAATAGGTGGTGTCGGCTTCCGCCATCGCGCGCACCGGGAGCGTCGCGGCGCGTTCGCCGATTGCCCCGACATGCGCATCGCGCCGCGCATCCGACAGCAGCGCGGCGAAATCCGGCGCCTCGCGACCGGCCTCGGCCTCGCGGTCGAGGAAGGCGCGCTTCTTCGCCTCGATCATCAGGTGCAGCAGCGCTGGCGAACCCCAGCCGAGCGCGGCGAGGTCCTGCCCCTCGATGATCCGCAACATCTGGAGCATCGCGAAGCCCATCGAGGGTGCCGGCGTCTGCCGCACCTCGAAGCCGCGCCACGCGATGCCGACGGGCGGTGCGAGCAGTGGCTTCACGGCCGCCAGGTCGCCTTCCACCGGCAGCGCGCCGACATCGGCAAGGTCCGCGGCCAGGTCGCGCGCAACGCCGCCGGTGTAGAAATCCTGCGCGCCGCCCGCCGCGATGCGTTGCAGCGTCGCCGCCAGCGCCGGCTGCGCGATGACGGTGCCGACCGGCGGCACGGCGTCACCCGGCCGCCAGATCGTGCGGCTCGTCGCATCCGCATCGATGATGGCGTGGTTGTCTCCGATGAAATGGCGCAGCGCATGCGTGGCGGCGAAGCCGTCGCGCGCCGCTTCCACCGCCGCGCCGAACAGCGCGCCCCAGGTCTTCGCCCCATGCGCCGCATGCAGCGCCGCGAGGCCCGCAAGCTTGCCCGGCGTCTGGATCGACAGCGGGCCGCGATTGGGCACGCCGCCCTCCGCGCGATACCGCGCGACCGTCGCCGCGGCCGGCGCCTGTCCGGTGCCGGCGAAGGTTTCCGCACGCCCGGTCTTCGCCGACCAGTGATGATAGAAGCCATCGCCGCCGAGGCCCGACATGTGCGGCTCCACCACGCCCAGCGTCAGCGACACCGCGACCGCCGCATCCGCCGCCGACCCGCCGGCGCGCAGCACATCCAACCCCGCCTGCGTCGCGACCGGATGGTTCGTCGCGACCGCGCCGCGGCGCCCCATGATCAGCGGGCGATGCGCGCGGATGCCTTCATAGGCCATGGTTCAGCCCCCGGCCCGGATGCGTGCGCCGACCGGCGCCCAGCGTTCGACCTCGGCGCGCACCAGGCGCTCCGCCGCAGCGGCCGAGTTGTCCGGCCAGGTGTCGACGCCCGACCGCCGCAGCCTCTCCTGCACCGCCGGGTCGGCCAGCGCGCGCGCCGCGGCCGCTTCCAGCGCCGCCACCACCGGTGCCGGCGTGCCCGGCCGCGCGAACAGCACCTGCCACACCGTCAGGTCATACCCCGGCACCGCCTGCGCGATGGGCGGCACACCGGGCAGCAGCGCCGAGGCTTCGCCCGACGACACCGCCAGCCCGCGTACCTGCCCACCCTGCACCAACGGCGTCAGCATCGACGGGCTGTCGATGGTGAGCTGCACGCGCCCCGCCACCAGGTCCTGCACCGCCAGCGCCGCCGTGCGATACGGCACGATGGTGTAGGTCAGGCCGGCAATCTGCTTCAGCAATTCGCCCGCCAGGTGATTGGCCGCGCCAGGATTGGTCGAACCGAAATTCACCGCATCGCCCTGCGCGCGCAGCCAAGCCATCAGTTCCGGCACGTCGCGCGCCGGCACGGACGGGTTCACCGCCAGCAGGAAGGGCTGGCGCGACACCAGCGCGAAGGGCTTGAAATCCGCCGCCGGATCCAACGGGAAATCCGGGTTCATCGCGCGCATCAGCGCGTGGTTGATGGTGCCGATCATGATGGCATTGCCATCCGCCGGCAGCCGCGCGAAGGCGGCCGCGCCGATCGCGCTGCCCGCACCGACCACGTTCTCGGGCACCACGGGCTGGCCCAGGATGGGGCTCAGCGCCTCCGCCATGACGCGGCCCACGATATCCGTCACGCCGCCGACGCCGACCGGGATGATGAGGCGGATCGGACGGTTCGGCCAGCGATCCTGCGCGCGCGCGGGCGCGGCCATGGCGAGGGCGGGCGTGGCAAGCAGCGCGCGACGATTCATTATGATGTGCTCCCGGGCGGTTGGCGGCGCGCGCAGGTTACGCCACCCTGCCGCGGACACCAGCCCCGGGACCAGCATGCACCAGATCAGCCTCCAGGAACCTTTTCGCGGCCTGTTCTACGCGCCGTTCTACGCGGCGCTCGCGCGCGGCGCCTATGCGGCCGAGGGCGTGGAAGTGCGCTTCATCGACAGCCCCGGCATCTCATTGCAGACCGATGCCGTGCTGGAAGGGCGCGCCGACCTCGCCTGGGGCGGGCCGATGCGTCTGCTGCTGGCGCATGACAAGGACCACGCCTGTCCGCTGCGCCTGTTCGGCGCGGTAGTGATGGGCGATCCCTTCCTGCTGGTGGGTCGCACCCCGCGCCCCGGTTTCGCGCTGACGGACCTCGCGACGCTGACGCTCGGCAGCGTGAGCGAGGTGCCGACGCCGTGGTGGTGCCTGCAGGACGACATCCGCCGCGTCGGCCTCGACCCGGATCGCGTGACGCGCGTGACCGGCCGCAGCATGAGCGAGAACATGGCGGCGGTGGCCGACGGCACGCTCGATGTCGCGCAGCTGTTCGAACCACTGGTCAGCGCCATGGAGATCGCCGGCACAGGCCATGTCTGGTACGCACAGGCGAGCCGCGGCCCGACCTCCTACACCGCCTTCTACGGCCGCAACGACGTCATCGCCGCAAAGCGTGAAGCCTGCGAGGCGATGGTGCGCGGGCTTGCCGCCACGCTCAGTTGGTTCGCGAGCGCGACGGCCGAGGAGATCCTCGACACCATCGCGCCCTTCTTCGACGCGCTGGACCGCCCGGCCGCGGCGCGCGCGATCGACCGCTACCGCGCGCTCGGCGTCTGGACCACCACGCCGCGCTTCCCGCCGGAGGCGCTGGAGCGGTTGCAGACCGCGATGCTCTCCGCCGGCGCCATCACCCACGCGCCGGGCTTCGCCGGCCTGGTGGCGGAAGACGTCACGGAGGCCGCGCTCATGCCAGCGGCCACACGCCGGCACACGTAAAAGCGTTCGCGAGGCCGCCGGCATGGCGTTGGTTTCGCGCGCAGCCGCCACGCCGACCCTGCGCGCAGATACCTTCGGCAAAGGCGCCGGAGGTATCAGTTCTGGAGCGTGATGCCCTTCACGCGGATCACCTCGCTCCAGCGCGCCAACTCGCCTTCCATCACCTGGCGCAGCGCAGGGCCATCACCGCCGACGGTGGTGGCGCCCTGCTGGCGGAAGCGCTCCTGCACCTCGGGGTTCGCCAGGAAGCGCGCGATCTCCTGCTGCATGCGCGCGACGATCGCGGGGTCGAGGCCGCGCGGCGCCAGCACGCCGTACCAGAAGGAATAGCTGAAATCGAAGCCCTGCTCACGCGCCGTCGGCACGTCGGGCAGTGCGGGGATGCGCCCGCCGGTGGTGCCGATCGCGACAGCGCGCGCACGCCCGTCGCGCACCGCGCCCAGCACGGTCGGCGGTGCGGCGATCAGCAGCCCGACGCGCCCTGCAAGCAAGTCAGCAAAGGCCGGCCCCATGCCGCGATACGGCACATGCGTCAGGCGGAAATTCGCGGCGTCCTGGAGGTATTCCATGTACAGATGCGGCGACGAGCCCGCCCCCATCGACCCGTAGAACCCGGCCTCGGCGCCCCGCGCGCGGGCGGCCTCCACCACGTCGCGCAGCGACCGCGCGGGCGAATCGCCCGGCACGACGAAAACCGTCGGGTAGTCCACCAGCAGCGAGACCGGCGTGAAGTCCGTCAGGATGTCGAAGCCCAGCGTCGGATGCAGCGGCGGCGCGGTGGCCAGCGAATTGTCGGTCAGCAGGAAGGTCGTGCCATCCGCCGGCGCACGCACCGCCGCGGTCCAGCCGATGACGCCGCCGCCGCCCGACCGGTTCTCGACCACGAAGGGCTGGCCGGTCTGCTGTTGCAGGTGCTGCGCCAGGAAGCGCGCGACGAAGTCGCTGGTGCCGCCGGGCGGATAAGTCACCATGATCCGCACCTGGCCGCGTGGCCAGGCGGGGGCCTGCGCTTCCGCCGGCAGCGCGGCGAAGCCGGCAAGTGCCGCGAGGGCTGCAAGGGTGCGACGGAACATCGGCTTTCTCCCGGTGGGTTCTTGTGGTTTCGGCGGCGGCGGTCGGCGCAGGGTGCACAGCCAGCACATGGCCTCAGCGCCGCGCGAACAGACGATCAGAGGCGATGCGCGCGCCCTCCGACATGGCGCGCAGCTTGGCCCAGACCACGTCCCGCGCCACGCGCCCGCGCCCCGCGGCGGTGTCGAAGCCGCAGTCGGTGCCGGCCATCAGGCGCGTCGGATCGCCGATGCTGTGCGCGATGCGCTCCAGCCGTTCGGCGACGACCTCGGGGTGCTCGACGAAGTTGGTCAGCGTGTCGATCACGCCGGCCACCAGCACCTGGTCGTCGGCCAGCGGCGTCTTCAGGAAGCAGCGATGCTCATGCGCGTGGCGCGGGTTCGCGAAGGGCAGCACGAAGCCGCCAACCTTGGCCTGCAACACGACGGGCAGGATCTCGGCGAGCGGCACGTCGGCATCGTGCGGGCCCTCGTAATTGCCCCAGCAGACATGCAGCCGGATGCGATCGCGCGGCAGGCCGGCGATGGCGCGGTTGATCGCGGTCACCACACGCTCGCAGAAGGCGATGAAGTCCGACAGCTGCCGGTCCTGGTAGGAGCCGTGACGCTCCAGCGCCAAGTCCGGGCAATCCAGTTGCAGCGTGAAGCCGGCATCAAGGATGGCGCGGTATTCATGCGCCAGCGCATCGGCCAGCGCGGCGAGATAGGCTTCCTCGCTGTCGTAGTGCCGGTTCTGCACGACCGAGGCGACGATGCCCGGCGAAGGCGCGGCCAGGAAGGCCCCGGCCGGACCCGGCCGCGTTGCAGCAAGCGCGGCGCGGAATTCCTCGACTTCCGCCTGCATCGCGGCGGCGCCGATGTAGCGCACCTCGCCGATCGCGGCGGGGAGGTTGGCGGTCATGCTCGCCGTCTCCTTGCCCACATTGGCGGCGACGACCTCCGCCTTGAATTCGGGATAGGCCTCGACGTCCGCCCAGCCGCCGCGCAGGCTCTCGCCCCCCAGCCCGGTCAGCCGGTCGCGCAGATACAGCACGAAGGATTCGCGCCCCTGCTCGCCGTTGTTGACGATGTCGAGCCCGCAGGCGACCTGGCGCGGGACGATCTCGGCCACTGCGGCGCGGGCGGCGGCGGCGACCTCATCGGCGCCGATCGCCTCGCCGCGCGCGCGCCGCGCATGCAGGCGGGTCAGCGACGGCGGGCGCGGCAGGCTGCCGGTATGCGTGCAGGCGATGCGGTCGACCATGTTTCCCCCTGCGGCGCAGTCTGCCGCAGGGGTGTCCGTGGCGCCAGGGTGTCAGCGCGCGGCGGTCGCCCTTCGCCTCAGCGCGCCGCCGCGACGACGCGCATCGCCGCCGGCGCCGGCAGTTCGATCTCGATCGCCAGCGTCGACATGTCGCCGCCGCGGTCTAGGTTCACGTTCACCTTGCCCGCGTCGATCGCGACATAGCGCGCCACGACCGCCACCAGCTCCTGCTGCAGCTTCGGCAGGAAATCCTCGCGCGTGCGCCCGATGCGCTCATGCGCCAGCACGATCTGCAGGCGCTCCTTGGCGGCGGAGGCGCTGCTGTCGGGCTTGCGCTGGCCGCGGAAGAAATCGATCCAGCTCATCACGCGGCCCTCCCCCCGAACAGCCGCTTGAAGATGCCCTTCTTCTCGACCTCGATGAAGCGGTGCGGCTTCTCCTCGCCGAGGAAGCGCGATACCGCGTCGGCATAGGCCTGGCCGGCCATGCTCTCGGCATCCATGATCACCGGCGTGCCGGTGTTGGAGGCCTTGAGCACGCTTTCGCTCTCAGGGATCACGCCGAGCAGCGGGATCGACAGGATCTCGCGGATATCCTCGAGCTTCAGCATCTCGCCGCGCTCGACGCGCACCGGGTCGAAGCGGGTCACCAGCAGGTGCTCGCGCACCGGTTCCTTCTTTTCCTCGGCGCGCTTCGAACGGGATTGCAGCACGCCGAGGATGCGGTCGGAGTCCCGCACGGAAGACACTTCCGGGTTGGTCACCACGATCGCCTGGTCGGCGAAATACAGCGCCAGCAGCGCCCCCTTCTCGATGCCGGCGGGGCTGTCGCACAAGATGTAGTCGAAGTCCTTCGACAGCTCCTCGATGATCTTCTGCACGCCCTCGCGCGTCAGCGCATCCTTGTCGCGCGTCTGGCTGGCCGGGAGGATGGACAGCGTGTCCACGCGCTTGTCGCGGATCAGCGCCTGGTTCAGCCGCGCCTCGCCGCTGATGACGTTGACGATGTCGAACACCACGCGACGCTCGACCCCCATGATGAGGTCGAGGTTGCGCAGGCCGACGTCGAAGTCGATGACGACGGTCTTCTTGCCCCGCTGCGCGAGACCGGTGGCGAAGGCTGCCGAGGATGTGGTCTTGCCCACGCCCCCCTTGCCCGATGTGACGACGACGACCTGTGCCATGTCCCCTGCCTCCTTGAAATCACATCAGCCGATCGGGTCGAAGCGCATGCGCTCGCCGGTCAGGCGCACCTGCACGGCCTTGCCGATCGGCGCCCCCGCGAGCCCGTCGCGCACCGCGTAGTAGCCGGCGATGGAAACGAGCTCGGGGTCGAAATTCTGCGCGAAGATCCTTGCCTCGGCATTGTCTCCGCCGCCGGCGATGGCCCGCCCGCGCAGCGCGCCATAGACATGGATGTTGCCGTCCGCGATCACCTCCGCCCCCGCATTCACGGTCGAGGTCACCACCAGGTCGCCGCCCTGCGCCCAGACCCGCTGCCCGGCGCGCACCGGCTGATCGACGATCATGGTCGGCCGCGCCATGCCCGCGGGCGGCGGCGGGGCGGGCGGCGGGGCCATCGGTTCGGCCGGCGCGGCGGCCACGGCCGGCACGGGTTCGTCGGCCTCCTTGCCGCCGGTGCTGCGGATCGGCGGCAGGCCGAAGGCCATCGCGGCGTTGCGCATCTCGGCCGTGCCGCCGGTGGTGCCGATGGGCACGATCTCCAGCCCGCGCAGCCCCTCGATCAGCCCGCCGAAATCGACGCTGCCCGGCGGCACATCGAGGTCACCCAGCCCGATCACGATCGGCGCAAACCGCAGGAACCCGGGCGCGCGGCGGAACTGGTCACCGATCGCCGGCACCACCGCCTCCGGCCGCGGGTCCAGCAGGCGCAGCACGAGCAGATTGAAGTTCGCGCCGCGCAGGCGGAACGGCTCCAGGCGGGTCGATGGTTCGGGCCGAGGCGCGGCGGACATGAGGCTTCCCGAGTATTGGATCAGCGCGGTCGATACCAAGAGATTGTGGCCCAAGGCGCGGACACACACCAGATATAGCGGGTTCACGAAACCCGGCGAAGGGCTCGGGGGCTCCCCCCTGTCCGGGCAGGGGGTTATGCCGCGTTCTTCCCAGGTCGCGCCAGCGGCGAATCGGCGGGGCTGCCGCGCGGGCCATGCGGCGCCTGCACGACTGGCGCAACGCGCCGGGCCTGCGCAGGATGCGCGGCACCATCCGGGGGACCCGCCTTGCAGCCCATCATCCTCAACGAACCCTTCCGCGCCGTGTTCTACGCGCCATTCTACGTTGCCGAGGCGCGCGGTTTGTTCGCGGCGCAGGGTGTCGAGGTGAAGCGCGACACCGCCGGCGACCCCACCAAAGCCGCCGACAACCTCCTCTCCGGCGCGGCCGACATCGCCTGGTCCGGCCCGATGCGCCCCATGCTGCTGCGCGACCGCGACCCCGCCTGCCCGCTGCGGTCCTTCTGCGCGGTGGTGATGAAGGACCCCTTCCTGCTGGTCGGGCGCGGCGCGCGGCCGGGCTTCACCCTGGCCGACCTGCAAGGCCTGCGCTTCGGCACGGTCAGCGAGGTGCCCACCCCCTGGTGGTGCCTGCAGGACGACATTCGCCAGGCCGGCATCGACCCCGATGCGCTGGACCGCGTGACCGACTGTTCCATGGCGGAGAACACCGCGGCGGTGCGCGAAGGCCGCCTCGATGTCGCGCAGGTGTTCGAACCGCACGCCGCGCTGGCCGAGGCCGCGGGCCTGTCGGTCTGGCACCGCGCCGCGGATCGCGGCCCTTCCGCCTATACCGCCTTCTACGCGACCGAGGCGCGCATCGCCGAACGCGCCGAGGAATTCGCCGCCATGATCCGCGCGATGGCGGACGCGCTGGCCTGGGTCGCCGAGGCCCCGCCGGCCGAGATCGCCGCCACCGTCGCGCCGATGTTCCCCGATGTGCCGCGCGAGGCACTCACGGCATCGCTCGCGCGCTACCAGTCCCTCGCGCTGTGGTCGCCCACGCCGCATTTCCCGCGCGCCGCCTTCGACCAGTTGCAGGGCGCGATGCGATCGGCCGGCATCATCAAGGGCGCCCCCGCCTTCGAGGACTGCGTGGACCAGGCCATCGTCTCCCGCGCCTTGGGTCAGTGACCATGGCGAAGGACCGCGGCACACGCGCCGACTACCGCTTCTTCCTGCCCATCCCGACGCGCTGGATGGACAACGACGTCTATGGGCATGTGAACAACGTCACCTACTACTCGTGGTTCGACACGGTGGTGGCGCGCTTCCTGATGGATACCGGCTTCCTGCACATCCCGACCGCGCCGGTGATCGGCCTGGTGGTGGAAACCCAGTGCCGCTACTTCGCGCCCATCGCCTTCCCCGACACCGTCACGGCGGGCCTGCGCTGTGGCCGCGCCGGCAATACCTCGGTGCGCTACGAGATCGGCATCTTCCGCGGCGAGGACGACATCGCCGCGGCCGAGGGCCATTTCGTGCATGTCTATGTGGATCGCGCGACACAGAAGACGCCCACCCCCCTGCCCGCCAACCTGCGCGCCGCGCTCGCCGGCATCACCCCCGGCTGACCCCCGCTTGCGCGCGGCGCGCCCGCGCGCCATGCACGCGCAACGAACCAGGAGACGACCCATGCCCGATGCCATCAAGCGCCTTGCCATCCTCGACGACTACCAGGGCGTGGCGATGTCCATGGGCCCGTGGGACAAGCTGCCCGGCGTCGAGATCACGGTGTTCCGCGACACCATCACCGACCGCGCCGCGCTGGTGCAGCGCCTCGCACCGTTCGACGCCATCCTGGCGATGCGCGAACGCACGCCCTTCCCGCGCTCGCTGATCGAATCGCTGCCCAACCTGCGGCTGCTCATCACCACGGCCGCGCGCAACCGCTCCATCGATGCCGAGGCCTGCGCCGAGCGTGGCGTTGTGTTCTGCGGCACCGGCTCCTCCGGCGACCCGACCACGGATATCACCTGGGGGCTGATCCTGAACCTGATGCGCGACCTGCCGGCGCAGCAGGCCGCCCTGCGCGCCGGCCAGTGGCAGACCTCGGTGGGCTGGGGGACGGAGGGGCGCACGCTCGGCATCATCGGCCTGGGCAAGCTCGGCGCGCGCGCGGCGAAGGTGGGCCTCGCGCTCGGCATGAAGGTGATCGCCTGGAGCACCAACCTGACCGCCGAACGCGCCGCCGAGGTCGGCGTCACGCGCGTCGACAAGGCGACGCTGCTCTCCACCGCCGATGTGGTCACGCTGCACCTTGTGCTGTCCGACCGATCGCGCGGCATCATCGGCGCCGCCGACCTCGCGCAGATGAAACCCACCGCCTACATCGTGAACACCTCGCGCGGGCCATTGATCGACCAGGATGCGCTGATCGCGGCCCTCAAGGCCGGCACCATCGCCGGCGCGGGCATCGATGTCTTCGACATCGAACCGCTGCCCAAGGACCACCCGATCCTCTCGGCGCCCAACACCGTGCTGACGCCGCATCTCGGCTACGTCACGCAGCAGAACTACCGCGCCTATTACGAGGGCACGGTGGAGGCCGTGCTGGCCTTCAACGCCGGCGCGCCGGTGAAGGTCATCGCGCCATGACCTCGCCCTTCGCAGTGCCGGAAGGCTGGGCCGGCTGGCCGCAGAAGCGGCGCGATGACGCCTACGACAACACCGGCATGGTCGCCGACAGCGCCGAGCAGATCGCCGCGCGCAATGCGCTCTCAGCGCCCTTCCGCGCGGCGCATGGCGGCCACCTGGACCTGCCCTATGGCGAGGCCGAGCGCGAGAAATGGGACCTCTTCCCCGGCCGCGACCGCGCCGCGCCCTGCCTGGTCTTCATCCATGGCGGCTATTGGCAGCGCAACCGGCGGGAGGATTTCGCCATCCTCGCCCAGGGCGCCCTGGCCATGGGCTGGTCAGCCGCGCTGCCGGGCTACACGCTCGCACCGGATGCCTCGCTGACCACCATCGCCTGGCAGATCAGCCGCGCGCTGGACTGGCTCTCCGCCGAAGGGCCCGGGCATGGCATTGCCGGGCCGGTCGTGGTTTCGGGCTGGTCGGCCGGCGGGCACCTGGCGGCGCTGGCGGCCGAGCACCCATCGGTCACGGCAGCGCTGGCGATGTCGGGCATCTTCGACCTCGCGCCCGTCCGCGATACCCACCTGAACGAAAAGCTGCGGCTGACAGAGGCCGAGATCGCCGACCTCTCGCCGATCCGCCGCCCCGTCGTGAACAAGCCGATCGCGGTCGCATACGGCGGTGCGGAACTGCCGGAATTGCGCCGCCAGTCCCGCACCTTCCACCGCATCCGCGCCGAGGCGCAGGCGCCCGGCCCGCTCATTCCCATCCCCGGTGCGGATCATTTCCGCGTGTTGGAATCCCTGTGGAACCCGGATGGCGCCCTGCTGCGCGCCGCGGCGGAGCTGCTGCGATGAGCCACGACTTCTCCGGCGTCCTGCTCGCCATCCACATCTCGGCCGAGGCCTCGGCACCCATGCAGGAACTGGATGCCGCGCGCCTGGTCGAGGGCCTGGGCATCGAGGGCGACCGCTACGCCACCGCGCGCGGCACCTACAGCCACAAGCCCGCGCCCGACCGCCAGGTCACGCTGATCGAGATGGAAACGCTGGACGCGCTCAAGCGCGACCACGGCATCGACCTGCCGCCGCACGAGACGCGGCGCAACCTCACCGTCGCCGGCGTGCCGCTCAACCACCTCGTCGGGCGGGAATTCCGCGTGGGAGACGTGGTGCTGGTCGGCGGGCGTTTGAACGTGCCGTGCCAGTACCTCGAGGACCTGCTCGGCAAGAAGGTGTTCAAGCCGCTGATCAACCGCTCGGGGCTGAACTGCCTGATCGTCAAGGGCGGGACCATCCGCCCGGGGGATGCGATCCGCCCGCTATAGGCACGGCGGCACGTCACGCGCACCCGCTGCAAGGGCGTTGCGCGCCGATACCGCCGGGCGGTTCAGACCAGCCCGGCCAGGCGCAGCCCCGCGACGTAGAAGTCGAGCTCGGCCGGCAGTTGCAAGGGCGATCGCTCGCGCGCCTTGCGGATGTTGAAGTCGGGCTCGAGGACGATCAGCTTCGCCAGCACCTCGGCCGCCTGGTCGCGCCGGCCCAGATGCCCCAGCGCCGACAGCCACAGCTTGTAGGGGAAGGTGAAGCCGGCATGCAGCGCCGTCACCTGGCGCGCATCGGCGTCCACCTCCTCGAAGCGGCGCAGCATCAGCAGGGGGACCAGCCGCGCGGCGTCGAAGAAGAAGGCGTGCGGATGCAGCGGCGCCAGCTTCTTGTACTTGTCCCAGCGGCGCAGCGCCTCGGTGTGCTCGCCGCGATAGGACAGCGTCAGCGCCGAGAAGACCCAGGCCATGGGCAGGTTCGGGTTCAGTGCCAGGGCGCGCTCGTACAGCGTGACGGCCTCGGCCACGCGGTGGTGCAGGAAGGCGCGCACATGGCCCAGGATGGCCAGCGCCTGGGCATCCGACGGGTCCAGCGCCACGGCGCGGGAGGCAAGCTCCTCGCTTTTCGCCAGCACCTCCTCGCCGGCAATCGCCCAGCCCTGGCCGACCAGGAACAGGTGCCAATAGGCATGCCAGGCGAAGGCCGGCGCATAGTCCGGTTCAAGGCGCGTCGCCTCCGACAGCAGCGCCCCGGCCAGTTCGTAGGATTGCCGGTCGAGCCGGTAGATCGCCGGGATGGCGCGCAGCAGCAGGTCGTAGGCGGTCGCATCGACATGCGGCCGCGCCGCGGCGCGATTCGCCTCGATCAGCAGGATCTCGGGGTCGACGCGGGCCACCACCTCGGCGGCGATCTCGTCCTGCAGCACCAGGATGTCGCCGGCGTCGCGGTCGAAGCGCTCGGCCCAGACCACGGCATCGGGCGGGCGGTGGTCGGTCAGGCGCAGCGTGACGCGCACGCGGTCCCCGGCGCGCTGCACGGTGCCCGACAGGCTGAAGTCGAGGTCCAGCTCATCGTTCACGCCCTCCTTGCGCTCGGCGGCGGCCAGGGAGGAACTGTCCACCAGCACCAGCCAGCGGAAGCGCGCCAGCGCGGCGGTGATCTCGCCGGCCAGGCCGAGCGAGACCTCGGCATCCGACCCTTCCCCCAGCACGCGGAAGGGCATGACGCCGAGTCGCGCGCCGCGGGTGGTGCTGCGGCGGACCGGGCGCGGCGGCGGGGTCGCCACCTCGCCGCGCAGCGACTCGGCCAGCGCAGAGGTCTCGGGCGATGGCGCGCCGCGGAAGCGTTCGGCGAAGACGCGGCGGCATTCCTCCCAGGCGGCGAAGGCGGCGCCGCGGTCGCCGCGCTCGGCCTCGGCGCGGATCAGGGTGCGCCAGACCGGTTCCTGCGCGGCGTCGATGGCCAGCACGCGACGGGCTTCCTGCGCGCGCGCCTCGGCGCTGGTGGCGACGGCAAGGCGGGTGGTGGCGGCATCCAGGGCGGCTTCGCGCAGGCGGCGGCGCTGGTCGATCAGCCAGGCATCGAAGGCGGCATCGAGGCTGTCGAGGTCCGACAGCAGCTCGGCCTGGAGCAGGTTCAGCGCCTCCGGCTTGTCGCGGGCGATGCGGGGCAGTTCGCGGGCGTCGATCCAGACCCCGGTGGTGTTGAGCGCGACGGTCTCGCGCGTCGCGACTATCAACCCCTTGCCCCATTCGCCCAGCGCCTCCTGCAATTCGTGCAGGGCCTGGCGGAGGGAGCCGCGGGCCTGTTCCTCGCCGCGGCGGGACCACAGCAGGTCGGCCAGGCGTTGGCGCGACACCGGTTCGGGCGATTCGATGGCGAGCACGGCCAGCACGCCGCGCGTCTTGCGCGACCGCGGCAGCAGCGGGTCGCCCGTGAAGGATCGCACATCCAGGCGGCCAAGCATGGTGATCCGCAGCCTTATGGCGGGCAGGGCGCCGAGGGCGCCTTCGGGCAGGACGGGCTCCCGGGAAGGTCTGTCGTCCTGCCCGACACGGCCGATGATCTCTGACATGCTCACGCTGTCATAACGCCTGGGAAGTCGTTTACCAAACGTGGGGCCGGCGCCCACCCACCTTGGCCTGCGCGCCGCATCCGGCGTTTTCGGCCGTGGTGATTCGGGGGATTGCCGAGTGCATGCCGGACACGAAGCGCAACCCGCGATGAACAGACCCTGTGAATAACTAATAGGTTGTATCTTCCCCCGTTATTTTCGCGTGACCTACGTCATCGCTGCATGAATGCAGCGTTCGGTTGAGTCATGGTGAGGGCCTTTGAACCACGGCGGTGCCGTAGATACTGATCGTTTTCCTATTCCTACATTATATTGGGAATAATAATACTATCAAGTAGGAAAGATTACTTGCTTTCGCGCTGCCTGACCTTCACGTTCCGGCCGTCTGGCGCCGCCAGATCGAAATCAGAAACCCGGAGCATCCTCCCATGGCCGCCATCCCCGCCTCCGTCGCCGACAAGGGCACCGTCCGCATTGGCGCCGGCATGCGCACCCCGAAGGCCTCCGTCGCCGACAAGGGCACCGTCCGCACCGGCGCCGGCATGCGCACCCCGAAGGCCTCCGTCGCCGACAAGGGCACCGTCCGCACCGGCGCCGGCATGCGCCGCGGCTGATCCCCGGAGCTGGGGGCTCCCCGCGCGGGAGCCCCCGCCCCTGTCTGCCTGACCGCACCGCCAAGGACCCGCACCATGGCCCCGGACAAGACGCCGATCGTCGCCTTCCACCGCCTGATCCCCGGCATCCCGGCGCCCGAACGCGCCGATCGATCCGCCCTGGGCGGCCTGCCGACGCGCGCCTTCCGCTACTGCGATGCGGTCACCACCGCCGCCGGCTTCGGCTGGCACATCACCGCGCCGCTCGACCTCAGCCTGATGTGGGACGGGCACGAGGTACACTGGACCTGCGAGGAACTCGAGCACGAATGGATGCCGCTCGGCCTCGGCGCCGTGCAGTACCCGCATTTCCGCGCCCGCTTCGACGAGGAAGTGCCGGAGGATATCCGCGGCTTCTCCCCTCCCTTACTGACCGGCTTGCCGGAACCTGGCGTCGTGCAGATGTGGACCGGCCTGTTCGTGCGCACCGCGCCCGGCTGGTCCCTGCTGTCGCGCACGCCCGCCAACCTGCCGCGCTCGCCCCACTACGAGCAGTTCGAAGGCGTGGTGGAATTCGACAAGTGGTTCGGCCCGCTGTTCACCAACATCCGCCTGACGCGCACCGACACGCCGGTCGAGATCAACCAGCTCCGCCCCATCCTGCAGGTGCAGCCGATCCCGCAATTCGCCTATGCCGATGCGGTGATGAACGCGCATTCCGTGACCGACGCCTTCACGCAGTGGGGCGATGCGGAATGGGATGCCTATCGTTCGAGCGTGGTCGCCCCCGCGATGGTCGAGGACCACCAGCCGGGCCATTACGCCGCCGAGATCCGCCGCGCCCGCCGCGGCCAGGGATGCCCCTTCGCGGCCATGGCGGCCGCCCGGGAAGCCGTGCCAGCAGCCTGACCCCAAACAGCTGGCGCCGCTTAAGCCGCCGACCCCCTTACTACGGGGTCGGCGGCTGACTGCTTTCTGGCCCTGCCGTACTGCGCTGGCACATCGACGCGGACATATTCGTCCGCCACCCGCGCCCATGCAGTCCGCAGCCTCCACGCCCTGCCCGCGCGCCGCGCGCCGGCGATGGTGGTGACGCCTGGGCGAAGCCGTGCATCATCGCGATGCCCACGCGGCCCGGATGCCGCGCCGCAGGAGGAAACACCATGAACGATGCCCCACCGGCCGCCGAGGCGCTGCCGCTCGACGCGAAGCAGGTCGCCGAGCTCGCCCGCCAGCTGACCGAATTGCTGCGCCTGAGGACCCTGCCCTTCGGCATGAAGCTGTTCGAGAGCGCCGAGGCGATGGCCGCCGTGCCCGGCCTGCGGCGACCGCCCGAGGGCCGGAAATTCTCCACCTGCCAGCTGGTGACGCAGGCGCGCATCGCCGGCTTCACCATGGGCATCGCGCACGAGAACGTCCCCGGCTTCTCGAACTGCGGCGGCGTGATCGGCCTGAACGAACCTTCCGAGCTGTATCTGTCGGGCCGCAAGTTCGAAGGCGTTTGGTTCGAGAATCGCGAGGCCGCCGCGCTGCACCAGGCGCAGATGCCGCGCGTCCCGCCGCGCTACGCTGGCCTGGTCGTCTCCCCGCTGCGCAGCGCGCGGCTCGACCCGCCCGACATCTGCCTGTTCTACGCGAACCCCGCGCAGATGATCCTGTTCATCAACGGGCTGCAGTGGCGCAACTACAAGCGGTTCGACTTCTCCATCACCGGGGAGAGCGCCTGCGCCGATTCCTGGGGTCGCGCGCTGCGCGACCGCGCGCCGTGCCTGTCCATCCCATGCTACGCCGAACGCCGCTACGGCGGCGTGTCCGACGACGAGATGCTGATGGCACTGCCGCCCGCCGACCTGGCGGTCGCGGTGGAAGGGATGCTCGGCCTGTCGAAGGCCGGGCTGCGCTATCCCATCATGCCCTACAGCCCTCAGGCCGATCCCGGCGAGGGCATGGCGAAATCCTACGCGGGCAAGAGCTGACCGTGGCGGTCGCGCGGCGATGCGCGACCTGCCCCATGGCAGACCTTCGCCACGTCTCGGCAGGCTGCGGGATCAGCCGCGCGATGGGTCGAACGGAGCAGCGCACGACCCGCCCGCCGCGTGGCGCTACGGACCCGCACGCCATGGGCTGACGGCAGCGGTCGTTCCCGGGTCATGCCGTCGCGCCGGTCGCCGCTGACGGGTCCTGTGCGGCCCGCGCCGCATCCGCGCCGAGATGCGCCACCGCTGCGGCCATGTCGGCATGGAACCGCGCCGTCTCCTCCGCCGCACGGCGCGGGTCGGGCAGGCGCAGCAGGTAGGATGGGTGCGTCGTGACCAGCAGCGCGCGCCCCGGCTCGAAGGGCAGGATGCGGCCACGGATGTCGGCGAGCCGCGGCGTCTCGCCGGTCAGCGCCCGCACCGCGGTCGCACCCATCGCCACGACCAGGCGCGGGCGTACCAGCGCAATCTCCTGGCGCAGCCACCAGCGGCAATGCTCGATCTCCTCGGCATTGGGGGTGACATGCAGCCGCCGCTTGCCCCGCGGTTCGTGCTTGAAGTGCTTCACCGCATTGGTCAGGTAGGACGCCGCGCGGTCGATGCCCGCCGCTTCCAGCGCGCGGTCCAGCACGGCGCCGGCGGGGCCGACGAAGGGGCGCCCGGCCAGGTCCTCGCGATCGCCGGGCTGCTCGCCGACGATCATCAGCGCCGCGTCCTCGGGACCTTCTCCGAACACCGTCTGCGTCGCATGGCAATGCAGCGCGCAGCGCGTGCAGCCGCGCGCCGCGTCGCGCAGGGCGGCCAGCCCACCTGGCGGCGGCGCCGGCGCCTCCGTCGCGCGGCGCCGCGCCTGGATGCGCGCATGATGCGCCGGGGGCGGCAGCGCGGCCTGCGCCGCCATGGCCGCGACGCGCGCCGGCGCCTGCGCCAGCAGCTCCGGGATCAGCGCGGCCTCGGGCAGGTTCTTCCAGTATTTCTGCGGCATCTCGGCGCGCATCGCCGCGACCTTCACCCGCGCCGGGTTGAAGATATTGGCGTAGTAGGTCAGCCACAGCGCATCCGTCGGGTCGTCCAGCACAGGCCTGGCCGCCGGCGCGGTGCTCACCGACAGCACGCCGTCGTCGAACGCCGCCGAGCCTTTCGGCGTCAGGATCATCCAGTCCATGTCGGCGAAGCGCCGCGCGAAGAAGGGCGCCTTGCGCGCCACGATGAAGTGGTCCGGTTCGAACCAGGCCAGGAAGCGCCGCCGCGTGCCGTCGCCGGGGGTTTCGCGGAAGCGCACGAAGGCCGTCATCTTGTGGCAGTCGCGGCGGACGGATTTCGCTAGGCGTTCGGCGGCGACCACATCGATATCGGTGGGCATCGACAGCAGCGCCGGGTCGTCCTGCAGCCGCACCAGCAGGCGATAGAGCAGCGCGAATCGGCCGGGGTCGGCGTGGCAGATCACCGCCTCGGCCAGTTCCAGGAAGCCCCGCGGCACGCGCGGCGGCGGCCGTGTCGGCGGCGGCAGCGGCGCGGCGGTGTCGAACAGCGATTCCGCGCCGGCGATGCGCCAATCCACGCCGTCCGGCGCCACCCGCGCCATCGCTAGCGCCCGCGCGGCAACGCGCCATTCCACGAGGTCGCCGCGCCCCTCCAGCGCGACGGCCTGCATCAGAACAGCGCCATCTGCTGCGGCGCCGGCGCGACCATCGCGGCCAGGTCGGACCGGTCCAGCACGCGCACCGGCGTCCAGCCCTCCGCCACGATCCAGGGCCGCGCCTTGGCGAGCGGCACGCGCAGCCGCGCGAGATCATCGAGCCGCAACCGCCGATGCCGCCGCGCCGCCAGGATGGCGTTCACCGTCTTCACGCCGAAACCCGGCACGCGCAGCAGCGATTCGCGCGCCGCGCGGTTCACATCCACCGGGAAGGACCCGCGATTCGCCAGCGCCCAGGCGAGCTTCGGGTCCATCTCAAGGTCCAGCATCCCGTCCGGCCGCGCCGCGGTGACCTCCGCGATCGAGAAGCCGTAGAAGCGATACAGCCAATCCGCCTGGTACAGCCGGTGTTCGCGCAGCAACGGCGGCTTCACCGGCGGAAGCTTCGCCGAGGCGTCCGGGATCGGGCTGAAGGCCGAATAATACACCCGCTTCAACCCATAGCCGCCATAGAGCCGCGCACTGGTCGCGAGCACAGTCGCGTCGCTCGACGCATCGGCGCCGACGATCATCTGCGTGGATTGCCCCGCGGGCGCGAAGCGCTTGCGCGTCCTGGTCCGCAGCGTCGGTTCCTTCGCATCCTCGATGCGGATCCGCATGTCGGCCATCGCACGGCGGATGCCGACAGGCTGCTTCTCCGGCGCCAGCGCCGCCAGGCCGGCATCGGTCGGCATCTCGACATTGATCGACAGGCGGTCGGCATAGAGACCCGCTTCCTCGATCAGCGCCGGTGCCGCGTCGGGGATGGTCTTGAGGTGGATGTAGCCGCGGAAGCCATGCGTGGTCCGCAGCTCCCGCGCGACGCGCACCAGCTGCTCCATGGTGTGGTCCGACGACCGCACGATGCCCGAGGACAGGAACAGCCCCTCGATGTAATTGCGCCGGTAGAACTCCATGGTCAGCCAGACCACTTCCTCCGGCGTGAAGCGCGCGCGGTCCACGTTGCTGGACGACCGGTTGATGCAATAGGCGCAGTCGTAGATGCAGAAATTGGTCAGCAGGATCTTCAGCAGCGAGATGCACCGCCCATCCGGCGCATAGGCGTGGCAGATGCCCGATCCCTCGGTCGAACCGAGCCCGCCGGTGCCGGACGAATCCCGCCGCGTGGTACCGCTCGATGCGCAGGACGCGTCGTACTTGGCGGCGTCGGACAGGATGGCGAGGCGGTCGCGCAGGGAGCGGGGCATGGCCCCATGTTCTCTAATTGTTCCCGCACTTCGCCGCAACAGCGTTACGGCGGCTCGGCGTCACATTTCGCGGCGCATCGCGCCCTGTTGGAACGCGCGCCCATCCCCATCCCGCGAGATGGGGATGGGCGCGACGCGCATCACGCCGACATCTTGATCGGCGGCTTCACATCCGCGGGCAGCGGGCAGACATACGGGTGCGCGTCTGTCCGCGCCTTGTGGTCCGCCTTGGCGGCCGCCAGCAATTCCGGGTTGCTGATGGCATCCACCGCCGTGCCGGCCATGATTTTGGCCACATGCACCAGGCCCTTGTGCGCGATGCCCGACTTGCCCTGCGCCGTGAGCTGCCAGGAATGCCCCGGCGTGCCGATCGCATAGGTGGCACCCCGCGCCTGCACCGTCGGCACCGCCCAGGAGACGTCGCCCACGTCGGTGGAGCCGACGCCGCCATTCCCCTTGGCATCGAGCGGCACGATGATGTCGCACAGCGCCTTGTCGCGCTCGACCTTCAGGCCGTGTCGGTTGAAGGCGGCGGCGATGTCGTCATCCGACAGCGTCGCCTGGATCTGGCGGGCATAGGCGCGATCGGCCTCGTCGAATTCCGGCGCGCCCAGGCGCTGCATGTTGTCGTACATCGCCTGTTCCAGCGGGGTGTTCGCCAGCAGGTTCGACACTGCGGAGACCACCTTGGTGGTCACGGAGGTCTCGGTCATCAGCGCCGCGCCATCGGCGATCTTGCGCACCCGCGCGACCAGCTGGTTCAGCCCCACCAGGTCGCGCGCGCGGATCAGGTAGCGCACCTTCGCCGTGCCCTGCACCACGTTCGGCGCGATCCCGCCGGCATCGAGATAGGCGTAGTGGATGCGCGCGTCGGAGGGCATGTGCTCGCGCATGTAGTTCACGCCGACATTCATCAATTCCACGGCATCGAGCGCCGAGCGCCCGAGTTCCGGCGCCGCCGCGGCATGCGACGAACGGCCGGTGAAGCTGAAGTCGATGCGCGTATTGGCCAGCGACACCGCCTCGTTCACGCCGGTGAAGGCGGCGGGGTGCCAGCAGATCGCCATGTCGACGTCGTCGAAGGCGCCCTCGCGCACCATGAAGCCCTTGGCCGCGCCACCCTCCTCGGCCGGGCAGCCATAGTAGCGCACGCGCGCCTTGATGCCGTTCTCGGCCAGCCAGTCCTTCACGGCGGAGGCCGCGAGCAGCGAGGCCGCACCCAGCAGATTATGCCCGCAGCCATGGCCCGAGCCATCGCCCGGCAGCGGCTTGTGCTCCGCCACGCCGGCCTCGTTCGACAGGCCCGGCAGCGCATCGTATTCGCCCAGGATGGCGATGACCGGGCCGCCCTCGCCCGCCTCGCCCATCACGGCGGTCGGGATGCCGGCGACGTTGCGCGTCACGCGGAAGCCGTGCTGTTCCAGCAGCGCGGTGTGCTCGGCGCAGGAACGTTCCTCGGCGTAGCAGAGCTCCGGCATGCCCCAGACGCGATCCGCCAGGCCGATCGCGTCCTCCGCCTTGGCATCGACCAGGCGCCAGATGTCTTCCGAGTTCCGCATGTGCCGTCTCCGTCCGAAGGCGGCCATCTACGCCCGCGGCGACGCGCCCGTAAAGCGCGCCGCCGGGGCCGTCATGCACCCTGCAGGGCCGCACGCATCTTCTGCGTGGTGAACGGCACGGAGCGCAGCCGCACCCCGGTCGCGTCGAAGATGGCGTTGGTCACCGCGGAAGGCACGATCGCCGCCGCCGGCTCTCCCGCGCCCCAGGGGCGTTCGGTGGGGCGATCGATCAATTCGATCACCATCTCGGGAACTTCCGGGAAAGTGATCACCTGATACGACCCCCAGTCGCGGCTGGTGACGGTGCTGCGGTCGAAGGTCAGCTCCTCCTTCAGCGTGCGCGACAGCGTGTGGATGATGTTGCCCTCGACCTGCGCCTTGACGCCGTCGGGGTTGATCATCTGGCCGCAATCATGCGTGCAGAAGAAGCGCGTCACGCGTATGGCGCCGCTGCGGCGGTTGACTTCGACCTCCGCCACCGCGGCGACATAGGTGCGGACCAGTTCGTACTTCACATAGGTCACGCCGCGGCCGCGCAGGATATCGCCGGAGCGGTCCTGCTGGGGCGATGGCCGCGTCTGCCAGTTGGACAGGCGGGCGACGCGTTCCAGCACCTCCCGCCCGCGCGGGTCGTCCTGCGGCATCACCCGCAGGCGGTACTCGACAGGATCGGCGCCGGCGGCCGCGGCGCATTCATCGAGGAACGCCTCGTTCGCATAAGTGTTCTGCATCCGGCCGGGCGTTCGGATCCAGGACGGCCGGAACGGCGTGGTGTCCAGCCGATGACAGGTCGTCTTGATTGCCGGGAAGGCATAGGGCAGCGCCAGGTTGTGGATGATGTTGCCCGGATGGATCTGGTTCTCGCGCGGCAGCCCGCCGAGTTCCGCCGCCGTCAGATCCACATTGCCGCCGGCGCCCTTGGGGATGAAGGCCTCGGCCTCCCACCCCACGATGTTGCCCTGCGCGTCGAGACCCGCGCGCAGGTCCACGAGATGCGGTGGCCCCTTCGGATCCCACACATGCTCATCCGCGCGCATCCACTGCACGCGCACCGGGCGGCCGACAGCCCTGGCGAGCAGCGCGGCATCGGCCGCCGCGTCCTCGTGCCCGTTGCGGCCGTAGCAGCCGGCCCCTTCCAGGTAGACGCAGCGCACCTGCTCGATCGGCATGCCCAGCATCATGCCGAGCTGCTTGCGCAGATTGTGCGTCGCCTGGCTCGCCGACCAGGTGGTCAGCTTCCCGTCGGTGCCGAATTCCGCCACCGCGCAGGATGGGCCCATCGACCCATGCGTGTGGATGGCGAAGTCGTAGGACGCGCTGACGCGCCGCGCGGCACCCTGGATCGCGGCCGCCGGATTGCCGCGGTCGGAGGTCACCTGCACCTGCGCGACCGGCGTGGCGCGTACATGCTCCCAGATGCGCGCCTGGTCCGGCAGGCCGGCCCAGTTCGACCAGGTCACCTTCAGGTCCCGCGCGGCCCTGATGGCGGCCCATTCGGTCTCCGCCACCACGCCGACAAACGCGCCCTGGTGAACCACGCGCACCACGCCAGGAATGCCGCGGATGCTGGCCTCGTCCACGGATTGCGCGGTGGCGCCCATGGCGGGCGGGCGCACCGGGCGGCCATGCAGCATGCCCGGGCGTTTGAAGTCGTGGACGTATTCGAAGCGGCCAAAGACCTTGTCGGGGATGTCCACGCGCGGGACGGTGCGCCCCACGATCCGCCGCGCGCCCGGCGCCTTGATCGGCGCGTTGGTGTCCACCTTCATGGTGAAGGCGCGCCCGCCGACCAGGTCGGCATAGGACACGGAACGCCCGCCGCCGCTGACGACGCCATCCGCCACCGTCAGCCCCGCCGCCGGCGCGCCGAGCCGCTCCGCGGCCATGTTCAGCAATTCACGCCGCGCCGTGGCACACGCCGCGCGCAACGCCACGCCGCCATTCTGTATCGACAGCGAGCCATAGGTCGGCCCCTGGTCCGGCGTCAGCGCCGTGTCGCCCTCGATCACGCGGATGCGCGGCATCGGCACATCCAGTTCCTCGGCGGCGATCTGGATGAAGCCGGTGCGGATGCCGGTGCCCATGTCCACCTTGCCGATGTAGACGGTCACGCCGCCCTGCCCGTCGATCGACAGGAAGGCAGCGACCTCGTCCGCCGCCACCGGCTTCTCGGTCCAGGCCGCGGCGCCGCGTGGGCGCAGGCCGATCGAGAAGGCCACCATCATCGCGCCGCCGGCCTGCAGCAGGCCGCGCTTGCTGATCGCGTTCATCGCCCTGCCCTCCCTCAACCCTGCGCCGCGCGCAGCACGGCCGCGACGACGCGCGGATGGGTGCCGCAGCGGCAGATGTTGTTGGCCAGCGCGTCCTTCACCTGGGCCTCGGTCGGGCGCGGCGTGCGCGCCAGCAGCGCGGCGCTCTCCATGATCATGCCGTTCGCGCAGTAGCCGCATTGCACCGCCTGCTCGGCGATGAAGGCGGCCTGGATGGGGTGCGGGCGTTCGGGCGTGCCGAGCCCCTCCAGCGTCACCACCCGCTTGCCCGCCACATCCGCCACCGGCACCTGGCAGGACCGCGCGGAGGCGCCGTCCACATGCACCGTGCAGGCGCCGCATTGCGACAGCCCGCAGCCATAATGCGGCCCGGTCAGCCCGAGGTCGTTCCTCAGCGCATAGAGCAGCGGCATCTGCGGGTCATCGACGGTCACGGTGACGGCACGGCCGTTCACCGTCATGGCGACGGTCTGGGTCATGGTCGTTCTCCCTGGGCCGGCCTGTTGCCGCCGGCTCCGTGGGGAAACACTTGGCCCCTTCGCGCCCCCGCGCAACAGCGAAATCACGCGACGCTGGACGGCGCGCGCGCCGCACCGCAGCATCCGTTCCATGCCCCGTGTCACACCCCTCCGCCCCGAAACCCTGCCGCCCGACCTCGCCGAGATCTGGCGCCGCTACGCCACCACCTACGGCTCCTTCGAAGGCCAGCTGGAGGTCTTCGCCCATGTCCCGGCCGCGCTGCGCCACCTGATGCCGATGCTGATGGAATTGCGCGCCGTCGGAACCCTGCCGCGCCGCGCGCTGGAACTGGCGATCGTGGTGGTGTCGAAACTCAACGCCTGCGACTACTGCATCGCCCACCACCAGCCCTTCCTCGCGGTCGAGGGAATTCCGCCGGAGGTCGTCGCCGCCCTGCCCGGCGGCGCCGACCACCCTGCCCTGACCGCCTGCGACCGCGCCGTCATCGCCTTCAGCTTCGCCGCGTGGGAGACCAGCCACCGCGTCCCCGAACGCCTGTTCCGCGACCTGCGCGAGCACTTCACCGAGGCGCAGATCGTCGAACTGACGCTGCGCATCACCCTCACCGGCTTCTTCAACCGCTTTTCTTCCGCACTCGGGATCGAGGAGGAGGCGACAGCCCATGCCTGACGCCACGGACAGCGCCGGGAGCCGGCGATGACAGGATGGACGCGGCGCCGCATCGGCGCATCGGCGATCGGCGTGCTCGCCGCGCCTTCGCTGACGCTCGCGCAGGCCCCGCGCCCGCGCGGCCCCTTCTGGCCAGGCGGCGCGCGCCTGGCCATCGGCGTCTGCATGATGTTCGAGGCCGATGGCGGCCAGCCCGCCTCCTTCCAGCCCGGCCCGCCTGGCACGCCGCAGGCCAGCCAGCGCTTCCCGCACCTGCCCAACGTGATGAACCGTCGCTACGGCGCGCGGGAGGGCATCCCCCGCCTGCTCGACCTGTTCGATCGCACGGGCGTGCGCGTCTCCTCCTTCATGATCGGCGAGAGCATCCAGCGCTACCCCGACCTGGCGCGCGAGATCGTCGCGCGCGGCCACGAGGCCGGCGGCCGCGCCATCCGCCACGCCCCGCAATTCCACCTGCCCAAGGACGAGGAACGCATCTTCCTGCGCGAGGGCTTCGAGGCGCTGCGCACGGCGACCGGCCTCTGGCCCAAGGGCTTCAACGCACAGGGGCTGCAGGGCAGCGTCAACACCAACGACCTGCTGCAGGAGCTCGGCCTGATCTATTCGATCGACGACCGCACGCGCGACGAACCCTGGATCCAGACGGTCAATGGCGACCGCGAATTCTGCCTGGTGCCCTATATGGGCCACGTCAACGACCTGAACTTCTTCCAGAACCAGCAGCGCAGCCTGGCCGACTTCGAGCAGATGCTGGAGCAGGAATTCGAGGTGCTCTACGCCGAAGGTGCCACGCGCCGGCGGATGATGAGCGTGCCGCTGCATGATTTCGTCGCGGGACGCCCGGCGGTGGTGCCCTCGGTCGAACGCTTCCTGCGCTGGGCGGCGGGGCATCCGGGCGTGTGGTTCGCCCGGCGCGACGAGATCGCGGAATGGGCGCTCGGTGCCGGTCGCTCATTGACTCCGGTCGATCCGGCGGTGCTGCCGGGCTAACCCGGCATCGCCTGCCGCTGGTCCGCGCCGAGCCGCCGTTCCAGCCGCCGCACCGCCCAGGAAATCAACAGGATCAGCGCCAGGTATTCCACCACCAGGATGGTGTAGATCTCGAGCGGCCGGAACACCGTCACCACCAGCTCATTCGCCCGCCGCGTCAGCTCCTGGTACCCGATCACGGACGCCAGCGACGACATCTTCACCACATACACAAGCTGGTTGCCGATCGGCGGCAGCACGCGCCGGATCGCCTGCGGCAGCACCACGAAGCGGTAGCGCTGCCACACCGAAAGCCCGAGCGCCTGCGCCGCCTCATGCTGCCCGCGTTCGATCGACTGGATGCCCCCGCGCAGGATCTCCGCTTCAAACGCGGAATCGCACACCGCAATCGCCAGCACCGCCGCGGCGAAGATGCCGATACGGATGTCGAGCACCACCGGCAGCCCGTAGAACACCCACAGGATCATCACCAGGATCGGCACCGCGCGGAACAGCTCGACCCAGACCCGGTTGAACCACCGCAGCGCCCGCCAGCGCGCAAACCCGGCCAGCGCCACCGCCAGGCCCAGCGCCAGCGACACCGCCATGGCCGCGACCGACAACGACACCGTCGCCCACAGCCCATCGACCATGAAGCGCAGGTTGGCCTGGCCGCGCGGGTCGGCCGGGTTCACCACATGCCAGCCCCAATTGCCGCCGCACCCACCGAGCATCAGCAGGACGGCGACGCACCACCATGGCATGATGCGCCCCGCCATCCCGGAGACCTCCCCATGTTCCGCCGCACGCTTCCCGCCGCCGCGCTCGCCGGCACGACCCTCGCCCTTCCTGCGCAGGCGCAGGCGCAAGGTGCGGGGCGGCTCGCCGCCGTGCAGGCCGCCGGGCGCATCCGCATCGGCACCACCGGCGACTTCAACCCGATGACCGTGCGCGACCCCGCCACGCGCGAATATCGCGGCCATCAGATCGACTGCGCGCAGCAGCTGGCGCGCGACATGAACCTGCGCGCGGAATTCGTCGCCACCGACTGGCGCACGCTGATCAATGGGTTGCAGGCCGACCAGTTCGACGTGGTGATGACAGGCACTTCGATCTCCGTGGCGCGCGCCATGGCGGCCGCCTTCACCCTGCCATGGGGCCGCACCGGCTTCATCCCCCTGGTGCGGCGGCGCGACGCCGCGAAATTCGCCACCTGGGACGCGCTGAACGCGCGCTCGGTCACCATCGGCACCACGCTCGGCACCACCATGGAGCAATTCGTCCAGCAGGCGCTGCCCAACGCCACGCTGCGGCGCGTGGAAAGCCCGGCGCGCGACTGGCAGGAACTGCTCGGCGGGCGCGTCGATGCGGCGATGACCAGCGTGATCGAGGCCGCCTTCCTCACGCGCGAATACCCCGACCTGGTGGCCATCCTGCGCGACCAGCCGCGCAACCCGATCCCAATGGCCTTCATGGCACCGGGCAACGACGCCGCCTGGCTGCGCTTCCTCGACACCTGGATGACGCTGCGCATCGAAAGCGGCTTCTTCGCCGAGATGGCCCGCAAATGGGGCCTGGCCGAGACCTGACCCTCACACCGCGACCGCGCGGATCGCCTCCAGCACCGCCGGGTCCGTGATCGGCGCGGTGTCCCAGGGTGGTTCGGGCGGCGGGTCCAGCGTCTCGAACACGGTGGACAATTCGATGGCGCCGGTATCGGCGGGGCGCGGATAGGGCGTGGGGTCGGCCGCGCCCGCCACGCGCGGCTTGCCGATGCCGATGAAGAAATCCTCGAGCCCCGCCGGCACCAGCATCCACAACATGCGATACGGCGCACCGCCATCATTGATGAAGCCGTGGCGCACATGCGGCGGCGCCACCATGAAGGTGCCCGCCACGATCCGCCGCACCACGCCATCCAGGCGTGCGAGGCACTGGCCCTCGATGATCCAGAAGATCTCGGTCTGCGCCGGATGCGCGTGCTCGCGGATCTTGCCCAGCGGCGGCAGTTCCTGGAGCCCCGCGGAAAAACCACCCGGTGCGCCGGCAATGCGCGGCGAGCTCAGCACCTCGATCCAGCCATTGGCCGGCTGCGGCTGCCTATGCCGCTCGCCCTCTCCTGGCGGGACGACAAGCATCCCCGCCATCAATGCATCCGCGGATGCTTGAGGAACGCCATCCGGTCCGCCGAGACCACCGCCACATCACGCGACCCACGCGCCCGGCCGAGCTTCAGCTTCACCGTCGAACCCGCCTGCCCGCAGGACCACACCGCGCGCCACAGCTCCGCCAGGTCGGTCACCACGGCCCCATCCACCGCCAGCACGCGGTCGCCGCTGCGCACGCCGGAATTCTCCGCCGGCCCGCCAGGGGCAAGCGAGGCGATCGCGACGCCTTCCTCATCCTCGGTCGCGTACAGGCCGAGCCACGGCCGCGCCGGCCGGTTCACCCGCCCCATCGTCACCAGGTCGTTCAGCACCGGCGACAGCCGATGCACCGGGATCACCATGTTGAGGTCAAGCCGCCGGCCTTCCTCGCCCTGCTGCAGGATCAGCGAGCCGATCCCGATCAGCTTGCCATCCGGCCCGAACAGTCCCGCCCCGCCCCAGGACGGGTGCGCCGGCGCGGTGAACAGCGCGTCCTCGATCAGGTATTCCCAGTATCCCGCGAAGGGCTGCCGCGCGACCAGCTTGGCCGAGACCGCATGCCCCCGCCCGCCGGCCGCCGCCAGCATGACCGGCGCGCCGATCCGCACCGCCTCGCTGTCGCCCATCTCGGCCGGTGTCACGCCCAGCTTGCCCAGCGCCTGCACCAGGCCGAAGCCGTTCTCCTGGTCCACCGCCAAGGTATGGCCCGGCACCGCGCGCCCATCGGCATTGGTGATCCAGATCCCCTCGGCCTCGGTCACCAGGTAGCCGACCGTCAGCACCAGCCCGTCGCCGATGACCACGCCCGAACCCTCGCGCTCGGTGCCCAGCACGCGGGCGGTGAAGGCATCGGCCGGCACTTGCGTGCGCAACCCGACCACCTTGCCGAGCGCTTCCTCGATGTCGAAGGACCACTCGGAAGGGTCCGGCTGGAGGTGTTCGGGAATGTCCCACTCGTCCTTGGCCATGCTCGATCCGTCGGCGCCCCGCAGGTTTGTCACAGGGACCGTTCGAGACTGCCGTCACCGGCCTTCGGAATGCGCCTTTCGGCGCAGCTCCAACGGTCACTCAACGGTTCCTAGCATGGGTTGCAGCGGGGCGCATGGCGGATGGCACGCGGGAAATGCCATTTGGCATTGCCGGCACAGCGGGGCATGCTTCCCGAGGGTCCGACGCCGCGCTCCGGGCCCCAACGCTCGGGAGGACAGCGTGGCACCGTTACGTCGCCGGACGATCCTGACATGCCACGGTCGCCCCGGCGTTCTGTGCACGCAGCCAGCGGATGCAGCGCCCCTGGGCAACCGGCTGCCGGCGCGGTACGGCATGCGCATGCTGCGACGGCGCGCCGATCGCAGCCGACCCCCTGCCGCGCCCGATTGGCCATGATGCCGGCTCCGCCCGCCCCGATCCCACCCGCCATGCGCGACGGGCTGCGCGCGATGGGCCTGCTTGCCCGGGATGCCGAGGCGCATGGCGAACCCCTGAGCGGCGGGGTGTCCTCCGACATCTGGCACGTCGTGCTGCCGGACGGGCGCGAGATCTGCATCAAGCGCGCGCTCGCCAAGCTGAAGGTGGCGGCGGATTGGCGCGCGCCGGTCATCCGCAACCGCTACGAGGCGCGCTGGCTGACCCGCGCCGCCGAAGCCGCCCCCTGCTCCGTCCCGGCGCTGCTCGGTCAGCACGAGGCGACCGGCACCCTGGCCATGGAGTGGCTGCCGCCCGACGACCACCCGGTCTGGAAGGCGCGCCTGCACGAGGGCCATGCCGATGCCGGCTTCGCCGCCGAGGTTGGCCGGCGCATCGCGCGCATCCATGCCCATGCGGCGCGCCAGCCCGCACTGTCGGCCGATTTCCCGACCGACCAGCTGTTCCACGCCATCCGCCTCGAACCCTATCTGGTGGCGACGGCGCGCGTGCATAAGGACCTCGCGCCGGCGCTCACGGCGCTGGTGGCACGCACCGCGGCGACCAAGCGCACCCTGGTGCATGGCGATATCAGCCCGAAGAACATCCTGGTTGGCCCGCGCGGGCCGGTGTTCATCGATGCGGAATGCGCCTGGTGGGGGGACCCGGCCTTCGACCTGGCCTTCTGCCTGAACCACCTGCTGCTGAAATGCCTGTGGACGCCGCACGCCGCCGGCGACTTCCTGCGCTGCTTCGAGGCGCTGGCGACCGCCTACCTGGCCGGCGTGGAGTGGGAGGCGCCGGCGGTGCTGGAATCGCGCGCCGCCAGCCTGCTGCCCGCGCTGTTCCTGGCCCGCGTGGACGGCAAGAGCCCGGTCGAATACCTGACCGACGAGGCCGACAAGAACCGCGTGCGCCGCGTTGCCCGCGCGCTGATCGCTGCGCCGCCTGACCGGCTGCGCAGCGTGCGGACCGCCTGGGGGGAGGAGGTCGGCGCCTGAGCGCCCTCAGATCCGCACGGCCAGGCGCGGATGCCGCCCCGTGGCGGCCATCGCGGCGGCCACGCCCGCCGGGGTGATCCGGCTGCGCGACGCCAGCACGGTCGTCACCGACGCATTGCCCACCAGCGCCAGCAGCCCGGCGTCGCCCACCGCCGTGCCGCCGAGCCCGACGAAGGTGAGCGAAGGCATGCGCGCCAGCACCTGCATGGCGGCATCGCCCACCTGCGTGCCGTTCAGCCAGAGGCTCCGCAGCTTGCCCAGCCCGGCCAGCGCGGCGACCCCGGCATCGCTGACCGGCAGCCGGTCCAGGATCAGGGTTTCGAGATTCGCCAGCCGGCCGATCGGCGCCAGCCCCGCATCGCTCACCCGCGTGCCCGACAGGGTCAGCCGCGACAGCCCGACCATCCCGGCGATCGTCTCGGTCACCCTGTCGTCCACCTGGGTGCCGTTGAGGTTGAGGGCGGTCATCTCGCGCAGCCCCGCCAGGGCGCCGAGCTCGGTGCCGCGGATGGTCGTGCTGGTGAGGTTGACGTCGCTCAGCCGCGGCATGGTCGCGAGATGCGGCACCGCGGCATCGGTGATCCGCGGGCAATTTCCCAGCGCCAGCGTCCCGAGGTTCGGATGCATCGCGAGCGAAGCCATGCCCGCATCGGTCAGCGCCGCCTGGCTGCTGAGGTTGAGCACCCGCAGCCGGTCGATCCGGCGCAGATGCGCGACACCCTCGTCGGTGATGCCGGACGCTCCGGTCAGCACCAGCGCGGTGATCGCGGGGGCCTCGGCCAGCGCCCGCAGCCCCTCGTCGCCGACCGGGCTCAGGCTGAGGTCGATGAAGGTCAGCGACGGCAGGCCGGCGATGCCGGCGATGCCCGCCTCGGTCAGCCGCGCCGCGCCCGCCAGGCCGAGCACCAGCAGCCGCGGCAGGCGGCGCAGCAGCGCGACATCGGCATCGGTGAAGTGCCGCGCCATCGACCCCGACAGGCGCAGCGAGGACAGCGCCGGCAGGTCGCCCAGCGCCACCGGCTGGTTCCGCACACGCACGCCCAGTTCGTTCAGCCGGCGCACGACGGCGTCGTCGGTCAGCTCGGCCGGTGGCGGGGCGGCGGCACCCTTTACGTCCTGCGCGTCGACATCGCGCGGCACGATCATGCAGGCCAGCGCGGCGCCCAGCACGCCTCGGCGAGCCACATCGGCCATGGGTCGTTCTCCTGTTCCCGGCGTCCCGCGCGTTGGCGGGACAGGTGCCGGCCTTGTGGCCGGTCGGGCGAGCATAGGCGCTGCGGCCGCAACGGACAGCAGCACGGTCACGCCGCGCGCCGCGCATGGACCTGCCGCCACGGCTGGGGCAGTTTGGCCGCAGGGCGGGGACAGCGCCCGGCAGCAGGATTCCGGGACGGACATGACCAGCACAAGCATTGCCTCCATCCGCGGCCGCCGCGTCTGGGACAGCCGCGGCCGTCCCACGGTGGAGGCCGAGGTGCGGCTCGCCGGCGGCGCGCGCGGCCTGGCCATCGCGCCGGCCGGTGCCAGCACCGGGAGCGGCGAGGCGCTGGACCGCCGCGACGGCGGAACCGCCTTCGGCGGCTACGACGTGACCGGCGCGGTGGCCTCGGTGAATGACGAGATCGCCCCGCGCGTGACCGGCATGGATGCCGCCGACCAAGGGGCGCTGGATGCCGCGCTGATCGCACTGGATGGCACGCCGAACAAGTCGCGGCTTGGCGCCAATGCGACGCTGGCGGTATCGATGGCCGCGGCGCATGCGGCGGCGCATGCCCATGGCACGCTGCTGTGGAAGCATCTCGGCGGCGATGGCGCCACGACTTTACCGCTGCCTCAGATCCAGATCCTGGGCGGCGGCGCGCATGCCGGGCGGCGCGTGGACATCCAGGACTTCCTGGTGATCTGCCCGGCCGCGACATCCTTCGCCCAGGCGCTGGACTGGACCGCCGAGGTCTATCGCGCCGCCGGGTCCATCATGAAGGAGCGCGGGCTGCTGCAGGGCGTGGCGGATGAAGGCGGCTGGTGGCCCGCCTTCACCGCCAACGAGCAGGCGCTGGAGACGCTGGTTCTGGCCATCGAGCGCGCCGGGTTCAAGCCGGGCGACCAGGTGGCGATCGCGCTGGATATCGCCGCGACGGATTTCGGCCGCGGCGGGCGCTACAGGCTCGGGCTGGAGGGGCGCGAGCTGGATACGGATGGCATGATCCGCATGCTGCTCGGCTGGATCGACGCCTATCCGATCGCCTCCATCGAGGACCCGCTGGCGGAGGACGACGCCGCCGGTTTCGCCGCCTTTACGCGCGAAGTGGGCCACCGAATCCAGGTGGTGGGCGACGACTTCCTGGTGACGGATGCGGCGCGCGTGCGCGAGGCCGCGAAGGCCGGGGCGGCGAACACCGTCCTCATCAAGCCGAACCAGCGGGGCACCTTGAGCGAGACGCGCGCCGCCTGGGAAGCGGCGAAGGCGGTCGGCTATGCCGGCATCGTCAGCGCGCGGTCCGGCGAGACGGAGGATGTCACCATCGTGCATCTGGCGCTCGGCTGGGGCGTGGGGCAGTTGAAGGTGGGGTCCTTCGCGCGGTCGGAACGCATGGCGAAGTGGAACGAGGCGCTGCGGATCGAGGAAGCGCTCGGCGCACGGGCGCGCTTCGCGGGCGGGGCGGTGCTGGGGCGGTCGGGGCGGTGACGGGCTGTCGCCACTTTAGGACTTTAGGGCTTTACGGTGCCGAATGGCCGGCGCGTCCCGGCAGGCTCGGGCCGGTGCCCCGCGGCGGGCAGCCGCGCCGCCACGCCCTGATGCGCCGCGAGGTCCTAAGGTGCCGGGGCGTCGCCGGGGCCGGTTTCCGGCACGCCGGGCACGATCGTGCTGGTGATTTTATTCCTATAGCCCGCCCAGCGGCTATGGGTCAAGGCGAAACGCCGTGAAGGTCCTGCTGCATTACCGCGCCGGGCCAGGGCTGGCCGACCGCCTGTCCCGCCTGCCCGGCATCGCGCTCAGCATCGTGCCCGACACCGACGACACAGCCTTCGCCGCCGCCCTGCCGGAGGCCGAGGCCATCTGGCACGTCCTGCGGCCGCTGACCGCCGCCGATATCGCCGCCGCGCCGCGGCTGCGGCTGATCCAGAAGATCGGCGTCGGCGTGAACACCATCGACCTCGATGCGGCGCGCGCGCGCGGCATCGCGGTGTGCAACCTGCCCGGCACCAATGCGCGCGCGGTCGCGGAACTGACCCTGCTGCTGATGCTGGGTGCGCTGCGCCGCGTGTCGCATTTCGATGCCGAGACGCGGGCCGGGCGCGGCTGGGCGCAGCCCCCTGCCCTGCAGGACAGCCTGTTCGAACTGGGCGGGCGCACGGTCGGGCTGGTCGGGCATGGCGCCATCCCGGCGCTGCTCGCGCCCGTGCTGGCGGCGCTCGGCTGCCAGGTGCTCTACACCGCGCGCGCGCCGAAGCCCGGGCTGGAGGACAGCTACCGAAGCCTCGACGACCTGCTGATCGAGAGCGACGTGGTGTCGCTGCACATCCCCGAGACGCCCGAGACTCGCGGGCTGATCGATGCCGCCGCCATCGCGCGCATGAAGCGCGGCGCGGTGCTGGTGAACACGGCGCGCGGCGGGCTTGTGGACCAGGCGGCGCTGGTGGCCGCGCTGCGGTCGGGGCAGCTCGGTGCCGCGGGGCTCGATGTGTTCGCGGAGGAACCGGCTGACCCGGCCGACGCGATCCTCGGCCTGCCCAACGTGGTGGTCACGCCGCACATCGCCTGGCTCACCGCCGGCACCTTCGACCGGTCCTTCGCCATCGCGGCGGAGAATGTGCGTCGCCTGCAAGCCGGCGAAGCCTTGCTGCACCGCGTCGCATGACAGCACCGGCCGGCCCCGCCCCGGTCGGCGAGATCGCGCGCCTGTCCGCCCCCACGATCCTGGTCACCTTCGTCCAGGCCATCGCCCAGACCACCGAGGCCGCGCTGATCGGCCGCCTGGGCACCGAGGCGCTGGCCGGCTACGCGCTGGTGCTGCCGCTTCTCATGCTGATGCAGATGACCTCCGGCGGGGCGATGGGCGGTGGCGTGGCCTCCGCGGTGGCGCGTGCCATCGGCGCGGGGCGAACCCACGAGGCCGCCGCGCTGGTCAAGCATGCGGTGGTCATCGCGCTCGGTATGGGCGGGCTGACCATGGTGCTCGCACTCGGCTTCGGGCCGATGCTGTTCCGCGCGGTGGGCGGCAGCGGGGCGGCGCTGGGGCACGCCATCACCTATACCGCGATCGTGTTCGGCGGGGCGGTGCTGGTGTGGCTGTCGAACATCCTGGGGTCGGTGCTGCGGGGGGCAGGCAAGATGCGCCTGCCGGCCATCATCATGACCGCGTGCTGGGTGCTGGAGGCGCCGCTGTCGGGCGTGCTGATGCTGGGGCTCGGCTGGGGGCTGGCGGGGGCGGCCATCGCCTACCTGGTGGCCTTCGCGGCGGCCACCGCCAGCATGGGCTTCGTGATCCTGCGCGGCGGCGCGGGCTTCATGCCGGATTTGCGCGCGCCGCTGCGGCGCGACCTGTTCCGCGGCATCCTGGAGGTGGGCGTGGTCGCCACCATCATGGCGACCATCGCCAATCTGACCGTGGTGCTGATGACGGCGCTGGTGGCGGTGCATGGCACGGCGGCGATCGCGGCCTATGGCGTGGGGGTGCGGCTGGAATTCCTCATCATCCCGCTGGGCTTCGGGATCGGGGTGGCGCTGACCTCGCTGGTCGGGCGGCGGGTCGGCGCGGGGGATTGGGCCTCGGCGCGCGCCACGGCCTGGCGGGGGGCGGCCTTCGCGGGCGGGCTGGCGGGGGGCATCGGGGTTCTGGCGGCGATCTTTCCGCATCCGCTGGCGCGGGTGTTTGCCACCGACCCGGCGGTGCAGGAGGCGATCGTGATCTACCTGCGCTGGGTGGGGCCGTCCTTCGGGCCGTTCGGGCTTGGCATGGCGCTGTATTTCGCCTGCCAGGGGGCGGGGCGGATGCGCGGGCCGTTTGCGGCATCGGTCTCGCGGCTGGTGTTCGCGGTGGGCGGTGGCTGGGCGCTGGCGGCGTTCACGGATACCGGCCTGCCGGGCGCCTTCGCGGCGATCGGGATCGGGCTCGCGGCCTATGGCGTGCTGGTGGCGGTGTCGGTGCGGCCGGGGGTGTGGCGGTAGCGGCCCTTCCGCGTCCTGTCGTGCGAAGCGCACAATGTTCCGCCCTGCGGCCCGCCGGGCGCTTGAGGGGCACGCAGGTGAAACCTTCGTGCGCTTGGCATCAGTGCCCGGCTGCCGGCAGCGCCGCGCCGGGCTTGTCGTGCTGGCCCAGGCGATCGACCAGCGTGCGGCTCGCCTGGTTCATGCCGATGATCTCGACCGGGATGCCGTGGTGGCGGAATTTCAGGACCACGCGGTCGAGCGCCGAGATGCCGGTGATGTCCCAGAAATGCGCGGCATGCACGTCGATCACGACGGCCTTCGCGTCCTCGCGGAAGTCGAAGGCGGTGTGGAAGGCCTCGGCGGTGGCGAAGAAGATCTCGCCGGTCACAATGTAGGTGCGCGTGCCGGTGGCCTCGTCGCGCGAGGACGCCACGCCGAAGAAGCGCGACACCTTCTGCGCGAAGAACAGCCCGGACAGGATCACGCCGACCAGCACGCCCTTGGCCAGGTCATGCGTGAAGACCACCACGATGACGGTGGCGAGCATGACGATGGAGGAGCTCTTCGGATGCGTCACCAGCGTCCGCAGCGAACCCCATTGGAAAGTGTTGATCGACACCATCACCATGACCGCGACCAGCGCGGGCATCGGGATCTGCTTCACCCAATCGCCCAGCACCAGCACCAGGAAGAGCAGGAAGGCGCCGGCCCATAGGCAGGACAGCCGGCCACGCCCGCCAGAGGTCACGTTGATGACCGACTGGCCGATCATGGCGCAGCCAGCCATGCCGCCAAACAGGCCGGAGACGATGTTGCCGCATCCCTGGCCCGAGCATTCGCGGTTCTTGTCCGAGGTCGTGTCGGTCATCTCGTCGATGATCGCCGCCGTCATCAGGCTTTCCAGCAGGCCGATCATCGCCAGCGTCAGGGCATAGGGCAGCACGATCAGGAAGGTATCGAGGTTCAGCGGCACGTTGGGCAGCAAGAAGGACGGGAAGTCGGTCGGCAACTGCCCCATGTCGCCGACGGTGCGGAACTCCCACCCCGCCGCGATGGTCACCGCCGTCAGGAGCACGATGCAGACCAGCGCGGAAGGCACCGCCGTGGTCACGCGCGGCAGCAGGTAGATGATGGCGAGCCCGACAGCGACCATGGCGTAGACAGCCCAGCCATGGCCCACCAGTTCGGGCAGCTGCGCCAGGAAGATCAGGATGGCGAGCGCATTCACGAAGCCCGTCACGACCGACCGCGAGACGAAGCGCATCAGGTCGCCCAGGCGCAGGAAGCGCGCGATGATCTGCAGCACGCCGGTCAGCACGGTGGCGGCGAGCAGGTAGTCCACGCCATGGTCGCGCACCAGCGTGACCATCACCAGTGCGGTGGCGCCCGTGGCGGCGGAGATCATCGCCGGGCGCCCGCCCATGATGGCGGTGACGATGGCGATCCAGAACGACGCATAGAGGCCGAGCTTCGGATCGACGCCGGCGATGATCGAGAAGGCGATCGCCTCCGGGATCAGCGCCAGCGCGACGACGGTGCCGGCGAGCAGGTCGCGCGTGACATTGGGCGCCCATTCGGCGCGCAGGGAGGCAAGGGACATCGGGCAGGGCTTTCGCAACGGGCATCGCGCCAGGTTGGCGGCGCGCATGGCGGGCAGCAGGGATCGACCCCCCCGGGCTGCGCGCCGCGGGGGTGGCTCAGGCCACGGTGCGAAGGGTCATGGCGGCGTCGACATCGCGCCGCGGATGCATCGGATGCTGGACACGCGTGACCGTCGCATGAACCATTTTGCGTTGCAACATGACGGCGCGGACGGATGCGGCCGCCAGCACTTGACGGCGGCGGCAGCGCCTTGGCGTGGTATCGCATCCAATGGCGGGAAACCGAGGACGGGCGCCCGGATGCACCGAAGCCGAAGGACCGATCGATGGACCTGCCCCTTCCCGGCGGCTGCGCCTGCGGCGCGGTCCGCTACGCCATCGCCGGCGCGCCACGCCTCACCTATGCGTGCCACTGCACGGAATGCCAGCGGCGCAGCGGCGGGCCCATGACGCTGTCCTGCGTGGTTCCGGTCGCCGACGTCGCGCTGCGCTCGGGCCGGCTGGCCGAGGCGACGCGCATCGCCGAGAGCGGCAATACGGTCCCGACCGCCTTCTGCCCCGATTGCGGCACTGCAATTTTCGGCGGGCGGCTGAGCGCCGATGGCGAGGGCGTCGTGGTGCTCCGCGCCGGCACGCTGGACGACACGACGTGGCTGCGCCCGAGCGTGCATGTCTGGACGCGCAGCGCGCAGCCCTGGGTGATCTTCCCCGATGGCGCGCGCCGCTTCGCGACGCGCCCGCCGATACCGGTCTGGCAGATGCGGGACGACGCGGAATCCGGAGGCGCGCCGGATGGATGAATTGCAACGCCGGTCCGAAACGCCTCCTTTACCGATCGGCGCGAGAATCGTCGCGCATGACCGAGATTCGCACGGACATCCTCGAACGCTTCGGCACGGCGGCCTACCAGCCGGCGACCTTCCTCGACCGCGGCGTCACCGTGCCCTTCACCACGCCCTTCCTGCTCGGTGCGCGCATCCGCCCGACCGAAACCCGCGCGGGGCTGGAGGTGGTCATCACCAACCCATCGGGCGGGCGCGGCAACTACATCGTGCCCTGGGGCGCGCTGCCGGAGATCTGTTCCCCCACCCTGCATGACCGGCGGCTGTGGCAGCGGTTGTCGGACCAGGCGGTGGTGTCGCCGCCCACGGTGCGCGAGACGGCGCGCGCCGTCGCCGCCGAGGGCCTGGCCGGGCGCGAGGCCGCCGCCGCCGTCGCCCGCGCGGTGAACGAGGACGGCGCGGCACGCATGCGGGCGAATTTCCTGCTGCTGCTGGATCTGATCCGCCGCACCGAATCGCGCGAGGAAGCGGTGGTGCCGCCGCAATCCGACACGCCGGCGCAGATCGAACAGCGCGCGCGACGCGCGGTGGCGCGCGTCGCCCCGCGGCTGGGCGTCAGTCCCGAGATCATCGCCGCCTGGCTCGAGGCCCTCGCCGCCGCCTTCTGCGGCGTGGGCATCCCGGGCGATGCCGGGCGGTCGCGCACGCGGATGCTGGTGGCCGCGCTGGAGGCGATGGTGGCGCAGATCGAGTTGTGGGTCGCGCAATCGCCCGACCCGGCAGAGCAGCACGCGGCGGTGCTGGTGGTGGATGCGGCGCGGCTCACGCTGTCCTGCGCGGCGGGCGCGTTCCGCGACCTCGATGGGCTGCTGTCGGATACGCCGGGGCTGCTGCGCGCGTGGCGGGAGGACGCGTCGGAACTGGGCCGGCGGGCCTCGCGCCCCGACTGGCTGCTCGATGGCTGGCAGGTCATCACCGAATTGTGGCGCGACGCCGATCCGGGGCTGCGCCAGGGCGCCTTGTGGGAGATGGCGCTGCTCGCCCCGGTCATGCCGCGCGAGGTCGAGCAATGGCTCGGCATCCAGGAGGATTGGGACCGCCCGACGCGGATGCGCCGCGTGGTGCGGGCGAACGAGGATTGGCGGTCGGGGCGCATGCTGGACATCGTCGCGCGCAACGAGCGCATCCGGGCGCGCGCGGCATGACCGGCGTGCTGACCGCCGAGCAGCGGCGCCTGACGCATGCGGTGGCCTCGGCCTCGGATGATGCGTTGGCGCGTGTGGTGGCGGCCTTCGACCGCATGCCCGACCGGCGCGAGGCCGACCGGCTGCTCGATGCCGCGCGGCCGCGGTTGCGACGGCTGCGCCCGCCACGGCCGATCGCCTTCGCGCGGCTGCTGTTCCTGCCGCTGGATGGCGCCATCGCCGATCCGCGGAGCTGGAAGCGCAGCGAGGGTGGGCTGCCGCGCAGCGCGCTGGTCGGCCTGGCGGAGGCGGTGCGCGTGGCGATCGGGGCGGAGGCGGGCGTTATCGACGAAGCCTGCGCCGGGCGCAGCTTCGCGGACCTCGCGGTGGTCGATGCCGTCGGGCGGCGGCTGTGGCGCGCCGCCGCGCGTGTGGTCGACACGCTGGCCCCGCCGCCGGCCTGGGCCGAGAGCGGCCTGGCCGAGGCCGATTTCCGCCACTGCGTCGCGCTGTCGGCCGGTGTGTGGCGCCATGCGGACCTGCTCTGGACCGCACTGCTGGCGGCGCGCGAGGGGCCGCCGGAGGCGCTGGTGCAGGCGGCGCTCTCCTCCGCCGCGGGCGAGGCGCCGGCGGTGATCGAGGCGATGCTCGCGACCATCCTGACCAAGGCGGCGAAGCCGGCCTCGGTCGTGACGGCCGCTGGCGCGGCGCGGGTGCCGCCGGGCCTGGGCGAGCGTGTGCTCGACCGCTGGATCGAGGAGTGCAAGCCCGATTTCTCCGTGAACGATCCGCGCGGCGCCGCCGTGCTGGCCGAGGAATTCGCCGAGGCGCTCAACGACCTGGAAGGGTCCGCCGCGGGACGTCGGCCGGAACGGCGCCAGCGTGTCGCGGCGCTGCGCCGCGAGGTGGGCGAGGCCTGCCGCACCGCCTTCGCCGAAGCCGCCACCCAGAACCTGATCGAACCGCTGGCGCGCGCGGGCGCGCGGCTGGACGATGCCGGGGTGCAGGCGATGGAGGCGACCGCGCGCGGGTTGCGGCGGCTCGAGACCGCCGGGCGCCTGCTGGGTGGCGCCAGCGCCTATGACGCCGCGCTGCGCCGTGTCACGGATGCCTTCGCGACGCTGCGCGCGCGGCCGGAGGCGAGTGCCGCCGACCTGGCCCGGCTCACCGAGATCATGGCCGGGCCTGAGGCGGCGCTGCGCTTCCTGGACGGCGTCAGGTCCTGACCAGGGGGCAGCCGCCCTCGGCGACGGGGCGGAAGGCTTCCTCGGCCGGCACCGTGGCGCGCAGCTTGTAGAAATCCCACAAGCCGCGGCTTTCGGCGGGCGACTTCACCTCGAACAGGTAGGCGGGGTGGATCTTGCGGTTGTCCTCGCGGATGCGGCCGGGGCGGAAGGCGTCGTCGTCGGTGGGCATGCGCTTCATCGCCTCGATCACCGCGGCACCCGACTGCTTGGCGCGCGCGACGCCGACCTCCGCCACCGCCTTCAGGTAGTGGACGCAGCAGGAATAGGTGCCGGCGTGTTCCTGGTTGGGCATGTTGTCGGGCGTGCGGCGCAGGATGCGCTGTGCGAGGCCGCGCGTGCGGTCGTTGAGGTCGTGGTAGAAGACCTCGCTCATCACCATGCCCTGCGCGGCTTCCAGGCCGATGCCGCGGATGTCCTGCACGAACATGATCATGCCGGCGAGCTGCTGGCCGCGCCGCGTCAGGCCGAATTCATGCGCCTGCTTGACGCAGTTCACCATGTCCCCGGCGGCCATCGCGAGGCCCACCACCTTGGCGCGGGAGGCCTGCGCCTGGAGCAGGTACGAGCTGAAATCGGTGGTGCCCGGGAAGGGGTAGCGGGCCGCGCCCGCCACGCGCCCGCCGGCACGCGTGACGAATCCTCCGGTGTCGCGTTCCAGTTGGTGGCCGAAGGCGTAGTCGGCGGTGATGAAGTACCAGCTGTCGCCGCCGGAGCGCACCGTGGCGCCGCCCACGACATTGGCGAACATCCAGGTGTCGTAGGTCCAATGAAGGGTGTGGCTACTGCATTGCGCGCCGGTCAACGCGGAGGTCGCGGCACCGGAGGCCAGCTGCACCTTGTCCTTCTCGCGCACCAGGTTGGCGACGGCCAGCGCGATGGCGGAGTTGTTCACCTCGCAGATCATGTCGACGCTGTCCTGGTCGATCCAGCGGCGCGCCAGCGCCAGCGCGGCGTCGGGGCGGTTCTGGTGGTCGCCCTGCAGCACGTCCACGCGAATGCCGCGGTTGGCCAGGCCGAGATCCTCGACCGCCTGCTGCGCGGCGGCCAGGCTGGTGGGGCCGGAGGTGCTGCGATAGGGGCCGGAGAAATCGGCGAGCACGCCGATCCTGATGACCTGGTCCTGCGCGCGGGCGCGCGGCGCCGCGGCCAATGCCAATCCGGTGGCACCGGCCAGGACGTGGCGGCGTTCGATCATGGTCATGCGCTTGGCGTTCCCCGTGTTTCAACCCTGGCAGGATTCACCACGGGGGGCGCGCCGCGTGCAAGGCCCGCAGGCCGGCCGGTGCGGGCTGCCGGCCTGCGCCGAACGCTCCGTCAGAAGCGGAAGTTCAGGCTCACGCCCGGCGGCGGCGCATAGTAGGCGCGCGGCGGAGGCGCGTAATAGGCCCGCGGCGGGGGCGCGTAGTACACGCGCGGCGGCGGGGCGTAATACGCCCGCGGCGGCGGACGGTAGTAGTGGCGCGGCGGCGGTCCGCCGCGGTGCCAATGGCGATGCCCATGGTGGCGATGCCCGCGGCGGCCGTCTCCGACCAGCAGCAGCGGCGCTGCGCCGGTGTCGACGGCAGGGGCCTGGGCGGCCGCGATGTCGCGGTGCATCGATGCCGGGGCGGCCGGCGCCGCGACCGCGGCCAGGCTGCCGAGCGTCATTCCGAAGACTGCGGCGGTCAGTGCCATCGCTCGCATCGCTGTGTCCTCCTGCTTTGCTGCCGTGGGAATCGCATCCCGTGATGGCAGGGTCGTGGCAAGCTGGTCATGTAACGGACACGAAGGCGAAAGGTTTCCCCGCATTCGGCATTCACGCTTGCGCGGACAATATATCCAGATATCTTTATATGGCGTTGGTCCCGTGCGAGCGGGCGCAAGAGGGAACGCCGTGCGGGGTCACACACCCCCCAGTCGGCGGCTGCCCCAGCAACTGTCGGCGGGAAGCCGCCGGCCCGTGCCCCTTCATGGGGCGCCACTGCGCGCGAGCGTGGGAAGGCAGGGCCGGTGGCGATGGGCTGAGGCCCGGCACCCGCAAGCCAGGAAACCTGCCGGCGCCGTGCATCGCCCCCGCGCGAGCGCGCCACCCCAACGGCCGGGCTGGGTGCACCGGGCGACGGAGACCGCCTGCGATGACCATCGCCGCCAATCTCGGCTACCCGCGAATCGGGCCACGCCGTGAGCTGAAATCCGCCCTCGAGGCCTTCTGGGCCGGCACGGCCAGCGAGGCCGCGCTGCACGCCACCGCCGCCGCGCTGCGGGCCGGCGCCCGCGCCGTGCAGCAGGGCGGCGGGATCAACCATGTCCCGTCCGGCGACTTCGCGCTGTACGACCATGTGCTGGAGACCGCCTGCGCCCTGGGCCTCGTGCCCGATGGCTATGGCTGGCGCGGGGACGGGCCGGTGTCGGTCGCGACCATGTACGCCCTGGCGCGCGGCGCGCGCGGCACGGAAGCCGAGCGCGAGGCCGGCATCCCCGGCAGTGCCCCGGCGCTCGAGATGACCAAGTGGTTCGACACCAACTACCACTACATGGTGCCGCGGGTGTCGGAGGCGACGCGCCCCCGCCTGGCCGAGAACCGCTGGGCCGCCGCGCTGACCGAGGGCCTGGAGCACGGCACGCGCACCCGCCCCGTGCTGCTCGGCCCGGTTTCGCTGCTGCTGCTGTCGAAGGCGGAGGACGGCACGCGGCCGCTCGACCTGCTGCCGGCGCTGCTGCCGGCCTATGCGGAGGCGTTGCGCGGCCTGGCGGCGGCCGGCGCGTCCTGGGTGCAGGTGGATGAGCCCTGTCTGGTGACGGACCTGCCCTCCGGCGCGGATGACGCGTACCGGCTGGCCTTCCGCGCGCTGGCCGATGCCGCGCCGGGGCTGAAGCTGCTGCTGACGACGTATTTCGAGGGGCTGCGCGACAATCTGCCGCTGGCGGCCTCGCTGCCCGTCGCTGGCCTGCATGTCGACCTGGCGCGCGCGCCGGGGCAGCTCGACGACGTGCTGGCGGCGCTGCCGCGGGATCGCTGGCTGTCGCTCGGCGTGGTGGATGGGCGGAATGTGTGGCGCACCGACCTGCGTGCGGCGCTCGGGGCGTTGCGGCGGGCGGCGGATGCGGGGTTCGGCAGGCGGCTGATGGTGGCGCCGTCCTGCTCGCTGCTGCATGTGCCGCACAGCGTCGCGATGGAAAGCGCGATCGACCCCGCGTTGAAGCGCCGGCTCGCCTTCGCGCAGGAAAAGCTGCGCGAGGTCGCGACGCTGGCCCGCGCGATGGACGAGGGCGAGGAGACCATCGCCGCCGCGCTGGCTGAGAGCGACCAAATGCTGGCGGATGCGCGCCAGGACGATGCGGCGGTGGCCGCGCGCCTCGCCGCCGCGACGGAGGCGATGGAGCGCCGTGCCAGCCCATACGCCGCGCGCGCCGAGGCCCAGGCGGCGCGGCTTCGCCTGCCCGAGCTGCCCGTGACCTCCATCGGCTCCTGGCCGCAGACCGCCGAGGTGCGGAAGCTGCGCGCCGGCCTGGCGCGCGGCGCGATCGACCAGGCGGCGCATGACGCGGCGATGCAGCGCCTGACCGCCGAGGCCGTGCGCTGGCAGGACGAGATCGGCGTGGACGTGCCGGTCCATGGCGAGTTCGAGCGCAACGACATGGTCAAGTATTTCGGCGAGCAGTTGGCCGGATACGCCTTCACGAAGCATGGCTGGGTGCAGTCCTATGGCAGCCGCTGCGTGGCGCCGCCGATCATCTTCGCGGACGTGTCGCGCCCGGCGCCGATGACGGTGCGCTGGTCGGCCTTCGCGCAGTCGCTGACCGACAAGCCGATGAAGGGGATGCTCACCGGGCCGGTGACCATGCTGCAATGGTCCTTCGTGCGCAGCGACATCCCGCGCGAGACGGTGTGCCGGCAGATCGCGCTGGCCATCCGCGACGAGGTGGCGGACCTCGAAGCCGCCGGCATCCCGATCATCCAGATTGACGAACCCGCCTTCCGCGAGGGGCTTCCGCTGCGCCAGGCCGACCGCGCCGACTACCTGCGCTGGGCGGTGGCGTGCTTCCGCCTGTCGGCCAGCGCGGTGCGCGACGACACGCAGATCCACACGCACATGTGCTATTCCGAGTTCAACGACATCATCGAGAGCATCGCGGCGATGGATGCCGATGTGATCTCGATCGAGACCGCGCGGTCCGACATGGAGCTGCTGGAAGCCTTCGCGGTCTTCGACTACCCGAACGAGATCGGGCCGGGCGTGTGGGACATCCATTCGCCGCGCGTGCCGGATGCCGGGGAGATGGCGCGCCTGGCGCAGCGCGCGGCGCAGCGCATTCCGCGGCGGCGGCTGTGGCTGAACCCCGATTGCGGCTGCAAGACGCGCGGCTGGGCGGAGGTGAAGCCGGCCATGGCGAACCTGGTGGCGGCGGCGCGGATGCTGCGGGCCGAGGCCGTTTAGCGTCGGCGGCGCGGGTTTCGGCCCGCGCCGAGGCCGTGCATGCGGCCCGCCGGGAGGCCTGCGATCGAAACCATGAACGGCGTGGCGGCGTCCGCATGGGCGCCGCCAACATCGCCGGGGCTTTCGCGCCCGGCGCCGCCGCGCCATGCTTGGGGCTTCCTCGATTGAGCGGAAGACACCAACCATGGCGCTGCGCTGCGACCTCATCATCCGGGACGCCACGATTTTCGACGGGACCGGCGGGCCGCGCCGGCGCGGGGACGTGGGCGTCACGGGGGACCGCATCGTCGCGGTTGGCGACCTCGGCGGCGCTTCGGCGGATCGCGAGGTGCTGGCCAATGGCCGTGCCCTCGCGCCCGGCTTCATCGACGCGCACACCCATGACGACCGTGCGGTGATGTGCGGGCCGGAGTGCATGACCTGCAAGATCAGCCAGGGTGTCACCACCGTGGTGGTGGGCAATTGCGGCGTGTCGCTTTCGCCCGCGCGATTCACCCGCAAGCCGCCGCCGCCGCTCGACCTGATCGGCGAGGATGGGTGGTGGCGCTTCGACTCGTTCGGCGACTACGCGCATGAGCTGAAGAAGCGCGGCTCCGAGGTGAACACCTACGCCCTGGTCGGCCACCAGACCATGCGGGTGGAAGCCATGGACGGCGACGTCATGCGCGTGGCCAAGGATTCCGAGATCGAGCACATGCGCCTGCGTGTGAAGAACTCGCTGGCCGAGGGGGCGTCGGGCTTCTCCACCGGCCTGTACTACGCGCCCAACATGCATGCGACGACCGAGGAAGTGATCGCCGTGGCGGAACCGCTGCGCGCCATGGGCGGCATCTACGTGACCCACATGCGCGACGAGGCGGATCGCGTGCTGGCGTCCATCGAAGAGACCGCGAAGATCGGCAAGCGTGTCGGCGTGCCGGTCTGGGTCAGCCACCACAAGTGCTCGATGCCGGAGAATTACGGGCGATCGACCCAGACGCTCCCGCTGATCGAGGCCTTCAACCAGACGCAGGACATGTTCTTCGACATGTACCCCTACCCGGCGGGGTCCACCGTGCTGATGCCGGACCGGCTGCGCGACGACGTGAAGGTGATGATCACCTGGTCGATCCCGCATCCGGAGATGGCGGGGAAGTACCTGTCCGACGTCGCGCGCGGATGGAACACCGATATCCGCCAGGCGGCCGAACGCCTGCTGCCCGCCGGCCAGGTGACCTGGCAGATGGATGAGGAAGACGTGCGGCGGATCATGGCGCATCCGATGTCGGTGATCGGATCGGACGGCATCCCGCACGACGCGCATCCGCATCCGCGGCTGTGGGGGACGTTTCCGCGCGTGCTGGGGCTGTATGCGCGGGAGCTGCGGCTGTTCAGCGTGGAGACGGCGATCCACAAGATGACCGGGCGCACGGCGTCGCTGTTCGGGATGCTGGATCGTGGGGAAATCCGCGAAGGGGCCTATGCCGACCTGGTGCTGTTCGATGCTGATACCGTGATCGACCGCGCGACCTTCGAGGAACCGAAGCAGGTCAGCCAGGGGATCGAGGAGGTCTGGGCGAATGGGGTGCCGACCTACACAGCCCAGAAAGGCGCCACGGGCGAGAAGCCAGGGCGCCTCGTTACACGCAACCGCGTGTGAAAAAGGGCGGGGGCGCCGCCCCCGAACCCCCGCCGGGGTGACAGTGTCACCCCGGACCCCGCCATCAATCGACGATGCGGAAAATCGCCTCGATCTCCACCGGAATCTGGTTCGGCAAACTCACGAACCCCACCGCGGAGCGCGCGTGCTTCCCATTCTCCCCGAGCACCGCCACGAACAAATCCGAGCACCCGTTGATGACCTTGGGATGATCGCCGAACTCCGGCGTCGCATTCACCATCCCCAGCACCTTCACGCAGCGCAGCTTGCCCAGGCCGCCCGCCGCCTCGGCCGCCGCCGCCAGCAACCCCAGCCCGACCGACCGGGCATGGCCATAGGCCTCCTCCACCCCGATCTGCGTCGGCACCTTGCCCGCCACCGGCACGCCATCCGCCCGCCGAGGCCCCTGCCCCGCCGTCCAGATCATGTCGCCCTCCCGCCGCCACGGCACATAACTGCCCATCGGCTTGGGCACCGGCGGTAAGGTCAGGCCAAGCGCCGCCAGCCGCTGTTCGGGGGTATCGTCAGCCATCGCATCCTCCTGCGCATCACACGCCGCCATGCGACACACGCAACGCCGCCCCGGCAAGAGCGCAGATGAATGTCAGCAGCACTGACCTAACATCCGCCCATGGACAAGACCCTCGCCCTGCTCGGCTTCGCCATCGCCATGTCGGTGACGCCGGGGCCGAACGTGCTGATGGTCGCCGCCGGCGCGGCCAATGCCGGCATTCGCGCCACGGTGCCGCACATGCTCGGCATCACGATCGGCTTCGCGGCCATGCTGCTGATCGTGGGGCTGGGCCTGGCCGGGCCTTTCGCCGCCATGCCGATGCTGCACACGGCCCTGAAATGGGGCGGCGCGGCCTGGCTGCTGGTGCTGGCCTGGAAGATCGCCCGCGCCGGCGCGCCAGGCGAAGGGCCGCCGCGCCCGCCGCTCGGTTTCATCGGCGCGGCGCTGTTCCAATGGGTGAACCCCAAGGCCTGGATGATCGCACTCGCCGCCATCCCGGCCTTCACCACGCCGGATGGCGACATCCTGGCCGAGACGCTGGTCATCGCCGCCGCCTTCGCGCTGGTCTGCTTCCCCTGCACGCTGGTCTGGGCGGCGCTGGGCGCGGGGGCGTCGCGCCTGCTCCGCACGGACCGGGCGCTGCGCGGCTTCAACATCGCCATGGCGGTGCTGCTGGTGCTCTCGCTCATCCCGGCCTTCGTCTGACATCGCTGGACCGACGTGCCGATGCCTTGCCCGCAGGGTTGCGCATCGCGGCTCCATCAAGACGTGACGGCGACGGCGCGCCGCATGATCGCGTCGCAGCGTTCGGCCGCTGGCACGAGCCGTCGCACTTCGAAACACGCGACGGCGCGCGGCCGCGGCACAATGCCGGCATGACCCAGCCCCGCCTGCTCCGCCGCCCGCTGCTCGGCGCCGCCCTGCTGCTGCCGCTGCCGGCTTTCGCGCAACAGCGTGTCGCGACTCCGCGCCAGACCCAGGGGCCGTTCTATCCGGTAGCCTTCCCGTCCGACACGGACGCCGATCTGGTGCGCGTGCAGGGCGCGGCCGCGCAGGCCATGGGCACCGTCACGCATCTGCGCGGCCGCGTGACCGACACCGCCGGCAATGCCATCCCCGGCGCGCTGGTCGAGATCTGGCAATGCGACGCCCGGGGCATCTACCGCCACCAGCGCGCGCCGGACACCGCCCGCTTCGACGCCAATTTCCAGGGCTATGGCCGCGTGCTGACGGATGCCACCGGCGCCTATGCGTTCCGCACGCTGCGCCCCGCGCCTTATCCCGGGCGCACGCCGCATATCCATGTTCAGGTCACGCCCCGGGGCGGCGCGACGCTGGTCACGCAGATGTATGTCGCCGGCGAACCGCTGAACGACCGCGACGGCCTGCTCAACCGAATCCGCGATCCGCGCGCGCGCGACGCCGTCATCATCCCCTTCCTGCCGGCCGACCGCATCGAGGCCCGCGCGCTGCTCGCGCAGTTCGACATCGTGCTGGCCGGCTGAACCGCTTCACGGCGCGGCAGCCCCCGCCCTGGACCGCCCCCGCCGCCCCCCCTACCCTCCGGCCTCCGCGGAGAGGAACAACGCCATGCGCCGCCTGACCCTCGCCTTCCTGCTGTGCGCTTCCACCGCGCTGGCCACGGAACTTCCCGTTCGCAGCGTGACGCTGTCCTCCGCCGGCCTTGCGCAGGTCGAGCGCGCGGGCGAGGTCCCGGCCGATGGCTCCGTCACCTTCCGCGCGCCCACCGAGGATGTGGACGACCTGCTCCGCAGCCTGATCGTGGTGGACACCGCCGGCACGGTGGAGGGGCTGCGCCTGCCCGCCCTCGACCTGGCCGGCGAGGCCTTCCGCGGCCTGCCCGTGCGGCCCGCCGATTTCGACAGCCGCGTGAGCCTGCTCGCCGCCCTGCGCGGCCAGGAGGCCGAGGCCGGCGGCGCGCGCGGGCGCATCGCCGATGCCGCCGAGGTCGCCGCCGTCGCCGGCACGCCCGGCGGCCTGCGACTGACCCTCATCACGCCCACCGGCCTGCGCACCGTGATGCTGCGCGAAGGCGACGAGGTCACGCTGACCGACACGGCCCTGGCCGGCCGCGTCGCCCGCGCCGCCGAAGCCCTGGCCGCCGCACGATCGGCCGATGAACGCCGCATCGAGATCCGCCTGCGCGCCGACCGCGCCCGCCAGGTGGCGGTGCTCTATGTCGCGGGCGCGCCGCTGTGGAAGCCGTCCTACCGCCTGCTGGTGCCGCCGATGGGCACGCCGGCCACCACGCCCGCCAATGCCCGCCTGCAGGGCTGGGCGGTGGTCGAGAACGCCTCGGGCAGCGACTGGGACGCGGTGCGCCTGGCGTTGGTCTCGGGCGAGGCCGCCGCCTTCCGGCAGCGCATCTACCAGCCCATCACGGTGGCGCGGCCGGAGATGCCGGTGCGTGTGGCCGGCGCCGTCATGGTCACGCCGGACACCGGCGGCCGGCCGGTGCCGATCCCGGCCCCCGCGCCGGCCCCGCTGGTCGGCCGCGCTTTCGAATCGAGCGCCGCCGCGCCGCAGATGGCCGCCCGTGCCCGCGCGCCGGACGCGCCGGGCATGGCCGCCGGCGGAGTGCCGGCCCAGCCGGCCGCCGCCGCCACCGCCGAGGCCTCGGCCGGGCGAGTCGCCTTCGTGCTCGCCGAACCCGTCACGATCCGCGCCGGCGAGACGGCCAATGTGCCCTTCCTCGATGTCCGCCTGCCGGCCGAGCGCGTCTGGTGGATCCAGGACCTGAACGCCCGCCACCCCTTGCAGGCCGCGCGCATCCGCAATGCCTCGCAGCACACGCTGCCCGATGGCCTGGCCACCGTGTACGGCGCCGAGGGGCCTGAAGCCGGCGTCTTCCTGGGCGATGCCGAGATCCGCGCCATGCCCGCCGGCGACGGCCGCATCCTGGCCTTCGCGCGCGACCGCGACGTGCAGTATTCCCAGGCCGGCAGCACCACCGACCGCGTCACGCGCATCGCGCTGCGCCGCGGCTTCATCGCCATCGAGATGCTGCGCCGCGAGGAGACCGCCATCGCCATCGACCCGCGCGGCACGCGCGGCACGCTGGTGATCGACGTGCCGCGCCGCTCCGGCGCCGAACCGCGCTTCACCATCGTCAGCCAGGGCGATTTCGGCCTGCGGCACGAGGTCGAGCTGGACGGCTCCGCGCAAACCCTGCGCCTGCCCTTCGAGCGCACCATCCGCCAGGACACCCCCCTGTGGGACACCTCGCTGGGTGAACCGATGCTGCTGCGCTGGCAGCAATTCGACATCGAGCAGAATCTGCGCCGCCTGCCCGGCGGCCCCGGCACCATGGAACGCCTGCAGGAGGTCCTGGCCCGCACGCCGGAAAACACCCCCGGCCGCGCCGACCTCGCTGCCGTGGTCGAGGCGATGCAGAACCTGCGCCGCCTGCTGGACGAGGCCCGCCTGCGCGCACGCGCCTACCGCACAGCCGACCAGGCCCTCGCCCGCGCCCGCCAGGCCGCCGAAGACCGCACCGGCCCCGAACTCCAGGAAGCCCGCCGCCGCCTCAACGCCGCCAGCCGCGAAGCCGACGCGGCCGGCACCGCGGCCGACCAGGCGTGGGAAGAGTGGCAACGCGGCGTGGTTGCGCTGCTGCAGCGAGGGTCGTGACCGCGGAGGGGGCTTTGCCCCCTCCGAACCTCCCCCACCAAGGGCTTAAGGCCCTTGGATCCCGTGACTTTAATCGGGGAATTTGGGGAGGGGCATGGCGCGCCCATCGCGTCAGGCCAACCGACGATGCCCCTCCCCAAATTCCCCGATCAGGTATTGGTGTCCAGAGGCCCTTAGGCCTTTGGTGGGTGGGGGTCCGGGGGAGGGCAAAGCCCTCCCCCGCGCTGTCCCGCCCCTACTCCGGCCGCACCCCCGCCGCGCGCAGCACTGCTGCCACGCGCGGCAGGTCGGCGCGGACGAAGGCGTCGAACGCGGCGGGCGTTGCGTATTGCGGTTGCAGTTCGACGCCGATCTCGGCGAGCCGTGGTGCCAGGCGCTGCATGCCGGTGTTGAAGGCGGTGTTGAGCGCTGCGATGGCGGCCGCGGGTGTGCGGGCGGGGACGAAGGCGCCGAACCAGGCAGCGGCATCCCAGGCGGGCAGGCCCGATTCACTTGCGGATGGCACATCCGGCAGGATCGCCGCGCGTGTCGGCCCCGCCACCGCGATGGCGCGCACGCTGCCGCCGCGGATATGCCCCACCGCCGAGGCGATCGGGTCGATGCACATGTGGGCGTTGCCGGCGATGACCGCGGCCATGGCGGGGCCGCCGCCGCGGAACTGCACCATCTCCATCTGCACGCCGGGCACGGCGGCGCGGAAGATCTCGCTGGCCAGGTGGTTGCCGCTGCCGATGCCGGCGGAGGCGAAGTCGATCTTGCCCGAATTCGCGCGCAGCCAGGCCAGCAGTTCCGCCATGGTGGTGATGGGCAGGCGGTTGTTCACCACCAGCACCTGCGGCACGCGGCCCAGATGCGCCACCGCGGCGAAGTCCCCCAGCACGTCGTAGGGCATGCGCGCGACCAGGTTGGGCGCGATGACGTGGGCGTTGGAATGCAGCAGCACGGTGTGCCCGTCGGGCGGGGATTTCGCGACGGCCTCCGAGCCGATCAGCCCGGCGGCGCCGCCGGCGCGATTCTCGATCACGACCGATTGGCCGAGCAGCGTGGCCATCGTCTCGGACAGCGCGCGCGCCACCACGTCGGTGGCGCCGCCGGGCGCGAAGGGGACCACGATCCGCACCGGGCGGTCGGGGCGCCAGGACGCCTGGGCGCGCGCGATGGCGGGCGTGAACAGGGCAAGCGCAAGGGTTGCGCGGCGCGTGGTCATCGGTGTCGTCTCCCTGTGGCGCGGCATCTGTCGGCCGGCCTTGTAGCGTGTCACCCGGGCGGCCGCGTCGCGACCACCCGGGGCAGTCACCTCATTCCGGCTGGACGCCGGCGGCGCGCAGGATGCGGGTGTAGTCGTCCACCCCCTGGCGGACCAGGTCCATCACCTTCGCATTGGTGTCGAAGCCATCGCGCGGCGTGACGCCGGCGAGTTCGGTGAGCCGCGCCGCGCTCTGGCCGATCGCCTGGCGGAAGGCGGCGCCGAGGGCCGCGACGATCTCGGGCGGCGTGCCCTTGGGCACGGTGATGGGGAAGAACTCCTCATGCACCACGCCGGGGATGCCGGCCTCGGTCACGTTGGGCACGTCCGGCAGGGCCGGGCTGCGCTGTTCGGACAGCACCGCCAGGCAGCGCACGCCGCCGCCGCGGATCTGCCCCAGCGAGGAGGCCATGGTCGGCGTGCCGAACTGCGCCTCGCCCGAGACCAGCGCCGCGACGCCGGGCCCGCCGCCGCGGTAGTGCACCATCTCGGCCTGCAGGTTCAGCTTGTTCACCATGACCAGCCCGGCCAGGTGCACGCCCGAGCCGATGCCGGCAGTGGCGAAGTTCAGCTTGCCCGGATTGGCGCGGACCAGCGCGACCAGCTCGGCCGCGGTGCGAGCCTCGACGCGCGGGTTCACCACCAGCGTGTGCGGCGAGAAGCCGGCCACCGCGACGCCCTCGAAATCCGTCACGGCGTTGTAGGGCATGCGCGCGACGATGGCGGGCACGGTGGCGTGGGCGCTGTTGATCAGCACGGTGTAGCCGTCGGCCGGCGCGCGCGCGGCGGCTTCGGAGCCGATGACGCTGCCGGCGCCGGCGCGGTTCTCGACCACCACGGCCTGGCCGAGGATCTGGCCCACGGGTTCGGCGATGATGCGGCCCACGATGTCGTTCGACCCGCCCGGCGCGAAGGGCACGATCAGCCGGACCGGGCGGTTCGGCCGCCAGGCCGAGCCCTGCGCCTGGACGATGGCGGGCGCGGCGAGGCCGGCCAGCGCCACGCCGAGCGTGGAACGACGGGTGATGGTCATGGGTGGATTCTCCCTGGCATTCGGTTGCGGGCCGGCCGGTGCATCCGGCCGTGCCATTCCTGGACTTGCCATAGATAGCGCGAAGCGCGGGCGCCGACAGCCCCTGCCATGGATCAACCGCGCGCGCCGCGCTATCGGGTGGCGGTCCAGGAGAAACGACGCCCCATGCCGACAGCCGCCCAACGCCTGATCGACTTCCTCGCCGAGCAGGGTATCGACCGCGCCTTCTGCGTGCCGGGTGAATCCTACATCGCGCTGCTGGATGCGCTGCATGCCCACACGGCCATCGACCTGGTGACCTGCCGCAGCGAGGGGGGCGCGGGGTTCATGGCGGTGGCGGATGCCAAGCTGACCGGGCGGCCGGGGGTGGTGCTGGTGTCGCGCGGGCCCGGTGCCTGCAATGCCTCGATCGCGGTGCATACGGCGGAACAGGACGCGACGCCGCTGATCCTGCTGGTCGGCCAGGTGGAGAAGCGCGACCTGCGCCGCAACGCCTTCCAGGAGATCGACTACGCCCGCATGTTCGGCGGCATCGCCAAGTGGGTGGGCGAGGCGACCGAGGCATCGCAGGTGCCGGAACTGATCGCCCGCGCCTATGCCATGGCGATGCAGGGTGTGCCGGGGCCGGTGGTGCTTTCGCTGCCCGAGGATCTGCTGGCGGAACCCTGCGATTCGCCGGCGGTGCCCGCGACCCTCGTTGCGCCGGCCATCCCTGCCCCGGCGGATGTCGCGCGGCTGGCGGACCTGTTGCGCGGTGCCGAACGCCCCATCCTGCTGGCGGGCCACGCCTTCGACCGCCCCGGCGCACGCGAGGCGCTGCTGGGCTTCGCGGAAGCCTGGAGCCTGCCGGTCGCGGTGTCCTTCCGCCGGCAGGACCTGTTTCCGAACGGGCATGCGCTCTACGCCGGCGACCTCGGCCTGCGGAACCCGGACGCGCAGCGCGACGCCTTCGCGCAGGCCGACCTGGTGCTGGCGCTGGGCACGCGGCTGACGGACATCACCTCGCAGGGCTGGACGTGGCCGGCGGTGGGGCAGCGCCTTGTGCATGTCTGTGCGGAGCCGCGCTTCCTGGGCTGGCAATTCCCGGCGGAGATGGCGCTGGCCGCCGATGCGGTGGCGCTGATCGAGGCACTCGGCGCGCATGGCGCCGCCGCGCCCGGCGCGCGCGAGGGCTGGAACGCCCGGCTGCGCGCCATCCATGTGGGCGATACCGGCATTCGCGCGGCGCAGCACAATGACGGCGTGGCCTTCGCGGAGGTGGCGCGGCGCATCGGCGAATTGGCCGCGCCGGATGCCATCGTCGCGCTCGATGCCGGCACCTTCGGCGCGCCGTTCTATCGCAAGGTGTCCTGGACGCCGCCGCAGCGGCTGGTGGCACCGGTCTCGGGCGCGATGGGCTTCGGCGTTCCCGCCGGCGTGGCGGCGGCGCTGCGCTACCCGGACCGTCAAGTAATCGCGGCGGTGGGCGATGGCGGGGCGCTGATGACGGGCGGCGAATTCGCCGTGGCGGTGGCGCGCGGCGTGCCGCTGAAGATGATCCTGTCGGATAACGGGTCCTATGCGTCGATCCGAATCCACCAGGAGAAGGCGCATCCGGGGCGGGTGTCGGGCACCACGCTGGAGAACCCGGATTTCGCCGCCTGGTGCGGCTGCTTCGGCGTGCCGGTGACGCGCATCGACAGCAATGCCGACATGCCGGCGCTGGCGGCCGCGCTGGCCGCGCCGGGGCCGGCGGCGATCGTGGTGCGGACCTCGCTCGCCGCCGTGCTGCCTGCGACGCAGATGCGCGCGGCGGAATAGCGCGCCATGGCCGCGCTGCCGCCCGGCGCGCAGGCGCGGCTGGAGGCGACCGACCCTGCCCTGCCCCTCGCCGCGCGGCTGGCGCAGGCCGCGGCGGATGGTGGTGATGGCTTCGACACGGCAGCGCTGGCGCGCGCCGCCATCGAAGCCGCGCCGGAGGATGCGGCGCTGCGCGTCTCGATGGCGGTGGTGCAGGCGCGCATCGGCGCCCATGGCAGCGCGGTGGCCAGCGCGGCGCCGTTGCTCGATGCCGCGCGGACCGATGCCGCGCTGGCCGATCGTATCGGGATGCTGGGCGATACGCTGGCACGCAACGGCGCGGTGGAGGAGGGCTGCGCGATGCTGCGCGCGGCATGGCGTGCCAGCCCGCGGCCGGTGATGCTGCGCGGGCTGCTCGCCGCCGGTCTGCCGGCCTATCGCCGCCGCCTGAACGAGGGCGCCGACCCCACCCTGCTGGTGGAACTGGCCGAGGCCGCTTTGGCCGGCATCGCCACGCTGCCCGAGGCGGACCTCGTGGAACTGGCGCGGCTGGCCGGCGATGCCGGGCGGGACGATGTGGTGCGCGCGCTGGGTCTGGCTGCGCTGGCCGCCGGTGCGCCGGGCCGTGCGGCGCGCATGGGCGGATACGCGGCGCAGGCGCCGATGGCGGGCGGGTTGGCGCTGCTGGCGACCGGGCGCGGCGCCGAGGCCGGCATCGCCTTCGAGGCCGCGCTGGCCGCCGCACCGGGCGACCCTGCCGCGCTGTTCAACACCGCCATGGCGGCGCTGGCGGCCGGCGATGCGCTGCGCGCCGCGGTGCTGCTGGCCGCCCTGCCCCCCTGCGGCGCCGAGGCGATGGACCAGGCCGCCTGGCCGCGCTTCGGCGAATTGCCCTGGCCTTTCGCCACGCCGCCCTTCGCGCCGCCGCTCGGCGACGGCTGGCCGCGCATCCGGCTGGTGACGCCCTGCTTCAACCCTGGGCCGTGGCTGGAGGAGACCATCCTGTCGGTCGCCGCGCAGGGCTATCCGGCGGTCGAGCATGTGGTGATCGATGCCTGTTCGACCGATGGCACCGCCGCGCTGCTGGACCGCCACCGCGCCCGCCTGCACGCCGTGATCCGCGAAGCCGACAGCGGCCCGGCCGAGGCCATCATGAAGGGCTTCGCCGGCAGCGATGCCGACCTGCTGGGCTGGATCAACGCCGACGACGTGCTGGCGCCGGGCGCGTTGCATCGCCTGGGCGCGGCCTTCGCGGCGGACCCTGCGGCCGACATCGTGCATGGCTACGCGCTCCCGCATCGCGGGCGGCGGCTGCTCGGCGTGCATCGCGCGCTGGCAGAGGGGCCGCAGGGCTTCACCACCGATGCGCTGGCCGATGTGTTCGGGCGCTGGGCGAGAAGCGACTTCTTCCTCCAGCCCGAGACGCTGGTCGCGCGGGGCTTCTGGAAGCGCATCGGCGGACGATTGGATGCCGGGCTCTCGGCGGTGTTCGACTACGAGATGTGGCTGCGCGCGGCCGCGGCGGCGCCGCGCATCGTCGCGGTGCCTTGGCCGGTGGTGTTCTATCGGCTCCATGCGGCGCAACGCAGCGCCGGGCGCGCGGCGCTGATGCAGGAACAGGTGATGGTGCGCGACCGCTTCGCCGCGCCCGCGCCCCCGCCCGCGCGCGACGCCGCCATCCGCGACGCGTTGCGCCTTGCCTTGGCACGGCAGCCGGTGCGCCTGCTGCTGGTGGACCGCCGCGCGGCCGAGACCATCGGCCCCGTGGCGCTGGCCGATGCGACGGCGGCGCTGGCCGCGCAGGGGGTGGCGGTCGACGTCGCGACGCGCCTGCCTGGCGATGGCGCCGGGCTCGACCTGGTGGTGGTGGTGGCGCGCGCGCATGACGGCGGCGAATGGGTGGGAACGCTGCGCGCGGCGGGCTTCGCCGGGCCGGTCGTCGGCTGGCTGGTCGAGGATGACCGCGATCCCGCCGCCAACCAGGACATCGCGCGCGCGATCGACATCGTGGTGCCGGCGCGCGCGGGGCGGCGCAGCGCGCTGTTGCAGGAATTCGCGCTGGTGCTGCCCGCGCTGCCGCCGCCCGGTGGGCCGACGTCACCGCACGAAACACCAGCGCCGCACATGGCTGAACAGGGTGCGCCAGACAGCACCAATGCACGCCACGAGGCCAACCCGCCGATGGCGCTCGCGTCTCGGTTGCAGGCGCTGGTCGCGGCGCTGCGCAACGCCGCCAGAATGCCCTGAGGGCTGCGAAATCCTTCGCATCACGCAACGCACACCGCTGCGCCGCGTCGTGTCTTGGTGTATGAATTCGGGGTCATGTCCCGGCTGCGCGCCCTTGTCGTCGCCTTCGCCGTGCTGCTGCTGGCCGTGCCGCCGGCCGCCGCGCAGCAGGGCGCGCGCGTCGCGCTGGTGATGGGCGTCGGCGCCTACCAGGCCATCCCGCCGCTGGCCAACCCGACCAACGATGCGCGCGCGCTGGCGGCGCAGCTCACGCGGCTCGGCTTCGACACCGACCTGGTGCTGGACCCCGACCGCGGCGCCATGGAACAGGCGGTGCGCCGGCTCGGCCAGCGCGCCGTAGGCGCCGAGGCCGCGCTGTTCTTCTATGCCGGCCATGCGCTGGAATTCGGCGGGCGCAACTGGCTGCTGCCGGTCACCACCGATGTCCGCAACGACCGTGACCTGCGCTTCGAGGCGCTCGACCTCGACAGCGTGCTGGCGCAGCTGGAATCCGCGCGGGTGTCGATCGTGCTGCTGGATGGCTGCCGCGACAATCCGTTCAGGCTTCGGCTCGCCTCCGCCACGCGCGGCATCGCCACCGGGCCGGGGCTGACGCCGGTGCGCGCGGCGGTGGGCACGCTGATCGCCTTCGCCACCGCGCCCGGCGAGGTGGCGGAGGACGGCAATGGCGAGCACAGCCCCTTCAGCGCCGCGCTGCTGCGCAAGATCGCGACGCCGGGGCTCGAACTGCGGTCCATGATGGCCGAGGTGCGGCGCGAGGTGCGCGAGGCCACCGGCGGCCGCCAGGTGCCCTGGGAACATTCGGCGATGGAGGGCGCCTTCTACTTCCTTCCCGCGGCCATCACCGTGCCCGCCGCGCCGGCGCCGGTCGCCGCCACGCCGCCGCGCGACGACCGCGCCGAGATCCTGTTCTGGGAAAGCGTGCGCGAAGGCAGTTCGGCGGCCGATCTGCGCGCCTATCTCGAACGCTTCCCGAACGGCACCTTCGCGCCGCTGGCGCGCGCGCGGCTGGCGGCGCTGGAGCCGCGGCCGATGGCGCTAGCCGCGGTGGTGCCGGTGCCGGTGCAGCCGCCCGCCCCCGCGCCGCCCGTGCAGCCCGCCGCGGCGGCGGTTCGCCTGACCGCGGCGGAGCTCGCGCAGCGGGTGCCGAATGTCTCGCCGGCCCATGCGCGCAGCACCGCCCAGGGCTACATGGCGGCCCCCGGCCCCAACCGCGCCCTGGCGGTGAACCCCGAACGCCAGACCAGCTTCCGCGTGCAGGGCTTCTCGACGCCCGAGGATGCCGAGGTGGTCATGTTGGAGCGCTGCCAGCTGACCTTCGGCACGCCCTGCATCCTGGTCGCGGTGAACGACACGGTGGTGCCGCAGGAGCTGGCGGCGCGGCGGCGCGACATGTCGCGCATCCAGCATGCCGGCGCCTATGACCCCGAGCTGGTGCCGGGCATCGCCGCGCGGCGGCGGAGCGAGATGCCGGAGGTGATGGGCTATGGCGGCGCGGCCGGCGCCAAGGCGATGGCGCTGCATCCGCAGGGGCGCGTGTCGGTGGTGAGCGGCGCGCGCAACGCTGATGACGCGGGGCGCCGTGCGCTGGCGGCCTGCCGCAGCATGGCGCAGCGCGAGCGGCTGCCGGGGCCCTGCACGCTGTATGCGGTGGGCGACCAGGTGGTGTTGCCGCAGCGCCTGGCGGCCGGGGCGCGCTGACCGAACGCCCTGCGCCGACCCGGACATGCATCAGGGTCAGGCGTGCGGCGCCGCCGCATGCGCGGCGCTTGCGGTCGGCCGGACCGACGCCGTGCGTCGCGGCGCCGCGCCGAGGGCGGCCCTCGGCTTCGCGGCACTTGGCGCGGCAGCCATGCGGCCGCTCCGCCCTGCGGGCCGCAGGTCGGAACCTTGTGCGCTTCGCATCAAACCGCGCGCACGCGCCCCGAGGCATTGCACGGCAGGAGGCCGAAGGGGTCGAAGGCCATCGGGGCGCAGGCCGCAAGGGCCGTGAGGTCAAAGGCGCGATGCGGCGTGCCGAGCACCAGCGCATCCGCCGCCGCCCCCGCCGGGTCGGCGATGCGCGGGATGTCCGCCAGGTCGGGCGGAAGCTCGGCCACCAGCGGGTCGTGCCACAGCGCCTGCGCGCCAGCCCCGCGCAACGCGTGCAGCAGCGCCACCGGCGCCGCGCCGCGCAGGTCGGCCACATCCGGCTTGTAGGTCACGCCGGCCACCAATATGCGCCGGCCGGTGACGCTGCCGCCGAATGCCTCGGCCAGCGCGGCGGCGACGCGGCCGGGGCGCGCGGCATTGCCGGCCAGGGCCAGCTCCAGCAGGGGTGCGGGCGCGCCGGCGCGCTGCGCCTCCATCTGCAGGTAGGCCGGGTCGACCGGGATGCAGTGGCCGCCGGCGCCCAGGCCGGGCCAGAAGGGGGCGAAGCCGAAGGGCTTGGTGGCGGCGGCGGCGACCACGTCGCGCGTCGGCACGCCGAGCGCGGCGAAGGCGGCGTGCAGCTGGTCGATCAGCGCGACATTGACCAGCCGATAGGTGTTTTCCAGCAGCTTGGCGCATTCGGCGATCTCGGGCGACGCCACCGGCACCTCCGTGTCGGTCACGCGGTCCCAGAAGGCGCGGGCGCGGGCCATCGAGGCGGCGTCAGGTGCGCCCAACAGGCGCGGGATTCGGCGCGGGCCGCCATGGGCGTCGCCGGGGTTCTCGCGTTCGGGCGAGACCGCCAGGAAGACATCGCGCCCGACGCGCCAGCCATCCTGTTCCAACGCCGCGCGGCACAACCCGTTGGTGGCGCCCGGCTGGCAGGTCGAGACCAGGCAGGCCAGCGCGCCGCGCGGCATATGCGCGCGGCAGGTGGCGAAGGCCGCGGCCACCGCCGAGAGGTCCGGCCGCCCGGCGGCGTCGAGCGGCGTCGGCACGCAGACCAGCCAGGTGGCGGCGGGAGGCAGCGTCGTGGCATCGACGGTGGCGCGCAGCCGGCCGCCGCGTGTCCCGGCGGCCAGCCAGGCGGCCTGGGCTGCGGCGCCGGCGTCGGGCGAGAGATCGAAGCCGGTAACGGCGAAGCCCGCGGCCGCCGCCTCCAGCGCCAAAGGCCGGCCGACATAGCCAAGGCCGATCACCACCACCTCGCCGGCCGGGGCGAGGGCGGGGAGCGGTGCGTCGGGGCGAAGGCCGGTATCGGGCATGGGCCGATATAGTCGATTAGGCGGGGCTTTAATTCAACCTATAGATGAAATTCACCCTCGTCCTGATCGCGTCGCGCGGATAGGACGGGACAGGCCGGGTAGTCTTGCGGCCCGGCCCTGTCCTCCGCGCCGCGCCGGCGGCATGGTTGGGGATCGACGACCGGGGGTGGCAGGCATGGGCGGGACGGCAGGCGGCATGGGCGCGGGGCGTAGCGCGGCATGACCGGCCAGGTGCATCACGTCACGCACCCGCTGGTGCAGCACAAGCTAAGCCTGATGCGCGAGGCATCCTGCGCCTCCAGTGACTTCCGGCGGCTGCTGGGCGAGATCGCGGGGCTGCTCTGCTATGAGGTGACGCGCGACCTGCCGGTCGAGCAGGTGCCGATCGCGACCCCGCTGGAGCCGATGATGGCGCCGCGCATCGCCGGGCGGAAGCTGGTGCTGGCGCCGGTGCTGCGGGCGGGGCTGGGGATGCTGGACGGAATGCTGGCGCTGGTGCCGGCGGCGCGCGTGGCGCATGTCGGCCTGTACCGCGATCCGGCGACGCTGGCGGCGGTGGAATACTACTTCAAGGCGCCGAGCGACGTGGCGGAACGGCTGGTGCTGCTGCTGGACCCGATGCTGGCCACGGCGCATTCGGCGGTGGCGGCGGTGGATCGGTTCAAGGCGCGCGGATGTCGGGATATCCGGTTCGTGTGCCTGCTGGCGGCACCGGAGGGCATCGCGCATTTCCATGACAAGCACCATGATGTGCCGCTGTGGACGGCGGCGATCGACCGGGCGCTGGACGACCACGGGTATATCCGGCCCGGCCTGGGGGATGCGGGGGACCGGATGTGGGGGACGCGTTGATTGCGCCCTCAGTCGCCAGGCGCGGCCTCCGGCCGCTTGGCTGCGCGCCATGCACTGGCGCGCCGGGCGCGGCTGATGGGTTGGGCGCGGTCGCGCTGTGCGCTCCCGGATCCTGCATCCGCAGGATCCGAACGGGTGGACGCCGGCGTCAGGCGCGGACCGGATTCAGCCGCCAGATCGTGAGGTTCAGGAAGGCCGCGAAGGTCACCCAGGCCAAGTAGGGCAGCAGGATGAGCCCCGCGGTCTGGCTGATCGGCAGGAACGCCACGATGGTCGCCAGGACCGACAGCCAGAGGCCGATCACTTCCAGGAAGGCCAGGTCCGGCCGCTGCATCCCGAAGAAGACCGCCGACCAGCCGGCATTGAGCAGCAGCTGCACAGCATAGATGCCCAGCGGCAGCGCGCCGCCGGCGAAGCCGACCTCTCGCCACACCAGCCAGCCCGCCACGGCGTTCATCACGTAGAGCACTGTCCAGGCCGGTGCGAAGGCCCAGTTCGGCGGGTTCCAGGACGGCTTGGCCAGCGACTCATACCAGGCGCCCGGCTTGAACACCGCGCCCGACATCGCGACAACGAAGTTCGCGCCGAGGAAGCCCAGCAGAGGCAGCCAGTATTGAATGTCCATCGGACTCCCTATGGCAGGTGGCAGCGATTTTATCGATACGCTCAGGCCACCTTGCGGGTTGCCGGCAGGCTGGCCAGCGCCGCGCGGAAGGCGTCCAGCGTCTGCGCCACGTCATCCGCCGTATGGGCGGTGGACAGGTAGTACTTGCCGTCCCCCTTGAGGATCCCGCGCGACCGCAGCGCGATGTTCACATGCTTCTGCATCGCGCTGTCCTGCCGTGCCAGGGCGCGGTAGTCGCGCAGGTCGCCCTCGGCATAGACCACGTCGAACATCACCGGTTCGCCCAGCACCTGGGCCGGGATGCCGGCCTCGGCGATCAGGGCCGACAGCCCGTCCATCAGCGACCGGCCGGTCGCAAAGACGCGGTCATAGGTGCCGGGTTCGCGCAACACGCCCATCATCGCGAGCCCCGCCGCCGCCGCGACCGGGTTGCCGGACAGCGTGCCGATCTGCGTGAGGAAGCGGTCCTCGCCGACCGCCGCGCGGTCGAAATGCTGCATGTATTCGGCGCGCCCGGCCACCGCCGCCAGCGCGAAGCCGCCGCCGATGATCTTGCCCAGCGTGCAGATGTCCGGCGTCACGCCATAGAATTCCTGCGCGCCGCCATAGGCGAAGCGGAAGCCGGTCACGACCTCGTCGAAGATCAGCGGGATGGACAGGCGCGCGGTCACCTCGCGCACCGCCTCCAGGAAGCCCGGGCGCGGCGGGATCAGGCGCTGGAAGGGCTCGATGATGACGCCGCCGATCTCGTGCTGGTGCGCCTCGATCAGGCGCACCGCGGCGTCGATGTCGTTGAAGGGCGCGACCAGGACTTCGGCGCGCAGGGATTCGGGAATGCCGGGGCTGTCGGGCACGGCCTCGGGGAAATTCGCCAGGCGCTTCGGCGCGAGGCTCATCATCGCCCAGTCGGACATGCCGTGGTAGCCGCCCTCGAACTTCAGGATGCGCGGCTTGCCGCTGACCGCGCGGGCCAGGCGGATGGCATAGGCATCCGCTTCCGTGCCCGAGGAGACGTAGCGCACCATCTCGGCGCAGGCGACGGCGTCGACGATCGCCTCCGCCAGGCGGATGCCCGGTTCGCTGTTGGCGAAGAAGGTCGTGCCCTTCGCGACCTGCGCGAGCACCGCCTCGGTCACCGCGGGGTGGTTGTGGCCCACGAACATCGGGCCCGAGCCCAGCAGGTAGTCGATGTAGTCATTGCCCGAGACATCGCGCACATGCGCGCCCTGGCCTCCCGCGACCACGATGTCGGGCGCGAAATTGCCGAAGGTGCCGCCGGGCAGCACGCGGCGCGCGGCGTCGATCAGCGCCAGTTCCTCGGGGCTCTTGGTGATGCCGGCCATGGTCGTGCTCCTTGCGTGTCACGGCGAGGCTAGGCCGGGCCGGCGCGCGCGTCACGCTACTGCGGCGCGCTGCCCGCCGCATCCTGGCCGATGCCAAAGATGCCGCGCAGGAAGCCGGGTGTGAGGGCGGCCAGCGGATTCACCGACACGCCAGGGTCGGCCAGCGGCCCGCGCATCCGATACGTCGCGGCGAACAGACCGCCGCCTTCCTCGGGGCTGAAGATGCGCCCCAGCACCGGGATGCGCCCGAGCAGCGAGTTGAACACATAGGCCGGCACGATGGTGCCCTCCATGTCGATCGTCTCGCGCAGCCGGTCGATGCGCCCGCGCGCGGTCACGCCGAGCGAGACGGAGAAGGCGCGCGCATCGTTCAGCACCAGGGCTTCACGCGTGAGCACGAAGGGCGCGGTCAGCGACGCGAAGGACAGGCCGCGCTGGTCCAGCGCCTCGAAGACGCCGAACACCGTCATGGCCTGCAGCAGCTTGGCGAGCGCGGGAGCGTCGCGCACCGCGAAATCCTCCAGCGTCGCGCTGCCCGACAGCGGCGCATTGGGCCGCGCATTGGCATAGGTGGCATCGACCGCGAGCCGCCCGCCCTGCACCGTCCGCAGCACGCCGAAGGCGCGCAGCAGCGCGCCGCCGTCATCCGACGTGATGCGCATGCGCCGCTGCGCGCCCTGCGGCGTGATGCGCATGTCGAACGGCCCGCCGCCGGCGACGCGCCCGCGCACCTCGGCCGCCATGATGACGCCGTGGCTGTCGACGCGTGCGGTGGCAGCCACGCCGGTCAGGGCGCGGTCGCCGGCCAGCAGCATGCGGTCGAAGCGCGCCTCGACCGCCGTGCCCGGGCCGCTCGGGGCCTGCTCGCCGGGCTCCGGCGCATGCGGGGCGGCGAGCACGGGTGCCAGGTCCAGCACCGGCCCGCGCATGGCGACGGTCCAGCTGCCGTTGCGCCCCTGCGGCGGCGCGATCTCGGCGGTGAAGCGGTTGCGGCCGAGGTTGCCCTGCTGGATCTCGATGCGCTGCGGGATGTCGTCGCGCGGGTTGATGGCGCGCCCGCGCAGCAACGCGTCCGGCGCCTCGATGCGGATGGCATCGACCGAGGCCAGTGACCCGTTGCGCATCACGACGGTGGCCTCGCCGCGCGCCGTGACACCTGGCGCCTTGGCCCAGGCCAGCGGTTCGACCGCCAGCGTCGCGGGCGTCAGGTCCGCCCGGACATTGATGCGCCCCTGCCCGTTGCGCCGCGTCTCGCCGCGGATGTCGAGGCCGACCGTGCCCTGCACGAAGGGCCGCGCGTCCAGCCCCAGCCCGGCAATCTGCGCCGCCGTGGCGCGCCCGGTGGCGGTTTCGCGCGACACCACCTGGGCGGGCGGGCCGGAGCGGAAATCGGCCTCCTGGACCAGGCGCAGGGGGATGCCGGCGAGTGTCGCGTTGCCGGTGATGCGCAACCCCTCGGTGGTGGCGGTGAAGTCGAAGGTGCCGCGCTCGATATCGCGGCCGAGGATGGCGCGCGGCACCCGCACATCGGTGCCGCGGCCCGCGGCGTTCACGCGCACCATCTCGACCGGCAGCACTTCGAGCAACGGCAGGCTGACCTGCACCCGCGCCTCGCGCAGCGTGCCGGTGATGGCGGCGATGGGCGGCGGGCGGCTTTCGAACAGCTTCAGCCGCGGGTGGCGCAGCAGCGCCCAGACATCGGCCAGCGGCCCGCCCGCCACCAGGTCGATGTCCGCGGTCTCGGGCAGGGATTCGAAGCCGATCCGCACGCTGCCCTCGCGCAGCGCTATGCGGGTGCCGGTCTGTCGCCCGCCGGCGATCTCGATGGTGATGGCATCGAGGGCGAAGCGCGCCCGCCCGCGCGCATCCTCGGCCGGCGGGATGGGGCGCAGCCAATGGACGGTGACGTCCTCGGCCTCGGCGCTGCCCTCGACCTCCGTGACCCGCACCGCGCCGGTGGCGATGTCGCCGGCGAAGCCGACCCGCCAGGCGCAGTCGCGCGCGATGCCGTCGGTCAGGTTCTCGACCAGCCAGCCGCGCGCGCCGGGCACCACCCCCGCGGGCCAGTATTGCCCAAGATCGGCCAGCGCCACCTGGTCGAGCCGCAGCCGCGCCTCGCCCGACCAGGCATCGCCATCGAGCCGCGCCTCGGCCTCGGCCTGGATGACGGGCGCGGCATGGCCGGCGCGCACCGCGGCCGGGCGCAGCACCGCGCGATCGAGCCGCAGCGCCTGGCCATCGAGCGACAGGTCGGCCTCGATCCCATCCAGCGCGACCCGCCCGGCACCCAGCGCGATGGCGCCCGGCCCGACGCGCAGCCGCGCCTGCGCGCGGGATGGCAGGCGCAGACCCTCGATCCGCACATCCAGCGCGAGCGCCGCCTGGGCATCGAGCGCGGCCAAGGGTGCGAGCACCGGGGCGGCGCGCGCCAGCGCTGCCGGGCGGATCGCCGGCAGGGTGAGCGTGAGCTGCCCGTCGCGCGTCGCGCCCTCGACCATGCCGGACAGGCGCAGCGGCACGCGCTCGGGCCCGATCGCCACGGCGCCGCTGCCGGACAGGTCCAGCCCGCCGAGGTCGCGCCGCGTCAGCGACAGGGAGGCGGCGTCGACCGACCAGGTGCGGCCGAGTTGCGCGTCCGCCACCACCAGCCGCGTATCGACCAGCCGCAGGCGCCGCAGCGCAGCCATCGGCGTGGCGTCGGAGGGCGGCTGCATCAGTTCGGCCAGCAGCGCGACCACGGCATCCTCCGCGCCGGAGCGGTCGGCCGGCGTGGCGGGGTCCGCCGGCACCAGGCCGAGGCCCAGGCTGAAATCGCCATTGGCGGCGCGCACCGCCCGCAGGCTCAGCCCGCGCATCTCCAGCGTGCGCGGCGCCACCACGCCGCGCAGCAGCCAGGCGGCCGAGAGCGACACCACCGCATCCGGCAGTTCGGCCTGCACCGAGCCGTCGCGATTGACCGCCCGCATCCGCCGCAGCGTGAATTCCAGCGGCGAGCGATGGCCGTCGCGCCAGCCGGCCCAGGAAATGGCGGCATCGCCGACCACCAGGCGGGCGGGACCGTCGCCGGCGTTGAAGGCGGCTTCGGCCTGCCGCGCCAGCCAGGGCACCTCGACCGGCCCCTGGCCGAGCCGCCAGGCGGCCGCGCTCAGCGCAAGCGCCGCCAGCAGCAGCACCGCCGTGCAGCCCCGCAGCAGGCGGCCCAGCGAGCGCCCGGCTTGACCCGCGGCCCGCCTCACCTGTTCCCTGCCCGGCCATGACGGCCTGTTTCGCCCCCGAACGCCTGCCCCGCCCCTTCGACCCCGCCGCCGCGGCGCTGGCCGTCGACCACTTCGCCGAGCGCGGCCTGGCCGAGCGCGACTTCGCCGCCAGCCCGGCCGGCGCGGCGTTGATCGCCGCGCTGGGCGGGCACAGCCCCTACCTGGCGGACCTGGCGGTGCGCGAATCGGCCGCCCTGCTGGCGCTGGCCGAACGCGGGCCGGATGCGGCATTCGAACGCGCGCTCGATCCGCTGTCGCATATCGACCCCGCCACGCCGCGGCCGGCGCTTGCCAGCATCCTGCGCCAAGCGAAGCGGCAGGGCGCGCTGGCGGCGGCGGTGGCGGACATCGCCGGGCTGTGGCCGCTCGACCGCGTGACCGGGGCGCTGTCCGACCTGGCGGAGGCCGCCATCGACGCCGCCTGCGCGCATCTGCTGCGCGACGCCGCGGCGCGGGGCGAGTTGCGGATTTCCGGCGCAACGCGGGCCGACCCACGCCTCGTCGGCCGCAATTCGGGCCTCGTGGTGCTGGGAATGGGCAAGCTCGGCGGGCGGGAACTGAACTACTCGTCCGATGTCGACCTCATGGTGCTCTACGACCCCTCGGTGGCAACCTATCACGTCGACCGGGCGCAGGCGGTGCATGTCCGCATCGCCCGCGACCTGGTGCGGCTGCTCGAGGAACGCACGGCGGACGGGTATGTTTTCCGCACGGATCTGCGATTGCGCCCGGACCCGGCGGCCACGCCCCTGGCGGTCTCGATCCCGGCGGCGATCACCTACTACGAGAGCATGGGGCAGAACTGGGAACGCGCCGCCATGATCAAGGCGCGCCCGGTCGGTGCCGACCGTGCGGCGGGCGAATCCTTCCTGCGCGAGATCCGCCCCTTCGTCTGGCGCCGGCACCTGGATTTCGCGGCCGTGGCCGACATCCATTCCATCAAGCGGCAGATCCACGCGCACAAGGGGGCCAAGGGCGCCAACGACACCGTGCAGGTGGAGGGGCATGACGTGAAGCTCGGCCGCGGTGGCATCCGCGAGATCGAATTCACCGCCCAGGTGCTGCAGCTGATCTGGGGCGGGCGCGACCCGGGGCTGCGCGACCCGACCACGCTGGGCGCGCTGGTGTCGCTGGCGGCCGCCGGCAAGATCGAGCGGAAGGCGGCGGCCGACCTGGCCGACGCCTATGTGTTCCTGCGCACGCTGGAGCACCGTCTGCAGATGGTGGCCGACCGCCAGACCCACCGCATGCCCGAGGATGCCGAAGGGGTGGCGCGCATCGCCTCCTTCCTCGGCTTCGCCGATGCCGATGCCTTCCGCGCCGCCTTCCTGGCCCACATGGCGAAGGTGGAGCGCCACTACGGCCGCATGTTCGAGGCCGAGCCGACGCTGGGCGCGGAGGCCATCGAGGGCAGCCTGGTGTTCACCGGCGTGGAGGACGACCCCGGCACGATCGCGACGCTCCGCGCCATGGGGTATTCGAATCCGTCCGGCGTGGCGGCGCTGGTGCGCGGCTGGCACCATGGCCATACGCGCGCCACCCGCAGCGAACGGGCGCGCGAATTGCTGACCGCGCTGATGCCCACGTTGCTCGGCGCCTTCGCGAAGCAGCGCGACCCGGATACGGCGATCGGGCGGCTCGATGGCGTGTTTGCGCGCCTCGCGGCGGGGGTGCAGGTTTTGTCGCTGCTGGCGCGCAACCCGCCGCTGCTCGACCGGCTGGCCGGCGTGCTGGGTGCGGCGCCACAACTGGCCGACCACCTGGCGCGCCACACCGCCGCGCTGGAGGGGCTGCTGATGGGTGCGGGCGGCACCGTGGGCAGCGCCGCCGCCACCCTGCCCGCCCAGCTGCGCGACGCGCAGCATGTCGAGGAAGCCATGGAGGCCGCCCGCCGCCTGATCCAGGAAGGCAAGTTCGAGATCGACGCCGCCACGTTGGAGGGCACGCTCGATGTCGATGCGGCGGGCGAGGCGCGCTCCGCCCTGGCCGATGCCGCGATGTCCTCCCTGCTGCCGCATGTCAGCGCCGCCTTCGCGGAGCGGCATGGCAAGGTCAAGGGGGGCGCGCTGGCGATCGTGGCGCTGGGCAAGTTGGGCGGGCGGGAGATGCTGCCGGGTTCGGACCTCGACCTGATCCTGATCTATGACCATGCCGAGGATGCGGAGACCAGCGAGGGTCGCGCGAAGCGTGGCGCGCCGCCGCTGCGGCTGCTGCCGGTGACGCAATACTTCAATCGGCTGACGCAGCAGATGATCGCCGCCATCACCGCGCCGGGGGCGGAGGGCAAGCCCTATGAGGTGGACATGCGGCTGCGGCCGTCGGGGTCGAAGGGGCCGGTCGCGGTCTCGCTCTCGGCCTTCCGGCGCTACCATGCGGAGGATGCCTGGACCTGGGAGCGCATGGCGCTGACCCGCGCGCGGGTGGTGGCCGGCCCGCCCGCGCTGCGCCGGCGTGTCGAGGCCGCCATCAAGGCCGCGCTGCTGCGCCCCGATGCGGCCGAGAAGGCGATTCCCGACGCGGTGGCGATGCGCGCGCGCATGCTGCGCGACCTGCCGCCCGATGGACCCTGGGACGTCAAGCTCGGCCGCGGCGGGCTGGTCGAGGTGGAGTTCGTCGCCCAGGCGCTGCAACTGGTCCATGCGCGCGCGCACCCGCAGGTGCTGGTGCAGACCACGCGCCGCGTATTGGCGAAGCTCGCCGAGGCCGGGGTGCTGGAGGCCGAGGAAGCCGCGATGCTGATCGCCGCCGAGAAGCTGTGGCGCACCGTCAGCGGCGCGCTGCGCCTGACCGTGGGCCCCTGGCGCGAGGAGGTGCTGCCCGACCGCGTGGTGGCGGCGCTGCTCAATGCCTGCCGCTCGCTCGGGCCGGCGAGCGCGCCGGTTGACCTCCCGGCATTGCAGGCACAGATGGCGGAGCGGGCGACGGCGGTGCGCGCGATCTTCGAACGCCGCCTGGGGCGCCCGGAACCGCAGGGGATCCAGGCATGAGCGAATTGGCCGAGGGTGCGACGGCGCCCGCATTCAGCATGAAGGCGAGCGGCGGGCGCGAGGTCTCCTCCGCCGCGCTGAAGGGCAAGCCCTACCTGATCTATTTCTACCCGAAGGCGGATACGCCGGGCTGCACCAAGCAGGCCTGCGGGGTGCAGGAGGCGTTGCCGCAGCTTGGCAAGATCGGCCTCGAGGTGATCGGCGTCAGCCCCGACGCCATGCCGCCGATCGAGAAATTCGCGAAGAAGTACAACCTCGCCTTCCCGTTGGCCTCGGACGAGGACCACAAGGTCGCCGAGGCCTTTGGCGTCTGGGTGCAGAAGTCGATGTACGGCAAGACCTACATGGGAATGGAACGCTCATCCTTCCTGGTCGGCGCCGATGGAAAGATCGCCAGGATCTGGCGCAAGGTGAAGCCCGAGGCGCATGCCGCGCAGGTGCTGGAGGCGGCGGCGGCGCTGTAGCCGATCAGCCGTGGTTGCTGTTGATCTGGCGGAAGACTTCCTCGGCCTCCTTGAAGGTTTCCTCGGCGCGCGCCTTCATCGCCGGGTCGGCGAAGCGGTCGGGGTGGAAGCGCAGGCGGAAGGCGCGCTGCGCGGCCTCGACCAGCCAGACCGGCGCGGTCTCGGACAGGTGGACGCGGCGCATCAGGCCGGTGCCGCGCGAGGGCAGCGCCTCGGTCGCGAGGGCGCGTTCGGCGGCGAAGGCGCGCAGCTCGGCCTCGCGCAGGCGGGCCTCGGTGGCTTCGAGCCGGGCGCGCAGCTGTTCGAGACGGCCGTCGCGCTCGACGGCGGCGGCGACGGGGTTCTGGGCGTCGGAATTCTCGGCCCGGTTCAGCAGTTGCGACACGCGCCGCGCGGCCGTGTGCGCGACCTCGACATCGCGGCGACCGAGTTCGCCCAGGATGAAGGCCAGCAGGTCGATGTCGCGCGGGTTCGCCTCGGCGTATTCGAGCAGGCGCGATGACGGCCAGTTGGTCAGGGCCTTCCTGTTCGTGAGCGCTGCATTGTCCTGCATCGGGTTTGGAACAGGCCCCTCCGTTATTTTTGAGACCTAGCAGGCTTGAATGCGGCGTTCTACGCATTAGGGGTTGGGCAGGTGCAATCCATGGTTGCATTCTGGCGCGGCGCGCTGCGCGCGGCGATCGTATCGAGGCCTTGCGGTCAGCCGCGCGCCTCGATTTCGGCGAACACGGCCTCGGCGCGCTTGAAGACCTCCTCGGCGCGGCCACGGCGGGCTTCATGCGCCTGGCTGTCGGGATGGTAACGGCGGCGGAAGGCGCGGCGGACTTCGGTGACCAGCCAGGCGGGCGCATCCGGCGTGAGGTAGACGCGGCGATGCGGGCCCGGGTCCTCGTTCTGCCCGGCAGCGGCCAGGCGCGCCTGCGCGGTGGCGAGGGCGGCGCGCAGGCGCACGATCTCGCCGGCGGCGGAAGCCAACAGGTCGCGCAGGTCGGCCACCGCCATGCCGCGCGGCGCGGCGCCGGCTTCCTCCTGGAGGCGTTGCAGCCGCGCCAGCAGCGCCTTCGCGCGCGTGCCGGGGCGGTGCGCGACCTCATGCGCCAGGCCATCGAGCACGGCGCGGTTGGCCACATGCAGGATGGCCTGTTCGGCCAGTTGTTCGAGCGGCCATTCGCGGAACGGCCTGTCGTCCGGCATCACGCCACGACCCTCCTGGTCCCTTGGCCGGGTGTGCCACGGCACGGATGAACGCGGCGTGTATGGCGCGGCACCGCTTCCGGCGCGCGCGCGGATGGGCAAGACTGCGCCGCATCGGGACAGGAAACGGGACATGGCGATGATCGACGGTTTTGGGCGCCGCGCGCTGCTGGCGGGGGCGGGCGTGCTGGCGGCGCCGGCGGTGCGGGCGCAGGGGCAATGGCCCAGCCGCCCGGTGCGCCTGGTGGTGCCCTTCCCGCCCGGCGGGTCGAACGACGTGGTGGCGCGGCCACTGGCGGAGCGGTTGCAGCAGCGGCTCGGCCAGCCGGTGGTGATCGAGAACCGCGCCGGCGCGGGTGGCGCGATCGGGGCGACCAATGTCGCGCAGTCGCCGGCCGACGGGTATACGCTGATGGTGTCGTCGTCGTCCTTCGCGACGACATCCGTCTCGCAGCGGGTGCCGTGGGGCGTGCTGGAGAATTTCACACCGGTGGCGGGGCTGGCGCGGTCGCCCTTCATCGTGATCGTGAACAACGACCTGCCGGTTCGCAACGTGCGGGACCTCATCAACCTGGCGAAGGAACGGCCGGGGCGGATCGACTACGGCACATCGGGTCCGGGTGGGATCAACCACTTCGTCACCGAGTATTTCGCGCAGCGCGCCGGCGTGCAGATGAACCACGTGCCCTATCGCGGCACCGGGCCGGCGGTGACCGACCTGGTGGCCGGGCACATCCAGCTGATGATCACGACGCTGCCGAGTGCCGCGGGCGTGGTGCGCGACGGGCGCGTGCGGCTGCTGGCCTACAGCGCCGCGGGCATCCCGGCGGGTGCGCCGGCGGCGCCGCTGGTGAGCGAGAGCGGGCTCGACTACGACATCGCCATCTGGTGGGGGCTGTTCGCGCCGGCCGGGCTGCCGGCGCCGGTGCTGGAGCGCCTGAACGCCGAGGCGAATACCGCGCTGCGCGACCCCGACATGGCGCGGCTGTACCAGGGCGAGGGCGCCACGCCGTCGCCCGGCACGCCGGCCGACTTCGCCGCCATGCTGCGCACCGACATCGCGCGCTGGCGCGAGGTGGCGCAGCTGGCGAACATCAGGATCGAGTGAGCATGACCGGCATCCACCGCAAGGAATTCGACCCCGCCGCGCGCGGTGCCATGGATGGCGTGCGGGTGGTGGATCTGTCGCGCCTGGTGGCCGGCAATGTGTTGACCAAGGTGTTCTCCGACCACGGTGCGGAGGTGGTGAAGGTGGAGCCGCCCGAGGGCGACACGCTGCGCGCCTGGCGTGTGGGTGGCGTTGAGACGTCGTGGAAGACCATCTGCCGCAACAAGAAGTCGGTGGCGCTGGACCTGAAGCGGCCGGAGGGGATCGCGGCGGTGAAGGCGCTGGTGAAGGATGCCGCGATGTTCGTGGAATCCTTCCGCCCCGGCGTGCTGGAGGCGATGGGGCTGGCGCCGGAGGCGTTGCTGGCGATCAACCCCGCGCTGGTGGTGGTGCGGATCTCCGGCTGGGGGCAGGACGGGCCGTACCGCCACAAGCCGGGCTTCGGCACGCTGGTCGAGGGGTATTCCGGCTTCGCCGCGGTGAACGGCTTCGACGACCGCGAACCTGTGCTGCCGCCGATGTTCATGGGCGATGCCTATGCAGGGCTGTATGGCGCATCCGTCGCGATGATCGCGCTGCGCCACGCGGAAGCCGGTGGCGGCGGGCAGGTGCTGGACGTGTCGTTGTTCGAGCCGCTGTTCAGCGTGCTGGAGCCGCAGGTGGCGAATTGGCGCATCACCGGCAAGCGCAAGCCGCGCACAGGCAGCCGGTCGACGAATACCTCGCCGCGCAATGCGTACCGGACCAGCGATGGCGGGTGGGTGTGCCTGTCGGCCTCGACGCAGGGGATGGCGGAGAAGCTGTTCCGGTCGATCGGGCGCGAGGATCTGGTCAGCGATCCGCGCTTCGCGAACAACCCCGCGCGGTTGCAGCACTGGCAGGAGCTGGATGCCATCATCGGCGGCTGGATCGGTCAACGCACGCTGGCGGAGAACGTCGCGCATTTCGACCGCGCGGGTGTCACCATCGGGCCGATCATGGATACCGCCATGCTGGAGACCGACCCCTACACCATCGAGCGCGAGGCGCTGATCGAGGTGCCGGACGACGACATGCCCGGCGGTTGGCTGCCGATGCATGGCATGGTGCCACGGTTGTCGGGCACGCCGGGCGTGCTGGCGCGCCCTGCCCCGCGCATCGGCGAGCATAATGACGAGGTGCTGGGGCCGGTGCTGGGCGCCGCCGAACTGGCGCGGCTGCGCGCGCTGGGCGTGGTGCGGGATACGGCGCCGCGCAGCGCGGCTTGATATTGGAACGCTCGCTCCATATCCTGGCGGCCTGACCGGAGACCGCCCGCCCTGGCCCGACCCCGCACCTTCGATGAGGACGCCGCCCTGGATGCCGCCATGCTGCGCTTCTGGGAGCACGGCTATGCGGCGACCTCGGTGCGCGACCTGGGCGAGGCAATGGGGCTGGGGGCGGCGAGCCTGTACAACAGCTTCGGCGACAAGCGGGCGCTGTTCGCGCGCTGCCTGGACCGGTACCTCGACCGCAACATGCGCGAGCGTATCGCGCGGCTGGAGGCGACGCATCCGCCGCGCGAGGCGATCGAGGCCTTCCTGCATGAGGTGGTGACGCGGTCCTGCGCCGACCGGCGCGGCTGCCTGCTGGTGAACACCGCGCTGGAAGTGGCGCCGCATGACGATGGGATCGGCGCGGTCGTGGCGGCGCGGCTCGGCGAGCTGGAAGGCTTCTTCCGCCGCTGCGTGGTGGCCGGGCAGCGCGCCGGCGGCATCGCCCGCGGGCGTTCCGCGCGCGACCTGGCGCGCGGGCTGCTGGCCACGGTGATGGGATTGCGCGTGCTGGCGCGCGCGCGGCCCGAACCGGCGCTGCTGCGCGGTGCGGCGCGCCAGGCGCTGGCGCTGCTGGATCCCCCCGGGGCGGGACGCACCGCATGACACGATTCGCATGGCGCGGAATGCACCGCGCCGGGACGGGGATGGCAGGCTGATGGCACGGCAATTGTTCGAACTCTGCGGGCGCGATCCTGCGCGCGTGTTCAGCCCCTTCTGCTGGCGAAGCCGCATGGCGCTGGCGCACAAGGGGCTGGACTTCGACAGCGTGCCCTGGCGCTTCACCGAGACCGATCGCCTGGCTTTCGCCAAGCACGACAAGGTGCCGGTGCTGGTGGATGGCGATGCCGTGGTGGTCGAATCCTTCGACATCGCGCGGCACCTCGATGCCGCCTATCCGCAGGCGCCGTCGCTGATGCATGGCGCGCCGGAGGCGTATCGCTTCGTCGGCGCCTGGACCGACACCGTGCTGCATGCGGGCATCGCCGGGCTGATCGTGACCGACATTCCGCCGCTGCTGGATGAGGCCGACCACGCGTATTTCGTGCAGAGCCGCGAGGCGCGCTACCGCAAGCCGCTGGCCGAGGTGACGGCGGGGCGCGAGGACCGCCTGCCCGCCTTCCGCGCCGCCCTGCTGCCGCTGCGCCATGCGCTGCGCGGGCGGGATTTCCTGGGTGGCGCGACGCCGGATTACGCCGACTACACGGTGTTCGGCGGCTTCATGTGGGCGCGCAGCGTCAGCCCGCTGAAGCTTCTGGAAGCCGACGACGCGGTGCATGCCTGGCGCGAACGGATGCTGGACCTGCATGGCGGCGTGGCGCGCCGCGCGCCGTGCTTCGGCGCCTGACGACGCGCGCGTGACCTGAACGCCCTTCCGGAGGAAACCCGCATGACACATGCCACCAAGATCGCCGCCGGCGCGCCCTTTCCCGCCATCAGCGTGCCGCGCCTGGGCGGCGGTGACGTCAATCCCGGCGCGATGGACGGCTGGCGGCTGCTCGTCGTCTATCGCGGCAAGCACTGCCCGCTGTGCAAGCCCTACCTCACCGGGCTCGACGGGTTGATCGACACCTTCGCCGAGGCCGGCGTGCAGGTCATGGCGATCTCGGCCGATCCCGAGGAGAAGGCCGCGGCGGATGCGGCCGAATTCAAGTGGCGCTTTCCGCTGGGCTACGGGCTGTCGGTCGCGCAGATGCGGGAATTGGGGCTGTACGTGTCGGACCCGCGCTCCCCGCAGGAGACCGACCGGCCCTTCGCCGAGCCGGGACTGTTCCTGATCAATCCGGCGGGCACTGTGCAGATCGTCGATATCTCGAACGCGCCCTTCGCGCGGCCGGACCTGGCCGCCATCGCGCGCGGGGCGAAGCGGATCCAGGAGCTGAACTATCCGATCCGCGGCACGCACGCGGGATAGTCAGAAGGCGATCTGCACCTTCATCGCGCGCGTGCGGTCGGCGGCGAGCGCGAAGGCCTCCGCCGCGCGGTCGATGGGGAAGCGTTCGGTCAGCAGCGGCGCGACATCGATGCGGCGCGCCGCCAGGGCTTCGACCGCCATGGCGAATTCGGCGTGGAAGCGGAAGGTGCCGCGCCAGGTGATCTCCTTGGCGGCCAGCACCGACATCGGCACGGGCACGTCGCCGCCGATGCCGATCTGCACGATCGTGCCGCCGGGGCGCAGCACCGGCAGGATGCCCAGCAGCGCGCGCGGGCTGCCGGAGGCTTCCAGCGCGACGTCGAAGAAACCCTTCTCCGCGGCGTAGGGATCGAGCCCGTCCGCGTGGAAACGGTCCGCGCCCATGGCGAATGCGACGGCGCGCGGCGCGTCGGACAGGTCGGTCGCGACGATCTCCCGCGCGCCGCCCATGCGCGCGGCGGCGATGGCGAGCGCGCCGATCGGGCCGCAGCCGGTGACCAGCACGCGGCGGCCCAGCAGCGGGCCGGCTTGGCGCGCGGCATGCAGGCAGACGGCGAGCGGTTCGGCGAAAGCGGCGGTGGTGGTGTCGAGGCCATCCGGTAGCGGCACCGCTTGCGTGGCCTCGCAGACCAGCGCCTCGCGGAAGCCGCCATCGACATGCGGGTCGCGCATCGCGCTGCCGTAGAAGCGCATGTCGAGGCAGTGTTGCGCCGCGCCTTCGAGGCAGTAGCGGCAGCGGCCGCAGGGCAGCGAGGGATTCACCGCGACGGCCTGGCCAGGTTTCAGCGTGTCCACGCCATCGCCCACCGCGTCGATCACGCCGGCGACCTCGTGGCCCAGCACCATCGGGTGCTTCACGCGGATGGCGCCGAAGCCGCCATGCTGGAAGTAGTGCAGATCCGACCCGCAGATGCCGCCCGCGGCGATCCGCACGCGCACTTGGCCGGGGCCGGGTTCGCCGGTGTCGCGCGTTTCGACGCGCAGGTCGTGGGCGGCGTGAATGACGACGGCGCGGGTCATGGCACGGGGGTCGGCAGCGGGCGGCCGTCGAAATGTGCCTCCAGATTCGCGAGCATCAGCGCGCCCATGGCCTTGCGCGTCTCCACCGTGCCGGAGGCCTGGTGGGGGGAGAGCACGACATTCGGGAAGGTCGAGAACACCGGGTCGATGGCGGGTTCGTTGTGGAACACGTCGAGGCCCGCGCGAGCGATGCGGCCCGATTGCAAGGCTTCGACCAGCGCGGCTTCATCGACGACGCTGCCGCGCGAGACGTTCACGAAGATCACGCCGGGGTTCAGCGCCTCGATCGCCGCGCGATCCACCAGGCCGGCGGTGGCCGCCCCGCCTGCCGCCGACACCACGAGGATGTCCACATGCGGCGCCAGCGCGGCCGGCGAGGCGTGGAAGGTGTAGGGCAGGTCCTTCTTCGTCCGGCCGGAATAGGCGATGGCCATGCCGAAGCCCTCGGCGCGGCGCGCGATGGCGCGACCGATCCGGCCCAGGCCGACGATGCCCAGCCGCTTGCCCCAGACGCGCGTGGCGAGGCGCATCGGCCCCTGCTTCGCCCAGGTGCCGGAGCGCACATAGGCGTCGCAGTCGGGGATCTCGCGCGCGGTGGCCAGCAGCAGGGCGAAGGCCATGTCGGCCACGTCCTCGGTCAGCACATCCGGCGTATTGGTCACGGCGATGCCGCGGGCGCGGGCGGCAGGCAGGTCGATGGCGTCCACGCCGACGCCGTAGCAGGCGATGATCTTCGCGTTGGGGCAGGCATCCATCGTGGCCGGGTCGGCGCCAAGTTCGCCCTTGGTCGAGATGGCGCGGATCGACGGCCCGTGCTGTGCCAGGAAGGCGGCGCGGTCGGGCGCTTCGTACAGCAGGTGCAGGGTAAAGCGGCGCGCCAGCGCCTCGAGGTCCCAATCGGGCAGCACGCCCACCACCAGCAGCCCCGGCTTGTCCACGTGCGGTCCCTCCCCCTAGCCTTGCGCCGAAGATTGCACGGGGAAACGCCGATGTCGCGCGCGCTGTTCGACCTGACGGGGAAGCTGGCCCTGGTGACCGGATCGAGCCAGGGGATCGGCCTGGCGCTGGCGAAGGGCCTGGCGGAGGCCGGGGCGAAGGTGGTGCTCAACGGGCGCGATGCCGCGAAGCTGGAGGCGGCGCGCGCGCATGTGCCGGGTGCGGTGGTCGCATCCTTCGACGTGACCGACCATGCGGCGGTCGAGGCCGGCGTCGCGGCGATCGAGGCGGAACACGGGCCGCTGTCCATCCTGGTCGCGAATGCCGGCATCAACCTGCGCGCGCCCTCCACCGAGATGCCGGTCGAGACCTGGCGCCGCGTGATGGACGTGAATGTCGATGGCGTCTGGTATTGCTGCCAGGCGGCGGGCAAGCGGATGGTCGCGCGCGGCCGCGGCAAGATCATCACCGTCTGCTCGGTGCAAAGCGAACTGGGCCGCCCGACCATCGCGCCCTATGCGACGAGCAAGGGCGCGTTGCGGATGCTCACGCGCACGCTCTGCGCCGAATGGGCCAGGCACGGGGTGAACGTGAACGGGCTGGCGCCGGGCTACTACGATACGGAACTGACCAGCGCGCTGGTGCAGGACGCGACCTTCACGGATTGGCTGTGCAAGCGCGTCCCGGCCGGGCGCTGGGGCCGCGTCGAGGAACTGATCGGCGCGACGGTGTTCCTCGCCGCACCGGCCTCGGATTTCGTGCACGGGCAGTTGCTGTTCGTCGATGGCGGGATGACCGCCGTCGTCTAGCCGGCGCGTGCGATCAGGCGGCGCGCACGGTCCACGATGGGCTTGTCGATCATGTCGCCCTCGAAGGTCACGGCACCCTTGCCTTCCGCAAGCGCGGCCTCGAAGGCCGCGACCAGGCGTTGCGCGCGCGCGACATCCTCCGGCCGCGCGCCGTATTCCTCATTGATGATCGCCACCTGCGATGGATGCACGCAGGACGCGCAGGCGAAGCCGATGGCGCGCGACCGCCGCAGCATGGCGCGATAGCCATCCAGGTCCTTCAGCCCCGCCACCGTGCCGATGAAACCCAGCGGCAGCACGCCCGCCGCGCGGGCCGCGACGACGCCCATGCGCTTGGGCAGGTCCAGCGCATCGGGCGTGGGTTCGGCGCCCAGGTCGGTCGCGAGATCCTCGCCGCCCACGCCCAGCGCGACCACGCGCGGATCGGCGGATGCGATGGCCTGCGCATGTGCCAGCGCGGCCGCATCCTCGATCAGCACGATGAACCGGACGGAGCCGATGGCACGGCCGGCTGCCACTTCGGATTCCGCGGTCAGTTCCGACAGCAGGCGCACATGGTCGGCGCCCATCATCTTGGTGCAGACCAGGCCGTCGGCGCCGGCCGCGACGGCGGCGTCGATGTCGCGCACGGTCATGCGCAGCGGGCGGTTGATGCGCACGACCACATCCGCGCCATTGCGCCGCACGCTGGCGACCGCCGCCGGCAGCCCGGCGCGCGCGGCATCCTTCGCATCCGGCGCCACACCGTCCTCGAGGTCCAGGATCACGACATCCGCGCCGCGCTCATGCGCCTTGGCGACGAATTTCTCCGCGCTCGCCGGGACGTAGAGCAGCGAACGCCAGGTCGGCAGGTCACGATTCATGCGGGCGGGTGCTCCTGGCGCCAGTGGCGGGCGATATCTGCGCGGCGCATCACCGCCACGCGCGGGTGGTTGCCGATCCAGTCGAGCAGCCGCGCCAGCCCCATCGCGCGGCCGGGATGCGCGATGATTCGGTTGTGCAGCCCGAAGGAGAGCATGCGCGGCGGGTCCTCCCGCAGCACGCATTCGATGGCGTCGCGCATATAGTCGACATACTCGGAGCCGGAGGACATGCCCATGCGCGGAAAGCGGATGTCGTTGTGGACGAGCGAATACGGCACCACCAGCGCATCCCGCCCCGCACACTTCACCCAATACGGGATCTCGTCGTCATAGGCGTCGCTGTCGTAGTCGTAGCCCGCTTCCAGGAGCAGCCGGCGCGTGTTCAGCGACGGCGCATAGCGCGTGTACCAGCCAGCGGGGCGTTCGCCGATGCAGCGCGTGATCAGCGCCGTGGCGTCGGCGATGCGCTGGCGTTCAGTGGCCTCGTCGAAGGTATTGTGCATCTCCCAGCGCAGGCCGTGGCCGGCGACATCCCAGCCGGCTTCGCGCATGGCCGCGCAGGCCTCCGGGTTGCGTTCCAGCGCGCGGGCCACGGCGAAGACCGTGCAGGGCAGGCCGCGGCTGGTGAAGATGCGGTGCAGCCGCCAGAAGCCGGCGCGGCTGCCGTATTGGAACATGGATTCCGCGGCCAGGTCGCGGCCCTTGAAGGGGGCGGTGCTGCCTTCGGTCAGCGCCGTCTCGCTGGTCGCGTCGCCATCCGGCACGCTGTATTCGCCGCCTTCCTCGTAGTTGATGACGAAGTTGCACACCACATGCGCGCCACCCGGCCAGCGCGGGTCGGGCGGGGTGCGGCCATAGCCGTGGAAGTCGCGCATGCTCACGCGCCGGGCACCAGGCCGGCGGGCAGCGAGGCCGCGTAGCGCGCCACTTCGCCCGGCCGGGCGACCCACAGGCGTTCGCGATGCGACATGACATGCCGCAGCGCATCGCGCAGCGCGCGCAGCCGGAAGGGCTGGCCGACGATGAAAGGGTGCAGCACGATCGAACACACGAGCGGACGCTTGCGCGACTGCTCCAGCATCTCGTCGAACTGGTCGATGATCATCTCGGCGAATTGCCGCCCCGTGTGCTGGCGGAAAATCTGCGCCGGGCTGTCGTTCAGCTCGATGGAATAGGGCACCGACAGGATCGGCCCGGCGCGCGTCGTCATCCAGAAGGGCTGGTCGTCGGCCGGCCAGTCCATCACGTAGGAGAAGCCTTCCTCCTTCAGCAGATCCAGCGTCACCGCCGATTGCGCGATGTAGGGGCCAAGCCATCCGGCCGGCGCACTCCCGGAATGGCGGATGATGGCGTCGCGGCTTTCGGCGATCAGGCGCCGCTCATCCTCCTCCCACATCCCGTCCTGGCGCTCGGCATTGGTGCGGCCATGGCCGATGAATTCATCGCCGCGGGCCTTCAGCGCAGGCGCGATCTCCGGGCAGGCATCGAGCACCGCGCCATTGACGTTGTGCGCGCAGGGAATCTCCAGCTCGTCCAGCATGTCGAGCATGTTCCACAGTCCGACACGATTGCCGTAGTCGCGCCAGGCGTAGTTGCGCTGGCCCTGCGGCTGCGCGGCCCCTGTGCTGTCGGAACCGAGGCCCGCGCGATAGGCGAAGGCCTCGATATTGTTGCACACCACCACCGCCAGCCGTGCGCCGTTCGGCCATTCGTAGGTGGGGCGCGAGGGAATGGCGCTGTGGGCATAGCGCCCGTGGCCCGGCATCTTCATGGGTCAGTCCTCCGCATCGCGCGGAGGCTGTGTCAGGAGCCGGCGCGCGTCAACGCGGGCTCAGCCCTGGGTGCTGATGCCCGCGGCGCGCACCACCGGGCCCCAGCGGTCGAATTCCTGGCGCACGAAGGCCTCGGTCTCGGCCGGGGTCATGTACAGCGGCTCGCTGCCGATCGCGACCAGGCGGGTGCTGATCTGCGGCGTGGCCAGCGCCTCGCGCAGCGCGGCGGTGAAGCGCTCGACGATCGGCGCCGGTGTGCCGCGCGGGGCGAACATCCCGGTCCAGGAGCGCACCGCGTAATCCGCCACGCCCTGTTCGGCCACGGTGGGCAGGTCAGGGCGGATGGAGACACGCTGCGCCGTGCAGACCGCGATGATGCGGACCCGGCCGTCCGAGGCCGGCGGTGCGACGGTCGGCAGGTTCATGAAGCCGATCGGCACGGTGCCGGAGATCAGGTCGTTGATGGCCGGCCCGCCGCCGCGATAGGGCACATGGGTCAGGTCGATGCCGGTCCGCAGCCTGAAGAGCTCGCCCGCCAGGTGGTTCGAGGTACCGACGCCCGAGGAAGCGAAGGACGCCCCGCCGCGCGTCGCGCGCACCTTGGCGATCAGCTCCTGCACATTGGTCACGCCGAAGCCGGGGTTGGTGGCGATCACGTTGGGCACGTCCACCAGCATGGCGACGGCCGGCAGCGCCTCGCGCGGGTCGTAGCCGAGGTCGCCCGAAACCAGCGGATGGAACACGTGGTTCGACGCCGAGGAGACCAGGAAGACCGACCCGTCCGGCCGCCCGCGCGCCACCATGCCCATGCCGAGGGAGCCACCGCCACCGGGCCGGTTCTCGACCACGAAGGGCTGGCCGAGCCGTGCCTCGAGTGCGGGTGCCAGCAGCCGCGCCACCACGTCGTTCGACCCGCCGGCGGCGAAGGGCACCAGCAGCGTGACCGGCCGGTTGGGCCAGGCATCCTGCGCGCGCGCCGCGAAGGGCGCGGCAAGGGTGGCGGCGGCGATCGCGATGGCTTGCCTGCGGTTCATTGGACGGCTCCCGGGGTTGCGCCCCGGCGCCTACTCCGTCGGCACGCGGACCGCAAGCATTCACCGGATCAGGCGCAGATTGGCCAGCTGCCCGGCGATCTCGCGGAAGGCGGAGCGCAGGGAGGCCGCGTCGGGGCTGTTGAAATGGTATTCCGGGCGGGTCGCGCAATTGCGGAACAGGTCCCGCGTGGCGGTGGCCGTGACGTTGAAGGTGATGGTGTAGAGGATCACGCCATTGGCCTTGATGCTGGTGCACAGCCGCGCCATGCGGGCGTTGATCTCGGTCCGCGCATTGGCGTTGTTCACGCCGGCCAGGCCCAGGCGGTTCTCGCGCAGACGACCATAGGCGGTCATGTCGGCATCGCCGTCGCTGACGTAGCTGGTGCGGCAGGGCGGATTGCTGCCTGTGGTGCGGCAGGCGCCGGGCGCGCCCTCGGCCCAGTCGTGCCATTCATTGGTGCCGTCGGTCATCAGCACCAAGACCTTGTCCATGTAGGGCGTGTCGTAGTTAAGCGGCAGCGTCGCGTTGCCCCACAGCCCGCGCCATCGGGGCGAGAGGGTGGCCCAGCCCATCTGCAGTCCGAGATTGGCCATGGTGCCGCCGCGATGCGTGGCGCGCAGGTTGGCGATCTCGGTCAGGACCGTGCTGCGCGCGGGGGTCAGCGGCAGGATGGCGCGGCCGCAGCCGAGGTTCGGGCCCCGCGCGTCATTGCCGATGGCGTTCTGCGCGGAGTCCGATGCCGGACTCTCGGGGTTGGGTTCGGTGATGGTGGTGTTCGTCCATTCATTGTCGCCGCGGTTGCCAGTGCCGTAGCGCCCGATGGTCGAGGGCCAGAGATGCGGGCGGAAGGGCACGATGGTGGGGGGCGTGTCGGTCTCGTCCTCGCGGTTCTGGTGGCGCGCCTGCACGCAGCCGCGCCACACCGTGCTGCCATAGGCGGAAGGATTCAGACTGCCTGCCGCCAGCCAGCCGCTACGCCCGCGGCCGATATTCACCATCGAGGTATAGGGCACGACGGCCATGTGGAAATTCGGCACCATCTCGTTGGGGCCGTACAGGATGTTCACGAGCTCCGTCGCGGACTCGCGCAGCGCGGTCATGGACGCGCCGGCCATCGATCCCGTCACGTCGAGCACCAGCGCCAGTTCCATCCCGCGGTCCTGGCGGCGCGCCGCGTGGTCGGCGGTGGCGACCAGCGTCTCCTGGCCGAACAGCCGCAGCACGGTCGTGGGGAGCGCGGCACGCACGCGCAGCCGCACGACGCGGTTGGAATCCTCGACGCTGATGGCGAAGCTGGTGATCTCGGCACCGAGGAAGCCGGTCTGGCCGGCCTGCCTCTCGCGCGTGAAGTTCGCCCAGAACCAGCGCCGGATCTGGGCATCGCGGTCGAGGTCGTTGATGACGCGCGCGCCCGCCAGCGCCGCCGCATCGACCGAGGTGACCAGGCGCGAATGCAACAGGTAGAGCCGGGTCAGGTCGATCGCCGCACCAGCCATCGCGAGCAGCGGTATGGCCGCGAGGCCCACCAGCATGGCGACCGCACCGCGACGATCGGCCAGGAACCTCCGCAGGCGCTTCATGGCGCGGATATCCTCAGGATCGAGACCATGCGCGGGCGTTGCAACGCGAAGGCTTCCAGGCGCGAAAAGGGGTCGGCCGACAGGAAGCGCCCCGACAGCACCCAGGGTTCGCGCGCGTAGAATATCTCGGCCACCAGCGCGCCCTGCCCGATAGCGAGGCTGAGGTCGGCCGAACGCGCCGGGATGGTGGCGGCACCGCCCTCGGTGCCGAAGGCGCTGGCATAGCCGCCCGAGCCCTGCCGCCGCTGCCACAGCACCATCGCCCCGGTGCCGGTATTGCCGAGACCCGTAAGGATGACCGCACCATCCGAGGACGTCACGCGGTAGGGTGCGGCGACGCGCCCGGCCAGGTCGAAGATGGTGGCGAAATCGGCATCGCGCAGCGCCTGGTACTGCGCGACGACGTTCACCACCTCGCCCGCCGTGCGCTCGAGGCGCAGTGCGATGCGCAGGAAATCCACCACGTCCAGCACGGCCAGCCCGAGCACCGCCAGGATCGGCGCGAGCAGCGTGAATTCCACCGCCACCGACCCGCGGCGGCGGCTGCGGTCAGGATGGCGGGAAGGGTTCATTGCGGACGATCATGCGCGAGCGGTGTTCCAGGCTCTCGCGCCCGAGCAGCAGCGCCGGAAAGGGGCTGAGGAAGGGCTGCTGGTAGGCGAGGTCGTAAAGTACCGTCTCGCTCGCGCCGCCCGCGCCTGCGCGCGAGGACCCCGGCGCCGAAAGGTCCTGCGGACCGGCGAAGGCGGTGACCGTGACGCTCAGGCGATCCTGGTGCAGCACATGAGGGCCGAAATGCAGCACGACGCGGCGCACCGCTTCCTCGCGCGAGGTGGGCGCGGGCGGGGGCAGCCAATCCGGCATGGCCTGCCCGGTGGCGCCGAAGCGCGAGGCCTCGCGCGCGCCGATGTCGAGCGTTGCGGCGGTCAGCGCCTGCCAGGCGCCCTCCAGTACCGTCATCATCAAGGCGAAGAGCATTGGCCCGGTCAGGGCGAATTCCAGCAGGACCGAGCCGCGCCGCCACCTGCGTGTCATGGGCCGGCCAGGGCGAGGCGCCAGGCGGCGGCGGCCTCGCGGCTGTTCTCGCCATGTTCGGGCGCCATCATCTCGGCCGCGCGCGGCGCATCGCCCGACGCGGCATAGGCCAGCGCGAGGTTGTGACGCTGGCGCGGTGTCGCCTGCGGGGCACGCGCGACACCTTCCAGCATGCGCACCGCCTCCGCTCCCTGCCCCGACAGCGTCAGCGACAGCGCGAGGTTGGTGCGAGCCCCGGCATGCGACGCATCGAGTTCCAGCGCCGCGCGATAGGCGACCTGCGCCTCCGCATGGCGCCCCTGGTGGTCGAGCGCGACGCCCAGGCCGCTCTGCGCGCCGGGGTCGCGCGGCAGGGCAACGATGGCCTCACGGAAGGCGGCCTCGGCACCGGCGATGTCCCCGCCGCGCAGCCGAGCGCGGCCGAGGCCCAGCCGCGCCGCGCGCGACGTGCCGTCGGCCTGCACCGCACGGGCATAGGCCTGCGCTGCATCGGCCCAGCGGGCGCCGGCGGCGAGCATCTCGGCATGGCGCAGCTGCGCCGCGCCGTCCTGCGGATTGGCCGCCGCCGCGCCCGCCGTCGCAGCCAGCGCCGCCGACGGGTTGCCGGTGGCCAGCGCCGCGGACGCGATGCGCGCCTGCTGGTCGGCATCGCCCCCGCCTGGCGCGCCACAGGCGCCGAGGACGGCGGAGAGGAGGACAGGGATCAGGGCGTTTCGCATGATGCCAATTCCTTCGGCTTCAGGGACGCGAGGCGATATCGAGCACCCGCAACACTGCGGGGCCGCCGACGATCAGGAAGATGCAGGGCAGGATGAACGCGATGGTGGGCAGGGTGAGCAAAGCGGGCAGGCGTGCGGCGCGGGCTTCGAAGCGCATCAGCGTCTCGTGCCGCAATTCGGTGGAGAGCGTGCGCAGCGCCTGCGACAGCGGCGTGCCGTATTGCAGCGTCTGCGCCAGCGTGCCGCCGAGCCGTCGCAGGGATTCAAGCCCGGTGCGGTCGCCCATGTTCTGCAACGCCTGGCGGCGATCGGACAGGATGCGGAGTTCCGTGCCGACATTGGCGAATTCGGCGGCCAGCGCGCGGTTGGCCTCGACCATCTCGGTCGCGACGCGCTCCACCGCGGCTTCCAGCGGCAGGCCGGATTCCGCGCAGATCACCATGAGGTCGAGCGCATCCGCCAGGCCGCGTTCCACCTGGCGCGCATGCGCGTCCTTCATGCGCCGCAGGATCATGTCCGGCAGCACCAGGCCCGCCACCGCAGCACCCGCCACCAGCAGGTTGCGGCCCATCGGGCCAAAGCCGTTCGACAGCGGCAGCATCAGCACCGGCAAGGCCACCATCAGCATGACCTTGGCGCCGATGAACACGGCCACCGGCCGCGTGCCGCGAAAGCCGGCGGCGACCACGGTGCGTTGCAGCTCGGCCAGCGTCTCGCCCTTGACGATGCCCGATGACAGCACCGCCTGGCCGACCGATCGCGCGATGCGCTGGGGCAGCGGCGCTTCGTCGGGCCGCGCGCGCGCGACCAGCCCGCGCAGCGTGGTCAGCCGCGCCTGCATGCGTTCGGCGCGACGCATGCGCGGCACCAGCACGGCCACGCACAGCAGCATGGCCGCGACGATCGCGAATCCGGCCTGCAGCAACAGCGCGCGGTTCACGACAGGCTCCGGCGGATGATCGCCTTCATGGTGCCCAGCCCGGTCGCCAGGGAGGCAATGGCGCAGGCCAGCACGATGTTGCCGCGCGGGTCGTTGAACAGCACCAGCACGTAGCGCGGGTTGATGAGCATGAGCGCCGCCGCCGCGACGACCGGCACGGCCGAGAGCACGTAGGCGCTGGCCCGCGCCTGCGACGCCAGTGCATGGCCGCGCTGGCGCGTCGCGACCCGCTTGCGGACCACATCGGCCAGGTTGTCGAGCGTCTCGGTCAGGTTGCCGCCGGCGCTGTTCTGCAGCGTGAGCGAGACGGCGAAGAAGCGATATTCCGGCAGGCCGGAGCGCCGCGCGAGGCGCTTCAGCGCGTCCTCCATGGTGATGCCGATCGCGAGTTGGTCCGACAGGCGGCGGAATTCGGCGCCGGTCGGGTCAGGCACCTCGCGCCCGACGGTCCGCAGCGCCTCGACAACCGGGATGCCGGCGCGCACCGCGCGCACCACCATCCCGAGCGAATCGGGCAGCTGCTTGTAGAGCGCATCGGCGCGCTTGCGATGGATGGAGGCGAAGACCCAGCGCGCGACCAGCACCCAGATCAGCAGGGTCGCGAACCAGCCCGCATTGCCGGCGAGGCTCGCGGCATAGGCCCCACCCAGCACCGCCGGCAGGACGGCCAGCAGCACCATCACCGCGGGGGCCAGCGGATACTGGTCGAGCCGTTCGGAATCCCAGCCGAACAGCGCCGACATCCGCTTCTCGAGCGGCTCCGGGATGCGGATCCAGCTGGCCTGGGGCGCGCGCTGCGCCAGCCGGCTGGTCATGCGAACCCGCGCATGCGGCAGCGAATATGCCGCGAATCGCGCCGCCAGCCGTCGCCCGCGCCCCTTGCTGCCCGTGCTGTGCAGCCCCCAGAGCGCCAGGCCGATGCCCACCAGCAGCGCGAGGAGCAGCGGCATCATGCGCTGTCCTCCCCAAGCGCGGCGTACCAGGCGCGTTCCAGGCCGAAATACGCCAGGCGCGGTGCGAAGCCGGGACGTGCGCGGCTGATGCGGTAATTGCCGCGCAGCTTCCCGCCCTGCTCCTCGCCCTCGTATTCCCACTGGAAGATGTCGTTGAGCACGACGACCTCGCCTTCCAGGCCGCAGACCTCGGTCAGCTGCGTCACGCGGCGCACGCCGTCGCGCATGCGTTCGATCTGCACGATCAGGTCCACAGCCGAGACGATCTGCTGGCGGATGGCGCGCGCCGGCAGCGCGGTCTGGCCCATCAGCACCATGTTCTCGATGCGCGTGACGGCGTCGCGCGTGGTGTTGGCGTGGATGGTGGACATCGACCCGTCATGGCCGGTGTTCATGGCCTGAAGCATGTCGAAGGCTTCCGCGCCACGGCATTCGCCGAGGATGATGCGGTCGGGGCGCATGCGCAGCGCGTTCTTCACCAGGTCGCGCTGCGTGACCTCGCCGCGGCCTTCGAGGTTTGCGGGGCGGGTTTCAAGCGGGATGACGTGCGGCTGCTGGAGCTGCAATTCGGCGGCGTCCTCGCAGGTGACGATGCGCTCGGTCGGGTCGATCAGGCGCGACAGCGCGTTCAGCATGGTGGTCTTGCCCGACCCCGTGCCGCCCGAGATGATGACGTTGAGCCTGGCGCGCGAGGCGATTTCCAGCACCCGCGCCATGGCCGGCGGGATCGACCCGTTCGTCACCATCTGCTGGAAGTCGATCTTGCGCTTGGCGAATTTGCGGATCGACAGGCAGGGGCCCAGCAGCGACAGCGGCGGGAAGATGATGTTCACGCGCGACCCGTCGGGCAGGCGCGCATCGACCATCGGGCTGCTTTCGTCGATGCGCCGGCCGATCTGGGCGGCGATGCGCTGCGCGATGCCGGCCAAGTGGACGCCGTCGCGGAAGCGGACGTTGGATTGCGTCAGGCGTCCCTTCTGCTCGATGAAGACGCGGAAGGGACCGTTCACCATGATGTCGGTGATGGTCTCGTCCTCGAGCAGCGGCGCCAGGGGGCCGAGGCCCAGCATGTCGTCGACCAATTCCGCCGCGACCTCGCGCTGTTCGCGCGCCGACAGGCCGATGCGCTGGCCATCGGCGATCTCGGCGATCATGCGCTCGACCTCGGCAAACAGGGCTTCCTGCGGCAAGGCGGCAACCGAGGCGGGATCGATGCGCGCCAGGCACAGCGCGCGCAATTCCTGCTTCTGCCGCTGCACCGGCGTCAGCGCGGCGGTCGGCGCGACAGGGGCTTCGGGCGGCGGCGCCTCGGGCGCGCTTGGCGGCGCGACCACGGCAAGGTCCTTGCGGACCAGCCGCCCGAAGGCTGGCGTGGGCGTGTCTAGCGGAACCATCGCGCGAACAGCCCCCGCTTCTGCTCCTCCTCGCCCTCGGCGCGGATCGAGGCGACTTCCTGCACCAGCTTCAGCAGCGAGGTGCGGAACGGGCCGCGCTTGGCGCCCGCGGCCTCGCCCAGGTCGGCGGCGGCGGGCACCACCTTCGGCAGCCAGGGGATCACCAGGTCGGGTTCCTCGCCCATCGCCTCCTTGATCTGCGCCGCGGTCAGCAGCCCGGGCTGGCCGACGCAGTTCAGCACGGTGACGGCGCGGCGCGACTGCGTGGGGGCGTTCGGGATGGCGGCGTAGCGCAGCATCTCGCGCGCGCCGGCCAGGGAGGGATCGGTCACCAGGACGCGCTGGTGCGCCATGTCCAGCACCTCGCGCGCAGCGGGCGCGCTGCGCGCGGGCAGGTCCACGACCACGAAATTGTAGCGCCGGCGCAGCATGGTGACGAGGCGCGTGGCAGCGCCCGGCTGCGGGATCACGGCCTCGCCGGGCTTCTCCTCGGCGGCCAGGACATGCAGGCGTTCGCCGACCGGCTGCGCGGTGCGCTCGACGAAGAGTTCATCGACACGTTCGGGGTGTTCGAGCGCGGCGCGCAGCCCGTTGGTGGTGCGCGCGCCCAGCAGCAGCGCGGCGGCGCCGGCATGCAGGTCGGCATCGAACAGCACGGTGTGGCGGCGCGCTTCCTCGCCCAAATGCCAGGCCAGGTTGGCCGCGATGGTGGTGGCCCCCACGCCGCCGCGCACGCCCGTGACGGTGATGACGCGCCCGCCGCGCAGATGCATGTCGCGCTGCGTCGTGCCCTGCCGCAGATAGGGCAGCAGGTGGCGCGCCACCATCTCCTGCGTCAGCGGCTTGAACAGGTATTCCAGCACACCGAGCCCGCGCGTGAGCTGGCGGTAGAAGGCGGCATCCGTGCGTTCGCCGATGACCAGCACGCGCACATCGGGCTCCACCACCAGCGCCAGTTCTTCCAGCGCCGTGAGCGGCTGGTCCACGCCAGACACATCCACCACCAGCGCCAGCGGCGTGCTGCTGCGCTTCAGCGACTTGGTCGCGGCCACGATGTCGCCGCGGCGGACCTCCGCCCCCTCGCCCATTTCCGCGAGCAGCGTCTCGCGCAGGATGGCATCGCTGGCGGCATCCGTGACGAAGGCGATCAGCGGTGCGCGGTCGGCCGCCGGGGCGCTCGCCTGCGCCGCGCCCGGGGCGAGCCGCTCGGCGCCGTCAACGCCCGCCATCGCCACCACCCGCCGCGGGCGGCGCGGAACCTGCCGCGCCCGTCGCCTGGATGCGCGCCACGCCCGAAGCGGCAAGCGGCTTCACGCGATCCGTCCGGTACCGCTGCACCGCCGCGGCATTCACCGCGCCATCGGCGCGCCGGTCATCCACGCCGCGATCGAGCATCGCCGGGTCGGCGACATGGATGCGGAGGTTTGCCTCATTGGCGCGCAGCGGACGCCAGGCGCCCTCGCGCGTGTAGGGATCGATCTGCTCGCAGCCCCCGAGCAGCAGGACCAGCATCAGCGCGCGGCGCATCACGGTCCCCCTCAGTCCAGCACGAAGCCGGGAATGGCCGACAGGTTGCGCGCGGGCGTGGGCGGCGCATTGCGCCCCGGCGTGCGCCCGGTCTGGCGCAGCAGCAGGATGCGCTCGACGTCGTTGGGCGGGACGTAGCCGTCGGTCGGCGCGGTGATGGCGCGCGGGCTATCCGCGGGGCGGACAAGATACGGCGTGATGATGATGACGAGTTCCGTCTCGTTGCGCTGGAAGCGGTCGGAGCGGAACAGCGCGCCGAGGATCGGCACCTCACCGGCATAGGGCAGCGCGCGCCCGGTCTGGCGCGACGTGTCCTGCAGCAGCCCCGCGATGGCGAAGGCCTGGCCCGAACCCAGTTCGACCGTGGTTTCCGCACGGCGCACGGTCAGCGCCGGCACCGTGATGGTGTTGTTGTTGCCCGACAGCAGCCGCACCGCGCCCTGGTCCGACAATTCGCTGACCTCGGAGCGCACGCGGAAGGAGATGCGCCCGTCCGACAGCACGGTGGGGACGAAGGCGAGGCCGACGCCGAACTGCTTGAACTCGATGGTGACCTGGTTCTCGCGCTGCGAGACCGGGATGGGGAATTCACCGCCGGCGAGGAAGGACGCCGTCTCGCCCGACGTCGCGGTCAGGTTCGGTTCCGCCAGGATGGTGACCAGCCGGTCCTGCGCCAGCGCGTCGATGATGGCGTTGATGTCGCGCAGTTCCGCATTCCCGGTGCGGAAGCCGAGGCCGATGCGGTCGGATGGCGCGGTGCGGTCGAACGCGAAGTTGAAGGTCTCGGCGGCGATGCCCACCGGCCCGCCGATGGCGGTGCCGATGCGCCCGATATTGCCCAGCGCCTGCCAGTTCACGCCGAGCTGGCGCGTCACCTCGCGCGAGACCTCCGCCACACGCACGCGCAGGTTCACCTGCGTGACGCCGGTGACGGCGATGCGGTTGTCGATCGGCAGGCGCTGGTCCTCGATGCGCGACCGGATCAGCGTTTGCGCGCGGTCGGCATCCGCCGGTGCCGCGACCGTGCCGCTGACCACGATGCCGCCAGGGCCGGATTCGACGCGCAGGCTGCGATTGCCCGGGAAGGCGCGGCGCAGCGCCGATTGCAGGTCCGACAGCAGGAAGGCGGAGGGCCGCACCGTCACTTCCCACTGGACCAGCGGCAGCCCCGCAGCGTCCATCGCGGCGAGCGTGGTGCGCCCCGGCGCGACGCCGAAGACGAAGACGCTGGTCGGGCTGGCGGGGCGCATCTCGGCGATGCGCGGGTCGGCGGCGAACAGGCTGGCGGCGGGGGCGGAGAGCACCAGCACGCGGCCGGTGCCGGCCTCCAGCGACATGCGCTCGACCCGCAGGCCCGGCGGCGACTGCACAATGGGCAGCGCACCTTGCGGGTCGGGTTGCGCCACCGCGGGCGCGGAGAGGGCGGCCGCGCAAACCAACGCGGCCCGAAGCATGCGGACACTCATCGGAACTGGATCTCCTCGACCCGTCCTGGGCCTCCGAAGACACGGATGCGCGCGCCGGTGCCGCCCGAGGCGGCCGAAGCCGCACCGGCCGGCGTGAAGGCGCCGCTGACATCGCCGCCCCAGACCGGGCGCTGGGCGATGGTTTCCTCGACCGCCGTGCCGGCGGCGCGCAGCGCCAGCGACAGCCGGCCGAGCCGCGTGGCGACGGCGACGCGCGTCGCCTGTTCGGGCGTCACCTCGATCGTGACGGTCCGGTTGTTGTCGCGCAGGCTGTCACCGACCGCGCCGGGCTGCATGCCCTGCACCAGATGGCGGTCCACGGCGATGACGCGCGCGGCGGTCAGCACCGCCTCACCCGCCACGCGCCGGGCGGGCGCGATGTCGTTCTCGTCGAAGGCCTGGGTCAGGATCACGTCGACCCGGTCGCCCGGCCAGATCAACCCGGCCGTGCCGGTCACGGCATCGACGCCGACGGTGACGGCGCGCATGCCCGGCGCCAACACCGCGGCAAGGAAGCCGTTCTCGCCGGGGCGCAGCACAGCATCCAGGCGCAGCACGTCGCCCGGCGCGAGCGTCCGGCGCAGCATGGCGCCGATGAGGTCGATGCGCGCCTCGGGCGAATCGCGCATCGCGCCGGCGGGCAGGTCCTGCAGCGGCATGTCGCGCGCGGCAAGGTCCTCGGGCTTCAGCAGCGTGCCGGCCTGCACGCCGCGCGCGGCGACCAGCAGGCTGACGCGCGCAGGCGGCGCGGCGGCGGCGACGGCAGCCGGCGGCGGCGGCGCGGGCGCCAGCGCAACCACGGCCAGCAGCCCGAGCCCGGCCAGCCCGACGATGACCACCACGATCAGCACGAGGCGCATCGCCATGGCTCAGGCCGCCGCGTGCGTCATGGCGAAGGCGGCGCCGGCGGCGATCGCCACGCCATAGGGCAGCGGCGCGCGGCGCCGGATGCGCCAGGCCTCGCAGCGCAGGACGCGGCGCAACGCGCCTGCCGGCCGTGCCAGCGACGGCGCCCCGACTCGTGTGCGCAGCACCAGGTGCAGCCCCGCCAGCACGCCGCCGGCCAAGGCCACCGCCAGCAGCAGCGCTGGCACGGCCGCGGCCGGCACCAACAGGCTGACAGCGGCGAGCAGCTTCACATCCCCGCCGCCCAGCAGGCCGCGCAGCCAAAGCAGCGTTGCCGCGACCAGCACACAGGCGGCAACGCCCAGCGCGATGGCAGGCGCGCCGATCGCCGCCTGGCGTGCCAGGCCGGCGAGCGCCACCGTCGCGGCGATCCGGTTGGGAATGCGGCGCAGCGCAATGTCGCGGGCAGCGGCGGCGCCAAGGGCCGCCAGGGCGACCACGGCCGCGGCATCCGACAGGATCTGGAGACTGTTCGGGACCATCGCCGGCATCATCGCGGGCCGCCGTGAAGGAAGTGTTTAACGAAGCGCAGCAGGGGGCGGCGGGTCCTTCCCCCGCCGCCCCGCGCCGGTCAGGTCGGCGCGACGAACTTCGCGGCGATGCCGTTCAGCATCGAATCGAGGTTGCCGCCCAGCAGCGTCAGGCCGCCGATGATCGCCACCGCGATGAAGGCCGCGATCAGCCCGTATTCCATCGCCGTCACGCCACGCGTATCGGCCTTCAGCGCGGACAGGCGCGCCACGAACGTCTTCACCATTGTCAGGTCTCCAAGGACGCGCGCGCCAAGGCGCGCGAGGGGGTGGAGGCCAGGCATCCTGCCAGCCGCAGAGCGGTCCCTGTGCCGCCGCCGGCGCCAGTGGCGCACAGGGGGGAGCGGGTCGGGCCCTCGCGACCATTTGGCGAGAGCGCGCTTAAGGAAACGTGAAGCGCGACGGGGTCACGGCAAGATGCAGAGGAATTTACCGAGCAGGTCGAAGAATCCCTCGGCGTCGAGGGTTTCCAGCAGCCGCGCATTGGGCGGCGCGCCCGACCGCTCCCAGCGGTCCACGACGGTGCGGCCGCGCGCGACACCGGCGCATTCGACATGCACATGCACGTCGCGGCTTGTGAAGAGCTGCGGCGCCAGCAGCCACGCCACGGCGCAGGGGTCGTGCAGCGGGTGACCGCGATGGCCGAAGCGGCGCGAGGCCGGCACGCCCGCCATGATGCGCGCGGCGGCATCGAGGCAGGCGCCCCCGCCAAGCCCGCGCAACGCGGCGATGCGCGCCGGCGTGACCAATGCCTGCGCCGTCAGCTCCAGCGTCGCAAGCGTCACGGGCCGCCCGCAGTCCAGCAGGACGGCGAGCGATTCCGGGTCGGACCAGGCGTTGAACTCGGCGGAGGGCGTGATGTTGCCCTCGGCCCAGGCGCCGGTCATCAGGACGATCTCCTCGACGCGGTCGATCAGCGCGGGTTCGGTCGCCAGTGCCAACGCGAGATTTGTGGCGGGGCCGATGCCGATCAGCGTGACGCGCGCTTCTGCCCGCAGCACGGCACGGATCGCATCCGCCGCAATGCCCGGCGTGGCGGGCGGGCCTTCGGGCAGCGCCACGCCGGCCAGGCCATCGGTGCCGTGCACCTGTGTCTCGGACCGGAAGGCGCCGAGCAGCGGGCCGTCGGCGCCCGCCACCACCGGCACCGTGCGGCCGGACAGGCCGACGATGGCGCGCGCATTCCGCAGCGTGTGGTCCAGCCCGACATTGCCGCCCGCCACCGTCACCAGCCGCACGTCCAGCGCCGGCGCGGCCAGCGCCAGCCAGAGCGCCACCGCGTCATCCGTGCCGGGGTCGGTGTCGATGATGCAGGCGCGGCGCGTCATGCCAGTTCCTGTTCCACCAGCGCGCACCAGAAGGCGGCGCCGTGGGCCAATGCAGCGTCGTTGAAGTCGAAATGCGGGTTGTGGTGGAAGCCCTCGGGATGCGCGGGATCGCCGGTGCCGAGCCAGACATAGGCCCCGGGGCGTTCGGCGAGGAACTCGGAGAAATCCTCGCCGGGTGTCAGCGGCGGGTGGTCGTCGAGGGCCAGTGCCCCGGCGGAGGCCTGCGCCGCGGCGAACGCCACCCCGGCCTGCGCCGGGTGGTTCACCGTGGGCGAGATGCGCCGGATGTAGCGCGGTTCGGCCTGCACGCGGCAGGTGGTGGCGATGCCGTGCGCGACCTCGGCGATGCGTGTTTCGAGATGCGCGCGCACAGCCTCGGTGAAGGCGCGCGCGGTGCCGCACAGGAACACTTCGGACGGGATCACGTTGGGCGCATTGGGCGCGCCGGCCGCCATGTGGCCAACCGACAGCACCGCGGCCTGGAGCGGGTCGATCTCGCGCGCCACGATCATCGGCAGGGCGGCGATGAACTGCGCGGCGGCGAGCGGCGCATCGGTGCCGAGGTGCGGGCGCGCGCCATGCACGCCGGCGCCGCGGAAGCGCACCTCCCAGGTGTCGGAGGAGGCCAGCACCGCGCCCTTGGGCACGGCGACGGTACCGAGTGGCAGGCCAGGCAGGTTGTGCATGCCGTACACCGCATCGACCGGAAAGCGGTCGAACAGCCCATCCTTCACCATGCGCGCCGCACCACCGCGGGATTCCTCGGCCGGCTGGAAGATGAACTGCACGGTGCCGCCGAAGCGGTCGCGGTTGGCGGCCAGCCAGCGCGCGGCCCCCAGCAACATGGCGGTGTGCCCGTCATGGCCGCAGGCATGCATGGTGTTGGGCGTGGTGCTGGCGTAGTCCGCGCCGGTCATCTCCGGCATCGCCAGCGCATCCATGTCGGCGCGCAGGCCGATGGCACGATTGCCGCCGCTGGCACCGCGCGTGCCGGACAAGGTGCCGACCACGCCGGTGACGCCGATGCCTTCCTCGACCGCGATGCCCCAATGCCGCAGCAGGCCGGCGACGATGCCGGCGGTGCGGGTTTCCTCGAAGCCGAGTTCGGGGTGGCGGTGGAAGTCGCGCCGCCAGGCGGTCATGTCGGCCGCGAGGCGGGCGAGGTCGTCGGGCGAAGGCATGGGGCGCTCCGTTGCTGCGCTGCGGCGAAGATGCCACGCTGCGCGCCCTTCCACCACGGGCCGCGACATGGAGTTCTGGCAAGGCTTCGACGCCGCAAGTGGCGCCGAAGGCCCCTTCACCGACCGCTACCCGGCGCCGATGCCCGATGGCAGGCACCTGGTGCTTCCGCTGCGCGACTATGGGGATATCGCGGTGGCGGGGTTCATCGCTAACCAGGCGGCGATCGGCGTGGCGAAACGCATCGGCGGCTGGATGGCCGAGGCCGCGCGCGACCTGCGCGCCGACATCGTGGTGGGCATGCCCACGCTCGGCCAGGTCTTCGCGCCGCTGGTGGCGGAGGCACTCGGGCACGCGAACTGGGTGGCGCCGGGGTGGTCGCGCAAGCGGTGGTACGATGACGCGCTGTCCGTGCCGGCATCCTCCTCCACCGCGCCGGATGAACGGCGGCTGTGGCTCGACCCGCGGGTGCGGCATCGGCTGGACGGGCGGCGCGTGCTGCTGGTGGATGACGTGATCTCGACCGCTTCCTCGGCGCTGGCGGGCCTGGCGCTGCTGGACCGCGCCGGCGTGCGGCCTGCCGGGCTGCTGCTGGCGATGGCGCAGGGCGATCGCTGGCGCGCCACCTGGCCCACCGACATCCCCGTGCGCGCCGCCTTCGCCACGCCCATCTTCACCCGCGTACCGGGCGGCTGGCTGCCCCGCCCCGGCAGCGCGCCGGACGACACGCTGACCTGGAGGGACGCCGCATGAAGCGCCTGCTGCTCGCCGCCTTCACCGCCCTCGCGCTGCCCGCCGCGGCGCAGGACCGCGCCGCGCTGCGCATCGGCGTCGAGGCCGGGCCGACCAGCCTCGACCCGCATTACGCCAGCCTGATCACCAACATCGCCTACGCGCGGCATGTCTTCCAGCCGCTGGTGGAACAGGATGCGCGCCAGGTGCTGCGCCCGGCCATCGCGCGGTCCTGGCGGGCCGTGGACGACACGACGTGGGAGCTGGAGATCGACCCGCAGGCGCGCTTCGCGGATGGGCGGCCGGTCACGGCGGAGGACATTGCCTTCACCATCGCCCGCGCCGGCGACGTGCCGAACAGCCCGTCCTCCTTCCGCTACGCGACACGCCCGGTGGCGGCGGTCGAAGCGGTCGGGCCGCACACCATCCGGCTGCGCACGAACGGCCCCTTCCCGCTGCTGCTGAACCAGCTCGCGCTGGTGATGGTGGTGCCCAAGCGCGAGGGGCTGACAACGGCAGCTTTCAACGATGGGTCGGCGATGATCGGCAGCGGGCCGTATCGCCTGGTGTCCTGGCAGCCGGGCCAGCCGGTGCGCTATGCACGCAACGATGCCTTCGCCGGCGCTGCGCCGGCCTTCGCGACGGTGGAATTCCGCCCCATCGCCAATGCCGGCGCGCGCGTGGCCGCCTTGCAGGCCGGCGACGTGGACCTGATCGAGATCGTCCCGCCCGAGCAATTCGCGCGCCTGCGCACCAACGCCGCCTTCGCCACCGCCGAGAGCCCGTCCAACCGGCTGATCTTCCTGACCCTCGATTCCGGGCGCGAGGAAAGCCCCCATATCCGCGTCCCCGACGGCGCGCCTTTGCGGAACCCGCTGCGCGACGCGCGGGTGCGCCGCGCGCTGTCCATCGCCATCAACCGCGAGGCGCTGGTCACGCGCGTCCTGCAAGGCCAGGCGGTGGCGGCGGGCGACCTTGGCCCGGCGGGGTATTTCGGCACCTCGCCCGACCTCACCCCGCCGGTTTTCGATGTCGAAGCCGCGCGCCGGCTGCTGGCCGAGGCCGGCTTCCCGCGCGGCTTCACCGTGCAGGTCAACGGCCCGAACGACCGCTACATGAATGACGAGCAGGTGGTGCAGGCGATCGCGCAGTTCTGGACTCGCGCCGGCCTCACGGCGACGGTCGAGGTGAAGCCGCGCGGCGTCTGGCTGACCGAGGCGGCACGGCTGGCCTATTCGGTGAACCTTGCGGGGTTCTCGCCGAACCCCGAGGTGCTGGGGATGCTCGAGACGCAGATCCACACATGGGACACGACGCTCGGCCTGGGCACCGCCAACCGGGGGCGGTTCAGCAATCCGGGCATCGACGCCATCATCCAGCGCGCCCGCACCACCATGGACAATGCGGAACGCGAGCGCCTGACCCAGGACGCCACGCGCCGCGCGCTGCGCGACGAGACGGCGCTGATCCCGCTGTACTTCCAGGTCAACACCTGGGCGATGCGCCGCGGCGTGACCTATGAGGCGCGGACGGACGAGATGACGCTGGCCTTCTCCGCCGGGCGCGCGCCCTGATACCGGGGGCGGCGTCGCCGGATGCATCCGCGCGCAGCGTTGGTGTGGAGGCTGCGTGCGAGACGACGGCGTACCGGCGGCAACAGCGCCGGCAGGAGTTGCGAGCGCTTCGCAGCCGGCCCCTTTGCGGCCCTGGCGTGCCATGCGCTACTCCTGCGCGACGTGACGGGGAACGATGATGCCTGCTGACGGCGGCGCGACCGACAAGATCATCTATTCGGCGCCGATCGGCGACGACGTGAAGACCACCACCTGCTACATGTGCGCCTGCCGCTGCGGCATCCGCGTGCACCTGAAGGATGGCCGCGTCCGCTACATCGAGGGCAATCCCGACCATCCGGTGAACAAGGGCGTGCTCTGCGGCAAGGGCTCCGCGGGGATCATGACGCAGTATTCGCCGGCGCGGCTGCAGGCGCCGCTGAAGCGCGTGGGGCCGCGCGGGTCGGGCGAATACGCGGAGATCAGCTGGGAGGAGGCGATGGAGACCGCCACCGGCTGGCTGAAACACGTGCGCGAGACCGATCCGCGCAAGCTGGCCTTCTTCACCGGGCGCGACCAGTCGCAATCGCTGACGGGGTTCTGGGCGGCGCAGTTCGGCACGCCGAATTTCGCGGCGCATGGCGGGTTCTGTTCGGTGAACATGGCGGCCGGCGGGCTCTACACCATCGGCGGATCCTTCTGGGAATTCGGCGAGCCGGATTGGGAGCACGCGAAATACCTGATGATCTTCGGCGTCGCCGAGGATCATGACTCCAACCCGATCAAGACCGGCCTGGCGGCGCTGAAGAAGCGCGGGTCGAAGATCGTCTCGGTGAACCCGGTGCGGACGGGGTATTCGGCGATCGCCGATGAATGGGTCGGCATCCGTCCGGGCACGGACGGGCTGTTCATCATGGCGCTGATCCATGAGCTGATCCGCACCGACCGCGTCGATGGCGAATTCCTGGTGCGCTACACCAATGCGCCCTGGCTGGTGGTGCGCAATCCGGGCGGGGCGGATGACGGGCTCTTCGCGCGCAACGCGGATGGCAAGCCGCTGGCGTGGGATCGCACGCGCGGCGCGATCGCGGCGGAGACGGCGGATCTTTCGCCCGTGCTGGTGGGAGACTTCACGCTCGACGATGGGCGGCGCGTGCAGCCGGTCTTCAACCTGATGGCGGAACGCTACCTCGGCGCGGAGTATGCGCCGGAGGCGGTGGCGGAACGCTGCGGCATGACGGCGGATCGCATCCGGCGGCTCGCGGCCGAGGTCGCGGATATCGCCTTCAACCATCCGCTGACGCTCGACATTCCCTGGACGGATGTGTGGGGGCGCAAGCACGAGACGATGGTGGGGCGGCCCGTCGCGTTTCACGCGATGCGCGGCATCAGCGCGCATTCCAACGGCTTCCACACCTGCCGCGCGCTGCATGTGCTGCAGATGCTGCTGGGCGCGGTCGATACGCCGGGCTCCTGGCGCTACAAGTCGCCCTTCCCGCGGCCGATCCCGCCGGGGCCGGGGCCGGCCGGCAAGGGGGCCAAGCCGAACACGCCGCTGGCGGGCAATATCTTGTCCTTCACGCATGGGCCGGATGATCTGCTGGTCGAGGATGACGGCACGCCGCTGCGCATCGATCATTCGTTTTCGTGGGAAGCGCCGCTCGGCCTGCATGGGATGATGCACACGGTCATCGGCAATGCGGCGAAGGGCGATCCCTACAGGATCGATACGCTGTTCATGTTCATGGCGAACATGGCCTGGAACAGCGCGATGAACCCGCTGGAGACCATCGGCTGCCTGACGGCGCAGGACGAGAACGGCGACTACGTCATCCCGCACGTCATCTATTCCGACGCGTATTTCAGCGAGACGGTGCCTTACGCCGACCTGATCCTGCCGGACACGACGTATCTGGAACGCTGGGATGCGATCAGCATCCTCGACCGCCCGATCGGGTCCTCGCATGGGCCGGGGGATGCGATCCGCCAGCCGGTGATCAAGCCCGACCGCGACGTGCGGCCCTTCCAGGAGGTGCTGATCGAACTCGGCGCGCGGCTCGGCCTGCCGGCCTTCGTGAAGGAAGACGGGTCGCCGAAGTTCAAGGACTACCCGGACTACATCGTGAACCACCAGCGGATGCCGGGTGTCGGGCCGCTGGCCGGGTGGCGTGGCGAGGACGGGTCGAAGAAGGGTGTCGGCGAACCGAACCAGGACCAGTTGCAGCGCTACATCGAGAATGGCTGCTTCTGGCGGCACAACCTCGCGCCCGAGGAATCCTACTTCAAGCACGCCAACGCGACCTACCTCGCCAATTCCAAGGCGATGGGGATGCAGGGGCAGTCCAACCAGATCGTGCTGCAGATCTGGTCCGAGCCCTTGCAGAAGTTCCGCCTGGCGGCGGAAGGCCATGGCGCGAAACAGCCGCCGGAGACCCTGCGCGAGCGCGTCCGCACCTATTGCGACCCGCTGCCCTTCTGGTACGCGCCGCTGGAACAGCAGCAGCACGACACCGACCCGTATCCCTTGTCCGCCGTCACGCAGCGGCCGATGGCGATGTACCATTCCTGGGGGTCGATGAATGCCTGGCTGCGGCAGATTCATGGGTCGAACAAGCTGTACATGTCGCGCGAACGCGCCACGGCCGAAGGGCTCGCGCAGGATGACTGGGTGTGGGTCGAAAGCCGCAGCGGCCGCGTGAAGGCGCAGCTCAGCCTGATGGAAGGCGTGAATCGCGACACCGTCTGGACCTGGAACGCAATCGGCAAGCGCGCCGGCGCCTGGATGCTCACACCCGATGCGGCGGAAGCGCAGCGCGGCTTCCTGCTGAACCACGTCATCAGCGAATGGCTGCCGGCGCAGACCGGCCCGCGCCTGGCCAATGCCGACCCAGTCACCGGCCAGGCCGCCTGGTACGATCTGCGCGTGAAGGTCACGAAATGCGCGCCGGGCGAGGAAGGCGTGACCGATCCCTTCCCCACCATGCTGGACCCGCCACCGGACATGCCGAGCACACCCGACATCCTCCGCTATAACGAAGGGGGCTCGAAGCCATGACCTCGCTGCCGCAACCCGGGGCGAAGAAGCTCGGCCTCGTCATCGATCTCGACACCTGCGTCGGCTGCCAGGCCTGCGCGACCAACTGCAAGGAATGGAACACCAGCGGCCACATGGCGCCGCTGCCCGACCACAACCCGTATTCCGCCGGGCAGGAAGGCGTGTGGTTCAACCGCGTGCATTCCTATGAAGCGGGCGATGGCGAAGACGGCCGCACCGTCCACTTCCCCCGTTCCTGCCTGCATTGCGAAACGCCCGCCTGCGTCACCGTCTGCCCCACCGGCGCATCCTACAAGCGTGCCGAGGACGGCATCGTGCTGGTCAACACCGATATCTGCATCGGCTGCCAGCTCTGCGCCTGGGCCTGCCCCTATGGCGCGCGCGAATTCGACGACGATGCCGGCGTGATGAAGAAGTGCACGCTCTGCGTCGACCGCATCTACAACGAGACCATCCCCGAGAAGCAGCGCCAGCCCGCCTGCGTCACCACCTGCCCAGCCAATGCGCGGCATTTCGGCGACCTTGGCGACCCGAACAGCGCGGTGTCGCAGCTGGTGGCCGAACGCGGCGGATTCGAGCTGATGCCCGAGCTCGGCTACAAGCCGGTCAACCGCTACCTCCCGCCGCGCCGTGCGCCCAAGGCCGATGCCGGCCCGCCGCGCGATGCCGGCCCGCTGCCCTCGCAGATCACCAACCCGCTGCTGCGCTGGGTGGACAAGGTGCTGTCGCGATGAATCCCGCACCGTCGATCATCTTCTTCACCGTGGCCTCGGGTGCGGGCTACGGGCTGCTGTTCTGGATGGGGCTGCTGCGGCCGCTCGGCCTGGTGCCAGGCAGCGCGGGGTTCGGCGCGCTGGCGCTTGGCATCGCGCTGGTGCTGGTGATGCTGGGGCTGCTGTCCTCAACCGCGCATCTGGGGCGGCCGGAGCGCGCCTGGCGGGCACTCAGCCAATGGCGATCGTCCTGGCTGTCCCGCGAGGGCATCGCGGCCGTGCTGACCTTCGCGCCCGCCTTCCTGTTCTTCATCGCCGTGATCGGCCACGTGGAATGGCTGGCGCTGCCGGCCGGGTTGGCCGCGGCGGCCGGTGCCGCAGTGACGGTGTGGTGCACCGGCATGATCTACGCATCGCTGAAGCCGATCCGTCAGTGGCACCATCCGCTGGTGGCCCCGGGCTACATGGTGTTCGGCGCGTTTTCCGGCGCGGCGCTGCTGGCGATGCTGGCGGCGTTCTGGGGCCAGGCGGCGGTGCCGGCGGCGATTGCGGCGGTGCTCGGCGCCGGCGGCTTCGTGCTGAAGCGCGCCTATTGGTCCAGCGTCGATGCCGGGCCGCCCATTGCGACGATGGAGACGGCGACGGGGCTTGGCGGCATCGGCACGGTGCGGGTGCTCGACCCGCCGCATACCGAAACCAACTACCTGCTGCGGGAGATGGCCTTCCGAATCGGGCGCGTGCATGCGGCGCGGCTGCGGCGCGTCGCGGCCATCGGCGGCTTTGCCGCGCCGGCGGTGCTGCTGGCGCTGGCGCTGGTCAGCGGTGGCGCCCTGGCGGGGGTGCTGGCGGTGCTGGCGGTGGGGATAGCCCTGGCCGGGCTGCTGGCCGAACGCTGGCTGATGTTCGCGGAAGCCACGCATACCGTGGCACTCTACTACGGAGTGAATTCGCGCGGCTGACGCCGCCACCCGAAACCGCGGACCGAGGCTTGCCTCGGTTCGGGAGCGCAAGGCGCGACCGCGCCCAGCCGATCCGTTGTCGCCAAAGCGCCAGTGCGGGGCGCGAAGCCAAGGCCCGCGGATGCGGGCCACCCGGCGCTTGAGGGTCAATGAAAAATGGTCGGGCAGGCGGGATTCGAACCCACGACCCCCAGTCCCCCAGACTGATGCGCTACCAGGCTGCGCTACTGCCCGACCGAGGCGCGCGGTGTAGCACCCGCCGCGCCGACGTCAAACCCCTCAGCCCGTCAAAGCACGAAGATCGCGCGCGATCTGCTCGAGTTCCGCAAGTGCCGCACGCAGCGCGGCAGTCTCCTGCTCCTCGGCGGCCGGCGGCGGGTCGCCCAGCGGCAGCTCGGCGGTTGCCGCCTGCGGGCCTTCGTCCGTGCCGTCGCGCAGCAGCCGCTGCACGCCCTTGATCGTGTAGCCCTGGGTGTAGAGCAGGTCGGAGATGCGCCGCAGCAGCGCGATGTCCTCGGGCCGGTAGTAGCGCCGCCCGCCGCCGCGCTTGAGCGGCTTGAGCTGCGGGAACTTGGTCTCCCAGAAGCGCAGGACGTGCTGCGGGATGTGCAGGTCGTCGGCGACCTCGCTGATGGTGCGGAAGGCGGTCGGCGCCTTGCGGGTCTTGCCGCGCGCCTCGACGTCCGGCAGGTCCTCGCTCATTCCTCGTCGCCCACCGGTTCGTTGTTGATGCGCGCCTTGAGCACCTGGGATGGCCGGAAGCTCAACACCTTCCTCGGCAGGATCGGCACCTCGATCCCGGTCTTGGGGTTGCGCCCGACGCGCTGGCCCTTCTGGCGCACCAGGAAGGTGCCGAAGGCGGAGATCTTCACCGGCTCGCCTGCTTCCAGCGCCGCCGACATGCGTTCGAGCACTGTCTCAAGCAGTGCGGCGCTCTCGTTGCGCGACAATCCGACGCTGGCGTAGACCGCCTCCGCCAGTTGTGCGCGCGTGACCGTGTTCATGCCCCCGATGCCCCGCAGACCTTTGATCCTACAAGAAAACCGGGAAGCGGGGCGAAGGTCAATGCTTTTGCCCTCAAGCGCCGGGCGCCCGCATCCGCGGGCTTGGCTTGCCCGCCGTGCACTGGCGTTCTGGCGGCGTCGGGCGGGTTGGGCGCGGTCGCGCTTCGCGCTCCCGGATCGTGCATCCGCACGATCCGAAAGAAGGGGTCGGAATGTTTCCAGCGGTGGCGGCGGCGTCAGAACCGCGCCAGCGCCGCGCCCCAGGTCAGGCCGCCCCCGATGGCCTCCATGACCACCAGGTCGCCATCGGCGATGCGCCCGTCGCGCCTCGCTTCGCACAAGGCCAGCGGGATCGATGCGGCCGAGGTGTTGGCGTGGCGCTCCACCGTCATCACCACACGCTCGCGCGGCAGGTTCAGCTTGCGGCCCATCGCCTCGATGATGCGGGCATTGGCCTGGTGCGGCACCAGCCAGCCGATATCGGCATGGGTCATGCCGTTGGCCGCCAGCGCCTCGTCCACCACCGCGGCGAGCTTCGTCACGGCATGGCGGAACACTTCCTTGCCCGCCATGCGCAGCACGCCAGGCCCGCCGGTCGAACCGGCACCGCCCTCGATATGCAGGATGTCGCCGTGACGCCCATCCGAATGCAGGTGGCAGGACAGGATGCCGCGATCCGCCGTGGTGCCCGCGCCCTGATCCGCGCGCAGCACCACAGCGCCGGCGCCATCGCCGAACAGCACGCAGGTGCCGCGGTCGGTCCAGTCCAGGATGCGCGAATAGACCTCGGTGCCGATCACCAGCACGCAGCGCGCGGCACCACTGCGGATCAGGCTGTCGGCCACGCCCAGCGCATAAACGAAGCCCGTGCAGGCGGCCGCCATGTCGAAGGCGAAGCCCGGCCCGGCGCCGATCTTGGCCTGGATGCGCACCGCGGTAGCCGGAAAGGCCGAATCGGGCGTCGAGGTCGCGACCAGGATGGCGTCCACCTGCGCCGCATCGATGCCGGCATGCGCCAGCGCGTCGCGCGCCGCGGCCGCGCCCATGTCGGAGGCCGTCTCGTCCGGGGCGGCCATGTGGCGGAAGCCGATGCCGGTGCGCTCGCGGATCCAGGCATCCGAGGTGTCCAGCCCGTGCAGCGCCGCCAATTCGTCGTTCGACAGCCGCTGCGCCGGCAGATAGGCGCCGCAGCCGGCAATCGTCGCGCGCAGGACCATGGACGTCGGTGCTTTCTAGCGGGGGTCGGCCGCGATCCGCGGGCCGGCCGTGGACAGGCGGGTCAGGCCCTCACGGATACGCTCGTTGAAGCCATGCGTCACCATGTCCATCGCGACATCGACGGCATGCGCGAAGCCCAGCGCATCCGCGCCGCCATGGGACTTCACGACCACGCCGTTCAGCCCGATCAGGATGGCGCCGTTGTAGCGGCGCGGGTCCATCCATTCGCGCAGCCGGTCGAGCGCGGGGCGCGCCAGAAGGTAGCCCATGCGCGCCGGAACCGACGACGTGAACACCTGGCGCAGCAGGTCGCGCATCAGCTTCAGCGCGCCCTCCCCGGTCTTGAGCGCGACATTGCCGGTGAAGCCATCGGTCACGATCACGTCCGTGGTGCCGGCGGTGATGTCGTGGCCTTCGACGAAGCCGCGGAACTGCGCGCCGATATGCGAATCGCGCAGCACCTCGGCGGCGTGGCGCACGCGGTCGTCGCCCTTCAGCTCCTCGGAGCCCACGTTCAGCAACCCGATCGACGGGCTGGTCAGGCCGAGCACGGCGCGCGCGAAGGCATCGCCCATGACCGCGAACTCGACCAGGTTGCGGGCGTCGCATTGCACATTGGCGCCGAGATCCAGCAGCACCACGTCGCCACGCGCGGACGGTCCGATCGCGGCGAGCGCCGGCCGGTCGATCTCGGGCATGGTCTTGATGACGATCTTGGACAGCGCCATCAGCGCGCCGGTGTTGCCGGCCGAGACGATCCCGGCGGCTTCGCCTGTTGCGACGGCGTCGATCGCGACGCGCATCGACGACCCGCGGATCCGCAGCGCCGCGGTCGGCTTCAGGTCGGAGGAGATGCGGTCGGGCGCATGGCGCAGCGAACAGGCGCGCGCGGCTCGCTTGCGCCGCGCCAGGCCGCCGGCCACCAGCGCCTCGTCGCCCACCAGAAGGAAGCGCGCATCCGGATGCCGCTCCGCCGCCAGTTCAAGCCCATCCAGCACGACATCCGGCGCGTGGTCGCCGCCCATGGCGTCGATCGCGAGCGAAAAGGGCGAAGCGGCCTGCGGCACGATCAGTGGTTCCCGCGTGCGGGTGTGCTCACCGCGCGTCAGCTGCGGATGGTCTGGCCCACACGCTCGGCGGCCACGACCTCACGCCCGTCGTAATGCCCGCAATGTGAGCAGACGTGGTGGGGGCGCTTCAGCTCGCCGCAATTGGAGCATTCCTGGTACGACGGAGCGCTCAGCGCCTCATGGCTGCGGCGCATGCCGCGGCGGGAGGGCGAAACCTTCTTCTTCGGAACGGCCATGGTGCCGAGCCTCTTTCATCAATCAACGTGCAGGATAGCGGGAGGGCGGGGCATTAGCACCCACCCAGGGCGGACGCAAGGCTCGGGGGCGGCTTCATCCATCGGCATCGTCCCGGCGGCGCAGCGCGGCCAGGGCGCCGAAGGGGCCGGAGGCGCCATCGGCATCCCCGGCCTCGGGCAGCACCGCCCCCTCGGCCCGTGGATAGGGGTCGAGCGAGAGCGCGAGCTGTTCGGCGATCGCTTCGCCCAGGTCCACGGTGTCGCCCTCGATCGGGATCTCGTCAGGGCCCTCGGGGTCGTCGGAGAGTTCGGCCTCGGGCGGCAGCAGGCGCAGGTCCACCGCTTCGTCGATGCGCTGCGCGACAGGCTCCAGGCTGACCACGCAGGCCTGCACCACGTTGGCCGCCAGCCGGCCGGTGACCGTCACGGCCCCGCCGGGCTCGTGGCGCAACAGCAGGTCGGCCTCCAGCCGATCCACTGCCTCGATCCCGAAGCGCTTCGCCAACGCCGCGCATTCGGCGGGGCTGGCGCGCAGCCGTTCCTCGCGCCCGGCCTCGGGGATGCGGGCGAGCAGGATGGGGCGGGAGAATTCAGGCGCCATGAGGCACCCCCATCGGCGGCAGGAAGCTGGCGCGGCCGACCGCCAGTGCCGCGATCCCCTGCCCCGCCAGGTGCGCCGCCTGGTCGCGGGCGCGCCCCGCCAGCGCCGCGGGCGCGCCCTCGGGCGGCTCGCCGCGCCAGACGTTGCGGGCCAGGGCCTCAGCCAGGGCATCGGCATCGGGCGAATCGATCGCTGCCTCATACGCCACGGCGCGGCCGTGGAAGGCCTCCCACAACCCCCGGACGCGCTTGCCGACCGACAGGTCGCCCACGCCCATCTCGCGCAGGTTCACATCCATGTCAGCGAACATGGCGTCGAACACCGCCTGGGCCAGGCCGGCGCCCCGCGCGTCCGGGTCGGTCCGCAGCCGGCGGATCAGCAGGGCAACATACAGGCTGACCAGGTCGAAGCGGCCTTCCACCGTATCGGGCACGCCCAGGCGCGCAAACGCCCATGGGTCGCGCGCCGCGGCGACGGCCGCGCCATACAATTCGAAGCCGGCGCGTTCATGCGGTCGGCGGCGGAACATCGCGAGGAGTCCCATGGTGGCGAAAGCCTCCGGCCGCCATTCCCGTTGACCGGGGGGCGGCTTGCTGTCTATCGGTTGCCGCGACATGGCCCGCCATCCCCGATCGGTCAACGCACGCTTGGCCCCCCTGGTCGCCCTCGCCCTGCTGGGCGGCTGCGGCTGGGTCACCGACACCCTCGGCCCAGCGCCGGTCCAACGCGGCAACCGCGTTGATGCCGAACGGCTGGGACAGATCACCCCGGGCGTGCAGACCCGCGCGGATGTCGAGGCGCTGCTCGGCTCCCCCACCTCGCGCGGGACCTTCGACGAGGACAACTGGTACTACATCAGCGCCCGCACGCGCCTGCAGCCCGCGCGCTTCCTCGAGGTCGAGGACCGCCGCGTGGTCGCCATCTCCTTCAACCGACAGGGCGTGGTGAGCGGCATCCGCGAACTGGGCGAGGCCGATGGCCGCGAGGTTTCGGTGGTGCGCCGCGAAACGCCCGTGCCGGGCAATGACCGCTCGCTGCTCCAGGCGCTATTCGGCAATCTGGGCCGGCCGGGCATGGGCGGCGCCGGCGGCCCCGGCAACCCGGCGAGCACCGGCGGGCGTTACTGACGCCCCACACCAGCGGCTGAGTTCCTCGACCGCTGGTATTCGCTTTTGCCGACCCTCAGACGCGTCGTGCCGGAGGCACGCCTTCGGCGTGACGTGCCGGAGGCACGCCTTCGGCGTGACGTGCCGGAGGCACGCCTTCGGCGTGACGCGCCGGAGGCACGCCTTCGGCGTGACGCGCAATCCTCCGGATTGCTTGGCTTCGCGCGACTCCGCGCGGCGCCCATTCGGGCGCTCGGCACGAGTCAAACCCTCGTGCCGCTGGTATCAGCCCAGGGCCTGGCGCGCCACCCGGCCACGCCACGCTTGCCAAGCCAGCACGCCAAGCGCCAGCACCACCGCCGGCAGGACGCCGAGGTTGAGCACCTCCCATCCCGCGCGGTCGTGCACCGCGCCGGAGGCAAAGGCGGTGCCGGCCACGGTGCCGAACACCAGCACGTCGTTCGCCGCCTGGGCGCGCACCCGTTCCTCCGGCGCATGGGCCGTGGCCAGCAACTGGGTCGCGCCGACGAACATGAAGTTCCACCCGATGCCCAGCAGCACCAGCGCGAGGGTGAAATGCGCGAAGGACCGACCCGTCACCGCCACGACGGCGCAGCCGGCGGTCAGGATGCCCCCCGCCAGGATGACGCGGCGTATGCCATAGCGCCCGATCAGCCGCCCGGTGACGAAGCCCGGGGCGAACATCGCCACCGCATGGGCCTGGATGACTGTGGCGCTGGCGCCGATCCCGAAGCCGCAGAGCATCATCTCGAGCGGCGTCGAGGTCATCACCAGGTTCATCGTGCCATAGGCGACCATGCCCGACAGCGCGGCGGTCATGAAGGCAGGGCGGCGCATGATGTCGATGACCGGCGTCGCGACCTTCGGCCGCGGGGGCGCCGGCGGCAGGTCCACCACCGTCAGGATCGCCATGCAGATCGGCGGCAGCAGCGCCAGCAGCAGGTAGGTGCCCAGGAACAGGAAGGGGGCCAGCATGTCCTTGCTGTGCTTGACCAGCTCCGGGCCGATCACCGCCGAGGCGATGCCGCCGGCCATCACCAGGGCGATGGCGCGCGGCCGGTAGGCGGGGGTCGCGACCTCGGCGGCCGCGAAGCGGTAGTGCTGCGAGATGCCGAAGCCGAGCCCGCCGGGAATCGCCCCCAGGCAATAGATCAGGAAGCTCCCCTGCCAGACGCCCAGCGCGAAGATCAACGACCCCGCCAGGGCGCCGAAGGCCCCCATCATGAAGCCGGCGCGCCGGCCGAAGCGGCTGAAGACGATGCCGGCCGGGATCGACGCGCACATGGTCGCGAGCATCTGCAAGGCCATGGGAAGCGTCGCGAGCGACTTGTCCTGGGCCAGCGAATGGCCGATCAGCGCACCCATCGCGACCTGGCCGATCATGCTGGCGCCCATCAGCGCCTGGCAGCAGAACAGCAGCCAGACATTGCGCTTCATGCGCGCGTCTTCGGTGGAGTCGGACACGGCGTTTCCCCAGACGGCATCGCGGGAGGATGCGTTGTCACGCAGACATGCCGCAGGGGAAGCGCTTCGCAAAGGGGCGCGGCGGTCGGGGCTGCCCCGCGGTTCAGAAGTGGCTCCAGCCCCCGCGCGCGACATCGAGCACGCCGCCCGCGGCATCGCGCAGCACCACCCCGGGCGATCCGGCCACCATCCGGCCGATGCGCGCCACCGGCGTGCCGGCGCGGCTTGCCGCGGCCTGCACAGCGGCGGCCGCGCCGGGCGCGGCGGTGAACAGCACTTCGTAGTCATCCCCGCCGGTCAGCAGCAGCGGCAGAAGCGCCGGGTCGGCCGCCACCAGCGCATGCGCGGCCGGCGAGAGCGGCACGTCCGCCGCCGCGATCTCGGCCCCGCACCCGCCGGCGCGGCACAGGTGGCCGAGGTCCTGCACCAGCCCGTCCGACACATCCATGCCGGCATGCGCGATCCCGGCCACGGCCTGGCCGAGCGCCAACCGCGGCTGCGGCAGGCGATAGCGGCGCGCGAGGTGGCCCTCGGCATCCGCCGGCAATTCCCCGCGCAGGACACGCAGCCCGAGCGCCCCGTCGCCGATCGTCCCTGACACCCACACATCGTCCCCAACCCGCGCACCCGCGCGGCGCAGCACCGCATCCGGCGCCACGGTGCCGAGGATGGTCAGCGACAGGCAGGTCGGCCCTGGCGTCGCGGTGGTGTCGCCGCCCAGCACCTGCAGGCCGAATTCCCGCTGATCCTCCGCCAGGCCCCGCACGAAGCCGGCGATCCAGTCCTCGGTGACACCACGCGCGAAGGAGGTCGTCATCAGGTAGCCGAGCGGCGTGGCACCCATCGCCGCCAGGTCCGACAGGTTCACCCGCAGCAGCTTGCGCCCGATGGTCTCGGGCGGGTCGTCCGGCAGGTAGTGGACGCCCTCGACCATCGCATCGGCGGCAATGACCAGCCGGCGCCCGGGCGGGATGTCCAGCACCGCCGCGTCATCCGCGAGGTCGAGCGCTCCCTGCCCCGCCAGCGGCCGAAAATGCCGGGCGATCAGCGCGAATTCCGCCGGCAGGCTCACCGGGCCGCCCCGAACTCCTGCGGGCGCAGCGCATGGGCCATGGCGTCGAGCACGCCATTGGCGAAGCGCGCGGTTTCCTCGTCCAGGAAACCGCGCGCGACATCGAGGTATTCGTTGATGACCACGCGCGCCGGGGGTTCCTTGCCGGTCAGCAACTCCGTCGCGGCGGCGCGCAGCAGCGCGCGCAGCACGGGGTCGAGGCGCTCCAGCGTCCAGTCCTTGTTCAGATGCGCGCGGATCTCGGAATCGGCGGCCTCCGCGCCCTTGGCGGCAGCGGACAGGATGGCCTGGAACAGCGGGATATTGGCCAGCGGCACGCCGCCATCCTCGAAGGAATCGGGACCCTCGCCGGCGCCGATGCGGTGGCGGATGAACTGGTCGGCGACCGTCTCGGCGCTCTCGCCGGTCAGCTCGGACTGGAACAGGGCCTGTACGGCGGCGACGCGCGCGCCGGTGCGCGGGCGGCCGCTCGGGGCGGGACGCTGGTTCATCCCGCAACACCCCAGCCGCGCGCGATCGCGATCTGGCCGAGCACGGCATGGGCGGCCTCGGCCCCCTTGTTCATGCGGTCGTCGCGCGAACGCGCCTCGGCCTGGGCAAGCGTGTCCACTGTGAGCAGCCCGAAACCGATGGCGGCCGCGTGCTTCGTCGAGACATCCATCACGCCGTGGCAGATGGCGTCGCAGATGAAGGTGTAGTGGTCGGTTTCGCCCTTCACGACGCAGCCGAGCAGCAGGAAGCCGTCCCAGCGGCGGGGCGAGGCCAGCGCCATCGCCAGCGCGGCGGGTAGTTCGTAGGCGCCGGCCACCTCGACCACGTCGGTCACGGCCTGCACATCGGCCAGCACGGATTGCGCGCCGCGCAGCATGCCGTCCACCACCTCGCGATAATAGGGCGCGGCGATGACCAGGATGCGCGGCGCCGGCCCGGCCAGCGTGGCCGCGCCGCGCTCGGGGGAATCGAGGGTGCTCAAGTCATGGAATCCGTTTCGATGGGGCGTGTTTCGACATCCTCGAGCCCATAGCCTTCGAGGCCGACAATCGGGCGGGGATGGTTGGACAGGCGGATGATGCGGTGCAGGCCGAGATCGGCCAGGATCTGCGCGCCGATGCCATAGTCGCGCAGTTCAGGCGCGACGGTGCGACCGCGCCCGCGGCGGATCTGGTCGGACAGGCCATCGGCGCGGCCGTCGCGCAGCAGCACCACCACGCCGCGCCCGGCCTGCGCGATCATGCGCATGGCGCCATGCAGTTCGCCCAAGGTGCGACCGGCCACCAGGTCGTTGATGAGGGACGCCGCGTGCATGCGGACCAGCACCGGCTCGGTACCGGAGATGTCGCCCTTGACCAGCGCGAGGTGCTCGCCGGGGCTGATGGTGCTGGCATAGACCACGGCGCGCCAGTCGCCGCCGATGGCCTGCGGCAGGGTGCTGTCCTCGACGCGCTGCACCAGGCGTTCGGTGCGGCGGCGATGGGCGATCAGGTCGGCGATGGTGCCGAGCTTGAGGCCGTGATGCTGCGCGAAGGCCACCAGGTCGGGCATGCGCGCCATGGTGCCGTCGTCGTTCATGATCTCGCAGATCACACCCGACGGGTTGAGGCCGGCCATGCGGGCGAAGTCGACCGCCGCTTCGGTGTGGCCGGCGCGGACCAGCGTGCCGCCCTCGCGCGCCACCAGCGGGAAGACATGACCCGGGGTGACGATGTGCTCGCGCCCGAGGTCCGGGTTGATGGCGACCGCCACGGTGCGCGAGCGGTCGGCGGCGGAGATGCCCGTGGTGACGCCCTCGCGCGCCTCGATCGAGACCGTGAAGGCGGTCTGGTGGCGGGTGCCGTTGGACTGCGCCATCAGCGGCAGGCCGAGCTGGTCGACGCGGCTTCGCGTCATGGCCAGGCAGATCAGCCCGCGGGCGAAGCGCGCCATGAAGTTGATCGCATCCGGCGTGGCGAATTGCGCGGGGATGACCAGGTCGCCCTCGTTCTCGCGGTCCTCGTCGTCGACCAGGATGAACATGCGCCCGCGCCGCGCTTCCTCGAGCAGTTCCTCGGTGGGGGAGAGGAAGTCGGAAAACGACGTGCGGACGGTTTCGTCGGTCGTGCTCAACGCTCGAACTCCCGCAGGCGTGCGACGTAGCGCGCCATCATGTCGACCTCGATGTTGACCGCATCGCCCGGCTGCAGCGTGCCGAAGGTGGTGACCGAGGCCGTGTGCGGGATGATGTTGACCCCGAAGACTTCGCCGTCAACCTCGTTGACCGTGAGCGAGACACCGTCGATCGCCACCGATCCCTTGGGCGCGATGAAGGGCGCGATGGCGCGCGGCACGCGGAAGCGCCAGCGGACGGAGGCGTTCTCGGGCGTGGCGGAGACCACCTGCCCCACTCCATCGACATGGCCGGCGACCAGGTGGCCGCCGAGCTCATCGCCCATGCGCAGCGCGCGTTCGAGGTTGATGCGCCCGCCCGGCTTCCAGCGCCCGACCGTCGTCTTCGCCACCGTCTCAGCCGAGCAATCGACGCTGAAGGCATCGGCGGCGAGGTGCACCACCGTCAGGCAGACGCCGGAGCAGGCGATGGAGGCGCCGAGCACGGCCGGGATGGGCGCGGTGAGGAAGGCCGGGTCGGTGCCGATGACCAGGCGGAGGTCGTGGCCGCCGCCGATCGGCAGGATGTCGCGCACGCTGCCGAGCGCGGTCACGATCCCGGTGAACATCAGGGGCTCTCCTCGAATTCGGTCAGGATATCGGCGCCGAGGGCGCGGACCGCCACCCGTCGGAAACGTGGCATGGCGGCGAGCGCGGCAAGGCGCAAGCCCTCGGCGGCAGGCCAGCCATCCGCGCCCATGATGGCCGGGGCATGGAACCAGGCGAGGCGGTCGACCAGGCCCGCGCGCAGCAGGCCGGCGGCGAGGCCGGCGCCCCCTTCGGCCAGCACGCGGGTGACGCCGCGCCGCGCCAGGGCGCCGAGCAGCGCGCGCAGGTCGAGCCCGCCGCTGGGGTCCGCCGCGACGGTCTGCACCGCCACGCCGGCGGCGATGTAGGGGGCGAGTGCGGCGGGCGGATGGCCCGGCGCGGTGACGATGCAGCTGGGCGCCGAGGCCGCGGTGGCGACCAGACGCGCGGTGACGGGCGTGCGCAGCCGGGCATCGGCCACCACGCGCAGCATGGGCACGCGCTCCATGCCCGGGATGCGGCAGGTGAGGTCCGGGTCATCCGCCAGCACGGTGCCGGACCCCACCAGGATGGCGTCGTGGCGGGCACGCAGGGCATGGACCTCGCGCCGCGCCTCGGGGCCGGTGATCCAGCGGGATTCGCCGGCGGCGGTGGCGATGCGGCCATCCAGCGTGGAGGCGAGCTTCAGCGTGACGACCGGCAGGCCGGCCTCGATCCGGCGGAAAAAGCCGGCGTTCAGCGCGCGGGCCTCGGCCTCGCAGAGGCCTTCCTCGACCAGGATGGCGGCGGCGCGCAGGCGGTCGAGGCCGCGGCCATTCACCCGCGGGTCAGGGTCGCGCATGGCGGCGACCACGCGGGCGACGCCGGCGGCTTCGAGCGCCTCGCAGCAGGGTGGCGTGCGGCCATGGTGGGAACAGGGTTCCAGCGTGACGTAGGCGGTAGCGCCGCGCGCCTTGGCGCCGGCGCGGCGGATTGCCTCGGTCTCGGCATGCGGGCGGCCGCCGGGCTGTGTCCAGCCGCGGCCGACCACTTGGCCATGGCGCACCAGCACGCAGCCCACTGCCGGGTTGGGCCAGGCATTGCCGAGGCCGCGGCGGGCCAGGGCCAGGGCGGCGCGCATGTGGGAAAGGTCGTCGGACATCGGGGCGGCGGTTTGTCGCGCGGCGGCGGGCGCGCGGCAAGCGTGCGGTCTATCGGATGACGCGGGCCAGTTGCAGCAGCGTCAGGAAGGCCCCCGCGACATAGGTCATCGCCGCCGCCCGCAGCACCCGCTGCGCCGCCGACAGGTCGCGTTCCGCGAGATACCCGCCCGCCCGGAGCGCCGGCAGCGCGCGGGCGAAGGACGCATCGAATTCCAGCGGCAGCGTGACGAGTTGCAGCACCACCGACAGGCCGAAGATGGCCAGCGCCAGCAGGATCGAGGGCAGCACCAACTGCCCTGCCCCCGCCACCGCCCCCAGCAGCGGCAGCACCGTGAACAGGGCCACCGCGAGCAACCTCATGGGCGAGACGATGCGCGCCAGCACGAGGCGCAGGGTGAACAGGCGCGCGCCGTCGCGATGCTGCACGGCGTGCGCGACCTCATGCGCCGCGACCGCGACGGCGGTGACCGAACGGCCGTTTAGGTGGTCGGGCGACAGGCGGACCGCCAGCGCTCCGGGGTCGTAGTGGTCGCCCTGGTCGGTGGGTTCCACACCCACATGGGGCAGACCGGCCTCGTCCAGCAGGTGGCGGGCGAGTTCGCCGCCCGTGCCGGGCAGGTCTGGCCGGTCATCGCCGTGCCGGGCCATCGCCCATTTCACGTAGAGCGTCGGCCCGAGGACCAGCAGCAGGACGAAGGCGAGGCCGATGACGACCATGCCGCCCGCCCTCAGTCCTTCTGGCCGAGTTCACCCAGGAAGGCCTGGAAGTCCTTCGCCTCGCTGAAATTGCGATAGACGCTGGCGAAGCGGACATAGGCGACCTGGTCGAGCTCGCGCAGCGACTCCATCAGCAATTCGCCGATCTTGCGGGACGGGATCTCGGTCTCGCCCTCGGTCTCGAGGCGACGCTGGATGGAGTTCACCAGGCGTTCGATGCGGTCCTCATCGACCGGACGCTTGCGCAGCGCCACGCGCACGGAGCGCGCCAGCTTCTCGCGGTCGAAGGGCACGCGGCGGCCATCGGTTTTCAGCACCGTGATCTCGCGCAGCTGCACCCGCTCGAAGGTGGTGAAGCGCGCGCCGCAGGCCGGGCAGGCGCGGCGGCGACGGATCGCGGCGCTGTCCTCGGCCGGACGGCTGTCCTTGACCTGCGTGTCCTCGGATCCGCAGAAGGGGCACTTCATGGGTCAGTAGACCGGGAAGCGGCGGCAGAGCTCCAGGACCTTGGCCGCCACCGCCGTCTCGACCGCGGTGTTCGCGCCATCGGCGTTGGAGGCCGCGGCGCCGTCCAGCACTTCGCCGATCAGCTTGCCGATCTCGCGGAATTCCGCGGTGCCGAAGCCGCGCGTGGTGCCCGCCGGCGTGCCGAGCCGCACGCCGGAGGTGACCATCGGCTTCTCGGGGTCGAAGGGGATGGCGTTCTTGTTGCAGGTCAGGTGGGCGCGGTTGAGCGCGGCTTCGGCGACCTTGCCGTTCAGCTTCTTGGGGCGCAGGTCCACCAGCAGCAGATGGTTGTCGGTGCCGCCGGTCACCAGGTCGAGGCCCTGGGCCTTCAGTTCTTCGGCCAGCGCCTTGGCGTTCGCCACGACGGCGGCGGCATAGGCGCGGAAGTCCGGCTTGAGGGCCTCGCCGAAGGCAACGGCCTTGGCGGCGATGACATGCATCAGCGGGCCACCCTGCAGGCCGGGGAAGACCGCGGAGTTGAACTTCTTCGCCAGCGCCTCGTCATTCGTGAGGATCATGCCGCCGCGCGGGCCGCGCAGGGTCTTGTGGGTGGTGGTCGTGGTGACGTGCGCGTGGGGGATCGGGCTGTCATGCGCCCCGCCGGCGACCAGGCCGGCGAAATGCGCCATGTCCACCATGAAGTAGGCGCCGACCTCGTCCGCGATGGCGCGAAAGCGGGCGAAATCCCAGGCGCGGGCATAGGCGGAGCCGCCGGCGACGAGGACCTTCGGGCGCGATTCGCGGGCGATGCGCGCGACCTCGTCCATGTCGATGCGCTGGTCCTCGCGCCGCACCGTATAGGGCGCAACCTTGAACCACTTGCCCGACTGGTTGGCCGGCGAGCCATGCGTGAGGTGCCCGCCCGCCGCGAGGTCGAGGCCCATGAAGGTGTCGCCCGGCTGCATCAGGGCGAAGAACACCGCCTGGTTGGCCTGGGCGCCGGAATGCGGCTGCACGTTGGCGAAGCCGCAGCCGAACAGCTGAGTCGCGCGCTCGATGGCGAGGCGTTCGGCGATGTCGACCGCCTCGCAGCCGCCGTAGTAGCGGCGGCCGGGGTAGCCCTCGGCGTATTTATTGGTCAGCACGGACCCTTGTGCCTCGAGCACGGCGCGCGAGACGATGTTCTCGCTGGCGATGAGCTCGATGCCGTCCTGCTGTCGGGCGAGCTCCTGCGCGGCGGCGGCGGCGATGGCCGGGTCGGCCTCGGCGAGGGTCGCGCGGAAGAAGCCGGCGGCGGGGGGCGCGGAGCCGGAGGCGGCGCCGTCGGGGGCGCGGGTCGGGGCGGGGGTCGTCATGAGGGCGGTTTTGCGCCGGGGGCCAGGCCTTTGCAAGACATCGCCGAAAGCGTGATGGCGGCTGGATGCACCTCGTCTTGCCGCGTACCGGGGGTTGACCGCAGAGACCCGCAACCGGCTATCTCACTCGCCGCAGCCTTCGTCGGCTTGTCGCAGGAGTGCGCGTACAATGTCTGTCAATAGCGTACCACTTGATGAACTCGGCCTTCTCCATGGAACCGATAAGGTCTCCAAGCGGCATGGCTACCTGCCGGTCTATGAACAGTTCTTCGCCCCGATGCGCGACCTCCCAGTTTCGATATTTGAGATCGGCGTGAAGGAAGGCTCATCGATCAGGATGTGGAGGGACTATTTCCCGAGAGCACAGATCACCGGTATGGACCGCAATCCCAACGCGCTGACGCATGCAGGAGACCGGGTCACAATTGAGATTGGCGATCAAGGAGATCGTCACGTTCTTTTGGAAATCTGCGAAAGGTACGGGCCCTTCGATATTATCGTCGAGGATGGATCGCATATCTGGAGCCATCAGATCTCTTGCCTCGAAACGCTGTTCCCGCACGTAAAGCCCGGCGGATATTACGTTATCGAGGATATTCATACGAGTTTTGGGGAGTCTGCGGGCGCCTACCATGGAGGGCTTGCGTTCTCGGCCTTCGACTATATCCAGCGTCTTTCGCGCATCGTGAGTGAATCCGACCGCGCGCGGATCAGGTCTTCTTCGCGGACCATCGACAAACTTGCCCTGCTCACGAGTTTCGTATGCATGATCCGGCACGCCGCGATACTGCGTCGCCGAGGGTCCGCGCCGGCGGCAGAGGCGTAGTGCGGTGCTAACGCGCGAGGTCGATCTTCGCCAACCGAGCGGCGTGTCGCCCCCCTTCGAATGGCGTCGCAAGGAAGGTAACGAGAGCATCGCAAGCCAATTCTACGCCCAAGGTGCGCGCGCCGAAGCATGCGACATTGGCGTCGTTATGCGCACGCGTCAGTCGCGCTTCCGTCGTGGAGTGCAGGACTGCCGCGCGCACCCCTGGAACGCGATTCGCCGCGATCGCCATGCCGATACCGGTGCCGCAGACCAGGATGCCGAAGCCGGCGCGCCCAGCGACGACACTGCTGCACACGATCTGCGCGAAATCGGGATAGTCGACGGACTGCGAGGTGTCCGTACCATGGTCCTGAACGGTACAGCCCTGCGCGGCGAGAACATCTTTGAGGGCGGCCTTGAGCACGAGGCCGGCGTGATCGGAAGCGATCGAAATCTGGAACATTGCACGAACCCCATGGTGTATCGGACGCTGCTGATTGAGAGTTCTGCCGTGAGGCGCGGCTGCCACGGGCGCCCGCATAGTTCGATGGCAATCACCCCGTGTCACTAGCACGAGTCGATACAATCGGCGCAGTTGCCGAGTTGACGGACGTGGTGTGCTCCGGATTCGACAATGCTTTCAATCCGGATGTGTCCGGCGGACTCCATGCGGGAGACGGCGCTCCGGATTTTGTCTTCAATAGGCGCGGAAAAAGTGTGTATATTCCAAACATTCAAAGGCGACTATTCACCCCGACGACACTATCCGATGTTTCCGATCCTATAATCTATGCGGGTCCCTTAAATCACCACTTCGGTCATTTCATTGCAGAGTCCTGCCATCGCCTTTGGTATGCCTTATCGGAGGATACAGATCGTCGAATCGCATATTGTACTGTACGAAGCGGCTTTGGAATGAAATCCTGGGCACAGGATTTTCTAGGTATTTTAGGTCTTTTGGACAGAATATTCCTGATCGATGAACCTGTTTTACTCCGCAATGTTATTGTGCCCGAACCCGGCAAGGTCCTCGGCGGACGCGCCCCAGATTGGTACCTTAGTTGGCATAATCGTGAGTCGCCGTTGCGACACGCTCGAAGGAATCAGGATACGCCAAAGCGCATTGCCGTAATGCGGGGGCACATGCCGACTGGTCGCATCATCGGCGAGGCGAATCTCGAACGGCATCTCAAGAATGCGGGATTCTATCTGATGAGAGCCGAAAATTACTCGATAAATGATCAGATTTCATTTTATCAAGGTGCTGAGAAGATCATTTTTACAGAAGGAAGTGCCTTCCATATGTTGGAAATGCTTCCCACCTTATCGGCCGAAGTAATTGTGCTGAGCCGTCGGTACTTTGGCCACCGCCTCGCCGATGAAGCGCTCCGCGGGAAGGTAAAATCTTTGTCCGTGTTCCGCGATATTGTCTCACTGCCCCCAGTTGGAAGCGATGGTAAATTTCTGGCCCCTGCGTGGATGCACGCCAATGACGCTCTCCGCTTTCTATCGGATCATGGTTTTATTGGATCGCTCGATGCCGACGTCTTCGCCGCCGGCGAGCCGCGATACGGAGCAGGCGTGCTAGAGGATTTGATTGCATTCGTTCAGAGCCGAATGGTGACACATAATCGCGGTCGGCCTGTTGCTACGAAATCCGTCCTCTCCGAAGCACTACGCCTCTTGCACGACGGTCTAGCATTTCACACGACCAAGTTCGGGGAGTTGGGGTCGTCCTCTCTGGCCGTCGAGAGTGCCCAGTTTGCATCTGAATGCCTAAAGCGACAGATCGCAACGTACCCATAGACATTTCCCATTTACATTTTAGTGCCGCGATCTTGTCATGCAACATGACCGCCCCCCCGTTACAGGACACACGTTAAGGCGCTTCAGCCTTGACCTTGGCAATCTCAAAGGCAAATGGCGGAGCGTCACGGATCGCAAGCATGACTTCAAGCGCGTTTAATTGTGTGGCACGCGTTATAGCATTGGAGAGATTGTTGTTTTGCTTCGCTACGGCCAACCGCCTCTCTAGCTCTGGAACATGCCGAAAAATAGAATCTTCGACGATATCGTTTGCATCGCGTTGATTCCAATAATCCTTGTTGAACCGGTTCTTCATTCCCGTACCAGAACCTCGCCGTCGCTTTACAAGGAATTGATCCAGACTCCGGACCGCGTAATGGTTCAACTGCACAACAGCCGACCCATGCCAACCATCAGGAATCTTGCGCAATCGCTGATATCCGTGGACCTCCGGCGGCACCAACTGCCCCGAGCCATTAAACATTCTCGGCATCACTTGAGAATTCTCAAACAAAAATGGCATGTGCATGCCTATTGATTTAAAGTATGGACTCATTTTGTGTAGAGTTTTTACAATCATATTGTCCGGATGATCCTCGCGTGAGGCTAGATAAAATTGACGAACTACCAAATCATCCTGCATGAATATGCGATGCGCAGATCCGAAATGCCTCATCTGCATCATGATCGCGTCAGCATCAGGCATAGCAAGAAAAAGATCTGACAAAAGACCTTGCCCGCACTTCACGTTTATAAACTCATCGACATCGATCGCGATCGCCCAATCGGCCTCGCGAAGCTGCGGAAGGCCACGAGCCTGCATAAACGCCGCAACCTGCGGCGCCACATCCGGCACCCCGCGGTTCTCAATCGCAACAATAAGGCCGGCATCCGCCATCGCCTTTGCAAGCAAATCAGTGCCGTCGGAACAATCGTTGTAACAAACAATTATATCAGTAAAGCCGATTATTCTGTTGTATAAAACCCACTCCAGCAGAAATGGTGCTTCATTTTTTACACTGGTTACTGCAACTATTTTCATTTAACAGTACCTCACAAGAGATAATATTTAGAGCGCGAATCGAATTCGTCGAGCTGGCCGAACATAACGGCAATTCGCTCATGCAAAATTGTCGCTACATCCACCGGTATGGGACGTTCCTGTCCGCGGAAAACCACGCTGGCTGAATGCTTCGTCACGGCGTCTGCCGTCGCAAGACCGAGAAAGCGGCAGACTTCTCGGAGCACGCTGGTTGGCTCAGTTTCAATGTGCTGAAAAAGCACCAGATGCAAATTTGATCGGCCGAATACGTCGGACCATCGCCTCACGATGGCAGGATAATCCGCCCGCGCCAGCACCTCCGGGTTCCGCGCCGCCGCCAGGTAATCAAAATCCTCCCGCCCTTTCGCCAGCATCCGTAGATGCGACCAGCACCGCTCCACAGGATCGCGCATCAGGAAGATGATCTTCATGCGCGGATTCAACCGCCGAACATGCGCGATCCCCTCAGGCGGCAGCAGGCTGTATTCCGGCGTCACCTCCCCGCACAGCTGATCGGGCCGGGCATGCGCGAAGATGCGCCCGTACCAGTCGTCGGACACGGGTTCGCCCCACATCGCCTGTATGCGATCCACGGCGTCGCTACCCGCCCCGGCGGCCGCGGCCCAGCGCTGCACTCGCGCCGCCGCCTTCGCCCCGTGCGCCAACCGATGGCGCCCCGTCCAGGCCCGATGCGCCGGGATATGCACATCGTTGAAGTACTGCAGTTCCTTGATCCACGGCATCCAGATGCCGGGATGCCGCCGAAGATTCGCATCGAGCCACGTCGTGCCGGCCTTCTGCGCGCCGATGCACAGGAAATCCGGAAACCGCGGGCCGGGGGTCGGGAGAACTGCCATGCCGGCCTTCCCTGTCGCATGCCCGGGGGCTATGGGAAAGCACCGCCCGCCCGGCCGGGCGCTCCGCCGGAGTGCTTCATGCTCGACAAGATCACGCAGGACGACCAGGCCGCTGCAACCCTGCCGGATCGCCGCAGCCCGCATTTCGCCCCGTTGCAATCCGCCCGCGCGGCGCGCCCCGACTTCGTGTGCATCGGCGCGCAGAAGGCCGGCACGACGTGGCTCTACGCGAACCTCCGCAGCCACCCTGGCATCCTGATGCCCCCCGTGAAGGAGGTGGCGTATTTCTCCACCCTCTACGTCCCCGGCTGGGCCAAGGCGGATGCCGATCATCGCGCCCATCAGGTTGCCCAGGCGCGCGCGCATTGGAACGCCATCGACCGCGTGCGCCCCGAACTGCGAGCACGCGTCCTGGCCAGCCTCGATGCGCTGGCGCAGGAACCCATGACCGACGCCGCCTACGCGACGCTGTTCGAAGGCTGTGGCGTCGATCAGGTGTGTGGCGAGATCTCCCCGCAATACTGCGTGCTGCCCCGTGAAGGCATCCGCCATGCACTGTCGATGAACCCGAACCTCAAGGTCGTGGCCTTGCTGCGGCACCCGGTCGCGCGGGCGATGTCGCACCTAGCGATGCTGTGCGGAAAGACCCCGACGGCCGAGCGCATGAAGGAAATCGCGCTGTCCAACTGGTGGAACGGCGTCGCCTGGTACTCCGACTACGCCACCTGGCTGCTGCGCTGGCAAGGCATGCTGCCGCGGGGCCAGCTGCATGTCGACTACAATGGGCAAATCCGCGACGACCCAATGGGCGTGCTGCGTCGGCTCTGCGACTTCCTCGGTCTGTCCTATGCGGATGGGCTGTTCCCCAAGGCGCGCGAGCGCGTGTTCGAAGGCGGCAGGCCCACGGGCGACACCGACGAGGTGCGCGCCATCGTCACCGAAAAGCTGGCTCCGCTGATCGAGGACCTGCGGCGTCGGATGCCCGATGTCGCGATGGCCCTGGACAAGCACGGCTGAAACGCGCGGGGCGTCCGCGGCGTTGCGTGCCAGGTCCGACACCACGATCCTCGCCGACCGGATGAATGCGATAACCATGGCTTCGATCCCCGACCCGGCAGGCCCCGCAGGACGCGACGCCTCGGCTGAGATCGCCGCGCTGCGCGCCGAAATCGCCGACCTGCGCGCTCGTCTCGAATCCCACGAACGCATCCTGCAGCTCCGCGATGCCGCCCTCGCCGAATCGCCGCCCGTCCCGCAGGCCGCGCAGCCGGCCTCGGCGCTGCCACCCCTGCCCGACCACTTCGCCATCGGCGCCGACCAGCTCCTGCCCACCCAGGATGGCTTCTATCAGCTCGAATGGGGCTCCGAGGGCGCCTTCCGGTGGACGGGTCCCGCGCCCGATGTCGGCTTCGACGCCTGGGTGGACCGCAGCGTCCCGCTGGTCGCGACGCTGCGCCTGTTCCATTTCGGCACCCCTGCCAACGCCAATGACCTGATCATCGAGGTCGACGGAACCGCGCACGCCCTCGCGCTCACGGGCAAGGACAAGGTGCTGCGCTGCGCCCCAATCGCCCCCCGCCCTGGCGATGGGCCAACGCGCCTGACGCTGCGTGTCGCCCACCTGCATTCGCCCGCGGCGGCCCATGGCCTGCCGGACACGCGGATCCTGGGCGTCGCCTTCCAGTCGCTGCGCCTCGAACCGGCCTGAGGACCCATCCCATGGCCGAACCTGCCTGCCGCATCTCCGCGGCGATCTGCACCTACGAACGCTACGACCTGCTTCCTGGCGCCATCGAATCGGCGCTGGCCCAGTCGCTGCCCGCCGGGGCCTTCCAGGTCGTGGTGGTCGACAATTCGCCCGACCCCAAGCGCTCGGCGCACGAAGCGGCCGCCTTCGGCGCACGCGACAACCTCCTATGGCATCACGAACCCTGGCCGGGGCTGTCCAACGCGCGCAATGTCGCTGCGCGCCTCGCGCAAGCGCCGCTGGTTGCCTACCTCGACGATGACGCCCGCGCGGATACGATCTGGCTCGAACGCATCGCCGACTGCTTCCACCACTACGGCGACAGCGTGCAGGTGGTCGGCGGGCGTATCAGGCCCTGGTGGGGTGCGCCCCGCCCCGACTGGCTGGCGGACGAACTGCTCGGCGACATCACCGTGGTCGACCTCGGCCCCGAACGGCGCCTGGTCAACGAGGGCGAATGGGTGGCCGGCGCGAACATCGCCTTTCGCGTCGCGGCCCTCGAGGCGGCAGGCTGGTTCGACACCTCGCTCGGGCGCACCGGCGGCGGCGCGAGCCTGCTCTCGGCCGAGGAGACGGCGCTGACCGACCGCATCCGCGCGCTGGGCGGCCTGGTGGCCTACGATCCGCTGGCGGCAGTCGACCATTGGGTCGATCCCGACCGCCTGACGCAGCGCTGGTTCCGCCGCCGCGCCGCCTGGCAGGCTGTATCGGACTACCTGCGCGACCCCAGGGCCAGGCTGGCGCGGCGCGAGGAGTCCTGGGCCTCGGTCAAGGCCTTCCTGTTGCAGCAGAACCCGGCCGACCGGACGCTGCGCGGCCTCGCGCTGGAACAGGGCGGCGCGGAGAACTTCCGCTGGCAGGTCTCGGCGACCTACAACGCCGTCAGCGCGATGCTCGCCGGCCTTGATGAGCGCGATGACCTCTGACGCGCCGGGCGGGTTGTGGGACGGGCTGCGCGTCCTGGTGCTCTCACCGGTGCCGACCTGGCCGATCACGCTGGGCAACCGCAACCGCATCATGCAGGTGAACCGTGCGCTGCAGCGCGAGGGCGCGCGCGTGTCGCTGCTGCACTACCCGTCGGACGAGGACTGGCGCACCCACCTGCCGCGCGCCGCGATGGCCGAGATGGCGCATCAGTGGGAGGAGGTCTTCACCTGCCCCGTCACCCGCCCGCTGCACACCCGCCCATCCGAGGGCGAGGACCACACCGCCGATGAGTGGTGGGATCCGGCGATCGGCCAGATGCTCGACTGGCTGTTCAAGGTCGGGCGCTATGACGCGCTGCTGGTGAACTACACGTGGCTGTCGAAGGCGCTGGACCACGCGCCGGCCGGCGTGCTGCGCATCCTCGACACGCATGACCGATTCTCCGACCGCCGCGCGCTGCTCGCGCAGAACGGGCTGCCGCCGGAATACTTCCACACTACTCAGGACCAGGAACGCCTGGCGCTGGACCGCGCTGACATCGTCTGGGCCATCAAGGACCAGGAGGCGGAATTCTTCCGCAGCCTCACCGCGCGCCCGGTCCGCACGTTGCTGCATGCCGAACCCGTCCAGCCGATGCCCGCGCCCACCGCGACGGACGAGGTGCTACGACTGGGCATCGTCGGTGGACGCAACAACATCAACGCCAGCAATATCCGCAGCTTCCTGGCCACGGCGGATGCCTACCTGCGGCGCACCCTGCTGCCGGTCGAGATCGTGGTGGGCGGTTCGGTCTGCGACCTGCTCGACGGGTTGCAACTGCCCTACCTGCACCTGCTCGGCCGTGTCGAGGACATGGACGAGCTCTACGGCCGGGTCGATGCCGTGCTCGCGCCACTGGCCTTCTCGACCGGCCTCAAGATCAAGGTCGGCGAGGCGCTGTCGCGCGGCAAGCCGCTGGTCAGCCACGCGCATGCCTTCGAAGGCTACGTGCCCACCCACCCCTTCCACGAATGTGCCGATTTCGACGCGATGATGCGTGCCATCCATCGCCTGGTGCGCGACTCTGGCGCGCTGGACGCGCTGGCCGACGCCTCGCGCCGTTCGGTCGCGCTGGCGCAGGCGGGCATCGAGGACACGCTGCGCGACGCCGGGCGACGGGCCGCGCAATTGCCGACGTCGGTGATCGTGGCGCTGCGCTTCGACCAGGCGCGGCTTGGCGCGCTCGGCTTCGACCACATGCTGGATGCGGCGCGCTATGCCAGCTTCCGCGCCCCGGTGGTGCTCCATTTCACCGGCGATCCGGCGGATGCCGACCCGGCCGCGCTGCGCCTGCTGGTCGCGCGCGGGCGCGCCGTGGTGGACCCCTCCGCCGGCCGCCTGCCGGACTCGGTCACCGGGATCCTGTTCGACGACGCCAAGCCGCGGGTGGCGGCGTTGCCGGCGCTGCTGGCCGAGCCCCATCTGATGGCCTGGTTTGCTGCCCTGCCGGCCGAGTTGCCGACAGGGTCCGTTCGGACACGGCTCGGCGCGTGCCATCGCGGCGCCCTGTCGCTCGATGGCGGGCTGGCAGATCCGATGGACCTCGCCGCGCTGGCCCGCGCCTTCCCGCGCTTCCTGGTGCTGGAGGAAGCGCCATCGCGCGATGCGGCGGTGGTGATGCGCGCCGCGCGCGCCGAACGCGCTTTGGTGCCGCTATTGTGGCGCGGCGAGGATAGCCGGCTGCTTGCCGCGCTGCGCGCCGCCCCCCCGGGACCCGTCGCGCTGCTGTGCGAAGACGCCGCGGCGCCCGCCATCCTGCCGGTGCTCGCCTGCCTGACCGGCATGCTGCGGCGCGAGGTGGTGCTGTTCTGCCCCGCGCCGGACACCCTCCCGTCCTGGCCGTCGAGCGGCCGGCTCGCGGTGCGCGCCGAGGCGGTGAGCGCCGCGCCGATCGAGACCTTCTTCGCGCCCGACACCTGGACGCGCCGCCGCCCGGCCTTCGTGGTCGAACACCGCCAGCCGCGCGCCAGCCTGCCGGCACGCGAAGTGGCGTTGCGCGCCGGAATCCCGCATCTGCGCTTCGACGACCCCGTCGCGCCTGCGGTGGTCTCGAACGTCCCGGCCATGGCGTACCGAACGGGCGGCTTCGTCTCGACGGCGCTCGTGCTGGGTCGTCTGGATCGGTTCGACGGCGCCGTGCCATTGAACGCCGGCGCGGCGGAGGAGTACGGCCGCGATGCCGGCTGGGCACGGCTATGGGGCGAGCTCGGACGGCTGCTCGCGGCCTGACGCCGCGGCCAGCACGGCCCGCCGAGCAGGATCTTCCACCGGATTGCCGCCACGGCGCACAGCCTTGCCGATCAGGCGGTGGATGCGCAGGCGCCGCATTTCCCTTTCGCCGCCCCCGAACCCGTGGCACTTGATAGGCAGGAAAACGCCGCCAACGGAGGGTGCCCCATGTCCGCCCCGACCTTCACCAATCCCGAGACCATCGCCCTGCATGCCGGCTGGCGGGCGGATCCCTCCACCGGGTCGGTCGCGGTGCCGATCCACCAGACCACGTCCTTCCAGTTCCAGGACACCGGCCATGCGGCGCGGCTCTTCGGGCTGGCGGAATTGGGCAACATCTACACCCGCATCATGAACCCGACCGTGGATGTGCTGGAGAAGCGCGTCACGGCCATGGAGGGCGGCGTGGCGGGGCTCGCGCTGGGGTCCGGCCAGGCGGCGACGACCTTCGCGGTGCTGAACCTGTGCGAGGCCGGCGACAACATCGTGTCCAGCACCGACCTGTACGGCGGCACCTGGAACCTGTTTGCCAACACGCTGAAGACCTTCGGCATCGAGGTCCGCTTCGTCGACCCCGCCGACCCCGAGGCCTTCGTCCGCGCCACCGACGCCCGCACCCGCTGCTGGTACGCCGAGACCCTGCCCAACCCGAAGCTGCAGGTCTTCCCGATCGCGGAAGTCGCCGCACTCGGCCGCAAGATTGGCGTGCCGCTGATCATGGACAACACCGCCGCCCCGGTGCTGTGCAAGCCGCTGGCGCTCGGCGCCGCCATTGTGATGCATTCCACCACCAAGTGGATCGGCGGGCACGGCACCAGCATCGGCGGCATGGTGGTCGATGGCGGCAACTTTGATTGGGAGGCGCATGCGGAGCGCTTCCCCACGCTGAACAAGCCCGACAGCTCCTATCACGGCGCGGTCTGGACGCAGGCGGTCAAGCCGATGGGGCCGATCGCCTACATCATCCGCATGCGGGTGATCCTGCTGCGCGACCTCGGTGCGCCGATGGCGCCGATGAACGCCTTCCTGACGCTGCAGGGGCTCGAGACGCTGCCGCTGCGCATGGAGCGCCATTGCAGCAACGCGCTGCGCGTCGCCGCCCACCTGGCGCAGCACCCGGCGGTGGCGAAGGTGATCCATCCTTCCTTGATGACGGGCGAGGCCAAGCGCCGCGCCGATGCCACGCTGCGCGGCGGCTACGGATCGCTGATGGGCATCGAGTTGAAGGGCGGGAAGGAGGCCGGGCAGAAGTTCATCGAGGCGCTTCAGATGTTCTACCACGTCGCGAACATCGGCGATGCACGGAGCCTCGCGATCCATCCCGCCACCACCACGCACAGCCAGTTGAACGAGGCCGACCAGGCGGCGTCCGGCGTCTCGCCGGGCTATATTCGCCTGTCGATCGGCATCGAGCATATCGACGACATCCTGGCCGACCTCGACCAGGCGCTGGCGGCGGCGACGGGGCCCTCCATGAAGGCGGCCGCCGAATGAACGCCGACCGTCGCCAGGGCGCCCCCTTCAGCATCGACGTGCCCGACACCCAGGGCGGCTACCCTACGGTTCGGCTGCGCCGCAACCGGCGCGACTCCTGGACGCGCCGGCTGGTGTCCGAGAACACGCTGTCGGTCGATGACCTGATCTGGCCGATCTTCGTCATCGAGGGCGCCAACGAGGAGCGACCCGTCGCCTCCATGCCCGGCCAGGTGCGCGTCACCGTGGATCGGGTGGCGAAGCATGTGGAGCAGGCCGCGACACTCGGCGTGCCCGCCATCGCAATCTTTCCCGTAACCCCGCCCGAGGCCAAGGACGCCGAGGGCACCGAGGCGCTGAACGCCAACAACCTGATCTGCCGTGCGGCGCGCGAATTGAAGCGCGCCTTCCCCGATGTCGGGCTGGTGGGTGACGTCGCGCTCGACCCCTACACCGACCACGGCCATGACGGCGTGATCCGCGAAACGCGTACCGGCGACTACGTCCACAACGACGATTCAGTCGCCATCCTGGTGCGCCAGGCCGTGAACCAAGCCGAGGCCGGCATCGACGTCATCGCGCCGTCGGACATGATGGATGGCCGCATCGGTGCGATCCGGTCCGCGCTGGACGCGCAGGGATTCATCGATACGCGCATCATGTCCTACGCGGCGAAATACGCGAGCGCGTTCTACGGCCCGTTCCGCGACGCGCTCGGCTCAGGCAAGGCGCTGCGCGGCGACAAGAAGACCTATCAGATGGATCCGGCCAATTCGGACGAGGCGCTGCGCGAAGTCGCCCTCGACCTCGCCGAGGGTGCTGACATGGTCATGGTCAAGCCTGGGATGCCGTATCTGGACATCGTGCGCCGCGTGAAGGACCGCTTCGCGGTGCCCACCTTCGCCTACCAGGTGTCAGGCGAATACGCGATGATCATGGCCGCGGTGCAGAACGGCTGGATCGACCACGAGCGCGCCATGATGGAAAGCCTGATGGGCTTCAAGCGCGCCGGCGCCAACGGCGTGCTGACCTACTTCGCCGTGGAGGCCGCGCAGCGGCTGCGCCATGGCTGAGCCCGGCGCGCCGGAGGCCGCACTGCGGCGCGCCTGGCATGGCGCCTCCGACCGTGCCGACGCGCCGGCGGTGCAGGCCATCCGACTGCATCGTGCAGAAGTCGAAGCGATGATTGCCTATCGTCGCGCCGCTCCGGGGTCGGACGACCAGGCGCGGGCCTGGCGCCGGCTGGCGGCGCTGCGTGAACGGCGCATCGCGGTGCTGCCGCCGGGCAGCGCGGCCCGGTTGCCGCCGCTCCCTGGCGCGCCGGCGGATGCGCTGTCCGCTTGGCAGAAGCTCCGGCGCCGCCTCGGCTTCGGGCGGAGCTGACGCGGCGCGATTTGCCGCCGCCGCGCTCGCGCGCGCAGTCACAGCGCCGCGCGTCCGCCCGCATTTGAACCCACCGCGCTTGCACAGACCTTTGCCTCAACCGCGCTTGCGCAAACATTTGCCTCAACCGCGCTTGCGCGAGAGGCTCCCCTCCGGGGGGACCGGTGCAATGACACAGGATTGGCTCAGGCTCGCGGGACGCATCGCGATCGTAACCGGCGCGGCGGGCGGAATCGGCAGCGCCATCGCGACGGAACTCGCGGGCGCCGGCATGGCCGTGGCACTGCTCGATCGCGACGCGCCGGCGGCCGAGGCGCTGGCGGCCTCGCTGCGCGAAGCCGGCGCGACGGCCTTCGCCACCGGCTGCGACACCACCGACGAGGCCAGCATCCGCGCCGCCTTCGCGGCATCGCGCGCCGCACTCGGCGATGCGGACGTGCTGGTCAACAATGCCGGCATCCTGCGCCCAGGGCCTCTCGCCGAGCTCGCGACGGAGCAGTGGAACGCGCTGCTGGCGGTGAACCTCACCGGCTACCTGAGCTGTGCACAGGCGGTACGCGCGCAGATGCTTGCGCGCGGCGGCGGGGCGATCATCCATATCGCATCCATCGCGGCCACCAACCCGCAGCCGCGCAGCGGTGCCTACAGCCCGTCCAAGGCGGCGGTCGCGATGCTGTCGCGCCAGCTGGCGCTGGAATGGGGCCCTGACGGCATCCGCAGCAACGTCGTCAGCCCCGGCTTCATCCGCACGCCGCTGTCCGAAGCCTTCTACCAGGCGCCAGGCATTCTCGAACGCCGCGAGGCGATGCTGCCCAGCCGGCGCATCGGCACGCCCGCCGACATCGCCGATGCCGTGACCTTCCTGGCAAGCGCCCGCGCGGCCTATGTGAACGGGGCGGAATTGCTGGTTGATGGTGGTCTCGACCAGGCGCTGATGGAGCTGACGCCGCGGCCGGGCTACTGAGCCAGGAAATCCGCCACAAGCGCGATCTGCGCCGGGTCCATCAGCGCCGGGGCATGGCCGGCGCCGGGGATCTCGGCCAGGCGCACATGCTCGGCCCGCGCCATCGCCAGGGCAGTGTCGCGCTCCAGAACATCGCTCTCGGCGCCGCGCAGCAGCAGCACCGGCTGGCGCACCACGCCCCACAACCCGCGCATGTCGACTGCCTCGGGCTCCTGCTCGCAGATCGGCTCGGCGATGGCGGGATCGTAGTGCAGCGCCACCCCGCCCTCGACGGGCCGCGCGGAGGTCTCGGCCAAGTGGCGCCACTGCGCATCGCTCAACGCGCCGAAGGGCGCATGGACGCGGCGCAGATGCGCCTCCAGCGCCGCGACATCGGCGAAGGTCTCGGACGGCATCGCCATGTATTCGCCGATGCGCGCCATCGCCTCCTGCGGGATCTGCGCGCCGACATCGTTCAGAACCAGGCGACGGATCGGGCTGCCGCGCGTTGCTGCGATCGCCATGCCGCAGATGCCCCCCAGCGACGTGCCGACCCAGTCCACCGGCTGATCCAGCCGCGCCAGCAGGTAGGACAGCGCGGTGACGTAGGTCGGCGGCTGGTACAGCGCCGAGGCGGGCAGCCAGTCCGAGGCGCCGCGCCCGGGCAGGTCAGGGCAGATCACCCGCCGCCCGGCCGCGCCCAGCGCCTGGGCCAGCGCATCGAAGTCGCGCCCGGACCGTGTCAGCCCATGCACGCAGACCACCGGCGCGCCGTCCACCGGGCCCCACTCCCACCAGCGCATGGTGAAGAAGCCGACGGCGGAGAGCCAACGAACAGCGCCCTGGCGCATCACATCCTCCTGCCGCCCGTGGGGCAGGCTACAGGATCGCCTTGGCGCGCAGGGAAGCGATTTCCTCGGCGCTCATGCCGAGCAGGCCCGACAGCACCTCCTCCGTATGCTCGCCCAGCACCGGCGGAGCGATGCGATAGGTCGGCGGCGTGGCGCTGAGCTTCACCGGATTGGCGATGACCTTCACGGTCGCGCCCGAGCCGTGCTGCATCTCGAGCGTCATCTCGCGCGCCTGCACATGTGGGTCGGCAAACACGTCGGCGAGCGTGTTGATCGGCCCGCAGCCGATCTTCTGCGCTTCCAGCGCCTCGACCCATTCGGTGGTGGTGCGCGTCTTCATCACCGGCGTCAGCGTGGCCGTCACCAGATCGCGGTTCGCCACGCGCTTGGGGTTGGTGGAGAAGCGTTCGTCCGCCAGCAGATGCTCCTGCCCGAAAGCCTTGCAGAAGCGTTCGAAAGTCGGGTCGTTGCCGACGGCGAGGATGATGTAGCCGTCCTTGGTCGGGAATTCCTGGTAGGGGCTGATGTTCGGGTGCTGGTTGCCCAGCCGCGGCGGATTCTCGCCGGTGGACAGGTAGTTCATGCCCTGGTTCGCCAGCCAGGCAACATGCGTGTCGAGCATGCCGATGTCGATCTGCTGCCCCTGGCCCGTCGCGGTGCGGTGGTTCAGCGCGGCCAGGATGCCGATGCAGCCGTACAGCCCGGCGAACAGGTCCGCGACCGGCACGCCGACCTTCTGAGGCGACCCGTTGGGTTCGCCGGTCAGCGACATCACGCCGCCCATCGCCTGGATCAGCGCATCATAGCCCGGGCGCGGCGCGTAGGGCCCGGACTGCCCGAAGCCGGTGATGGAGCAATAGATCAGCCTCGGATACTTCGCCTTCAGCTGGTCCCAGCCCAGGCCCATCTTCGCCAGGGCACCGACCTTGAAGTTCTCGACCAGGATGTCGGTGGTCTCGAGCAGCCGGTGCAGGATCGCCTGCGCCTCCGGCTTCGCCATGTCCATGGTGACCGACTTCTTGTTGCGGTTCACGCCGAGGAAATAGGCGGATTCCTTGGTTTCCGGCCAGAACGGGGGGGCGAAGCCGCGGGTGTCGTCGCCGGCCTCGGGGCGCTCGATCTTGATCACCTCGGCGCCGAGGTCGCCCAGCATTTGCGTGCAGGTCGGCCCGGCGAGGACACGGGTGAGGTCGAGGACGCGGAGACCCGAAAGCGGGCCGGCAGGGCTGGACATGCGGAACTCCAGGATGACTCGTCCCGAGGCTTAGTCGGCAGGGTGCGCTGCGGCAACCCGGCTTGGCCACGTTCCGGTCGGCGCCGAGCCGTGGCAGGGTGCCGGCAACGACCGGACTGACCGGCATCGCTTACGGGGAAACGACACATGACCAGACGCCGCCATCTGCTTGCTGCCGCCGCGCTCGGCGTGGCGCCGAGGCCGCTTGCCGCCCAGCCAGGTCGCACGGTCACACTGGTCGTGCCCTTCGCGCCAGGTGGTTCGACCGATATCGGCGCGCGGCTGATCGCGACTCGCTTCGCCGCTCATCTCGGCCCGGCTGTGGTGGTCGAGAACCGCGCCGGCGCGGGCGGGTCCACGGCGGCCGAACATGTGCGGCGCCTGCCGCCGGACGGGCAGACGCTCCTGCTCGGCGTCGCGGCGACGCAAGCGGTGAACCCCGCCCTGTTCGCCGACCTGCCCTATGATCCCGTGCGGGATTTCGCGCCGGTCGCGTTGCTGGGCGTGACCAGCTTCGTCCTGGTGGTGCCGGCATCCTCGGGCATAACCGACCTGGCAGGGCTCCTGGCGCGGCTGCGGGCGGAACCGGGCAAGCACAATTTCGGCTCGGCCGGGGTCGGGTCGATGCCGCATCTCGCCAGCGAATGGTTCGCCAAGGGCACCGGCGTGCAGGTGGAGCATGTCGCCTATCGCGGCGGGGGGCCGGCGATGCAGGCGCTGCTGTCCGGCGAGGTCACCTTCATGATCGAATCCGTGCCGACCGTGGCCGGTGCGATCGCGGATGGCCGGCTGCGCGCCATCGCGCGGGCAAGCCAGCGCGCGGCTGGGCCGCAGGCCGGGCTGCCGACCATCTCCGACCTCGCGGTGCGCGGCTTCGATGCGGAGACCTGGATCCTGGCGTTGGCGCCGGCATCTACGCCCGCGCCGGCGCTGGCGCGCCTGAACGCCGCCTTCAATGCCGCGCTGGCGGAACCTGAACTGGCGGGCCGGCTGGCCGAGATCGGCACCATCGCTGTCGCCGACAGCACCCCTGAGACGGCGGCGCGTTTCGCGCGGGAGGAGCTTGCGCGCTGGCGCCGCGTCGTTGCCGAAACCGGCGTGCGCATCGAACGGCGCTGAACGACGATGCGCATCATTCTCCTGCTCCTGCTCGCGCTGACCGTGGCGGGCTGCTGCGGCCGCGGGCTGTGGTACTCGAGCCCGAATTCGTCCTGCGACCTGGCGATGCCGGTGACCACTGCCCTCACCTGACCGGCGCCTTGCCCCCGGGCGGCCCCCGGCGCATGGTCCGGCCCGTTCCGAAGGCCCCGACACTCATTCCGGGAGACGCTCCATGCTCGACCGTCCGCATCCGACCCCCGCCGCCCCCGGCACCGACCCCTTTGCGCTCGCCAAGGCGCTGTCCGGCGTCCATTTCATCGGCGGCGCCTATGTGCCGGCCCGCTCGGGCAAGACCTTCGCCGTGGTGAACCCGGCGACCGGCGCCGAGGTCGCGCGCGCCGCCGAGGGTGACGCCGCCGATGTCGACGCCGCCGTGCAGAACGCGGCGAGGGCGCAGAAGGAATGGGCCAAGGTCCCGGCCCGCAAGCGCGGTGCCCTGGTCTACCAGTGCGCGCAGCTGCTGAAGGAGCATGTCGACGAACTCGGCCGCCTCATCGCGCTGGAAACCGGCAAGGCGCTGCGGACGGAATCCCGCGTCGAAGCGGGTGTCGTTGCCGATGTCTTCGAATTCTTCGGCGGCCTCGGTTCCGAGTTGAAGGGTGAATCCGTCCCCTTCGACCCGAAGATGCTCTCGGTCACCATTCGCGAACCGCTCGGCGTGGTCGGCGCGATCATCCCGTGGAACGTGCCGATGCTGCTGATGGCGCTGAAGGTCGCGCCCGCGCTGGTGGCCGGCAATGCCGTGGTGGTGAAGTCGGCCGAGGAAGCCCCCCTCGCGGTGCTGCGCATCTGCGAGATCATGAACCGCATCCTGCCACCCGGCGTTTTCAACATGGTGTCCGGCTTCGGCCCGGAATGCGGGGCGCCGCTGGTCGAGCACAAGCTGGTACGGAAGGTCACCTTCACCGGGTCGGTCGAGACCGGGAAGATCGTCGCCCGCGCCGCGGCCGAGAAGCTGATCCCGGTCACGCTGGAACTCGGCGGCAAGTCGCCCATGATCGTCTTCGCCGATTGCGACTTCGACAAGACGGTGTCCGGTGCGCTGACCTCGATGCGCTTCACGCGCCAGGGCCAGTCCTGCACGGCGGCGTCACGCATCTATGTCGAACGGCCGATCTTCGACCGCTTCGTGAAGGCGATGACCGATGCGGTGAACGGCATGGTCATGGGCGACCCGCTGGACGAGAAGACCGACATCGGCACCATCGTGTCGCAAGGCCAGCTCGAGAAGGTGCGCGGCTTCATCGCGGAGGGCACCGCCACACCCGGCGCCACCGCGCATGTCTGCTCCGCCATGCCCACCGACCCGGCGCTGAAGCAGGGCTTGTTCATCCAGCCAGTGATCTTCACCGGGCTGACCGGCGAAAGCCGCCTGGTGCGCGAGGAAATCTTTGGCCCCGTCACCGTCATCCAGCCCTTCGACGACCCCGAAGGCGTGCTGGCCGAGGCGAATGATTCCGACTACGGCCTCGCCGCCTCGCTGTGGACGAACAACCTGAAGGTCGGTCTCGACCTCGCGCATCGGCTGGAAGCGGGGCTGGTGCAGATCAACCAGAACCTGGTGGTGCAGGCGAACCTGTCCTATGGCGGCGTGAAGTCGTCCGGCCTGGGCAAGGAGGCGTCGCTGGAAGCGATGCTCGAACACTTCACGCACAAGAAGACCATCATGGTGAACATGGCGTGACGCGCGTGGTCCCGGCACCGCTCCGGCGCATGGCGATCCTCGCCATGCTGCTCGCCGGCTGCGCCCCCGAGCCGCCGCCAGCGGCCGCCCCGACGCCCCCCGCGCCACCCCCGCCGGTCGGCTGGCAGGCGATCCCCACGCTCAACACCACGGGCGACATCGTCAGCGGCTATGTCCAGACGCGCGGCCTGGTCTCCACCGGGCGCGTGCGCCGCGCCTGGATCCTGCTCAACCTGCGCGAATCCATCCCGATCCCCGAGACCGGCGGCCGCGCGCAATCGGTGCGCTTCCTCGGCGAATACCGCTGCGCCGAACGGCAATGGCGCCCGATCGAAGGGGCCTGGTTCGCCCGTCAGAACGCGCAGGAACCGGTCCACGCCGAACGGCCCCGAACCGGCTTCCGCCCCGCCGAACCGGCGACGATCGGCGGATCCTTCCTGGACGCCGCCTGCAACCTGTAGCGCGGCTACTCCTCCAGCTCGCCGAACAGGCGGAAGCGCAGCATGCGCCGCGTCATGCGGTCCATGCCCAGCGCCTCCGCCCGTCGATAGGCCTCGATCGCCGGCTTGATGCGCTTGCGCGTGCGCTCGGCGTCGCACAGCCCCGTCCAGGCCGGGATCAGGTCGGGCTGCAGGGCGATCGCGCGTTCGAACTGCGCGGCGGCCTCGTCGATGTCGCCATTCTCCAGCAGCAGGTGCCCCAACCGCGCCGCCACCGCCGGCTGGTCGGGCGCGGCCGCGGCCACCTCGCGCGCCGCCACCAGCGCCTCCGCCCGGCGTCCCTGGCGCCACAGCGCATCGGCCATCGCCAATTGCACCACCTCGGAGGCCGGGTCGTCCGCCGCGACCTCGGCCATGGCCGCGGTCGCGGCATCGGCATCGCCGCCGGCCAGCAGCAATTGACCTAGCCTGGCGCGCAGCTCGACATTGCGCGGATGCGCCGCGACGGCATCGCGTGCCGCCGTCGTGGCCTCCTCCACCCGCTTGGCACGCCACAGCGCGTCGGTCAGGCCAAGCCAGGCCTGGGGCACGGCATTGGGCTGGCGCGTCACCGCGCGGAACGCGGCGACGGCCGGCAGCGGCGCATTCTGCATCAGGTGCAGGAAGCCGAGGCGCAGGCTGATCGCCACGCTGCCGGGGACGGCCTCCAGCCCGGCCTCGGCCACGCGCACCGCATCACGGCCGCGACGCTGCCGCCACACCACGTCAGCCAGCAGCAGATGCCCTGCCTCGGCCTGGGGGGCGAGCGTCACGGCCCGACGGGCGGCGGTCTCTGCAGCGTGCAGGTCGCCGCGCGTCATGAGCAGCTCGGCGCTGCGCATAAGGATGCGGGCGTCCAGCGGGTGCAGCGCGGCCGCCTCCAGCGCCACCGCAGCGGCCTCGGCGAGACTGTCCTGGGTGGCGAGAAGGTCGGTCAGGCCGAGCCAGCCCGCCGCATCCTGGGGATGCCGTTCGGTGGCGCGGCGCCACGCCGCCTCGGCGCCCGCGGCATCGCCGGCCGCCTGGTGCAGCTGCGCCAGCCGGCCGAGCAGGCCGGGCGTGGATAGCGCCTCAGCGGCCGCCATTGTCGCGGCGCGCGCCGCGACCGGGCGGTCCCGCGCCTCTAGCAGGTCGACCAGCGCGTGCCAATCGGCCTCGGGCGCGCGGGCCATCGAAGCGAACAAGGCTGCCAGCGCCGGCCCGGGCGCATCGTCCCGGCCACCCGGGTCGGCCGCAACGGCTTGGCCTCGGCGCGCGCCCGCATGGCCGGGGTCCGCCGCCAGGGCGCGCGCGAAAGCGGCCGCGGCCGCCTCCTGGCCGCCGGATGCGAGCAGCGCCTCGCCGAGCAGCGCCTCGGCCGCCGCATCCCCTGGCAGGGAAGCGAGCGCAGCCTCGGCCGCCTGCACCGCCTCGTCCGGCCGGCGCAGGCGCAGCAGCATGCGCACCAGCCGCTCGTGCAGCGCAAAGGGCAACGGCCCCAGCCCCGCCGCGGCCTTCAGCGCCACCGCGGCGCGCAGCCTGTGCCCCAGCGCCAGGTTCGACGCCGCCAGACGCCGTCGCGGCAGGGCGTGGCGCGGCTGCCGCCGGATCCACGCGCCGATCTGCGCGACCGCATCGCCATGGCGCCCAAGCCGTTGCAGGGCGCGCACGCGCGCGTCGGTGCGCGGCTCCGCGGCCGCCGGCCGCCGCGCCGTCGCTCCGACCGCCTCCGCAAGCCGCGCATGCCCCGACGCCGCGAGCCGCCCCACCAGCCCCGCCCGCATGCGCGGCGCCGCCAGGCGCGCGACCCGCAGCGACATCGCCGCGAGCGCCGCATCGCCGGCGAGCAGCGCGGCGAAGGCGTCGGGCAGCGCTCCCCCGGTCAGAAGGGCGTTGGCGAGCCCGCCGGCGGCATGGGGCATCCGCACCGGCACGACGGTGCCGGTCGCCGTGAGCGTCTCCGCCAGGGCGGCTTCCCGCGCAGCGCGGGGGTCGAAGGCGACGATCGCGGTGCAGCCGGGGGCGACCGCGAGTGGCGCCACGCTGTCCGCGATCTGCGGCGCCAGTGCGAGCACGGCGCTCGCATCGATCGCGGCAGCGTGCTCCAGCGCCGCAACCGCACCGCTCCCGAGCCCGACCAGGATGCGCTCCGCGCCCGCTGCCGCCGCCAGATGCGGCAGCAGCGCCTCGATCGCCGCCCCGGGGAAGCGTCCATCCGTCGCCTCCAGCACCAGCGCCGGGCGGCTCAACCGCGCGGACAGCCGCATCGCCCAGGCCAGGCCCGCCGCATCGGGCGCCAGCACGACGAGGCCGGCGGCGCCCTCGCCGGGGGTGAGGTGCAGGGCGAGGCCCTGCGCCGCATGCAGCAGGGTGGAGCCTGGCCGGTCGGTCTCGGACATGGGCGCGGCCCTACCAGCAACCGGCGGCGGCGTCGATGCGCGGCGGAGGTTCCCAAAGCGTGCCCGCGCATCCATCTGTCGGGCGTGAAGAGAATCCTGCGCTGGTCGGGCCGCGGTCTTGCGGGCCTGGTCGCTTTCCTCGTGCTGCTGCTGGCGGGTGCGACCGCCGCCGTCTGGTGGACCCTGCCGGCGCGTGAGGGTCGCGTCGTGCTGCCGGGCCTCTCGGCACCCGTCGAGATCGCCCTCGATGCCCAGGGCATCCCGACCGTCATCGCACAATCCGAGGGAGACGCCTGGACGGCGCTCGGCTGGCTGCATGCGCGCGACCGGATGTTCCAGATGGACAGCATGCGGCGCGGCGCCAGCGGCCGGCTGTCCGAGGTCGCCGGCAGTGGCGCGCTGCGGCTGGATCGGTATATGCGCCTGCTCGGCCTTGTGCCGCGCGCCGAGGCCGACCTCGCCGCCCTGCCGCCCGACACACGCGCGGCGATGGAGGCCTATGCGCGCGGGGTGAATGCCTGGATTGACGCACGCGGACGCTTCGCCGCGCCGGAATTCCTGGTGCTCGGCGCGCCCGAACCCTGGCGACCCGTCGACAGCCTGCTCTGGGGCAAGGTGATGGGGCTGTGGCTGTCGGGGAACTGGCGGACGGAGCTGGACCGCGCGCGGCTGGCCGGGCTGCTGCCGCCGGAGCGCCTGGATGACCTATGGCCGGCGGATACCACGCCCGGCCGGCCTGACCTGCCGGGGCTGGCCTCGGCGGCGGCGGCACCCGGCATCGACTGGGCGGCGGCTGCCCCCGGCGACCGGTCGGGGTTGGACCGGTTGGCGGCGGCGATCCCGCGCTTCCCTGTGGATGCGCCGCTGCCCTCGATGGCGTCGAATGCCTGGGTGGTGGCGGGCACGCGGTCGGCGTCGGGCGCACCGCTGCTCGCGACCGACCCGCATCTGGGCTACCAGGCGCCGATCCTGTGGTACCTTGCGCGGATCGAATTGCCCGGCGGGCGCGTGCTGGCCGGCGCCACGGCACCCGGCGTGCCTGGCATCGTCATCGGACGGAACGAGCGCCTCGCCTGGGGCTTCACCACCACCCATTCCGACACCCAGGACCTGTTCGTGGAGCGCCTGTCCGGGCCGGACGCCTACGAGACGCCCGACGGTCCCCTGCCCTTCACGGTGCGCGAGGAAGTCATCCGCGTGCGCTGGTCGGAGCCGGTGGCGCTGCGGGTGCGCGAGACCCGGCACGGGCCGGTCATCTCCGACCTCGACGCGCCGGCCGGTCGCACCGACGGCACGGTGCTGGCCCTGGCGGCGGCGAATCTCGCCCCGGGCGACACGGCGGCGTCCGGCCTGCTTGCGCTGAACGCGGCGCGGTCGCTGGCCGATGCACGCGCGGCGGCGCGTCTGATCACCAGCCCTTCGCAGAACCTGATGGTGGCCGATGCCGCCGGCGGCATCGCCATGTACCTGACCGGCCGCACGCCGCTGCGCCGCTCGGGCGACGGCAGCCTGCCGGTGCCGGGCTGGGACGGGCGCGCCGACTGGACCGGCTTCATCCCCTTCGATGCGCTGCCGCATGTCGAAGACCCGGCCAGCGGCGTGATCGCCAATGCCAACAACCGCGTGGTGCCGCCCGGCCATGATGCGTGGCTGGGCCGAGACTGGAACGGCGATTGGCGCTTCCGCCGCATCGGCCAGATGCTGGGCGCCGCGCCGCGGCACGACGTGGCCGGCTTCGCGGCCATGCAGGCCGACACGCTGTCTCTGTTCGCGGCCGAGACCCTGCCCGCCCTGCGCGCCGCCCCCCGGCCGGCGGGGGCCGCCGGGGTCGCGCAGGACCTGCTGCGCCACTGGTCCGGCGAGATGGCCCCCGGCCTGCCCCAGCCGCTCGTCTTCCACGCCACCCTGGCCCGCTTCGGCCGGGCGGTGCTGGCGCGCGCCGCCCTGCCGGAGGATGCGGCGCGGGCCGGGTCGGAATTCCTGCGCCGCGTGCTGACTGACGACGCCACCGGCGCTGCCTGGTGTGGCGCGCCCGGCTGCGGCGCGATGATCTCGGCGGCAATCGAGGCGGGGGTCGCGGATGTGACGCCCACGCAGGGCGCCGACCCGGCCGCCTGGCGCTGGGGGGCGGCGCATCCGGCACGCTTCGATCACCCGCTGCTGCGCTTCGTCCCCGGCCTCGGCGCGCTGACGCGCATCGCCACCCCCTCGGCCGGCGATAGCGAGACGGTCAATCGCGCCGGCCTGCGCGCCGAAGCCGGGGGTATCTTCGCCAATGTCCATGGCGCCGGCTTCCGCGGTGTCTTTGACCTGGCCGAGCCCGCCGGCGCCTTCGCCATCATCGCCACCGGGCAATCCGGCCATCCATTGAGCCCGCATTGGGCCGACCAGCTGGCACGCTGGCGGGACGGGCTGCTGCTGCGGATCGGTGCCGAGGCGCCACGCGAGCGCATCAGCCTGGTGCCGTGAGCGTTCTGCCGGTTGATTCCGCGCCCGCGCGCGCCGACACTAGTCCACACAGATGCTCCACCGCTCGTCCCGCCGTCCGCAGTTCTTCTACACGACCGCGCCCCTGCCCTGCCCCTACCTGGCGGGGCGGACGGAGCGGAAGATCGTGACTGAATTGTCCGGCACGGATGCCGAGGGCCTGCACGACCGGCTGTCGCGCGCCGGGTTCCGGCGCAGCCACAACATCGCCTATTCGCCGGTGTGTCCGGGTTGCCAGGCCTGCATCCCGATCCGCATCGTGGCCGGCGCCTTCGAGCCCGACCGCACGCAACGCAAGGTCGCGCGCTTCAATACCGACGTGACCGCGGCCGAGATGCCCGCGCGCGCCACTGCCGAGCAATTCGCGCTGTTCCACCGCTACCAGAAGGCGCGGCACGCCGATGGCGACATGGCGGCGATGGGCTTCTACGACTACCGCGCCATGGTCGAGGACACGCCGATCGGCACCTCCGTGGTCGAATTCCGCGACGCGACGGACAAGCTGCTCGGCGCCTGCCTGACTGACCGGCTGAGCGACGGGCTCTCGGCGGTCTATTCCTTCTACGACCCGGCGGCGGAGAAGCGTTCGCTCGGCACCCATGCCGTGCTGTGGCTGGTGGACCGCGCGCGGGAGCTCGGTCTGCCCTACGTCTACCTCGGCTACTGGGTGCCGGAGAGCCGCAAGATGGCCTACAAGGCCCGCTTCCGGCCGAGCGAGGTGCTCATGGGCGGCACCTGGCGGATGCTGGGCGACCCGCCCGCCCTGCCCGCCCCGGCCATGTCCAGCGTCGAAGCCTGAGGCGGCGCGCGGAACAAGGCGTTCTACCGCGCCGACAGGCCGCTGGAGTCAGGCCGGGCGCGCGGCCCGGCGCACCAGCCACAGCGCCAGGATGCCCGCCGCTCCGATGCCGGCGCCAACGACGTCCGTGAAGCCCTCGGGTATCAGCAACAGGGCGCCGCCGATGCCGATCGGCAGGCGCGCCCAGAGCGGCGTCGCACCGACCCGGTACACATACCCCTCGAGCGCCGAGGCCAGCAGCAGCACGGCTGCGCAAGCCGTGAACACCGCCTGAACGATGGTCGGCAGGTCGCCCTTCAGGATCAGCGCCGGCTGCAGCACGAACAGCACGGGCAGGATCATCAGCAGGAAGCCGATCCGCAGCGCCATCAGGCCGGTGAGCATCGGACTGGACTTGGCGATCGACGCCGCGGCGATGGCGGCCAGCGCCACCGGCGGCGTGATGAACGACACGATGCCCCAATAGAGCACGTAGAGATGCGATGCCATCGGATCGAGGCCCGCCTGCACCAGCGCCGGCGCCAGCACGATGGCGAGGAAGATATAGCAGGCCGAGGCGGTCATCCCCATGCCGAGGATGAAGGACGTCAAGGCGCCGAAGAACAGCAGCAGCGCGACATTGCCGCCGGCATACTGCACCAGCTCGCGCGAGAAGGAATTGGCCACGCCGGTGACGGACAGCGCGCCGATGATGAGCCCGATGCCCGCGATCAATGCGACAAGCTGCGCCACCGTCTGCCCGGCATCGACCACCAGGCCGCAGAAGCTGCGCAGGCCGAAGCCGGTGGCCTTGCGCCGCAGCACCGCGACCAGTAGCAGGAACAGCGATACCCAGAAGGGCGCCTGCGCCTCGATGCGGAAGGCGAGCAGCAGGACAGTCAGCGCGACGATGGCGGCGAGGTAGTACCAGCCGGCCGCCAGCGTCGGCAGCAGCGCCGGCACCTCGGCCTTGGTCACGCCGGTCAGGCCGTTGCGAACGGCATAGAGGTCGGTCTGCAGGAACAGCGCGCCGTAGTAGAGCAATGATGGCAGCAGGGCCGCCAGCATCACCTCGGCGTAGGGCACGTTGAGGAAGTTCGCCATGATGAAGGCGGCGGCCCCCATCACGGGCGGCATCAGCGCGCCGCCGGTGGACGCGCAGGCCTCGACCGCGCCGGCGTAGTGCGGCGCATAACCGCAGCGCTTCATGGTCGGGATGGTGAGCGTGCCCGTGGTCAGCACGTTCGAGGTCGGGCTGCCGGAGAGCATGCCGAAGGTCGCCGAGGCGACCACGGCGACCTTGGCCGGCCCGCCGCGGCTGGTGCCCATCAGCGCCAGCGCGAAATCCATGAAGAAGGCGGCACCGCCGGTCGCGGCCAGCACGACGCCGAAGACCAGGAAGCCGATCAGCGTATCCGCCACCACCTGCATCGGGATGCCGATGATGCTCTCGGTGCCGAAGACATGCTCCTGGATGGTGCTGTCGAGCGGCAGCTGCACGCCCCACAGGAAGCCCGGCATCTCGCCGGCGAACAGCGGGAAGGCACCGAAGATCAGGCAGGCGAAGAACAGCACCAGCTCACCCGTGCGGCGCACGCCTTCCAGCACCAGCATCGTGAAGACGCCTGCCGCCACGGTCGGCCAGAACGGCGCCTGGGCGCTCCAGCCGCGTAGCTGAATGGTCAGCGCCACGCTCGCGAGCCAGATGCCGAGGCCGAGTATCGCCGCGGCCAGCACCCAGTCGTACCACGGCAGGATCGACTTCTGCCGCTTGAGCGCCGGGAAGGCGAGGTAGGCGAAGGCGCCGAAGGTTCCGATGATGAGGTAGTAGTAGGCCGTGCTGATTGGGCGGAAGCCGCCCGCACCCAGGTTGAACACCTGGTTGATCGCAAGCAGCAGCCCCGCCGAGGCCAGCACAAAGGCGGCCCAGAACGCCGCGCCGGACAGGCGGCCGGACCGTGCTTCCGGATCTTCCGGCACGGCCGGTGTGGGTGCGACGCTGCTCATGGCATGGGTTCCGTTGACGGCACGGCACGTGGCCGCGCCGTCCCTGGCAAGTCGATCAGTTCAGCGTGGCGATCGCGGCGGTGCGGCGCTCGGACCAGGCGGTCGCGAAATCCGCTTCCGACAGGTTGCGCGACCGGGCGCCGGACAGGAATTCCGCCCAGGCGGCGCGCAGCGTCTGCAGCCGGCGCAACGTGCGGTCCTGCCATTGCTGCGATGCCGGGGTCCAGAGCCCCGCCTCGCGCAGGTAGGCGATGGCGCCGTCATGGAAGGGCGCATCCATCGGCGGCGTGCCGGCCAGGTTCATCGCCCAGCGCGGCATGATGGGGTTGGCGTTCTTGAACATGTCGAAGGTGTCGGCGACCGCCTTCATCATCGCCTGCACCTCGGCGTCCGGCGTATCGGCATTCACCGTGATCATGGGGTAGCGATAGCCCATGACATTCACCGGGTTCTGCTCGGACATGCCGGCGCCGATGGTCTCGGCGAAGGGCTCGACGAAGGGCACCGCGCGCTGGGCTCTGGCCCAACCCTGCGCGTTGTTGGGGTCGAGCTGCACCCAGGAGATGCCGCGCGGGCTCGCCTCCAGCTCGCGCAGCACCGCGGCGGCGGGGGCGGCGCCGGCGCAATCGGCCCGACCCTCGATGAGGGCGCGCAGGCTCGCGGCATAGGACGGGAATTGCACAAGCTGCACGTCGTTGAGCGTCAGCCCGGCGAAGGCGAGGATCGGCTCGATCTTGATGTTGACCGAGCTGTTGGCCGGCACCCAGGCCAGGCGCTTGCCCTTCATGTCCTCGGGCTTGGTGATCCCGCTCTCGCGCGTCGCGACCACCGAGAAGGCGTTCTTGCGCCCGGCCAGGACGCGGAAATCCTGCGGCCCCCAGTCAGGCGTGGCGTATTCATACAGGCCCTCGGCGGCGAAGTAGAGCTCGTTGGCCAGCCAGGCATGGCTCACGCGCTTCTGCTTCAACGGCAGGATGCGGCCGATCGAGGTGCCGGAGGGCTGCAGGCGCACGCGCGTGCCGAAGGCGCGGCCCATCGCGTCGGCGATGGCCGAGGCCTCGACATAGCCGGTGGAGCCGACGTCATAGACCGACCAGATCTGCGTGCCGGGCAGCCCCGGCAGGTTGCGCTGCTGCGCCAGGGCGGGGCGGGCGAGCGCCGCGGTTGCGAGTGTGATGCTGAGGCCGCGGCGCGTGATCATTGGACTTCTCCCGGATTGAACGTTTGCTTCTGTTTGCATTCGCAAGTCGGCGCACACTTCTCCGACGCAGCGCGCCATGTCAACGCAGGGTGGCCGATCGCCGGTTCCGCGCATCGACGCGTTCGGGCAGGCGGCGTCCCCGGCCCTGGCCGATCCATCGCACCGCCGCTAGGGTCGCGCCAATCGGAGGAAACCCCATGACCGCGACGCTGCTGCCGACCTCGCTTGTCGGCTCCTACCCCCAGCCCGACTGGCTGATCGACCGCAAGCGCCTGGCGGGCCGCTTCCCGCCACGCGTGCGCGCGACCGAGCTGTGGCGCGTGCCGGCCGAGATGCTGGAACAGGCGCAGGACGACGCCACGCTGCTGGCGATCCGCGCGCAGGAGAAGGCCGGGCTCGACATCATCACCGATGGCGAGATGCGGCGTGAAAGCTATTCCAACCGCTTCGCCACTGCGCTGGATGGCGTGGACATCGACAACCACGGGACCGCGCTGGATCGCAGCGGGCACCCCAACCCGGTGCCGCGCGTGATCGGGCGCATCCGCCGCCGCCATGCGGTCGAGGCGCGCGACGTCGCCTTCCTGCGCGCCAATACCGACCGGATGGTCAAGATCACCGTGCCGGGCCCCTTCACCATGTCCCAGCAGGCGCAGAACGATTTCTACAAGGACGAGGCGGAGATGGCGAACGACTACGCGGAGGCGGTGAATGCCGAGATCCGCGACCTGTTCGCCGCCGGCGCCGACATCGTGCAGATCGACGAACCCTACATGCAAGCCCGCCCCGACAAGGCGCGCGCCTTCGGCCTGGAGGCGGTGAACCGCGCGCTGGAGGGCATCACCGGCGCCACCGCGCTGCATATCTGCTTCGGCTACGCCGCCATCATCCACGAACGGCCGAACGGCTATTCCTTCCTGCCCGAGTTGTGCAAGTGCAAGGTGCGGCAGATCTCGATCGAGACGGCGCAGTCGAACCTCGACACCACGGTGCTGAAGCAGCTGCCGGACCAGACCATCATCCTCGGCGTCATCGACCTGGCGGACCAGCGGATCGAATCCGCCGAGACGGTCGCGGCGCGCATCCGCCGCGCGCTGCCGAACATCGACCCGGCGCGGGTCATCGTCGCGCCCGACTGCGGGATGAAATACCTGCCCCGCGAAGTGGCGGACGGCAAGATGCGCGCGATGGTCGAAGGGGCGGCGATCGTGCGGCGGGAGATCGCGTGATGCATCCGTGCCTGCCGTCGCTCGATGTCGAACCGAAGCCGTCCTGGAAGGGCCCCGCGCTGTCCTGCGACTGCCACTTCCACATCTTCGGGCCGTATGACCGGTTTCCGCTCGATGCCGGTCGGCACTACGACCCGCCTGCCGCACTGATCCCGGCTTATCTGCGGATGGCGGAGGCGCTGGGCATCGAGCGCATGGTGATCGTGCAGCCATCCGTCTACGGCACCGACAACGAGTGCTCGCTGGATGCGGCAGAGCGCTTCGGGCTGGACCGCGCGCGCGTGGTCGCCGTGGTCGATGACAGCTTCGACGAGGCGGCGCTGCGCGCGCTGCATGATCGCGGCACGCGGGGCGTTCGGTTTAACGCCGTGAGCGGCAACGGCACGCCGCTCGATCAGCTGGACACGCTGGCGCGCCGCATCGCCCCGCTGGGGTGGCATCTGCAGGTCTATGCGGAAGGCCACCAGTTGCCCGAGCTGGCGCCGCGGCTGGCGGCGCTGCCGGTGCCCGTCGTGATCGACCACATGGGCGGCGTTCGCACGGCGGATGGCGTGAATGGCGCCGGCTTCCAGGCTTTGCTGCGGCTGCTCGACGGGCCGCGGACCTATGTGAAGCTGTGCGGCTACCGCATCAGCAGCGCCGGTCCGCCCTTCGCGGATGTCGCACCCTTCGCGCGCGCGCTGCTGGACGTGTCGCCGGATGGCTGCCTGTGGGGCACCGACTGGCCGCACCCGTCGCTGTCCGATTGGATGCCGGAGGATGGCGCGCTGTTCGACCTGCTCGGCGAATGGGCGCCGGGTGCGGCCGAGCGCAAGCGCGTGCTGGTGGACAATCCGGCGCGACTCTACGGCTTCTGATCTACCGCGCGGCGGGCTGGAACATCAGCGCGAAGCCTGGGATGTAGGTGGTGAGGAACAGCACCACCAACATCCAGGCGATCTGCGGCCAGATGGCGCGGGTGATGCGCGTCAGCGACAGCCCACTGATCGCCATGCCGATGAACAGGCAATAGCCGATCGGCGGCGCCGCCATGCCGATCGCGACATTGGTGACAATGATCGCGCCGAAATGAATCGGGTCCACGCCGAACTTGTTGGCGATGGCGATCAGCATCGGCCCCAGGATCACCATGATGGCGATCTCGTCCATCACCGCCGCCATCAGGAAGAAGGCGATATTCAGCGCGGCCAGCGCCATCCATTTCTCGCCGACATTCTCGCCCAGCCAGGCGGCGAAGCGCGTGGCGATCTGCTCCTGCGCCACCAGGATGCCGAAGCCCGCCGAGACCGCGATGATGGCGCAGACAATCGCGCTGGTGCGCATCGCCTTCACGAAGATCTCCGGCAGTGCGCGCAGCGTCAGCTGCTTCTCGATGAACAACCCGACCAGCAGCGCATAGACGCAGGACACCGCGGCCGCCTCGGTCGGCGTAAAGACGCCGCCATAGATGCCGCCCAGCACCAGCAGCGGCGAGGCGAGCGCCCAGCGGCCGCGCGCGAAGGCCGTCGCGGCTTCGCGCAGTGTGGCGCGTGGCAGGCGCGGCACGTCGTTCCGCCAGGCGTGGACCCAGCAGATCACCAGCAGCCCCGCCGCGATCATGATCCCCGGTACGATGCCCGACAGGAAGAGCCGCCCGATCGACTGCTCCGCCACGATGCCCCAGATCACGAAGGCGATGGAAGGCGGGATCAGCGGCCCCAACACGCCCGCACTGACGGCGATGGAGGCTGCGAAGGCGCGATCATACCCTGCCGCCGCCATGGCCGGGATCATGATGGCGCCGATTGCCGCCGTGGTCGCCGGTGCGGAACCGGAGATGGCGGAGAACACCAGCGCCGCCAGCACCGTGACCATCGCGAGCCCGCCGCGAAGATGCCGCACCAGCGTGCCGGCGAAATCCACCAGGCGCTGCGACAGCCCGCCGGCGGTCATGATCTCGCCGGCCAGCATGAACAGCGGGATCGCCAGCAGGCTGAAGGATTGCGACCCGCTGATGACGGATTGCGCGAGGAAGGCCGGTTCGATGTCGGCTGCGATCAGCGCGCCCGTCACCACCAGCGCGATGGTGATCGCGAAAGGCACCCCCAGCACGACCAGCACGGCGAAGCCCGCGGTGAGGAACCAGGCGACCTCGCTCACGCCGCGGTCTCCACCGCGCCGCCTGGGCGGAGCGCGCGCTCCAGCCCGAACAGCGCGACCAGCGCGCCGCAGGCGATGGCCAGCGCATTCAGGATCTCGGTCGGGTAGCCGATCGCTGCCGAGACCGAACCCGATGTCATGTCGAGAAACCGCCAGCCCGACCATGCCAGGAAACCGCCGAGCGCGGCCGTCAGCGCATCCACCAGCCGTTCGTACAGCACGCGCCCGCCGCGCGGCAGCGCATCGGGCAGCAGCGTCAGGCGCACGTGGTAGCCCTCATGCACGCCAAGCGCGAGGCCGCCCAGCACGCTCCAGGAGAACAGCAGGACAGCCAGTTCCTCGCTCCAGGAGGATGCCGCGCCGACGACGTAGCGCATCACCACCTGGTAGACGATGGCGGCCAGCATCCCCGCCGCGGCGAGTGCCACGGAATAGCGCGTCGCCGCCGCGACAGCGCGCGTCGCGGCGGCGAGCAGCCTCACTGCACGGCGGCCAGCGCGTCGCGCACGATGTCGGCGCCGATCTGGCCGCGGAAGGCCTCGTACATCGGCAGGACACCGCGGCGGAAGGCGGCCTTGTCGGCTACCTCGTTCACCTGCATGCCGTGGCGGCGCAGGCTGTCCAGCAGGCCGGCATTGGCCGCGGCATTGGCGGTGCGCTGGGCGCGCGTGGCCTCGGTCGCGGCTTCCTGCACGGCGGCCTTGAGGTCGGCGGGCAGCCGGTCGAAGCTGCGCTTGGCCATCAGCAGCCCGATCATCGAATAGATGTGGCCGGTCAGCGACAGGTATTTCGTCACCTCGTAGTACTTGTTCTGGTCGATGACGCCGAGCGGGATCTCGAGCCCGTCGATGGCACCCTGCTGCACGGCGGTGAAGGTCTCGCCCCAGGCCATGGGCACGGCGTTGCCCCCTAGGCTGCGGAACATCTCGATGTAGATCGGGCTCTGCAGCACGCGGAACTTGATGCCGCGCAAATCCTCCGGCCGCACGATCGGGCGGATGTTGTTGATCATCTGCCGGAACCCGCCCTCCATGTAGCCGAGCGGAATCACGCCGCGCGCTTCCAGCCGCGTCTTGAGCGCCGCGCCCACCGTGCCGTCCAGCACCCGATGCGCCTGTTCCTCGCTGGAGAACAGGAAGGGCATGTCGTTGACCTGGAAGGCCGGTTCGACCTGCGCGATCACCGCATTGGTGATGACGCCCATGTCCACCGTGCCGAGCCGCATGCCGTCCAGCATCGGCCGCTCGTCGCCCAGCGCGCGGTTGGGGAACAGTTGCACATCCACGCGCTCGCCGACGCGGCGTTCCAGCCCCTGCTTGAACAGCCGCGCACCGGAGGCATAGGGGTCCTGCGCGCCATCGCCGCTGGTCCAGCCGATGCGCAGCACGGTGCGACCCTGCGCGCGCAGCACGGCGGGTGCGGAGGCCAGGGCGAAGCTGGCGGCGGCGAGGCCGCGGCGGGTCATCGTGGTCATTCGGGTTTCCTCCCTCAGCCCGGTCCGCGCCGGGAATTCGGCGCGGATCATAGGCAGGCGTCGTGCAGGAGCAAGTCAGCCCAGCGCCATCAACCGCCCGAAGCCCGCGACGGCGTCGACGATGCCGCAGCGGCGCAGCGCATGCCACGCCATGACCTGGTTGCTCGTGACGACCGGCATGCCGAGCTCGGCCTCCAGCGGCGCGATCAGCGACGCGGAGCGGATGGCGGTGCAGGAGATGAAGCAGGCCTCCGCACCCGGCGACTCAGCCGCCGCGGCGCGCGCCTGGTCGCGGATGCGCTCCGGCGACAGCACGGCCATCTCGGCGTTGGTGTTCAGACCCAGCGACGACCCGCCGACCACCGCGATACGATGCGCGGCGAGGAAGGCGACCTCCCGCGCATGAACCGCGTCGATGTAGGGCGTGACCAGCAGCACGCTCCGCGCGCCGAGGGCGGCGAAGGCGGCTAGGATTCCATCGGCGGTCGCAGTCGCCGGCAGGCCGGTCGCGGCCGCGATGCGGCGGGGGATGTCCTGCGCGAGGTCGGGGGCGAAGGTGGACACGGCCGTGCAGTGGAAGGCCACCAGGGCAGGCCTGGCATCGGCGAGCAGACGGGAGGCCTCCTCCAGCGCGCCGACCATGTTCAGCAGCTCGGCCTCCGAACTGCCGCGCAGCTCAAGCCGCGTGACCAGCGCCGCCACGCCGGACGGCATCATCGCGTGCAGCTCCGCCTCGCAGACCTGGTTGCCGGAGGGCACCAGCAGGCCGATGCGGGCGCGATCGCCATAGTCGATGGCGGTCACAGGGAGGCCCTCGCCTCGGCCAGCCAGCTTCGGTCGATGTAGTCCTCCGCACGGGTGCGTGCGCGCGTCGGCAGGTCGCGGATCAGCGCGCTGGTCTCGATCAGCGCCTGCACGCCGGCGGTGCTCGCCTCGCCGTCGCGCGGGAAGATGGCGTCGCGCGTGTATTCCTCCCAGGCGCTGTCGGCGTAGCGCGCCTCGATGCCGCTCTCGGCCATCGCGACCTGGCGCGCGAGGTCGCGGTCGGTGAAGAAGCGCTCATGCGCGCGCAGGAAGCCGCGCAGGAATCGCAGCAGCAGGTCGCGACTCGCCGCCGCCCAGCGCGTATCGACATCCAGGCTGGTGAACTGGAAGTCGTCGCGCGGCTCCGCCAGCGACACGAAGCCCTGGTCGAGCGCCATGTGGTTCAGCGGCGCGCCCTGCAAGCCGGCATCGATGCCGCCCGATCGCAGCAGGTCCCAGCGCGCCAGGATGGGTCCGCAGGCCACCAGCTCGTAGTCGCCCGGATACTGCAGCCCGTGCTGCGCCAGCAGCTTCATGATGAGCGAAGACGACCCCGCGCGCAGCGAGGAGACGCCGATCCGCTTCCTGCGCAGGCCGGCGATGCCCTCGATGCCTGCGCGCGCCACCAGCGAGAAAGGAAGCCGGTTCACGTTGCCGCCGATGATCGCCTGGTGGCCGCCCGATTCCGCATCGAGGATGACGTGTTCCGTCACGCCATAAGCGAGTTGCGCGCGCCCGTCGCGGACCCGCTCGTTCACCTCCTCGATGCCCTCGATGTGGTCGATCGTGAGGTCGATCCCCTCGTCGGCGAACAGCCCGGCATGCAGGCCGACCCAGGCGGGCATGTTGAAGTAGTTGCGCGAGACGACGGCGAGCGTCAGCCGGTCCATGATCCCTCCCGATGGCCAGCGGCCGGACGCGCGGGAGCCTCGCACCGCCCGCACACCCTGGCCAGGGGCTGCCGCATCGAGGTTTTTGCTCACCATGGGGCGCGGCGCTGCAGTATTGTACGAACCATGGAGTTAAAAAAACCACGCCGCCGCACCCGCGACCCTGACCAGACGCGACGCGACCTGATCGACGCCGCCATCGCGGAGTTCAGCGAAAAGGGCTTCTCGGGCGGGCGCGTGGACGACATCGCAGCGCGCACGCGCACCACCAAGCGCATGATCTACTACTACTTCGGCAGCAAGGAGGGCCTCTACGCCGCCGTGCTCGAAGAAATGTACGGCGGCATGCGCGATGCCGAGAGCGCCCTGCCACTGGCGCGGCTACCTCCCGCACTGGCCCTGCAGCGCCTGGTCGAGACCACCTTCGACCACCACGCCGCGCATCCCGAATTCGTCCGCCTGGTCAGCGTCGAGAATATCCACGAGGCGCGCAACGTTGCCGCATCGCCCGAGATCGTCACGCGCAACGCCGCAGTCGTCGGCACGCTGCGCGACCTGATAGAGCGCGGCGAGCGCGAGGGTGCCTTCCGCCGCGGTCTCGATGCGCTGGACCTGCACATGCTGATCCGCGGCTTTTGCTTCTACCGCGTGTCGAACCGCCACACCCTGACCGCGATCTTCGGGCGCGACCTGCTCGCACCCGACACCATCGCCGCGCATCGCCGCATGATCGTCGAGGCCGTGCTGCGCTACGTCGCGCCCGGTTGAGACATCGCGGCGAAGTGCCGCAGCATGCGTTCGGTATCCGGCGCCATGCCGGTGAACAGCGCGAAGGCGCCCGCCGCCTGGAACACCGCCATGCCGCCGCCATCGAGCGTGCGGCAGCCCAGGGCACGCGCGGCGCGCAGCAATGCGGTCTCGATGGGGAAATAGACGATCTCCGCAACCCAGACATCAGCGCGCAGGAGATCGGCTGGCAGCGGGAGGCCAGGCATCTTTGCCATGCCGACCGGCGTGCAATTCACCAACCCGTCCGCTACCGCCATGGCAGCCTGCAGGTCGGTGCAGGCCTCCGCACGGTCCGCGCCGAAGCGCGCCTTCAGCCCCGCCGCCAGCGCGACCGCGCGCCCCGCATCCACGTCGGTGACCGACAACAGCCCCACGCCCTCGCCCAGCAGTGCATGAGCCACCGCCGCTCCGGCGCCGCCGGCGCCCAGTTGCACCACGCGTGACCGCGCCACGCCCGGCAGGCCACGCCGGAAGCCTTCCGCAAAGCCGGAGCAATCCGTGTTGTGGCCGATCCGCCGGCCATCGCGCAGCACCACCGTGTTCACCGCGCCGAGTGCCTGCGCGTCCGGCGAAAGGTCGTGCAGCAGCGGCACGACGGCCTGCTTGCAAGGATAGGTGATGTTGAGCCCGGCGAAGCCCATGCGTTCGGCCGCCGTCAGCAGTTCCGGCAGCGCATCTGCCCGGAGGCCCAAGGCGTCGAGGTCGATCAGCCGATAGACCAGGCGCAGCCCCTGGTCGGCACCCTCGCGTTCATGCAGCGCCGGCGTGCGAGAGGCCTGGATGCCGGCGCCGATCAGCCCCGCAAGGATGGCGGGCTTGCTGTCCCAGCTGGTCATGGCGGTCCTTCACGCGGCAGCAGTATCGGCTTGCCTCGTTCTGTACTCACCAGTACGTACCTGTCAACGTCGATGCGCGACGACCAAAGGGAGACGTTCACCATGACGAGCGGGCGGTCGCGCGACATGATCGGCGCCAGGACCATCTGCCTGCAGTAGGCTCGCAAACACGCACAAGGAATCCGCCATGCAGGCCGATGCCGAATTCATCGCGCGCGACACCGCCGCCCATCCGGCGGCGCTCACGCCCATCTACAAGACCAGCGTCTTCCGTGCGCCGCACCGCCCGCTGCTGTCGCTGGAGAATTCACTCTCCGAGGTCACGGGCCCGGTGTTCGGCCAGCATGAGCTCGGCCCGCTCGATGCCGACCTGGTGCTGAACTACGCGCGCGACGGCGGCGCACCGATCGGCGAGCGCATCATCGTCCATGGCCGCGTGCTGGATGGTTCGGCGCGCCCCGTTCCGGGCGCCTTGGTCGAACTCTGGCAATGCAATGCAGCGGGCCGCTACCGCCACCGCAATGACACCTACGACGCACCGATCGATCCGAATTTTGGCGGCTGCGGCCGCTGCCTGACCGATGCCGATGGCCGCTACGCCTTCCGCACAGTGAAGCCGGGCCCCTACCCTTTTCGCAACCGGGTGAATGACTGGCGCCCGGCGCATCTGCATTTCTCAGTCTTTGGCTCAGGCTTCGCGCAGCGGCTCATCACCCAGATGTATTTCGAAGGCGACCCGCTCATTCGCCACGACAGCATCCTGCATACCGTGGCCGACGCGGCGGCGCGTGAGCGGCTGGTGGCGCTGCTGGACCTCAACGCCTCGGTGCCGCTGCATACGCTGGCCTATCGCTGGGACATCGTACTGCGCGGGATGCGCTCCACCCCGTTCGAGAATCGGCTGCAGGGGAATTGACGCCATGATCGCGCGCGACACGCTCGGATACCTTCCCGAAACGCCATCCCAGACCGCCGGCCCCTATGTGCATATCGGGCTGATCCCGCGCCAGGCGGGGTTCGACATCTTCGACAACAATCTCGGCGACAGGATGGTCACGCCGGCGACGCTCGGCACGCGCATTCGCGTCGAAGGACGCATCCTCGACGGTACCGGCGCGCTGGTGCGCGATGCGCTGGTGGAAATTTGGCAGGCCAATGCCGCCGGTCGGTATGCCCACCCTGCCGACCGGCAGGACGGCAAGGATTCGGACCCGTCTTTTCGTGGCTGGGGTCGCACCGGCACCGATTTCGCCACCGGCCTTTGGGCCTTCGAGACCATCAAGCCCGGCCCGGTTGCCGGCCGGATCGGACAGCGCGCGATGGCGCCGCACCTCAACCTCTGGATCGTCTCGCGCGGCATCAACCTGGGCCTGTCCACGCGAATGTATTTCGGCGATGAAGAGGTGGCGAACAGCACAGACCCGGTGCTGAACGTGGTGGAACAACCCGAACGCCGAAAGACACTGATCGCCCGGGCCGACACGCGCGATGGCAAGCCGGTCTACGTCTTCGACATCCGCCTGCAAGGTGAAGAGGAGACGGTGTTTTTCGATATATGATCTTCAGTGACGCTGTCCACTAGAGCATTATCCGATCATGCCGGGTCGTAGCCTGCGGCGGCGAAGTAGTTGGCGCATTCGGTTGGATTGAAGGTGTCGATGATTCTGCCGATGGCAGACCATAGGCCGTCGATGGTTCGCTCGGCGGCCTTGCGCAGCATGGCCTTCAGCTTCGCGAAGGCGTTCTCGATCGGATTGAAGTCGGGGCTGTAGGGCGGCAGGTAGAGCAGGCTTGCGCCGGCGGCTTCGATGGCCGCGCGGATGCCTGGCCGCTTGTGGCTGCCGAGGTTGTCCATGACGACGACATCGCCGGCCCGCAGGTCCGGGACCAGCACCTAGTCGACATACGCCTGGAAGGCGAGGCCGTTGATCGGCCCGTCGAGCACCATCGGCGCGACCATGCCGGAGTTGCGCAGGCCGGCGACGAAGGTGGTCGTCTTCCAGTGCCCGTGCGAGATGTCAGCGCGCAGGCGTTCGCCGCGCGGCGCCCGTCCGCGGGTGCGGGCCATGTTGGTCGAGGCCCAGGTCTCGTCGATGAACACCAGGCGGTCGGGGTCGAGATCCAACTGCCCCTCGAACCATTCCCAGCGCCGCGTCAGGATGTCGGGGCGCTGTTGCTCTGCCGCGGGCGCCGACTTTTTTTCAGCGTGATCCGCCGCCGCGCGAAGAACCGCCACAAGGTGGCGACGCCGACCGGTACGCCGGCCTCTGCCAGTTCCGCGCGTATCTCGCTCAACGTGATGTCGGGCGTCCGCTCCAGCAGGCCGAGGATCAGCGGCGCCTGCGCCTCGATCCGCCCGAAACGGCGATCCCCGCCAAGCGGCCCCGGTGCCACCGAGCCCGCCGAACATTTCAAGGACGCCCAGCGAATGGCGCTTGAGATACCGACACCGAAGCGTGCGGCCGCTGCCCGGCACGACGATCCAGCCTCGATCGCCGCCACAACCCGCTCCCGAAGATCCACCGACAGCGCCTTCGACATGCCTGTCGGCTCCCTTCCGACAGACAGCTTGAATCAGATCCGCTCCGCGTCGGGGAAGCGTTTTGATTCAGTCAGGTCGAGAGGCGCTCAAATTAAACTCGGATGAAGGGCCCAAAGCTCTTCTACGTTCATCGCCACGCAAATTATAGGGTCGATCAGTGCTTCCCGACTGCAGACGGCAGCGGAAGACGAAGGTGAGCGGGCGATGCAGCTACGGCAATTCCGATCTCAGCGGCCAGCGCGGTTCCAACCCGCGCTACAGGTAGCACCCGCACAGGCATTGAAATCCAGTGGAAACTCGCCAGTATCGGCAAAGGTCCGACGCCATCCAAAAAATTGAGGCTTCATGTCACGAAGGTCCGCCGCGTCATCACGCGCGCCCATGCGTTCCTGGCGACCACGACGCGTCCGGCTGCCGCGGCGTCTGGCACTTGGCATGCTGCTGATCGCCCTGGTCGGCTGCGACGACCAACCAACGCGCGCCGCGGCAACGCCTGCCCCGGCGGCTCCTGTTGCCGTGACAGTGGTGACGCTGGAACGACGGGAAATCCCGGTCACTTCCGTGCTACCGGGACGGACCGCCCCATTCCGGGCCGCGGAAGTTCGGCCTCAAGTCGGCGGGGTCCTGCGGGAGCGCCTTTTCGTCGAAGGCGAATCCGTCGCGGCTGGCCAGTCGCTGTTCCAGATCGATCCGGCACCCTTCGAGGCGGCGGTCCGGCGTGCCGAAGCGGCGCTGACGCGCATCGAAGCGGCCGAGCGCGTCGCATTGAGCACCGCGAACCGCCTGCGCGCCCTGGCGCGGGTTCAGGCCGTCAGCGAGCAGAATCTCGAGAACGCCGAGGCTACACTGCGCCAGGCCCAGGCTGACGTCGTCTCCAGCCGCGCGGCGCTCGAGACCGCGCGGATCGACCTCGGATACACCCGCGTCGCCTCGCCGATTGCCGGGCGCACCGGCCGCACGAGCGTAACGCCCGGCGCCCTGGTTACCGCAAACCAGTCCACGGCGCTGGTCACCGTCACGCAGCTCGACCCCATTCTGGTCGACCTCACCCAGCCCAGCGCGGTGCTCCTGCAGCAGCGGCGCGATGTATCCAGCGGTGCCCTGCGCCGCCCTTCGGCCGACCGTGCGGAGGCGCGCCTGCTGCTGGAGGACGGCTCCGAGTATCCCCATGCCGGGGAGGTGCAGTTCTCCGAGGTTATCGTCGACCAGGGAACCGGCTCCGTCACCGTGCGGGCAGTGTTCCCTAATCCCGACCAGTTGCTGCTGCCCGGCATGTTCGTCCGTGCGCGCGTCGAGGAAGGTGTGACCGACCGTGCGATCCTGGTGCCGCAGCGCGCCGTGCTGCGCACGCCGCGCGGCGAGCCGATGGCCTTCGTGGTCAATGCGGAAGGCGTGGTCGAGCAGCGCGTGCTGCGCGCCAGCCGGACCGTGGGCAGCGATTGGCTGGTGACCGATGGCGTGACGGCAGGAGAGCGGGTTGTGATCGAAGGGCTGCAACGCATCCGCGCCGGCTCGCGGGTGCGGGCAAGCGAGCGCGCACCCGCGCCGCCGGCCGCGAGCTAGACCCGCGCCATGGCCCGGTTCTTCATCGATCGCCCGGTCTTCGCCTGGGTCATCGCCATTGGCATCATGCTGGCCGGGGCCCTGGCGCTGCGCAGCATGGCCGTGGCGCAATACCCGGCCATCGCGCCGCCCGCCATTTCCATCAACGTCAACTTCCCCGGCGCCTCGGCGGAGACCGTCCAGACGACGGTGGTGCAGGTCATCGAGCAGCAGCTGAGCGGCATCGACAACCTGTTGTTCTTCGATTCCCAGACCACCAAGGATGGCGCAGCGCGAATCCAGCTGACCTTCGCTCCCGGCACCAATGCTGATACGGCGCAGGTGCAGGTGCAGAATCGCGTTCAGCTGGCGGTGCCACGCCTGCCGCTGACGGTGCAGCAGCAGGGCATCCGCGTCGTGAAGTCCTCCGGCAACTTCCTGCTGGTGGTGGGCTTCGTTTCGACCGATGGCCGGATGGAGCGGATCGACATCTCCGATTTCCTGGTGGCCAATGTCCAGGATCCGATCAGCCGCACGGCCGGTGTGGGCGACTTCCAGGTGTTCGGCGCGCAATTCGCCATGCGCATCTGGCTCGACCCGGCGAAGCTGATCAATTTCGGGCTCACGCCATCCGACGTCGCCGCCGCCGTGCGCGCCCAGAACGTGCAGGTGTCGAGCGGCGAGATGGGCGCGCTGCCGGCGGTGCCGGGCCAGCAACTCAACGCCACCATCATCGGTCCCTCCTACCTGCAGACGGTCGAGGAGTTCGGGGCCATCCTGATGCGCGTGCGGGCGGATGGCTCACAGGTGCGGCTGCGCGATGTCGCGCGCGTCGAGATCGGGGGCGAGAACTACTCCATCACCACCCTGCTGGATGGCAGGCCGGCGAGCGGCATTGGCATACGCCTGGCGAGCGGGGCCAATGCGCTCGATACCGCGGCCGCGATCCGCGCCACCGTCGACCGGCTGCGCCCAAGCTTCCCGCCCGGGCTGGAGGTCGTCTACCTGCAGGACACCACGCCCTTCGTGCAGCGCTCCATCAAGAGCGTCATCATGACGCTGCTCGAGGCGGTGGTGCTGGTCTTCGTGGTGATGTTCGTGTTCCTCCAGAATCTTCGCGCCACGCTGATCCCTACCATGGCGATCCCGGTGGTGCTGCTGGGCACCTTCGCCGTGCTGCAGGCGCTGGGGTTCAGCATCAACACCCTGACCATGTTCGGCCTGGTCCTGGCGATCGGGCTGCTGGTGGATGACGCCATCGTCGTGGTCGAGAATGTCGAGCGTGTGATGGCCGAGGAGCATCTCTCCCCGCTGGTGGCCACCAGGCGGTCAATGGACCAGATCACCGGCGCGCTGGTGGGCATTGGCCTGGTGCTTTCGGCGGTGTTCCTGCCGATGGCCTTCTTCGGCGGATCGGTCGGCGTGATCTACCGGCAGTTCTCGGTGACTGTCGCCACAGCCATGGCGTTGTCGGTTCTCGTCGCGATCTTCTTCACCCCGGTCCTGTGCGTCACGCTGCTGCGGCCGCACAAGCCCGACCAGGGCAAGCGTGGCGTGTTCGGGTGGTTCAACCGCGGCTTCGACCGCATGACGCGCGGCTATGTCGGCGGCGTTCGTGCCAGCCTGCGCCGGCCGGCGCGGATGGTGGTGATCTATGCCGCGCTCCTCGCGGTCCTCGGCTATGGTTTCCTGCGCCTGCCCGGTGGGTTCCTGCCGAACGAGGACCAGGGCATCGCCTTCGCGCAGGTGACCGCACCGCCTGGCGCGACGGCGGACCGCACGCAGCGGGCACTCGACGACCTGGGTCGCTACCTGCGGGAGGAGGAAGGCGCCGTTGTCGACAACCTGTTCGCCATCAACGGCTTCAGCTTCGGCGGCCGCGGACAGAATTCGGGGCTGGGCTTCATCACGCTGCGCGACTGGGACGAACGGCGCGGCGCGGAGAACACCGTCCAGGCCCTGACGGCGCGGATCAATGCGCGCTTCGCGGGGTATCAGGACGCACTCATCGTGGCCTCGGCGCCGCCGGCGGTACGCGAGCTGGGCAACGCCACCGGCTTCGCCTTCCAGCTCCAGGACCGCGGCGGGAGGGGCCACGCAGCGCTGATGGCCGCACGCGATCAGTTGCTGGCCCTGGCAGCAGCCAGCCCGATCCTGACACGGGTGCGGGCCAACGGTCTGAATGACGAGGCGCAGTTTCGCCTGATCGTGGACTGGGAACGCGCCAGTGCGCTCGGCCTCTCCATCACCGAGGTGAACTCGACCCTGTCGACCGCCTGGGGATCGACCTACGTCAACGACTTCATGGATCGTGGCCGGGTCAAGCGGGTCTACATGCAGGGGCAGCCGGAAGCGCGCATGGTGCCTGGCGATCTCGACAAATGGTTCGTCCGCAATGCGCAAGGCCAGATGGTGCCCTTCTCCGCCTTCGGTCGCACAGTATGGGAATTCGGTTCGCCGCGACTGGAGCGGTTCAACGGCATCGCCTCGCGAGAAATCCAGGGCATGCCGGCCGCCGGGTACACGACCGGAGAAGCGATGGACGAAATGGAGCGGCTCGCGGCCCAGCTGCCTCCCGGCTTCGGATTCGAGTGGAGCGGCATTTCGTTTCAGGAGCGCCAGAGCTCAGGCCAGGCGCCGGCGCTCTATGCATTGTCGCTGATCGTGGTGTTCCTGTGCCTGGCAGCGCTTTACGAAAGCTGGTCCATTCCTACCGCCGTCATGCTGGCGGTGCCGCTGGGCGTGCTGGGTGCGGTGCTCGCAAGCTTGTTCAGCGGCCTGTCCAACGACGTGTATTTTCAGGTCGGGCTGCTCGCGACGATCGGGCTGACCGCGAAAAACGCCATCCTGATCGTCGAATTCGCGCGCGAAGGATTCGACCGTGGCCTCTCCCTTGCCGAGGCAGCGGAGGAGGCTGCGCGCCAGCGCCTGCGGCCGATCATCATGACCTCCCTCGCCTTCACGCTCGGCGTCGTTCCACTCGCCATCGCGAGCGGCGCAGGGTCTGGCGCGCAGAACGCGATCGGCATCGGCGTGATCGGCGGCGTTGTTGCGGGCACGGTGCTTGCCGTCGTGTTCGTGCCCGTCTTCTTCGTGTTGGTGCTGCGCATCTTTGGTGCGCGGCGACCGGGCGAGGCGGCGCACCGACGGGCCGCGGCACCCGCCCAGGCTGGTGACTAGGCATGGGCGAGCTCCTTGATTGCCCTCCAACCCCGGCAAGCCTCCGCGCCGGCCCGCGGGCCGCGATGTCGGAGGGCGCGCGGCGACAGCGGCTCTGTGAAGCCGCGGCGGGCGTGTTCCTGCGCAACGGTTACGCCGCGGCGAGCATGGACGAGGTGGCCCGCGAAGCGGGCATGTCGAAGCGCACGCTCTACCAGGTGTTCGCCTCCAAGGCGGCGCTGTTCGAGGCGACCATTGGCGCCACCCTCGTACCGATCGCGCTCGACACCGACCTGGAACGCGATCCGGACTTGCGGGGGGCCTTGACCGGCATCCTGGTCGCGGCCGCGGAGCATCTTCTGGCCGAGGCGCAGATCGGCATTTTTCGCCTGGTGATCGGCGAGCGGCATTGCTCGCCGGAAGTGGCGCAGGCCACGCATCGCGTGCTGACAAGCCGCGGGGCGAGCGCGCTGGAGCGACGCCTGACGGCCGAGGTTGCCGCAGGGCGCCTTGGTCTGGCGAACCCCACGACGGCGTCGCGCATGCTCTACGGCATGGTGTTGGGTTCGGCGCAGATGCGCCTGTTGCTGGGAGTGCGTGATCCAATCACGTCCGCTGAGATCGAGGCGCTTGCGCAGGAGGCGGTTCGCCTTTTCCTGGACGGTGCCCTGATTCGCGCGGCGTGATGTGCCTGCCGATCGTGTCGACGGACGATCAAAGGCAGTCACCGACCGTTGCACGGGGGAGGGAACTCGAATCGTACCCCCAAGCTGATAGAGCGGGCCGATAGTCGGCGTCAGATGCTGACTGCAGTGTATTGGGATCGTCCGTCGCGTCCCCGCATCCAACTTGATGTGCGACACCGACACCTCAGCAGCAATGCCGAGGCGTTTTCGTCGTATCTGGGCCAACGCCCGCCCACGGACGCGAATGCAGCACCATATCAGGGCTGATCCCCGATCGCCCGAAGTACCTTCCACTTCGCGGCCCGGTCGCTTCACCAACCTGCCGTTCCAGGCGACACTGCGGCATGCAAGACGTCATCCCGCAGCCGGACCGAACCGCAACACTGCCCGACGCCACGATGGCCGCTCAGTTCGTCGCTGCCATTGCGGCGCGCGGGACGAAGCGCATCTGGGGCGTGCCGGGCGGCGGCTCGTCGCTCGACCTGATAACGGCGGCCGAGGCCGCCGGGTTGCCCTTCGTGCTGTGCCGCCACGAGGGCAGCGCGGCGATGATGGCCGTCGCTGACGCCGAGCTGACCGGCGCGCCCGGGATCGTGCTCACCACCAAAGGCCCTGGCCTGTCGAATGCCGCGAACGGCATCAGCTGCGCAACACTCGAACGCGCCCCGCTGCTGCTCGTGACCGATGGCTTCACGCCGGCGCAGGCCCAATGGATCACGCACCAGGTCTTCGACCAGCGCCTGGCGACCGCTGCCTATGTGAAGGCTCATGCGCGCTGCGAGGGCGACGATCCTACAGCGGAACTCGAGGGCCTGCTCGACAGCGCGGTCGCGCATCCGCGGGGTGCGGTGCATCTCGACCTGACATCGGCGGCAGCGAAGCGGCGCGTGCGCCCCACCCGACCCAATGTCGTGCAGGCCGCGCCAAGCACAGACCTCACGAGGATCCGCACACTCCTGCGGGACGCACGCCGGCCAATCATCGTGCTGGGGCTCGAGGCCACAGCCGCAGCGCACGAGGTCCGCAGGCTGGTCGAGGCGCTCGGCTGCCCCGTCCTGGTCACCTACAAGGCCAAGGGCGTCATCGCCGACGCGCATCCTCAGCATGTCGGCATCTTCACCGGCGGCACGCTGGAAGCGCAGGTCGTTGGAGCGGCGGACCTGATCCTGCTGGTCGGCGCCGATCCCGTGGAGTTCATCCTGCAACCTTGGCGCTACACCGCGCCGGTCGCGGAGGTCGCGGCCCGGCCCTATCCGGTGCACTACACGCCGGTCGCCGCCGGCGCCTATGGGCCGATCGCGCCGATTGTCGAGGTGCTCGCCGACGATGCCCGGCGATCCGACTGGACCGCGGCCGAGATCGCCGGGCACCGCGACGCGATGCGCGCTGCGCTCGCCTGGCCGCCTGGCGGGGGCGGGGTGGCGCCGCCGCGCATCGTGCAGCTTGCTGCCCAGGCCGCAGCCCGCGCCGGGCGCGACCCGCGCGCCACGGTGGATGCCGGTGCGCATATGTTCTCCGCCACCGCCTTCTGGCCCTGTTCGCGCCCGCGCGACCTGCTGATCTCGAACGGCCTCGCCACCATGGGGTTTGCCTTGCCGGCAGGGATCGCCGCCGCGCTGCACGACCCTGCGCGCGGCGCGGTCGCCTTCACCGGCGATGGCGGGCTGATGATGTGCGTGGCCGAACTCGCCACGGCCGTGGACCAGGGCGCGCGCCTGGTGACGGTCGTGTTCAACGATGGCGCGCTGTCGCTCATCGACGTCAAGCAGCAGCAGCGGCAATTGCCGACCGCGGGCGTGCGCTGGGGCCGTGCCGATTTCGCGATGGTCGCGGAAGGGTTCGGTGCGCGGGCCTTCCGCGCGCAGAATGAGGCGGAACTGGCAGCGGCGCTCGATGCTGCCTTCGCCCATGATGGGCCGTCGCTGGTGGACGTCCAGGTCGATCCCGCCGGCTACATGCAGCAACTCCAGGCAATGCGGGGCTGAGGACAGGACATGGCAGGATTTTCGGCGCTGAGCCTCGGCTCGGCGTGGAGCCGCATCGCCGGCTTGATGGACGAGGCGGCGCAGAATTTCGTCCGCACCTCCTTCTCCTCTGTCGTGCGCGACAATTGGGACATGGCGATCGGGCTGATGGACAGCGCCGGGCGGCAATTCGCGCAGTCGTCGCGATCCGTGCCGTCCTTCGTCGGCACCATGCCGGTCACGCTCGGCCACATGCTGGCGCGCATCCCGCGCGAGAGCCTGCGCCCCGGCGATGTGCTGATCAGCAATGATGGCTACCTTGGCACTGGCCATCTCAACGACATCACCACAATCCGGCCGATCTTCCGCGAGGGGCGCATCGCCGCCTGGATCGGCGGCACCTTCCATTCCACCGACATCGGCGGCGCACCATCGGTGGAGGCGCGCGATTCCTGGGAGGAAGGCCTGACCATCCCGATCGCACGCATCCTGCGCGAGGGCCGCGAGAACGAGGACGTGATCGCCTTCCTGGAAGCCAATCTGCGCCAGCCCGACGAGACGCTCGGCGACATCCGCGCGCTGTTCGCGGTGTATGAACAGGCGGAGGCGCGCCTGTTCCGCATCGTCGCGGAGGAAGGCATCGGCGACATCGATGCCCTGGCCGCGGAAATCTTCGCGCGGTCCGAACGCTCCATGCGCCAGGCCATCGCCGCCGTGCCGGATGGCGAGGTTACCGACCAGGTCACCTCCGATGGCTTCGAGCATCCGGTGACGATCCGCCTGCGGCTGGCGGTGAAGGGCGATGCGCTGACGCTCGACTTCAGCGGCACGGATCCGCAGATCGCCCGGCCGGTGAATTCGCCGCTGAACTTCTCCCGCGCCTACAGCCACTACGCCGTGAAATGCGCCTTCGACCCCGAGACCCCCAACAATGACGGCTGCTTCCGCCCGATCAATCTGGTCGCGCCGGAAGGCAGCATCGTGAACCCGCGCCGGCCGGCGCCTGTCTGGGGACGGCATCTGACCGGCCATTACCTGCCGATCCTGGTGCTGGCGGCGCTTGGGAAACTCATCCCGGATCGCGTCATCGCCGAATGCGGCAGCCCCTTGTGGAACTGCTACTTCACCGGCGAGCAGGCGGATGGACGGCGCTATGTGCGGATGTTCTTCATGAATGGCGGCCATGGCGCGCTGCCCATGCGCGATGGGGCCGCCTGCCTGTCCTTCCCCTCCAACGTCGCGACCCAGCCGGTCGAGCAATTCGAGAACGCCGTGCCCATGCTGTTGACCGAAAAGCGCCTGATCCCGGATTCCGGCGGCGCAGGACGAACGCGCGGCGGCTTGTCGCAGCGCCTGACCTTCGAGGCGACCGGCCCGAAGCCGGTCACCGTGACCTACCGGCACGAACGCGTGCAGAACCCGCCGCGCGGAATCCTGGGCGGGCAGGCGGGCAGGGGCGGACGGGACCTGGTGAATGGCGCGCCGGTGGCCGCCAAGGCCCGCATCACCCTCGCACCGGGCGACCGCATCACGTTCGAAACGCCGGGCGGCGGCGGCATGGGCCCTGCCGCCGAGCGCGACCCCGCGGCGATCGCGCAGGACATCGCGGAAGGCTACGTCACCGAGGCCGGCGCCAAGGCGTATCGCGCATGACCGCCGCGCCCTACCGCATCGGTGTCGACATCGGCGGCACCTTCACCGACTTCGTGTTGCTCGACACGCGCGACGGCATGCTGCGGAACGGCAAGGTGCTGACCACGCCGACGGCGCCGGAAGAGGCGGTGCTCGCTGGCATCCGGCAGTTGCTGGACGCGCATGGCATCGCACCCGCCGATGTGCAGCACGTCATTCATGGCACGACGCTGGTGGCGAATGCACTGATCGAACGCCGCGGCGTGCCGACCGGGCTGGTTACCACCGACGGCTTCCGCGACCTCGTCGAGATCGGGACCGAACTGCGCCACGACACCTACGACCTCTTCATGCGCGTGCCGGAGCCGCTGGTGCCGCGCCGCCGCCGGATCGAGGTGCCGGAACGCATCCTGCCCGATGGCGGCATCCGCACGCCGCTCGACGAGGCCGCCGCGCGCGCGGCCGCGCGTGACCTGGTCGCGCAGGGCGTGCAGGCAGTCGCCATCTGCTTCCTGCACGCCTTCCGCAACCCGGAGCATGAGCGCCGCATGGCGGAGATCATCGCCGATGAAGCGCCGGGCCTCACCGTGTGCCTGTCCTCCGATGTGGTGCCCGAGATCGGCGAGATCGAACGCGCCTCGACCACCATCTGCAACGCCTACGTCCTGCCCGTGTTCCGCCGTTACCTGGCGCGCCTGAGCGATGGCCTGCGTGGGCTGGGCCTGACGGGGCCGCTGTTCCTGATGCTGTCGGATGGTGGCACAGTCGCGGAGGAAACCGCCGCGCGCCATCCGATCCGCCTGGTGCAGTCCGGCCCCGCCGGCGGCGTGCGCGCCACCGCGCTGTTCGGCGCTGCCGCCGGCGCGCCCGACATCCTGTGCTTCGACATGGGCGGCACCACCGCCAAGGCCTGCCTGATCGAGGGCGGCGAGCCGTTGCGGAGCCTCGATTTCGAAGTCGCGCGCGTCGATCGCTTCCGCAAGGGCAGCGGCCTCCCGCTCAAGGTGCCGGTCATCGAGATGATCGAGATCGGCGCTGGCGGCGGTTCGATCGCGCAGGTCGACCGGCTTGGCCTCATCCGCGTGGGGCCGGAGAGCGCGTCCTCCGATCCCGGCCCTGCCTGCTACGGTCTCGGTGGCACGCGGCCAACGGTGACGGATGCCGACCTGGTGCTGGGGTATCTCGGCGCGGGAAGTTTCCTGGGCGGCGACATGCGGCTCGATGTCGCAGCGGCGGAGCGCGCGCTGCGCGAGCACCTGGCCGACCCGCTCGGGCTGTCGGTGGTAGAAGCGGCCTGGGCGCTGCACGAGACGGTCAACGGCAACATGGCCCAGGCCGCCGCGATCCATGCGCTGGAGAAGGCACGGCGGATCGAGGGCTACACCATGGTGCCGATCGGCGGCGCCGGGCCGGTGCATGCCGCGCAGGTCTGCCGCAAGCTTGGCATCGGGAGGCTGGTCGCGCCTGCAGGGGCGGGCGTGGCCTCGGCCTTCGGCTTTCTGGCGTCGCCGATCTCCTTCGCATTCGTGCGCGGGTGGGTCGCACCGCTGGCGAGCATCGACTTCGACGCGCTGCGCGCCATGGTGGGTGGCATGGAGACGGAGGGACGCGCCATGCTGGCGGAAGCCGCCGTCCCGCCGGACGAGGCGATCCGCACGGTGATCGGCGCGCTACGCTATGCCGGGCAGGGCTTCCAGGTGGAGGCCGAGATCCCGGCCGCCGCCCTGGCCGGAGGCGACCGCGACGCCGTGCGCGCCGCCTTCGAGAAGCGCTACCTTGAGCAATACGGCCGGACGGAACCGTCGCTGCCGGTCGAATGCGTCTCCTGGCAGGTCATCATGGCCGGGCCGGTGCCGGCGGTTTCGCTCGCCGCGCCGCCGGGCGGCGGTGTGGCCGCGGCGAGCGCGCGCCATCGCCGCGCCTGGTTCCCGGATGCCGGCGGCTATGTCGACACACCGGTGATCGACCGCGCCACGCTGCGCCCCGGCGACCGCGTGGCCGGGCCGGCCCTGGTCGAGGAACGCGAGAGCACGCTGGTCCTGCCGCCAGGCACCGAGGCGGTTTGCGATGCCTCGCTGAACCTGGTGGTGTCGCTGTAGCGCCTATCGCGGTGGCGTGACGAAGGCGCCCTGGCCGGGCGTCTCCGCCCAGGCGCGGAAGGCGGGGGAGGGCGTCACGCGCCCTTCCTGCATGAGCCGCAGCCAGGTCTCGGTCGCGCGCACGAAGGGGTTCACGCCGCGCGGCCAGATGGCGAGGCTCATCGCCTCGGCGATGTGCGGTTCCGGCACGCCGGCGGCGTAGGCGGCCTCGATCTCCGCAGCGAGGCCCCAGGGCTCGTCGCAGGCGGTCTGCACGCCGATCAACGCCAGCCGCGCGGAGGCTTCGTCGAGCGACGACCCGGCGATCAGCGCGCTGCCCGCCGCGCGGTATTCGCCCGCCAGGTCGAGGCCCGGCAACTGGCCCTGCCAATTCGCCGCCAGGGTCGCGTAGCGCGAAGCGCCGCCGGCCCAGGCCGCGAGCCGGAACACCAAAGCCGCCTCGGCCTCGGTGCCGCCGGTCGCCAGGAAGCGATGCAAATGATGCGTGCCGACGGGCTCGCGGCAGGCCGCCAGGATCGCGAGCCACACCACTTCCTTCAGATGCGGCGACAGGTGGTGGTCGTCGACCGTCAGCGCTCGGTACATCGCCTCGTAGGCCGCGTGCAGTTCCGGCAGCGCGGCGGCCATGGCGCCGTGATGCGGCAGCACGAAGCCCCGTGCGGCGCGGATCTCGGCCAGGCGCGCGCGGACCTGTTCGGCGCTTGGGGGCGTCATGCCGAGACCGGCGGCAGCGTCTCCAGCATCCAGCGCGCGATCGCGGTGGCCTGCGCGTCCATGTTGACCTGCGCCATCACCTGGATGCCCATCGGCATGCCGCCCACCGTGGTCAGCGGGATGGTCACCGCCGGCGCACCGATGCCGGAGCTCGGCGTATTGAACACCGCATCGCCGGTGGGCCGCGCGATCGGCTTCGCGTTCGGCACCTCGCCCGCCCAAAGCGGCGCCGGCCCAGGCGAGGCGGGCGCGATCAGCGCATCGACGACCGGTGCCAGCAGCGCGTGCCGCGCTCGCAGTTCCTCGCGTTGCAGCAGGCGTAGGCGGTAATCCTCGGGCGTCATGCGTTCGGCCATGGCCAGCACGGCGCGCGATCGGGCGCTGATCGCCTCCGGGTCCTGTGCGACCAGGTTGCGGAACAGCCAGTGGTTCTCCCAGCCGGTGATGGCGCTGGTCATGGCCTGCACGCCGACCAGCGACGTCTCGAAGGCGTCGAGCATCGGGTGGTCGGTGCGGCGCAATACAGTGACGCCGGCGGCGCGCAGATTCGCCACCACCTGTTCGAAGGCCGCCTTGCTGGCCGCGTCCAGGGCGTCCCAACCTTCCGTCTCCATCACGCCGATCACGGTGGGCCGGCGCGCGGCGGGCGGCGTCGGCGGGCCGAACAGGCCGGGCCGGCCGGGATCGCCGCCGGCGCGCCGGGTGATCTCGATGGCGACCTGCCACATGTCCTCGATGGTGCCGGCGTGGATGCCGGTGGTGCTCATGCTGGTGGCCTGGCGTTCGCCGCGATTGATCCCGCCCTGCGTCGGCTTCAGCGCGACATTGCCGCAATAGGATGCCGGACGGATCACCGACCCGCCCACCTGCGTGCCAAGCGCTGCCGGCACCATTCCCGCACCGACCGCGGCCGCCGAACCCGACGACGAACCGCCCGGCGTGCGCCGCTGGTCGAAGGGATTCGTCGTCGGCCCGGGATGCGCGCCGCCGAGTTCCGTCGTGACCGTCTTGCCGAGCACGACCGCGCCGGCCTGGCGCAGCGCCCAGACCGCGGCATTGTCGCGCTTCGGGAAATTCCCGCGATAGGCCGGGCAGCCCATCTGCGTCGGCATGTCGCGCGTCTCGAGCAGGTCCTTGATGCCGATCGGCATCCCGTCGATGGTCGAGAGCGGCCGCCCATCGCGCCAACGCTGCGTGCTGGCATCCGCGGCTTCGCGCGCGCCGGCCTCGTTCATCACCACCCAGGCGCGCACAGTGGGTTCGCGCGCCGCGATCGTCTGAAGGCAACGCTCCAGATAGGCCCGTGGCGTGTCCGCGCCCGTGGCGAAGGCTGCGCTGGCATCCTGGAAGCTGACGGGGCGGTCGGTCATGGGCGTTCCTGCCGTGTTTGTGCTCATTCAGCGTGCATCGGCCGGGCCTGTCCAGGGTGGGGCTGCGAGAAGCCTCTGGCGCTCCGGCCGGTTTCTGCGTCACCCTGGCGACTGGGACAGGCAAGACGCCGCACGGCGACGACTGGGAGCAGATGACATGAACGAAGACGACCTCCGTGGGCTGATCGGGCGCGTGAAGCGCGGATCCTTGTCGCGGCGTGGCTTCGTGCGGCGGCTCGCTGCCGTGGGGCTGACCGCACCGATGGCCACGCAGATCCTGGCGCTGGCCGGCGTCTCGGCCGCTTCGGCGCAATCGGTGCCGGCCTATCGGCCGACGCGCGCGGGCGGCGGCGGTGCGCTGAAGATTCTCTACTGGCAGGCCTCGACGCTGCTCAATCCGCATTTCGCGGTCGGCACGACCAACCAGGATGCCAGCCGAGTCTTCTACGAACCGCTCGCCGGCTGGGCGGCGGATGGCACGCTGCACCCGATCCTGGCCGCCGAGATTCCCTCGGTCGACAATGGCGGCCTGCGCGCCGATGGCCGCGCCGTCACCTGGAAGCTGAAGCGCGGCGTGAAGTGGCATGACGGGCAGGATTTCTCGGCCGACGACGTCGTGTTCAACTGGGAATACGGCAAGAATCCCGCGGTGGCGGGCGTCAGCTCCGGCAGCTACCGCGACATCAATGTCGAGAAGGTCGACGACTACACGGTGCGCGTGGAGTTCGAGCGCCCGACGCCGTTCTGGGCCGACGCCTTCGTCGCGTCGCGCGGGATGCTGATCCCCAAGCACCTGTTCAAGGACTACAACGGTGCCAATGCGCGCGACGCGCCGACCAACATCCGCGCGGTCGGTACCAGCGCCTACAAGCTCACCAGCTTTGCCCCGGGCGACACGCTGCGGGCTGAACGCAACCCCAACTACCACCTGCCGAACCAACCCTATTTCGATACGCTCGAGGTGAAGGGCGGCGGCGATGCGGTCTCGGCCGCTCGCGCGGTGCTGCAGACGGGCGACTTCGACTACGCCTGGAACCTGCAGGTGGAGGACGAGATCCTCAAGCGCCTCGAAGCCGCCGGGCGCGGCCGCGTCAATATCGTCGAGGGCGGCAATATCGAGTTCGTGCAGCTCAACGCCACTGACCCGAACCGCGAGGTGGATGGCGAGCGGTCGCATATCAGCACGCAGCATCCGGCCTTCCGCGACCCCGCGGTGCGCCAGGCCATGGCGATGCTGATCGACCGCAACGCGCTGGAGCAGTTCATCTATGGTCGCGGCGGTCCGGCCACGGCGAATTTCCTCAACAACCCGCCGCGCTTCGCCTCACCCAACATGCGCTGGGAATTCAGCATCCAGAAGGCGAACGAGGTGCTCGACGCCGCCGGATGGGCGCGCGGGCGCGACGGCATCCGCGCCAAGGACGGCGTGCGGCTGCGCTTCGTGTTCAACACCTCGGTCAATGCGCCGCGCCAACGCACCCAGGCGATCTACAAGCAGGCGGCGCAGCGCGCGGGCATCGACCTCGAACTGAAGTCGGTGACGGCGTCGGTGTTCTTCTCGGCGGATGTCGCGAACCCGGACACCTACACCAAGCTGTATGCCGACATGCAGATGTACACGACCACCATGACGCAGGCCGACCCGCAGCTGTTCATGAACCAGTACGTGTCGTGGGAGGTCTCGGCCAAGGCGAACAACTGGCAGGGCCGCAACATCGTCCGCTGGCGCAGCGAGGAATACGACCGCATCTTCCGCGAGGCCGAGAGCGAGCTCGACCCCGTCAAGCGCGCCGCGCTGTTCATCCGCATGAACGACCTGGTGGTGGGGTCGAACCACGTCATCCCGCTGGTGCGCCGCCCGCTGGTCAGCGCCAGCCTCAACAACCTGCGCCACGTGCTGAGCGCCTGGGACAACACCTTCTGGCTACTGAACAACTGGTACCGAGAAACCTGATCCTGCGCGCGTGACCCAGTATCTCATCCGCCGGTTGCTCATCGCGATCCCGAGCCTGCTCGGGATCAGCGTGATCCTGTTCACGGTGCTGGCGCTGGCACCGGGCGATCCATTCGAGGAACTCGCGACCAACCCCGCCATCCCGCCCGAGGTGCGCCAGCAATTGCGCGCTTCGCTGGGCATGGATGACCCGGTGCATATCCGCTACTTCGCCTGGCTCACCTCCATGCTGCGCGGCGAATGGGGCTTCTCCTTCGTCAGCCGCATCCCGGTGGACCAGTTGATCCTGCAACGCCTGCCCACCACCATCATCGTGATCGGTGCGGCACAGGTGCTGGCGCTGGTGATCGCGCTGCCGATCGGCGTCTATGCCGCCACCAGGCCCTATTCGCTGTTCGACAAGGTTGCGAATGTGTTGGCCTTCGTGGGCTTCTCGCTGCCCACCTTCTTCACCGGCCTGCTGCTGATCCTGCTGTTCTCGATCACGCTGGACTGGCTGCCTTTCGTCTATCGCACCGACATCCAGGCGACCGGCTGGCGCTTCGTGTGGGAGCACATCCGGCAATCCATCATGCCGGTGATGGTGCTGGGCATGTTCCAGGGGGCAGCGCTGGTCCGCTTCGTGCGATCGGCGGTGCTCGATGTCATCCGGCTCGACCACGTGACCACGGCGCGCGCCAAGGGGCTGCCCGAACGCACCGTCACGATCAAGCACGTGGTCCGCAACGCCATGATCCCGGTGGTCACGCTGGTGGCGCTGCAGATGCCCATCGTCTTCGGTGGCGCCATCGTGACCGAGCAGATCTTCCGCATCCCGGGCATCGGGTCGCTGCTGATCTCGGCGATCCTGGCGAACGACACGCCGGTCATCATGGCGGTGACCTTCGTCTTCGCCTGCCTCGTCATCCTGTTCAACCTGATCGCGGACCTCCTGTATGGCTGGCTCGATCCCCGCATCAGCTACCGCTAGCGCTGCCGCGCCACGGGTCGGGCCGTGGCAGGAAGCCTGGCGACGCTTCCGCAAGCATCGGCTTGCGGTAGTGAGCCTGCTCATCCTCGCGGTGCTGGTGCTCGGCGTGCTGCTGGGACCGTTTCTCTGGCGCGTGCCGATCGACGAGATCGACTTCACCGCCCGCCTCGAGGGCCCATCCTGGGCGCACCCGATGGGCACGGACGACCTCGGGCAGGATATCCTGGCGCGCGTCCTGTACGGCGGGCGCATCTCTCTCGCCGTCGGCTTCGCGGCAATGACGGTCGCCATCTGCGTCGGCGTGCTGGTCGGCGCGGTGGCCGGCATGGCAGGCGGGCGAATCGATGCCGCGCTGATGTGGCTGACCGACCTGTTCCTGTCGCTGCCGCAGCTGCCGTTGCTGCTGCTGATCATCTATCTGTTCCGTGACGCGCTGACCGCGGTCGTCGGACCGGAACTTGGTGTCTTCATCCTCATCGTCGTGATCATTGGCGGCTTCAACTGGATGCAGGTGGCGCGGCTGGTGCGCGCGCAATTCTTCTCGCTGCGGGAGAAGGAATTCGTCGAGGCGGCGCGTGCGCTGGGTGCCTCCCGCCTGCGCCTGGTGCTGCGCCACATCCTGCCCAACGCCCTGGGCCCCGTGATCGTGGCCGCCACCATCGACATCGCCGCCGCGATCATCGCGGAATCCACGCTCTCTTTCCTCGGCCTCGGCTTCCCGCCTGATGTGCCGACCTGGGGGCGGCTGCTGTTCGACGCCAAGGACAACCTGGATTTCGCGCCGCATTGGGCGATCTTCCCCGGCGCGATGATCTTCCTGACCGTGCTGTCCATCAACTTCATCGGGGATGGGCTGCGCGACGCCTTCGACCCGCGCCGGGTGATCGCCTCGTGACCGAACCGCTGCTCGCCATACGCGGCCTGAAGGTCCATTTCTCGACCGATGACGGCATGGTGCGCGCTGTCGATGGCGTCGATATCAGCGTGAACCGGGGCGAGACGGTCTGCGTGGTGGGCGAATCCGGCTGCGGCAAGACCGTGACCGCGATGACGGTCCTGAAGCTGATCGCCATGCCGCCGGGCCGCATCGTGGCGGGCGAGATCCTGTGGCAGGGCCGCGACCTGGTGCCGCTGCCTGCCGATGCGATGCGCCGCATCCGTGCCAAGGAAATCGCCATCGTCTTCCAGGAGCCGATGACGTCGCTCAACCCCGTCTACACCGTGGGCGAGCAGATCGCCGAGGTGCTGCGCCAGCAGGAGGGCCTGTCGCGCCGCGCCGCCATGGACCGCGCCAAGGAGATGCTGGCGCTGGTCAACATCCCCAACGCCGCGCGCCGCGCCGGCGACTACCCGCATCAGTTCTCCGGCGGCATGCGCCAGCGCGTGATGATCGCCATGGCGCTGTCGTGCAATCCGCAACTGCTGATCGCGGATGAACCCACCACGGCGCTCGACGTGACCATCCAGGCGCAGATCCTCGACCTTCTCGCTGAGATGAAGGACCGGCTCGGCATGGCGGTGATGCTCATCACCCATGCCATGGGCGTGGTGGCGGAAGTCGCGCAGCGCGTGGTGGTGATGTACGCCGGCAAGGTGGTCGAGGAAGCGCCGGTGCGCGAATTGTTCGGCAACCCGCGCCATCCCTATACGCAGGGGCTGATCCGCTCCATACCGCGCCTCGACCTCGCGGCCACGGAACATCGGCGGCTGGAGGCCATTCCCGGCACCGTGCCGCAGCTGCTCAACCCGCCGCCCGGCTGCCGCTTCGCCGCGCGTTGCCGCTACGCCACCGATGCCTGCACCGCGGCCGAACCGCCGCTGCGCGAGGTCGCACCCGGCCACAAGGTGGCCTGCATCCTGTGAGCGCCGCGAAGGACAACGCCATGGCGCAGCCGCTGCTGTCGGTCCGCAACCTGGTCAAGCGCTTCCCGGTGCGCGGCGGCATCCTGCGCCGCGTGGTGGACCAGGTGCATGCAGTGGATGGCGTGGGCTTCGATCTCGCGCCGGGCGAAACACTGGGGCTGGTGGGCGAATCCGGCTGCGGCAAGTCAACCACCGGCCGCTGCATCCTGCGGCTGATCGAACCGACCTCGGGCGAGGTGCGCTTCGAGGGGCGCGACGTGCGCGCACTCGGCGGCAACGAGCTCGCCGCGATCCGCCGCGATATGCAGATCATCTTCCAGGACCCCTTCGCCTCGTTGAACCCGCGCATGACGGTGGGGTCGATCATCGGTGAGGCGCTGGAAATCCATCGCCTGGCCAAGACGCGGCGCGAGCGCGAGGCGAAGGTCGCGGAGCTTCTGGAGACGGTGGGCCTGCGCCCCGACCACATGTCGCGCTTCCCGCATGAATTCTCGGGCGGCCAACGCCAGCGCATCGGCATCGCGCGGGCGCTGGCGGTCTCGCCCAAGCTCATCATCTGCGACGAGCCGGTCAGCGCGCTGGATGTCTCGATCCAGGCGCAGGTCATCAACCTTCTCGAGGACCTGCAGGAGAAGTTCGGCCTCTCCTACCTGTTCATCGCGCATGACCTGTCGGTGGTGGAGCACATCTCCGACCGCGTGGCGGTGATGTATCTCGGCCGCATCGTCGAGATCGCGGCGTCGCGTGACCTCTATGCCGAGCCGCTGCACCCCTATACCGAGGCGCTGCTCTCCGCGGTGCCGATCCCGGACCCGACGCTCAAGCGCGAACGCATCCGCCTGCAAGGCGACCTTCCGAGCCCGATGAACCCGCCATCGGGCTGCCACTTCCACACCCGCTGCCCGATCGCCGAGAAGGGCCTGTGCGACGTGGCAATCCCGGAATTCCGCGAAGCCCGCCCCGGCCACTGGGTCGCCTGCCACAAGCGCGGCTGACGACCCGGCCGCGGCGGTATCAGCCGCCGCGCTTGTCCATCGGCACGAAGTCGCGCGCCGCCGCACCGGTGTAGATCTGCCGCGGGCGGCCGATGCGCTGGGACGGATCCTCGATCAGTTCCTTCCACTGGCTGACCCAGCCCACCGTGCGTGCCACCGCGAACAGCACGGTGAACATGTGCGTGGGGATACCCATCGCCTTCAAGATGATGCCCGAATAGAAATCGACATTCGGATACAGCTTGCGGCTGACGAAGTAGTCGTCCGACAGCGCGATCCGCTCCATCTCCATCGCCATGTCGAGCAGCGGCTCGTTCTTGATGCCGAGCTCGGCCAGGACCTCGTGGCAGGTTTCCTTCATGATCTTCGCGCGTGGGTCGAAGTTCTTGTAGACCCGGTGGCCGAAGCCCATGAGCTTGGTGTGGGAGTTCTTGTCCTTCACCTCGCTGATGAACTGCGGAATGTTCTCCGGCGAGCCGATCTCGGCCAGCATCTTCAGCACGGCCTCGTTGGCGCCGCCATGCGCGGGGCCCCACAGCGCGGCGATGCCGGCGGCGATGCAGGCGAAGGGATTGGCACCGGTCGAACCCGCCAGGCGCACGGTCGAGGTCGAGGCATTCTGCTCATGATCCGCATGCAGGATCATGATGCGATCCATGGCGCGCGACAGGATCGGGTTGTTCACCCAGGGCTCCGCCGGCACGGAATTCAGCATGTACAGGAAGTTCTCGGAGTAGCTGAGATCGTTCCGCGGATACATGAAGGGCTGGCCGATCGAATACTTGTAGGCCCAGGCCGCGATGGTCGGCACCTTGGCGATCAGCCGGAACGCCGCGATCTCGCGCTGGCGCTCGTCATTGATGTCGAGGTTGTCGTGGTAGAAGGCCGCCAGCGCGCCGACCACGCCGCACATGATCGCCATCGGGTGCGCGTCGCGGCGGAAGCCTTCGAAGAAGCGGCGCAGCTGCTCGTGCAGCATGGTGTGGTAGGTGACGCCCTTGTGGAACTCGTCGTACTGCGCCTTGTTCGGCAGGTCGCCGTTGAGCAGCAGGTAGCAGACTTCGAGGAAGGACGAATTCTCGGCCAGCTGCTCGATAGGGTAGCCGCGATACAGCAACACGCCCTCGTCACCATCGATATAGGTGATGGTGCTCTCGCACGACGCCGTCGCGCCGTAGCCGGGGTCGAAGGTGAAGATGCCGAGCTCGCCATACAGCTTGCGGATGTCGGCCACGTTCGGTCCGAGCGTGCCGCCAAGCAGGGGCAGGGAGACGCTCTTGTTCGAGCCCTCCATCGTGACAGTGATGGCGCCGGCGGCCTTGCTGCTCATGCGGGAATTTCCTCAGGTCGTCCGGTCGCGCGGAGCATCCCGCCAGGCCCGGAATTGGTGCGGCGCAAGATAAGGCGGTGGGCAGGGGCTTGGCAAACCGGCAGGGTCAGCGCGTGGCCGCGCGATCGCTGCGGTTCGCCGGCCGATGCCCTACGCGGCGCCGTTGTCTGGGCAACGGTCCCGCGTGTGCAAGGATGGAGTGAGCGCGCGCCATCGGCAACGCAACCGAATGCGCCCGCCGCGCCGATATCCAAACATTCGTCGAAATCGCGGCATCCCCGCGCGGATCGGTCGGCTTTTGCCGCCAGGATCAGTTGCGCGTCGACCAGTTCGGCGGCGCGCCGGCGCCATGCGCCCACAGACCCTGCGACGTTCGCCGCGCGGCTGCTTCGTGAGCACGAAGCGAGGCGGAAGTCGCCACCGCGAAGCCATTGCCGACCAACTCGCGGTTCAGGTCCGACCCGGCCGCATCGCATTGGCCAAGACCACGACCGAAGGCGTCCTGCCCGACGATCCGGCAATCGACAGCCCGACCGGCCACCAGGCGTGTCAATGCCGCCGTCGCCGCGCCGCCGCAGTCGAACACGGCGCCCGAGGATCCCCGGCACGTCTCGCCGCGCGCCGGCGCGGCCACGCCATCCAACCGTACGATGCGCTCACCAAGGCCGATGGTTTCGCCGTCCACGATCCGGATAGCGCCGGCCTCGGCACGCCAATGGCGGTCGGTAGGCGCCGAGCCGAACAGGTTGGATGGGAGCGCAACGCCGAGCACCGCGGGCGCGGCGATCGCGGCGGTCAACAGCAGAGCCGCACCGCGGAAGCGGGGGCGGGTCCTGCGGCCCTTGAAGATGCGGCGTCTCTCAAGCACGCGCGGATCGTTAAACGGACCGGCAGGTGGGTGCAACCGCCGGAAGCACGGAAAAGCGAAACCGTGACGTGGCGCTGGCCAGGGTAAAGCTTAAGGAATTTCGTCTAATCGCCTGTCCAAAAACGATCCTTGCCGCCCAGACGGCGCCATGCTGCCAGTGCATCGTCGCGATGAACCGCAACCCGCGCCTCGCACCATCCCTCGACGCACCCCACCGCCCAGCCCCGGCCGGCGGCGCTGGTGGACAGGGCGCGCGCCAACCCGCGCGCCACGGCGGCATCGTTGGCGATCCCAAGGCCATCCTGCAGCCTGCCGAGCCGCCGCAGGAAGCGCCTAGCGCGCCGGTCGTCGAACAGCGGGGCGAAGACCTCGGCGGCGTAGCGCAGGCGCTTGCCGTCGAGGCGCAGTTCATGAAGCTGCTCGGCCGAGAGCGTCGCGAATTCGGCGCCGGCGCGGCGCAGGCGGGACCAGCGCCGGTCCAGCACCAGCCGGCCGAAGGCGCGTGCGGGCAGGTCCTGCGCGGCGCGGTGTTCGGCCTGGTCGGTATCCCGCCAGGGGCGGGCCAGCAGCACCGCCAGCGCGTCGATCAGCAGCGCCCGCCAGCCAGGTGCGCCGACCATGGCAAGCGCTGCGTCATAGGCGGCGCTGCGCCGTGCCTCCGCGGCGCGCAGCAAGGCGGCGACCCGCGCGTCCTCGGCAAAGGCGGTGCCGACCTGGTGCCCGGTGCCGGCCAGGAAGACATCCCAGTCGCGCGCCGGGCCCAGCACCGCCACGACTTCGCGCAGCCGGGCATCCAGGCTGCGGAGTTCGGGCCCGTCTGTCGCATCGCGGAACACGCGCAGGACCGACCGCAGCCGCCGCAGAGCGACGCGGCTCTGGTGCACGGCCTCGGGGCCGCCGCCGTGCCGGATGCGCGCCGCCTGTTGGTGCAGGACCTCGAGCAGATGCCCGACCGCCCGCACGAAGGCATCCTCGGTGGACGCCGCGGCGCCGGTGTCGGGCGGCCCCAGGCGATGTGGGCGAGGCGGTGTGCCGCCGGCCATGGCGCGGGCTTCCTCGGCCAACGTCACCAGGGGCGGCGCGAGCGGCAACTCAGCGGCGATGCCACGCGCCGCGGCGATCACCGCCGGCAGCGGTCCGGTCAGGCAGAGCCGCGCGACATCGCGTTCGGCGGCCACGCTCCGCAGCCGCCCCGTCAGCAACACGACTGCCGCAGTGCCGTCACGCAGGTCCAGCCCGAAGGCCTGGCGGCGTCCGGTGAAGGCCGCGACCGCCACGAGCGGCGCATCCTCGGCGAGCGACGGCCCTTCATGGGCATCGTACTCGGCCTCGGTGCCGGGCGGCTGGGCCGGATGCCAGGCCGCATCGGGCTTCGGCAGCAACCGGCGCAGCACCCGCTTGCCGCGTCGAGGCGCTTCCAGGATCAGCCCCTCGGCCGACAGCGCGCCATCCGGCGTATCCGACCATATCGTCTCGGCGGCCGTGGTGCGCGTGCGGCCTGCCCGGTGGGACTGCACGAAGGGCAGCCGCGCGAGCCGGGCCGCCGCCGCATGGGGCAGGGCGAATTCGAGGGTCACGGCGTCCGGCGTGGGGGTGTCCGGCGAACCAGGCCGCGGCGCCAGCGTCTCGGCTGCGGGCTCAGCGACAGGCGAACGGTTCGCGGCGGATGTGGCGGCCGACATGATTACAGCGCCATTTCCGGCAGGTCCGCCGGCGCCAGGAAGCGCACCAGCCGGCCGCCACCCTCCGCCAAGTCGTGCCAGGGCGTGGCGATGCTGAATTCGGCCAAGGCGCAGGTCGGGAAGCCCTCGGCGATGCGCCGGGCGGCAACGGCCGCACTTCCGGTCATGCCGGCGGCGCCGACCAGCGCCAACGCCAGGTCCTGCAGCCCGGGATTGTGGCCGATCAGCATGACGCTGCGCGCGGTCTCGGGCGCCCGGCGCAGCAAGTCGACAAGTCGGGGCCAGGGCGCCAGGTACAGGTCGTCCATCGGCTCGACCATCGGGCTGTCCGGGAAGGGCGAGATGGCCTCGAGCGTTTGCAGCGTCCGCCGTGCGGAGGACACCAGCACCACCTCCGGGGCCAGCCCCAGATCCTGCATAGCGGCCGCCATCGCCTGCGCGGCGCGCCGCCCGCGGGCATTCAGCGGCCGCGCATGGTCTGGCAATGACGGGTCGTCCCAGGATGATTTGGCATGCCGGAGGAGCAGGAGCTGGCGCATCGTCTGTGCATCCTGCCACGGACCACGCCGTCTGTCGCGACCTGGACGGCCCCTCCTGCGGCACCTATGCCGCCCCATCTGCGGTGGCGGATGATGAAATTCCGGAGACGACATGGCGGGAACGATCATGGTGGTTGGCGCCACCGGCGCGGTGGGCTCGGCGCTGGCGCGGCGCTGCGCGGCGCGGGGCGCGCGGGTCGTCCTGGTGGCGCGCGACGCCGCGCGGCTCGACGCCTTGGCGGCCGAGCTGCCCGGCAGCCTGGCGGTGCCGGCCGACGCGACGGACCATGCTGCGCTGCGCGCAGCCGTGGCGGCGGCGGGGCCCGCGCTGGCCGGGCTCGCCTATTGCGTGGGTTCGATCGTGCTGAGGCCGCTGAAGCGTACGACGGAGGCCGATTTCCTCGATGCTTTCCGGCTGAATGCGCTGGGTGCCGCGATGGCCGTGCAGGCGGCGCAGGATGCGCTGGCGGCGGCGAAGGGGTCGGTCGTGCTGTTTTCCTCCATCGCCGCGCGGGCCGGCTTCCCGAACCATGCAGCCATCGCCGCCGCCAAGGGAGCGGTCGAGGGCTTGACGGTCGCGCTCGCCGCCGAACTGGCGCCGGTGCGCGTGAACTGCATCGCGCCGTCGCTGACGCGCAGCGCCATGGCGGCGGGTCTGACCGAGAACGCACAGATGGCCGAGGCCATGGCGAAGCAGCATCCCATCGCGCGCCTGGGCGAAGGCGAGGATGCCGCCGCCTTGGCGGATTTCCTGCTGTCGGACGCCGCGGGCTGGATCACCGGGCAGGTTATGGCGGTGGATGGTGGCCGGTCCACGGTGCGGATTCGCGGCTGATGCACCGTCGCGCCGCCCTGCTGTTGCCTGCCACCCTGGCGCTGCCCGCGGCGGCGGCCGAGGGCGACTACGCCTTCCGCGTGATGCGCCGCGGTGCCGTCGTGGGCACGCATGTGGTGCGCTTCGCCCAGCGCGGGTCGGAACGCATTGCCACCTCCGAACTGGTGATCACGCCGCGCGTCCTCGGCATCGTGGTGTATCGCTACGAACACCGCTACGTGGAGGTGACGCTCGGCGAACGATTCCGCAGCGTGGTGTCCCGGCTCAATCGCAATGGTCGCATCGTCGAGGTGCGCGGCGAGGCGACAGGCAACGCCGTGCTGCTGGACGGCAGCGAAGGGCCACAACGCCTGCCCGCCGACGCCGCGCCGCTGTCCTGGTGGCTGATGCCGCGCATGGGCGGCCGCGTGCCGCTGTTCGGCACCAGCACTGGCCGCGCGATGGCGCTGGCGTGGCGGTCGCGGCGCCTGCCCGGCGGCGCCAGCGAATACACCTGCTCGGGCGATGTCAGCGCCACCATCACCTTCAATGCCGCCGGGCGCTGGATCGGTTTCGCCGCGACGGGCGAGGACGGCACTGACATCGCCTACGAACCCGCATGACCGGCGGTGTGTTGCGCGTGGTGCTGGGCGACCAGTGTTCACGCGCGCTCTCGGCGTTGAATGGGCTCGACCCCGCGACCGACACGGTGCTGCTGATGGAGGTGCAGGCCGAATGCACCTATGTCCCGCACCATCCGCAGAAGATCGTGCTCGTGCTCTCGGCCATGCGGCATTTCTCCCGCGCGCTGGCGGCGCGCGGGGTCGAGGTGGACCATGTACGGCTGGACGACCCGACGAACACGCAATCCTTCGCCGGCGAGGTCGCGCGCGCCGTCGCCCGCCACCGCCCCGCGCGCATCGTCGCGACGCATCCGGGCGAATGGCGCGTGCTGGCCGATATGCAGGGATGGGAAGCCGCGACCGGCGTCCCGGTCGAGATCCGCGAGGATGACCGCTTTCTGTGTTCGCTGCCGCGCTTCCGCACCTGGGCGGCGGGGCGCAAGCAGTACCGCATGGAATTCTTCTACCGCGAGATGCGCCGCGAGACCGGCCTACTGATGGAAGTCGATGAGCCCGCCGGCGGCCAGTGGAACTTCGATGCCGAGAACCGCTCCGCGCTGCCCAAAGGTCTCACGCCGCCACCGCCGCGTCGCTTCGCGCCCGATGCCATCACGCGCGAGGTCATGGCCCTGGTGACGGAACGCTTCGGCGCGCATTTCGGCGATGTCGAGGGCTTCGCCTGGCCGGTCACGGCGAAGGACGCGACGGCCGCGCTGGACGCCTTCGTCACCGATCGCCTCGCGATGTTCGGCGACTACCAGGATGCGATGGCGGCCGGCCAGCCGACCATGTTCCACGCGCTGGTCTCGACCAGCCTGAATGTCGGGTTGCTCGACCCGATGGCGGCCTGCCGTGCGGCGGAACGCGCCTGGATGGAAGGCCGCGCGCCGCTGAACGCCACCGAGGGCTTCATCCGCCAGATCCTGGGCTGGCGGGAATATGTGCGCGGCATCTACTGGCACCTCATGCCCGCCTACGCGCAGGGCAATGCGCTCGACGCCCATCGCCCGCTGCCCGGTTTCTACTGGGGCGCGCCGACCACCATGCGCTGCGTCGAGCAGACCGTCGCGCAGACCCGCGACCTCGCCTATGCCCACCACATCCAGCGGCTGATGGTGACCGGCAATTTCGCGCTGCTGGCCGGCGTCGCGCCGGCAGACATCAACGCCTGGTACCTCGCCGTCTATGCCGATGCCTTCGACTGGGTGGAACTGCCCAACACGCAGGGCATGGCGATCCATGCCGATGGCGGGGTGATGGCGTCCAAGCCCTATGCAGCGTCCGGCGCCTATATCAACCGCATGTCGGATTATTGCGGCGACTGTGCGCATGACGTGAAGCAATCCACCGGGCCGCGCGCCTGCCCTTTCAACTTTCTCTACTGGGACTTCATGGCGCGGCACGGCGACCGCTTCGCGAAGAACCCGCGCATGGCGATGCCGCTGCGGACGCTGGCCAGGATGGACCCGAAGAAGGTCGCGGCGATGCGCGCCGAGGCAGCGCGTTTCCTGGCGGCGCTCGACGGCTGAGCGGCCGCGCTCCATCCTGCCCGCACAGACGCAGGAGAACGCCATGGCCGCCGCGACCGACATCGAGTGGATGAAGCTCACCTTCGCCGAGTTGAACGCCCGCGCCGAGGCGGGCGCGCTGGTGATCGTCCCGGTGGCGTCGTTGGAACAGCACGGGCCGCATCTGGCGACCGGCGTCGACATCGTCTGCGCCAGCGCGGTCGCGCAGCGCGTCGCGCAGCGCATGGCGGCGGCGGGCCAGCCGGTGGTGGTCATGCCCTGCGTCTGGACCGGCCTCGCCGAACACCATGTTCCGTTCGGCGGCACCGTGACGCTCGATTTCGCGGCCTTCTCGGCGGTGCTGCGCGGCGTCGTGCGCTCCGCCATGCGCGCCGGCTTCAAGCGCGTGATGCTGCTCAACGGCCATGGCGGCAATGCCGAGGCGGTGGCGGTGGTCGGCGGCGAATGCCAGGCCGAATTCGGCATTGCCGTGGCCGCGGGCACCTATTGGCATTTGGCCGGCGACGCCTTCGCGCCGATCCTGGAGCGCCAGTCCACCGTGCTGCATGCCTGCGAAGCCGAGACATCCATGATGATGGCCCTGATGCCCGAGGCGCTGCGCGCCGATCGTCTGCCGGACGCCCACGGCCCGCATTCCACGCGCCCCGAAGGCCAGCCGGCCGCCATGATCCGCCGGCGGTCCTTCAAGGACATCACGCCCTCCGGCGTGGTCGGCGACGCGCGCGCGGCGAGCGCGGCGAAGGGCGAGGCGCTGCTGGCTGCTGCCGCCGAGCGGATCGCCGAGGAACTGGCGAACGCGAAGCTCTGGGGGTAGCGCGCGGCCATCCGCCGGCTGGCACGCGCCGGCCGCGGCGCGCCTGGTGCAGATCGCGTTCAGATGAAATCGTCTGAACGCGTGCAGATGATCTGAAAACAATAGGCTGGAGCCTGCGAAGTGAACGCGAGCGAACGCAGCATACCCTAGAACCCGCTCGCGGGGCCGGGCGGCTCCCCACCGGCCGGCGCGTCGTCGAAAGCGAGGTCTTGCCAGGCCAGCGCGCCGCCCTTGCCGGCGCCGGTGTCGAGAAACACCGCCCGACCGCCCCGCGCATTCACCATCGTCAACGGCCGTCCATCGCGCGAGCGGTTGTCGTGTCCCACCATCACCGTGAGCCCGGCCGGGACGCGGTCCACCCAGCCGACCAGGCGGACCGGGAAGCCATCTGCGCCCATGCGGCCGGTCACCTGGCCGAAGATGGCCCGCCCCACCAGCCCCTCCGGCCGCTGCGTGCCGGCATCGGGCGGCGGCGCGTGCTGCACCATCGCATCATGGAAGGCGGCATGAACGAAGAACCATCGCCCGATCCGCAGCCAGGCGGGCGCGCGGCCGATCTCCATGATCGCGCGCGCCGCGATGGCGGCGCCGTCCGGCGCGTCCGAGATCTGCGCCAGCGTGCGGCCCAGCCCGGCCTTCTCGATCCGCACGCCCTCGCCCAGCAGCGCGCGCCGCAGCTTGTGGTCGTGGTTGCCCAGCAGGAACAGCCCGCCTCCGCGGTCGATCAGCGCGAAGGCAGCGCGCAGCACGCCGGGATTGTCCGGGCCGTGGTCGGTCAGGTCGCCCAACTGCACCACGAACAGGCGTGCGGCCGCCGCACCGGCGATCGCGGCATCGAAGCCGCGCGCATCGCCGTGCACGTCGCCCACCACCCGAAGTCCGCGGAAGCCTGCGGCGCGCAGGGAATCGACGCTCGTGCTCACGCCGCCGTCGCGCCCTTGATGGCGGCGAAGGCGGCCAGTGCGCGCGCGCGCCCGGCCGCGAGGTCCACCACCGGGTTCGGGTAGTCGCGTCCCAGCACGATGCCCGCACCCCGCAGCACGACGTCCGGCGCCTCGTGCGGGCGATGGATCCAGCGGTCGGGCAGTGCGGCCAGTTCCGGGCACCATCGCCGCACGTAGCGGCCGGCGGCGTCGAACTTCTCGCCCTGCAGCACCGGGTTGAAGATGCGGAAATACGGCGCCGCATCCGCCCCGCAGCCGGCCACCCATTGCCACGATGCGGCATTGGCGGCGAGGTCGGCATCGACCAGCGTGTCCCAGAACCAGGCCTCGCCCTGCTGCCAGGGTTGCAGCATGTGCTTCACCAGGAAGGATGCGGCGATCATGCGCACCCGGTTGTGCATCCACCCGGTCTGCCAAAGCTGGCGCATGCCGGCATCGACGATGGGGTAGCCGGTGCGCCCGCGCTGCCAGGCGCGCAGCAGCGCGGCATCGGGCTGCCACGGGAAGGCCGTGAATTCGGCGCGCAGCGGCGCCCCGGGCATCTCCGGCCGGTGCCACAGCAGGTGGTGGGAGAATTCCCGCCACAGCAATTCCTTGAGGAAGGTCTCGACGCCCTTGCCGCCCTTGGCCCGCGCCGCGAGCCAGACCTGGCGCGGCGAGATCTCGCCCAGGTGCAGGTGGGGCGACAGGCCCGAGGTGCCCCAGGCCGCGCCGGGATCGTTGCGGCGCGCGGCGTAGTCGGCGAGGCCGTGCTCCAGGAAGGCGCCGAGGCGCGCGGCAGCGCCGGCTTCGCCCGGTTGCCAGTGGTCGGCGAAGCGGGCGGCCCAGTCCGGTTCCGGCGGCTGCGGCAGCAGAGCCAGCGCGTCGCGTTCCAGCCCCTGCTGCGCGTCGGCCACGGGGGTGATCCGCTCGGGTGCAGGCAGCGGCGGCGGCAGTTCCTCCAGCAGCACGAACAGCCTGCGCGAGAAGGGCGTGTACACACCATAGGGCGTGCCGCCGCCAGTGCGGACCTGGTGCGGTTCATGCAGCAGCGCGCTGCGGTGCAGCACCAGCCTGGCACCCGTGGCCTGAAGCGCGGCATGGGTTTCCGCATCGCAGCGCCGGCCGGCGGGTTCGCTGCGGCGGCCGGCATGGACCTCGGCGGCGCCGATCCGCGCGGCGAGGTCGGGGATCAACGCCCGCGGGTCGCCGCGCAGCAGGAGCAGCGGCGCCCCGCGATCCGCGAGGTCACGCCCGAGCGCCCCCAGGCTGTGATGCAGCCACCAGCGCGCCGCGCCGCCAGGCGCCCAGGGGCCGTCCTCCAGGATGAAGACCGGCAGGATGGGTCGCCCCGCCAGCGCGGCCAGCGCGGGGTTGTCGGCCAGGCGAAGGTCGTGGCGGAACCAGAGAATCGCGGGATCGGGCATGCGGCGAACTTAAGGCGCCGGCCGGCGCCGTCACCGGGCATTCGACATGCGCGCCTGGGCGTGTCGCGAAGAATCGCGGTGCGGGCTGGCCGGAACCGCGGTGCGGTGGCCGCGTGCAGCGTGCCGATCCGGCGTTTGGTGCGCGATGGGCTGCCATGCGCTGGCGGAGACCGTATTCTTCTTGATCCAGCACACGCATGCGTCGAGACTGACATTCGTCGGTCAGTGCTTCGGGGACGCCGCGTCCGCAATCGCAAGTGAAGGCGCAACATGCATCCGCTCGACACCGCGCGCGCGCTGATGGACGGTCTCGGAACCGAGTCCGATGTCTGCGCGAAATGCGGCTCGCGCTCGATCGGGCTCTGTGCGACGCTCGACGCCGCGGCGCTGGACGACATGTCCGGTGAGAGCGAGCGGCTCACTCTCGATCAGCGGGACGCCATCTTCCGGCAGGGCGATCGCGCCGGCCACATCTATACGCTGACGGAAGGGATGGCTCGGCTGACCCGCGTGCTGCCCGATGGCCGGCAGGCCGTGATCGGATTTCGCTTCGCCGGCGACATCCTTGGCTTCACGCCGGAGGACGAGCACGCGTTTGGCGCCGAGATGCTGACGCGGGGCACCGTCTGCCGGCTCGACCGGCGGCGGCTCGAGACCCTGTTCCGCCGCTATCCCGTGATGGAGCGCCGCTTCCTCGAACTCTGCGCGCGCGAGCTCGCGGCCAGCCAGGACCACATCCTGGCGCTGGCCCGCTTCAGCGCCGAGGAACGCGTCGCTGCATTCCTGGTCTCCCTCGCCGAGGCGCAGGAACGCCGCGGCCATGTCGGGCCGGTCTTCGGCCTGCCGGCGACCCGCGCGGATATCGGCGAGTTCCTCGGCCTGACGCTGGAGACCGTGAGCCGCGCCGTCTCGGCCTTCCGCAAGCGTGGCTGGATCCGCCTGCACGGGCATGCCGGCATCGAGCTGACCGGCCGCGCCACGTTGACCGGCCTGGCGGCCGGCGAGGGTGCCGACGCGGCATAGCGCGTGCCGGGCTTCTCGCCTGCCGCGGGGCGGCCATGCAATCGGCGCCATGGCGCGGTGCCGGTTCGGCGTAGTCTTCCCCACGCATGATGTCCCTGCCGAGTCCCCAGCAGCTTCGCTACCTCGTGGCGCTTGCCGAACATCGCCACTTTGGCCGGGCCGCGGCCGCCTGCGCGGTCACCCAGTCCACCTTGTCCTCGGGCATCCTGGCGCTCGAGCGCCAGCTGGACGCGCCGCTGCTGGAGCGCACCGGCGGCAAGCGGCCGGTCTTCACGCCGCTCGGGCGCGACCTGGTCGGGCGCGCGCGGGCCGCGCTGGTGGCGCTGACAACCTTCGTGGAGACGGTCGACGCGGCACGCGAACCGCTGACCGGGTCGTTGCGCCTGGGTGTCGTGCCCACCATCGGGCCATTCCTGCTGCCGCGGCTGATGCCCCGCCTGCGCGCCGAGCATCCGCGCCTGCACCTGTGGCTGCGCGAGGACCTGGCGGATGGACTGCGCGAGGGGCTCGATGCCGGGCAGCTCGACCTGTTGCTGCTGGGGCTGCCCTGCGAGAGCGGCGACGCCGAGACGCTGGCCATCGCGGAGGATCCCTTCACCCTGGCCTGTCCGCCGGGGCATGCGCTGGCGCAGGGCGACGCGGTGTCGCCAGCGGCGCTGGCTGGGCAACGGCTGCTGCTGCTCGAGCAGGGGCATTGCCTGCGCGACCAGGTGCTGGCTGCCTGCGGCCTGCCGGCGGCGCCGCTGGCGGAGGAATTCGCCGCGACGTCGCTGCATACCCTGGTGCAGATGGTGGCCGGTGGGCTGGGCGTGACCATCCTGCCGCGCATGGCGCTCGCCGGCGGGGTTGCGAATGGCGCCCCGGTGGCGTTGCGCCCGGTGGCGGGCGGTGCGGCGCGACGGATCGGCCTGGCCTGGCGCGCGCGCAGCCCGCGTGCCGACGAATTCCGCGCCCTGGCGCCCTCCATTGCCGCGGCGCTCGCCGACCTGTAGCAACGATTCGAGGCGGAGGGAGGCCGGCGGATGGCGCAGTTCGACCTTGGCGGCGTGCTGGGGGCCGTGCTTGGCGGAGGCCGGCCCGCGCGTGGCACGCGGCGGCGCGCATCGCCGCGTGGCGGCCAGGACCTCGGGCGCGCGCTGGCCATGCTGGCCGGCGCGGCGATCGAGGCGATGGCGAAGGCCCAGCAGCCCGCGCCTGCGCCGCCGCGCCCGGCGCCCGCCAAGCCGGTCGGCCGGAGCGGTTCGGCGCCCGCCGGCAAGCCGGCGCCGCTGCCCGCCGGCGTGAAATCCGCGCGCGGCAGCGTGCCCGCGGCAGGCCGTGATCCTTGGGGCGGGGGGGGGGGGGCCGCGCCGCGCCGCCCCCACGGGCCGCGGGGGGGGCGCGGCCCCGCGCCCCCCCGCCGGCCGGGGGGGGGGCGGGGGGGGGACCCCCCCGCCGCCCCACCCGGGGGGGCGGTGGCCGGGCGTCCCCGCGCCGCCGCCGATCTCGGCCGAGGATCGCGAAGGGCTGTTGATGCTGCGCGCCATGATCGCCGCCGCCAAGGCCGATGGCCAGGTCGATGCCGCCGAACGCGCGCGCATCGCTGACCAGCTCGATGCGGCGGGCCTGGGCCAGGCCGCGCGCGATGCGGTGCTGGCCGAATTCGACCGCAGCGCCACGCCCGAGGCCCTGGCGCGCGAGGCGCGGGACCCGATGCTGGCGGCGCAGGTCTATGCCGCGGCCGTCGCCGGCGCGGCCTCGATCGAAGGCGCCGAACGCGCCTGGCTTGATGGGTTCGCCAAGGCGCTGCGGCTGGACCGCGCCGCGACCGAGGCGATCGAACGCCGTATCCGGGGAGGCTGACGCCATGGATGGATTGACCGAAGCCGAAGCCCATCTGCGCGACAGCGCCCGCGAACTGGCCCGCGAGGCCGCCGCGCAGGCGGCCGCGACCGACCGCGCGGAACAATACCCCTGGCCGATGGTCAAGCGCATGACCGAGGCCGGCTTCATGGGCCTGACCATCCCGCGCGAATGGGGCGGGCGCGGCCTGTCCTATTTCGACGCGGTGCTGGTGATCGAGGAATTCGCCAAGGCCTGCGCCGTCTGCGGCCGCATCGCCGTGGAGGCCAACATGGGCGCGATCGGCGCCATCATGGCCTATGGCACGCCGACCCAGAAGCGCATCGCGGCCGAGCTGGTCCTGGCCGGCGACAAGCCCGCCATCCTGATCACCGAGCCCGAGGCCGGCTCAGCGGCCACCGACATGCGCACCCGCGCCGTGCGCCACGGCAATGACTGGGTGATCGAGGGCGACAAGACCTGGATCACCGGCGGCGGCGTCTCCCGCCTGCACCTGGTGTTTGCCCGCGCCGTCGAGGATGGCGAGGAGAAGGGCATCGGCGGCTTCATCGTGGTGCGCGACGGCGATGCCATGCCGCCCGGCATGACCGCCGAGCGCATCCCCTCGATGGGCCTGCGCGGCATGCCCGAGGCGAATATCGCGATGCGCGGCCTGGTCGTGCCCGACGCCATGGTGCTGCGCCCGCCCGGCGGCTGGGCGCGCGGCTTCGGGCGGCTGATGGATGCCTATAACGGCCAGCGCGTGGGCGCGGCGACGGCGGCGCTGGGCATCGCGGCGGGCGCCTATGACCACGCGCTGGACCGCGCGCAGTCGCGCCGGCAATTCGGCCGGCCGATCGCCGAATTCCAGGGCCTGGCATGGATGCTGGCCGACATGTCGATCGAGCTGGAGGCGTCGCGCGCGCTGGTGTGGCGGGCAGCGCGCTCGGCCGGGCCGAACGGCTTCCCGGACCGGCTGGCCGCCGCGCAGGCCAAGGTGATGGCGGCCGATATGGCGATCCGCGTGACCAACCAGGCGCTGCAGGTCTGGGGCGCGGCGGGGTATTCGCGCGACAACCCGATGGAGCGGCATTTGCGCGACGCGCGCATGTTCGCCATCGCCGGCGGCACGGCACAGGTGCTGCGCACGCAGGTCGCGGAACAGATTCTGGGGCGCAAGCTGCCGCAGACGCGCGAGGGCTTCGCGCGCATCGCGGCGGAGGAGCAGGCGGTGCGGCGCTCGGCGGCGGATTGAGCCGCGCCGCAGCGGTCAGCCCAGTGGGCCGGTGCGGAACAGCGTCACGCGCAGCCCACCATGCGGCACCGGCGGGCCGGGGGTCAGGAAGGGCAGGGCGGTGGCATGGGCCAGCTTGGCCTCCTGCGCCACCAGGCCCACGCGCCAGCCGGCGAAGCGCGCCTTCAGCACCTGGCCGAGCGCACGATAGAGCGGCGTCAGGGCGGCGCTGTCGCCCAGCCGTGCGCCGAAGGGCGGGTTCAGGATCACGAGGCCCGGCGGGCCCGCGGGCGGCTGCAATTCGCTGATCGCGCCCTGCCGGAACTCCGTGATGTCGGCCACGCCGGCGCGTTCGGCATTGGCCTGGCTCATGGCGATGGCCCCGGCATCGCGGTCGCGGCCGTGGCAGCGGATGGCGGCGCCGCGGTCGCGGGTGACGGCGCGCATGCGGCCCCAGGCCTCGGCGTCGAAGGTGGCGAGCTGTTCGAAGGCGAAGGCGCGGGCGCGGCCGGGGTTCAGGCGCGCGGCGATCTCGGCCGCCTCGATCACGAAGGTGCCGGACCCGCACATCGGGTCGAGCACCGGCTCCGTGCCGTCATAGCGGCATTGGCGCAGGAACAGCGCGGCCATGGTCTCGCGCAGGGGCGCCGCGTTCACCGCTTCCTTGTAGCCGCGCTTGTGCAGGGGCTCGCCGGAAGTATCGATGCTGATGGTGCAGACATCCTTCTCGACACGCGCCATCACGGTCACCGCGGCGTCGGGCGATTCCGGGGCGCCGATCGTGTCGCGGATGGCGGTGGCGATCCGCTGCGCCACGGCGCCGCTGTGATAGAGGCGCGACCCCGCGCAGGATGCCTCGACGCGGAACGGCACGTCGCGGCGCAGGAATTCCGCCCAGGACACGCGATGCGCCAGCGTGTCCAACTGCGCCAGATGCACCACGCGGAAGGATGCGATGCGCGCCAGCACGCTGCCCGTCCCGCGAATCCACAGGTTCGCCCGCCAGACCTCCGGCCAGCCGCCGCGCGTCACCACGCCGCCGGGCACCGGTTTCGGGCGCTTGAAGCCCTTGAGGCGCACCTCCTCGGCCAGCACGGGTTCGAGGCCCGGGACGGTGGCGAGGAAGATCTCGAAATCGGTGTTGTCGGTCATCATGTCCGGCGGGCAGGGGCCTGTGCTATACCCGCGCGCCGGGGCCACCGCCATGGCCGGCCACAGGCGGTTGACTTGGCCTGCGACGGCCCCTAGAAGCGCGCCTCCAAGAGGTTGACCATGAAGATCCGCAATTCCCTGAAGACCGCGAAGACCCGCGACAAGAACTGCGTCCTGGTGCGCCGGCGCGGCCGTGTCTACGTGATCAATAAGAAGAACCCGCGCCTGAAGGCCCGCCAGGGCTGATCGCGCGGCGGGCCCGACGCCTGCGCCGTGACAGGGGGGCTTCGGCCCCCTTTATCATTTCCCCGCCGCGCCGCCGGGGCGCATGACCTCGGTGCCGATGCCGCCGCCGTGGCCCTGCGTCCAGGTGCCGAGCAGCCGCCCGTCGGCCTGCACGGCATAGGCGGCGACGCCGGTCTGCCCGCCCATCGTGTAACCGACGACCAGCAGCGGCCCCTGCGGGATCAGGATTCCGACGCCCTCGGCCGTGTCGCTGCCTACATGCCAGGTCACGCGCCATGTGTTTTGCCCGAGGGGGGCGAGGGTGACACTCCCCTCATAGCGGGACCCGTCGGCGCCCTGTCCCTCGACACCGTAGGTGCCGGCGCGTTGCGCCAGCGCAGGTGCCGCCAGTCCTGTCGCCAGCACCGTCGCCAGCAGGACGTGTCGCATCGCTCGTTCCTCCGGGGACCAACGCCCCGGCGGATGCTGCGCCGGCCGGTGCCGTTCCGCAACGGTCCTTCATGCTTGCCGGCCCGCACTGGCACGCTCATCTTCCGCCTGCAACGAGGATGACTGCCGTGATTGCGCAACCCGCCCCGAAGCCCGAGATCCTGGCGCGCCGCGAGGAAATCCTGGCCGCGCTGAGCGCCCTGCTGCCCGGCGATGGCGTGATCGGCGACGAGACGCGCCTCAAGCCCTACGAGACGGATGGGCTTGCCGCCTATCGCCAGGTGCCGCTCGCGGTGGTGCTGCCGCGCACCACCGAACAGGTCGCGGCCATCCTGCGCTATTGCCACCAGACCGGCCTGCGCGTGGTGCCGCGCGGCGCGGGCACGTCGCTGTCCGGCGGCGCGCTGCCGCTGGCCGATGCCGTGGTGATCGGCCTGATGCGCATGAACCGCATCCTGGAGATCGACTTCGACGACCGCTTCGCCGTGGTCGAGGCCGGCGTGACCAATATCGGCATCACCAAGGCGGTGGAGGGCGATGGCTTCTTCTACGCGCCCGATCCGTCGAGCCAGCTCGCCTGCATGATCGGCGGCAATGTCATGATGAATTCGGGCGGCGCGCATTGCCTGAAATACGGCGTCACCGCGAACAACCTGCTGGGCCTGAAGTTCGTCACCATCGAGGGCGAGATCATCGACATCGGCGGGGCGCATCTCGATGCCGCCGGCTACGACTGGATGGGGCTGATCACGGGGTCGGAGGGGCAACTCGGCATCGTCACGGAAGTGACCGTCCGCATCCTGCGCGGTCCCGAGGGTGCCCGCGCCATGCTCGCCGCCTTCAAGGGCACCGAGATCGCCGGTGCGGCGGTGGATGCCATCATCGGGTCGGGCATCATCCCGGTGGCGCTGGAATTCATGGACAAGCCGTGCATCCATGCCTGCGAGGCGTTTGCCCATGCCGGCTATCCGCTGGATGCCGAGGCCATGCTCATCATCGAGGTCGAAGGCAGCACGGCGGAACAGGACGACCTGCTCAACCGCATCAAGGCGATCTGCGAGCGCTTCGACCCGATAAGCCTGAAGGTCGCTGAATCCGCCGAGCAGTCCTTGGCGATCTGGAAGGGCCGCAAGGGCGCCTTCGGCGCGGTCGGGCGGATCAGCCCGGATTATCTGTGCATGGACGGCACCATCCCAACGTCCGAACTGCCCTTCGTGCTGAAGCGCATCGGCGAGATGAGCACGGAATACCGGCTGGGCGTGGCGAATGTGTTCCATGCCGGCGACGGCAATCTGCATCCGCTCATCATGTTCGATGCGAATGACCCGGATTCCTTCCGCCGCGCCGAGGCCTTCGGCGCCGCCATCCTGACGCTGTGTGTCGAGGTCGGCGGCTGCCTCACCGGCGAACACGGCGTGGGTGTCGAGAAGCGCGACCTGATGTCCGTGCAGTTCACGCCGCGCGAGCTCGACCAGCAACGCGCCCTCAAGACCGCCTTCGACCCGCAATGGCTGCTGAACCCGTCCAAGGTGTTTCCGCTGGAGGGCGCGCCGCTGGCGATGGCCGCCGAATGATGGACGTGCTGGCACCCGCCGACGAGGCCGGCGTCGCGGCGGCAGTCGTGGCAGCGCATGCGGCCCGCGAACCGCTGGCCATCGAGGGCAATGGCTCCAAGCGCGGCCTGCTGCGCCCGGTCCAGGCGGCACGGACGCTGTCGGTGCGGAACCTCTCGGGCATCACGCTGTATCGCCCGGCGGAATTGGTGCTGTCGGCCCGCGCCGGCACGCCCATTCCGGAGATCGAGGCGGCGCTGGCCGAGAAGGGCCAGCACCTGATCGCCGAACCCCCCGACCTGCGCGCGCTGCTGGGCGCCGATGCGCCCGCGACGCTGGGCGGCACCGTCGCGGCAAATCTGTCCGGCCCGCGCCGCATCGCCTGGGGTGCCATGCGCGACCATGTGCTCGGCGTGCGCTTCGTGAACGGCGCGGGCGAGGTGCTGCGCTCCGGCGGCCGGGTGCTGAAGAACGTCACGGGGCTCGACCTGTGCAAGCTGCTTGCCGGGTCCTACGGCACGCTCGGCGTGATGACGGAAGTCACCATCAAGGTGTTGCCCGCACCCGAGGCCACGGCGACTCTGCTGCTGCGGGTGCCGGACCTCGCGACGGGCGTGCGCGCGCTCTCGGCCGGCCTCGGCAGCCCCTTCGGCGTGAGCGGCGCGGCGTTGCTGCCCGGCGAACCGCATCTGGCGGCACTGCGGCTCGAGGATTTCGCCGCGTCGGTGGCCTACCGCACCGGGCGCCTGCGCGACGACCTATCCGCCTTCGGCGACGCCACCATCGTCGAAGGCGAGGCGAGCCGCGCCTTCTGGCGAGAGGTGCGCGACGCCGTGCCGCTCGCCGTGCAGGCGAATGAGGCTGTGTGGCGCATCTCCGTGCGGCCTTCCGCCGGGCCGGACGTGGCGCTGGCGGCGGAGGCACTGGGCGGGCGGGCGCTGCTCGACTGGGGCGGTGGCCTGGTCTGGGTCGCCGCGCCGGCCAGCGCTGCCGCGCATGACGCGTTGGTGGCCGCCGCCGCGGTGACGGGCGGCACCTGCACGCTGTTCCGCGCGCCGGAGGCGCTGCGCCTCGCTGTTGCCGTGCTGCCGCCGGAACCCGCGCCGCTGGCGGCGATCGCCGCGCGGGTGAAGGCGGCGCTCGATCCGGCGCGTATCCTCAATCCGGGGCGGATGCGCGCGGGGCTTTGACACGGCCGGGGTAACGAAACGTCACGATCCCGCGGTCGTGATTGAAGCCGCGCGCGTCGTCCCATCTAAGTCGCACGCAGGGCGTGCGGACATGGCATGGTCGGCACGCAGTCAGCAGAGGGGCACAGGCGATGGCGAAGCTCAACGTCAACGGGCGGGTGGTGGAGGTCACGGTCGATCCCGACACCCCGCTGCTCTGGGCCATCCGCGACCATGTCGGGCTGACCGGCACCAAATACGGCTGCGGTGTCGCGGCCTGCGGCGCCTGCACGGTGCATGTGGACGGCCAGCCGATCCGCTCCTGTTCCATGCCGGTCTCGGCCTTCGAGGAAACGCAGCGCATCGTCACGATCGAGGGCCTGTCGCCGGACGGCAACCACCCGATCCAGGTGGCCTGGCGCGCGCTGGACGTGCCGCAATGCGGCTTCTGCCAGTCCGGCATGATCATGGCCGCGGCCGCGCTGCTGGCCGAGAAACCGCGCCCGACGGATGCGGACATCGATCAGGCGATGACCAATATCTGCCGTTGCGGCACCTACAACCGCGTGCGCGCCGGCATCCATGCCGCCGTGCGCGGCGGCACCACGGGCTGAGGGGCGCACGACGATGAACGCCATCAACAAGATCCGCCCCTCCCGCCGTGGCCTCCTGGCCGGTGCCGGCGCCTTCGTCCTCGGCTTCCACATCGCGCCGAAGGGTGCGCTGGGCCAGGCCGCGCCGGCGGCCGAGACGCCCGAGGTCAATGCCTGGGTGCTCATCCACCCCGATGACCGCGTGGTGCTGCGCATGGCGCGCACCGAGATGGGCCAGGGCACGCGCACCGGCCTGTGCCAGATGATCGCCGAGGAACTGCACTGCGACTGGTCGAAGATTGAGACGCAATACGTCACCCCTGGCCAGAGCCTGGCGCGCAACCGCGCCTGGGGGAATTTCCTCACCGCCGGCAGCCAGGGCATCCGCCAGAGCCAGGATTATGTTCGGCGCGGCGGTGCGGCGGCGCGCATCATGCTGACCCAGGCCGCCGCCGCGCAGTGGAACGTGCCGGTGGGTGAATGCTCGGCGAAGGACAGCGTCATCACCCATGCGCCAACCGGACGCACGCTGCGCTACGGCCAGGTCGCGGCAGCGGCGTCCCGCCTGACGCCGCCCGATCCTGTGCCGCTGAAGGACCCGCGCGAATGGACGGTGATCGGCCGGTCCATCCCGCGCCTCGACACCGCGGCCAAGACCACGGGCGCGCTGATTTACGGCTCCGACCTCAAGATGCCGGGGATGCTGGTGGCGGTGCCGCGGCGTTGCCCGGTGTTTGGCGGCCGCGTGCGGTCCTTCGACGCGGCGCGCGTCAGCGGCATGCCCGGCGTGCGGCATGTTCTGCAGGTGGGCGACAGCGCGGTGACCGTCGTCGCCGATACCTTCTGGCAGGCCAAGGTGGCGCTGGATGCGCTGCCCGTCGAATGGGACCTCGGCGAGAATGCCAGCGTCCAGCAATCGACCATCGATGCCATGCTGACCGAAGGGCTGGACGCGGCCGAGGCCTTCGTCGGCAACAGCAACGGTGATGCGCGCGCGGCCATTGCCGCCGCGCCGCGCAAGGTGGAAGCGGTCTATTCCTACCCCTTCCAGAACCACGCGCCGATGGAACCGATGAACGCGACGGTGGTCTGGACCGCCCAGCGTTGCGACGTCTGGTGCCCGACGCAGAATGGCGAGGCCGCGCTGGTCGCGACCGCCCAGGCCGCCGGCCTGCCGCAGACGCAATGCGACGTGCATCGCGTCGATCTCGGCGGCGGTTTCGGCCGGCGCACCACGCATGACTGGCTGATCGACGCGGTGCTGACCGCGAAGCAGATCCCGGGCGTTCCCATCAAGACGATGTGGACGCGCGAGGAAGACATGACGCATGGCCGCTACCACCCTGTCACCAAGGCGAAGATGACCGCGGGCGTCGATGCGCAGGGCAACATCACCGGGCTGCACATGCGGATCTCCGGCCAGTCGATCCTGTCCTATGTGTTCCCCACTGCGCTCCAGCAGGGGCGCGACCCAGTGCAGTTCCAGGGGCTCAACGCCAGTGGGGCGGAAAGCGCGATCGGCTACACCTTCCCGAACCTGCTGATCGACCATGCGATGCGCAACACGCATGTGCCGCCGCATTTCTGGCGTGGCGTGAACCACAACCAGAACGCCATCTACCTGGAATGCTTCCTGGACGAGGTGGCGCATGCCACCAACCAGGACCCGCTTGCGCTGCGCCGCAAGATGATGGGTAACCATCCGAAGCACCTGGCTGTGCTGAACGCGGTGGCGGAACGCATCGGCTGGGGCTCCGCGCCACCGGAGGGGCGCTTCCGCGGCATCGCGCAGCAGATGGGCTTCGGGTCGTATGTGGCGGCCGCGGCCGAGGTCTCGGTCAGCGATGCCGGCGTGCTGCGCATCCACCGCATCGTCGCGGCCACCGACAGCGGCGTCGCGGTCAACCCGCGGCAGATCGAGATGCAGGTGGAGGGGTCCTTCGTCTATGGCCTCTCGGCGCTGCTCTATGGCGAATGCACCGTGAAGGACGGCGCGATCGAGCAGACCAATTTCGACACCTACAACGTCATGCGCATGGACGAGATGCCGCAGGTCGAGACGATCGTCATGCCCTCCGGCGGCTTCTGGGGCGGTGTCGGCGAACCCACCATCATGGTGGCGGCGCCGGCGGTGCTGAACGCGATCTTCGCGGCGACGGGCAAGCGCATCCGCTCGGTGCCGCTGAAGGACCAGGATTTGCGTCGCGCATGAGCGCGCGGGACGCAACGTGACGCGTGAGCGCGCGGGACGCAACGTGACGCGTGAGCGCGCGGGACGCATGTGACGCGTAGGGTGCGCGCGGCGCTGGTCCTGCTGCTCGCCGCCGCATCGCCGGCGGCGGGCCAGGTCGCGCCCTTCGCGGTGGCGGGCGATGCCATCGAGGCACCGCTCGCCGGCCTCTCCGGCGATGCCGCGCGCGGCGAGGTGGTGGTGAAGAACCGGGAGACTGCGAATTGCCTGATCTGCCACAGCATCCCCGACCCCCGCGAAGCCTTCATGGGCGAAATCGGCCCGCCCTTGGCCGGCGTGGGTTCGCGCCTGACGCCCGGGCAAATCAGGCTGCGCCAGGTCGATCCGACGCTGGTCAATCCCGGCGCGATCATGCCGCCCTACCACCGCATCCACGACCTGCTCCGCGTCGATCCGCGCTTCGCCGGCCGGCCGGTGCTGAGCGCGCAGGAGATCGAGGATGTCGTCGCCTGGCTCATCACGCTGCGGGAGTAGCCGCATGATCGCCGCCACACGACGCGCCGTCCTGCTGCTGCCGGTCGTCGCTACCGCGGTGGCCGCGCAAGAGGCCGACATGGCCGCCGCCGAGCGCGCCATCCTCGCCGGCCGCACGCCCATCGACACCGGCATCGCCTTCGAGATGCCGCCGCTGTCGGAGAACGGCAACTCGGTCGATGTCGCGGTGCGCGTCGATAGCCCGATGACGGCGGAGAACCACGTCCGCGCCATCCACATCCTGTCCGAGAAGAACCCCGTGCCGCGCGTCGCCACCTTCACGCTGACGCAGCGCGCGGGGCGCGCGGAGGTCGCCACGCGCATCCGCCTCGCCACATCCCAGCGGATCATCGTGCTGGCCGAGACCAGCGCCGGCGTTGTCCACCGCGCCGTGCGCGAGGTGATCGTGGTGCTTGGCGCCTGCGTGGAGACCGGCTGATGGCGGAACCGATCGTCGCACGCATCACCCTGCCGGAGCGCGCACGGCGCGGCGAGGTCATCACCATCCGCGTGCTGGTGCGTCACCCGATGGAACGCGCCATCGACGCGCCGGGCCTGACGCCGCTGCCGCGCAAGATCCTGCACACCATGCGCGTGACCTATGCGGGGGAGGAGGTGTTCCGCGCCGATCTCTCGCAAGGCATCACCGCCAACCCTTATATCGAATTCACCACCGTCGCGGTCGACAACAGCCCGATCGTCTTCGAATGGGACGAGGATGGCGGCACGACCTATGGGCGGGAGGCCCGCCTGGTGGTGACGTGATCCGCCGCGCGGTGGCCGTGGCGCTGCTTCTGACGGCGGGGTTCGCCGCGGCGTCCGACCTGCGGCCGTCGCGCGACTTCCTCTCGCCCGAACTGCGCGCGCAGCAGGATGATCCGTCGCGCCATCCCGGCTGGCTCTGGGTGGAGGAAGGCGAGGCGCTGTGGCAGCGCGGCGAACGGTCCTGCCAATCCTGCCATGGCGGGATCGACTCCATGGCCGGGGTCGCGACGCGCTACCCCGCGGTCGCCCCCGATGGCGCGCTGCTGAACCTGGAGGGGCGTATCGAACGCTGCCGCACGCAGCAACAGGGCGCGGCACCCTTCGGCTACGAGAGCGACGCGCTGCTGTCCCTCACCGCCGCCATCGCGCAGCGTTCGCGCGGCCTGCCGATGAGCGTCGCGACGGGCGGCGCTGCCGCGCCTTTCCTCGATCAGGGGCGGCGCTTCTACGAAACCCGCCAGGGGCAGCTCAACCTGGCCTGCGGGCAATGCCACGACGACAATGCCGGGCGGCGGCTGCGCGGCGACGTGATTTCCAACGGCCTCGGCACCGGCTACCCGGCCTATCGGCTTGACTGGAACACGGTGGGGTCGCTGCACCGGCGGTTGCGCGCCTGTTCGCTCGGCGTGCGGGCCACGCAGCTGCCGCTGGGGTCGCCGGAATACCTTGCGCTGGAGCTGTTCCTCGCGGCGCGCGCAGCCGGGCTGCCGATTGAGGCGCCGGGGCTGCGGCGGTAGCTACTGGACCTCCGTCACTGCGAAGCGCGCCTTGCCCTCTGCCTCCAGCGCCGCACGCCGTTCGGTCAGTTGCCGCTGCACGGCATCGCGGTCGGACCGCGAATAGCGGTAGCGCCGGCAGCCGGCGTTCCATTCCGCGATGGCGGCATTGAAGGTCCGGAGTTGTCCCTGCTTGGCGCCGCGCATATCCGGTCGCGCGGCCTCGATGCGGATGTCGTTGAACATGCACCAGCGCAATTCGGCCCGGCTGAGCGTCCGGTCGCCTGCGTGTTCGGGTGGCCTGGTCTCGGTCAGGTCGTCGCCGCAGGCCAGCAGTGTCAGGGCCAACAGGGCAAAGGCTGGGCGCAGGCGCATCGGCGGCCTCTCCGGTCGGGGACGGGCGATCGCCGCGAACGGTAGCATGAGCGCAACGATGTCGCGCCGTGACCTTGCGCTCGGTGCGCGCGCCCTTAGGGTGCGCCGCCACCAGGAGGAAGCCCGCATGGCCCAGCGCAAGCACCGTATCGCCGTGATCCCCGGCGATGGCATCGGCAAGGAAACCACGCCCGAGGGGCTGCGCGTGCTTGATGCCGCCGCGCGCCGCTTTGGCTTCGATCTTGATCTCACCCACTACGACTGGTCCTGCGAGACCTACACCCAGACCGGCAAGATGATGCCCGATGACGGCATGGACCGGCTGCGCGACAGCGATTCGATCTTCCTCGGCGCGGTCGGCTGGCCCGGCTTGCCGGACCATGTCTCGCTGTGGGGCCTGCTGATCCCGATCCGCCGGCAATTCGACCAGTATGTCAGCCTGCGGCCGTGCAAGCTGCTGCCGGGGTCGAAGTCCCCGCTGGCCGGCCGCGGGCCGGAGGATATCGACTTCTACGTGGTTCGCGAGAATACCGAGGGCGAGTATTCCTCCATCGGCGGCAAGATGTTCCCCGGCACCGACCGTGAATTCGTCTCGCAGCAGACGGTGCTGACGCGCATCGGCTGCGACCGCATCATGAAATACGCCTTCGAACTGGCGATGACGCGCAAGCGGCGGAAGGTTACATCGGCCACCAAGTCGAACGGCATCACCTTCACCATGCCCTATTGGGACGAGCGCTTCGACGCCATGGCGAAGAACTATCCGGAGGTGACGACGGACCAGTTTCACATCGACATCCTCTGCGCGCATTTTGTGCAGCACCCGGATTGGTTCGATGTGGTGGTGGGGTCGAACCTGTTCGGGGACATCCTGTCGGACCTCGGCCCGGCGGTGGCGGGGTCCATCGGCATCGCGGCCTCGGCCAACATCAACCCCGAGAAGACCGCGCCGTCGATGTTCGAACCGGTGCATGGGTCGGCCCCCGATATCGCCGGCAGGTTCATCGCCAACCCGATCGGCCAGATCTGGTCCGGCGCGATGATGCTGGAGCACCTCGGCGAGAAGGAAGCCGCCGACTGCATCGTCCAGACCATCGAGAAGCTCCTGGCCGAGGGCGGCCCGCGCACCCGCGACATGGGCGGGCAGGCCGGCACCGTGGATGTCGGCAAGGCGATTGCCGAGGCCGTGGCGCGAGCCTGAAGCGCCCTTCCGGGTGGGGTGGGCGCGCCCCACCCGGACGAACAACCAGGCGCGGCGCTGCGGGGCATCCGGCCGAAAGGGGCCAAGGCCACCCCCTTACGTCGCAGCCTGGCACGGTCATCCAACCCGCCGTGTCGTGCCTCCTGCGCCCCTCACCGGCGGCCACATGCCGCCCGACGCGTCCGTGACTTGAACCCCCGGGCGTCTGTCGCTATCGTTTCCTGGGATTGCGAGTGACTCGCATCTGACGGATTGGAGGGTTGGGCCATGGGCCGCGACTTCAGCCATATCGCCCGCCGCTGCGAGCGATCGGTGGTGACGGCCTACCGGGAACTGCGCGAGCAGGGCACCGGCGACTTCAGCGCGTTCGGCGCCTGCACCGCGCTGTACCGGATCCACCACCCGGAATCTTCCGCCAGCGAGGCGCGGCGCCTGGTCGCCGAATGGATCGACCATCACATCATCCGCGCCGAGGACGGCCCGACGGAAGGCTGCGACTGCGACTGACATCGCGCGCCCGGCGCGTGCCGCTGGGCTGTTTCCTGATGTAGAATCCGGCGATGCACGACTGGATCAAGCACGGCACCGAAGCGGTGGCGGTGGCCGTCGAGGCCGCGGCCGTTTTGGTCGTGGCCCTGGCGGTGATCGAGGCCGTGCTGGGCTTCCTACGCGCCTTCTTCACCCGCGGCGGCACCACCGACCAGGTCAAGGACGAGGTGCGCCTTCGCCTGGCGCGCTGGCTCATGCTGGCGCTGGAATTCGCGCTCGCCGCCGACATCCTGCGCACCGCCATCGCCCCGGGCTGGGACGAGATCGGCAAGCTCGCCGCCATCGCCGCCCTTCGCACGGTGCTGAACTACTTCCTGCAACGCGAGATGGAGCAGGCGCGGCGCGGCGCGCCGTGACCGCGAGGCGCTACGCGGCGGGCCTCGCCCAGGCGATGGCTGCGCGCGCCAGCGCATCGATCGTATCCGCCACCGGGAAGGGCAGGGCCGGGCCTGCCGCGATGCCCAGCGGGATTTCCGTACAGCCCAGCACCACGGCGCGCGCGCCGCGCTCGACCAGCGCCAGCGCGGCGGCCGCCAGAGGCGCATAGGCCTCGGCGACGCGATTGGCCTTCACCGCGTCGATCGCCGGCATGACGGTGCCGTCCATCTCGGCCTCGGTGGGCACCAGGATCCGGTAGCCGCGGCCTTCCAGCCGGTCCTGATACAGCCGCATCGCCAGCGTGCCCTTGGTCGCCATCAGGCCGACCGGGCCGGCGGTCACGCCCAGGCGCAGCAGTTCGTCCGCCGCGGCCTCGACGATGTGCAGGATCGGCAGGCGCGTGCCGGCCTGCATCGCCTCGAACCAGCCATGGGCGGTGTTGCAGGGAATCGCGATGGCGCCGCAACCGGCCGCTTCCAGCCCACGGATGCCGCGCATCAGCGCCGGCAGTGGGTCCGGCCCGCCCGCCAGGCGCGCGGCGGTGCGGTCGGGCACGCGCGGGTCGGACCACAGCACCGACGGGATGTGGTCCTGGTCCCTCAGTGCCGGTGTCAGCAGCGTCAGCCGCTGCATGAAGGTGGCCCCGGCCAGCGGCCCCATGCCCCCCAGCACGCCCAAAACCCGCGCCTCGCTCATGCGCCGAACACCCCGTCCCAGGTCAGCTTCACGCCCGTCAGCAGCAGCAGCCCATACAGCAGCCGGTAGAACAGCGCATCCGAGACATGCCGCTGCATCCAGATGCCAAGATACACGCCGACCGGCGCCAGTGGCAGCAGGACCAGGCTGGTCGCGAGGTTCCCGATGTTGAGGTTTCCCAGCAGGAAGTACGGCACCAGCTTCGCGTAGTTGACGATGCCGAAGAACACCACGGTCGTCGCGGCCATCACCTGCCGGTCGAGCCGGCGCGGATAGAGATACACCGCGAGCGGCGGCGACCCGGCATGGGCGATGGTGCTGGTGAAGCCGGCCGCGGCGGCACATAGCCCGCCCTTCAGCGGATCATGCGGCGTCGGCGGCGGCGCCTGCCGGTGCCGCGCCAGCCACAGCGTGCGGGCCAGGAAAGCCAGGGTGGTGATCCCCACCAGCGCCAGGATCGCGCGGTCGGACATCAGCGAGAAGGTCAGCCCGCCCGCCAGCACGCCCAGCAGCGCGCCGGGCAGCAGCACGCGCATCTCCCGCTTGTCCCACTTGCCCCACCAGGCGCGCAGCCCCGAGACATCCATCGCGCAGAGCACCGGCAGCGCGATGCCCGCCGCGACCGGTGCCGGCACGGCGAGGGCCATCAGCGGCACCATCAGGTTGCCCGCGCCCGAGGCGAAGCCGCCCTTGCTGATGGCGGTGATCAGCACCGCCGGAATGGCCAGCGCGTAGAACCAGGGATCGGTGATGAAGGCCAAGGCGGGGTGACGCTCGAAGGGTCAGCGTGTATGCCACGCCGCCTTCGCATCGCCCATCCTGGAAGCCGCCCCATGGACCATTTGACCGACCCGCTCTGGCTTGCCGCCCTGGCCGCGGCGATGGCGGCGACCGGCCTCGTCTCGGGCACGCTGGCGGGGCTGCTCGGCGTGGGCGGGGGCATCGTGATCGTGCCGCTGCTGTTCAACGTGTTTCCGCTGTTCGGCATTCCCGAGGCGATCCAGATGAAGGTGGCGGTCGCAACCTCGCTGGCGACCATCATCCCGACCTCGATCCAGTCGGCGCGCAAGCATCATGCGACGGGCACGATGGATGTGGCGCTGCTGCGCTCGATCTGGCCCGCCATGCTGGCGGGCGTGGCGCTCGGGACCTTCATCGGCGTCTTCGTGCGCGGCGAGGGGATGACGGCGGTCTTCGCCATGGTGGCGCTGCTGGTGGCGCTGAACATGGGCTTCACGGGGGTGGACTTCAAAGTCGCCGACAGCGTTCCGGCCGGCCCGCCGCGCGCCGCGCTGGGCATCGGCATCGGGTCGGTGAGTGCGATGATGGGCATCGGTGGCGGGACGCTGGGCGTGCCGATCCTGTCGATGTTCGGCTACCCGATCCGCGCGGCGGTCGCGACCGCCTCGGCCTTCGGGCTGATCATCTCGATCCCGGCGACGATCGGCTTTGTGCTGGGTGGCTGGAACGATGCGCGGGTGCCGCCCTTCTCGCTCGGCTATGTCAGCCTGATCGGCTTCGCGCTGATCGCGCCGACCTCGATCCTGGCGACGCCCTGGGGCGTGAAGCTGGCGCATACCATCCCGCCGCTGTGGCTGAAGCGGGCCTTCGCGGTGTTCCTGGCTGTCACCAGCCTGCGGATGTTCTGGAGCTTGTTTGCCTGAGCGCTGCCCGGCGCAGCGCCATCGCGAACAACGCGGCGCAGACGATCGGCCCGATCGGCACCCACAGCAGCGTCGCCACCCCGCGCGCCAGGATAGGCAACAGGAAGGCCGCGCCCAGCACCACCTTCTCCCACGGCAGGAAACCGGTGCGCTGCGCCTGCGCGAAGGCCCAGGCCAGCGGCACCGCCAGGATCGCCAAGTCGTAGTCGAGCACGAAGGGGCTGCCGAGCATCGCCGCCGCGGCCAGCAGCGCGCCGAGCGCCGGGCCATCCGCGCCTCGTGCGGCGCGCGCGAGAAGGATTGCTGCCACCAGCGTCACGACGCCCTGCGCGGTGTAGGCCAGCGCCAGCCCGCCTCCCAACAGGCGCACCGCGCTGAAGGCGGAGACCATCTTCTCCGCTCCCACCAGCCCCTGTTCCAGAGTAGCGGCCGCAAGCGGCGCGCCGGCCATGAAGCCGCGCCAAGTATCGATGCCGAAAACGACGGCCGACACCACGACCATGCCCGCGACCGTCGCGGCGGCGGCGATGAAGGCACGCCAACGCCCGGCTGCGGCGAGCGCGACCGGCGCCAGGATCGCAAGGTGGGGCTTGTAGCAGAGCAGCCCGATGCAGATGCCCGCCACCGCGGGCCGCCGGTCCAGGAATGCGGCAGCGAAACCGAAGAGCGCCGCGCTCAGCAACGCGTTCTGCCCATGCCCTGCGTTCACCAGGACGGCAGGGAACGCGAAGGCGACGAGCACCGGCACCGCCCGACCGGTCAGCGCCCGCAGTGCCGCCAGATACAGCCCGCCCGTCAATGCCAGCCACGCCGCGAGCGCCGTGAGGTAGGGCAGCAGCGCCAATGGCAGCAGCATCAGCAGAAAGGTCGGCGGATAGAAGAAGGCGAAGTAGTGATCCGTCGCGCCGGTCGCCGCCCGCTGCGTGGCCGCATGCGCGGCGATGTCGTAGGCCGCCTCGGGCCGGCCTGAGAGCGCCAGCGTCGCGGCCGCGTGGAAACTCGCGAAATCCGTGCCGATGGGCCGCCCGGCCGGGTCTGTCGCACGCCCGCCCGTCGCCGCGACCCAGCCCAGAGCCAGCAGCAGCATCGCTGCGGTGGCGATCGCGAACATCAGGCACCACGCGCGCGCCCGGTCGGGCGTCAGCCAGTTGGCCTCGCGGAGGGCGCGGATCATTGCTGCATCATGCTGGCGGCCGGTGATCCTTGAACATCTCGCGCAGCTTCGTCTTCAGGATCTTCCCCGTGGCGGTGTGCGGGATCTCGTCCACCACCACCAGATCATCGGGCAGCCACCACTTCGCCACCTTGTCGGCCAGGAAATCCCGCATCTGTTCCAGCGAGGGTGACAGTACCCCCGGCTTCATCACCAGCACCAGCAGCGGCCGCTCGTCCCATTTCGGGTCAGCCATCGCCACCACCGCGGCCTCTGCCACGCCGGGATAGGCCACCGCCGCATTTTCCAGCGCGATCGAGGAGATCCACTCCCCGCCCGACTTGATGACATCCTTCGAGCGGTCGGTGATTTCCATGAAGCCGTGCTCGTCCATGGTCGCGACGTCGCCGGTGTCGAAGAAGCCGTCCTCGTCCAGGATCGCCTCCTCCTCGCGCCGGAAGTAGCGGCGCGAGACGGCAGGGCCCTTCACCTTCAGACGCCCGAAGGTCTTGCCATCCCAGGGCAGCGACCGGCCGGCATCGTCGGTGATCTTCATCTCGACCGTGTAGGGCGGCGTGCCCTGCTTGGCCTGCAGGCGCAGCATCTCGTCGCCCTTGAGGTGCGCCACCTCCGGCTTCACCGCGAAGAGCGTGCCGACCGGCGAGAGCTCCGTCATGCCCCAGGCATGGATCACCCGCACGCCGTATTTTTCCTGGTAGGCCTTGGTGATGGCGGGCGGGCAGGCCGACCCGCCGATCGCCACGCGCTGCATGGAATCGACGCGCGAGCCGGTGCTCTCGAGGTGCTGCAGCAGCATCATCCAGACCGTCGGCACCGCGGCGGAGAAATTCACGCGCTCGCGGTCGATCAGCTCATGCACCGATGCGCCATCGAGCTTCGCCCCCGGCATGACCAGCGCCGCGCCGACCATCGGCGCGCTCAGCGCCAACGACCAGCCATTCGCATGGAACATCGGCACCACCGGCATCACCCGGTCCGCCGCTCCCAGTCCGAAGGCATCCACCTGGACGCACATCATGGCGTGGATCACGTTCGACCGGTGCGAATAGACCACGCCCTTCGGGTCGCCCGTGGTGCCGGAGGTGTAGCAGATGCCCGCCGCCGCGTTCTCATCCACCGGCATCCAGGCGAAGTCGCCATCGACCTCGGCGATCCAGTCCTCATAGGCGATGGCGCCGGGCAGCGATGTCTCGGGCATATGCGTCGCGTCGGTCAGGATGACGTAGCGCTCGACCGACGGCATCTTCGCCGCCAAAGCCTCCGCCAGCTTCACGAAGGTCAGGTCCAGCAGCAATAACCGCGACCCCGCATGGTTCATGATCCAGGCGATCTGGTCGGGAAACAGACGTGGATTGACGGTGTGATAGACCGCCCCGGCGCCGGTGATGCCGTACCAGGCTTCCAGGTGCCGCCAGGTGTTCCAGGCCAGCGTCGCCACCCGATCGCCCGGCCGGATGCCGTCCCGCGCCAGGCGCTGCGCCACCCTCAAGGCGCGCCCACGCACCGTGGCGTAGTCGGTACGGTGGAACGGCCCCTCGACCGAGCGCGAGACGACCTCCCGCTTCGGATGCTGCACAGCCGCGTGGTCCAGCACCGTGTGCATCAGCAGCGGCCAGTCCTGCATCAAGCCAAGCATGCGTCGCCCCCCCTTCGGCGCGAACCGTCCTGCCCGCGGGCGCGCGCGGCGGTTCATCGGATGCGCGAAGGCTACACCAATTCCGTGCCGCGTCAGGAGGCGCGGCCGCGCTCCGGGACCGTGTTGGCATGCCGGTGCCGGGCCTCCGAATTTGCCTTTCGGCGCATTCTCCAACGGCGTCTGACCGGTTGCCCCGCCCGCCGCGCTGCACCATTTTGCATCGATGGGCAGGACGCCCGAACAGGAGGCCACCGTGGCCAGCGTGCCCGACATCACCCCCAAGGCGACCTGGGAGGCCCTGCGGAACGACCCGCAGGCCGCTCTGGTCGATGTGCGAACCGATGCCGAATGGAACTTCGTCGGCCTGCCGGACCTGACGTCGCTGGCCAAGCAGACCGTGCTGATCCCCTGGCAGATCTACCCGGGCATGCAGGTGAACGACCATTTCGCCGACCAACTCCGCAAGGCCGGGCTGACGCCGCTGCACCGCATCCATTTCATCTGCCGGTCCGGCGCGCGCTCGCTCGCCGCCGGCCAGGCCGCCCAGGCCGCAGGCTTCCCGCACGCATACAACGTGGCCGACGGCTTCGAAGGCCCGGTCGACGCCGAGGGCCATCGCGGCACCGTCGCCGGCTGGAAGGCCGACGGCCTGCCCTGGCGGCAACGCTGAAGCAGCGGCATCCTGGCGCGATCAACCCCTGGGGAAACGCCATGACGCCGCTGCCGCTGACATCGGACTTCCTGTTCCGCATGGCGCTGACCACCGGCGCGCCGCAGATGGTCGGCACCGCCCGCAACGGAGAATTGCGTGTCATCCCGGTCACCGGCGGCACGCTGGAAGGCCCGCGCTTCAATGGCGAGGTCCTGCCCGGCACCGCCGCCGACTGGCTGCGCGTGGACCCGGACGGCACCGCGCACATGGATGTGCGCCTCACGCTGAAATCCATATCCGGCGGGCTGGTCTTCATGCACTACAGCGGCATCCGCACGGGCACGCCGGAGGTGCTGGCGCGGCTCAACAGCGGGCAGGCTGTCGATCCCGCGGACTACTATTTCCGCGTCGCCATCCGCTTCGAGACAGGGGCGCCGGACCTCGCCTGGATGAACAGGGTCATCGCCGTCGGCGTGGGGCAAAGGCCGCCGAGCGGGCCGACATACGACGTCTACGCCATCAACTGACCACCGGAGGGGCGCTGCCCCTCCGGACCTCCCCGCCAGGGGGCTACGGCCCCCTGGACCGCGACAACATCAGCGCGGGACGTCCAGGCGCTGCAGGATCGGGCGCCACTGGTCGTCGCTGCGCTTCAGGAAGGTCGCGAAATCATCGGGGGTGCCGCCGGCGAGGAACTGGCCATCGGTGGTCAGGCGGTCGCGGATGCGGGCATCCTGCAAAGCCTCGTTCGCGGCGGCATTCACCCGCTGCACGACATCCGCCGGCGTGCGCGCGGGCGCCAGCAACCCAAACCAGGACAGCACCTCGAGCCCCGGCGCGAAGCGGTCGATGGTCGGCACATCCGGCGTCGATTCCACCCGCCGCGCGCTGGTCCAGGCGATCAGCCGCCCCTGCCGGTTGCGATGCACCGGCTGCGCCGTGCCGCCCGCCACGATCAGCATGTCCAGGTCGCCCGCCAGGAACGCCGCCAACTGCGCGGAATCCCCGCGATACGTCACGTCCTGCATGCGGATGCCAAGCCGCTCCATCACCATCAGCATCGCCACATTGGTCAGCGTGGTCGGCCCATTGGTGCCATAGGTCATCAACCCTGGCCGCGCCTTCGCCGCCTCCACCCAGGCCGGTACGTCAACAGGCCCGCCGTCCAACTTCGTGATGATGCCGAAGGGGAAGGTCGTCGCCAGCATCACCGGCGCGAAGTCATCCACCTTGTAGGGCAGGTTCGGCACGATCACCGGGTTGATGGTGAGCGTCGTGCCGGCGGCCATCAGCAGCGTCTGCCCATCCGGCCGCGCGCGGGCGACATATTCCGCGCCGATCACGGTATTCGCCCCGGGCCGGTTCTCCACCTGCACCGTCTGGCCGAGCAGCGCCGTCATGCGCTCCGCCAGCAGGCGCGTGACGATGTCGGTGCTGCCGCCGGGCGCGAAGGGCACCACCACGGTAATCGGCCGCGCGGTGCCCTGTGCCAGGGCCGGCGCGGGAAGCAGGGCCAGCGCGCCCAGCAACGGACGGCGCGGAATACGGAAGGTCATGGCGGCGATGATCCTGGACGGTGGTGCGGCCGCGCTCTGCCGGCGCGATCGCCGCATCATCGCCCGATCAGCGCCGCCCCGCCAACTGCCGGTTCTCGAGCCGGCTCAGCACCCGCACCAACGGCCACAGCAGGATGAAATACACCACCGCCGCCACCATGATGGGCGTCGCGTTGTAGGTCACGGACTGCGCCTGGCGCGCCTGGAACAGCAATTCCGGCAACGCCACGACCGAGGCGATGGAGGTCAGCTTCACCACCTCCAGCGTGTTCGAGATCAGGTCCGGCAGCACATTCCGCACGGCCTGCGGCAACACGACGAAGCGCATGGTCTGCCCGCGCGTGAGGCCGGTCGATCGCGCCGCCTCGATCTGCCCGCGCGGAATACTCTCGATCCCGGCGCGCAGGATCTCGCCGTAATAGGCGCCGGTATTGAGGAAGAAGCCGATCGCCACCGCCCCCCAGGCGCCGACGTCGATCCCGACGAAGGGCAGCCCGGCGAAGATGAAGATCAGCAGCACCAGCGGCGGCAGCGCGCGGAAGGTGTCGACCCATACGCGCAGCGGCCACTTCACCCAGGGGGAATGCACAGTGGACAGCACCGCGATCATCACCCCGCCGGCAACGCCCAGCGGCACCACCAGCGCCGAAAGCAGCAGCGTCGCCTGCAACCCCTGCCACAGGATCGGCCAGGCATCCTGGACAATCTGCCAGTTCAGGAAGGTCTCGAGGAAAATGTCCATGGCGCTAGGTCTGGACCATGCGATTCACGCTCCGCTCCTCGGCTGCGCCTGCGGGGCTCCGCGACCGCATGGTCATCGCTTCCACGCGAAGCGCGTCTCGATCCAGCGCCCCAGCACGACCACCGGAAAGAACAGCACCAGGTAGGCAATGGCGCCCAACGTCAGCGGCGATGGATTGAACGAGAACGACACCCCCGCATTCGCCGCGCCCAGGATGTCGGGCACCGCCACCACCGACGCCAGCGCCGTGCCCTTCGTGATGGCGATGGTGCGGTTGGTCAGCGGCGGGATGGTGATGCGCAGCGCCTGCGGCAGCACCACGTAGGACAACGTCTGGAGGAAGCCGAGCCCGGTCGATCGCGCCGCCTCCCACTGCCCCTTCGGGACGGAGGTGATGCCGGCCCAGAAGATCTCCTCGGAGAACGCCATCAGCACCAGCGTCAGCGCCAGCCAGGACGCGACGAAGCCTGACAGTTCCACCCCCGCATTGGGCAGGCCGAAGAACAGCAGCACGATGATGACCAGCGGCGGCAGCGCGCGGAACAGGTCCACCACGAAGATGATCAGCCAGTTCAGCGGCCGGATGCCGAAGGCGCGCAGCAGCGCCAGCGCCAGCCCCGCCGCCAGGCCCGCGGCGATGATGCACAGCGCCAGCACCACGGTCAGCCAGAAACCCTCGATGATCTTGGGCAGGTATTCCGCCATGACGCGGGCGTTGAAGAAGCTGTCGGTGAAACGCTCCCAGCCGGTCATGGCGTGTGATGCCCGCGCTGGCCTGCGCTATGCTGCGCGGCATGGCTGAAGAAGGATCGCGCCGGATGACCCTGCCGAAGACCGCCGCCCTGGCCGTGCTGGCCCTGCTTTGCGCCGCCGCGGGCCCGCCGCCCGAGGATCAGCGCATGGTCCCCGGTGGCCGCGGCGGATTCGTCAGCGACGGTGCGGATGGCTGCTGGCTGTGGGCCAGCGGCATTCGTGCGAACGCGCAGAACCTCACCGCTTCCTGGACCGGCCCCTGCCCGGAAGGCCCCGCCGAGGGCGAGGGCCGCGCCGAGGTGCGCTGGCTGGAGGACGGCGTCGAGCGCGCGATGATCTACGAGGGCGCCCTGCGGCGCGGCAAGAACGAGGGCCAGGGCATCCTGACTCTGATCGCCGGCAAGGAGATTCGTGTCCGGCAGGAAGGCACCTTCCGCGACGACTACCTGGTCTCCGGCCGGGTGGAACTTCCCTCCGCCGGCATCGTGTACGAAGGCGGCTGGCGCATGGCGCATCCGAATGGCCGCGGCCGCCTGGTCGTCCGTGGCCGCGTGTTTGAAGGCGAGTGGGTGAATGGCTGCCTGCGGATGCCGCAGGGCTTCTTCGCCTTCACCCGCCCGGCGCGCGAATGCGAAGGCCGCGACACCTGAGCGCGGGCGAGCCGCCCCGCCCCTGAAGGCAACGCGCGGCATCAATGCCGCTCGATCTGGCGGATGAAGCTGCGGGTGCGTTCGTGCTTCGGGTCGGCGAAGATCTCGTCCGGCGCGCCGGTCTCGACGATCGCGCCATCGGCCATGAATACCACGCGGTCGGCGGCGGCCTTGGCGAAGCCCATCTCGTGGCTGACCACCACCATGGTCATGCCGTCCTCGCGCAACTCACGCATCACCGCCAGCACGCCGCCGACCAATTCGGGATCGAGCGCGCTGGTCGGCTCGTCGAACAGCATCACGCGGGGTTCGAGCGCGATGGCGCGTGCGATCGCCACGCGCTGCTGCTGCCCGCCCGAGAGTTGCAGCGGATAATGGTCCGCGCGGTCGCCCAGATGCACGCGATCGAGCGCGGCTGACGCCTTTGCCTCGGCCTCCGCCCGCCCCAGCCCCTGCACCTTGCGCAGCGCCAGCGCGACATTCCCCAGCGCGGTCATGTGCGGGTAGAGGTTGAAGGACTGGAACACCATCCCGATGCGCTGGCGCGCCTTGTTGATGTCGGTGCGCGCATCCAGCATGTCGATGCCGTCCACCCGCACCGAGCCGGAGGACGGGTCCTCCAGCCGGTTCAGGCAGCGCAGCAGCGTCGATTTCCCCGATCCCGAGGGGCCGATCAGGAACACCAGCTCCTTTTCGGCCACCACCAGGTCCACGCCCTTCAGCACATGCAATGCGCCGAAATGCTTGTGGATCGCGCGAGCCTCGACGATCGGGGCGTTGACCATCAGCTGCAGGTCGGGTTCTGCGGCGTCGGGTCGTAGCCCGGCATGTCCGGCGGGCCATAGCCGGGGAATTCGATGCGCTCCGCCTGGTCGGGCCCCGGCGCATTGCCGAACCAGCGTTCGGACAGGCGCGCGATGGTGCCGTCGCGCTTCATGCAGGTCAGGATGTCCTCGACCTGGTTACGCATGGCGCCCGAGTCACGACGGAACGGCGTGCCCCAATGCAGGCGCGAGCCCGGCAGCACGAAATCCGCCACATATTGCGGCGTGCGCGACGCCGAATACCGCACCACCGTATTGCCCGACAGGTTCGCGTAGGCACGCCCCTGGATCACCGCCTGCGCCGCATCCGCCTGGCTGTCGAAGGCGAGCAGCGTCAAGTTCAGCCGTTCGCGGTTGTTATTGACCCACTGCTCATACGGCGTGCCCTTGTTCACGCTGATGGTCTTGCCGCGAAGGTCTTCCTCGGAGCGGATCGGCGGCGTGCCGCGACGGATGCCGAATTGCAGCTCGGTCCAGATGTAGCCCTCGGTGAACAGCAGCGCCTCGGCGCGTTCGCGCGTGACGGTGGTGGGGGCACAGAGGAAGTCGTAGCGACCGGCATTCAGCGCCGGGATCAGGCCGGAGAAGGCCGCGCTGTCGATCACGATCTCGCGCCCCATGCGGCGCGCCACTTCGCGGAACAGGTCGATCTGGAAGCCCTGCACACCGCCCTGCAGGGACGGGAAGGCATGCGGCGCGAAGGTGCCATCCACGCCGCAGCGCAGCGGCGGCTGGCCTTGCGCCAGGGCCGGGCCGGCGGTGACGGCCGAAATCAGGGCGGCGGCGAGGAGCCTACGCATGGTGAAAACCTCCTGTTCACGTTGTGCCCTGCAACATTTCCAGATGGCTGCCCTGCTGTCCATGCAGGCTCCGCCACAAAACGGCCTTGCGAGCGTCCCGGTGGTGCCCCCGCGCTGGTGTTCAACCTGGGATGAAAGGAGCCACCGCCATGCCCGTCATTCCCATTGCCCTGATCACCACCGGCCTGCTGGGGAACCTGCTGCTCGTCGTGCTGCTGCTGGGCGACGCCACGGCGCCGGGGCGCGTGCCGCTGGTCGTGGCCGCGGTCCTGGCGATCGGCGGCGGCGCGCTGATGCTGGGCGGGCTGCGCCTGCTGGAACCGCGCCGGCCGGGCCCGCTCGATCACCCTTCCTGATGGCGGTTGTCCATCCCGCGGAAGACGATCAGCGGGCGTGAGGCCCGCGCCCGCGGCGGCATCTCGAGCCAGTCCAGGAATTCGACCAGCACCTTGCCGGTGATGTCCGCCACATGATGGCGATGCGCCGCCGCCGGCGTGTACCAGTCCAGGCGCTCCAATTCGCCCGACCCGGCAATCGTGCCATGCACCGATTCGGCGGGTGCGGCCAGGAAGCGGGCATTGAAGCGGATCGGCCGCCGCCCGGGCGTAACGGCGCGGCAGATGTAATGGAGCGCGCCGAGGTCGGCCGCCACGCCCTCGCCCCGCGCCTCGCCCAGCACCAGGCCGGTTTCCTCATGCAGTTCGCGCACGGCGGCGATGGCGATGGCGCGCGCGCGGCCAGGCGTGGCGCGATGTTCCAGCATGCGCTGCGTGGCGGGCAGCATGTCGCGGATCGCGGGCTGGCGATGGTCGTCGGCATCCACCCGGCCGCCGGGGAACACCATCACATCGGGCATGAAGCGATGCTTCGCGTGGCGCTTGCCCATCAGCACCTCCGGCCCGGACGGGCCGATGCGCCACACGATCAGGCTGGCGGCATCGCGCGGGCGGGGGGTGCGTCGCGTCGTGCCCTCCGCATCGGCGCCACCGGGGTTGTCGGCCGCCGTGTCAGTCAAGCGCGAAGCCCCGCAGGCGCAGCCAGGCGCGGAAGCCGAAGCGCTCGGGCACGCTGAGCTGCCGGGCGGCGTTCTCCGACCAGGTGCAGCCCTCCGGGGCCGGGCCGTGCACCTCCGGGTAGCGCGGCTTCTGGCGCGGGCGCAGCGCGTCATAGGCCTCGATCGCGGCGGGCAGGGCCGCATCGTCGAAGGCTTCGCGATGGATGACGGCGGCCGGCGGCAGGCGCGGCGTCGGCGTGTTGCGGGCCTCCGGCCAGCCGAGCGTCAGCCCCGCCACCGGATAGACGGCCTCCGGCAGGCGGAACAGCGGCGCGACCTTCTCGATATGGCTGCGGACGTAGGAGATCGGGCAGGTGCCGAGCCCCGCCGCGTCCGCGGCGGCGATCGCCATGCCCATGGCCAGCGCCGCATCCACCGCGGTGTTCAGGAAGGTGTCCATGTTGTTGTTGGCGTGCTGCCGACCATGCAGCGTGCAGGCCGCCTGGCCACGTCGCATGTCACCACAGAACAGCAGCAGGACCGGCGCCTCCTTGATCCAGGGCATGGTGCCGATCCAGTCGGCGACCTTGGCGATCTTGGCGGCATCGCGCGTGACGATGATGGAATACTGCTGAAGGTCCGACTTCGACGGTGCGGACTGCGCCGCCGCCAGGATGGTGTCGAGCAGCGCGTCCTCGACCCCCTCCGCGGTGTAGCGGCGCGTGACGCGCCGGTCGAGCAAGGCGGCCAGCACCGGCGGGATCTCCGCCGGGGGCTCGAAGGGCAGGGTGCCGTAGCGGGCACGGATCAGGTCGTGTGCGGACATGGGCGCAGCGTGGCACCGCCGCGCCCCCGCGGGAAGGTCACGCGTCGGGGGTTGGCCACACCACGCGGAAACGCTCGAAGACCGCCGGTTCGTCGTCGGTCAGCACGAAGCCGTCGCGCCTGGCCTGCCATTCGAAATAGGCGCGGTGATTGGCCAGCCAGACCTCGCGCGAGCGATCGCCCTCGCCCTCGACCCAGGCGAATTCCTCGGTGACGCCGGCGTAGGGGCCGACCGAGACCTCCGTGGTCTGCCAGATGCAGACCGGCGTGCCGGACCCGTCCACGACCAGCACGTGGTCCCCCGGAGCGGGGCGCGGCGCTCGCCCAGGCCCGTAGTCGCGGTCGAGCGACGCGGTGGCGCGCTTGCGCCCGGCCAGGATCAGCGCGGCGAGCGAATCCGCGATCGCCGGCGTATGCCCATGCGCGACCACGTCGTAGCGGTCGTGGTCGATGCCCGTGGCCGCGCGATACGCTGCCCAGAAGGCCTCGACGGCGGGCGTGCGCTCAGGCACGGACCACCCAGGCATCGGCGACCGTCACGCCCTGGCCCGCCGCATGGATGATCAGCGGGTTGATCTCGGCCTCCGCCACCTCGGCCACGGCGGCCAGGCGCGAGACAGCCACGATGGCCGCCGCCAGCGCATCGAGGTCGCCCTTCGGCAGCCCGCGCCAGCCGGCCAGCGGCTTCAGCCCCTTCACCTCGGCGATCATGGCATGGGCTTCGTCGAGGCCGACCGGGGCGCAGCGCAGGGCGGTGTCGCGATGCAGTTCCGCCATCACGCCGCCGGCGCCGACCAGCACGACGGGGCCGGTCTCGGGGTCGCGGCGGAAGCCGAGGATGGCCTCGGCCAGCCCCTTCGCCATGGGCTGGGCGAGGAAGCCGGCGATGGTCGCGCCCGGTGCCTTCGCGGCGACGCGCGCGGCCATGGCGGTGGCCTCGGCGCGCAGCGCGGCGGCGTCGGGGATGTGCAGCGCCACGCCGCCGACCTCGGTCTTGTGGGCCAGGTCCGGCGACAGGATCTTCAGCGCCACCGGGTAGCGCAGGCCATCCGGCACGGCATCCGGCGCGGCGAAGACCGCGACGCCGCTGTCCAGGCCAAGCGTGGCGAACAGCGCGCGCGCGTCGGCCTCGTCGGGCCGCGCGGGCATGGCATGCGCGACGGCGCCGGCGGCCGGCACGGCGCGCGGCGCCTGCCAGTCCAGGAAGGCCCGGATGGAGTCCGCACAGGATTCCGGCGTGCGGAAGGCCGGGATGCCCGCCTCCCCCAGCATCCGCAGCGAGACATCCGCCTGCGGCACCAGGAAGGCCGCGATGGGCTTGCCATGCCCGGCCTTGGCCGCACCCACCAGCCCCGCCACCGCATCCGCCGGGCGGAACTGCGCGGAGGAGCCGATCACCGACAGCGCCAGGTCGGTATCCGGGTCGGCCGAGAGCGCCGCCATCGCCGCCTGCACCTTGTCGGCGCGCGTGCCGGCCAGCGTCACGTCGATCATGCGGCCATGATGCGGCAGGCCGGCCGCCTTCAGCCCCTGCACCGCGACATCATGCGGCGCGCGCGTCTCGATGCCCGCCACGCCCAGCGCATCGACGGCCATGGCGCCGCCGCCGCCGGTCGTGGTCATCACCGAGACCGCGCGCTTCGGCGCCGCGATGGGCCGGCGACCGATGAACAGCGCGGGGGCTTCCAGCAGCGCCTCGATCATCGTCACGCGGGCGATGCCGTTGGCGCGGAAGAAGGCGTCGGCCGCGGCGTCGGACCCCGCCAGCGCGCCGGTGTGGCTGTTCGCCAGCTCCGCCCCGAAGGACGACCGCCCCAGCTTGAAGGCGATGATCGGCTTGCCCGCCGCATGGGCGCGGCGCGCCGCTTCCGCCAGAAGGTCGGCGCGGCGGATGGCTTCGAGGAATAGCAGGATGGCGTCGGTGTCGGGGTCGTCCACCAGCAATCCGGCGATCTCGCTGGCGGTCAGGTCGGCCTCGTTGCCGGTCGAGATGAGGTGCGAGAAGCCCATGCCACGCGCCGCCCCGCGCGCCATGATGGCCCCCAGCATCGAACCCGACTGCGACACCAACGCGAGCCGGCCGGGCGGCAGCGTCTCGGCTTCCAGCGCGGCGTTGACCGAGCACGCGCTGCGCCCGTTCACATTCACCAGCCCCATCGAGTTCGGCCCGAGGATCCGCACGCCGGCCGCGCGCGCCGTCGCCAGCAGCCGTTCCTGCCGCGCGACCCCTTCGGGCCCGGCCTCCGCGAAGCCATCCGCCAGGATGGCCGCGACCGGGATGCCCTTGGCCGCGACATCGGCGATGACGCCCTCCACATGCTCGGTCGCGAGCAGCAGGTAGGCCAGGTCCACCGGGCCGGGAATGGCGGCGATGGAGGGATAGGCGCGTTCGCCGAGGATGGTCTCGGCCCGCGGATTCACGGGGTACAACTCACCGTCGAAGCCGTGCTTGCGGAGATAGATCTGCGCGCGCGCCGTCAGCCTGGTCGGGTCGGCCGAGGCGCCGACCAGCGCGATCCGGCGGGGGTTCAGCAGGGCAGGGGCAAGCGCGGTCATGCGGGCGATATCCAGGGTCAGCGGTTCGGCTGCGCGACGCAGCCTTCGGGCGGTGTACCAGGCGGCGCGATGTGCAGCGCCAGGAAGGACGGTGCCGGCGCATCGGCCGGCAGCGGCGAAAGGTCGATGGCATGCAGCGACACGCCGCCCTGCGCGATGACCTCGCGCGTCGCGGCGCGGGCGAGCAATTCGCGCGTCGGCCGCAGCACCACGGCGCGGTGGCCGGCCGGCAATCCGGGCAGGCCGTCGAACAGCACGACGGCGGCCGGCTGCGCCCAGGGCAGGTTGGACGCCAGCCGGTCCAGGTGCCGCGTCCCTTCCGCGAAAGCGCAGGTGGCCGAACGCAGCGATGCCTCCAGCGCCGGCGTGGCCGGGAGGCGCTGGGCGGCATCGACGACCACCGCAGGGGCGCCCTGCGCTTCGGGCATGACCGTCACGAAGGGCGCCGGCGAATCCTGCGCTGCGGCGGGCAGGGCGAAGGCGGCGCATGCCGCCAGGGCCATGGCCCGCCGCATGCCGGGTGTCAGATCGGGTCCCAGCAGAAGACATCGCCCGAGCGCTCGAGCTTCGAGAAGCCCTGCGCCAGCGACGGCAGCGCGTATTCGGCGATCGCTTCCGGCGTCCAGCCGGATTCGCGATGCACCGACTTGATCGGGCGGATCTGCGAATACACGAACAGCTCGTTCATGCGCGGCGAGAAGATCTGCCCCGTCACGTCCTTCGCCGCATCCGAGGCCAGGAACACCGCGAGCGGCGCGTTCTTGTCCGGCGTCATCTGCATGATGCGCTCGACGCGGCGCTTCTGCTCGGGGGTTTCCGCGGGGATGGTGCCGGTCATGCGCGACCAGGCGAAGGGCGCGATGCAGTTCGACCGCACGTTGAAGCGCGCCATGTCGAGCGCGATCGACTTCGACAGCCCGGCGATGCCGATCTTGGCCGCCGAGTAGTTCGCCTGCCCGAAATTGCCGATCAGGCCGGACGTCGAGGACATGTGGACATAGGCGCCCGACTGCTGCTGGCGGAAATGAGTCGCCGCCGCGCGGCTCACATAGAACGACCCCGACAGGTGGACCGCGATGACCGAATCCCATTCCTCGGGCGTCATGCGATGAAAAATCTGATCGCGCAGGATGCCCGCATTGTTCACCACGATGTCGATGCGCCCGAAGTGGTCCATCGCCGCCTGCACGATCTTCTGCGCGCTGGCCCAGGTGGCCACGCTCTCGGCCGAGATCTCGGACTGGCCGCCATTCTGCGCGATGATCGCCTTGGTCTGCTGCGCGGGCGTGGCGTCCTGGCCCTCGCCCGACACGGAGGCGCCGACGTCGTTGATGATGACCTTGGCCCCCTGGCCGGCCATCATGATGGCGATCTCGCGGCCGATGCCGTTGCCGGCCCCCGTCACGATCGCGACCTTGCCCTCGAGCATGTTCGGCATCAGGCATTCCCTCCGTAGGTTTCTTGCCGCGACGGTTCTAGACCCGGCCCCGCGGGCCGTGAAGCCGGGTTGCCGCGACGCCGGGGCGCGCTTAATGAACCGGGCAGGGAAGCAAGGGGTCTGGCGTGGCATTCGTGGCGCTCGAGGGCGTGGGCAAGACCTATCGCGGCCGCACCGGTGCGTGGGAGGCGGTGCGCGACTTCAGCCTCGACCTCGCGGAGGGCGAGTTCTTCTGCCTGTTGGGCACTTCGGGCTGCGGCAAGACCACGGTACTCAACATGGTGGCCGGGTTCGAGCAGCCGACCGCCGGGCGCATCCTGCTGGACGGCAAGCCGGTGGACCGCCCGGGGGCGGATCGCGGCGTGGTCTTCCAGGGGCATGACAGCCTGTATGACTGGCTGACGGCGCTCGACAATATCGGCTTCGGGTTGCGCCTGCGCGGGTTGGGGCGGCGCGAACGCCGTGCGAAGGCCGAGCACTACCTGCACATGGTCGGGCTGACCGGGCAGGGGGCGAAGCACCCGTCGGAACTCTCAGGCGGCATGAAGCAGCGCATCCAGATCGCCCGCGCGCTGGCCAACGACCCGCGCATGCTGCTGATGGACGAACCCTTCGGCGCGCTGGACGCCATGACGCGCGCGGTGCTGCAGGGCGAACTCAGCCGCATCTGGGCCGAGACCCGCAAGACCGTGCTGTTCATCACCCACGACATCGAGGAAGCCGTCGCGCTGGCGACGCGCGTGGGCGTGATGAAGCGCGGGCCCGGCGGCACGCTGAAGGCGGTGATCCCGGTCGATCTTCCCTTCCCACGCGAGCGTACGTCCGACGCCTTCATGGCCGCCTTTCGCCAGGTCCATGCCCTCATTCACGACGAGATCCACGGTGCACACTGACCGCCTCGCCACCGTCGCGGGCTACATCGCGGGCTTCGCGCTGCTGTTCCTGATCTGGCACCTGGCATCGGCCTTCGTGGTGAAATCCATCCTGTTCCCAGGGCCGCTGCCGGTCTTCGAACGCGCCCTGGTGTTGATCGAGGACAACATCCTGCAGGAACAGATCGTCGCCTCCATGCGGCGCATCCTGCAGGGCTTCCTGCTGGGGTCGGCCATCGGCATCCCGATCGGCCTGGCGATCGGGTCCTTCAAGCCGGTGCGCTGGCTGCTGGAACCCTGGACGGAATTCTTCCGCTTCATCCCGGCGGTCGCGATGATCACGGTCGCGGTGATCTGGTTTGGCATCGGGGAGGAGAGCAAGATCTTCCTCATCGCCTACACCACGGTGTTTGTCGTGGTCATCGCGACGGCCGCGGGCGTGGGTGCGGTGGGGCGCGACAAGATTCGCGCGGCGCAATGCCTGGGCGCATCGCGCTTGCAGGTGTTTGCGCTGGTCGCGCTGCCGGCGACGGTGCCCTACATCCTCACCGGCATGCGCCTGGCCATGGCCAACGCCTTCGTCACCATCGTCGCGGCGGAACTGATCGCGTCGAATGACGGCCTCGGCAAGCTGCTGTGGGATGCGCGGCTGTTCATGCAGATCGAGGACATCTTCGTGGCGCTGGTGGCATTGGGCTTGCTGGGCTTCACCACGGACCGGGTGTTCCGGTTCCTGATCCGCGCCTTCGCCGGGCGCTTCAATGCAACGGTCTGAACCAACAGGGAGACGCACGATGAACCGCCGTTCCATCCTCGCACTGCCGGCCGCGGCCGCATTGCCCATGCCGGCCTTCGCGCAGGGCGCGCCCACCCGCGTCACCATCGCGACCGGCGTCGACCCGTCGTTCTCGCCGTTCTATGTCGCGAAGGAGGGCGGCTTCTTCGAGCGCAACGGCCTCGACGTGACCGTCAACACCGGCCCCTCGGGCAGCGCGATGATCGCCTTCCTGATCGGCAACCAGGTCAATTCCGCCTATGGCGCGGAACAGGCGGGCGTCTCGGCCAATGTGCGCGACCCGAACGTGGTCGCAGTCGCGGAGGGCACCGCGCTGCTGCGCTGGATCAGCGTGCTGGGCCGCAGCATCCGCACGATGGAGGAGCTGAAGGGCAAGCGCGTCGGCGTCGCCCGCGGCACCGGGTCCGAGACCTTCTGGCTGTCCGTGGTCGCGAAGCTGAACCTCAACCCGGCCGACTACACGATCGTGAACGTCGAGGCGCCGGAGATGGTCGCCGCCCTCGAACGCGGCAACATCGACGCCTTCGCCGTCTGGGAGCCCTGGCCGACCCGCGCCCAGCGCGCCATCCCCAACACCCATATCCTGGTCAACAACGAGGCGATCCAGATCGTCCGCAACTACGTCTACATGAACAAGGCCTGGGCCGAGCAGAACCGCCCCACCACCGAACGCCTGATGCGCAGCCTGATCCAGGCTCAGGAATTCATCGAGGCCAACAAGGACCAGGCCGCCCAGCAGGTCGCGCGCTTCCTGCGCCAGGACCGTGCGCTGATCGCGGAACTGATGACGAAGGTCGCATTCCGCATGAACCTCACGGCCGACAGCGTGGCGAATATCCAGCTCGCGATCGACCAGCTGCGCGGGATGAACCGGCTCGACCGCCCGGTGACCACGAACGACGTGATCTGGGCCGACCCGCTGCGCTGGGTCGCGCCGGACCGCGTGCGGATCTGAACGCGATGGCGGCGGACAAGCGCGCGGAAGGCGTCCGCCGCCTGGCCGCGCATGTGGCGCAGGTCGCGCCCATCGACCTGTCGCTGCGGTTGTGGGATGGCGCGCTGGTCGGGCTCGCGCCCGCCGCGCGCAGCGACCTGGTGGTGTCCATCGCGACGCCGGTTGCACTCACGCGGCTGGTGCGTCGCCCACGCCTGACCACTGTGGTGGACCTGATCGCCGAGGGCGCGGTCGACCTCGAAGGCGGCACGCTGCTGGACCTCTCCGCGCGGCTTCGCGGCGGCTCCACGCGCGGCCTCGCGAAGCGCATCAGCAAGGTGCAGGCGGCGCGCACGCTGCTGCCCTTCCTGTTCGGCCCCGGCGCGGGCGGCACTGGGCACGCCTATGCCGGCGCGCAGACGGCCGAGCACGGCAAGGGCCGCGACGACAAGGCGCTGGTGCAGTTCCACTACGATCTGTCGAACGCCTTCTACGCGCTCTTTCTCGACCCCGAGATGGTCTATTCCTGCGCGTACTTCCCGGATTGGGACGCGGACATCGCGACCGCGCAACGCGCCAAGCTCGAGATGATCTGCCGCAAGCTGCGCCTGAAGCCCGGCCAGCACATGCTCGACATCGGCTGCGGATGGGGCGGGCTGGTCTGCCACGCGGCGCAGCATCACGGCGTGCGTGCGCATGGCGTCACGCTCTCCCAGGCGCAGCATGATTTCGCGGTGGAGAAGGTCCGGCGCCTCGGCCTGCAGGACCGCGTCACGATCGAGTTGCGCGACTTCCGCGAATTGTCCGGCATCGAGTTCGACCGCATCGCCTCGATCGGCATGTTCGAGCACGTCGGTCTGGCCAATCGGTCCGGCTATTTCCAGCAGATCCGCGCGCTGCTGAAGCCGCGCGGCGTCTACCTGCACCACGCCATCACGCGCCCGATGAAGCGCAGCGAACGCGACTTCCGCAAGAAGCGCCCGGAATACAGCGCCATCATCGACTACGTGTTTCCCGGCAGCGAGCTGGACCACATCGGCGGCACGGTCGATGCGCTGGAGGCCGGCGGCTTCGAGGTGCACGACGTGGAAGGCTGGCGCGAGCATTACGGCCGCACCTGTCGGCTCTGGACCGAACGGCTTTTCGCCAACCGCGCGGCGGCGGAGGCCGAGGTCGGCGCCGCCCGCACGCGGCTGTGGCTGCTGTACCTGGCCGGTGTCTGCCTCGGCTTCGAGCGCGGCACCATCGGCATCTTCCAGACGGTGGCAACGAAGCGGGCGCGCGGCGCCTCGGGCATGCCGCCGACGCGCGGGGACCTCTACGCGTGATGTTCCGTCGTGCGACCGCCGATGACGTGCCGGCGATCGTTGCGCTGCTCGCCGACGACAGGCTGGGCGCGGCGCGCGAGGCGCCTGGCGATCCCGCCTATGCCGCCGCCTTCGCCTCCATCGACGCCGATCCGAACCAGTTTCTCGCGGTGGCGGAAGCGGAGGGCCGCGTCGTCGGCTGCCTGCAGCTCACCTTCATGCCGGGCCTGTCGCATCGCGGCGCCTGGCGCGGGCAGGTGGAGAGCGTTCGCGTCGCCGCCAGCCAACGCGGGACGGGCGTTGGCCGGCGCTTCCTGGAATGGGCCATCGCGGAATGCCGGGCGCGCGGCTGCCGGATGGTGCAGCTCACCACCGACAAGTCGCGCGCCGATGCGCAGCGCTTCTACGCATCGCTCGGCTTCACCGCCAGCCACGAGGGCATGAAGCTGTCGCTTTAGCTGGCCTTCGCCGAGATGATCGTCCCGCTCAGGCTCTCCGGGATGCGCGTGCGCCAGGCCCCGGCATCGACCTGCGTGACGAAGTCCAGCACCGCGCGGTTGAAGGCGTCGGGGTGCTCGAGGTTCATCGTATGCCCCGCCTTGGGCATGACCAGCAGCGCGCTGGTGGCGATGGTGCGCTTCAGGTACAGCGCGGGTTCCAGCGTCGGGTCGTCCTCGTCGCCGGCGATGACGAGCGTCGGCGTGGTGAAGGCCTTGAAGCCGTCGGCCAGGTCGAACAGGGACGGGCGCTCGCGCTGCACGCCCTGCATGGTCAGCGCCGAACCCTCGGTCGAATGTTCGCAGAGCTGGGCGCGGAATTCCGCATAGCCGCGCGGGTCGGTTTCCTCGAAGACCAGGCGGGTGGGGCCGCGGGCATAGGACTTGCCGAATTCCGCCATGGTCTCGGATCGGATGCGGGCGATTGCGGCGTCGGTCTCCGCGCGGAACTGCTCGCGCTTGCCCGGCGCCGCGCCATAGCCCACGCCGGCGGCCGTCAGGCTACGCGCCAGGGACGGGTGCCGCAGCCCCAGATGCAGCGCCGCGAAGGCGCCCATGGACAGGCCGACGACATGCGACGGGCCGAGGCCCAGCCCCTTGATCACCGCCGCGATGTCATCCGTCGCGCGGTCCTGCGAATAAGCCTTCGGATCGGACGGCACGGCCGATGGCGGATACCCGCGCGCATGATAGGCGATGCAGCGATAGCGACGCGCGAAGAAGCGCATCTGCGGCTCCCAGGACCGCGCATCGCCGGCGAATTCATGCACGAAAACCATGGGGATGCCGCTGCCGGCCTCCTCGTAGACAAGGTCCACGCCGTCATCGGTGCGAAGTGTGGGCATCCGGTCCATTCCCGCTGTTGCCGGCGCAGGATGGTGGCGGTGCGCCGCTTCGTCCAGGCGCCTTGACAGGGGGCGGGGTCGAGCGCATCTGCAAACAGGACCGCTTAGGTCCGGATTGAGAGAAGGGGTTGGTCGTGCTGAGGCTTTCGAAGCTCACCGACTACGCGGTCGTGCTGCTGGCGCGGCTTGAGGATGCGGAGGATGGCGGCGTGTTGACCGCGCCCGGCCTTGCCGCATCGACCGGGCTTGCCGAGCCCACCGTGTCGAAGGTGCTCAAGATCCTGGCGCAGCGCGGCCTGGTCGAGGGCCGGCGCGGCGCGAGCGGCGGGTATCGCTTGGCGCGGCCGCTCGCGCAGGTGCCATTGACGGACGTCATCACTGCGATAGACGGACCCATTGCGCTGACCGCCTGCGTGGACAATTCCATCGGCCTGTGTGACGCGGAGGCGACCTGCCCCGTGCGCGGCCGCTGGGATCCGGTGAACGATGCGATCCGCCGGGCTTTGTCCGGTATTTCCATCGCGGACCTGGCGCATGCACCGGCCGTTGTGCCGCACCCCGAACCTGCCGCGCGCCGGCAGGCTGTCTACGCTGCCGAGTAGGACGAAGAAGACATGCCCGCCGTCACGGAAACCATCGAGACCGTCCAGGCCGCCACCGAATCCGGCTACAAGTGGGGCTTCGAGACCGATATCGAGATGGAGTTCGCCCCCAAGGGGCTGAACGAGGACATCGTCCGTTTCATCTCCGCCAAGAAGAACGAGCCCGCCTGGCTGCTCGAATGGCGCCTGCGCGCCTTCGCCTTGTGGAAGACCATGGCCGAGCCGCGCTGGGCCGCGGTGAAGTACCCGCCGATCGACTACCAGGACAGCTACTACTACGCCGCACCGAAGGAGAAGGTCGGGCCGAAATCCTTGGATGAGGTCGACCCCGAACTGCTCAAGACCTACGCCAAGCTCGGCATCCCGCTGCGCGAGCAGGAGATCCTGGCCGGGGTCGAGGGCGCGGGCAGCACGCCGGCGGAAGGCCGCATGCCGATCGCGGTGGATGCGGTGTTCGACAGCGTCTCGGTCGCGACCTCCTACAAGGAGCGCCTGGCGAAGGACGGCATCATCTTCTGCTCGATCAGCGAGGCGCTGCAGGAACACCCCGACCTGGTGCGGAAGTACCTCGGCACGGTGGTGCCGCAGGGCGACAATTTCTATGCGGCGCTGAACAGCGCGGTCTTCACCGACGGGTCCTTCGTCTACATCCCGAAGGGCGTGCGCTGCCCGATGGAGTTGTCGACCTATTTTCGCATCAACGCGAAGTCGACCGGCCAGTTCGAGCGCACGCTGATCATCGCCGATGAAGGCTCGCACGTCTCGTACCTGGAGGGTTGCACGGCCCCGATGCGCGACGAGAACCAGCTGCATGCGGCGGTGGTCGAGCTGGTGGCGCTGGACGACGCCACCATCAAGTATTCCACCGTGCAGAACTGGTACCCCGGCGATGCCGAGGGCAAGGGCGGCATCTACAACTTCGTCACCAAGCGCGGCGCGTGCCGCGGCGCGCGCTCCAAGATCTCCTGGACGCAGGTGGAGACGGGGTCGGCCATCACCTGGAAGTACCCGTCCTGCATCCTGCAGGGCGAGGACAGCGTGGGCGAGTTCTACTCCGTCGCCATCACCAACAACTACCAGCAGGCCGATACCGGCACGAAGATGTTCCACATCGGCCCGCGCACGAAATCGACCATCGTGTCGAAGGGCATCAGCGCCGGGCATGGGCAGAATACCTATCGCGGCCTGGTGCGGATCGGCGCCAAGGCGACCGGCGCGCGCAACTTCACCCAGTGCGACAGCCTGCTGATCGGCGATTTGTGCGGCGCGCATACCGTGCCCTACATCGAGAACCGCTGCGCCACCGCGAAGGTCGAGCACGAAGCGACCACCAGCCGCATCGCCGAGGACCAGCTCTTCTATTGCCGCCAGCGTGGCCTGACGCAGGAGGACGCGGTGGGCCTCATCGTCAACGGCTTCTGCCGCGAAGTGCTGAAGGAACTCCCGATGGAGTTCGCGGTGGAAGCGCAGAAGCTGTTGCAGATTTCTCTTGAAGGGTCCGTGGGCTGACCATGCTGAAGATCGAAGGACTGACCGCCGAAGTCGATGGCAAGGAGATCCTGAAGGGGATCGACCTCGAAATCCCGACCGGCCAGGTGCACGCCATCATGGGCCCGAACGGGTCGGGCAAGAGCACGCTTTCCTACGTGCTGGCCGGGCGCGACGGCTACGAAGTCACAGCCGGCACCGCGACGCTGAACGGCGTCGACATTCTGGCGATGGAACCCGAGGAACGCGCCGCCGCCGGCCTGTTCCTCGCCTTCCAATATCCGGTCGAACTGCCGGGCGTGGGCAACGCCACCTTCCTGCGCACCGCGCTCAACGCCGTCCGCAAGGGCCGTGGCGAGAACGAGCTCGACGCCATGCAGTTCCTCAAGGTCGCGCGCGAACGCATGAAGATGCTGTCGATGTCCGACGACATGCTCAAGCGCGGCGTCAATGTCGGCTTCTCCGGCGGCGAGAAGAAGCGCAACGAGATCCTGCAGATGGCGCTGCTGCAGCCCTCCATGGCGATCCTGGACGAGACCGATTCCGGCCTCGACATCGATGCGCTCAAGATCGTCGCGGATGGCGTGAACGCCATGCGCGGCCCGGGCTTCTCGGCGCTGGTCATCACCCACTATCAGCGGCTGCTCGACTACATCGTGCCCGACCGCGTGCATGTGCTCATCGGCGGGCGCATCGTGAAGTCGGGCGGCGCGGAGCTGGCGCAGGAGCTGGAGGCGCAGGGCTACGGCGCCGTCCAGGCGGCGGCATGACGGCCACGACGCAGACCGGCGCCGCGGGCTTCCTCGCGCGCTATGAAGGGCTGAAGGATCACCTGCCCGGCGCGCGCAAGCCCTGGCTGAACACGCTGCGCGCCGATGCCGCGGCGCATTTCGCCGCGCGCGGCTTCCCGACGCGCCGCGTCGAGCAGTGGAAATACACCGACCTCGCGCCGCTCGCGCAGTCCAGCTTCGCCGAGCCGCTGACCATGGTGGACGGCGCCATCGCGCTGCCACCGGCCAATGCGGCGCATCGCGCGGTCTTCGTCGATGGTCGTTTCCGCGCCGACCTCTCGACGCTCGACGGCCTGGCCTTTCGCGCGACGGGCCTGGCGCAGCATCTGGCCGATGCCGAGGCGGCGCTTGGCGCGCTGGCCAAGCCGGAGAACGAACCGCTCGCCGCGCTGAACACCATGCTGTTCGAGGACGGGCTGTTCCTCGATGTGCCCGATGGCGTCGATGGCGGGCTGCTGGAACTGGTCTCGGTCGCCGTCGATCCCGGCCGTCCCTTCGCCTTCCATCCGCGCCACCTGCTGCGGCTGGGCGCGGGCGCGCGCCTCACGCTGATCGAGACCGCGAGCGGCGGCGGCACCTGCCTGCACAACCCGGTCTTCGAGATCGACGTCGCCGCGGGCGCGTCGCTGACCCATGGCCGCATGCTGCAGGAAGCCGCGACGGTCTTCCACCTGTCCACCATCTACGCGCGCATCGCGGCCGAAGGCACCTACGACAACTTCACCGTCGCCGCCGGCCCGCGGCTGACGCGCAACGAGATCCACGCCGCGCTGGTCGGCCCGCGCGCTGCCTGCCACATGAACGGCGCGCAGATGGCCAGCGAGGGCCAGCATGTGGATACCACCACTTCGCTGGACCACGCCGCGCCCGACTGCGCGTCGCGCCAGACCTACAAGACCGTGCTGGCCGGCCGCTCGCGCGGCGTCTTCCAGGGCAAGATCCTGGTGCGGCGGCCGGCGCAGAAGACCGACGGCTACCAGATGAACCAGGCGCTGCTGCTGTCCGAGGAGGCCGAGATCGACAGCAAGCCGCAGCTGGAAATCTACGCCGACGACGTGAAGTGCAGCCATGGTGCCACGGTCGGCGCGCTCGACCCCGACAGCCTGTTCTACCTGCGTGCGCGCGGCATTCCGGAAGCCCAGGCCAAGGCCATGCTGGTCGAAGCCTTCCTGCACGAGGCGGTTGAGACCGTGACGGACGAGACCCTGAAGGGCGCGTTGACCCGCGCCCTCGACGCCTGGTGGTCGCGCCAGGGGAAGGCTGCGTGATGGACGGCGTGTCGGCCACCCCCTTCGACGTCGCGCGCATCCGCCAGGATTTCCCCATCCTGTCGCAGCCGCAGGCGCGCGGGCGCCCGCTGGTCTTCCTGGATTCCGGGGCCTCGGCGCAGAAGCCGCGCGTGGTGATCGACGCCATGGTCCGCTGCATGGAGACCGCCTACGCCAACGTCCATCGCGGCGCCTACCGGCTGTCTGAACTCGCGACCGATGCGTACGAGGCCGCGCGCGGCGCCACCGCCCGCTTCATCAACGCGGCAGACCCACGCGAGATCGTCTTCACCAAGAACAGCACCGAGGCGATGAACCTGGTCGCCCATTCCTGGGGCCGCGGCGTGATGCAGCCCGGCGAGGCGGTGGTGATCTCGGAACTCGAACACCACGCCAATATCGTCCCTTGGCAGATGCTGCGCGACGACCGCGGGAACGAACTGCGCGTTTGCCGTGTGACCGATGCCGGCGAGCTCGACATGGACGACCTCGAACGCCATCTGTCGGACGGCAAGGTCGGCCTGGTCGCCATCGCGCACATGTCGAACGTGCTCGGCACCGTGACGCCGGTGGAGCGCATTGTCGCACTGGCGCACGCCCATGGCGCGAAGGTGCTGCTGGATGGCTCGCAGGCCGCGGTGCATCGGCGCGTCGATGTGCAGGCGATCGGCTGCGACTTCTACTGCTTCACCGGCCACAAGCTGTATGGGCCGACCGGCATTGGCGTGTTGTGGGCGAGGCTGGAACACCTCGACCGCATGCCGCCCTTCCTGGGCGGCGGCGACATGATTTCCGTCGTGACCTTCGAGAAGTCGGAATGGGCACCGGTGCCCGCCAAGTTCGAGGCCGGCACACCCGCCATCATCGAAGCCGTCGGGCTTCATGCCGCGATCGACTACGTCACCGCCATCGGCATGGGCGCGATCGAGGCGCATGAACGCGCGCTGGTCGACCACGCCACCGCGCGCCTCGCGCAGGTGCCGGGCCTGACGCTGCTCGGCGCCGCGCAGGATCGCGGCGGCGTCTTCGCCTTCGCCCTGGATGCCGCGCATCCGCACGACCTGGCCACGCTGCTCGATCGTGCCGGCATCGCGGTGCGCGCCGGGCGCCACTGCGCCGAACCGCTGCACGCACGCTTCGGGCTCGACAACGGCACCACGCGCGCCTCCTTCGGCCTCTACACCACGAAGGAGGAGATCGACCTGCTCGCCCAGGCGCTGACCGAGGCGCGGGAGTTCTTTCAATGAGCGGCCTCTTCGACGACCTGCGCGACCTGTATCAGGAAGTCATCCTCGACCACGGCCGCAAGCCGCGGAACTTCCGCCGGCTGGAGGACGCCACCGCCACCGCGCGCGGCGACAACCCGATGTGCGGCGACCGCATCGAGCTTTTCCTGAAGCGCGCGCCGGACGGCGTGATCAGCGAAGTCGCCTTTCAGGGCCGTGGCTGCGCCATCTCCACCGCCTCGGCCTCCCTGATGACCGAGACGGTGCAGGGCAAGACCGCCGACCAGGCGCGCGCGCTCGGCGCGGCCTTCCGCGAACTGGCCATGACCGGAACCTGCCCCGACTGTGGCGCCGCCTTGGCCGACGACATGGAACGCCTCGCGCCCCTGTCCGGCGTGCATGAATTCCCCTCGCGCGTGAAATGCGCGACGCTCGCCTGGCACACGCTGAACGCCGCGCTCGACGGCGCGAAGGAGGCGAGCAGTGAGTGAGGACGCCCCCATGAACGCGCCAACTGAAACCCGCGCCGCCTGGACCCCCGAGGGCGAGGTGAAGCCCCCCGCGCCGCGCGTCAGCGAGGATGCGGTGATCGCCGCCATCGCCACCGTGTACGACCCCGAGATCCCGGTCGACATCTACCAGCTCGGCCTGGTCTACGCCGTCGAGATCGCCGATGACGGGCAGGTCAAGGTCGAGATGACGCTGACCACGCCCTCCTGCCCGTCGGCCCAGGAACTCCCCGCCCAGGTGGAGGAGGCCGTGCGCGGTGTCGAAGGCGTCTCCGACGTGATGGTCGAGGTCGTCTGGGATCCGCCCTGGGACCCGTCCCGCATGAGCGAGGACGCCCGTCTCGCCCTGAACATGTTCTGAGGCTGCACGCCATGAGCATCACCACCGAAGCCCCCCGTGCCAAGCGCGCCCTGCCACCGCTGATGTCGCTGACCGAAGGCGCCGCCGACCGCCTGCGCGCGCTGTATGCCAAGGGCGAGCACGGCAAGCTGCTCCGCATCGCGGTCCGCACCAAGGGTTGTTCCGGCCTGTCCTACGACCTGTCCTGGACCGACGCCGCGGCACCATCCGACGAGGTCATCACCGACCGCGGCGTGACCGTGCTGATCGACCGCAAGGCGACGCTGTTCCTGATCGGCACGGTGATGGACTACGAGGTGAAGGCGATGACCGCCGGCTTCACCTTCACCAACCCGAACGAGAAGGGCCGCTGCGGCTGCGGCGAATCCTTCCACGTCTGAAGCCCGCCTGAAGCGCGGCATTGGCCGCGTTCAGCACGCGCGAACCGCGGCCGCGTTCAGCCGCGCCGATCCTCGCGCAACGGCGTCCACATGCCGATTTCGCGCGGCCCTTCCAGCAAGTCCGGCAGCGCGGCATGCCAGGCGTCGCGATAGGGGCGCTTGATCTCCACCGCCACCACCTCGTCATGGTCGCGCCAGGTTTCGTGCAGCAGGAAGCGGTGCGGATCCTGCGGGTCGGCATGCAGCGTGGCGGAGATGAATCCCGCCTCCGCCCGCATCGCATCCAGCACGCCGCCGAGCAGCGCGTGGAAGCGCTCGAGCTCCGCCGCCCGCACGCGGAACACGATCGTATAGGTCACGGCCATGATGCACCCCCGTTCCGGTCCGGGTCAGGAATGCCCCGGCCGGTCGTACGGGGCAAACCGCGCCAGGATCACGCCCCGGCGGGCACCAGCCGATAGCCTGTCCCGGCGCGCTCCACCCGACCGGTCGCCGGCATGTCGAAATGGTAGCCGACCACGGGCATCCGCTCCGTCGCCGCACGATCCAGCAGGCGCTTGCGGGTCTCGACCGCCATCGTCGGGTCCATGTCGAAGCCCGGATACCAGTCGGGATTCGCCATGAAGAAGACCGGCGTGGTGACGGCATCGCCGATCACCAGGGCCTGCGCGTTTCCATCCGCGATCAGGAACGACGTATGCCCCGGGCTGTGCCCATTGGTCGCCACCGCACGGATGCCCGGCGCCACCTCGGCATCCGGGGCGAAGCGCGTCACGCGCTCCAGATACGGCGCGAAGCGGCGGCGCACATTGGCGAAGCCGGGGCGGCGCGCTTCGTTGGCGCGCGATTCCTCGCCGGCATCGGTCCAGAAGCTCCATTCGCGCTCGGGCACCGCCACGGCCGCCTGCGGGAACAGCGCAGCGCCGGCATTGTCGGTCAGCCCGCCGATATGGTCGCCGTGGAAATGCGTGTGCAGGATCAGCACGACCCGCGCGGGATCCAGCCCCGCCGCGCGCATGTTGTCGCGCAGCACCCCCACGCCCGACGCCGGCGCGCCGCCGGTGCCGACATCGATCGCCACCAGCCCGCGCGATGTCTCGACGAAGGTCACGTTGTAGGGGTTGCGCATCGCCGGCCCGGTCATCCCGCCGGCGCGCAGGGCACCGTCCACCTGCTCGGGCGTGGCGTTCACCACCAGGCCGCGCGTGACATCGGCGCGGACATTCGACCCGTCGGTCACCACTGTGACCTTCAACGCGCCAACGTCGAAGCGATGAAAGGCCGGGCCGATCGGGGCCGGAGCCGCCCCCTGGGCTGCGGCATGGCGCAGCCCCAGCAGCGGCGGGGCGGCCAGCAGGCCGGCGGCGGCGCCGATGGCGGCGCGGCGTGTCGTTGTCATGCGTGCTCTCCCTGGCCCGATCCGGGCGCGAAACACATCGTACCGCCGCGCCCGGAATCAAGCGACAGGATCACACCGCCGAGGACCAGTCCGCCGGCACGAAGCGGAAGCCGTTGCCCTGCTTCGCGACATAGCCATTGGCCGGGAAGGGGTAGTGATAACCGGTCACGCGGATGCGGTCGGTCGCCACCATGTCCAGCACGCGCCGGCGCGTGGCGGCGGCCGCGTCGCCGTCGAAGTCGAACACGATCTGCCAGTCCGGATTGGCCATCATGATCTCCGGCCGGTTGGTGACGTCCGCCAGGAACATCATCTGCGCGTCGCCATCCGCCACGCGGAAGATGGTGTGGCCTGGCGTATGCCCCGGCGCGGCCACCGCGGTGATGCCCGGGATGACTTCCGCGCGTGGCGCGAACGGCGTAACGCGGCCCTGATACGGCGCGAAGCGCCGCGCGACATTGGCGAAGTTGCCACGCTGGCCCTCGGGGCTGCGCGTCTGGTTGGCCTCGGTGGTCCACCATTCCCACTCGGCCTGCGGCACCAGGATCGCGGCATTTGGGAAGGCGCGGCCGCCCTCGGCGTTCAGCAGGCCATTCACGTGGTCGCCGTGGAAATGGCTGTGGATCACATGCGTCACGCGCGCCGGGTCGATGCCGGCGGCAGCCATGTTCGCGATCATGCGGCCATTGGTCGCACCGGCCGGCGTCACGCCATTGCCGGCGTCGAAGACAGCGAGCGTGTCGCCGCGGCTGACGAAGGTGATGGTGAACGGAATCACCTGGCGGTCGGCCGGCAGGAAGGCGGCGGTGGCGGCGGCCTGCACCTCTGCGAGCGGCGCATTGCGGACAAAGCCTTCCAGCGGTCGCGCGAAAAATCCGTCATGCACCGTGGTCACGGTCAACCCGCCCACGCGGAAGCGGTAGAATCCAGGAGCCTGGACGGGTGCGGCGGGCGCGGCGGGTGCCTGCGCGGCGGCGCGTCCCGCCAGGCTGGGCAGCGCCAGCGCGCTCCCGGCGGCGAGCAAGGCAAAGCGACGATGAATCATGGCGACAGTCTCCCGGCGATTCTTCCTGACCAAGGCAGGGTGGTGATCGCGCCGAATCGTTCAAGCCCCGGCCGCCCAACGGTTGCAACCTTCGCCCCGTGGTGTGATTTTGCGCCAGGGCAAGTGGCCACGAATTGATCAAGGACAGGGTGTGCCCAAGGACGACACGCATCTGCCGATGACCACCGCCGCCGTGCCCCGCGCCGGACTTGTGCCCCGCTTCCTGGGATGGTTGTTCGCCACCGGCACTGGCCCGGCCCGCAGCACGATGCACCGCACGCATGAGGAACTGTTCCGCATGCGTGGCGAACTCGCGACCCTGCGCGCCGAAATGGAAGCCATCCACGCGGCGGTCGGCCGGCGCGACATCGCCACGCTGGACGAACTGCTGCGCGGCGGCGACCGCCGACAGGTCGAGGCGCTGATCCGCGACCGCACCCAGACCGTGCCGCTCCCCGATGGCAGCGTCCTGTGCCGCGCGCTCGGCCGCTTCAAGATGTTCACCGACGCGGCCGATGGCGGGATCGCGCCGCATCTTCTGCTGGACGGTTACTGGGAATACTGGATCACCGAATTCGTCTGCCGCAACGTTGCGCGCGGCGAGACGGCGATGGATGTCGGCGCCGTCTATGGATACTACACGCTGCTGTTGGCTGACCTTGTGGGGTCGCAGGGCCGGGTCCATGCGCTGGAGCCCAACCCCTGGCTGCACTGGCTGCTGCGCCGCAATGTCGTGGTCAATGGGCTGGAGCCGGTGGTCACCTTGCGCCGCCTCGCCGCGACGGAATCGGCGCGCGACGCCATCAAGGTGCCCGCCATGCTCACCGGCCCGGCGGCAGGGCCCTTCGCGGGATTCTTCACCACCGAGGATGCGCGCCGCTCCTGCACCGCCCCCGGTGTCGCGCTGCAGGACCTGGTGCCCGGCGGCGTCGACTTCCTGCGGATCGGCTGCTCGGCCTCGGCCGACGCCATCGTGGCGGGCATCGCCCAATTGATCGACCGCAGTCCGAAGCTGCGGATCCTGCTGGAATTCGACGCCAAGCGGTGCCGCGACGCGACGGCCATGCTGGTGGCGCTCGCTGCGCATTTCCCGCTGCGCTTCGTGGACGGCGATTCCCGCGCCAAGCCCTGCACCATCGAGGATCTGCTGGGCCACCGCCGCGTCGCCACCCTCTATCTGTCGAATGTCGAGCCCTGCTGAGGCTCAGCGGCGCGACCGCGTGAAGGCCACCACCGCCTCGACCTGCGCGGAATGCACGAACTGGTCGATCGGCGTCGCCGCCACCACCTTCCAGCCTGCCTGCGCGAAGGCGCGCGCGTCGCGCGACAGCGCCGCCGGGTTGCACGACACATAGATCACCAGCGGCACCGCGCTGCGTGCCAGCAGCGCCGCCTGCTCGGCCGCGCCGGCGAAGGGCGGGTCCAGCACCACGGCGGCAAAGGGCGCGAGTTCCGCGACCGTCAGCGGCTGGCGCACCAGGTCGCGTCGTGTGGCTGACAGCGGCAGGCCCGCGCGCCCCGCCGCGGCAGCGAGCGCGGCAACGGCGCCGGCCTCGCTCTCGAAGGCCGCGACCCGCCCGCGCGCGGCCAGCGGGATGGACAGCGTGCCCAGCCCCGCATGCAGGTCCGCGATCCGCCCGCGGCCGGCCAGGCGCGCCGGCAGGGCCGCCAGCACGGCGGCGATGATGGCTGCCTCGCCCTCCGGGCTGGCCTGCAGGAAGGCACCGGGCGGCGGCGCGACCGGCACGCCCGACAAGGCGATGCTGGCCGGGCCGAGCTGCGCGGCCGGTTCGACCGACCCGTCCGGCCCCGCCCAGGCGATGCGCGCCAGCCCGGCTTCCGCGGCGAAGGTGGCCAGCAACGCGCGTTCGGGCGCCGCCAGCGGGCCGTCGGTCCGCAGCAGCAGGTCGGGCCCGGTATCGAGCAGGTTCACCACCGCGGAGCCATCCCGCCGCAGCGCCGGCAGGCGCCGCAGCATCGCGCGCAGCGGCGCCAGAAGGGCGACCAGCCGGGGGTCCAGCACCGGGCATTCAGCCAGGTCCAGCACGGCCGCGCTGCCGCCGGCGTGGAAGCCGATGCGGATGCCGCCAGCGTCGCGCCGCAGCGCGAAATCGGCGCGGCGGCGACGGCCCATCGGCGTGGTCACGGTGGGCGCGACCTCGACGGCAGGGAAGCCGGCGCGCGACAGCGCCTCGACCAGCCTGTCGCGCTTCCAGGCGGCCTGCGCGGCCGGGGCCCAGTGCTGCACGGCGCAGCCGCCGCAGCCCTCGGCGAAGTGCCGGCAGGCGGGCTCGACGCGGTCGGGGCTGGGCGAGACCACTGCCTCCAGAACCGCGCGCATGCCGTCCTTGCGGCGCGGGCCGGGCAGGGCCCGTACCGCCTCGCCCGGCAAGGCGCGCGGGATGAAGCAGGGCGTGCCATCGGGCAGGGCGGCGATGCCATCGCCGCCGGAGCCCATCCGCGTCACTCGCAGCGCGATGGTGTCGGCGGTCACTTTTCGTGTTTCAGCGGCAGGCCGCGGGCGGAGAGCAGCACCTCCCACAGGAAGCAGATGAGCGCCGTGGTCAGGCAGGCCATGGCCACCACCAGCAGCCCCGCGACGTGGTTGCCCACCGTCACGCCGACCAGCGGCTCGACGAAGGAGACGATGACCAGCACGCAGAGCAGGCAGGCGGCGAAGATCGAGAAGGTGATGCCGCGATAGGTCAGCCTGGCGCGCTGCACCAGTTGCCGGCGCTCATGCGGCGGAACCTGCGCGCCGTCCAGGATCTCCTGGTAGCGTTCGGACAGCCTGGCAAGCCGCCCGGTCAGCAGCGACAGCAGCGCCATCACGCCGCCCAGGATGAAGGCCGGCGCGATGGCGACCTGCAGGGTGCGCTCGATCGAGGCCAGGTCGACCGAACCCAGCAGGTGCATCGCCCGCCCTCCGCGCCGCGTGCCTCAGCCGCCGAAGGCGTTCAGCCCGGTCTGGGCGCGGCCGAGGATCAGCGCGTGGACGTCATGCGTGCCCTCGTAGGTGTTCACCGTCTCGAGGTTCATGACGTGGCGGATAACGTGATACTCGTCGACGATCCCGTTGCCGCCATGCATGTCGCGGGCGACGCGCGCGATATCCAGCGACTTGCCGCAATTGTTGCGCTTCACCAGGGAGATCATCTCCGGCGCCGCCTTGTGCTCGTCCATCAGCCGGCCGACGCGCAGCACGGCGTGCAGGCCGAGCGTGATCTCCGTCTGCATGTCCGCGAGCTTCTTCTGGATCAGCTGCGTGGCGGCCAGCGGCTTGCCGAACATCTTGCGGTTCAGCGTGTAGTCGCGCGCGCGGTGCCAGCAGTCTTCGGCGGCCCCCAGGGATCCCCAGGCGATGCCATAGCGCGCGCGGTTGAGGCACTGGAACGGGCCGGCCAGCGACTTCACGCCCGGCAGGCGGTTCTCCTCGGGCACGAAGACGTCGTCCATCATGATCATGCCGGTGACCGAGGCGCGCAGCGAGAACTTGCCCTCGATCTTCGGAAAGCTCAGCCCCTTCATGCCACGTTCCAGCAGGAAGCCGCGCAGCACGCCGTCATCATCCTTCGCCCAGACCACCGCGACATCGGCGATCGGCGCATTGGTGATCCAGGTCTTGGAACCGCTGACGATGTAGCCGCCATCGACCTTCTTCGCGCGCGTGCGCATCGAGGACGGGTCGGAGCCCGCATCCGGCTCGGTCAGGCCGAAGCAGCCGACCCATTCGCCGGTGCGCAGCTTGGGAAGGAATTTGTCCTTCTGCGCGTCCGAGCCGAAGGCATGGATCGGGAACATCACCAGCGAGGACTGAACGGAAAACGCGCTGCGATAGCCGGAATCGACGCGCTCCACCTCGCGCGCCATCAGCCCGTAGGAGACATAGCCCACGCCCGCGCAACCATGGCTGTCCAGGGTCGCACCCAGGAAGCCCATCTCGCCGAATTCGTTCATGATCTCGCGGTGGAAGTGCTCCTTGCGGAAGGCTTCCTGCACGCGCGGCAGCAGCTTCTCCTGGCAGAAGTCGCGCGCCGCGTCGCGGATCATGCGCTCGTCCTCGGTCAGGACGTCATCGAGCAGCAGGGGGTCGTCCCACACGAATTGCGCGCGGGCGGCGGCGGGCTTGGTGACGACGTTCATGGCGGTGTCCTCCGGCATCCGGCCGGCAGGGTGCGCCCCTGTCCGGCCTTCGGTCCATCACGAAAGCCGGGCGGGGTGCGCCCGGCAAGTCTGCGCGCAGGGGTGGTGTGGCGGCTGCGCGCCAAAACGGCAACGACCATTCCCGCTGGGCTCAGGCGGCCTCGGTCTCCGGCGCCGCCTCGGGGGCCGAGGGGCGCGGGCGGGGCAGCGGGATGGTCATGAAGGCCGGCACCGCATCGCCGAAGCCCTTGACCGCCGGGCCGAGATCCTCGGGGCGATGGCGGCGTTCGCCGCGCGGGTCGCGGTCCCGATCGCGATCGCGATCGCGGCGCGGGGGCTCGCGCTCGGCGCGGGGTTCGGCGGTCTCGCGCTCGATCCGGGCGGATCGGTCGGCGCTTCGCTCGCGGCGCGGGGCGGCCTCGGCGGACTCGGCGCGCGGGGCGCGGTCGGGGCGCGGGGTGCGTTCGCGGCGCGCGCGCGGCGCCTCGGCGGCGTCCTCGGCCGGGGCGTCGCGCGGGACGCGCGCCTCGGCATCACGCGGCGTTCCCTCGCGCGGGGTGCGCGGCGCGCGTTCGCGTGGCGGGCC
>JBHYEQ010000005.1:0-304954 GCA_051860065.1 Roseomonas sp.
GTTCATTCACCAACCAAGAACCCTCAGGCCCTCAGCCAGCTCCGAACCACCCAACTCATTCTCTCTCACCATTCTCCCAACCATCCATCAGACCACCAGACACCAAGCCTCATCACCCAAGGCATCAAGGCAAAACCCCAACACCCGGGCGCCGACCGCGCATCCCACCCCAACCTCAAGCCAGCAGCGCCATCAGCACCACCAACCCTCAATCCAGGCAGCCACACAATCCCTCAGCCCAGCACCCAGCCACCCCTCAGGACAGCCAAGAACCAAACACTTCCAAAACCGATTTAACTGTCAAAGAACAAACGCCACATCAGCCCGAGACAACCTCAGGTGAGGTCACCACACAACCAACATCGCGAAAAACACCGCGTCTCAAACTCCGCGGGGCAAACAACCTAGGGCAACCACCCCAACCCGTCAACCCCAACAACCGTCATCAGCGGCGTGACGGGCTTCTATGCGCCTTCGCAGACCCGGTCAACCCCCCTCGCGCCAGGAAAGATACCAGGACGCAAATTGCGGAATCCCGACTTCGATCGGCGTCCTCGGCACAAACCCGCACAGGGCCGTGATCGCCGCAATATCGGCGAAGGTCTCCTGCACGTCCGTGGCCGGCCGCGGCGTATCCACCACATTGGCGCGCCGTCCGAGCGCATCCTCCAGCAACGCCACGAAGCGCCTCACCTCCTCGCTACGATGGTTGCCGATGTTCAACAGCCGCGGCTCGCGCCCATCAGCCGGATGATCCAGGCACGCCACGACGCCAGCGGCGATGTCGTCGACGAAGGTGAAATCCCGCTTCAGCCGGCCACCGTCGTACAGCGTCACCGGCCGCCCGGTCAGGATCGCGTCGGCGAACATCCACGGTGCCATGTCGGGCCGTCCCCACGGCCCGTAGACGGTGAAGAAGCGAAGCCCCGTCTGCGGCAGGCCAAACAGGTGCGCATAGGATTCGCTTACCAGTTCAGCCGAGCGTTTCGTCGCGGCATAGAGCGACACCGGATGGTCCACCCGGTCACTCTCCGCAAAGGGCAGCTTCGTATTTCCCCCATAGACCGAGGATGACGAGGCATAGACTAGGTGTTCAAGTCGCCTCAGCCGCCGTGCCAGTTCCAGCACGACCAGGTGGCCCATCACATTCGCCTCGACATAGGCGAAGGGGTCCACCAGCGAATGCCGCACGCCAGGTTGGGCGGCCAGATGCACCACCCGCGTCACCTCCGGATGCGCCGCCGCAAGCGGCAGCATCGCATCCCGATCCGCGACATCGGCTTCAATGAAGGCGAATCCGGGCTGCGCCTCCAGCCGCGCCAGGCGCGCCCGCTTCAGGCGCACGTCGTAGTAGGTCGAAAGATTGTCGACCCCCAGCACACGCTCGCCCCGCGCCAGCAGCACCTGGCTCACATGCATGCCGATGAAGCCCGCGGCCCCTGTCAGCAGCACGGTCATGGCCGCACCAGCCGGTCCTCGAGCAGTTCCAGCACGACATGCCCAAGCGTGATGTGCGCCTCCTGGATGCGCGCGGTCACCGTGCTCGGGACGATGAGCGGATGGTCGCACAGCGCCTTGGCCGGCCCGCCATCGCCGCCCAGCAGCCCGACGGTCACAATCCCTATGCCGCGGGCCGTCTCCAGCGCCCGCAGCACATTGGGCGAGCGTCCGCTGGTCGTGATGCCGAACAGGACATCCCCGGCGCGGCCAAGTCCTGACAGCGGGCGCGCAAAGACCTCGTCGAACCCGTAGTCGTTGCCTCCGGCCGTCAGCGCCGTGGGGTCCAAGGTCAGCGCGATGGCCGGCCAGGACGGCCGCTCGACCTTCGATCGCAGCCGCACCAGCCATTCGGTCGCCAGGTGCTGCGAATCGGCCGCACTGCCGCCATTGCCGCAGAAGAACAGCTTGCCCCCGCCGCGCATCGCCGCCTCGCAGGCATCCACCACGCCGATCACGGCTGGCGTCATCTCCTCGGCCAGGCGACGGCGCAGTGCTGCGCCTTCCTCCATCACTGCCGCGACCAGCGCGGCCTCGTCGCGGTCAGCGTGCGGCACGGCGCCAGGCCGATTCGGCGCTTGGACTGCGGTCGATCACGTGGCGTTCTCCCAACGGACTGGCGCGCAGATCGCACGCCGGGCGCGCCTGCTCAAGCTTGGGTCACCGCCGCCTCGGCGAAGCCGCCGCGGATCGCCTCGGCCAGCGTCCGGACCACCGGGCTTCCGGCCCGGCCCGACAGCAGGATGATCGAGAAATCCGGCAGCACCGGCATGCCATCGTCAGGGCCGAGGAAGCGCAGCCCCGCCGGCAGCGGCCCCGGCAACCCAACCGTCACCGCGAGCCCCGCCAGCGTCGGCGCCAGGGTGCCGGCCTGGGATGTGCTCGTATAGGCCACGCGCCATGGCAGCTCCGCATCCTCCAGGGCACGCACCGCGGCGCGCCGCCACACGCAGCTCGGCTGCGCCATGGCCAGCGGGATCGGCGACCGCCGATGGGTCGCATGCGCCGCCGAGCCAATCCAGCGCAGCCCGGCCAGCCACAATGGCTGCCCCACCATCCCGGGACGCTCGTTGCCGCCGGACAGCAAGGTCAGGTCGATCTCGTCATTCTCGAGCCGTTCGACCAGCTCGTTGGACGGGGCGCAGGTGACCACCACCTCGACCGCAGGATGGACCTCGGCGAATCGGGCGAGGATCCCCGGCAGCCAGCGCAAGGCGTAGTCGTCCGGCGTGCCGAGCCGCACCGTCCCCGACACGGCCGGCGTGCGGAAGGTCGCGACGATCTCGTCATGCATCGCGAGCAGCCGCTTGGCGCGCTCCAGCAGCCAGGCGCCATGCGGGGTGGTCTCCACTCCGCGCGGACCACGCAGCAGCAGGGGCTGGCCGAGTGTCTCCTCAAGCCGACGGATCTGCATCGAGACCGCCGATTGCGTGCGGCCCACGGCGGTCGCGGCGCGCGTAAAGGACCCGCCCTCGGCGATCAGCACGAAGGATCGCAGCAGGTCGGGATCGATGCCCGGCGGGATCATCAGCACGGCGCGGGCTCCCTATCGCACGGAGGCAGCCGGCACCCAGCCAAGTTCCGCGAAGAACCGCCCCAGCCGCAACGCTAGCGCATCGCCGATCCGCCGGCCTTCCGACCCCGTGTCGGCGGAGCGCGCCTCCGTCACGCCATGAAGTATGCCTGCTGCCGCGGCGGAGGCGGCGGCGCGCCCGACAATGGCGCCGACCCCGACGGTGCCGACCGCCCCGGGAGCCAGGGGGCTGGCGGCGCGCGCCTCGAAGCTGTCGATCCTCCGTGGCGCGGCAGCGCCGTCCCGGTACCAGACATCGATCTCGACCAGCACGCTGCTCTGCCCGCGGCCGAAGCCAATGATGGTGCGTTGCGTGCTGTTGCCCTGGTCGATGGCAAGCACGTGGCCTTCGACGATCACGCTCGGCCCGCGCAGCGGAGCCGGCAGGCCGGTGGCGCGCTCGGCGGGCAGACCGAAGGTGCGCAGCCGAGCCGCGGTCTCCTCCGCGACCGCGCCGGCCGCTTGGCGGCCCGCCGCGAGACGCGCGGCGTCGGGCGATTCGCTCTGGACGGTACGGATCAGTCTCTCGCGCACACCCTCGTCCAGCCGCACGTCCTGCGGCAGCACGCCGAGGTCGACGACGAAGATCCGCTCCGGCGCGCGCAGCGGCAGACCGCCATGGCGCCGCGTCTCGGTCACCTGCTGCGGGGCGCAGCCTGCGAGTCCGGCGACCGGGATGCCAAGCATCAGGGCACGGCGTCCGGCCGATGCGTTCAAGGCTGCCATGCGGGCCACCCTCCCTTTCGATAATTACGGAGGCAGCATCAGATTTGCTGATCTTAAACGTCAATTGATTTCGTTTTCCTGATGCTTTCCGCCCAGCGATGCTGCTCCCGGCGCAACCAGGAGGCCCGCCATGACGATCCGCAGCATTCCCGTTTCCGAGGCTGCCCGGACTTACCGCACGCCGCGCGAGGGCTGGTTCGCCAGGCTGTCCCGTGCGCTGCAGGTGATCGAGAGCCGCCGCCACCTCGCTGAGATGGACCGCCGGATGCTGGCCGACATCGGCATCAGCCGGTCCGAGGCGCTTGAGGAAGCCGCCCGCGCACCCTGGGATCTGAGGCCGCGCCGGCGCTGACCGGCCTCAGCGCGCGTCGACCGGCTGGCGTTCCAGTTCCGCGACGCGCGTGCGCAGCGCAGCCATTTCGGCGCGCATCGCCGCAAGCTGCTCGCCCACGGGGTCCTGGTTCGGGTCGGTGAGGCCATAGCCAACGGTCGGGTCGGCGCAGGGCGAGCCCGCCGGCGGCCGGGCCGGAATGCCGACCACGGTGCATCCAACCGGCACATCCTTGGTCACCACGGCATTGGCGCCGATCCGCGCGCCGTCGCCGATGGTGATCGGCCCCAGCACCTGCGCCCCTGCACCAATCGCAACGGCATTGCCGATGGTCGGGTGCCGCTTGCCCGGGCTGCCCGACAGTCCGCCCAGCGTGACGCCATGATAGATCAGCACGTCGTCGCCGATCTCCGCCGTCTCGCCGATCACCACGCCCATGCCGTGGTCGATGAACAGCCGCCGGCCGATCGTGGCACCGGGATGGATCTCGATACCGGTCAGGAAGCGGCCGATATGCGAGACGAAGCGCGCCAAGCCCTTCAGCCCCATCCGCCACAGCGCATGCGCCATGCGGTGCCACAGCACGGCATGAAGCCCAGCGTAGCACAGCACAGCCTCCGGCCAGGACGGCCTGGCCGGGTCGCGGTCGCGGATGGCGCGGGCGAGTTCGGTGATTTCCATCGGAGCCCCCGAGGTCCCGGTCAGGCCAGCCAGGGCGGCACGGGCAGGCCCTTGCCGCGCAGGAATTCCGGGTTGAACAGCTTGGACTGGTAGCGCGCGCCGCCGTCGCAGAGCAGCGTCACGATGCGGTGCCCTGGCCCCATTGCCTTGGCCACCTTGATGGCGGCCGCGACATTGATGCCGGCTGACCCGCCGATCGACAGGCCCTCGTGGATCTGCAGGTCGAAGACCTGTTCGAGCGCTTCCTCGTCCGTCACCTGCACGGCATCGTCGATCAGCGCACGGTCGGGTTCGAGGTTGCCGGGCACGCGCGCGGCCTGCCCGATGCCCTCGGTGATCGAATTGCCCTCGGGCTTCAATTCGCCAGTCTTCACCCAGGAATAGAGCGAACTGCCCATCGGGTCGGCCAGCACGATCCGTGCGCCGGGCTTGCGCGCCTTCAGCGCCCGCGCCACGCCGGCCAGCGTTCCGCCGGTGCCGCAGGCACAGGTGAAGGCATCGATGCGCCCCTCCGTCTGCGCCCAGATCTCGGGGCCCGTCGTTGACTCATGGGCGTCCCGGTTCGCCGTATTGTCGAACTGGTTGGCATGGACGGCGCCCATCTCCTCCGCCAGGCGCCGGCTGAAATGCACGTAGTTGCCGGGGTCCGAGTAGGGCTTGGCCGGCACCAGGCGCAGGTCGGCGCCGATCATGCGGAGGAAGTCGATCTTCTCGCGCGACTGCGTCTCGGGGATGACGATGACGGCGCGGTAGCCGCGCGCATTCGCCACCAGGGTGATGCCGATACCGGTATTGCCCGCCGTGCCCTCCACGATGGTGCCGGGCTTGCCGGGGGTCAGCAGCCCGCGCCTTTCTGCATCCAGGATGATGCCGAGCCCCGCGCGGTCCTTCACCGACCCGCCGGGATTCATGAACTCCGCCTTGCCCAGGATCTCGCAGCCCGTCGCCTCGCTGGCGCGTCGCAGGCGGATCAGGGGCGTATTGCCGACCGCACCCTCGAAGCCATCCACGATGCCGGTGGAAGGGGGCGGGGCTGCATCCATGGTCGGCGTTCCTTGCGTATCGGTTGATGATGGTCGGTTGCCGGGGCGGGCCGGACAAGGGGTGGGAAATCCTTTCTCCTGAATGCCTTATCTGCGGAAATCCTTGGCGGAAGTGGCCCGCATCATGCGAAACCATCCACAGTCCTTGACCTTACGGGGCGCGATACGAGAACATAGAGCGAACATCAGCGGCCCTCCTCCAGGCCATGTCCAGCCCCCCGAACGCCCCTCCGCTCGACCGCCCTGCCCTGCTCTCGGCGCTGCGTGCCCGCATCGCGCGGCTCGAACGCGCGGGCGCGGCCGAGGCCCTGGCGACGCGCGGCGACGACGCCATCCCCCTCTCCCCCGCCATCGATGCCGGCCTGCCCTGGGGCGGCCTGCCGCGTGCCGCGCTGCACGAGATCCTGGCCGCCGAACCCGGTGCGGCCGCCGGATTCGCCGCCCTGGTGCTGGCCCGCGCCGGCGGCACCGTCCTCTGGATCGCCCCCGAACCCGATGCCTGGCCGCCCGGCCTCACGCGCTTCGGCCTCTCCCCCGCGCAACTGGTCCTGGTCCGGGCGGCACGGGCGCAGGACGCGCTCTGGGCCATGGAGGAAACCCTGCGCTGCCCGGCCGTCGGCGCCGCCCTGCTGATGACCGGCGCGCTCGACCTGACCGCCGCGCGCCGGTTGCAACTCGCGGCCGAAGCGGGCGGCGTGCTCGGCCTGCTGCTGCGCCCGGACGAGGACAACGCCGCCCCGACCGCCGCCCTCACCCGCTGGCGCATCGGCGCCACCCCGTCCGACAGCACCAGCCCCCACGCCCTCGGCGACTCGGCCTGGAACCTCGACCTGCTGCGCTGCCGCGGCGGCCGCCCCACCACCTGGCGCGCCACCTGGCACGGCACCGACCTAATGACCGAGGAGGGCGCCACGCCGGCACGGCGGCGGGCATGAGGCGGCGATGCTGTGGGACGCCGCGGGTGGGGGCGACGGGGGGCCAGCCCCCCGAACCCCCCGCTGGGGGCATGCGTGCCCCCAGACCCGCGGGGTTGATGGGGGAGGGAGAGGGAGGGGCTCGCGGGCGCGACCTTGATGACGGGCACACCCTGCCCCTCCCTCTCCCTCCCCCATTGATCGCGGGGTCCGGGGAGGCCGTAGCCTCCCCGGCGGGGGTCCAGGGGGCAGCGCCCCCTGGCAGCCCCCCTCGCCGCACCCTTGCCCTCCGCCTCCCGCGCCTGCCCGTCGAGCGCCTGCGTCGCCATGGCCCGGTCGCCGTCTGGGCGCAGCGGGGCGCGCGGCGGGTTGTGGTGGCGGTCAGTGTCGAGGCTGAGGCGGCTGGGTTGCGGGTGGGCCAGGCGCTGGCGGATGCGCAGGCCATCCTGCCGGGGGTGGAGCTGGTGCCGGAGGATGCGGCCGGGGATGCCGTGGCGCTGGAGCGGCTGGCGCTCTGGGCGTTGCGCTTCACGCCGCTGGTGGCGGTGGTCGGCGCGGATGGGCTGCTGCTCGACATCAGCGGAGTCGAGCACCTGTTCGGCGGCGAGGCGGCCTTGCGCGAGGAGGTGCTGGCCCGGCTGTCGCGCATGGGGCTGTCGGCGGTCGGTGCGGTGGCCGGCACCGCGGGGACGGCGTTGGCGCTGGTGCGGGCGGGCTGGGCCGGGCTGCTGGCGCCGGGCCGGGAGGCAGCGACCATCGGCCCGCTGTCGCTTGCGGCGCTGAACCTGGAGCCGGCGTTGATTGGCGTGTTGCACGGGCTTGGGCTGCGCTCTGTCGGGAGCGTGGCGGACCAGCCCCGGCCCGCATTGGCGCGCCGCTTCGGCGCCGGCCTGGTGCGGGCGCTGGACGAGGCGCTGGGCCTTGTTTCATGCCCTGTCTCGCCGATCCGCCCGCCGCCGGAGATGGCGGTGGCGCGGGACTTCGCCGATCCGGTGGTGACGCGGGAGGGCATCGAGGCAGCCTTGGCCGGCCTGCTGGAGGCGCTGTGCCGCGCGCTGCGCGAAGCCGGGCGTGGTGCGCGGCGGATGCTGCTGCGCGCGCATCGCGTCGATGGCGCGGTGCAGGAGGTCGCGATCGGCACCGGCCTCGCGACTCGCGATCCGCAGCACCTGGCGCGGCTGTTCTACGGCAAGCTGGAACGGCTGGAACCCGATTGCGGCTACGACCGGATCACGCTGGAAGCGCCGGCGACCGACCCGCTGACCGGCGTGCAGGAGGGCCTTGGCACGACGGGGCGAGCGGAACGGCGCGAGGAACTGGCGCAGCTGCTCGATCGCCTGTCGCAGCGGCTTCCGGTGTGGCGCCTGGCGCCGCGGGCCAGCCATTGGCCGGAGCGGGCGATGCGCCGGGTCCATGCCTTCGAGAGTGTGGACATGCTGGAAGGCTGGGGCAGCCGGCCGCGCCCGGTCCGGCTGCTGCGCCGGCCGCCCTATATCGGTGCCGTGGCGCTGCTGCCGGATGCGCCGCCATCGTTGTTGCGGATCGGGCGGGAGGCCTTTCGCGTCACCCGCGCCGAAGGGCCGGAGAGATTCGAACCGGAATGGTGGCGCGACCGGCCGGACCGGCTTCTGCGCGACTATTATCGTGTCGAGCTGTCCTCCGGATCACGGCTGTGGGTGTGCCGCATCGGGCTGGCGGAAGCGGGAACCGAAGCGCGCTGGGCGCTGCATGGGCATCTGCCGTGACCGCTTTCGCCGAGCTTGGTGCGATGACGAATTTCTCCTTCCTCGAAGGGGCGTCGCATCCGCATGAACTGGTGGAGACGGCGAAGGCGCTCGGCCATGTCGCGATCGGAGTGGCGGACCGCAATTCCTTCGCGGGGGTTGTGCGCGCGCATGTCGCGGCGAAAGCCGATCCGCAAAAGCAGGGGACGAAGGACTTCCCCTTTCTTCCCGGCGTGCGGCTCTGCCTGACGGATGGCTGCGAATACCTCGCTTGGCCGACGGACCTGGCGGCTTGGGGGCGGCTGACGCGTTTGCTGTCGGAAGGCCGGATGGCAGCGCCGAAGGGCGAGTGCCGGATCGACAGGGCAGGCCTGGTCGCGCATGCCCAAGGCAGCGTGATGGCGCTGGTCGCGCCCGAGGATATCGGCGCGGCATTCGCGGCCAGGCTGCGGGCCGATGCGACGGCGCTGCACCCGCATCTCGCGATGCCGCTGTTCTGCGCCGCCGCGCACCGATACCGCGGCGACGACCGCAGGCGGCTCGATGCGCTGGCGCGGATCGGCCCGCCGCTGCTGGCCGCAGGCGGCGCGCGATACCATTCGTCGGAACGACGCCGGCTGGCCGATGTGCTCACGGCGATCCGCCTGCGCCGCACGGTCGATGCGCTGGGCTTCGCGGCGGAGGCGAATGCCGAGGCGCATCTGAAGCCGCCGGCCGAGATGCTCCGCCTGTTCCAGGGGCATGAGGAAGCGGTGACGAATACCCAGCGCATCATCGCCGCCTGCCGCTTCCAGCTCGGCGACCTGCGCTACCACTATCCGCGGGAGGTGCTGGACACCGGCCGCACGGCGCAGGAGACACTGCAGGCCCGCGTGGAACAGGCGCTGGCGGAACGATGGCCGAACGGGCCATCGGCGAAGCTGCGGCGGCTGCTCGACGAGGAACTCGCGCTCATCGCGCAGCTCGACTACGCGCCGTATTTCCTGACGGTGCACGAGATCGTCCGCTTCGCGCAAAGCAAGGGCATCCTGTTCCAGGGCCGCGGCTCGGCGGCGAATTCGGCGGTCTGCTACGTGCTCGGCATCACCGCGGCGGATGTCGAGGCGCATGACCTGCTGTTCGCCCGCTTCCTCTCGACCGCGCGCAACGAACCGCCCGACATCGACGTCGATTTCGAACACGAACGCCGCGAGGAGGTGATCCAGCACATCTACGAACGCTACGGCCGCGACCGCGCCGCGCTCTGCGCCACGCTGAACCGCTTCCGCCATCGCGGCGCGATCCGCGAGGTGGGCAAGGCGCTCGGCCTGACGGAGGACATCACCGCGGGCCTGGCGCGCGCGGTCTGGGGCCCGCGCGGGGATCGCGACATGACGGAGGTCGCGGCGGAACGCGGCCTGGATGCCGGCGCCGACCCGCGCCTGGCCATGGCGATCGACCTGGCGGAGGAGATCCAGGACTTCCCGCGCCACCTCTCCACCCATGTCGGCGGCTTCGTCATCACCGAGGGGCCGCTGGTGGAACTGGCCGTGGTGTCGAATGCATCGATGGAGGACCGCACCACGCTCGAATGGGACAAGGACGACATCGAGGCGCTGCGGATGATGAAGGTCGATGTGCTGGGGCTGGGCATGCTGACCTGCCTCAGGCGCGGCTTCGCGTTGATCGAGAAGCATCACGGGCAGCACATCGCGCTGCGCGACCTGAAGCCGACCGACCCGAAGGTCTACGACATGCTGTGCCGGGCGGACGCCGTCGGCGTCTTCCAGGTGGAAAGCCGCGCGCAGATGAACATGCTGCCGCGCCTCAAGCCGCGCGTGTTCTACGACCTGGTGGTGGAGGTCGCGATCGTCCGCCCGGGGCCGATCCAGGGCGACATGGTGCATCCCTATCTACGGCGGCGGGACAAGCTAGAGCCCGCCGACATCCCCTCCCCCACCACGGGCGATCCGGATGAGCTGAAGGCCGTGTTGCAGCACACCTACGGCGTGCCGCTGTTCCAGGAACAGGCGATGCGCATCGCCATCGTCGCCGCCGGCTTCACGCCGACCGAGGCCGATGCGCTGCGCCGCGCCATGGCGACCTTCCGCAACGAGGGCAAGGTCGCGGCATTCCGCCAGAAGTTCATCGCGGGCATGCTGGGGCGCGGCTATCCGCAGGATTTCGCCGAGCGCTGCTTCCACCAGATCGAGGGCTTCGGCAGCTACGGCTTCCCGGAAAGCCACGCCATGTCCTTCGCCCTGTTGGTCTACGCGAGCGCCTGGGTGAAGTGCCACCACCCCGCCATCTTTGCGGCCGCGCTGCTGAACAGCCAGCCGATGGGCTTCTACGCGCCGGCGCAGATCGTGCGCGACGCGAAGGAGCATCGCGTCGCGGTGCGCGCGGCGGATGTGGCAACCAGTGACTGGGACTGCACGCTGGAACCCGATTCCCGCAGCGCGGAGGGGCTGGCTCTGCGGCTGGGATTGCGGCTGGTGTCAGGGCTGGGAGAGGAGGCAGGGCAGCGCATCGCCGAGGCCCGTGCGGATGGCCCCTTCATGTCCATCGCCGACCTGGCGCGGCGCGCCCGGCTCGATCGCGGTGACCTCGAGGCCCTGGCCAAGGCCGATGCCTTCCGCGGCCTGGGCCGCGACCGCCGAGCGGCGCTGTGGGATGCGGCGGCGCTGTCCGGCCCCGCCCCGCCGCTGGCCGCGCATGACGGCGCCGAGGCCGCGCCCCGCCTGCCGCGCGCAACCGCCGGCGAGCAGACCGTGCTGGACTACGCCGGCACCGGGCTGACCCTGCGCGCGCACCCCATGGCGCTGCTGCGCCCCCAGCTGGATGCGCTGGGCCTGGCCGATACGCGCGCCCTGGCCGTCGCGCCGCAGGGCCGCCGCCTGCGCCTGCCGGGCCTGGTGCTGGTCCGCCAGCGTCCCGGCAGTGCCAAGGGCGTGGTGTTCTTCACCGTGGAAGACGAGCACGGCATCGCCAACCTGGTGATGTATCCCGACATCGCCGAACGCTTCCGCGCCGCCGTGGTCGCATCGCGCCTGGCCATCGCCGAAGGCCGCGTCGAGCGACTGGAGACGGCCGAGGTCCCGATCATCCACCTGCTGGTGGCGCGCATCGAGGATCGGTCCGACCTGCTCGACGGCCTGCACCTGATGGAGGAGGCGCGCTGGGAAGCCAGCATGGCGCGCGCGGACGAGGTGCGCCGGCCCAATCCACGCGACGATCCGCGCGCGCGGGTGCGGATGCCACCCAGCCGGGACTTCCACTGACGGGGTTCAGTCTCGCAGCTGTCGGGCTGCCAGCGTTTCTCGTGCGGCGGGCCACTCGGATCCTGCAAAGCTTGCCGGCAGTTGTTGCGACTCATTCTCACTTGCGCTACGTCTGGGGCATGCAGCGCAAGGAGCCCCCGATGGCGACGCATGGACTGCCCGACTGGCCCTGGGCCGGTTCGCCGACCGATGACCTGCCGCCGACCGAACGGCTGCTGCTCGACACGCTGCGCGCCTGGCATGCGGCGGCCCATGCCGGCCAGGCGCCACTGCCCGCCATGACGATGATCCTGGCAACGGAGGATGCCGCCGCCGCCGCACCCCCGCTCGATTCGCTGCTGCGTGCCGCGCCGGTCTCGGCGGGCTGCCCGCTCTGCCCAAAGGTCGCGCCGCAGGAGGCCGCGCTGCTGCTCGCCTGCGCGCTGGCCCAGCGCGGCGCGCGCAGCGAGGCACTGGCCGCGCTCCTGCGCCTGCTGCCGCTGCGCGCCGCCTATGCCGCAATGCCACCGGCCATCCACCTGGGATGCGCGCTGCGCCGCACGGGCCTGCTGCTGCGCCACCCGATCAGGGAGGCGATGCGCCCCCGTCCGGCGGCGCGAGGGTGACGATCTCGGTGCCTTCCTCGACGCTGTCCCCGGCGGCGCAGCCCAGATGCGCGACGATGCCTTCCGCCGGCGCCGTGATGCGAAGCTCGGTTTTCATCGCCTCCAGGATCGCCACCACCTGGCCGCGCGCCACCCGGTCGCCGACCGCGACCAGCATCTGCACGACGCGCCCCGGGATGGGCGCTGCCAGCCGGCCCTCCGCCGCCGCCTCCCCGCCCGCCGGCGCGTAGGGGTCCACCAGGCGGAAGGCGTGGTCCTCCCCGCCGAAGGTCAGCGCGACGACCTCGTCATCCAGGGTGAACGGGACGCGGTGCCAGACGCCATCGATCGACGCGCGCAGGTCAACCGAGAGATCCGCCGCGACCGCAATGGGCGCGCCGCCATCGACGACGACATCCATGCTGCCACGGCGGCGGCGCACCACCACGCGACGCAACCGCACATCGTCGCGCAGCAGCAGCAGTTCTTCCCCGGCACCGAACAGTCGGAAGCCCGAGCAAGAATCCCAGGGTGATGCACCGACCCGCATCTGGCGCATGCGTTCCAGATAGACGGCGGCGAAGGCGGCGAGTGCCGGCGCCTGCACCTCGCGCGGCGGCGGGATCAGCGCCGCAGCGTGCCGCGCGATAAATCCGGTGTCGAGCTCACCCGCCAGCATCGCCGGATGCGCGACCAGGCGGCGCAGGAAGGCGAGGTTGGTCGTCAGCCCGCCAAGCTGCGTGTCCGCCAACGCGCCGCCGAGCCGTTCCAACGCACTGCGTCGGTCGGGTGCGGCCGCGATGATCTTCGCGATCATCGGATCGTAGTGGGGCGTGATGACATCGTCGGTGCGGACGCCTGTGTCCATGCGCACGCCCTCCCGCTGCCCCGGGCCAAAGAAGCGCTTCAGCGCGCCGATGGAAGGTCGGAAATCGGCCGAGGGATCCTCGGCATACAGACGCACCTCGACCGCGTGCCCTTCGGCCTCCGGCGCTTCGTCGCAAGGCAGGGGCTCGCCGGCGGCGACACGCAACTGCCATTCCACCAGGTCGAGGCCGGTGATCATCTCGGTCACCGGGTGTTCGACCTGCAAGCGGGTGTTCATCTCCATGAAGAAGGCGTCGTCACCCTCCACAATGAACTCGACGGTTCCTGCATTGACGTAGCCGACAGCGCGCGCGGCGGCGATGGCGGCTTCGTGCAGTCGTTCACGCAGCGCAGGCGCGAGGTCCGGCGCAGGCGCTTCCTCCAGCACCTTCTGGTGGCGGCGCTGCACGGAACAGTCGCGCGTGTGAAGGTGGATGGTGCGGCCATGGCTGTCGGCGAAGACCTGCACCTCCACATGGCGCGGCTTCTGCAGATAGCGCTCGAGCAGCACGCGGTCGTCGCCGAAGGCAGCCTTGGCCTCGCGTCGCGCGCCAGCGAGTTCGTCGAGGAAATCCGCTGCCGCGAGCACCGGGCGCATGCCCTTGCCGCCGCCGCCGGCGCTCGCCTTGATCAGCACGGGGAAGCCGATGCGCGCGGCCTCGGCGGCGAGGCGTTGTTCGTCCTGGTCCTCGCCGTGATAGCCCGGCACCACGGGCACGCCGGCGGCGACCATCAGCGCCTTCGATTCCGCCTTGCTGCCCATGGCGCGGATCGCGGCGGGCGGCGGGCCGACGAAGGCGATGCCGGCGGCGGCGCAGGCCTCGGCGAAGTCGGCGTTCTCCGACAGGAAGCCGTAGCCGGGGTGGATCGCCTCGGCGCCGGCCGCCTTCGCGACGGCGATGATGCGGTCGGCACGCAGGTAGCTGTCGCGCGCCGGGGCGGGGCCGATGGGATGCGCCTCGTCGGCCAGGCCGACATGCAGCGCATGGGCGTCGGCTTCGCTGAACACCGCGATGCAGCGGATGCCCATGCGCTGCGCGGTGCGGATGATGCGGCAGGCGATCTCGCCGCGATTGGCGATCAGCAGGCTGCGGAACATCACATGCGGAACACGCCGAAGCGTGTCTCCTCGATCGGCGCGTTCAACGACGCGGCCATGGCGAGGCCCAGCACGTCGCGCGTATCGGCCGGGTCGATGATGCCGTCATCCCACAGCCGGGCGGTGGCGTAGAGCGGGTCGCCCTCGCGTTCGTACTTGTCGCGGATCGGGGCCTTGAAGGTTTCCTCGGCCTCGGCGCTCCAGGATTCGCCGCGGGCCTCGATGTTGTCGCGGCGCAGCGTGGCCAGCACGCTGGCGGCCTGTTCGCCGCCCATCACCGAGATGCGCGAATTCGGCCAGGTGAACAGGAAGCGCGGCGAATAGGCGCGCCCGCACATGCCGTAATTGCCGGCGCCGAAGGACCCGCCGGTGATGACGGTGAACTTCGGCACATTCGCGCAGGCGACGGCGGTGACCAGCTTCGCGCCATCCTTCGCAATGCCGCCGGCCTCGTATTTCCGCCCGACCATGAAGCCCGCGATGTTCTGCAGGAACAGCAGCGGGATGCCGCGCTGGCAGCAGAGCTCGACGAAATGCGCGCCCTTCTGCGCGGATTCCGAGAACAGGATGCCGTTGTTGGCCAGGATGCCGACCGGCATGCCCCAGATGCGCGCGAAACCGCAGACCAGGGTCGTGCCGTAGCGATGCTTGAATTCGTCGAGTTCGGAACCATCGACGATGCGGGCGATGATCTCGCGCGCGTCGACCGGGGTGCGGAGGTCGGGGGGGATGATGCCGTGCAGTTCGGATGGGTCGTAGCGCGGCGCCACGGCAGCACGCAGGTCAACCGCCGCACGCGACGCACGACCCAGGTTGCCAACGATGCGCCGCACGATACCGAGCGCGTGCATGTCGTCCGCCGCATAGTGGTCCGCCACGCCGGACAGGCGCGTATGGACATCGGCGCCGCCGAGATCCTCAGCGCTCACGACCTCGCCTGTCGCGGCCTTCACCAGCGGCGGGCCGGCGAGGAAGATCGTGCCCTGGTCGCGCACGATCACCGCCTCGTCACACATCGCCGGCACATAGGCCCCGCCGGCTGTGCAGGACCCCATGACCGAGGCGATCTGCGGGATGCCCGCCGCCGACATGCGCGCCTGGTTAAAGAAGATGCGGCCGAAGTGATCGCGGTCGGGGAAGATCTCGTCCTGGTTCGGCAGGTTGGCGCCGCCTGAATCGACAAGGTAGATGCAAGGCAGCCGGTTCTGCTGCGCGACTTCCTGCGCGCGCAGGTGCTTCTTCACCGTGACGGGGAAATAGGTGCCGCCCTTCACCGTGGCGTCGTTGGCGACAATCACGCATTCGCGGCCCGCCACGCGGCCGATGCCGGTGATCATGCCCGCGCCGGGGACCTCGCCGCCATACATCCCATGCGCGGCGAGCGGCGACAGTTCGAGGAACGGCGCGCCGGGGTCGAGCAGGCGTTCGACACGTTCGCGCGGCAGCAGCTTGCCGCGCGCCAAGTGCTTGTCGCGCGCCGCCTGCGGGCCTCCCGATGCAGCGGCCGCAGCCTGCGCGCCCAGCGCATCCAGGAGCCCGCGCATCGTCGCCGCATTCGCGCGAAAGCCGTCCGAGCGGGAATCGACGGTCGATGCGAGGACGTGACTCACGCCGTCTCCTTGAACAATTCGCGGCCGATCAGCATGCGGCGGATCTCGCTGGTGCCGGCACCGATCTCGTACAGCTTCGCATCGCGTAGCAGCCGCCCGGTGGCGTTGTCGTTGATGTAGCCATTGCCGCCGAGAATTTGGATCGCGTCCAGCGATGCCTTGGTCGCCGCCTCCGCCGCGAACAGGATGGCGCCGGCGGCGTCCTTGCGCGAGGTCCGCCCCTGGTCGCAGGCGCGCGCCACGGCATAGACATAGGCGCGGCAGGCGCTGAGCTGCGTGTACATGTCCGCGAGCTTGGCCTGGATCAGCTGGAACTCGCCGATCGCCTGGCCGAACTGCTTGCGTTCATGGACATAGGGCACGACCAGGTCGAGACACGCCTGCATGATGCCGAGTGGCCCCGCCGCCAGCACCGCGCGTTCGTAGTCGAGCCCCGACATCAGCACGCGCACGCCGCCGCCGACCTGGCCGAGCACGTTCTCCTCCGGCACCTCACAATCCTCGAAGACCAGCTCGCTGGTCGGCGAGCCGCGCATGCCGAGCTTGTCCAGCTTCTGTGCCGGGCGGAAGCCCTTGAAGTCGCGCTCCACGATGAACGCGGTGATGCCCTTCGGCCCGGCATCGGGGTCGGTCTTGGCGTAGACCACCATGGTCTCGGCGTAGTGCGCGTTGGTGATCCACATCTTGGTACCGTTCAGCACGTAGCGGTCGCCGCGCTTGTACGCGCGCAGCCGCATGGAGACCACGTCGCTTCCCGCACCGGGTTCGCTCATGGCCAGCGCGCCGAGGTGCTCGCCAGAGACCAGCTTAGGGAGGTAGCGGCGCTTTTGCTCCTCGCTGCCGTTGCGGCGGATCTGGTTGACACAAAGATTGGAATGCGCGCCGTAGGAAAGCCCGACCGAGGCGGAGGCGCGGCTCACCTCCTCCATTGCGACGCAATGCGCGACATAGCCCATGTTGGCGCCGCCGAACTCCTCCTCGACGGTAATCCCATGCAGGCCGATCGCGCCCATCTCAGGCCAGAGGTGGCGCGGGAATTCATCGGTGCGGTCGATCTCGGCAGCGATCGGTGCGATGCGCGCATCGGCGAAGGACCGCACGCTGTCGCGCAGCATGTCGATTTCGTCGCCCAGGCCGAAATCAAGCATGGGGATCTGGTTCAAACTCATGGCCTGTCTTCCGATGTCGCGGCGAGGTCCCGGCGCAACGCACCGCGCATCACCTTCCCCGTCGCCGTCATGGGCAATGTCTCGGCGAAATGCACCCGCCGCGGATAGAGATGCGCGGCGAGGCGTTCGCGCACGAACCCCTGCAGCCGCGCGGCGAGCGCATCATCCGCCACGATGCCCTCGCGCGGCACGATCACGGCGGTCACCGCCTCGGTCCGCATCGCATCCGGCAGCCCGATCACCGCGGCCAGCGCCACCGCGGGGTGGCGCAGCAGGCAGTCCTCCACCTCTGCGGGGCCGATCCGATAGCCGGAGGAGGTGATGACGTCGTCATCGCGCCCGACGAAGCGGAAGTAGCCTTCGTCATCCGTCACGCCGGTGTCGCCGGTCAGCAGCCAGTCGCCCTTGAACCTTGCTGCCGTCGCGACAGGGTTGTTCCAGTAGCCCAGGAACATCGCAGGGTCCGGGCGCCGGATCGCGATCCGCCCTTCCTCGCCAGGCGCGCGCGGCACACCGGCGGCATCAATGACCGCGACATGATGACCCGGCACGGGGCGCCCCATGAAGCCCGGCTTCACCGGCATCAACCCGGCGCAATTGGCAACGACCAGGTTGCATTCCGTCTGGCCGTAGAATTCGTTGATCGTCACGCCGAATGCCTCGCGACCCCATTCCAAAGTCTCGGCACCGAGAGTCTCGCCGCCGCTGCCGATGCTGCGCAGCCGCTGCCCGAAGCGCGACGGGTCCGGCACGTGGCGCATCATCCGCAACGCCGTCGGCGGCATGAAGGCATTGCGGACGCCATGCCGCGCCATGAGGTCGAAGGCGCGCTCCGGGTCGAACTTCGCCATGCGATGCGCCAGCACCGGCACCCCATGGAAGAGCGAGGGCAGCAGGACATCCAGCAACCCGCCGATCCAGGCCCAGTCGGCGGGCGTCCAGAACAGGTCGTCGGGCTGTGGGAACATCTCCTGCGGCATTTCGACGCCAGGCAGGTGGCCGATCAGCGTCCGATGCGCGTGCAGCGCGCCCTTCGGCGCGCCCGTGGTGCCCGAGGTGTAGATGATCAGCGCAGGATCCTCGGCCGCGGTCGCGACCACGGGGCAGGCATCGCTGGCACGCTCCGCCTCGCCCCACAGCGACAGCACACCCGGCCTCGCGCCATCGGCGCCGAGGATCGTGTGCAGTCCCGGCAGCCTGTCGCGCACATCGCCGAGCGCGGCGATGCCGGCATCATCCGTGACGAGCGCCGCCGCGCCGCTGTCGCGCAGGCGGAACTCCAGCGCGTCCGGTCCGAACAGTTGGAACAGCGGCACGGCGATCGCACCGATCCGGTAGATGGCGAGATGCGCGAGGGCGGCCTCCGGCCCCTGCGGCAGCAGCACCGCGACACGGTCGCCGCGCGCGATCCCCCGTGCCGTCAGCACATTGCCCAGGCGCGCCGATCCGGAGCGGAGGACATCGAAGCTGATGCGCTCGACCTTGCCGCCGGCGGTCTCGTGGATCAGCGCGACGCGGCCGCTGCCATCCGCCCAGCGGTCGCAACAGGCTTCGGCGATGTTGAAGATCGTGGGCACCGACCAGCTGAACCGCGCCACCAGTTCGTCGTAGGAGGCCGAAGGCGGCAGGATCGCGGCCGCGCTCACAGCCAGCGCTTCCGGCGCTTGTAGGATTTCAGGTTGCGGAAGGACTTCCGGTCCGCGCCATGGCCGCCGAGATAGAATTCCTTGACGTCTTCGTTCTCGGCGAGCGATGCCGCAGTGCCGTCCAACACGACCTTGCCCTGCTCCATGACGTAGCCATAGGACGCCACGGACAGCGCCATGCGGGCGTTCTGCTCCACCAGCAGGATCGTGATACCGAGGTCGCGGTTCAGCCGTCGAATGATGCCGAAGACCTCCTTCACCAGCAGCGGCGACAGGCCCATGGAAGGTTCGTCCATCAGGATGAGCTTCGGCCGCGCCATGAGCGCGCGGCCGATCGCCAGCATCTGCTGCTCGCCGCCCGACAGGTAGCCGGCGAGCCCGGTCCTTTCGCGCAGGCGCGGAAAGTAGTCGTAGACCATGTCGATGTCGCGCTTCACATCCCCGTCGTTGCGGGTGAAGGCGCCGAGGCGAAGGTTCTCGATGCAGGTCATGTCGGCGATGATCCGCCGGCCCTCCATGACCTGGAAGATGCCGCGGCGGACGATGCGGTCGGGGTCGATGCCGTTGAGGCGCTCGCCGTCGAACCGGATGTCGCCGCGCGTCACCTGGCCTTCCTCGGTCTTGAGCAGCCCCGAGATGGCTTTGAGCGTGGTCGACTTGCCGGCGCCATTGGCGCCGAGAAGGGCGACGATCTCCCCCTTCGGCACCACCAGCGACAGGCCGCGCAGCACGAGGATGACCTCGCTGTAGACCACCTCGATGTTGTTCACCTCGAGGAGCGGCGGGGCGGTATCCGCCCGCGCCGCCGCGTGCTGCACGGCCTCGCTCATCACCAGCCGAGCCAGTCGGCACGACGCTGCAGGTCGATGTTGGCGACCGGCTGGAGCGCCATGGTGCCTGCGGACATCAGTTCCTGCACCGAGCCCTGGGCCGTGTTGCCGGCCACACGCGCGCGGTACAGCGCGACGCGCATCGTGCCGCGATGATCCTGCGCAGTGAAGGTGGATGGCGTGCAGACACCCTGGAACCCCGCCGGGACCCAGTCGCGCCGCGCATAAAAGCCGTCACGGATGCGCTCGCCGGTGACTTGCCCATTGTTGGCGGCGGCGGTCTCCATGGCTTCGACCATCAGCATCGCGGCGCAGGCGCCGGCCAAGTAATGCACCGGCCGATAGGCCGTGCCGGCCTGGTCGGAGACGCGACTGATGGCGTGGATCGTCTCCATCCCCGGTGCCGTTCCGCCCCAGACCACGCCGGTCCGGACCGGGAAGACCACGCCATCGGCGGCCGTGCCGGCGGCCTTCATCGCGTTCTCGTCCATGCCCCAGACATTCCCGAGGAACTGCACCTGCACGCCGACCGTCTGGCAGGCGCGCAGCACCGAGATGTTCGACCCCGCGGTGTTGCCGAGGTAGGCGTAGTTCGCACCCTGGTTCTTCAGTGTCAGGCACTGCGCGGTGTAGTCGCCCGGCGTCAGCGCAAACTGGATCGCCGGAAGCACCTCGAAGCCAAGTTCGCGCGCGAGCGCCTCGCCGGCTTCCTTCGGGCTATTCGGATACGGGTGGTTGGCGCCCATGTGGACGTAGCGCGGGCGGCCTTGCTGGCCACGCGCACGCCAATCCTCGGCGGCCCATTGCAGCATGCCGCGCAGCGCGTCGGAGTAGGACGGGCCGAAGAAGAAATTGAACGGCGCCGGTTCCACGCCTTGTCGCCGCGACGTACCGCCGGCATCGGTCAAGGCCGCCGAATAGGACCCAGAGATGTAGGGGATGCGGTCGCGCGTCACGAAGCGCACCAGCGCCTCGGTATCCGCCGTGCCCCAGCCCTGGATGGCGACGACGCGTTCGCGCTGCGCCCAGGATTGGTACTGGCTGACCGCGCGCGGCGCCTGGTAGCCATAGTCGAAGCCGGAGACGGCGAGGCGCCGGCCCGCGACGCCATTGCGCGTGGCGTTCACCCACGCGAGCGCATCGGCCACGCCTTGCCCGTAGGGCACGCCGACATCCGATGTCGCGCCGGAATTGTCCATCAGGTGCCCGACCGGAATAGGCGCCTGGGCGAAGGCGGGTGCCGCTGCGAACAACGCTCCGGCAAGCAGGGGAAGCGGAAGCCTCATGTCGTATTCCTCCTTGGCTGATGCGGGCCGTTGGCCGGCCTCAATGCGAGAACGGGTAGAGTTTCCAATACGCCTTGATCATTTTCCAGCGATGCGCGAGCCCGTCGGGCTCGAAGATCAGGAAAAGAATGATCGCGGCACCGATCGCCATCTCCCGCAGGAAGGAGATGGAAGCGCCGAGCCTCAGCGCCCGGTCGATGGCACTGCCCGCAAGCAGGTCGGCAGCGGCCTGCACGACCTCGGGCAGAAGCACCATGAAGGCCGCGCCCATCATGCTGCCCATGACCGATCCCAGCCCGCCGATGATGATCATCGCCAGGAACTGGATCGAGTAGAGAATGTTGAACGCCTCTACGCTGACAAACAGCAGGTAGTGCGCATAGAGCGCCCCAGCCACGCCAGCGAAGAAGGACGCGATACCGAAGGACAGCGTGCGGTAATAGGCGAGGTTGACGCCCATCATCTCGGCCGAGAGGTAGTGGTCGCGCACCGCGACCAGCGCGCGGCCGTCCCGCGTGCGCATCAGGTTGGCCGCAGCCAGGAACATGATCACGACATGCGCCAGCACGACGTAGAAATACGTCTCCTCGCGGTCGAGGCGCAGGCCGAACAGCTCGTAGGGCTCGGTGACACGGCCGGCCACGCCACCCGAGAACCAGCGCGCGCGGGCGAAGAAGTCCTCAAGGATGAACTGCGCGGCGAGCGTCGCGATCGCCAGGTACAGCCCCTTCAGCCGCGCCGCCGGCGCGCCGAAGACCAGGCCGACCACGGCCGTCATCAGCCCCGCGCCCCAGATCGCGAGCGGCACCGGCACATGGTATTCGACCAGCAAGGCCGATGCGAAGGCGCCGAAACCGAAGAAGGCGGCGTGGCCGATCGAGATCTGCCCGGTGAAGCCGACCAGGATGTTCAACCCAAGCGCGGCGATGGCGCTGAAGCCGATCGTGATCAGCAGCCCCAGTTCGTAGCGCCCGAGCACCAGCGGTGCCGCGCAGAGCAGCAGCACGCCCGCAATCGTCGCAAACAGAGAACCGCGCGTCGGGAAGATCGTGGTGTCCGTGCGATAGCTGGTGCGGAAATCGCCCGCCGGGGTCATCGACGTCATCGTGCGATCAGACCCGCTCGATGTTCTTGGTGCCGAACAGCCCGTAGGGCTTGATCAACAGGATCAGGATCAGCGCGTAGAACGGCGCGATCTGGTACATGTTGCCCCAGTTGAGCCATTGCGCGTCGACGTACTGCGCGAGGTTCTCCAGCACGCCCACGATCAGCCCGCCCAGCACCGCGCCGACGATGGAATCGAGCCCGCCCAGGATCACCGCGGGGAAAACCTTGATGCCGTAGAAGGACAGTGCCGAGGACACGCCGTTCACCACCCCCACGACAACGCCCGCAACCGCCGAGACGACCGCCGAGATCGCCCAGGACATCGCGAAGACCTTCGGCACGCTCACGCCCAGCGACTGCGCCACCTGCTGGTCGAAGGCCGTCGCGCGCATCGCCAGCCCGTGCTTCGAATAGGTGAAGAACCACCAGAAGCCGAGCATGATGAGCACCGAGACTCCGAGGCTCGCGATGTAGACGGTCTGCACCTCCAGCCCCATCACGCGCATCCGTTCGGCGGCGAAGATCGGCGGGAAGGGCTGGGCAAACACGCCGAACATCCACTTCATCAGCGCCTGGAAGAAGATCGACAGCCCGACCGTCGCCATGATGACACTGATCACCGGCTCGCCGATCAAGGGCCGCAGCACGATGATCTGCAGCAGGATGCCGAACAGCGTCATGAAGGCGAGCGTCACCAGGAAGCCCGCCCAGAAGGGCAGTTGCCAGGTGGTCAGCATCCACCAGCACACCCAGGCGCCGACGAGCAGGAATTCGCCCTGTGCAAAGTTCACCACCTGCGACGCCTTGTAGATCAGCACGAAGGACATCGCGACGACGCCATAAAGCGCGCCAACGATCAGCCCGTTGAGCACCAGCTGGAACAGCAGCGTCGTATCCATTCAGGCCACCTTCCGTGCCGCAGCGCCATCGCTGTCCATGCGGATGACGCGCAGCACCGTGCGGATCCGCTGCTTCGTCCCGTCCTGGAAGGCGATGGTGGTGTCGACGGGAATCGCGTCCTGCCCGCCATAGATCGCCTCGATGATGTCGCCATACTTGGTGTTGATGACGCCGCGGCGGACCTTGCGGGTGCGGGTCAGTTCCTCGTCGTCGGCGTCGAGCTCCTTGTAGAGCAGCACCACGTCACGGATGCGTTGGGACGCGGGCAGCGTTGCATTCACCTGCGCCACCTCCTCGCGGATCTTGTCCAGCACCTCCGGTCGCGCCGAGAGGTCAGAATAGGTGGTGAAGGCGATCCGCCGGCGTTCCGCCCATTTGCTGACGATCGGGAAGCGGATGCAGATCATCGCCGCCAGGTGCGGCCGCTGGTCGCCCAGGATCACGGCCTCCGCCACGAAGGGACTGAACTTCAGCTTGTTCTCGATGAATTGCGGAGAGAAACGGTCGCCACCGGAGGTCGTTGCGATGTCCTTGATGCGGTCGATCACGACCAGTTGGCCTTGCTTGTCGAAATAGCCGGCATCGCCGGTATGCATCCAGCCGTCGCGCATGTCGGCCACATCATCCACGCCGAGGTAGCCGGCGAACATGTTCGGATGGCGCGTGACGATTTCGCCGACGCCGTTCTGGTCGGGTTCATGGATTCGCAGGTCGATGGAGTCGCCGAACGGGACGCCGACGGTGTCGAAATCGACCTCCCCTGCGCGGTGGATGGTGTAGGCGCCGAGCGCCTCCGTCTGCCCGTAGATCTGGCGCATCGGCACGCCCAGCGCCTGGAAGAAGCGGAAGGTGTCCGGCCCCAGCGCGGCCCCGCCGGTCGCCGCGGATTTCAGGCGCGTGAAACCGAGCCGGTCGCGCAGTGCGCGGAACAGCAGCATGTCCGCCGCCGCCGAACGTCCGCCTGCCTTCACCGCATCGAGGCCCATTCGCATGCCGGCCTCGAAGGCACGCTGCTTCAGGCGCGATGCGTCCATCACCCGGGCGCGCACATCGGCCGCAATCGACTCCCAGACGCGCGGCGCGAACAGCACGAAGGTCGGCGCGATTTCGCGGAAATCGGCCATCATCGTCTCGGGTTCCTCGACGAAATTGACCTTCATGCGCGCGATCAGCCCCCAGCCGAGCACATAGATCTGCTCCATGATCCACGGCAGCGGCAGGACCGAGACGTACTCGTCATCCGGCCCCTTCGGATCGACCGCCAGGTACGCCTCGCAATGGCGGATCAGCGCGCGCGCGGAGAGCTGCGCGAGCTTTGGCCTCGCCGTGGTGCCGGACGTCGTGCACAGGATGGCGACATCCTCGCCATCCGTCGCATCGACCAGCTCGTCCCACAGCGCGGGTTCGGCCGCGGCGGACGCCGCGCCCCGCCGCGCAAGTTCGTCCGCAGACACCAGCCGAACATCGACATGCTTCCGCATACCGCGGGGGTCGCAATAGACGATGTGGCGCAGCCGCGGCAGCTGGTCCGACACGTTCAGCAGCTTGTCGACCTGTTCCTCGTCCTCGGCGAAGACCGCGGTCGCTTCGCTGAAGCTGAGCAGGTACGCGACCTCGTCATCCAGCGCGTCGCGGTAAACGCCGAGCGACCGCGCACGGATCGCGTGCACCGCGATCTCGCCCATCACCCAGTCGGGCCGATTGTCGCCGATCAGCGCCACCACCTCGCCCGGCTGCACGCCGAGCGCGCGCAGGCCGAGCGCCAGGTCGCGCGTGCGCGTCGCGACATCGCTCCAGGTCAGCGACCGCCAGATGCCGAATTCCTTCTCCCGCATCGCGATGTCGCGGCCATGCGCTCGGGCATTGCGGCGCAACAGGCGGGGCAGCGTAACGTCCGCGCCGCTCATACGCTGGCGGGCTCCTCGGCCTGGGCCAGGGCGTCCTCCGCTTCACCCAGATAGGCGCGCTTCACATGCTCGTCGGCCATCACCTCCTCCGGCGAGCCTGCGGCGATCCGCCTGCCGAAATCGAGCACCATGACGCGATGGCTGATGTCCATGACCACGCCCATGTCGTGCTCGATCATCAGCACCGTTATGCCCCATTCCTCGTTGAGGTCGACAATGAAGCGGGCCATGTCCTCCTTTTCCTCGAGGTTCATCCCCGCCATCGGTTCGTCGAGCAGAATCAGTCTGGGCTTCAGCGCCACTGCGCGCGCCAGTTCCACCCGCTTGCGAAGACCGTAGGACAGCGTGCCCGCCGTCGCCTTGCGGACGTGCTGGATTTCCAGGAAGTCGATGATCTCCTCGACCTCGCGCCGATGCGCCAGTTCCTCGCGCTGGGCGCCGCCCAGCCAATAGGCCATGCCGCGCAGGAACCCCGATCGCAGCAGGTGGTGGCGCCCGACCATGATGTTGTCGAGCACGCTCATATGCGCGAACAGCGCCAGGTTCTGGAAGGTCCGCCCGATGCCGAGCGCGGCTCGCCGGCTGGTGGGTGTGCGGGTGATGTCCTGCCCGTCGAACAGGATGCGTCCCTCGGTCGGCCGGTAACGGCCCGAGACGCAGTTCACCATGGAGGTCTTGCCGGCCCCGTTCGGCCCGATGATGGAGAAGATCTCGCCGGGCCGGACGTCGAACGAGACGTCGCTCAGCGCCCTGACGCCGCCGAACCGCAGGCTGACGCCATCGGCGGCCAGGATCGGCGCCTGTGACTCCACGCGGCCTGCCCTCCCCATTCTTCATTCGGGGAGAGGGTATGGGGTTGGCGCCCCCCGTGGCAACGATCATCCGCTGATCGCCCACCAGGGGCAGGGTTCAGCCCCCGCTTCGCAGGGCGATCGCCAGGGGCGGGTCGTCGGTGGTCAGGACATCCACCCCAAGTCCGAGCATCCGTCGGATCGACGCTTCATGGTTCGCGCCCCAGACCGAAACGCGAAGACCGGCCGCCCGCAATGCAGCGCAGGCTTCGGCGTCGAGTTGCGACTCATGCACGCCGATCTCGGGGAAGCCGTAGGCTCCGGCGACCGCGATCGTCCCACGGATGCCCAGGCCGCCCCAGGTGACGCGTTCGAGCAGCCAGGCCACGCCAGCCAGGCCTCCGCCGGCGGCGGCCTCCGCCGCGACCAGCGCATCGAAGGCGATGATCCAGGCATCGCGGCGCCTGCCGCTGGCATCAAGCCCCGCCAGCACCCGCGGCACCAGGCCCGGATAGGCGCGCCCCCGGGCGTCCGCCTTGATCTCGATGCGTGGCGCGACCGCGGAGCCTGCCAGGACGCCGAGCATGTCGGCCAGCATCGGCGGCGCCTCGCCGTGGCAACCCTTGACCCGCAGGCTGCGCAACTGGGCGCCCGTCAGCGACGCGACCAGGCCAGATCCATCGGTGGTCCGTTCCAGCGTGGCGTCGTGCATGACCACCACGTCTCCATCAGCGGTAGCATGGACATCGCATTCCGCCTGCTCCAGCGCCAGGCCCGCGGTCTTGCGGAACGCCGTCAGGCTGTTCTCCGGCCACAGAAAACTGCCGCCGCGATGGCTCGCGATTGCGGTCGGAGGAGGAGTCATGGGGTCGAACCTCGGTTCAAGCCGGCGGGCGTGCCCACGCGACCCCTCCAAACGCCGAATTGACCCGCGGATGATGGGGCCGGCCTATGGAGGCGACTGCCGAAATGCTACGTCCCTTAATGGCTTTGTGACACTCTTCTCCGACTAGTGGCAAGATTCAGCCTGCATAGCGCCGCGGGAGGTGCCGATGACCGGAACAGCGGGACTGCGTCGATGGTTCGGGGCCGCGATCGCGGCGCTGCTGGCTGTGTCCGCGCTGCCCGTCCTGGCCCAGACGGCGAGCCCGGCAGAACCGCCGATCCGCCTGAAGGTCGTCGGCGGCCTCGCCGATGTCAGCCAATATCTTCGCTATGAAGAACCGTTTTGGCGTCGTCGTCTCCCCGAGGCGTCGGGCGGCCGCATCCAGGCCGAGATCGCCCCATTCGACCGCAGCGGCATCCGCGCCCAGGAAATGCTGGCCCTGATGCGCCTGGGCGTCGTGCCCTTCGGCACCGCGCTGCTCGCCGTGGTCAGCACCGAGGAGCCCGAGTTCAACGCCGTCGACCTGCCGACTGTGAACCCCGACATCGCCGCGCTCCGGCGCACCGTGGCGTTGTATCGCCCGCACCTCGAGGAATTGCTGGCCGAGCGCTACGATGTCGAGTTGCTGGCGGTCTACACCTATCCGGCGCAAGTCCTATTCTGCCGGACCGAATTCAGCGGCTTGTCGGACCTGGCCGGGCGCCGCATCCGGACCTCCTCCGTTGGCCAGTCGGAAATGTTCGCGGCACTCGGCGCCACGCCGGTCGTCATTCCCTTCGGCGAAACGCTCGCCGCGCTGCGCTCCGGCGTGGTGGAATGCGCCGTCACGGGCACGCTTTCGGCCAACGCCATCGGGCTGCACGAGGTCACCACGCACATGCACGCCATGGCGATCACCTGGGGCCTGTCGATCTTCGGTGCCAACCGGGCGGCCTGGAACGCGCTGCCGGAATGGGCCCGCAGCCTAATCCGCCGGGAGGTCGCGGGGCTGGAGCGGGAAATCTGGGATGCTGCCGAGGTCGAGACCGGCGAAGGCTTCGCCTGCAACGCCGGGCGCCCATCCTGCACCAGCGGGCGGCGAGGCACGATGGAGATCGTGCCGGTGTCCGAAGCCGACCAGGCGCGCCGGTTGCGCCTCCTGACCGAGACCGTCCTGCCCGGTTGGGTGCGCCGCTGCGGGGAGGCCTGCGTCACCGCGTGGAACACACGCCTTGCGCCGAGCCTGGGCGTCACCGCGCAGCCCGACTGACCATGCAGAACACGCGGCTTCTCCGCCGCGCCGTCTTCATCGGCGCGATCATCCTGCTGCTGGCGCAGACGGCCGCGACGATGATGATCATCGAGCGTGCCCGCGAGGCGCAGATCCGCGGCGCCCAGGAGTCGATCCAGCGTATCAGCATCGCGACAGAGACCTCCATCAACCGGGCCTTCGTGCAGGTCGACGCCATGCTGGCCGGGCTGCCGGCGATGCTCGCCCCCTTTGCCACCAACGGGCAGATGGACACGGCCTCGGTCAACCGCGTGCTGCGCCAGTTCATCAATCAGAACTTCACGTATCGCGACATCCTGCTGGTTGCCCCGAACGGATTGCCCGTCGCGACGGCGCTGCCGGTTTCGCGGCGCCGGCGCTTGCCGCTTCCGGTCGAGACAGGGTTCTCCGAACTGGCCGCAGCCAGCGGCGGCGTGTCGATCGGCGGGCCCGTGCAGAATCCCAGCACGGGCGAATGGGCGCTGTTCTTCGCGCGCAACGTGACCATCGTCGGGCTCGGGCCGGTGCGCGCGGTGGCGGAAGTGCCGCTGCCCTCGGTGCGAGCCCTGCTGTCGGCGGCCGGAGAAAGTCCCGGGCTGCGAACGACCCTCGAACGCGACGATGGCGTGCTGTTGGCGTCCGTGCCGCATGACGAGACGCGGATCGGCCAGCAGCTCGCCCCCACCGTGGCGACCGCGGACGGCGAGGCGACGCTCGCGGTGAGTCGCTTCACCGGGCAGCCGGTCTACGTGTCGGCCCGGCCATCGCTGTACCCGACCCTGGTGATCGCCTCGACCATCTCGGTTGATGCCGCGCTGGCAGGCTGGTACCGCGACCGCACGCGGGCCTTCATTGTCTCGGCCGTGCTCGGGGTGGTGATCAGCCTCGTCGCGGTCGCGCTGATGGTCATGCTTCGCCAGCGTGGCCGGGCGGAGGACGAGCGCGCCAAGGCCCGCCAGACGCTGGAGAACGCCCTCGAAGCGATGTCAGACGGCTTCGTGATGTTCGATCCGGCGGACCGGCTGGTGGCGTGCAACAGCCGCTACAAGGACTTCTACCGGATCAGCGCGCCCTTCATCCAGCCGGGCAACACCTTCGACGACATCATGCGCGAGGGCGCGCTGCGTGGGCAGTATCCCCAGGCCGGCGACGACATCGAGGCCTTCCTCGCGGAGAGCAAGGCCTTCCACCTGGGCAACCAGCCACCGATGGAGCGCCTGCTGCCAGATGGCCGCTGGGTGCTCATCACCGAGCGGCGCACGCCTGACGGCGGCACGGTGGGCATCCGCACCGACATTACCGCGCTCAAGCGCGCCATGCAGGACCTCGCGACGGCGCGGCCGCGGCCGGCGAGGCGAAGAGCCGCTTCCTCGCGCGCGTCTCGCATGAACTTCGCACGCCGCTCAATGGCGTCCTGGGCTTCGCGCAGGTGCTGCTGCACGACCCGCGCCTGGCGCCCGACCAGCGCGAACAGGTGAAGACCCTCCACGAGGCCGGGCGCCACCTGCTCGACCTGGTCAACGGCCTGCTGGACCTTTCGAAGATCGAGGCGGGGCGCTTCGAGCTGGCGCCTCAGCCGGTGGCACTGCGGCCGCTGCTGGAAGGGTGCGCCACGTTGCTGGCGCCCGAGATCGCGCGCAAGGCGCTGTCCTTCGAGCTCGAGCTCGATCCGCAGTTGCCGGAGGCCGCGCAGCTCGACCCGACGCGCACCCGCCAGCTGCTGCTGAACCTGCTGTCGAACGCGGTGAAGTTCACGCCGGCCGGCGGGCGCGTCGACCTCAAGGTGCGCGCAGCCGGCGACGCGCAGCTGCGGATCGAGGTGACCGACACCGGCCCCGGCGTGCCCGCCGACAAGCGCAACCTGTTGTTCGAGGACTTCGTGCAGCTCGCGCCCAATGGCGGCGCGGACGGCCAGGGCACCGGTCTGGGGCTGGCCATCTCCGCCAGGCTCGTGGCACTCATGGGCGGGACGATCGGCTGCGACGAGCGTCCCGGCGGCGGCGCACTGTTCTGGATCGAACTGCCCCTTCGGGCCGCCATGCCTGTCCAGGAGGAAGCGACGCCCATGCCGAGCCTCGCCACGGATGATGGGAACCGGACGCTCACAGTGCTGGTCGTCGACGACGTCCTGGCGAATCGGCAGATCGCGCAGGCCATGCTGCGCTCGGTGGGACACAGCGTCGTGGTGGCCGAAGACGGTGCGACAGCGCTGCTGGCGCTCGAGCGGCAACGCTTTGACGTGGTGCTGATGGACCTGCAGATGCCGGGCATGGACGGCTTCGAGACCACCCGGCGCCTGCGCGCCATGGCGCCGCCCGCCTGCGAGGTGCCGGTCATCGCGCTCACCGCCTCGGTCCTGCCGGACCAGGTGGAGGCGACGCGTCGCGCAGGCATGGACGGCCACCTGGGCAAGCCGCTCGACCGCAGGGCGCTGCTCGACCTCGTGCAGCAAATCCCTCAGCGCAAGTCTTCCGCGCCCGTCCTGCCGGCCGAACCGGCCGCGCCTTATCTTGATTCCACTGCGCTCGACGTGCTTGAGCGCGAACTCGGCCACGCCGCCCATGGCATCCTCGCGGAATTCGTCGGCGAGGTGCGCCGGTCGCTTGCGCTCCTGACCAATGCCTCGGCCGAGGAACGGGCGGATGCGGGGCATGTGCAGCACGCCGCGCATCGCCTGGTGGGTGCCGCGCGGACCCTCGGTGCGAGCCGCCTCGCGCTCGAAGCCGAAGCGCTGCAGAAGGCCGCGCGCGGCGGCGACCCCTCGCCCGACCTCCAGGTCTCCGTCATCGCCGTGGCGCGCGAGACATTGCCGACCCTGGAACGGCGCCTCGGCGTCGAGGACGTGGCTGCCGGGCCGCCGGTGCGGACCGTGCCCGTGGGCTGAACGCGCGGCCGTCTGGACCGCCGCGCCGCCTGCCCTAGGATGCGCCCGAATACTTCGGGAACGCCTTGTCGATGACGTCGCTCACCTGGTCTACAAATTCCGCACGCGAGGAACCGCATCCCGCGCTGCGCGCCATGGCGGAGCGCGCACGCCGCGCCGATACGCCCTGCGGTGCGGGCGCGATGGTCTGGCGCTCCTGGGGCCGGGGGCGGCCGCTGGTGCTGCTGCATGGCGGGTCGGGTTCCTGGCGCCACTGGTTCCGCAACATCGATGCCTTCGCCGGCGACAGGATGGTGATCTGCCCCGACCTGCCCGGCCTGGGCGACAGCGACATGCCGCCCGGGCCCGCCGGACCGGAGGACATCGCCGCCATCCTGCGCGACGGCCTGCGCCGGCTGCTGAGCGACCAGCCTTACGACCTCGCGGGGTTTTCCTTCGGCGCGCTGTGCTCCGGCCACCTGGCCGCGATCGATCCCGATCACTGCGCGTCCCTGACCATCGTCGGCGCCGGCGCACTGGGCTTCGTGCGGTCGCGCACCGAACTGGTGAAGGTGCGCCAGCTTGAGGGCGCGGAGCGCGACGCAGCCAACCGCCACAACCTGGCGGAGCTGATGTTCGCCGACGCGTCGCGAATCGACGAGGTCGCGCTGGCGATGCAGGACCTCCATACCCGCCGCGCCCGCTTCAAGAGCCGCGGCTGGGCGAACACCGATTCGCTGAAACAGGCCATATTGCGAAGCCGCGCGCCGCTCGGCGCCATCTATGGCGAACAGGATGCGATCGCGCGACCGGATGTGCAGCTGCGCCTCGACCTGGTGCGGGAGATGCGCGCCGGTGCGCGCACCGAATTGATCCCCGGTGCGGGCCATTGGGTGGCCTATGAAGCGGCGGACGCGTTCAACGCCGCGCTTGCGCGGGTGCTTGCACGCGAAACGCACCGCGCGTGACCACGCCCACGGCGCGCCCCGGCCGCGCCGCGACGCTGCGCGGCATGGCCTGGATGGCGCTTGCGGGCCTGCTGTTCTGCCTGCTGAACGCAATCGCGCGGCGCCTGGCGCAGGACCTTGACCCGTTCCAGACCCAGTTCCTGCGCTACCTGGCCGGGCTGCTGGTGCTGCTGCCCTTCATCCTTCGCACCGGCCTCGCGGCCTGGCGGCCGCACGACCTGCGCGGCCAGGCGTGGCGCGGGATGGTGCATACGGCCGGGCTGCTGCTGTGGTTCTGGGCGCTGCCGCACGTGCCGCTGGCGGAAATGACGGCGATCGGCTTCACCGGGCCGATCTTCATCATGGCGGGCGCCGTGCTGTTCCTCGGCGAACCCGTGGTGCGCGCGCGTTGGGTGGCCGCGGGCATCGGCTTCGCCGGCGTGGTCGTCGTCGTCGCGCCGCAGTTTACCGGGACTGGCGAAGGCTTCTGGTCGCTGGTGATGCTCGCCTCCGCGCCACTCTTTGCGGCGTCCTTCCTGATCACCAAAGCGCTCACGCGACGCGATAGGCCGGAGGTGATCGTCGCCTGGCAGGCCATCACCGTCGCGGCCTTCACCCTGCCCTTCGCGCTGCCAGGATGGACCTGGCCGAACGCCGAACAATGGGGGTGGTTCCTGCTGACCGGCCTGCTCGGCAGCGCGGGCCATTGGTGCCTGACCGAAGCCTTCCGCATCGCCGACATGTCGGCCACCCAGCCGGTCAAGTTCATCGACATGATCTGGGCGGCGACGCTGGGCTGGCTGGTCTTCTCGGATGTGCCGGCGGCAACCACCTTCGCCGGCGCCGCGATCATCTTCGCCGCAACCACCTGGATCGCGCGGCGCGAGGCGCGGCGGCGGTGACGGGCCATCTTGCCAGCCCGCCGCGTCCGTCGGATCGTCGCCCAGGGCCGCGGCATGCAGGACGGTCCGGGAGGAATGCATGACGTCCATCGTTCGGCCCGCGCTGTCACGCCGTGCCCTGGCTGGCGCCCTCGCCGCGATCGCATCCCCCGCGCTGGCGCAGGACTCCTGGCCGAACCGCCCGATCCGCCTGGTGATCCCATTCGCGCCCGGCGGGCCGATCGACACGGTGGGACGGCTTGTCGGCGAACGACTCCGCGAGAAGCTCGGCCAACCCTTCGTGATCGACAATCGCGCCGGCGCAGGCGGATCGATCGGCCTTCGCGCGACGGTCCAGGCGCCGCCGGATGGCGCGACCTTCGTGCTGACCTCCTCCTCGCTCGCGATCCTGCCCGCGATCTACGCCAATCTCGGCTTCGATCCGCGCACGGACCTGACCCCGGTCTCGCTGGTCGCCGAGATCGCGACCACGATCGCGGTGCGTGCCGACCATCGCTTCGGCACGCTCCAGGCGCTGGTGGCAGAGGCGCGCGCGAAGCCGGGCACCATCACCTACGGCACATCGGGCATCGGGTCGTCGAACCACCTGTCGGGTGCGATGCTGGCGGCGACGGCCGGAATCGACCTGGTGCACGTGCCCTATCGCGGCGCCGCGCAGGCGATGAACGCGCTCTATACCGGCGACATCGACGTGGTCTTCGCCAGCACGGTCGAGACACTGGCCCATGCGCGCGAGGGCCGCGCGCGGATCCTGGCGGTGACCACGGCGCAGCGCATTCCGGCCCTGCCCGACGTGCCCACGGCGCTGGAAGCCGTGCCCGGCTACATCGCACCAAACTGGTTCGCCATCGCCGCACCGAAGGGACTGCCCACGCCGATCCTTGCGCGCATGTCGGCGGAACTGGCGTCGCTGCGCACCGATGCCGACTTCCGCACGCGCTTCGCCTCGCTCGGCGCCGAGCCGTTGATGAGCAGCCCCGACATCCTCGCCGCCCGACTGGCCGAGGACGTGCCGACCTGGCGCCGCGTGGCCGCCCAGGCCGGCATCCGCGCCGAATGAACCACTGACCGAGCAGGACACCACATGCGCAAGCTCACCATCGGCGACGTCACCATCACCAGCATCATCGAGCGCGACGGGCCGTGGCGCGCGCCGGAACTGATGTTCCCCAAGGCCGCCGCGGCCCCGGAACTGCTGGCGGAACGCCTGAGGGAAGTCGAGCCCGAGACCTACGACGCCGCCTCCGGCAAGATGGTCATCACCTACCAAACCTATGTCGTGCGCACGCCGCACCACACCATCCTGGTCGATACCTGCACCGGCGAAGACAAGGGCTACCCGGCGCCGATGGATTTCCCGAAGCAGCCCTGGCTGGACGGGTTGAAGGCCGAGGGGCTGGGGTTCGACGACATCGACTATGTGCTCTGCACCCACCTGCACATCGACCATTCGGGCTGGAACACGGTGCTGCGCGACGGGCGCTGGGTGCCGACCTTCCCCAAGGCGAAATACGTCTTCCACAAGCGCGAATACGCGGCCTGGGAGGCCTCGACGCGCGCCGAGGAAACACGCCCGGGCGGCGGCGGCAACGTGTTCCGCTTCAACTGCGAACCGGTGGTCGCCGCCGGCCAGGCGCTGCTGGTGGATGACGACTTCCAGCTGGATGACCGCATCACGCTGCAGCCGACGCCCGGACATTCGCCCTGCCATTGCTGCGTGCATATCCGCAGCGGCGGGCAACACGCGGTCATCACCGGCGACCTGATGCACCACGCGCTGCAGGTGCATCAGCCGGACTGGTCGACCGTCTTCTGCTGGGACGCCGCCGAGGCCGAGGCCAGCCGCCGGACTTTCTTCGGCCAAGTGGCCGGCACCGACACGAAAGTGCTGCCGATCCACTTCCCCGATCCCTCCGTCGGCCGCGTGGAAGCGCAGGGCGATCGCTTCCGCTGGCGGTACGTGCGCTAGGCACCACATCGCTTGACGCCGACCACCCCCGGTGGTCGGTATCGCCCGTTCGGAGGATCGCACCATGGACCACAACCAGCCCTACGCCGCCACCGAGGAAACCCGCATGCTGCGGGACCTGGTCGCCAAGTTCGTGGAACGCGACGTGATGCCGCTCGAACCCGCGGTGCTGAAGCGCGAGGCGAGCGGTGAGGGCTTCAAGCTTTCGGCGGAGGAGGAGGCGACCCTTCTTGCGCGGTGCAAGGAACTGGGCCTGTGGGGCCTCGACGTGCCGGAGGAATTCGGTGGCGCCAACCTGCCGCTGCTCTCGCTGGCCGCCGCCGAGGAGGAAATAGCGCGCGCCTGCGTGCCCTTCACCATCCCGCCCGACAGTCCGAACCTGCACATGATGCTGCAGGTCGCGAGCCCGGTGCAGCGCGCGAAGTATCTCGACCCCTATGCGCGCGGCGAGCAACGCTCGGCCATGGCCATCAGTGAGCCCGGCGCCGGCGGCGACCCCGCCGGCATGACGACGCGCGCGGTGCGCGACGGTGACGACTGGGTGATCAACGGGCGCAAGATCTGGGTCTCGAACGTCCCGCGTGCGGACTTCATCATCCTCATGGCGCGCACCGGCGACGGCAAGCGCCAGGACGGCGTCACCGCCTTCATCGTCGAGAAGGGCACCCCCGGCTTCGTCATCGAGCGCGCCATCCCGATGCTGGGCGGACGCACGACCTATGAGCTGGTCTTCGAGGATTGCCGCGTGCCGCACGAGAACATGCTGGGCGAGCCCGGCCGCGGCTATGCGCCCATGCAGCTGCGCCTGAACGTGCGCCGCATGCAGATGGGCGCGCGCTGCGTCGGCATGGCGCGCCGTGCGCTGGAGATGATGGCCGACCAGGCGCAGAACCGCGTGACCTGGGGCGTTCGCCTCGCCGACCGCCAGGCGATCCAGTGGTTCGCCGCCGAGGCCGTGATGGAGATGCACGCCTGCCGCCTGATGGTCGAGGACCTCGCGCGGAAGCTGGATGCCGGCGCCGATGTGCGGACGGAAGCCTCCATCCTGAAGGTGCGCGCCACCGAAATGGCGCAGTCGGTGCTCGACAACGCCATGCAGACCTTCGGCGCCATGGGTGTCACGAAGGAACTGCCGCTGCAGCTCATGCACCAGCAGGTGCGGCTGATGCGCGTCTACGAAGGCCCGTCCGAGGTGCATCGCAGCGCCATCGGCCGTCGCGCGCTCGGCGGAAAGGTCTGAGCGATGACGCGACCGCTCGAGGGCGTGACGGTCCTCGACCTGGGGCATATCTACCAGGCGCCCTATGCTGGATTCCTGATGGCGATGGCGGGTGCCACGGTCATCAAGATCGAACCCCCGAATGGTGAGCCGCTGCGCCGGCGCGCCATGGTCGCCGGCGGGTCGGTGCCGATGGCCATGCTCAATTCCAACAAGCGCGGCCTGTCGCTGGACCTCAAGAACCCGAAGGGCCGCGAGGTGTTCCTGCGCCTGGTCGACCGCGCCGATGTGGTGATCGAGAATTTCTCGCCCGGCGCGATGGACCGTCTCGGGCTGGGGCACGAGGCGCTGCTGAAGCGCAACCCGCGCATCATCTACGCTGCCGGTTCAGGCTATGGCCAGACCGGGCCCGACAAGGACCGCCTGGCCATGGACCTGACCGTGCAGGCCGCGGTCGGCGTCATGCACACGACTGGCTTCCCGGACGGCCCGCCCACCAAGGCGGGACCGACCGTCTGCGACTTCCTCGGCGGCACGCACCTCTACGGCGCGGTGATGACGGCATTGTTCGCACGCGAACGCACCGGGAAGGGCGCCTTCGTCGAGGTCGCCATGCAGGACGCCGCGTATACGACGCTGGCCTCGGCGATCGGGATGCATTTCGGCGGCAACCTCAAGGACCTGCCGCCACGCACAGGCAACAGCCATGCCGGCATGGCGATGGCGCCCTACAACGTCTATCCGGCGACGGATGGCTGGATCGCCATCATCGTCGTCACGGAAGGGCACTGGGACCGGCTGCTCGGCGCGATGGGGCAGCAGGCGCTGGTCGGCGACGACCGCTTCCGCACCAACCCCGACCGCGTGAAGCACATGGCCGAGGTGGACCGCATGGTCACCGCCTGGACGTCCAGCCACACCCGGGCGGAGTTGGAAGCCCTCACCCGCCAGCACGGCGTGCCGGCCGCGCCCGTCCGCACGCTCGAGGAAGTGCTGAACGACCCCGGCATGCATGAACGCGGCATGCTGCGCTGGGTGGACCACCCCGAGGTCGGGCGCGTGGTGCTGCCCGCCACGCCCCTGCGCGTCGAGGGCGCGCCGCCGCCCGATTTCCAGCCAAGCCCCTTCCTGAACCAGCACGAGGCCGAGGTGCTCGGCGATTTGCTGGGCATGGACGAGGCCGAGCGCGAGGCGGCGCGCGCTGCCGGCGGCCTGGGACCGCGCTTCAGCGCCCAGTAAAGTTGGGCTTGCGGCGTTCCAGAAAGGCTTTTGCGCCTTCGTGCCGGTCGGCCGTGTCGATCGTCGCGGCCTGCTCGCTCTCCGCCAACTCGATCGCGGCAGAGAGCGATTGCAGCGGCGCCAGCGCCAATTGCCGGCGGATGACACGCAGCGATCGCGGCGAGCAATTCTCCACCATGTCCGCGACGTAGGCGCGCACGGCGTCGCGGAAGCCTTCGGACGGCAGCACACGCACCAGGCCCATCGTCGCCGCTTCCTCCGCCATGATGGTGCGGCCCGACAGCAGCAGATCCGCCGCGTTCATCGGCCCGATCAGCCTTGGCAGCATCCAGGCACTGCCGTGCTCCGCGATCAGCCCGCGCCGCGGAAACGCCGCGGCCAGCTTGGCTCCCGCGAGCATGAATCGCAGGTCGCAATATAGCGACACGGCCAACCCCACGCCCGCGACCGCGCCGTTGATCGCGGCCACCACCGGCTTGCCGATATTCAGGATGTAGGAATAGCGGCGCGCCAGGTCCTCGACCGGCGGATCACCGCCCGGCGGCGGCGTCACGCCGACGAATCGCGGCGGCGGCGGCCGCCCGCCGGCGATGCGCGTGACATCCGCACCCACGCAGAACGTACTGCCCGCGCCGGTCAGGATGATGGCGCGCACCGCGTCATCCGCGGCCGCCAGCGAGAAGGCTTCGCGCACCTCCGCCTCGGTCTCCGGTGACCAGGCGTTGCGCTTCTCCGGCCGGTTCAGCGTGATGGTGGCGATGCCGGCCGCCACGTCATAGGTCGTCTCGACGAAGGCCATTGGTGCGCTCCTTCAGCGCGCAGGCGTGCGGGCGCGTTGCGCGGCCCAATCGGCGTCGGTCCAATCCAGCATCTCCTGCGCGCCGGCGCGCGCGCCGCCCAGCAGCCGCCGGCCGCCATCCGCCACCACGCATTCGCCGGTGACGTAGCCGCCGTGGTCCGAGACGAGGAAGGCTGCGAGATCGGTCAGTTCCTCATGCTTGCCCGCACGGCGCAGCGGCACGCCGGCGTGCTCAACGCCGCCCGGCCGAAGCCGCGCGACCGCGGCCTCGGTCGGAAAGGTACCCGGCGCGATCGCCACCAGGCGGATTCCATGCGGACCCCATTCCACCGCCAGGCTCTGCGTCATTGCGAGAAGCCCGGCCTTGGCCATGGCGGACGGCGCGGTGAAGGCGCCACCCTGCAGCGCCGACAGCGTCAGGATCGACAGCACGACGCCGGGCTGCCCGGCCTCGATCCAACGGCGCCCGCAGCCGATGGTGCAATACGCGGCGCCGTGCAGTGTGGTGCCCAACACCGCATCCACCGCGCGCGCCGAGAGCCGATGCGTCTGCGCCAGGAAGTTCGCCGCGGCGTTGTTCACCAGGATATCGGCCGCGCCATCGCGCCAGACATCATCGAGCATCGCTTCCACCGCCGCGGCATCGCGGATGTCGCAGGGATACGTTGACACAACGGCGCCGGGCAGTTCCGCACGGAAAGCCTCGGCCGCCGCGTCCAGCACGGCACCGCGCCGCCCGCAGATCGCGAGCGACGCGCCCAGTTCGAGGAACCGCCGGCCGATGCTGCGCCCGAGCCCGGTACCGCCACCCGTCACCAGCGCGCGGCGCCCGGCCAGCAGCCCCGGCGCGAAGGCCATCTCAGGCCCCCTTGTAGGTCGGCTTGCGCTTCTCGCGCATTGCCGCCAGGGCTTCCTTGTGGTCGTCGGTGGTATGCGCGACCGCCTGCATGGCCGACGACATTTCCAGCACGGTGTCGAGCCGGTTGTTCCACGCCTCGCGCAGCAGGCGCCGCGCCATGCGGACGGCCTGCGGCGGGTTGGCGGCGATGCGCGCAGCCAGCGCGCGCGCCGCCGGGATCAGTTCCGCGTCGGGCACCACGCGTGAGACCAGCCCGGCCGCCAACGCCTCCTGCGCGGACAGCGTATCGCCGGTGAGCGCCATCTCGGCGGCGCGCGCGAAGCCGACCACGCGCGGCAGCAGCCAGGCACCGCCATCGCCAGGGATGATGCCGAGCTTCACGAAGCTCTCCGCGAAACGCGCGCTCTCGCCGGCGATCCGCAGGTCGCACATGCAGGCCAGGTCGCAGCCCGCGCCCATGGCCGGGCCATTGACCGCGGCGATCACGGGAAGCTCCAGGTTCTCGATCAGCCGCGGCAGGCGCTGGATGCCCCAGCGGTAGTAGCCGCGCGCCTGCGCCGGCGTGCGTTCCTTCGCACCGCTCGCCGCCTCGCCCATGCGCCGCACATTGCCGCCGGCGCAGAAGGCGGTGCCGGCGCCGGTCAGGATCGCGACCCGCACCTCCTGGCCGGCATCGAGCGCCGAGAGCGTGTCGAGCAGCGCATCCTGCATCTCCGGATCGAGCGGATTGCGCGTCTCCGCCCGATTCATGGTGAGGAGGGCGATGCCATCCTCGATCTCGACCTTCAGCGGCGCATCCATCGGCGTTTCCCCAGTTCAACGGGGGCGGAGGATGGAACGCGCGCGCAGGCTGGGCAACCCGCGGTCAGGACGCCTCGATGCCCAGGCGGCGGATCAGCGCGCCCCACTTCTCGGCATCCGCGCGCAGGCGCTGGGCGAAGGCGTCAGTGCCCTCCGGCGCCACCTCGACCCCCATGCCGGTCAGCCGGTCCTTCACGGCGGGCAGCATCATCACGCGGTTCAGTTCGACGTTGAGTCGCTGCTGCAAGGCCGGGTCCATGCCCTTCGGCCCGAAGGCGCCGTACCAGACGGCCATCTCGTAGCCCGGCACGGCCTCGCCGACGGTCGGGAAGTTCGGCTGGCGGCTCCAGCGCTGCGCCTCGGTCACCGCGAGCAGGCGCAGGCGCCCCCCATCGACATGCGGCATGGTCTGAGTCGCGGCGCTGAAGAACAGCTGCGTCTGGCCCGCGACGGTGTCCGTCACCGCCGGCTGCCCGCCGCGATACGGCACATGGACCATGCGGATGCCCGCCATGTTTTCGAGCAGCGCCGCGCACAGGTGGTTGGTCGAGCCAGGACCGGCCGAGGCATAGGCGATCCGGTCCGGGTTCGCTCGGGCGTAGGTGATGAATTCCGCCAGCGTCTGCGCCGGCACCGAGGGATGCACCACCATGGTGTTGATCGCGAAGCCGAGCATCGCGAGCGGCGTGAAATCCGCCACGCCATCGAACGGCATCGAGCGCATGAGCGCGTGGTTCATCGCATGCGTGGACATCGACCCGAAGAGGATCGTGTGGCCGTCCGGCGTCGCCTTGGCCACGACGTCGGAGCCGATATTGCCGCTGGCGCCGGTGCGGTTCTCCACCACCACCGGCTGGCCCAGCGCCTGGCCCAGCGGTTCCGCCACGATGCGTCCGAGAATGTCGGTGGTGCCGCCCGGCGCCCAGGGAATCACCAGCCGGATCGGCCGCGTGAAGGCCGTCTGCGCGAAGGCCGGCGTGGCGAGGAGGGCGGGTGCGGCAAACAGCGCGCGGCGGTGGATCAATGTCATGACGATCTCCGGTGTCTCAGGCGGCGTCGGGGAGGAGCAGGGCCGGCACGGCCAGCGATGCGAAGACCATGCCGGTCGCGGCGTCTGCCTTGGTGAAGTGTCCCGCATCATGCAGCAGATTGACGGTGCCGAGGGTCCGCCCATCCCAGCGCACCGGCAGGTTCATCGCACTGCCCAGGCCCATAACGGCGATCTTCTCATGATCCGGATAGGCCCAGGCGATGTCGGCGGGGTCCGAGCCGATCCAGGCTGTCCCGTCCACCAGCACGCGGCGGGTCCACGGGTGGTCCCAGTTCACCGGCTTGAAGCCGGAGACCGGATAGGCCGCAGCGTCGCTGGTATGCGCGCGACGGTTGCGCCCCGCGATCGCGTCGTGCCGCATGATGGTGAACAGCCGATGGCCGATCGCTTCACCCATCGCATCCTGCAGGGCGGCGAACAGCGCGGCAGGTTGTCCGGCCAGGGCATGGGCAGCGGCGGCGCGGCGCAGCGCCGGCACGGGATCGGGTCGGGTCATGGCGCGGGCATAGCGCAAGCCGGCGTGAAGTTCACCCCGCGGGCCGCCGGCGCATGATGGCAACCGGTACCAGGGCCAACGCACACATCACGGCGACGGTCAGGAAGGTGTCGCGGAACGCCAGCATGCTCGCCTGCGAGAGCACCATCTGCGCGAGGTAGTCCTGCGCCGCAATCTGCCGCGCGCCATCGGCGATGCCACCCTGGGCCAGGATGCGCTCGACCTCGGCCAGCATCTCGCGCATCGCGCCGCCGCCTTGCTGCGTGGCCGTCAGCGCCTGGGCATGCAGCGCCGTCTGCCGTTCCAACTGGATGGACAACAGGTTCACGCCGATGGCGCCGCCGAACTGGCGCGCGAAATTCACCGCCCCCGATCCCTGCCCCACCCAGCGCGGCGGCAGTGTGCGCAAGGCACCCGCATTCATGCTCGGCATCGCCAGGCCGAAGCCGATGCGGCCGACCAGGATCCACAATGCGAAGGTCCAGAATGGCGTGTCGGTCCCGATGCCCACCATCAGCAGGGCGGAGGCGCCAAACAACAGCAGCCCGACGCCGATCGGCCCCCAGGGCGGCACGCGGTCGGCGATGCGCCCGGCGATCGGGAAGACCAACACCATGGCGAGGCCCGCCGGCATCAGCAGCAGCCCCGCCCGCGTCGCCGTGTAGCCCTGGATGGTCTGCACAAACAGCGGAACGAGATAGGTCGAGCCGAACAGCGCCGCACCGTAGACCACGCCAACCGCTGCGGAACACGCGAAGCCGCGCACGGCAAACAGGCGCGGGTTGAGCATGGGCGCGTCGGTGCGCAATTCCCACAGGACGAAGCCGACTGCCGCGACGGCGGCGAGGCCGAGTTCCAACACGACGCGGTTCGACTCCCAGCCCTCGCGCTGGCCGCTCGCCAGGCCCGTCAACAGCGACAGCAGCGCGACGACGAGCAACGCGAAACCCGGGCCATCAAAGCGCCGGCGCGGGCCGTCGCGCGCCGGCCCCGGCAGGAAGACCATGCCCAGTGCCAAGCCCAGCAGTGCGAAGGGAACGCCCATGAAGAACACGGCGCGCCAGCCGAACCCGTCGACAATGACACCGCCCAGCGTCGGCCCCAGCGCCGGCGCCAGCACCACGCCGACGGCATAGAGTCCCATGGCCGATCCGCGCTTCTCGGGCGGGAAAACCTGAAAGATGATCTGCATGCCGAGCGGCTGGACCATGCCCGCCGCGGCACCCTGCAGCACCCGGCCGGCAATCAGCACACCCTCATTCGGCGCGGATCCCGAGACGATCGACCCGACGACGAACATCACGATCGCCGCCGCGTAGGTCAGGCGGCAGCCGAAGCTGTCCACCAGCCAGCCATTCAGCAGCATGGTCGCGGTGACCGACGCGAGGAAGGCGGTCGAGATCAGCTGCGCCTGGTCCTGCCCGATCCCGAAGGCCCCCATGACCTGCGGCAGCGCGACGTTCACGATGGTCGCGGACAGGATGGTCGCGACGGTCCCGATCATCGCCGCCAGCGTCACCAGCCAACGGTAGGAAGGCCCGTAGCGCGCCTGGAGCACCGCGATCCCCGGACCCGCCCAGGCGGCGGGCAGGCCCGGCCCGAGCGCGGCATCACTCACGCGCCGCGGCCTGCACTTCCACCATCATCCCCGGGCGGAGCAGCCCGTCCGCATCCGCGGGGCGCAGCGCGATGCGGACTGGCAGGCGCTGGGTGATCTTGGTGAAGTTGCCCGACGGGTTCGGGCTCGGCAGCAGGGCGAATTCGCTGGTCGCGGCGGCGCCGACACGCTCCACCCTGCCCTCGAAGACGCGCGAGGGGTAGGCATCCACCCGCACGCGCACCGGCGCACCGGGGCGGAAATGGCGGATGTCCGTTTCCTTGACGTTGGCTTCGATCCGCACGCGCGCCGGGTCGTGCACCAGCACCAGGCGCTGGCCTGGCGTGACGTATTCACCTTCATCGACGAACACTCGGCCGACCACGCCGTCGAAGGGCATGACGATGGTGCGGTCGCGGATCTCCAGCGCGACGCGATCGCGCTGGGCGATGAGTTCGTGCCGCAGCGGTTCCATCGCGTCGAGCTGCCGGCGCAGCACGGTGAGTTCCTCGCGCGCCGCGCCGGCATTCGCCAGCTGCGCCTCGACATTGCGGATTTCGGCCGAGACGGCGAGCACGCGCTGCGTCGCGGTCTCCAGCAGGGACCGCGTCTGTTCGTAGCGCTGGCGGGTGCCGCTGCCGGTGCCCATGAGCTGCCCGGCGCGAGCGAATTCGCCTTCAGCATAGAGGCGCTCGGCCTCAGCCGCCGGCAGGGCGGCGCGCGCGGCTTCGAGCCTGGCGCGCTGGGCGTCCTCCTGGCTGCTGGTCTGGCGATCGACCATGCCCAGGCGCGCCTCGACCTCCGCGCGGCGTGCGACCAGGCCGGCCAGCCGCGCCTCGATCTCGCGCAGCGTCAGTTCGGCCTCGCGGCTGTCGATCCGGATCAGCACCTGGCCCGAGCGGGGGGTGTCGCCGGCGATGACGCGCAGTTCCGTGACCCAGCCGGGCAGGCGGCTGGCCAAGGCGACCATGTCGGCGGCAATGCGTGCATCATCGACGAAGACCGTGGTGAATTGCCGATGAACCCAGGCGCCGGTGCCGGCGAGGATGCAGAGCACGGCTGTCAGCGCCGCGGCACGGCGCAGGCGACGGCCCACCAGCCGGCGCTGTGGCGCGGCGGTAAGGGACGGACCCGGTGCTGCGCTACCGGGACCGATATCCATCGGGGGGATCCTCCTCGCTGCGCGCGAGGCCTTGGGCCACGCGGCCGAGCACCGCGAGGCACGTTGCCAAGTCCTGTTCAGGGATGTCGGCCAGGATCTCCGCGCGGACGGCGGCCGCCTCGGCCTCGATCCGAAGCAGCACGGGGCGCGCCTTGTCGGTCAGGTGGATGGTCTTCGCGCGACGGTCGCTTGGCACCGCGCGTCGCTCGACGAAGCCCTGGCGTTGCAGCCAATCGAGGGTCCGCACCAGGGTCGGCGCCTCGATCGCGAGGCGGGCGGCGAGGTCCTTCTGGGTAACGCCATCACCCCGCCGCGCGAGGCTGAGCAGCACCAGCCAGCGGGCCTCGGTCAGGCCGAAGGGGGCAATGCGCTGGTCAAGCCGCGCGCGCCAGCGTCGGGCGATCTGCCCGATCGCGACCCCGAGCTGCCAGCGGGTCTGGGCGAGGCTGGTGCCGTCAAGCATGGAGGCAGGCTAGCGCCGAACCATAGCCGGCGAATAGATAGGGAGCTAAATGATGCGGCGCAGCAAAACGGTGAAGGTCTGTCGCTTCATGGCAATGTGGAGGAATGGTGGGCGCCGTAGGATTCGAACCTACGACCCGCTGATTAAGAGTCAGCTGCTCTACCAACTGAGCTAGGCGCCCGCCTCTCCCGGCGTCGCCGCCGGTTCCGAGGGGCCGCTGTTTAACGCCCATGGCGGTTTTGTCCAGCCCCCATGCGCAGGCCGACCCTTCATTCGCGCATGGGACCCATCTCGGCATCCCGGTGCACATAGGCCGACAGCAACAGGCCAAAGCCCAACATGACGGTCAGCATGGCCGAGCCACCGTGGCTGATCAGCGGCAGCGGCACGCCACCCACCGGGATGGACCCGGTCACCATCGCCACGTTCACGAAGACATACAGGAAGTAGTTGGTGCCCAGACCGACCGCGAGCAGCCGTCCGAACTGGTGCCGGCTGCGGAACGCCACCAGGTAGCAGAAGGCAACCACCAGCATCAGCAAGGTCAGGGTGGTGAGCGCGCCGACCAGTCCGAATTCCTCGGCGATCATGGTGAAGATGAAGTCGGTCTGCTTCTCGGGCAGGAAGTTCAGGTGTCCCTGGGTGCCCTGCAGGAACCCCTTCCCCCATAGCCCGCCGGAGCCCAGCGCGATCTTGGACTGGATGATGTTGTAGCCGGCGCCGAGCGGATCGCTCTCGGGATCGAGGAAGGTCGTGATTCGCGCCCGCTGGTAGTCATGCAGACGATCGTAGGCGATCGGCGCGATGATGGCTGCAGCGCCGATGCCGATGGCGAATTTCCACCAGCGCATGCCGGCGATCCAGAACACCGCGGCGCCCACCATGCAGGTGATCAATGCAGTGCCCAGGTTGGGCTGCTTCAGGATCAGCCCGACCGGCAAACACACGGCGAGCGCCGGCGGAATGAGGAACAGCGGATTGCCGATGCGCTCCCAGGATGCACGGTGGAACCAGGCGGCGAGCGCCAGCACCAGCATGATCTTCATCAGTTCCGAAGGCTGCAGCTGGATCGGCCCGACATCGATCCAGCGCTGCGCCCCCTTGCCGACATTGCCGTAGACCAGCACCAGAACCAGCAGCGCCACGCCGCCCAGGTATCCAAGCCAGGCAAAGCGCGCGATCAGCTTGATATCCACCAGCGCGATGCCGAGCATCAGCACCAGGCCGAAGCCGAAGCGGATGGCGTGCTTCTGCGCATAGGCATCCGGGTTGCCGCTGCCAGCCGACAGCAGCGCGACGTAACCGACCGCCGCGACCCCGCACAGGATCAGCACGAAGGTCCATGGGATCTGCCAGAGCTTCTCCAGGATCCCCGCGCCACGGTCTCGCGTCAGCAGCCGGCGTTCGAAGATCATCGCGGCGCCTCCGCCACGCGCTGGCCCGGCCGCGGCGGGCCAAGGCGCTGGAATGCTTCGACCAGGATGTCGCGCGCCAGCGGGGCCGCGGCACCCGACCCGCTTGACCCGTGCTCGACGATCACCGACAGCGCGAACAACGGATTGTCATGCGGCGCATAGGCGACGAACAGCGCATGCGGCCGCCATTCCCGCGGAACCTGGGAGACATTGAACCCCCGTTCGCGCTGTTCGCGCGTCACGCGGCGCACCTGGGTGGTGCCGGTCTTGCCGGCCATCTGCCCGTATTGCGACGGCAGGCGCGACGCGCCCGCCGTGCCGCCGCCATTCACCACCGCCCACATCGCCTCGCGGATCAGGCGCATGTCGGCGTCGGGGATGCCGAGGCTCGGCCAATCCTCCGCCCGGCTGCCGCGCACCGGGCGGCCACCGATGGCGCGTGTCAGATGCGGCTGTACCGCCCGCCCGGTCGCCAGCCGCGCCGTCATCACCGCGAGCGACAGCGGCGTGAGCTGGTAGAACCCCTGCCCGATGCCATGCACGATGGTATCGCCGATCGACCAAGGCCGCCCCTGCGCCTGCCGCCAGCCGCGCGTCGGCATGAGTCCGCGCCGCGCGCCGGGCAGTTCGATCTCGAGGTCCACCCCCATGCCGAAGCGGTTGCCCATGGCAGCGATGCGGTCCATGCCCACCCGCCGCGCCATTTCGTAGAAATACACGTCGCAGGACGCCATGATGGCCGTCCGCATGTTCATCCCGCCATGGCCGTTGCGGTTGTGGCAGTGGAAGCGGTTGTTGCCGAAATCGAGGTGCCCCGGGCAGGAGACGATGTCGCCCGGCCGCGCCACCCGCGCCTCCAGCGCCGCCAGCGCCACGATCATCTTGAAGGTGGACCCCGGCGCATAGAGGCCGTTGGTCGCCTTGTTGATCAGCGGCGTGGTGCGCGCCGCCGTCCACTGCCGCCACTGCGCGGCCGAGACGCCCGAATTGAAGATGTTCGGATCGAAGGACGGCTTCGTCGCCATGGCGAGCACCTCGCCATTGCGTGCATCCAGCAGCACCGCGGTGGTGCCTTCCTGAATCTTGCCGCGGATCGCCTTCTGCAATTCGGTGTCGACGCTGATCTGCACGTCCTGACCGGGTATGCCCTCGCGGCGATCCAGCTCGCGGATCACGCGGCCGACCGCGTTGACTTCCACCTGCACCGCGCCGGCGCGCCCGCGCAGGATTCGGTCGTGGTGGCGCTCAACCCCGGCCCGCCCCACGCGGATGCCCGGCAATTGCATCAGCGGGTCGTCGCCGGCATCGGATTCGGCAGGCGCGGCGACATAGCCGACCACATGCGCGAGGTGCTCCGTCTCGGGGTAGATCCGGGTGGTGCCCATGTCGACCGAGATGCCCGGCAGATCGGGGGCATTCACCTCGATCCGCGCCATTTCCTCCCAGCTGAGGAATTCGCGCAGGATGACGGGGACGAAGCGGCGGTTGCGGCGGACCTCACGCTCGATCCGCGTGCGTTCGTGGTCGCCCAGGGGGACGATGCGCGAGAAGGTCTCGAGCGTCGCATTCAGGTCCGCCGTCTGTTCCGCCACCAGCAGCGCGCGCCAGTTGAGCCGATTGCCCGCGACGACCTTGCCGTTGCGGTCCAACACACGTCCACGCGGCGGGGCGAACAGCCGGGCGCTGACCCGGTTCTCCTCGGCCAGCGTCGCATAGCGGGCGCCCTCCTCGACCTGCAGCCGATAAAGCCGCGAACCGAGGAACGCGAAGGCACCCAGCTGCAGCGTGCCGAGCAAGGCCGCACGGCGGGTGAAGATCCCGCGGCGGCGCTCCTCCTCCTTGCGGATGCTGCGCTCGCCGCCCAGCAGACCGGGCCCGCCGCCACGCGCACGCCAGCTCACGGCGCAGTCTCCGCCTGGCGCATGGCCTCGTGCAGGCGGGCCAGCACCAGGGCGATGGCGGGATACAGGCCGGCCGCGAGCAGCGCGGCATGCATCGCCGGCGCGAAGGGTGGCAGCCGCAAGGCGAGCAACGCCTGCAACGCCCAGAAGAGTGACGCCGCGACCAGCGCCGCCGCGCAGAAAGCCAGCCAGACCGCCAGAAAGGATTGCCGCGCCAGGAAGCGCCGGAAGCGCAGCGCCGCGCCATGCACCGCCAGCAGGACCAGCACGCCCGCGCCGAGCGGCGCCAGCGTCAGCAGGTCCAGCAGCAGCCCGAGCCCGAAGATCACCGGCGGCGACATCGCCGCGGGCCGGAACACCGACCAGAAGAACACGCAAGGCAGCGCGCAGGCGAAGACCGGCGAGGGCAGGCTGACCGGCGCGGCCGCGAGCACCATCAGGAAGGCCGTCGAGAAGCCGGGGAAGGCCAGCCGCGCGAAGGCGTCCAGGCGCCGCAGCAGCCCGGGCGCGGGTGCCGGGCGGCCATGCGGCGTGCGAAAAGGTGCGTTCGCCATGAGGCGTCGCTCAGCGCCGGCCCTGGCGCGGTTCGGGCCGCGCCACGGATTCCGGCGGCAGGATGCCCCGCAGCCCGTAGTCGAACAGGCGCACCGCATCGAGCCGGTCGAGCCGCGCGAACAGTTCCACCTCCGGCGCGCCCTGGGGCGACACGCGCACCACGCCGACCGGCAACCCGGCCGGGAAGGCCCCAGCCTCGGCACTGGTGACGATGCGTTCGCCATCGACCGGCACCACGCCCTCCGGCCAATGCGCGAGGCGCGGCCGCGCGCCGTTGCTGCCCGCCATGATGGCCCGCGCCCGGCTCGATTCCAGTGTCACCGGGATGCGGCTGTTCATGTCGGTGGCGAGCAGGACGCGGGCAGACCGGCTGCCGACCTCGGTCACTCGGCCGACGAAGCCGCGCTCATCCAGCGCCACCTGGCCCTTGCGGATGGCATGCTGCGGCCCGGTCGCGAGCAGCACGGCGCGCGCATAGGTGCCGCCGCCATCCGCCACGACCCGCGCGGTGACGAAGGCCGGCGCGGCCTCGGGCAGGAAGTTCAACTGCCGGCGCAGCAGTTCGTTCTCGGATTCCAGGGCCAGCGCGGCGGATTGCCAGCGCCGCAGCCGCTCATTCTGTTCTCGCAGCACAGCGTTCTCCTCGCGCAGCTGTGCGAGCGCCTGCACTTCCTCCACCACGTTGCGCACCGCGCCCATGGGTTCGGCCACCGCCGCGTAGATCGGCGACAGCGCATCGGCCAGGTGGCTGCGGAGCCGTTCGGCCAACAGCGCATCGGCCTTGCCCAGCAGCATGACGCCGAAGGCGGCCGCGATCATCAGCGGCAGCGAAAGCCGCGCCAAGGCCTGCCGGAGCGGAATGCTCAGCCGGATCACGCGCGCTCGATCCCCCTGCCTGCCAGTCCCCTGCCCGCCGGTCTCCGCCGGGCCAAGGCACCCATCAATACATCGAAGTCAGCACGTGGCGAAGCCGCTTGATGTCCTCGAGTGCGCGGCCCGTGCCGAGGGCGACGCAGGACAGGGCATCCTCTGCCACCACGACGGGCAGGCCGGTCGCCTCACGCAGCACCTGGTCCAGTCGGTTCAGCAGCGCGCCGCCGCCGGTCAGCACAATGCCCTTGTCCACGATGTCGGCGGCGAGTTCCGGCGGGGTGTTCTCGAGCGCCACCTTCACCGCCTCGACGATCTGCGAGACCGGTTCGTAGAGCGATTCGGCCACCTGCCGCTGGCTGACCACGACCTCGCGCGGCACGCCGTTCATCAGGTCGCGCCCCTTGACCTCGCAGAGCGGGCCTTCCTCGCCCTCCTCGGGCGGGGCGGCGGCGCCGATCTCCAGCTTGATGCGCTCGGCCGTCGATTCGCCGATCAGCAGGTTAAACTGCCGGCGGATGTAGGAAATGATGGCCTCGTCCAGCTTGTCGCCGCCGACGCGGACCGACCGGGCGTAGACGATGCCGCCCAGGCTGATGACGGCCACTTCGGTCGTGCCGCCACCGATATCGACCACCATTGAGCCCGAGGGCTCGGTCACCGGCAGCCCGGCGCCGATCGCCGCCGCCATGGGCTCCTCGATCAGCAGCACGCGGCGCGCGCCGGCGGATTCGGCGCTTTCCTGGATCGCGCGGCGCTCGACGGCGGTGGAGCCCGACGGCACACAGACGATGATCATCGGCGACGCGAAGGACCGCCGGTTGTGCACCTTGCGGATGAAATGCTTGATCATCTCCTCCGCGACCTCGAAATCGGCGATCACGCCGTCGCGGAGCGGCCGGATGGCGGCGATGTTGCCGGGCGTGCGGCCGAGCATCAGCTTGGCCTCCTCGCCCACCGCGAGCACCTGCTTGCGCCCGCGCAGGTCGGAAATGGCGACCACGCTCGGTTCGTTCAACACGATGCCCCGGCCCTTCACGTACACGAGCGTATTCGCCGTGCCGAGGTCGATGGCCATGTCGGCGGACAGGAAGCCGAACAGGCGAGAGAACATGCGTACCGGACCTTCCGACGGGGCCGCGCAGCAGGCGATGGAGGCCGGGGCCGCCGTCGCGACTGATGGGGCTTGATAGGACGGGGGCCTTTACCCCCCCCTGGGCCGGGGCTCAAGACGGATTCCCCCGGTTTGGCCGGGCCAGTCAGGGAAAGGGCGGGACCGGCTTGACCTCGCCCGGGCGCAGGCCGTCCAGATGGCGGAGGATCATGGCATGGTCGGGGTGGCCAGGCGGATATGTGAACCGCCCCTGGCCCGTTGTCCCACCCCCATCCCGCGCCACCAGGTCCAGCACGATGGTCCCGTCGGCTTCCATGCGCGCCGTGCCGATGGTCCAGATGCGCGTCTGCTGCGCCCCCGCCACGCCGGGCAGCGTGGCGGGCAGCGCCGCAAGCACCGCGCGCCGACGCATCAGGCCCGCAGCACCGCGGGACGCATCAGGCCCGCAGCACCGCCGGGGGTTCGGTCCGCTCGCGCTTCACGAGCAGCTTGTTCAGCGCATGCACATAGGCCCGGGCCGAGGCGACGATGGTGTCGGTATCCGCCCCCTGCCCGTCCACCATCTTGCCGTTCTCCTCCATCCGCACGGTGACGCGCGCCTGGGCATCGGTACCGCCGGTGACCGACTGCACGGCATAGAGCTTGAGGTTCACGTCATGTGGATAGGCCTGGCGCAGCGCATTAAAGGTGGCGTCCACCGCGCCGTCGCCGGTGGCCATGCCGTCCACCCGGTCGCCATCGACCTCCAGCGCCACGGTCGCCATCGGCTTGGTGCCCATGCCGGTCGAGACATTCAGCCCGGTCAGGCGGATACGCTCGTTGGTGCGACCGACCTCGTCATCGACCAGGGCGGCGATGTCCTCGTCGTAGACGACCTTCTTGCGGTCCGCGAGGTCCTTGAAGCGCTTGAAGGCGTCGTTGAGCTGGTTGTCACCGACCTCGTAGCCCAGCGTCTTGAGCCGGTCGCGGAAGGCGGCACGGCCGGAATGCTTGCCGAGCACGATGGAATTCGTGGTCCAGCCCACCGATTCCGGCGTCATGATCTCGTAGGTCGAGGCATCCTTCAGCACGCCATCCTGGTGGATGCCCGATTCATGGGCGAAGGCGTTGCGGCCCACGATCGCCTTGTTCGGCTGCACATCGAAGCCGGTGATCGTCGCGAGCAGCTTCGACGTCCGCAGGATGCGCTGCGACGTCACGCCGGTGGTCGCGCCCAGCGCGTCGTGGCGCGTGCGCAGCGCCATTGCCACTTCCTCGAGGCTGGCATTGCCCGCCCGTTCACCGATCCCGTTGATGGTGCATTCCACCTGGCGCGCACCGGCCTGGATCGCCGCCAGGGTGTTCGCCACCGCCAGGCCCAGATCATTGTGGTTGTGGGTCGAGAAGATCACCTTCTCCGCCCCCGGCACCTTGTTCATCAGGGTCGAGAAGATCAGACCCATGTCGGCCGGCAGCGAATAGCCGACGGTGTCCGGGATGTTGATCGTGGTGGCACCCGCCTTGATCGCTGCCTCGACGCAGCGGCAGAGGAATTCGAGGTCCGAGCGCGACCCGTCCTCGGCCGACCATTCCACATCGGCCGCGTGGTTGCGGGCCAGGGTGACGCTTTCGGTGATGCGCGCCAGCACCTCCTCGCGCGTCATGCGCAGCTTGACCTTCATGTGCAGGTCCGACGTCGCGAGCACGATGTGGATGCGCGGGCGCGCCGCGAGCTTCGTCGCCTCGGCCGAGGACATGATGTCGGCGGTATTCGCGCGCGACAGGCTGGCCACCACCGGGCCGTCCTTGGCGAAGCGCTTCGCGATCGACTGCACGGAGTCGAAATCGCCAGGGCTGGCGATGGCGAAGCCGGCTTCCAGCACATCGGCGCCGAGTTCGTGCAGCGCCTCGGCCATCCGCAGCTTCTCCTCGAGGTTCATCGAGAAGCCGGGGCTCTGTTCCCCGTCGCGCAGCGTGGTGTCGAAAATGATGATCCGGTCGTCGGCCAGATTGCCGAAGGAGGGATGATTGATGGCCATGTCAGGCGTTTCCTGTGTGGCGATGCTGTGGATGTGCGCGCTCGGACCCAGGTTCCCCTGAGCGATGTCCGGCCGTGGTCAGCCGGGCGTCACGCCCAGGGGCGATTAAGTCGAAGAAGGAGGAGCCCGAGCGGGGCGCGCGCGGCGGCCGGGGCGGGAAGCCCCAGGATCAGGCCGGCCGGGATGGCGCGCGTGGTCATCGCGGAACGGACAGTAAGGGCGCCGCCCGCCGGTCGCAAGCGCCCATGTTGCGGGGCGCTGCCGGTGCAGGCAGGCTGCCGGCAACAACAAACGGAGGAAGCCAATGCTGCGCCGGATTGCCCTCGCGCTCATCGCGGCGTTCGTCGCCTCGCCCGCCTTCGCCCAGGACTGGGCGCCGGATCGCCCCGTCCGCATCATCCTGCCCTTCCCGCCGGGCGGATCGACCGACCTGGTGGCGCGCATCCTGGTGGACCGGATCAGCCGGACCTCGCCGCTTCCCTGGGTGGTCGAGAACCGCTCCGGCGCCAATGGCAATATCGGCATGGAGGCCGCCGCACGCAGCGCACCGGATGGCTACACGCTCGGCGCCTGCACCATCGGCAATTGCGCCATCAACCCGGCCATCTACGCCCGCATGCCCTACGACATCGAGCGCGACCTGGTGCCGGTGTTCTGGAGCGGCAGCGTGATGAACGTGGTCGCCGTGCACCCCTCCGTCCCGGCCACGACGCTGACCGAATTCATCGCCTGGTCGCGGACGAACGGCACGCGGGTGAACTACGGCTCCTCCGGGTTCGGGTCGTCCAACCACCTGACGCCGGAACTGATCAACGGGCGGCTCGGCACCGCCATGGTGCATGTGCCCTTCCGCGGCGGCGCACCGGCCTTGCAGGCGCTACTCGCCAACCAGGTGCAGGTGATGATCGAGAACATCCCGACCAAGATCCAGGCGATCCGCGCCGGCCAGATCCGCGCCATCGCCGTGACCGGGCGCGAACGCGACCCCTCCCTGCCCGACATCCCGACCTTCGCCGAGGCGGGCGTGCCGGGCATCGTGGTGGAACCCTGGTTCGGCTACATGGTGCCGCGCGGCACGCCGGCCAATGTCGTCGCGGGGCTCAACCGCATCCTGAACGAGGCGAATGCCGACACCGACGTGCAGGCGCGGCTGCGCGGCCTGGGCGTGCGGCCGGAGGGCGGGACCCCGGCGCGCTTTGCCGACCACGTCCGCAGCGAGATCGTCCGCTGGCGGGAAGTGGTCGAGCAGAACCGCATCGAGAAGATCGAATAGCGGCGGCGTCCTCGATGCCGCGTGCGGGGCGAACCACGCCCCGCCCGCGGCTCACGCCGGATCAGCGTTGGCCCTACTGCGTGCGACCCTCGCGCGTCAGTTCCGCGATCAGCGGCCGCAGCACGCGTTCCTCCTCTGCCCAATAGGCACCGAAGGCATCGGCGTTGCGGAAGGTGATCGGGATCGACAGCGAACGCATCCGCTCGGCGTGCTCGGGCGCCTTGATCGCGCGTTCGAGCGCGCCGGCCAGGCGGTCGCGCACCTCCGCCGGCATCCCGGCCGGGCCGACGAAGGCACGGGTCGATCCCGCGATGATGTCGAAGCCCTGGGCGCGCGCGGTGGGCACGCCTGGCAGGAAGGGGCTCTCGGCGTCCGAGAGCACCGCCAGCGCCCGCATCGCGCCCTGGCGCATCTGCGCGCTGGCGGTGCCGACGGCGAAGATCGCTGCCTCGGTCTGCCCTCCCAGCAGTGCCGTCAGCGCGGGCCCCGCGCCGTTGAAATGCACCTGGTTGAACCGCAGCCCCGCCATGCGCTGGAGCTGGATCGACGCCAGGTGCTCATGCCCCAGCTGCCCATTGTCTGACATGCGGAAATCATCCGGCCGGGCGCGCGCCGCGGCGACCATGTCCGCGAGGCTCCGCAGCGGGCTATCGGTTCGCACGGAAATCGCGCCCGGATCGGTGGCATGCAGCGCGAGCGGCGTGAAGCTTTCCCGCGTGAAGCCGGCCTGCCGCCCGGGGTCGAGATACAGCGTGGTGGTCTGCGGCCAAAGCCCGTAGCCGATGGTCAGCCCGTCGGGACGCGCGCGCGCCACCTGGGACATGCCGATCTGGCTGCCCGCGCCGGGGCGATTCAGCACCACGACCGACATGCCGAGCTCGCGTTCCAGCAGCGGCGCCAACGCGCGCGCCCCGATGTCGTTCCCGCCGCCCGGCGGGTAAGGCACGATCAGTTCGAGCCGCCGCCCGTCCTGTGCCGACGCGCCCCGCGCGGCCAGCAGCAGCGGAAGCGCCAGCGCGCTGCGGCGGCGCATCACGCGCCCACCGGCTTGAAGTCGTAGGTGCCGACCCCTTGCAGGATGCCGAAGCGGCAACGCCCGCCATCCTTGCCGGTCACACGGTGGGCGCGGCGCCACGGCACGGCGTACATCTGCCCCGGGGCAAGCTCGATCGTCTCATTCGGCGCACGTGTCTCGATCACCATCGGACCCTCCATGCACCAGAAGGTGTCGGTCACTTCGCTGTGCCAGTGCCAGGGCACTTCCTGCCCGGCCGCCAGGGTGAGGATTTGCATTCGCAGCCCGGGCGCTTCGGCAACCAGTTCACGTTTCTCCAGCGGGTAGGACATCGGTGGTTCCCCTATGGCTGCGGCGGATGGGTGGCCCACCAGTGGCGGGCAATGTCGGCACGGCGGCAGACCCAGACGTCCTTCTCCCGCGTCACGCGGGCGAGGAATCGCTGCAGCGCCGCGGCACGCCCGGGGCGCCCGACCAGCCGGCAATGCAGCCCGACCGACATCATCTTCGGCGCGCCGGCACGGCCTTCGGCCAGCAGCACCTCGAAGGCATCGGTCAGGTGGCGCTCCCAGCCGGCCGGGTCGCCGAAGCCGGGCGGCACCGCGTACTTCATGTCGTTGTTGTCGAGCGTATACGGGATGACGAGGTGCGGCCGTCCCGCTGCGGTGACGTAATGCGGCAGGTCGTCGTCATAGGCGTCGCTGTCGTAGAGGAAGCCACCATGCTCGGCGACAAGCCGGCGCGTGTTTGGGCTGATGCGTCCGGTGTACCAGCCGACCGGGCGCGTGCCGGTCAGGCGTTCGATGGTCTCGACGCAGCGCGCGATCTCGGCGCGTTCCGTGGCTTCGTCCATGCCGTGGTAGTCGATCCAGCGCCAGGCATGGGACGCGACTTCGTGCCCCGCCGCGGCGAAGGCGCGCGCGGCCTCCGGGTTCAGTTCCAGCGCGCGCCCCACGCCATAGACCGTCAGCGGCAGGCCATGCACGGCAAAGGCCCGCAGCACACGCCACACGCCGGCGCGCGCGCCGTAGTCGAACTGGGATTCCACGGTGCGGTTGCGCTCGCCCAGCACGGGCGATCCGCCCGGGACTTCGTGCAGGTACAACTCGCTGCCGGCATCGCCGTTCAGCACGCTGTTCTCGCCGCCTTCCTCGTAGTTCAGCACGAAGGACAGGGCGAGCTTCGCGCCACCAGGCCAGCGAGGGTCGGGCGGGTTCGGGCCATAGCCCAGGAAGTCGCGCGGGTAGTCGGTCTCGGCGGCAAGAATATGCGGCGTGTCGCTCATGCCGTCAGCGTGCCCGCGCGCCTGCCCGGGTTCAAGCAACGAAAACGGCTGGCAGGTTGCCCCGCCGGCCGGTTCCGCTGCGACGGTGCGGCAGGCTCAGTTCTTCGCCTTGTCGACCAGCTGGTTCTTGCTGATCCAGGGCATCATGGCGCGGAGCTTCGCACCCACTTCCTCGATCGGATGCTCGGCCAGGCGGCGGCGGGTCGCCTTGAAGGAGGCCTGGTTCACCTTGTTCTCGAGCATCCAGTCGCGCGCGAAGCGGCCGGACTGGATGTCATCGAGCACGCGCTTCATCTCGGCCTTGGTCTCGGCAGTGATGATGCGCGGGCCGGTGACGTATTCGCCATACTCGGCCGTGTTGCTGATCGAGTAGTTCATGTTGGCGATGCCGCCCTCGTAGATGAGGTCGACGATCAGCTTCACCTCGTGCAGGCACTCGAAATAGGCCATCTCTGGGGCGTAGCCGGCTTCCACCAGCGTCTCGAAGCCGGCCTTGATGAGTTCGACCAGGCCGCCGCAGAGGACGGTCTGCTCGCCGAACAGGTCGGTCTCGCATTCCTCCTTGAAGGTGGTCTCGATCACGCCCGAACGACCGCCGCCGATGGCCGACGCATAGGAGAGCGCGATCTCCAGCGCATTGCCCGACGGGTTCTGGTGGACTGCCACAAGGCAGGGCACACCGCCGCCCTTCTGGTATTCGCCGCGCACCGTATGGCCGGGGCCCTTCGGCGCGATCATGAACACGTCGATGTCGGCGCGCGGGTCGAGCAGGTTGAAGTGCACGTTGAGGCCATGCGCGAAGCAGATCGCGGCACCCGGCTTCATGTTGTCGTTCAGGTGGTCGCGGTACAGGTCGCCCTGCAGTTCGTCGGGCGTCAGCACCATCACGACGTCGGCCCACTTGGCGGCATCGGCCGGGCTCATCACCTGGAAGCCGGCGGCTTCCGCCTTCTTCCAGGACCCGCCGGGACGCAGGCCGATGACCACGTCCTTCACGCCGGAATCGCGCATGTTCATCGCATGCGCATGGCCCTGGCTGCCGAAGCCGATGACCGCGACCTTCTTGGCCTTGATCAGGTTCACATCCGCATCGCGGTCGTAGTAGACGCGCATGATTGCGCTCTCCCTTCCTCTACAGGTCTTGCAACGAAATCAGTTCAGAAGTCCGCGCGGCCCACGCGCGATCGCCACCGCGCCGGTGCGCGACACCTCGACCAGCCCGACCGGCCGCATCAGCGCGCAGAACGCGTCGATCTTGTCGGCATTGCCGGTCATCTCGAAGACGAAGCTCTCGGTGGTGGCGTCCACGACGCGGGCGCGGAAGGCGTCCGCCAGGCGCAGCGCCTCCATGCGGTGCTCGCCCTTGCCCACCACCTTGATGAGCGCCAGTTCGCGCGTCAAATGCGGGCCTTCCATCGTCAGGTCCGCCACCTTGTGCACCGGAACCAGGCGGTCGAGCTGCGCCTTGATCTGCTCGATCACCATCTCGGTGCCGCTGGTCACGATGGTGATACGGCTGATCCGCCCGGTATCGTCCACTGCCGCGACGGTCAGGCTGTCGATGTTGTAGCCGCGCCCGCTGAACAGACCGACCACACGGGCCAGGATGCCCGGCTCGTTCTCGACCAGCACGGCGATCGTCGCCGCGCGCTGCGCGTTCCCTGCTTCCGACATGTTCCGCGCCTCAGACCAGGACCTTGCCTTCGTCGGTGACGCCGGCGACGCCACCCTCCTGCTCCGGCCCGAGGATCATCTCGTTATGCGCGGCACCCGATGGGATCATCGGGAAGCAGTTCTCGTCCTTGGCCACCGCGATATCAGCGATGACAGGCCCGGGATAGGCGATCATCTCGCGAATGCCGGCATCGAGGTCCGCCGCATCCGTCACGCGGATGCCCTTGGCGTGGAAGCTCTCCGCCAGCTTCACGAAGTCAGGCAGCGCCGCCGAATAGCTTTCCGAGTACCGCCCGCCATGCAGCAGTTCCTGCCACTGTCGCACCATGCCCATGTATTCATTATTCAGGATAAAGACCTTCACCGGCAGACGGTACTGCGCCAGCGTGCCCATCTCCTGGATGTTCATCAGGATTGACGCCTCGCCGGCGATGTCGATGCACAGCGCATCGGGGTGCGCGATCTGCACGCCCATCGCCGCCGGCAGCCCGTAGCCCATGGTGCCGAGCCCGCCCGACGTCATCCACCGGTTCGGCTTGGCGAAGCCGAAATACTGCGCGGCCCACATCTGGTGCTGGCCGACCTCGGTCGAGATGAAGGTCTCGCGCCCGAGTTCCTGCGTGATCTCATACAGCCGCTTCACCGCGTGCTGCGGCTTGATGATCTTGCCTTCCTGGCGATAGCGCAGGCAGTCCTTGGCGCGCCATTCCTCGATCTGGCGCCACCAGGCGGTCAGCACCTGCGTGTCCTGCGGCGCGTCCTCGGCCTTCCAGCATTCGATCAGCGCGGCCAGCACGCGGCCGGCGTCGCCGACGATCGGCACCTCGACCGGCACGTTCTTGTTGATCGAGGACGGGTCGATATCGACGTGGATCTTCTTCGACGTCGGCGCGAAGGCATTGAGCCGGCCCGTCACCCGGTCATCGAAACGCGCACCGATGTTCAGCATGACGTCGCAGCCATGCATCGCGAGGTTCGCCTCGTAGGTCCCGTGCATGCCCAGCATGCCGACGAACTGCTTGTCGCCCGCCGGATAGGCGCCGAGCCCCATCAGCGTGTTCGTGCAGGGGAACCCGGTCATGCGCACGAAGTCGACCAGCAGGCGCGACGCCTCCGGCCCGGAATTGATGACGCCGCCGCCGGCATAGACGATCGGCCGCTTCGCCGCCTTCAGCAGCTTCACCGCCTTGCGGACCTGCTCCATGTCGGGCTCGGTCTGCGGGCGGTAGGAGCGGTGCTCGGCGATCGGCGGCTCGGTATAGGGCGCCTTGTTGATCAGGATGTCCTTGGGCAGGTCGATCACGACCGGGCCGGGCCGACCGGACTTCGCCACGTAGAAGGCCTCGTGCACCACGCGCGCCAGGTCGGCGGACTTCTTGACCAGGTAGTTGTGCTTGGTGGCGGGGCGGGTGATGCCCGTGGTGTCGGCCTCCTGGAAGGCATCGTTGCCGATCAGGTGTGTCGGCACCTGGCCGGTCAGGCAGACCACCGGGATGGAATCCATTAGCGCATCCACCAGCCCGGTCACGGCATTGGTGGCGCCGGGGCCGGAGGTCACCAGCACGCAGCCAACCTTGCCGGTGGAGCGCGCATAGCCCTCGGCCGCATGCACCGCGGCCTGCTCGTGTCGCACCAGGATGTGGCGGATGGCGTTCTGCTGGAAGATCGCGTCGTAGATCGGCAATACCGCGCCACCGGGATAGCCGAAGATGACCTCGACGCCGTTGTCCTTCAGCGCGCGGAGCACGACCTCCGCACCCGACATCGTCAGGGCGGCTTCGGTGCTGGCGGGCTTGGTGGCGGCGGACATCGGGGCGGTCTTTCCTCAGTCGAACGGTGCAGCCCGCGAGGAAGTCCCGCAGGCGAGGGCGCTCCCTTAGACCTGCTGTTACGGCGCGTCAACGCACCCCATCAACAAAAGATACGACTTCGCCCCAGATTCTTTCCGATAATTGCGCCGGACCCGCAATGCGCGCATGGATCGTATGCGTCCGCGACGGATCGGCCAGCGCGTGGTGGCGGAACCAGGTTGCCTGCCGCTTGGTGTACTGCCCGGTGTTGAGGATGGCGCGACGCGATGCCTCCTCTGCCGTCATGCGCCCCGCCAGCATCGCCGCCAGTTCCGGCACGCCATGCGCGCGCATTGCCGGCAGGGCCGGGTCCAGGCACAGCGCAGCCAGCGCGCGCACCTCCTGCACCGCGCCCCCCGCCAGCATCGCCGCCCAGCGTTCGGCGATGGCGGCGCGCAGGGCGTCCCGCGCCGGATCGATCAGAATCGCGGCGAAGCGCCACGGCGCCGGGCCGGTCCCGCCACCGGACTGCCAGGATGCCAGGCCACGGCCGGTGCCGCGCCACACCTCATAGGCGCGCGCGATGCGCTGGCTGTCCGTCGGGTGCAGCCGCGCGGCTGTCTCGGGATCCGCGTCGGCCAGTCGCGCATGCAGCGCGGCCGGGCCGTCCTCCGCCAGCAGCCGCCGCGCTTCCTCCCGCGCCAGCGGCGGCACCGGCGGGATATCCGACAAGCCTTGCGTCAGGGCCGCGAAATACATCCCCGTCCCACCGCACAGGATTGGCAGGCGGCCCCCGGCGCGCGCGGCGTCCATCGCGGCCAGTGCCTCGCCGCGCCACCAGGCAACGCTGGCTGCCTCGGCAGCCGGGCGCACGCCATACAGACAGTGCGGCGCGCGCGCCGCCTCCTCGACCGTCGGGCGCGCCGTGATCACGCGCAACTCGCGATACACCTGCATGCTGTCGGCATTGATGACCGTGCCGCCGACCCGTTCCGCGATGGCGAGCGCCAGCGCCGACTTGCCGCTCGCTGTCGGCCCGGCGACCAGCAGGGCGGGCGGTTGATCCGCGGTCATGGCGCGGGCATACCGCGGCCTGCATGGACCATGTTCTGACCCTGATCGCGCCGCCCGGCGGCCTCTCCACCGCAACGCTGCACGCCGCGCGGGATGCGCTGGCCGCGCTCGGCGCCGCGACCGGCACGCCGGATTGGCTGGCGCCGGACGAAGCGGCCGACCTGCCCTTCAGCGGCCTCGCCGCCGAGCAGGCCGATGCCGCCGCGCGCGCAGCCCTCGCCGGCCTGGCCGTCGACATCATCGCCCAGACCGCCGCGGGCCGGCGCAAGCGCCTGCTGATCGCCGACATGGACAGCACCATCGTCACGACCGAGACGCTGGACGAACTCGCCGGCCAGGCCGGCATCAAGGACAAGATCGCGGCGATCACCAAGCGCGCGATGAATGGCGAACTGGATTTCGAAGGCGCCCTGCGCGAACGCGTCGGCATGCTGGCCGGCCTGCCGGTCGAGGCCATGCAGCGCACCTGGGAAGACACCGAACTGATGCCCGGCGCGCGCGAGCTGGTCGCGACCATGCGCGCCAACGGCGCCCGCTGCGCTTTGGTCTCGGGCGGCTTCACCTTCTTCACCGGGCGCGTCGCCGTGCTGGTCGGGTTCCACGAACATCACTCCAACACGCTGCTGGAGGCGGAGGGCCGCCTCACCGGCCATGTCGCCGACCCGATCCTCGGGCGCAATGCGAAACTCGCCACGCTGAAGCGCCTGGCGGCGGCGGAGGGCATCGGCCTGGACGCGACGCTGGCAGTGGGCGATGGCGCGAACGACCTCGACATGATCCAGGCGGCGGGCCTCGGCGTGGCCTTCCGCGCCAAGCCAGTGGTCGCGGCGGCATCACGCGCGCGGGTGGAGCACGGCGACCTGCGCGCGCTGCTGTTCGCGCAGGGTTATCGCGTCGGCGAATTCGCCGCGGGCTGAGGCGCGGAATTCGCCGCCGGCTGCAGCCAGCCCGGCGCCAGCACCCAGCGGCCGTTGAAGCGTTCCAGCAGGTCGCGGGCCGGGTCCATCCCGGCGCGGGCACGCGCCAGCGCAGCATCATCGCCCAGCACGTAGAAGGTGCGCCGTTCGTAGGTGCCGCTTTCGAGCAGCGCCGCGACCCGCGCGTTGACCGCCTCCACCGCGCGCGGATCGATCCGCGCCAGATACACCGCATCCGTCTGCAAGCCGAGCGTCGCGGCATAGACCGCGACCTCTTCCCAGTTGGTCGCCTGCATCCCGGTCGGCACCACGCGAACGAACGCGTAGCGCCGCGCCGCCTCGGCCCAGAACGGATCGGACAGGCGCAGCGGCACTGTCGCCGGCTGCGGCGCGAAGTAGTGGTGCAGCCGCGCGAAACCGGGCCGCAGATCCACGGCCTGCAGCATGAGCGCCGCGAACAACACGAAGCCTGCCCGCCTGCCGCCCAGCCGCCGCACCAGCGCGACCGCCGCGCCGAACAGTGCCGCATAGAGTACCGGCCAGAAAAACCGCTCCGAAGCCCGCAGCGCATCGGCGCGCGTCACGATCCAGTCCGGCAGTGGGATAACCTCGAACTCCCGCCCGCCGATCGCCACCCGATGCGTCACCGCCAGCAGCAGCAGCCCCGCCAGGACCAGCACCAACGCCGAGTGCCGCCGCGCCACGCCGCGCGGCCAGGCCAGCGCACCGAGCCCGATCACCACCAGCGCACCCAGCCCGGGATAGGAATTTCCGGCCTCCAGATGGTCGGCGGTGACGATGTCGGGCAGCAGCGCGCCCCAATAGCCGGGATCGAAGGGCGCCAGCAGATCAAGCTGCATCTTCCCATACCCGCCCCAGGTCCCGCCAAACCCGCCCGACAGCAGGAAGAATCCGCCGGCCCAGAGCCCCGCCACGCCCGCCGCCGGCACGCCCAGCGCCTCGACACCGATGATCGCGCCGCCGCGCCGTTCGCGATCCGCCGCGCGCGCCAGCCAATCCGCCGCCCACAGCGCCCCCACCATCGGCAGGATATACGCCTGCACCAGCGCCGTCGCGGCCAGCAGCGCGGCCCAGGCCAACCCCCGCCGCACCCCCTGCCCGGGCACCACGCACAGCCACAGCCCCATCAGCAGCAGGAACTGCCCGCCCAGCGCGAAATGCCCGCCCAAGCGCGCGAGCAGCAGCGGCTGCATCACGAAGAGCCCCGCCACCGCCAGGCGCGCCAGCGGGTCCTGCGTCGCCCGCCCCATCAACACCCAGCCCATCACCGCCTGCAATGCGCCGCAGGCGTAGATCCAAAGGCCCCAATACTGAGAAACCTCGACCACAGGCCGCAGCGCCTTGAAGGCAAAGGCCAGCAGCGGGATGGAATCGGAATAGAAAACCGACGACGCCAGCTCCATCCCCCAGCCAGGATTGGCACCAGGCGGCCAGCGCCAGTCGTCGCGCGCGAAGGCGGTCCAGCCGAGCCAATACTGAACAGGGTCCGGGCCGATGCGGCCCGACAGCATCCAGCCTGTGTCGGCGGGCGGAAGGATGAAGCCGCCGAAGGCCGAATGGATGACGAAGATGCCGAGCGCGGTCGCCGCCAGGGCGCCGATCACGTCGGAAGGTCGGGGGAGAGAACGCCCCCGAACCCCCTCCTTTTTCTGGCACCTGGGAACTGACATCGGAGGTCAGTCTCCAACGGCCAACGAGCAGTGGGGCCTGGGGGGGCCTCGGCGTCGCCAAACCACGTCGAGGGGCACGATTCGGAGGAGATACCCTCCCGCGACGTCCTTAACCAGGAGCGCCCCGCTCTCCACGCAGGCGCAGCGGCACGAAGCGCTGGCCACCCACGCCCTCCACCGCGAACAGCGCCACCGCGCGGTTCTGCTGGCGCAGCCGCGCGATGCGCTCCTGCACCTCGGCGGGCGTCGCCACGCGCTCCTGCTGCACCTCGACGATCACGTCGCCGGGGCGCAGCTCGCGCTCGGCCGCGGGGCTGTTCGGCGCGACCTCGACAATCACCACGCCGCGCTGCTCAGCGCGCAGGTTGAAGCGCTGGCGCAGCTCGTCGGTGATTGGCGCGACGCGCAGACCCAGCCCGGTCAATTCGACGGGCGCCGCCGGCGCGGGGGCCGCCGGCGCCGTCGCGGCCGCCGCGGCCTGCTCCGCCGGCAATTCGCCGAGCGTGATGGTGACCGTCTCCTCCTTGCCGTCGCGCCAGATCACCACCGGCACCTGCGTACCCACCATGTTGTCGGCGACAATGCGCGGCAGGTTGCGCATCTCGCGCACGTCCACGCCATTGAAGCGCAGGATCACGTCGCCGGAGCGGATGCCGCCCTCGGCCGCCGGCCCGCCTTCCTGCGCGCGCGCCACCAGCGCACCGCGCGCGCCGTTGGGCAGGCGCAGCGCCTCGGCGATCTCGTCCGTCACCTGCTGGATGTTCACGCCGAGCCAGCCGCGCCGCACGCGCCCGCCGTCGCGAAGCTGCGCCACGATGCGCTGCGCCAGGTTCGACGGGATGGAGAAGCCGATGCCGATCGACCCGCCCGAGGGCGAATAGATCGCCGTGTTGATGCCGATCACCTGGCCGGCCATGTTGAACAGCGGCCCGCCCGAATTGCCGCGGTTGATCGCGGCATCGGTCTGGATGAAGTCGTCATACAGGCCCTGGCGGATGTCGCGCCCGCGGGCCGAGACGATGCCCGCGGTCACCGACCCGCCCAGGCCGAAGGGGTTGCCGATTGCGATCACCCAGTCGCCGACCAGCGCCTCGTCCGAATTGCCCCAGGGCACGGCGGTCAGCGGCTTGTCGGTGCGGATGCGCAGCACGGCGATGTCGGTGCGCGGGTCGGTGCCGAGCAGTTCCGCGCGGATCGAGGTATTGTCGGACAGGATCACGTTGATCTCGTCCGCCCCGTCGATGACGTGGTTGTTGGTCACCACGATGCCGGCCTGGGCATCAATGATGAAGCCGGAGCCGAGCGACTGCCCGCGCCGCTGCGGGCGCTGCTGTGGCCCAGTGCCGGGACCGGGCGGCGTCGGCGCGCCCTCCGGGCGGTTGCGGTTGAAGAAGTCGCGGAAGAATTCCTCGAAGGGGCTGCCGGGCGGCGCCTGCGGCACGTCCGGGGCGTCCGGACGACCGGGCCGCGCCTGCACGGCCTGCGTGGTCGAGATATTGACCACCGCCGGCAAAAGCTGGCGTGCCAAAGGCGCGAAGGTCTCGGGGGTGCGTTGCGCCACGGCCGGTGCGGCCATGGGAGCGACGGCGAGGACGGCGGCGAAGGCAAGGGCGGCAAAGCGCACGGCGGGGCACCTCATGGGGGTGGTCCGGGAATGGTCGTCACGTATGTGGCGCCCGCAATGGCGGGCGGAAGCGGTCATCATGCATCTTATCGCGCCGCGGCGCACCATGCCCCGGCGCGCGGCGAATCACGACCCGTTCAGCAACCAGGCGGTTCCCACACCCAGCACCGCCGCGATCAAGCCGCCTATCCGCAGCCGCTGCTCCGGGGCCTGGATCAGCACGACCAGCGCACGACGCATCGTCTCGGGTGCGAGGGCATAGGCGATGCCCTCCAGGGCGAGCACGACGGCCACGCCCTGGAGGAGACCCGTGAAGGTCACTGCGGCGTCGCGGGCGCGCCTGGCGCTGGCGTCGCCGGCGCGCCCGGTGGCACGGGCGATGCGGACGAGTTGCCCGGCGTTGCCGGCGCCGCCGCCGGCGCACCCGCCAGCGGCTGCAGCCGTCCGCCGCTGTCGCGGAAGAACCGGAAGAACTCCGATTCCGGGGTCATCACCATGCGGGTATTGCCCTCCGAGAAGGCCTCCCGATAGGCCTGCATCGACCGCCAGAACTGGAAGAAGTCGAGGTCCTTGCTGAACGCCTCGGCGACGATGCGGATCGCCTCCTGCTCGCCCTGGCCGCGCAGGATGTCGGACTGCGACTGCGCTTCCGCGATCAGCACGGTGCGTTCGCGCTCGGCGCCGGCGCGCACGCGCTGGCCGATCTCGGCACCCTCGGCGCGGGCTTCGCGGGCAACACGCTCACGCTCGGACTGCATGCGCGACAGGATCGCCTGGGTGTTCTCCTCCGGCAGGTCGGCGCGGCGGATGCGGACATCCACCACCTCGATGCCGAATTGCTGCGCCTCGGTGTTCACCTGGCTTCGGATCTCGCCCATGATCCGCGCGCGGTCGGTGGACAGGACGGACAGCAGCGGCTCGTTGCCCAGGACGCGGCGCAGCGAGGACGACACGATCGAATTCAGCCGGGCGCGAATGCCGCCCTCGGCTGCGCCGACCGTCTGGTAGAAGCGCAGCGGATCGGTGATGCGGTACCGGGTGAAGCTGTCCACGATCAGCCGACGCTGGTCGCCCAGGATGACTTCCTCGCCCGGCGCGTCGAAGTCGAGCAGCCGGCGGTCGAAGGTGATGACCGACTGGATGAAGGGCAGCTTGTAGTGCAGCCCCGGCGTATTGATGACGCGGATCGGCTGCCCGAACTGCGTGATCAGCACTTGCTGCGTCTGCTGCACGGTGAACAGGGTCGATGCCGCCGTCACGACGATGACGGCAAGCGCTGCGACCAGCGCGATGGTGCGGTTCATCGCGGCACTCCCTGCGAACGGCTCTGCACCACGCCCGGGCCCTGCGGGGCGGTGGGCAGCGGCTGCGGCCTGGTGGTCGGCATTCCGCCGGCCGGCGGGCGCGGCACGGCTGCACTATCGCCCAGCGGCAGGAACGGCACGATCCCCTGCAGGCGGTCATCCACCAGGATGGTCGGGTTGCGCCGCAGGATCTCCTCCATCGTCTCGAGGTACATGCGTCGCACCGTCACGTCGCCCGCGGCCTGGTAGGCGGCGAGCACCGAGTTGAAGCGCGCCGCCTCGCCGCGGGCGCGGGCAATCTGGCTTTCGCGGAAGCCCTGCGCTTCCTGCACCAGCCGCTCCGCCTCGCCGCGGGCGCGGGGGATGATGTCGTTGCGGAAGGATTCAGCCTCGTTGCGGGCGCGCTCGCGGTCGGCATTGGCGCGCTGCACGTCGCGGAAGGCGTCGATCACCTGCGACGGCGGATCGACCTTCTGGAGCTGCACCTGCACGATCTCGATGCCGGCGCGGTACTGGTCCATGATGGCCTGCGTGCCGCGCCGCACATCCTGTTCGATCTGCGCGCGCGCCTCGGTCAGGGCGGGCTGGATCGGCGTGCGGCCGATCACCTCGCGCATCACGGATTCAGCGGCCGACTTCACGGTGCTTTCCGGATTGCGCGTGTTGAACAGGAATTCCTCGGCATCGCGGATGCGCCAGAACACCGCGACATCGATGTCGATGATGTTCTCGTCGCCGGTCAGCATCAGGGATTCCGCCAGCACGTCGCGCGCGGGCACGACGCGGCCGGTCACCACCGGCGCGTCCGACGCGCCGACGAAGCCGATATCCACGCGGTTGATGCGCGTCACGCGCGGCGTGGTGGCGGATTCGATGGGCCAGGGGATGTGGTAGTTCAGGCCGGGCGGCACCGCGCGGTCGAAGGCGCCGAAGCGCATCACCACGCCCTGCTCGTCCGGCTGCACGCGAAAGAAGCCCGAAGCGGCCCACACCGCCACCAGCACCAGGCCCAGCAACGCCGCTCCCTTGCCGCCGCCGCGCGGCAAATAGCGGCGCACCGCATCCTGCGCCTGGCGGATCATGTCATCGAAGTCGGGGCCCCTGCCGCCACCGCCACCACCCTGGCCACCACCGCCACCGGGCGGCGGGGGTGAACCCCACGGCCCGCCTGGCCGAGGGTTCCCCCACGGACTCTGTCCGCCACTGTTGTTCCAGGGCATGCGACGTTTGGCCTCCAACACGATAAAACCAGTGGTGACGTCCTGCCCGCCGCCTGCCATTGAAGGATGCAGGAAGGGCGGCGCCCGACGATATGGACGCCGGCCGGGCACCGGGGAAGTCGCCTGTTCTGGCGCACCCTCGCCGGCTGCGCGGATATTGTCCAGGAACGAGGGTTTTTCAAGCGATGGGTGAGACTCTGGCGGCGGCTGTGACCGCGGCGTTGCGCGCTGTGAAGGACCCCGCGACGGGGCAGGACGTGGTATCGGCCGGCCTGGTGCAGGGGCTATCGGCGCGCGACGGGCTGGTGCAGTTCAGCCTGCAGGTGCCGCGCGACCGCGCCGCGCAGATGGAGCCGCTGCGCGCCGCCGCGCAGGCCGCCGCGGCCGCCGTGCCGGGCGTGCTGAACGCGACCGTGGTGCTGACCGCGCATCGCGATGCCGCGCCGCAGCCGGCCACGCCGCGCCAGGCGGCGCGCGCGCCATCCGGCCAGGGGCCGATGTTGCTGCCCGAGGTCGGCGCGATCGTCGCCGTCGCCTCCGGCAAGGGTGGCGTGGGCAAGTCCACCACCGCGGTGAACCTGGCCGTGGCGCTGGCCATGGATGGGCTGCGTGTGGGTTTGCTCGATGCCGACATCTACGGCCCGTCGCTGCCGCAGATGCTCGGCACGCGCGAGAAGCCGCGCGCGACCGGCCAGACTATCACGCCGCTGTCGCGCTGGGGCCTCAAGGCCATGTCGATCGGCTTCCTGGTCGATGAGGAGACGCCGATGATCTGGCGCGGCCCGATGGTCATGGGCGCGCTCGAGCAGATGATGGGGCAGGTGGATTGGGGCGCGCTCGACATCATGGTGGTCGACATGCCGCCGGGCACCGGCGATGCGCAGCTCACCATGTCGCAGCGCGTGCCGCTGGCCGGGGCGGTGATCGTCTCCACGCCGCAGGACGTGGCGCTGCTCGATGCCCGCCGCGGCGTGCGGATGTTCGAGAAGGTGAACGTCCCGGTGCTCGGCCTGATCGAGAACATGTCCTACTATTGCTGCCCGAACTGCAACCACCGGGCCGACCTGTTCGGCCATGGCGGCGCGAAGCGCGAGGCCGAGCGGCTGGGCGTCGAGTTCCTCGGCGAATTGCCGCTGAAGCTGGCGATCCGCGAATTGGCCGATGCCGGCACGCCCATCGTCACGGCGAAGCCTGACAGCGAGGAAGCCGCGACCTACCGCCGCATCGCCGCGCGGGTCTGGGAAAAGGCGCGGGCCAAGGCCGAGCCCGGCCCCGCCATCATCGTCGATTGACCAGCCGCTTTGGCGGGGCGCGCCGATCGCGCTAAACCCCGCCCGACCCCCGCCGCCACGAGGAAACGACCCGATGCCGCAGTACCGTTCCCGCACCACCACCCATGGCCGCAACATGGCCGGCGCCCGCGGGCTGTGGCGCGCGACGGGCATGAAGGACGGCGATTTCGGCAAGCCGATCATCGCCATCGCCAATTCCTTCACCCAGTTCGTCCCGGGCCATGTCCACCTGAAGGACCTCGGCCAGCTGGTGGCGCGCGAGATCGAGAAGGCCGGCGGCGTGGCCAAGGAATTCAATACCATCGCGGTCGATGACGGCATCGCCATGGGCCATGACGGGATGCTCTATTCCCTGCCCTCGCGCGAGTTGATCGCCGATGCGGTGGAATACATGGTCAACGCGCATTGCGCCGATGCGCTGGTCTGCATCTCGAACTGCGACAAGATCACGCCGGGCATGCTGATGGCGGCGATGCGGCTGAACATCCCGACCGTGTTCGTCTCCGGCGGGCCGATGGAAGCGGGCAAGGTGGTGCATCGCGGCGTGAAGCGCAGCGTAGACCTGATCGACGCCATGATCGTCGCCGCCGATGCCTCGGTGACGGATGAGGAAGTGGCGGTGATCGAACGCTCCGCCTGCCCGACCTGCGGGTCGTGCTCGGGCATGTTCACCGCCAATTCGATGAACTGCCTGACCGAGGCGCTGGGCCTGGCGCTTCCGGGCAACGGCACGATCGTCGCCACGCATGCCGATCGCGAAGGCCTGTTCCTCGAAGCCGGCCGCCGCATCGTCGAGATCACCCGCCGCCACTACGAGACCGACGATTTCTCCGTGCTGCCGCGCTCGGTCGCCACCTTCGCGGCCTTCGAGAACGCCATGACGCTCGACATCGCCATGGGGGGTTCGACCAACACCGTGCTGCACCTGCTGGCCGCCGCCCAGGAAGGCGAGGTGCCCTTCACCATGGCCGATATCGACCGCCTGTCGCGCCGCGTGCCGGTGCTGTGCAAGGTCGCACCCTCCGTCATCAACGTGCATGTCGAGGATGTGCACCGCGCCGGCGGCATCATGGGCATCCTGGGTGAGCTCGACCGCGCCGGGCTTCTCGACACCTCCGTCTCGCGCGTCGATGCGCCGACGCTGGCCGAGGCACTGGCCGAATGGGACGTGAAGCGCAACCCGTCCGAGGCGGTCCAGACCTTCTTCCGCGCCGCCCCCGGCGGCATCCCGACCACCGTCGCCTTCAGCCAAGGGGCGCGCTGGGACGACCTCGACACCGACCGCGCCGGCGGCGTGATCCGCGACATGGAGCACGCCTTCTCGAAGGATGGCGGCCTCGCGGTGCTGTTCGGCAACATCGCCGAGGAAGGCTGCATCGTGAAGACGGCTGGCGTCGATGCCTCGATCCTGACCTTCACCGGCCCGGCGCGTGTCTTCGAAAGCCAGGATGCCTCCGTCGAGGCCATCCTGGGCGGCGGCGTGAAGGCGGGCGACGTGGTGCTGGTGCGCTACGAAGGCCCGCGCGGCGGTCCGGGCATGCAGGAGATGCTCTACCCGACCAGCTACCTGAAGTCGAAGGGCCTCGGGAAGGCCTGCGCGCTGGTCACGGATGGGCGTTTCTCGGGCGGGTCGTCGGGCCTGTCGATCGGCCACTGCTCGCCAGAAGCGGCCGAGGGCGGGCTGATCGGCCTGGTCGAGGATGGCGACACCATCGAGATCGACATCCCCAACCGCCGCCTGCACCTGGCCGTGTCGGACGACATCCTGGCGCAGCGCCGCGCCGCGATGGAAGCCAAGGGTGCGAATGCCTGGCAGCCCGCCGCCCCGCGCAAGCGCAACGTCACCACCGCGCTGAAGGCCTATGCGGCGCTAACCACCAGCGCGTCGCGCGGCGCGGTGCGCGACGTCTCGGGCATGCGGCGCCGCTGATCGGGCGCGTCAGGCAGCCCGCGCGCCGGGCAGCCTGATCCCGAACCGGGCGGCCATCGCCAGGATCTCCTGGCGATGCGCGACGGCGATGAACACGCCCATCGCCCAGGTGAAGATCGCCTCCTTGAACAGCTTCCCGCCATCGCCGTAGGGGTCGATGCCGATCGGCCCGATCGCGTGGAAAAAGATCGCGCCCAACATGATGCCGACGGTCAGCAGGCCACCCCATGCGCGCGTCCAGGGCAGCAGCACCAGGATCGCGGCAACGATCTCCATGCCCGCGACGCCCAGCCGGAACGGCTTCTCATGGGCCGGGATGCCAAACCAGTCGGCCAGCGGTTGGAAGATGAAGTCGACCGAACCGGGATGCCCGGTCAGCTTGTATTGCTGGTACCAGGTGAGCTCGTAGGCAATCCAGATCGCCGCCGGCCAGGCAAGCAGGCGAAGGATGCGGTCGGTGCGCGTCATGGCGGGCGTTCCTGATGGAGGTGCCCCCGGTACGCCGGGCCGCGCGGATCGGTTACGCGATCATCGCGCCAGGGAATAGAACAGCCCGCCGTCGCGTTCCTGTCATGACCACCGTGACCCCAGCGCAAGGACGGTTCCATGACCCCGCTTCGCATCCTCGTCGCACCCTCGGGCTTCAAGGAATGCCTGCATGCCGATGCGGTGGCCGAGGCGATCGCAGCGGGCTTGGCGCGCGCCTGTCCGACGGCACGCGTCACGCAGCGCCCGGTCGTGGATGGCGGCGAAGGCTTCGCGCGCGCCATGGCCCTCGCCGCCGGCGGCCATGTCGAGCCTGTCACCGTCTGCGGCCCGGTCGGCCAGCCGGTCGAAGCGCATATCGGCTGGCCTGGTGGTGCGATGGCCGGCACCGCGGTGATCGAGATGGCCTCCGCCGCCGGCCTGCGCCTGGTGCCGCGCGATGCGCGCGACCCGCTGCTGACCACCACGCGCGGCGTCGGCGAATTGATCCGCGCCGCGCTGGACCGTGGCGCGCGGCGGCTGCTGATCGGCTGCGGCGACAGCGGCACCAACGATGCCGGTGCCGGCATGGCGCAGGCGCTGGGCTTTCGCCTGCTGGACGCGGCGGGGCGGGACCTGCCGCCGGGCGGGGCCTGGCTGGCACGGCTGGCGCGCATCGATCCGACCGGCCGGGACCGACGGCTGGATGGGCTGCCCGTGACGGTCGCCTGCAACACCAGCGTGATGCTGTCCGGGCCGGCCGGCGTTGCGCGCCGCTTCGGCCCGCAGAAGGGCGCCGGGCCGGTGGCGGTGCGGCTGCTCGAGAACGGCCTTGCCGCCTTCGCGGTCACGGCGGCGCGCGACCTCGGGGTGCGGGGGCTCGATGCGCTGCCGGGGGCCGGGGCATCGGGTGGACTCGGGGCCGGGCTGCATGCGCTGCTCGGCGCGCGGCTGCGGCCCTGGCAGGAGATCGTGCGGGGCGGCCTCGCGCTCGACCGCGCGATCGCCGGCGCCGACCTGGTGGTGACCGCCGAGGGCGGCGTGGACGCGCAGACCCCGCATGGCAAGGTGCCGGGCATCATCGCAGCGCAGGGTCGGGCGCTGGGCGTGCCGGTCATTGCCTTGGCCGGGTCGGTCGGGCCGGGGTTCGAAGCGGTGCACGCAGCGGGCATCGACGCGGTGGTCTCGACACCAGGTCGCGCCATGCCGCTGGAGGAGGCGATCGCGCGGGCCGGCGAGGACATCGCCCGCGCGGCCGAGCAGGCGCTGCGCAGCGTGATGGTCGGGCTGGCCCTCGCCGCTCGGCGCCCGCCGCGCCGCGCCCCGGTCGCCGCGGAAGCGAAGGCGCCTTGCGTGGTGCTGCACGCCCCCCGGCGTGGCGCCGTGCCGGCCCGGCCCTGCTGATCAGCGCTTCAGCGTCATCCGCCCGATCACGAAGCCGAAGGCGAAGGTGCCGAGCAGGATGGCGCCGATATCCCCCACCAGCGCATGCGCCAGCGGCAGGCCGACCAGCAGCGCCAGGGTGAAGCCGGCGATGAAGATCCACCGCCGCGCGCCCGGGCCGAGCGACTCCCACCGGCTGCCACCCTTCTTCGACCGCCCGCCCTTGCTGGCGCCCGCGCGCCCGCCCTTGGCACCGGCGCGCCCGCTCACGGATGTGGTCCGAGCAGCCGGCCGGCCTCGGCGCGGTCATACAGCCGGCCGATCAGCGTGGCGAAGACCGGGTCCACCGCCATAGCCGGGTCCATGCGCGGCGCGGTGTCGGCGCGGGTGACGCCATGCTCGCGCCAGGCGATGCCGCCGCTCAACACATTCTGCAGGAAGCCCTGCATGCGGTCGCAGGCCATGGCGAAGCGGGCCTCGGGCGTTTCGCCGGCCTCGAACTCCTCCCACAGCGCGCGCAGCCGGGTGGCGAGGTCGGCGGGCAGCAGCGCGAAGACCGTCTCGGCCGCGGCGGCCTCGCGCGCCGCCTGGGTGGCGCGGCCGGCGGTGTCATAGGCGAAGGTGTCCCCCGCCTCGATCTCCACCAGGTCGTGGATCGCCACCATCATCAGCGCACGGCCGAGATCGACCGTCCCCGCCACCTCCGCATGCAGCAGCGTGCCGATCAGCGCGAGGGACCAGCAATGTTCGGCGCTGTTCTCGCGCCGCGTGGCGCCATCGGGCAGCACCACCCGCCCACGCCGCTCGACCGTCTTGAGCCGGTCGGCCAGCGCGAGGAAGCCCAGGATCGCGTCGGCGCGCTCAGCCTGCATCGCGCCCGAGCATGCCCATCAACTCCCGCCATTCACGCTTCGACAGGCCGGAGCCCTCCTGCGTCACCGCCTCGCCCGCCAGCATGCGCTGCACGATGTCCAGCATCTGCGCCGACAGCGTGACCGCCCCCATGCGGTAGTCGCGGAAGGCCTCGAAGGCGATCGGGCACCACGCCTTCACGGTGTCCAGCATGGCATCGGCATAGACGCGTATCTCGTATTGCGCGTGGGAATCGGCGCGCAGGGACAGGAAGCCGAGCAGATTGTGCAGGTCGGTCTTCCAGTACCATTGCGTATAGGCGTTGAGCGTCAGGTTCATCCGCGCCAGTTCTCGCGCCAGGCCCTGGCGGCCAGGGTCGCGCGGCGTGCCGTCGTCATTCTCGTTCAGCATGTCGAGGTAGTGGTCGTAGTTGCGCGTCGCGTCCTCCCGCAGCAGGTCGAGCACGCGCGCGGCTTCCCCGCCCTGCAGGATGTCCCCGCGGCCCTGGCGGTTCACCGCCGATTGCGCCGCCAGGTGGTCGGGCGCAGGGATGTAGAATTCGCGGTCCAGGATGGAATAGCGCGCGGAATACTCGTTCACGTTGGCCGTGCGGTGCCTGATCCATTGCCGCGCCACGAAGATCGGCAGCTTCACATGGTACTTGATCTCGCACATCTCGAAGGGCGTGGAGTGGCGGTGGCGCATCAGGTAGCGGATCAGGCCGCGATCCTCGTTGGCCGCGCGGGTGCCGCGGCCGTAGCTGACGCGCGCTGCCTGCACGATGGCGGCGTCGTCGCCCATGTAGTCCACCACGCGCACGAAGCCATGGTCGAGCACGGGGATCGCTTCGAACAGCAAGGACTCCAGCGCCGGCACGCTGGGGCGCCGCGTGCGGCCTTCGGCAGCGCGTGCGGCGTCGATTTCCTGCTGCTGTAGGTCGGTCAGCGCCATGCATCCCCCGTCGCGACTCGCCGCCGCGGTGACTCGGTTTGCGTCGCTATAGGCGGGCGGGTGGGCGGGACGCCATAGCCGCCGAACGCCCAATTGGCAGGCATCAATGCCCAGCATTCGTGCTGACCGGACGAGATCGATGAAATATCAGGCAAAGCGCCGCTTGAGCCCGCCGGGGATCGGCCGCAGCCTGAACCGATGACACAGACCACCACCGGCGCCATGACCACCGCCCGGCCCGCGGCGCTGCCCCTTCGCCTCGGGGCGGTCGCGCTCGCGGCGCTGCGACGCACGGTGGACGTCATGCTGATCCTGCTGCTCGCCGCCATGTTCGGCGCCGTGCTGGCGCAGATCGCCGGGCGCTACCTGTTCAATTTCTCGATCGCCTGGGCCACCGAATTCGCCAGCTACGCGCAGATCTGGATGGTGCTGCTGGGCGCGGGCTACGCGATGCGCGCGCGGCTGCATGTGGCGATCGACACGCTGGTGGCCGCGCTGCCGCCCATCCTCGGCAGGGCCGTGATGGTGCCCATCCTCGGCCTGTGCCTGTGGTTCCTCTGGGTGGTCTGGGAGGGCGGCTGGCTGATGCTGGAGATTGGGCAGATCCAGACCAGCGCCGGGCTCGGCGTGTCCATGACCGTGCCCTATGCGGCGCTGCCCGCCTCGGCCGCCTACCTGGCGCTGGAGACGCTGATCGCCATGGGAGGCGTCATACTCGGCCGCGCGCCCATCGCCAGCGGCGGGGGGGTGAGGCTCGACTGATGGCGCTCACCTTCGGCTCCTTCCTGTTCCTGCTGCTGGCCGGCGCGCCGATGGTCTTCGTGCTGGGCGTGGCCGGCGCGCTGACGCTCGCGATCGACGGCACCACGCCCATGGTCGTGGTGGCCCAACGGCTGTTCAACGGGCTCGATTCCTTCCCACTGCTGGCCATCCCGTTCTTCGTGCTGGCCGGCATCACCATGGAGCAGGGCGGCATCGCGCGCGCCATCGTGGAGCTCGCAACCGCGCTGGTGGGCTGGATCCGCGGCAGCCTGCTGATGGTCGCGACGGTCACCGCCACGGGGCTGTCGGCGATATCGGGGTCGGGCAGCGCGGATACGGCGGCGATCTCCTCCATTCTGCTGCCGGAGATGAAGCGCCGCGGCTACGACCTCGACTACGCGACCGTGACGGTGGCCTCCGCGGGCGCGCTGGGGCCGATCATCCCGCCATCGATCATCATGGTGGTGCTGGCGATGATCTCGGACCTGTCGGTCGGCGCGATGTTCCTCGGCGGCGTGATCCCCGGGCTGATCGCCGCCGCCGGGCTGCTGTTCGGCCACTGGCTCTACACCGGCCGGGACCCGGCGCGGTACGCCGATGCGGAACCCTTCCGCTGGCCGCGCCTCGGCCGCGCATTTCGCCAGGCGCTGCCGGCGCTGTCGATGCCGGTCATCGTGGCGGGCGGCATCATCGGCGGCGTCGTGACACCGACCGAGGCGGCCGCGCTCGCCGTCCTCGCCGGCCTGCTGATCGGCGGCTTCGTCTATCGCGAACTGAAGCTGCGCGACCTGCCGGCGATGATGCTCAAGACCGCCGGCATCTCCGCCGCGGTGATGATCATCATCGGCACGGCGTCCATCTTCTCCTGGCTGGTGGCGATCCAGAACGTGCCCGAGATGCTGGCCGGCTGGTTCCAGGCCAATGTCGGCTCGGCCTGGGTCTTCCTGCTGCTGGTGAACATCCTGCTGCTGGTGGTTGGGATGTTCATGGAGAGCATCTCGGCCATCCTGATCCTGATGCCGGTGCTCATGCCCATCGCGGTCGCGCTCGGCATCGACCCGCTGCATTTCGGCATCGTCGTCACGCTCAACCTGTCGATCGGGCTGATCACGCCGCCCTACGGCATCTGCCTGTTCGTCGCCTGCACCGTGGCGCAGCGCAACGTCATGCAGGCCGCCAGGCTGGTCTGGATCCCGCTGGTCCCGCTGATCCTGATGCTGCTGCTGTGCACCTACGTGCCGGAGGTCGTGCTCTGGCTCCCCCGTTCCCTGCTGTGAAGGAAACCCTTCGATGATGTTCCGCCGCCGCGCCTTGCCGTTGCTCGCGACACCCTTCATCGCCCATGCCGCCCACGCGCAGGCGGTCACGCTGCGCGCCGCGCACACCAATGCGGTGGGCGAGGTCCAGGACGAGGGCCTGAAGGTGATGGACCGCCGCCTGCGGGAGATCACCTCCGGCAGGCTCGGCCTGCAGATCTTTCCGAACGGTCAGCTTGGCAATGAATTGCCGATGATCGAGGGCGTGGCGCTCGGCACCATCGACCTGGCGGTGCCCTCGCATGCCGCCTTCGCCAACTTCATCAAGGAGTTCCAGCTTTTCGACATGCCCTATCTGGTGCGCGACTACGCGCACCTGGAAAAGATCGCGACCACCGCGCCGCTGATGGAGGAACTTGCCGTCGCCTCCCGCGCGCGGAACTTCCGCTTCCTGTCGCTGTACTCCTCGGGCATCCGCCACCTGATGACGCGCGCGCCGGTCGCCGACATGGCGGCGCTGCGCGGCAAGAAGATCCGCACCCAGCAGAACCCGGTGCATGTCGCCGCCTTCAACGCCTTCGGCGCCAATGCCACGCCGCTGGCTTATGGCGAATTGTACGGCGCACTGCAGACCGGCGTGGTCGATGGTGCCGAGGCCGCCTACACCAACTTCGTCGGCCAGAAGTTTTTCGAAGTCGCGCCGCACTTCACGCTGGTGGGCTGGCTGGCGCTCACGGCGCCTGTGGTGATGTCCGAGCGCCGCTACCAGGCACTCGCACCCGATCTGCGCGCCGCGGTGGATCGGGCGGCCATGGAATCCGCCGTCTTCGAACGCAACCTGGTGGTCGAGGGCGAAGCAACGCTGCACGCCCAGGCCGAGCGCGCGGGTGCCAAGATCACCACCCCCGACAAGGCGCCCTTCCAGCAGGCGGCACAACCGCTCTATGGGCGCTTCCTGTCGACCGATGCGGACCGCCGCCGGCTTGCCGCCGTGCAGGCGCTGACCTGACAGGAGACACGATCATGGCCAACAGCATGATGGCCTGGCGCGCAGCCGCCGCCAGGCGCGGGCTGACGGTTCGGGACCTCGCCCCCGCCATCGGCGTCGAGATCGGCGGCATCGACCTGATGGCGCTTGAGGATGCGGAGATCACCGCCATCATCCGCGCCGCCTGCGTCGATCGCACGCTGCTGCTGCTGCGCGACCAGCAGGCGCTGACCACGGCGGGCTATGTCGATTTCACGCGCCGCTTCGGCACCAACCTCGACATCCATTCGCGCCAGGATCTGTGCGTGCCGGGTCACCCGGAAATCTTCGTCGTCGGCAATGTGATCGAGGCCGGCCGCGCGGCCGGCGCCGTCAAGGTCGGCATGAACTGGCACACCGACCACTACCATCTGGAATTCCCGGGGCTGTTCACCTTCCTGCACGCCATCGACATCCCGCCCGCGGCCGGCGAGACCAGCTACGCCAACGGCATCGCCGCCTGGGACGCCATGCCCGAGGCCCTGCGCGCGCGCATCGACGGGTTGCAGGTGCTGCACAGCCGAAAGCGGCTGTTCCGCGAATTGTTCCCCGATTCGACCGACGAGCAGGTCGAGGCCGAAGGCCACAAATATCCCGACGTGATCCACCCGCTGGTCCGCACCCACCCGGAATCCGGCCGGCGCGGCCTGTTCCTCGGCGGCGAATGGGGATCGACCATCCAGGGCATGCCGCAGGCCGAGGGCGACGCGCTGTTCGCCGAGGTGCTTGCGCACCTCATCCGCCCGGACTTCGTCTACAAGCACGCCTGGCGCCCGGGCGACCTGCTGATGAGCGACAACCGGTGCAGCCTGCACCGCGCCTCGGAATGGGATGAGAGCCAGCACAAGCGGCGGCTGCACCGCATCATCCTGGTGGACGACACCCGCCCGGTCTGAGAGCGCTCTTGCGGCCGCGCCGTTGGGCGCGGGCCGGCGCCGGCATTCGCGACGTGCGTCCGACTTCGCGCGCGGGCCAACACGGTGCAGCATGGCGGCAACCCGATCCCGGAGCCGCCATGTCCGCCCTCGATGCCATCCGCCGCCACCACGCCGCGCTCAGCGAGATCCGCCGCGACCTGCACGCCCATCCCGAACTGGGCATGGCCGAGCACCGCACGGCCGAGGTCGTGGCCCGTGAACTGGAAGCCCTCGGCATCGAGGTGCATCGCGGCGTCGGCGGCACCGGCGTGGTCGGCGTGCTGCGCAACGGCTCCGGCAATCGCGCCATCGGCCTGCGCGCCGACATGGACGCGCTGCCGATCCAGGAACCGGCCGACATGCCCTGGCGCAGCACCACGCCCGGCGTGATGCATGCCTGCGGCCATGACGGCCACACCACCATGCTGCTGGGCGCGGCGCGCTACCTGGCGGAAACCCGCAACTTCGACGGCATCGTCCACTTCATCTTCCAGCCCGGCGAGGAAGGCTGCGGCGGCGCGCTGGCGATGCTGGCCGACGGTCTGTTCGAACGCTTTCCCTGCGATGCCATCTTCGGGATGCACAACCGGCCGGGCATGCCCCTCGGCCAGTACGGCATCCGCCCCGGCCCGACGGCGGCGGGCGGCGCATTCTTCGACATCGCGGTCAGCGGCAAGGGCGCCCATGGCGCGCGACCGGAAGCCAGCATCGACCCGGTGCTGGCCGCCTGCCACATCACCAGCGCGCTGCAATCCATCGTCAGCCGGACCCTAAGCCCGCGCGACCCCGCGGTCGTCAGCGTCACCAAGGTGATCGGCGGGGAGGCCTACAACGTGATTCCCGAGACCGCGACCATCTCCGGCACCGCGCGCTTCTTCTCGCGCGAGGTGGCCGCGCAGATCGAGGCCGCGATGCGCCGCGTGGCCGAAGGCGTGGCCGCCGGCTTCGGCGCCACCGCCACCACCGATTGGCGGCTGATCTTCGCCCCCACCATCAACGACCCGGCGCAGACGGAGCTCTATGCCGAGGCCGCAGCCGAGCTGGTCGGGGCCGACAAGGTCGCGCGCGACAACCCGCCCGGCATGGGCTCCGAGGACTTCTCCTTCATGATGGAGCGCGTGCCCGGCGCCTATATCCATGTCGGCAACGGCGATGGCGCCATGCCGCACAACCCGCGCTACGCCTTCAATGACGAGGCGATCCCCTATGGCGCCGCGCTCTACGCCCGGGTGGTCGAACGCGGCCTGGCGCGCGATTGACGCGATACCCCTCGATATCCCGTGCGCGCCGCGCTATATGCGGGGCGTCACCTCGGTGACTATGGCGATAAACGGCGTATGGAATAAGTGTTGCGGACCCGGGGGCGGTACCCGGCGCCTCCACCAATCACCCGCCTTATCAGCGGCCGATGGGGGCGAAATAGGCTCGACGCGCACGGTAAAGATCCGTCTTTTGCCCGGCATGGTACCGCCGTCATCGGACCAAATCACAAGTGCCAATGATAACGGTCGCGAGACCGTGGCGCTCGCTGCCTAGAGATAGGTAAGCGCGGTTCGGGGGGCACCGGGCAACAGAAGCCCCCCACTTCCCTTCACAATCCCCCGATCCGTGCGTAGATGGCCACCATGAGCGACGATGCCGCCCCGCCCGACAGCCTGATGCCCTACGACGCCTGGGCCGAGGAGGCGTTGCGCGACGTCGCCATCCGCGCCCTGGAACACGCCGCCGCCCACGGGCTCCCGGGCGAGCACCACTTCTACCTGACCTTCCGCACCGACCATCCCGGCACCTCCGTGCCCGGCCACCTGAAGGCGCGCTACCCGCAGGAGATCACCATCGTCCTGCAGCACCAGTTCGAGGACCTGCTGATCGACCGCGCGGCCCAGCGCTTCGAGGTCACGCTGTTCTTCGGCGGCGTGCCGTCCCGCTTGGTGGTGCCCTTCGGCGCGCTGACCATGTTCCACGACCCGCAGGTGCGCTTCGGCCTGCGCTTCCCCGTGACCGGCGCCGACCTGCCGACCTTCGAGGATGCGCCGCCCGAGCCCGAGGCGCCCGCCGAGGCCGCGCCCGAGCAGCCCGCCGCGCCGGCGCAGGTCGTCAGCCTCGATGCGTTCCGCCGCAAGACATAGGGCACGGTCCGCGCGCCAAGGCTGAGGCCAGCCGAGCAGCCGCTTCGCCTGCCGAGCCGGCCAGGTTCGATCGACTGGCGCGCCAGCCTGCGGCATCGAGGCCACAGCCGAACAGCGGGCCGCTCACGCACGCGTGGCGACGTTCGCCGGGCCCGTCCTGACGCCAGCCGGCCCAGGGCCGCGACCGCCCTGCGGACAGGGCAACGCGCTTTCACCGGCCAGATTGCAGAGCAGCAATGTTGCTGGTAGCGCAGACGCCCTGAAGCCGTCCCGCACGCCACCGTCCTAAGGAACGCCGTGGTGCGCCTGTTCGCTCGATCGCGCGCGCCTGGCACCCTACGATCTGCCAATGGCGAGCATTCCCACCTGAGGGACCGAAACATGTCAGTTCCACAACGCTTCGCCGCCGACGATATCCTGCTCGGCCTCGGTGCGAGCAGCAAACGCGACCTCCTGCAGACACTCGCCTCGGAAGCGGCGAAGCGCCTGGACCAGCCGGAGGCCGACATCCTCGGTGCGTTGAACAGGCGCGAAGCCCTCGGTTCGACCGCTCTTGGCCGAGGCATCGCGCTGCCGCATGCGCGGCTGCCCGGTGACGAGCGGCCCCTGATGCTGTTCGCGCGTCTCGACCGCGCCATCGACTACGAGGCGCGTGACGAGGAACCCGTCGACCTGGTCATCCTCGTGCTCTGGCCGGAGACCGAGGCCGAAGGCTTCCTGCCCGCCCTGTCCGATACGTGCCGGGGCCTGCGCGACCCGCAGACGCTGCGCGCGCTGCGGACCGCTGACTCGGCCGCGGAGGTTGCGCAGCTGTTGAACCGGTCTACCCCGTCGGCCACCGTGGAGCCGGAAACCTGATGATGCCGCTGCCGCCCCCGCACGGGAGAGCCAATGCCTGACAGCCTGCTCCTGCTCACCCTCGTCGTCCTGCCTTTCGTTGCGTCCATCGCGGCCGGCCTGCTGCCGACAGGCGCACGCGACACGGCCTGCGGTCTCGCGGGGGCGGTGGCGCTCATCGGCCTCGCCATGGTGTGGGCGGCCTATCCGGCGATCTCGCAGGGCCAGGTGCTGCGCGCCGATTTCGCCTGGATACCCTCGCTCGGCCTGAACATCGTGTTGCGGATGGACGGCTTCGCCTGGCTGTTCTGCGGCCTCATCACCGGCATCGGCGCGCTCGTGGTCCTCTACGCGCGCTACTACATGTCGGCCGAGGATCCGGTGCCGCGCTTCTTCGCCTTCCTGCTGGCCTTCATGGGGGCGATGACCGGGCTGGTGATCTCGGGCAACCTGCTCCAGCTCGCCTTCTTCTGGGAGCTGACGAGCCTCTTTTCCTTCCTGCTGATCGGCTACTGGCACCATCTGGCCGCGGCGCGCGACGGCGCCCGGATCGCGCTCACGATCACGGCGACGGGCGGTCTGTGCCTCTTCGCCGGCGTGCTGATCCTGGGCCATATCGTCGGCAGCTACGACCTCGACACCGTGCTCGCCTCGGGCAACCGCATCCGCGAGCATGCGCTCTACCTGCCGGCGCTGATCCTGGTGGTGCTCGGCGCGCTGACGAAAAGCGCGCAGTTCCCCTTCCACTTCTGGCTGCCGCACGCGATGGCGGCGCCGACGCCGGTCTCGGCCTACCTGCATTCCGCGACGCTGGTGAAAGCCGGCGTCTTCCTGCTGGCGCGCCTGTGGCCGGTGATGGCCGGCACCGATGCCTGGACCTGGACGGTCGGCCTCGCCGGGCTCATCACCATGCTGATCGGCGCCTATATCGCGATCTTCCAGAACGACCTGAAGGGGCTGCTGGCCTATTCCACCATCAGCCACCTGGGCCTGATCACGCTGCTGCTCGGGCTGAAGAGCGAGCTCGCGCTGGTCGCGGCGATCTTCCACATCATCAACCACGCCGCCTTCAAGTGCTCGCTGTTCATGGCGGCCGGCATCATCGACCACGAGACCGGCACGCGCGACATCCGGCGATTGTCCGGGCTGAACCACAGCATGCCCTTCACCGCGCGGCTCGCCTTGGTGGCGGCCGCCGCCATGGCCGGCGTGCCGCTGCTCAACGGCTTCATCTCCAAGGAGATGTTCTTTGCCGAGGCACTCTCGGCCGACGCGCCGGCCTGGACGCTGCTCAACATCCTGCCGCTGGCCGCCATGACGGCGAGCGCGTTCAGCGTTGCCTATTCGTTGCGCTTCATCCACGGCGCCTTCTTCGGCCCGGAAGCGACGGACCTGCCGCGCAAGCCGCATGAACCGGGCAGCTGGATGCGCTTCCCGGTCGAGATCCTGGTGCTGACCTGCATCGTCGTCGGGCTGCTTCCTGCGGCGACGATCGGTCCATTCCTCGCGCTGGCCGTGCACGCCGTGCTGGGCGAAGGCGCGCCCGCCTACAGCCTGGCGGTGTGGCACGGCTTCAACCTGCCGCTGCTGATGAGCGCGGTCGCGATGGCCGCCGGGGTTCTGCTCTACCTGGTGTTGCAGAACCGGCTGCGCACCAACGACCAGGGGCCGCCGGTGATCTGGCGCCTGGAAGGCCAGCGCATCTTCGAACGCGTGATGGTCTTCCTGTCCTGGCGGCTGGCGCGGCGGCTCGAGGGCATAATCGGCACGCGGCGGCTGCAGCCGCAATTGCGGCTGCTTATCGGCATCGCGATCCTCGCGGGCGCATCGGCGGCCTGGTGGCGCGGCTTCGGGCCGGGCAATGTTCCGGCCTCGCCCGTCGATCCGGCCCTCGCGTTGGTCTGGGTGGTCGGCGCCATCTGCGCCCTCGGCGCCGCATGGCAGGCGAAGTTCCATCGCCTGGCGGCGCTGATCCTGGTGGGTGGCGCGGGGCTGGTGGTCTGCGTGACCTTCGTGTGGTTCTCGGCACCCGACCTGGCGCTCACGCAGCTGACGGTGGAGATCGTGACGACTGTCCTGCTCCTGCTCGGCCTGCGCTGGCTGCCCAAGCGCGTCGCGGTCGCCGGCGACCGCGGGCCGGAGGTGCTCTCGCGCACGCGGCGCCTGCGCGACCTCGGTCTCGCGGTGGGCACGGGGCTCGGGCTGGCGGCGCTGGCCTATGCCGTGATGACACGCACGCCACCGGACCTGCTCGCCCAGCATTTCCTGGCGCGCGCCTATACCGAGGGCGGCGGCACCAATGTGGTGAACGTCATCCTCGTCGACTTCCGCGGCTTCGACACGCTGGGCGAGATCTTCGTCGTCGCCGCCGTAGCGCTCACCACCTTTGCCTTGCTGCGCCGCTTCCGCCCCGCGCCCGACAGCATCGAGCTGCCGGAGCAGCAGCGCGACCAGGCCGGCACGCATGGCACCGGGACCGGGCGCGTGGCGGATTGGCTCGTGGTGCCGTTCACGCTGACGCGGCTGCTGTTCCCGGTCATGCTGATCGTGGCGGTGTACCTGCTGCTGCGTGGGCACGACCAGCCGGGCGGCGGATTCTCGGCCGGCATGGTCGTCGCGATCGCCATCATCCTGCAGTACATGATCGGCGGCGCGGAATGGACCGAGGACCGCCTGCGGCTTCTGCGCCCGCAGCTCTGGGTCGGCACCGGGCTGCTGATCGCCGCCGGCACCGGCCTCGCGGCGATGCTGTTCGGCCGGCCCTTCCTGACCACCTACTTCGCCTATGAGGACCTGCCGGTCATCGGCAGGATTCCGACGTCGAGCGCGCTGATCTTCGACATCGGCGTCTTTGCCCTGGTGGTCGGCGCCACGCTGCTGATGCTGGTGGCCCTGGCGCACCAGTCGGTCCGCGGTCATCGCGCGACGCAGGCCCGACCTGTGGCCGAGACGGGAGACGGCTGATGGAACTCGTGCTCTCGCTCGCCATCGGTTTCCTGGCCGGGTCGGGCGTGTGGCTGCTGCTGCGGCCGCGCACCTTCCAGGTCATCATCGGACTGGCGCTGCTGTCCTATGCGGTGAACCTGTTCATCTTCTCGACCGGCGGGCTGCGCAGCGGGGCGGCCGCCATCCTGTCGCCCGGCGAGACCGGCACGCTCGGCCAATACGCCGACCCGCTGCCGCAGGCGCTGGTGCTCACCGCCATCGTCATCAGCTTCGCCACCACGGCGCTGCTGCTCGTGGTGCTGCTCGCCGCGCGCGGCCTGACGGGAACCGACCACGTCGACGGCCGGGAGCGCGAGCGATGATGGGCTGGATCGACCACCTCCTGATCGCGCCGATCATCGTGCCGATGCTGGTCGGCGCCGCCATGGTGCTGATCGGCGACCGTTCGCGCGTTGTCGTGGTGGCGCTCGGGGCCCTGTCCTGCGCCGTGCTCGTCGGCCTGTCGGTCGTGCTGCTCGCGGTCGCGCAGGACCCCGTGGTGCGGATCTATCGGCTTGGCGACTGGCCGGCGGCCTTCGGCATCGTGCTGGTGCTGGACCGGATGTCGGCGCTGATGCTCGCGCTGGCCGCCGTGCTCGGCGCCTCGGCCTTCATGTTCTCGGTCGGGCGCGGCTATCGGGCCGGCACCTATTTCCAGCCGCTGTTCCAGTTCCAGCTCATGGGGCTGAACGGCGCCTTCCTGACCGGCGACCTGTTCAACCTGTTCGTGTTCTTCGAGGTCATGCTCGCCGCCTCCTACGGCATGGCGCTGCATGGATCCGGTGTCGCGCGGGTGCGCGCCGGGCTGCACTACATCGTCATCAACCTGGTCGCATCCCTGCTGTTCCTGATCGGCGCCAGCGTCGTCTATGGCATTGCCGGCACGCTCAACATGGCCGACCTCGCGGTGCGGATGCGCAGCATCGTGGCGGAGGACCGCGGCCTGCTCGAGACCGGCCTGGTGATTCTAGGCATCGCCTTCCTCACCAAGGCGGCGATGTGGCCGCTCGGCTTCTGGCTGCCGCCGACCTACGCCGCGGCCGCGACGCCGGCGGCGGCCATCCTGTCCATCCTCAGCAAGGTCGGGGTCTATGCTGTGGTGCGGGTCTGGCTGCTGCTGTTTGGCGATGAGGCCGGCGTCTCGGCCGGCTTCGGCAGCACCTGGCTGCTGCTGGGCGGGCTTTGCACCATCGCCTTCGGGTCGATCGCCGTACTCGCCACGCAGAACCTGTCGCGCCTGGCGGGCGCAAGCGTCGTCGTGTCCTCGGGCACGCTGCTGGCCGCGATCGGTGCAGGGCAGGTCGCGGTCACCGGTGGCGCGCTGTTCTACATGGCGAGTTCGGTGCTCGCGATCGGCGCCTTCTTCCTGCTCATCGAACTGGTCGAACGCGGCCGCGAGGTCGGTGCCGATGTGCTCGCGGTGACCCGCGAGGCCTTCGGTACCGGCGAGGATGACGACGAGCCGCTGGAACACGAGGCGGTCGGCGTGGCCATCCCGGGCACGGTGGCGATCCTGGGCATCAGCTTCATGGCCTGCGCGCTGCTGCTCGCCGGCCTGCCGCCGCTGTCGGGGTTCCTGGCGAAAATCGCCATCCTCGCCCCACTGCTCGGCCCGGGGGACGACGTTGTGCCGGGCACGACCTGGGCGCTCCTCGCCGCGCTGATCCTGTCGGGGCTGGCGAGCCTGGTCGCCATGCTGCGCGTGGGCATCGACATCTTCTGGGCGTCGCCGGCCCCACGGCCGCCGCGCATCGCCGTGCTCGAGATCGCGCCGATCGGCCTGCTCCTGGTGCTGTGCGCCGCCCTCACGGCGGGCGCCGGGCCGGCAATGACCTACATGCAGGCCGCCGCCCAGGCGCTGCATGCGCCATCGGGATACCTGCACGGTGTCATGCCGCCCGCGCCCGAGACCAGGACCGGAGGCGGCGGATGAAGCGCTGGCTTCCCTACCCTGCCGCCGCCGTCGGGATGCTGGGCCTGTGGCTGCTGCTTGTCGGGCACGTCTCCCCCGGTGCGCTGCTGCTCGGCAGCGCGCTCGCCGTCGCCGGATCGGCAACCCTGGTGGCCTTGATGATGCCGACCGCGCGTCTGCGCCGCCTGTCGATCCTGCCGGGATTGCTGTTCGACATCGCGCGGGAGGTCGTGCGGTCCAACAACGCCGTGGCGTGGCTGATCCTGAGACCGAGCCTGGCGATGGACCGGAAGTCCGGCTTCGTGCGGATCCCGCTCGACATGCGCAGCCCGCATGGCCTGGCGGCACTGACCTGCATCCTGACAGCGACGCCGGGCACGGTCTGGGTGGAATACGATTCCTCGGACGGCATCATGCTGCTGCATGTGCTGGACCTGATCGACGACGAGGCATGGGTCCGCATCGTCAAGGATCGCTGGGAGCGTCGCTTGATGGAGATCTTCGAATGAGCGCGACGATCATCGCCGGCGCGGTGCTGATCGCGCAGATCATGCTGGTCCTGGCCATGGGCTGTGCCGCCTATCGCGTCCTGCGCGGGCCGCGCGCGCAGGATCGCGTGCTGGCGCTCGACACGATGTACGTGAATGCCGCCATCCTGCTGCTGGTGTTCGGCATCGGCACGGGCAGCAGGCATTATTTCGAGGCGGCGCTGCTCGTGGCGCTGCTCGGCTTCGTGGCCACCGCGGCGCTGGCGAAGTTCCTGATGCGCGGGGAGGTGATCGAGTGAACCACGCCGCTGACCTTCCGCTCTGGGCGGCGATCCCGGTCGCAGCCCTGCTGGTGTTCGGCGCAGGGCTTGCGCTGATCGGGTCGGTCGGGCTGCTCAGGCTGCAGAACTTCTATGACAGAGTGCACGCGCCGACGCTCGCGACGACCTTGGGCATCGGGTCTGTTCTGCTGGCGTCGATGCTGTTCTCATCGGTCATGCAGGACCGCTTGGTGCTGCACGAGATCCTGATCGCCTGCTTCATGATCATCACGACGCCTGTGACGCTGATGCTGCTCGCGCGGGCCGCCCTTTATCGCGACAGGCGGGAAGGCAGCCGCGACGTGCCGCCCGGCCTTGCCAACGCTGACGAGGAGGCGTGAACGATGCGCCTCTCCTTCCCGCTCGCTGCCGCCGATCTGCGCGGCAGGGCCGGCGCTTCTCGGGCCCAGGCACGGTAGGTCCGGCAGATCGGTGACGTGTGAGCGGCGAGAGCCGTCGGATCCTCCGGGCACGCCGATGACGCCACCGCCGCGCCGCGGGGCGCGCGCCCTCTCGACATGCCATCGGGAGAACCCCGCGCCCAGCGGCGGTACCGGAGCCGCCGGCAAGCACGGGGCAGTTCAAGGATCCTTCTTCCGGATCGCCGTCCATCGATAGGCCTCGAACGTCGCGATCCCCATCGCCGTCCTGGCGACGCTCATGGCGAAATGTGGGATCTCGCACACCGCAAAACGCGCCGGGCACATGCGCGTTGGAACACGTGCTGAATGGCACCGAATTCGACGGGCGCACGGCGCAAGGTCTCCTCATCGCTTCGACGAATGGGCGCCGAGCGAGGAAGGAGAATTCCAATGACCGTCACGCTTCATCGGCTGCGCTCCGCTGTACTCGCGAGCCTCCTGGTCGGTGCACCGGCCCTCGCGCAGGACCGCGTCGCCGTCTTCGTCGGCAGCGGCGAGGGCGCCGAGGTCACCTACGTGTCCCCGGGCGACCCGCGCGCCAGGAGCACGCTGCAGGGCCAGCCGCGGGCGAAGGCGCCGCTCGTCGCTACCTTCGTCGCGAACGGGGATAGCGTCGGCGTCGACTACTTCGAAGCGACGTCCGCCCCGGCCGATCTTCCGGCCGCCGCGTTCGGCATGGCGCCTCCGGCGACGACGCGGCACGGCGCGGCGGCGCAGGCGGCCCGCGGCACGGAGGCGTGGGGCACCGGCGAGTAGTGCCGCATGGGCGGCTCTTGCCGCCCCCCCGTTCGCAATGCCCGGCCAGGCATCTGGCCGGGCATTCTGCCATCTGGCGATGGACCGGTCGCGTCGAGCCGATGGTGTGCTGCCTGGCACGCGGGTAGCCGGCGCACCACGCGGCCGCCTCGGTCGGTCCGTTGGCGGGCCTACAGCCCGATCTCAGCCGCGATCTCCGCTTCGACGGCGTCCCGCAGGGCTCTCGGCTGGCTGATGACGATGGCCCCGCGCTCACGCACGATCACGCCCAGCCGCACCAGATCGGCAAATTCGCGCGATACCGCTTCCCGGCGCGTACCGATCCGCGCGGCGAATACGTGTTGTCGTGGCGGCGGGCTGATGACGCGCTCGTCACCGACCGGCTGGCCATCACGGCCAAGCCTGGGGCGGGACAGGCGGAGCAATTCAGCATGCACGCGCAGGCGAATGGGCAACGCCTCGCGTTCGAGCAGGCGCTTCGACTGGCGGCGCAGGATCTCGGTCACATGGCGCAGCAGGTCGCGGCAGGCAGCCGGCGTGCTGCAGGCGGCATCGAGGAAGGCCGCGGCGGGAAGCGCGCAGAGCCGAGAGCGCACGAGCGCGGTCGCGGCGGCGGTGCGTGGCGCGCCGTCGATCGCCGCGATCTCTCCGAACACACCACCAGCGGCCAGGTCGGTGAGTATCAGCTCGCGCCCGGACGGGGTGCGGACCAGGATGCGTACCACCCCTTCCAGCACGAACCAGACATCGCCCGAGGCGTCGTTGGAATCGAGGATGAGTTCGCCGGCGCCGAAGCTCCGCGAGTGTGCGGCAGCGGCAGCGTGCCGTAGCGCATCCTCGGACGCCGAACGCAGTATCGGCAGGCGCCGCAGGCGTTCGACATGAGTCCCGTCGTTCGTCGCATGGCCGGCCGCGGGCAACGGCACTGCGGCGGCTTGCGGGCGGGTGTTGGGGTCAGGAGCGCTCATCGGCAGCATCTCGTGAACGTGCTGGCAATATGCGCCGCAGGGTATCCAGCTTCAATCATGAACATCCGCACGGGCCTCCAGCCGAGGGCGCCACGGGTGAACCTGGGTAGGGTTGAGTTGCGACACGCAACCTCCGCCCTGGCACCCCACGATGATCGAGCAGGAGACTGTGCTTCGCGATTTGTCGGCGAAGGGACCGATGCCTCCTTCCTGCGTGAGATGATCGGCTTCGTGGCCGAGCGCCTGATGGCGTTGGAGGTTGGCAGGATGACTGGCGCCGCCCATGGCGAGCGCAGCCCGGACCGCCTGGTGCCGCGCAACGGCTACCGCCAGCGCGACCGGGAGACGCGCGCCGGCACGGTGGCGTTACCCATTCCGAAGCTTCGGCGTGGCTCCTGCTTCCGGTGCTTCGTGGAGCCCCGCCGGACCGCCGAGAAGGCGCTGGTGGCGGTAATCCAGGAGGTCTACGTGCATGGCGTCTCGACCCGCGCGGTGGACGACCTGGTGCAGGCGATGGGCGCGTCGGGCATCAGCAAGAGCCAGGTCAGCCGGCTCTGCGCCGAACTCGATGAGCGGGTCGGCACCTTCCACTCGCGGTCGGCGTCAATAGCGACGGACGGCGCGAAGTGCTCGGCATGGCGACCGGCGCCAGCGAGGCGGAGACGTTCTGGACCGATCTCCTGCGCTCGCTGGCCCGGCGCGGCCTGCGTGGCGTGAAGCTGGTCATCGCCGATGCCCATGAGGGGCTGAACGCGGCGGTGCGGCGCATGCTGCACGCCACACCCCAGCGCTGCCGCGTGCGGTTCATGCGCAAGGCCCTTGCCCATGCCGGCAAGGGCCACCGCCGCCTGGTGTCGGCCTGGATCGGTACCGCCCATACCGAAGGAGCAAAGCGCCAGTGGCGCACCGTCGCGGACCAACGCCGCCCCAGGGTGCCAAAGCATGCTGCCCTGATCGACCCGGCGGAAGAGGACGTGCTGACGTTCACCGCCTTCGCCACGGAGCACCGCGCAAAGTTCCACAGCACCAACCCGCTCGAACGGGCAAACTGCAAGATCAAGCGCCGAACCGACGTGATCCGCAACTTTCCCAGCAAGGCCGCCGTCACCCACCGCGTCGGCGCCACTCGCCTCGAACAGAACGACGAATGGGCAGTGCAGCGCCGCTACATGAGCCGTGAGACGCTCGCGCCCATCAGCGATGCTCCCAACGTCAGCCTGCCCGCCGTGGCAAGATGACCGCGCCTCACACCCGCACAGGAGACCAGGGCGCTCGCACACCACGTCACGGGACACGACCTGTACCGATTATTCGGAAGACATCGGTCACGCCGCGCACATTCTTGAATCTCCGAACGCCGACGTGGTCCAGTTGAAACGCGCCGGCCAAGCGCTCGGCAGTGGCGCCACCGATCAGCGTCTCGCCGCCTTGCGCGGCGTTTGCGATGCGCGACGCCAGGTTCACCGCAGGGCCCACGGCCGTGTACGTCCAAAGTGCTGCCCCAGCCGCTTCGATACGCGTTGCGCCGACCGAGGCGATACCGCTGTTGATCCCGATATGCAGCCGGATGCGCGGCACGGCCCCATCCTCGCCGGAGCTGGCGATCTCGTCCGTCGCCCGGTGCACCGCGATGGCTGTGCGGACCGCTTGCTGCGCATGGTGTCCCGCTTCCTGAAACAGCGCCATCAATCCATCGCCGGCCGTCTGGTTCACGTCGCCGCCATGCCGCTGAATCTCGGCTAGGTAGCGGGAGAAATATCGCTCCAGCAGCCGCACCAGCGACGCCCGGTCATGCTGCTCGCTCAGCGCAGTGTAGCCCTCGACGTCCAGGAACAGCACCGAGATGTCGCGGTCGATGCGGCGCAGCTCTGGGGTATCCGGGTTGTTGAGGATCAGACGCGTCACCACGGCCGGCACGAACTTCTCCAGATGGGCACGAACCCTCGTGGCGCTCTCGGCGGCGCGGGCCGCCTCGTGAAGAAGATGCCGGCTCTGGCGCAGACTCGATTCCATGCGCGCGTGTTCGAGGTGCTCACCGGCATCCGCACACAAGGCGCGCAGCGCCTCGGTAGCCGCGACGCTCCCCCCGGCGAGCGGGGAGGCTTCAAGATAAAGGGCGCCAACCGCCTGGCCCCCGAACGGGATCGGCATGCAGATCACCGAGACGGGATGCCGCGCCTTGAGATGTGCGCAGGCTGCGAAGCGGTCGTCGGCGGGAACATCCGGCGCGATGACCTCGGAATTCGATCGGAGAACATAGTTCACCACCGCCGCCGAAACCCGGTTGCTCTCGTCGAGCGGCTCATCCAGCGCGGCGACGGACTCGCCGTCATTCGCGGCGCGCACCATAGAGCTACCGCGGTCGCGCAACACGGCTACAACCTGGGTCCCCTGTCGGCCGGCCGCTGCCTGCGCGACCAGATGCTGCAGGATGCCGTCCGGAGTGACCTCCCTCCCCGGCGAAAGGGCTGCCGTCGCGACAATCGGCGACGGCATCTGCGGGGCGGCCTGCCCCGGGCGAAGGCCGGCCGATGCGCCAAGTCCTGTGAGCGCGTCCACCTTGGCCGTCGCGCCCCAGGCGCGGTAGGCGGAGATTGCCTCCTCCAGATAGGCGGATGCGGCGCGCGACTGCCCGCCGCGCATGCAGTATCGCGCCGCGAGCTCGGCGGCGAGGGCCTCGATGTTCAGGAAGCCGTCCGCGCGCGCTGCTTCGATCGCCGCGTCGAACATCGGGAGCACCTTGGCCTCGGCACCCTGCAGTGTCGCATGCGCGGCTTCCAGCAGCTGGTGCATGGCGCTGTAGTTGTCCGGCGCCTGCGCCGCCCAGCGCCGCAGCCGTCGGCGGCATCGCAGCAACCGCAGCCCGGTCATCAGTGCGGGATGCGTTCGCCGCATCTCGACGAGCGTCAGGCCGAAATACAGGGCGTGCTCCGCCAGCAGCACCTGCCCGGGCAACAGGCCGAAGAACTGCTCGGCCTCCCGGCCGAAGCGGAACGCGTCCGCGGTATCCCCGGACAGGCATGCCAGATGCAGCTTGCGAATCAGATAGTAGCCCAGCGTCGTGAGGTTCGACCCATCGCGGTAGCGGCGCTCCGCCGCGGTCTCATCGAAATGCTCGGAATGCAGGTCCGCCGGCCCTTGCGTCAGTCCCTGCAGCGCGCGCGCCGACTGCACCCAGTTGGCGTGGTTGTCGATGGCGAAGGGATCGCCCGTGCGGACCATGAAGCCGCGCAGGCGTTCGCATTCCTCAAGGTATTCCGGCAGCGGGACGCCGCGCGCGAGGTTGAGGAAGAGCGTCTGCAGCAGGGCGTAGTTGGCATAGGCGAAGTCGCCCGCCGCGATCGCGGTCGAATGGGCTTCACGGAGCGAGGCCAGGCATTGCGCGAACGGCCTGCGCCAGATGGCGACAAAGCCGGCATGGATCAGCAGGGTGCGGGATCGGACGGTGATGTCGTCGAAGCGGCGCGCGAGGGCGACGGCAAGCTCGCCAAACGCCTGCCCCGCCACGCTGTCGCGCAGCGTGGCGCTGAGCGCGAGGCCGTAGAGAACATAGCCGCCCGCGGAACTGGGCGAGTTGCCGGCGCGCATGGACAGGGTCACGATCTTCAGGCCCATGAGCATCGTGGCGTTCGGGTTGACGAAGTACGCGCCGGGCGAAAGGGAGAGCAGGATGCGCGCGGCGGCGACGAGCCGCGCATCCCGCATGTCGGCCAGCGCCTCCAGCGAGGCCGGGCTGCGCCGCAGCATCAGGATGCGCGCCTTCAGCAATTCCCGCAGCAGATGGGACCGGCGTGCATGCCGCGGGAATCTAACGCCGAGTTCGGCGAGCGCCTGGCGCCCGATGCGCATCGCCTCCGCATAGCGCTCGCTGCTGATGTCGAGCAGGATCTTGGTGTGATAGACGGAGGCGCGGTCCAGTGCCGTGGCCGCATGGTCGATCAGCACGCGGAAATGATGGTCAGCCCGTTCCGCGTGAAGCGTCTGATGCTCGCATTCGAAGGCTTCCGCATGGAGGTCAAAGGCGAGGCGGTAGTGGGTCTTCCACGCCGAGGCATCCAGCAGGGCGAGCCCCGCATTCTGGTAGTCGAGCGCCGCCTGAAAGGCGAGCGCGGCACGGCTGAGCCGGCCGGCGGCGAGGTTCAGTCGTGCTCCCAGCAGGCGCTCATCGCCCGGTTCGAGGAGGGCGGCGCCGGCATTGATATTGTCGACGATCTCGAAGGGGGCGGCGAGCGCCTCCTCCTCGGTCAGCGCCCGCAGCAAGCGGCGTCCGATCTCGAGCCTGATCCGGGGAAGCTGCGCCGTATCGAGCAGCGAGAAGGCCGCTTGCTGGACGCGGTCGTGCACGAAGCGGTGCGTCGCGCCGCGAAGGGCGCCCCGGGGCTCCGGGGCTGGCCGGACGAGGCCGAGACCCTGCGCCTGTTCCAGGTGCCCCCGCACGCTCGCGATCGGGACGCCGCGTGCCGTAGCAAGCCGGTCGGCATCGAAGGCGGCACCGAGGCAGGCCGCCGTGGCGAGTGTGTCGCGCATGTCCGCAGATTGGGTGTGGATTCTCTCCCGGAGAAGCTCGACGACATCATCGTTGGGATCGCTGTCCCAGATGTCGCGCATATTCCAGCACCACAGGCCCAGGCCGCGATCGTAGCGAACCAGGCCGGCATCGCGCAGATGCCGCAGGAGCTGCTCGAGCGTGAATGCGTTCCCGCCGCTCTTGCGATGGAGCAGGGCCGCGAGTTCCCCGACATGCGGGCCGGTCTGGTCCAGCAGGTCGGACACCAGGTCGTGGACCTGCGGTTCCGTGAGGCCGCCAAGCTCAATGACGGTGGCGGGGCACCCGTCGCCGCGCAGCGCATCGAGCAGGGCCGCGGCAGGATGCGCGGCGTCGACCCCGGTGGTTCGGCACGTTCCGATGAACAGGACGTGCGCCGATTCCGGGTCGCTCAGGAAGCCATGCAGGAGTTCGAGCGTCGCCGGGTCGGCCCACTGCATGTCATCCAGCAGCAGGCCGAGAGGTCGCCCGGGACCCGCAAAGGCGTAGAGCAGTTCGCGAAAGACCTCGCGAAAGCGGTTCCGGGCTTCCTGTGGCGGCAACGGCTGGACTGGTGCCTGCTGGCCCAGGATCAGCGCGAGATCAGGAACAAGATCGATCGCGATCTGCGCGTTGAGACCGAGCGCTGCCGACAGGCGCGCCTTCCAGGCCGCGAAGCGCGCCTCGGGCTCGGCGAGGATCCGGACCGCCAGTCGCGACAGCGCCTGCACCAGCGCGGCGTAGGGGTTGTTCCGCGCCACCTGGTCGAACTTTCCGGCGGCGAAGAGCCCGCCCGCATCCGCCAGGTGCTGTTGCAGCCTCTGGGCCAGTGCGGTCTTGCCGACCCCGGGCGGGCCGGTGATGAGGACCAGCCCCGCCCGGCTGTCGCGGACGCGGTCAAGGCAGCGGAGCAGGACCTCCTGTTCCGGACCGCGACCGTAGAATCGCGGGGGCGGCCTCGGCATCGCAGCCTGGTCGCCGCCGATCGCCGCGCGTTCCGCATCCTGCCGTGCGATGGACGCCTGCGCCGCGTCGCAGCACGCGGCAAGCTCGGCCCGGACTGCGGAGAGATCCGTGAGCCGGTTCGCCGGATCCGGTGACAGCAGCCGCAGCAAAAGTGAGGCGAGGTCGGGAGGCAGCGCGGCCTGCCACGCCGCCGGCGGCACCGGGGCGCCCGATTCGAATGGCGGCCGGCCGGTCAGCCACTCGTGCAGGACAGCCGCCACGGCGAACACGTCTACCGCCGGCCCGATGGACGCGGGTGACCCGCGCAACGACTCGGGCGGCGCATAAGCGTGGTGAGGCTGTCGTCCGACGGACTCGACCGGCGGCGCGAGGCCGGGTCCATGCGCGTCGGAAAGATCGAACAGCGCGACCGGCCCGTCCTTGGAGGCGGACCACAGAGTGCCGGGGACGAGGTGACCATGCACGATGCCATGCCGGTGCAGCACCGCCAGCGAGTCCAGCGCGGCCATCGCGGCTCGCACCGCATGAAGCACCCTGGCCCGCACATCGGGCCCTTCGATCCGGATCGGCCGCCCGGCCACGTCTTCGAGCAGCAGCCCCTGCGACAGGCCGAAGCGGTTCAGCGCTATGACCGGGACGACGCATCCGCGCGGCAGCCGCGACGCAATCGTGTAGTGGCGGACCAGGCGATCGAGGGTGGCGGCCGAAGGGATCGGCGCCTTCGGCGCGCGCAGCAGCGTCTGTCGTGGAATGGCGAAGCCGCGCCCCGCATAGACGACCGTGTCGGCGTCTTCCCAGCACATCTCGGCGACGTCGAACATGCGCAAGAGGTGAGGCGCGGCGCGGTCCATGGCCGGCTCCTGCTCCCAATTCCGGGCGCCTACGTCCGCGTGGCCGTGAGAACGGCGTAGAACCAAGCGCCCCTCAGCAGCGCCCGGTATTGCAGGAAGGAGGATAGCACATTCGCACTCTGCACGGCGTTCCTTTGGCGCAACGCGCGGAGCACCGCATCGATCGGGATCGCCACGATGGCGCGGTGGTAGAGCCGGCGCAGGGACCGCCGCGCCCGCGGCGTGAAATCCAGCACGCGAACGTCCTCGAACCCGGCAGCCCGCGCCGAGGCGATGTGCTCTTCCCCCGTGTCGAGATCGGGGATCGCCCACCCGTCGAGCCAGGTCCTCACGATCCGCTCGTCACGCTCCGGGATGTCGCGCCGCTGCCGCATGTATTCCGCCAGCACCAGCCGGCCGCCGGGACGCAACACGCGCGCGGCTTCCCGGTAGAAGGCGGATTTGGAGGTCGCGTGGCAGACGCTTTCCAGGGCCCACACGACGTCGAATGATGCGTCCTCGTAGGGCAGCGCCGTGTAGTCGGCCCGATCGAACCGCACCATGCGCTCGAGCCCCCGCTTCACGGCGTTGCGCTGCGCTTGCGCAACCGCGCCATCCACCAGGTTGACGCCGACCACCTGCGTTCCCCTGTTGGCCGCCAGCCAGAAGCTGCTGCCGCCTGTTCCGCAGCCGGCGTCCAGGACGCGGTCGCCGGGTCTGATGCCGACCAGTTCCGCCAGAGTGCGGTTGGTATTCTCGAGCGCCGCGGCGTGCGAGCGCGTCGTGGCGTCGAAGTAGCCGAAATGGAAGGCGAGGTTGCGCCGGTTCTGCCAGACGAGCCGATAGTCGATGTCCGTATTGTCGTAATACGCCACCACAGCCCTGGCCTGCTGCGCTGCGGACGGCTCGACCGTCGTCGCGCAGTCGACATTCGTGCTCATGCAATCCCTTCCTTCCGCGCCAGGCCGCACGCTGCGTCACGGGATCCGCATGCCATGCGCAAGCGGTGCAGGCTCAGAATCGCCAGGTCACCCCAAGCCTCAGGATGAGCGGGTTGACCGTGATGTTCGAGGAGACAGGCAGGCCCTGATAGGTTCCGGATGCCCTCGTCGAGGCAAGGATCTGCACGGCGTCCATGTGCAACGACCAGCGCTCGCGGATCGGGATGTCCATCCCGATCTGGAAGGCCGGGCCCCACACATTCGGCAGCTTCACATTCTGCAGGGCGACGCCGTCAACGTCCGCGAACACCGTGTAGCTGATCCCGATCCCCAGATAGGTCCGTACGCCAAGCAGCGGCGGCGGATGGTATTGCACAATCAGCGCCGCGGGCCCGTATCGCGCTGTCGCCGCGACGCCGACATTCGCCAGGGCGTTCGCCCCCTTGAGGGAGGCTCGCGGAGGCACGCCGATGATGGCAGCGATGGCCAGGTTCTCGGTCACGAAGTAGCCAAGGTCGAGGCTCACCGTCAGCGAGTCGTTGATGGAGACGGTATTCCCCGGGATACGCCCGCCAGCCACGGTCGTCTCGGCGCTTTCGGAAAGCAGGATGCCGGCGAGGTCGACCCGCAGGAACCACGGGCGCAGCCTGGCCGTCGCGGCTGCGGCATCGCCCGCGACCGGCTCGGCGGCGCAGACACTGCCCGCGAGGCAGAGAGACGACAGCACGGCGCCTGCGACCGCGAGACCTCCGCGAACGGACGACGCGGATGGGTGTCGCGGATAGCGGGCCTCGCGGGCCCGGGGCAGCCATATCGCGGATCCCATCACCTCAGACCATCGCGCACTCGCGCGAGGTCCTCCTGTCCCAGGGCCTGGATCTGCGCGGTCAGGTTCACACCATCCGCACGCATCATCTGGAACTGTTCATGCGACATGGCGCCGAGGATGGAGCAAAGCAACGGCTCTGGCGGCTTCAAGCCGAGGTTCTTGTGGGCCTGGTAGATCGCATCATCCGTCGCCTTGATCGCATCGAAGAAGTCCGGCTCGTCCAGCGGCATGATCGCGGGGCGGGAGATGGTTCTCGCCGGGTCGTCGACATCCAGGATGCCGGTTACGGCGCGCCGCCCCGCCTCGTTCGCCGCTTCCATGGTGGCGAGGTCGGTGAATGTCCGCACATAGTCGGAGGCGAGGAAGAGGTTCTCAATGCCAGTCACCGCATCCGGCCGGTGCTGACGCGACCCGACGACATTGACCAGCAGCGGCTCCGCATTGGTCAGAGGAATCGCTCCGAAGCCGCCAATCGCCGGATCGAGCCACATGCCGACCTTGTCGGCGTCCTCCAGTTTGCCCGCCGCCGGCGGCCAGCCGGCGCGGTGAGCCTTCAACTGTTTCCACACCTCGGTGAAGATTTCGTCCTGATCCGCGGCGTCCTGGGCCTTCTTCTGGGTGAAGTGGCCCGGCTCCTCCCATTCCGAGATGATGGCCGACAGGATTTCCTTGACCTGGCCATCCCCATACGACGCACCGATATCGGTCCCGTTGTGCCGCCAGAACTGCTGCTGGTCGATTGAGGTCAGCGCCCAGGGCGAATCGAGATAGATGACATGGCCGTGCGGCGCGCCGACTTCCCTCTTGAGATACGCCAGGACGCCGGACATCCAGCGAACCGTCAGGGAATCGACGCCGGTGACGTTCGCCGCGGCCTTGATGTTCGCGGGCAGGAGGTCCCGCACGACCTCCACGGGAAGCGCGCAGAGGAAGTGGTCCGCGGCCGAGCCAACCTGCTTCGTCGTTCCCGTGGCGAGGTCGCGGACCGTAGCCGAGACAATCCGATTGGCCTGGCTGTCATACTGGAGGGCGATCACCTCGTGACGGAAATGCTCGAAGAGCCGCTGTCCGTTGGCATTCCCGATGGTCTGGAGATGCTGCATCCAGGGCTCGATCCAGACCTCACTCGTGGGCCCGTCCAGGACGCGGTCTGCTTGCTGGTGCGGCTCAATGATGTCGAGGAGGATTTGGACGAGAATGGTGCCGACCGTGAGCGTGCTGCCGCGCTCCGGTTGCATGGCGACGAGCGATCGCGTGAGGCCATTTGCCAGGAACTTCTTGTAGTTCGGCCCGTGCAGATCGGCCTCGATGAAAGTCGTCCACGGGACCAGGTCGTAATCTTGCTCCCGCCGTTTATTGCCGCTGCCCATGAAACACGCGATTTTCCGGAGGAAGGTCCAAAGCTCCGCCTCCGACAATGGCAGTCCCGCATGGAATGCGCGGATCGCGTCGAGAAATCCGAGCACGTCGCCGATTGCCTTCGGTGCGCGCGCCGGCAGTATCAATGGTGGGACCGGCTGGTTCGGCTGGGACGGATGGGGCAATTGGGCGAATGTGATTTCAGTCGCCTGCACCAGTCGGTCGGCGACGGACCCAGTGCCGACCGCGATGCGCTGCATCGTATCCTGGATGTGGCGATAGAAACCGGGGAAGAAGCGAAAGCCGTGCTCGTTCGGCAAGCCCGGGTTGCCGCCGCCCGGGCCAGCTGGCGGTGTCGTGCTTCGCGCCTTGCCGCCGGGCACGGCCGATTTCTCGTAGATTTCTACGATATAGCCGCGCTCAGGCTCCAACAGTTCATGCGCAGCCGCAAGCCCGCCCATGCCCGCCCCAAGCAATATTACCTTCGACATGCTTGCCTCCAAGCTTAATTCAATGTAAAACTACCACCATTCACAGTTTTTATTAGAAAAATTGAGGAAAAATCATTAATCATTTGTCTGATATTTTATATTATACATATAAATATAATTATGCCTGTCATGTTTTTACTATATTTCTTCGTAATTTCCCAGAAATAGACTTTTTCTACCTAACGGTTCAGACTGGCGCTGGGCAGATACCCTATTTGGATTGAGTGCCTTCTATACAGAGCAACAGAAAATCAGGGTGAGTTCAATATTTCTGTTGTATGAGTAGTTATATAACCCGGAGAGGTCGCTGCGGATCGGCTTGTTGCAATCAAGCCGGGACGGCTGGCAACTGAGAGATGACGGCACCGAGCGAGAAAGCGCGGGGACCATCGGAGTCGCTTCACGAGCGCAGATCGAGGGCGGTGGCGAGGATGGTGGCGGACTCGGTCGTGCCCACCGTGCCGGCCGTCATGGGTCGGCCATATGGTCGAAGGCGGGTGCGGACCATCGCGGCGGGCGTGAACGCCGACGGTCCGCGCGAGGTGCTCGGCATGGCGGTCGGCAGTTCGCAGGCGGAGTTCTTCTGGCTGGACTGCCTTCGCAGCCTGAAACGGTGCGGCCTGGCCGGCGTGAAGCGGGTCGTCTCCGCCGACCATGAGGACCTGAAGGCGCCGGTGACGAAAGTGCTGGCCGCCACCTGGCGGCACTGCTGCGTTCACTCCGCCCGCAACGCGCTGGCGCATGCGGGCAACGCGCAGCGCCGCATCGTCCCAGCCTGGATCGGTACCGCCTTGCCCGGGCGGACGCGAATGCTGCGCACGCCAAGTGGCCGACCGTCGCCGACCAGTTCCACCCCAAGGTGCCGAAGCTCGCCACGCTGACGGACACCGCCGAGGAGGACCTCCTCGCCTCCACGCACGTCCACGCCGCGCATGGGACCAAACTGCGCAGCACCGATCCCATCGCGCCTCAACGGCGCGATCGAGCGCAGCACCAATGTCGCCGGCATGTTCCCAAACGAGGCCGCCGTGGTCCGCCTGGTCGGTGCCATCCTGCTCGACCAGTTCGCCGAGTGGGCCACCCAGCGGTCCCGCTGCATGGCCCTGGAAGCCATCAGCACCGTCAGCGATCCTGCCTCCGCCAGGCTATCGGCCATGCCAGCCTGACCCGGCGGCTTAACCCGATGAGGGTCATCACGCCCCTGCACCACGCGATGGGGCATGACCCAGCGTGACGGTGCGAAGCCGTGCCGCCTCCCAGCGCGTGCCGCCGTCGTAGATCACTGCCAGTGCCGGCAGACGACGCGCCTGCGCAGCGTCCTGGCTGCGCCGTGCGAACCTCCGCAGCGCCGTCGGGTTGAAATCCGCACGCAGGGCGATGGCGCGAGCCATGGTGAGCCTTTGATGCTCACCCGTGCGAATCACACGTCACCGCCGCGTCGGGGAATCCCGATCGTGAGTCACGCCCCGCGGAGCTGCCATGCGCCCGCACGACAAAGCCTGGCCGTCGCGCAATCCAGGATAGGCAAGCGAGCCTGAGAGCTCTCGCACGACGGCACGCGGCTGATCGGAAGACGATCGCCACGCGGTGAGCGCGGGCGAATGTGGCCGATCGGCGAACCGGGCGGGCCCGGCGCGCCGACCGGTGGGATCTCCGCCAGCCCCTGAGATTATCACGACTTTGTGAATTTGTTACCCCACGGTCATCTCGCGATCACTTATTCCGGAAGCGTTTTGTGACATTCTTGAAATACAACGGCATTCCATTCGTTCGGGTCCGCAAAGAACTAAATGGTTGATTCTCTTTCTCCGCAGCGCTCGCAGATACAACCCTGAATTGGTGGATTTCGCGAACTCTCCAACATTAACAATCAGTCAATCCAGAGTCTCCCAATCGGGATGACTGAACAACCAAACGCTCTTGGAAACACAGAAGAACTCTCTGTGGCTCTCATGGGCCTTTTTGCCGGGGAAGAAGCACGATCATGGTCACGCTTGTCAAAGAAGACCTGTCTTTCATTCTTCGCCAGATCGAGCTCTCTGAAAAACATGCAGGTGGCGAAGAGCTGACGGACCTTATCGACAGCCCATTGCTCCCGCATGGCCTGCGAACTGTCGATGGCAGCTACAACAACATCGTGCCCGGGCGGCAGACCTGGGGTGCGTCGGGGGAACCCTTCGGGTTTCTTGCCGGCGGCCCGACCTACATGGATGACGCTGACCAGGACACGATGCCGCTCGGCGGCATGACCGTCACCAATACCGACTACGGGAACGCTGGCAGCGTCGCCGACGCCGATCCGCGCATCATCTCGAATCTCATCGCCGACCAGACGCTGGAGAACCCCGCCGCTCTGCGCGCCGCTCTCCAGCACGCCGGCTTGTCGGGCGCCGAGATGCTCGCCGCCGAGGCCGCGATCCTCAGCGCCTACGAGGCGTACCAGGGCGCCCCCGGCGCCCTGGCCGATGCGCAGGCGGATTTCGCCGCCGCCGACCAGGCGGTCGCGCTCGCGCTCCAGGCCATTCTGGACGCTCAGACCCCCGCCGAAATCCCCGCGCTGATTGTCGCCTACACCGAAGCCGTCGAGGCCAGCGCCGCCGCCGAAGCCGCGCTCGAAGCCGCTGAAGCGGCTGTCGAGACCGCGGGCGAAGCCCTGGCCGATCTGCTGGGCGACTATGGTGTCGAGATGTCGGGCAACACCCTCGTGCTGCCGAATGTCGCGCCGGATGAAGGACTGTCCGCCCCCTACAATTCGTGGTTTACGCTGTTCGGGCAGTTCTTCGATCATGGCCTCGATCTGGTGCAGAAGGGCGGCAACGGCACGGTCTATATTCCGCTCCAGCCCGATGACCCGCTCTATCGCGACCCGGCAGGCGCGGATGGCGAGTACGGCACCGCCGACGACGTGCACACCAACTTCATGGCCGTGACGCGGACCAACGGCCCAGAGGCCGCCAACCTCACCACCCCCTGGGTCGACCAGAACCAGACCTATACCTCCCATCCTTCGCACCAGGTCTTCCTGCGGGAATACGACTTGGTGGGCGGGCGCCCGGTCGCGACCGGCAAGATGCTGGAAGGCGATGATGGCGGCCTGGCGACCTGGGCCGACGTGAAGAAGCAGGCGCTCGAGAAGCTCGGCATCATCCTCACCGATGACTTCGTCACGTCCGTGCCGCTGGTGAAGACCGATGCTTACGGGAAATTCATCCCGAGCGAGGACGGCTTCCCTCAGGTAGTGTTCATGGTCGAGACCGCGCCGGGGTCCGGCATTTTCGAAGAGGTTCCGGACTCAGGCACGCCTGGTGCCCCGCTCGACATTTCGGGCGCGGCGCGCATCGCCAACGCGTTCCTCGACGACATCGCGCACAATGCGGTGCCGGTGGTGGCCGGCGGGGAGCTCCAGGCGGACGATGACGACGTCGTCGGCTACTCCGGGGGCACCGTCCAGGGCCGCAATACCAGCTACGACAACGAACTGCTCGACGCCCACTTCATCACCGGCGATGGCCGCGGCAACGAGAACATCGGCCTGACCGCCGTCCACCACGTCTTCCATGCCGAGCACAACCGCCTGGTCGACCATGTGAAGCAGGTGGTGCTCGACAGCGGCGACCTCGCCTTCATCAACCAGTGGCTCTCCGTGCCCGTGGAGGCGCTGCCCGGGCCGGGCGCGGACCTCACCTGGAACGGCGAGCGCCTGTTCCAGGCAGCGCGCTTCACCACCGAGATGCAGTACCAGCACCTCGTGTTCGAGGAGTTCGCCCGCAAGGTCCAGCCCGACATCGACATCTTCATGGTGCAGCCGAATGTCGAGCTGAACCCGCAGATCTTCGCCGAATTCGCGCATGTCGTGTACCGCTTCGGCCACTCGATGCTGAACGAGACGGTCGACCGGATCACAGAGGACGGCGTCGACGAGGGCATGCGGCTGTTCGACGCCTTCCTCAACCCGATCGCCTTCAACGAATTGGGTGACGGCAGCGCTGAGGTGAACGCCGGCGCCATCATCCGCGGCATGACCGGCCAGGTCGGCAACGAGATCGACGAATTCGTCACCGACGCGCTGCGGAACCAGCTGCTCGGGCTGCCGCTCGACCTCGCCGCGATCAACATCGCTCGCGCCCGCGACACCGGCATGCCGACCCTCAACGAGGCGCGCGCGCAGTTCCAGCAGCTCGCCGGCGGTGACACGCAGCTCTCGCCCTACACCAGCTGGGCCGACTTCGCGCTGAACCTCAAGAACCCCGCCTCGATCGTGAACTTCATCGCGGCCTATGGCACGCACGCAACCATCGTCGCGGAGGATACCGTCGCCGGCAAGCGCGAGGCGGCGCTGAAGCTTGTGCTGGGTGGGGATGGTGCTCCCGCGGACCGCGTCGCGTTCCTCAACGCCCAAGGCGACTACGCCGGCGGCGCGCTCGGCGGCCTGCAGAACGTCGAATTCTGGATCGGGGGCCTGGCCGAGAAGAAGATGGCCTTCGGCGGCATGCTGGGCTCGACCTTCTCCTTCGTGTTCGAACTGCAGATGGAGAACCTGCAGAACGCCGACCGCTTCTACTACCTCTCGCGCACGCAGGGCATGAACCTGCTGACCGAACTCGAGAACAACTCGCTGGCCAAGATCATCCAGCGTAACACCGACCTCGGCGACACCGGCTTCGCCCTGCCGGCGGACATCTTCGCGGTGCCGGACTTCACCTTCTACGTGGACCTCGAGAAGCAAGAGTCCTTTGGCCACCAGGACCCGGAGCACGACGACCCGGTCCTGCAGGCGCTGTCCAGCAAGGTCGAGCGCGGCCTCACCGAGAACGGCGACAAGTACATCCGCTTCAACGGCCTCGAGCACGTGGTCATCGCCGGCACCGAGAACGCGGACAGCATCGTCTCGGGCGGCGGCGACGATGGCGTCTGGGGCTTCGGCGGCAACGACACCATCGAGGCCGGCTACGGCGTCGACAAGATCATGGGTGGCGATGGCGACGACATCATCACGAATGCCGGCACCGACATCGGCGAGACCGACATGCTGCACGGCGATGACGGCAACGACATCATCCATGGCGGCAGCGGCCTGTCGCTGATCTTCGGCGGCAAGGGGCAGGATGCCATCATCCTCGGGCCGGACGGGTCCGAAGCGCGCGGCGGCACCGGCAGCGACTTCATCATCGGCCGCGAGGGCTCCGACATCATCTTCGGCAATGAGGGCGACGACTGGGTCGAGGCGGGTGCCAATTTCGACTACATCGCCGGCGACAACGGCGACATCTTCTTCAACTCGCCCATCATCGGCCACGACGTGCTGAACGGCGGGTCCGGCGACACCGACTACGACGCCGACAGCGGCGACGACATCATGTTCGGCGGCGAAGGCATCCAGAAGTTCATCGGGATGTGGGGCTTCGACTGGGCCATCTACAAGGGCCAGCTCACGCCCGCCGTCGCGGACATGAACATCCGCGTCTTCACCACGCTGCCCGAGGAAGTCCTGCGCGATCGCTTCAGCGAGGTCGAGGCAGTGTCGGGCTGGAACGGTGACGACATCTTGAGCGGCGACGACCGTACCTATGACCTGAACCTTGAGGTCAATGGCATCGCGGATCCGACGCCCGAGGGGAATTTCGCCTTCAGCGAACTCACGCAGGACGGCATTGCGCGCATCGCCGGTCTCAACGCGATCGTCACGGCTGACCTGCTGCACGAGGTCCAGCTCTTTGATCCGAACACTCTCCTGCCGATCAGCGGGCCGGGCGGCACCATCCTCGGCTTCGCGGCGGGCAACATCCTGCTGGGCGGCGGCGGCAGCGACGTCATCGAAGGGCGCGGCGGTGACGACATCATCGACGGCGACGCCTGGCTGGACGTGCGGATCAACGTCATGGCAGCCGACGGCGAGACGGTCCTCGAATCCGTCGACAGCCTGGCCCTGATCCAGGACCGGCTGCTCAATGGAACCATCAACCCGGGCCAGCTGCAGATCGCGCGCGAGATCCGCTACGCGGATGGCGCAGGCGACATCGATGTCGCGGTCTTCTCCGCCAACATCGCCGACTACACCATCACCGAGAACGAGGACGGGTCCCTCACGGTCGCCCACGACGGCGGGGCAGGTGCCGACGGCACCGACACGCTGCGCAACATCGAGGTGCTGGAGTTCCTCGATGGGCTCTGGGCGCCGGCGAATGGCAGCTTCGCGCTCGATGACCTGACGCCGGTGCAGACGCAGACGCTCACCGTGGCCCTTGCGGATCCGGACGGCATCCAGTCCTCGACGATCACCTGGGAGGCGCTGACCGCGCCCGACATTTGGACCCCGGTCGGGTCCGGGGCGAGCTTCACGCCGGGTGCGGCGGAAGTCGGCCAGGTGCTGCGCGTCAGCGCAAGCTACACCGATGGCCTCGGCGTGGTGACGACCATGGCGCCGATCGTGACCGCGCCCGTCGGTGGCTACTTCTCCGGTACCTCGGCCGGCGTGACCACGAACATGACGGCCTGGTCGGACCTGGCTTTCGGCAATGGCGGGAACGACATCATCCTCGGTGACGCCGGTGAGGACACGCTGAACGGCGGCAACGGCAACGACTCGCTGCTGGGTGGCGCCGATGCCGACCTGCTGATCGGCGAGGCCGGCGTTGACACGCTCGATGGCGGCAGCGGCGCTGACACGATGCAGGGCGGGGCCGGGAACGACAGGTACTTCGTCGACGATGCCGGCGACGTGGTGGTCGAACTCGCTGGCGGCGGGATCGACGCCGTGTTCACGACGCTCACCACCTACACGCTCGGCGCCGAGGTCGAGAACCTGACCTACACCGGAGCCTCCGACTTCCTCGGTATCGGGAACGAGCTGGCGAACCTCATGCTCGGCGGGATGGCGAACAACACGCTCTACGGACGTGACGGCGATGATCGCCTGAACGGCCTGGGCGGCCATGACTCGCTGTTCGGCGAGGGCGGCAACGACAGCCTGGCCGGCGCCAACGGCAACGACACGCTGGACGGCGGCGAAGGCGCCGACACCATGAACGGCGGACTCGGCGACGACCACTTCTTCGTCGACAACGCGCTCGATGTGGTGCTGGCCGGTGGTGGCGACGACGCGGTCATCACCAGCCTTACGAGCTACTCGATGGCCGCGGGGCTTGAACGGCTCGAATTCACTGATCCGGGCGGGGTCAGCGGCACCGGCAATGGTCTGGCGAACGAGATCCTCGGTGCCGCCGGCGGTGACATCCTGTCGGGCGGCGCCGGGAACGATATCCTGGAAGGACGTGGCGGCGACGACAACCTGGTCGGCGGCACGGGCAACGATGTGCTGCGCGGGGGCGACGGCAACGACATCCTGTTCGGTGGTGCCGGGGCGGACATCCTGGAAGGCGGAGCAGGGAATGACATGATGTGGGGCGATGCCGGCGCCGATGTCTTCCTCTTCTCGGAAGGGTTCGGAAGCGACGTCATCCACGGCTTCGCGTCCAGCCAGGACCAGATCGACCTGCGGAGCTTCGGCTTCGGGGACGACGCGTTCGGTTCTGGAGCCATCGCCATCACCGAGTTTGCGGGGCAAACCATGATCACCGTCGGTGACGACCAGATCACCCTGGCCGGTGTGAATCTCGCGAACTTCAACCAAAGCGCCATCGTCCTTTAGGTGTTCGCCTGGGGATACCGCGCCCGGCAAGCTGAATGCGCTTGAAGTCAATGCCGACATGGGGACGCTACCGCCCCATGTCGGCACCGGCCGACCACGAGACGCGCAGAAAGGAGTGTGAGCCGCCGCGGCAGGCCTGCCTGTCGACAGGCGTCACTGGTGAGTATGCCACCTGACGCGTGGCCTATTCGGGCCACGAGGGTGTCGAGGGCGAGTGGCATAGTCAGACGTCAGCCCTGCAATTGGGAAAGCGCGCTTTCGATCACGGGCGCATGCACCAAACATGGCGCTCGATACGCTGCAGATCGGCCTCCCGAAATGCCCTTCGCCTGCTCGGGCCAGGATCGTCGACACGCTCCCTGCGGAGCCGCGGATGGACTGGAGGCAAACAATGACACTGGGTCGCGCTAACCTCTCGCGCATCGTCGGCCCCTTCTTGCGCGCCATTCTGTTCGTGCTTCCGCTGGCGGCGTGCCTGCAGGTCAGCGGATCCAATCGCGGATTCGACTTCCCCGACGCGACGCCAAGCCTTCCCTTTCGCCACGTTGGCTTCGAGCACCTGAGCCGGTCCTCCAACGACCTCATCAATCAGATGGCGATTGCGATCGTTCAACTCGTGACCATCCGTGTCGATGATGTCGGGGGCCATCGGATCATCATTCGGAACACGGCGGCACGCGGCAACGCGCCGCCAGAGATCGTTATGCAGGCGCGCTACTTCGCGCTGCCAGAGAGTCCATCCGTCCTCGCCATTCGCTTCAGCGCGACCCAATTCGGGCAGATGGATGCCACGCCGATCGGCGATGAGGACGCGTATCTCTACGTGTTCGTCGAGAAGACCGCCGACATCGTCCAGATCCTGCCCTTCAACCGCGCGGCGATCGAGGCGTGGCGGCCGACGACCCAGGCAGACCAACAGCTTCGGACGCAAGCTCTCGCCCTACGCGTCAGCGGCCAGGGACGCGACACGACAATCCTTACGGAAGACGTCCGGCAGTTGGAAATCGCGCTCCGAACCGCCTCGCGCATGCCGCCCGCACAGCGCGCCACGCTCAGGCTGCGTGATGCGGCAACAGCGCCCCGGCCCGCGCCGCAAGCCAACGCCGCGCGCCCTTCACCGCCAACGCCATCGGGTCCGACTCGCTGGCGATTTGGTCGCTCCCAGGATCCGGTCACCCGCGAGGTGACGCAGTACGCAAACCTCGCTGCGGATCCTGCCGAACGCGGAGCCCCCGGTGGTCAGATGATCCAGGCCCGTTGTGCTGGCACGCGCCTCGAACTCCTGTTCGTCAATGGCAACCTGCCGCTGCGGAACGAGCTGTCCGGGGGACGTTTGCGTGCGGCACTCATGGAGATCAATTTCGACGACCGCATGGTGCAGCGCCTCATCTGGCCGATCCTTGACCGCCATCCCACGACGGCGATCGACCCGTTCGGCGTCGGAGGATTCATTGGGCTAGCCGGGTTGTTCGAGCCCTCGGTGCAGCGCGCGTCTACGACCTGGGACTCCGCCTGGCTGTTGAACATGCTGTCCGGCTCGGATCGGGTTGTCCTGCGGGTGTGGGACGCGCGCCATGACGCGCATGTGGTTCGATTTTCGCCGCGCTCGTCGATCGGGGAGTTTCGGAGCCATCTGTCCAACTGCGTCCGGTGAGACGATGTCCGACTAGGTCCCCGCGCGTCAGATGCGCTCAGGCTGCCGCTGGCCGCTTCCGGTGGGACGGCTTGCCAGCCCGCGTCGGCCGCGCCGTGAGCGCGTAGCGAGCGCCCCCGCTCAGACCTTACGGAGGAGCTGAATGTCCGACATGGAGCGAGGTCGGCTGATCGGCCAGCATGGCGCATCATCGCAGGTCGTCGCGAATTACGACCGTCAGGTCTCTGAGCGTGAGCACGCCGAAGCGTCATGGCGCGCGATCCAGGCCGCTTCGGTGACGTCGCCTGGCACCTTCAGCGTGCCAACAAACGGCGCAGGCTTGGGCGGAGGCGGTGGCGAGGCGCTAGGCAAGCTCCTGGCGTTCGCCCTGTTGGCTGCGATCCTCTACGGCCTCTATCTGTTTGCGGCTGAAGCGGCACGCACGCTCGGGTTGATCTGGCGCGAGGCCGTGCTCGGCATTGGAACCGCCGGGCACCTTGCCTTGTCGCTCAGCCTCATGATCTCGGTGCTTGCCGTCTGGAGCGGATTGCGCTCACTGGACGGGTATCGGAATCGGCGGATCGAGGTGCGCCTCGCTGCGCTGCTGGTGGGTGTTCCGGCTGGCCAGATCCTGCTCTGGCTTGCGGGCAGCGTGATGCTTGCCCTGCCTCTGGTAGGCTCGCCGTTGAGCTCGCTGCAGGACTTGCTGTCCGCTCATTTGCCGCAGATCGAGACGAATCGGGCAGACGTCACCGCCGACGTCGCGACTGCGACAATCGCTGCGGTCGTCGTGAGCTTCATGGTTCTGCTTTGGCAGATGGTTGAGCGCGGCGGTGTCGCCTCGATGGGCGGTCTCCTGATTCTCCATGTCTGGCTTGTACGACGAAGGCTGGTCCTTGCCGCTGCGATCATGGGCGCGACGATCCTCCTGCTTGTGTCATTCGCGATGCCTGCGCCGCCGATTGCGATGCCCTTCGGCATCTGGTTCCACGGCGCTATCATTGTTGGTGTCTTGTTTGGGTGGCGGGTGAGCCTGATCGCGACGCTGTTGGCAATCGCGATTGGGCAACCGGGTTACGACGAAGCATCCGCCATGTTCCGAGACGGGAGCGCGCTACGTCGAATTGCGCTCTGGTGGTCGGGGCTGATCGTGACGGCCGCAGTGTCCGGCACGCTGAGGCCGTCCCTACCCTCGAAGCCTGTCGAGGAGATTCGCACTGCAATCCTGGCGACATGCGCCGGCCTTGTCATCGGATGCCTGACCATGCTCGCGATCGAGTTTGCGGAGGTGGGAGGCGGCAATCTGTGGCCACTGTTCGTGGACTACTGGTTCCGTTTTCTCCCGCCTTATGCGCTTGGATACACGGCCAGCATCACCATGGGAGCGGGGGTTTCGATCGTGGTTAGGAACCTGGGTCACCGGTGGCTTCGACAGGCAGAGGAGCGTCGCTGCGAGCAGCGCGCGGTCGAGATCCAGCGGCCTCGCTGAAAATCAATCGCCGTGTGCCATGAGACCTGATTCCCTCGTGCTTTGCTGGCGGAGGGTGCGATGCGCGGATCGGATGAGCGGATGGAGGCTTGTTCAGCTATGTGAGTGGCGAGGCGCGAGTGCCGGCCGATCACGCGCTGCGCGTGATCCAAGCGTTGTGCGGGGAGTTCGAACAACTCTCTGCGCGTGGGGGACGTCCTTCGATCGCGCCGGAGACGTCGCTGCGGGCGCTGTCGCTGCCGGCCCTCCACGCCGTGCGTTCGGAGCGGCCGCTGATGGAATGGGTCAACGACAATCTGCTGTTCCGTTGGTTCGTCGGCCTGTCGATGGACGCATCCGAGTGGGATGCCTCGACCTTCTCGAAGAACCGCGACCGGCTGCGCGCCGGCGACGTGGCTCAGGCCTGCCAGGCGGCCGTGTTGGCGCAGCCCAGGGCCAGCGTGCTGATGTCGAGCGAGCATTTCTCGTTCGATGGCACGCTGATCCAGGCCTGGGCGAGCCACAAGTCGTTCCGCCCCAGTCGCGCGGACGGCGCCGCGCTTGCACCGCCCAAGCCGGGCGGACGCCACGCCGAGGCCGATTGGCGCGCTCAGAAGCGCTCGAACGAGACACATGCCTCCACCACCGATCCGCACGCCCGGCTGGCCCGCCAGGCGGATGGTCAGTCGATCATCCGCGCCCATGCCGGCCATGTGCTGATGGACGATCGTGCGGGCCTGGCGCGCCTTGCCTGCACCACTCGGGCCAGCGGCACCGCCGGGCGCGATGCCTCGCCGACACAGGTGGACCGGCGGCACCTGGCCGTGCGCGGCCGGATCACGCCGGGGCCGGACAAGAACGACGACGCGCGCGAGCATGTCGAAGGCCTGCGCGCACGCGGCGTGACGCCGCACATCGCGCGCAACGACCACCCGACCAGGACCGGCCGGCGGCGAAGCTCGGCGATCGACGGGCGCACCACGCGCCATGCCGGCGACGCGCTCAGCCAGGTCGTGCGCAAGCGCATCGAGGAGGTCTTCGGCTGGATCAAGCCGAGCGCGCGCATGCGTCAGACGCACCATCGCGGCATCGAGCGCATCGTCTGGAGCGTCACGCTGGCCGCCGCGGCCGCCAATCTGCTGCGCCTGCCGGCACTGCTGCGCCCCGCCGCATGAACAGGGCGCGCCCGCCGCTCCGCCCCCATCGCGCAACCCCCTCACACCGCCACTCGCCACGGCACGCAGCGGAGAAAATCCGGCGGCGCGGGCGGGTTGTTCAGCAGGCTCTTCGCGCCCTATCGCCCCGGGCGGAATGGCGTCAGGCGGGCTCGACGGGCGGCGCGTTTCGCGCAATGGCTGCGGGTCAGCAGCAGCCGGCCGGAGATCCCGCATGACCACGCCCAATCCACGCATCCCCTTCCGGCTCGAGGGCGACAGCGCAGCGCTCGCGCCCTTCCGCGGCAAACGCGTGGTGGTGAATGTCGCGGTAAACGTGGAGTACTGGCCCTTCGACCAGCCCATGCCGCGCGCCATCCTGCCGCCGCCGCACGGCATCCGCGCGGTGCCGGACGTGCCGAACTTCACCTGGGTGGAGTACGGGCTCCGCGTGGGCATGAAGCGGCTGCTGGACCTGTGCGCCGGCCTCGGCATCCGCGCGTCAAACCTGTCGAATGCGCAGATCTGCACGCATTACCCGCGCCTGGCGGAGGCGATGCTGACGGCGGATTGGGAATTCGTCGGCCACGGCCTGTACCAGAAGGCGCTGGCCACGGTGGAGGATGACGAGGCCTGGGTGCGCGAGAGCCTGTCGATCATGCGCGGCTTCTCGGGGCAACCCGTGCGCGCCTGGCTCGGCCCGGGGCTCAGCGAGAAGGACACCACACCCGAGCTGCTGCGCCGCCACGGCGTGGACCTGCTGCATGACTGGCTGGTGGATGACGAGCCGGTCTGGATGAGCACCGCCGATGGCCCGATGGTCTCGCTGCCCTATACGGCCGAGTTGAACGACGTGCCGATCTACGTCATCGCGAACCAGGCCTCCTCGGTGCTGGCCGATCGCATCCGCGACACGCTGGCCTTCTGGTCGCGCACCGGGTTCGACCGGACGCGGGTGATGACCATCGCGCTGCATCCGCATGTGATCGGCGTGGCGCATCGGATGGAGAGCTTCGCCACCGTCATGGCGGAACTGGCGCGGCACCCGGAGGTGGCCTTCGCGACATCGACCGAGATCGGCGACTGGTTCACCGCCCAGCGGCCAGCGCCGGCCGCCTGACGCCAACACACCATTCGGATCGTGCAAGGGCACGATCCGCGAGCGCAAGGCGCGACCGCGCCAAAACCACCCGCCGCGCCGGCGCGCCAATGCACGGCGCGAAGGCAAGGGCCGCGGACGCGGCCCGCCCGCCGCTTGAGGGCCAACTAATCCAGCGTCACGTTCGCTTCCCGCGTCAGACGCTCCAGCAGCGCCCGCTGCTCCGTCACATACGTCGCGAAATCCGCGCGGCTGCTGCCCACCGGCACCATGCCGATCTGGCGCAGCCGGTCCTGCGTGGCGGGCAGCGTCAGCGCCTGGCGCAGCGCCGCGTTCATGCGGTCGAGGATCGGCGCCGGCGTGCCGGCCGGGGCGAAAACCCCGCCCCATTCGATCCATTCATACCCGGCCAGCCCGGCCTCGCGCAGCGTCGGCGTGTTCGGCAACTGCGGGATGCGCTCGGCGGTGGTCACGGCATAGCCCTTCAGCCGCCCGTCCTGCACCAGCGCGGTGGAAGACGCCGCCGTACCGAAATGGAACTGCACCGTGCCGGACAGCAACGCCTGCACCGCCGGTCCGCCTCCGCGGAAGGGGACGTGCGTCGCCTCCCACCCCGCCTGCTGGAGGAACAGCACCGCCGAATAATGCGCCGCCGACCCATTGCCCGACGACGCATAGACCAGCGGATTGCCCGCCGCCGCCCGCGCCCGGCCCAACGCCAGGAATTCCGCGATGGTGTTCGCCGGCACCGACGGATGCGCCACCACGATCAGCGGCACGGAGGTCAGCTGCGTCACGGGCTCGAAGGCGGTCGCGTAGCTGAAGGGCAGGTTGCGGACCAGGTGCGGCGCCGAGGAATGCGACGAGGCATCAAACAGGAATACCGTCCCGTCCGGCGGCGCGCTCGCGACCGCCGAGGCGGCGATGGTGCCGGTCGCACCCGGGCGGTTCTCGACCACCAGGGGCTGGCCCAGCGCCTCGCCGATGGCCGGTGCGATCAGCCGCGTCACGGTGTCGATCGCGCCGCCCGGCGGGAAGGACACGATCGCGCGGATCGGCCGGCTGGGCCAGGGCGCCTGGGCGATAGCGGGTGCCGGAAGCGCAGCGGCGGCGGCGCCCAGCAGCAGCGTGCGGCGCGGGGTCAGGACGGTCATCGATGAAGTCTCCCGAAGGGCCGGTCTGACGCCGGCGGACGACAGCCACGATACGGGCTCGTCCCGATAGGCACCAGGATGCGTGAGCCAGGAAAGAAAATCGCATACATAAGAATTTTGTCTTGACCCACTGGCCCGCCGGCGATACGAAGGATCCACCGGCGGACAGGCACAGCCTGGAAACCGTTAGCCAGGGCCGAAAAACCCTGGCCCGGCACGCACCCACCGCGGTGCGGGCCGGCTAGGACCGACAACCTTGAACCGCTACCGGCGCGGCGACTCCCCTCGCCTCGCCACCCCCGATACGGGGCGCGGACCCGCGCGCCCCGCCCCCCCTCGCCGCACCCGGTCGGGCTCGGCACCCACCCAGGGCCCACCCCAGGCCCAGCAGAGACGGAGACCCCCCCGATGACCCAGACCCAGACTCTCCCGGCCCGCGAGACCGCCCAGCCCGTCGCCGCCCTGCCCGCCCTGCCGGCGCTGCGCCTGGGCGGCCTGTCACCGCTCTTCCCGCCGGCCGCGGTCGCCGATGCCGGCACGCTGCGCATGGGCGGCCTGTCGCCGGTCTTCGCGCGCTCCTGATCCCGGCCGACCCGGCCCGCCGAGGCGGGCCGGGTGCCCCCTACCCTTCCAGGACCGCTGCCATGACCGACGCCGAACCCCTCGTGCGCTTCCACCAGGTGACGCCGGGCGGGCGGCCGCCGCAGCGGGCCGACCGGGCCGCCGGTGGCACCCTGCCCACGCGCGCCTTCCGCTACTGCGAATCCGCCACGACCGCGTCGGGTTTCGGCTGGCTGGTGTTTCCCCCGATCGGCCTGGCGCTCGTCTGGGATGGCAGCGAGATCCACTGGAGCTGGGACGGCGCCGAGGGCTGGTACCCGCTCTCGGTCGCGCAATTCCCCGGCTTCCGCGACAGTTTCGACGCCGCAGCGCCCGAGGGCGTGCGCGGCTTCTCCCCACCGCTGGTCGGCGCGCTGCCCGAACCGGGGCTGGTGAACCTGTGGTCCGGCCTGATGGCGCGCTCCCGCCCGGGCTGGAGCCTGCTGGTGCGCCCGCCGGTCAACCTGCCGCGCCCCGCCGGCTTCGAGGTCTTCGAAGGCCTGGTCGAAGCCGACCGCTGGTTCGGCCCGTTGTTCGTGAACCTGCGCCTGACCCGCACCCATGTGCCGGTGCGCTTCGACCCCGATTTGCCGATCTTCCAGGTCCAGCCGATTCCGCGCGAAGCCTATGGCGAGGACGCGCTGAACGCCTTCCCGGTGGCGCAGGGCCTGGACGCCTTGGCCCCGGCCGACTGGGCCGACTACGAGCGATCGGTGGTGGCGCCGCGCCGTGGCGGCCAATGCCCGCTGGGCCGCCACGCGGCGGAGGTGCGGCGGCGGCGCCGCGCCGCTGCCTGACGGACGCCTCGACTCAACCGATCAGCCCCAGACCGCGCAGGGATTGCGGTGCACCGCGGCCGAGCACCAGGTGGTCACGCAGCTCGACCTCGATCACCTGCCCCGCCTCCGCGATGCGCCGCGCCAGCAGCACATCGGCATCGAGCGCCGTCGGATCGCCGCCGGCCTCGTGCCGCAGCAGGATCACCGCCACCGCATGCAGCGTCACGGCGCGGCGCAGCACGCGCGCGGCCGCACCCGCATCGGCATGGCCCATCGCTTCCTCGCAAACCACCCGGTCGCGCGCGTCGAGGAAAATCGCGCGCAGCCCGGCCGGCAGGGGCCCGCCCGCGCGCAGATGCGCCATGATGGACGGCAGCGCGCGCAACACCGGGCGGTCGGTCGGCTGCAGCGCACCCAGATGCCGCGCCGCCGCGGCCAGGCCCTTCAGGGTGGCAGCGCCGGCCTCGCCCAGCGGTCCGATCGCGGCGAGTTCGGCCTCCGGGGCCGCCAGCGCGCCGGCCAGGCCGCCGAAGCGCTGCAGCGCGGCCTCCGTCGCCGCCGCCGCCTCGACCCAGCCCAGGCAGGGGGCGAGCACGCCGAACAGCACCTCGTGGTCGGCCGCCTCGATGGGCGGGGCACGGCGCTGGGCCGCCGCCGGGGCTGGGCGGGCGCGGCGCGGGGCCGGCGGCGTGCGGGGCGGGTGGACGGGCGGCACGGTGCCGGTCGCGATCAGGTTCACGGCGGTGTCCATGACAGTTTCTCAACCATTGCGCGGAATTCAGTCTTGATTTTTCGCGCTGCGAAGCCTTGAGGTATCGGCGTCGGCAAGCGTCGGAAACGCGTCGGCGCATCGGCTGCTGGAGAGGTTCCGCCATTGCTCAGCCCGTCGCGAAGCGTCGGCCCCGCGCCGCCCCCGGCCGAGCCGCCCGCCCCCGCCGCGCTGCGCATTCGCCTGGCCGACACGCTGCAGGTGCTGGGCGCCGACGGCGCCTCCCTGCTGCCCGGCGGCGCACGGCCGCGGGCGCTGCTGGCGCTGCTGGCGCTGGCCCCCGGCCATGTCATGCCGCGCCGGCTGGTGGCGGGGCTGCTCTGGAGCGGCGCGGAACCGCGCCAGGGCCTGGCCCGGCTGCGCGACGTGCTGCACGACCTGCGCGGCGGGCTGCTGTCGGGCGGCGTCGATCCGTTCGGCGCCGACGCCTCCTCGCTCTGGCTGCGCGCCGACCGCGTGGCGGTCGAGACCGCGCCGCGCACCGAGGGCTGGCCCCTGCTGGCCGAATTGCGCGGCATCGACCCGCAGCTCGACGAATGGCTGGCGCGCGCCGAGGCTGGCACGACCGCCCCGCCGCACGCCGAACCCCGGCCGCCCGAGCGCGGCGCGCCGGCCGCACGGCGACCCTCGGTGCTGGTGGTGCCGGTGCGCAACCTGGCCGGGCCGCGCATCGGCCACCTCGATGCGGCGGTGAACGATGCGGTGCTGGCCGCGCTCGCGGCGCTGCGCGCTGTCGCCGTGGTGGTCGAGGTGCCCGGCCGCCCAGCGCCGGCGGCGGACTACCTGCTGACGGGGAAAATCCATTTGTCCGAAAGCCGCGCGCAGGCGGTCCTGCGCTTCATCGATGCCGCCGGCGGCGGCGCGGTGCTGTGGTCGCTCACCGCCGAGGCCGATCCCGCCCGCCCGGCCGCCTTCGCCGAGGATGTGGCCGCGCTGGCCTGCGCGCGGCTGGAACACGAGTTGCTGCTGCTCGAAGCCGAGCGCGCCGCGCAGGTGCCGCTGTCGGAATCCAGCGCGCAGGACCTGGTGATGCGCGTGCTGCCGGACATCTACCGGCTGGACCGCGACGCCTTCCTGCGCGCCGGCAAGATCCTCGGCATGGCGGTCAAGCGCGACCCGCGCCTGGCCATAGCCCATGCCTGGCTGGCCTGGTGGAACATCCTGCTGGTCGGCCAGGGCTGGGCGACGCAGGAACGCGAGGTGCTGGCGGCCGCCGCCGCCGCCGCCGAACAGGCCGTGCTGCTCGACCCGCGGGATGCGCGCGGCCTGGCCATCGCCGGGCATGCCCGCGGCTTCCTGCACCACCAGGTGCCCGAGGCGCTGTCGCTGTGCCGCCAGGCGCTGGCGATCAACCCGTCCCTGCCGGCGGCCTGGACCTTCTCGGGCATGGCGCATGCCTATTCCGGCGATCCGGAGACCGGGCGGCGGCACCTGCTGCGCGCCTTGCAACTGCTGCCGCGCGACCCGCACGCCTTCTTCACCGAGGCCGGGCTCGCCACGGTCGAGATGCTGCTGGGCAACCACGAGACGGCGGCCGACATGGCGCGCACCGTGCTCCAGATGCAGCCGCGCTTCACCGCCGCGCTGCGCGCGCGCATCGCGGCGCTGGGCCATCTGGGGCGGGAGGGCGAGGCACGCCCGGCGGTGCGCGCGCTGCTCGAGCTCGACCCCGGCTTCACGCTGCAGCGCTTCCGCCGCGCCGCGCCCTATGTGCGGCGCCGCGACATCGATCATTTCCTGCGGGGCTTGCGCCTGGCCGGACTGTCCTGAAATCTGCCGCGGCAGGCCCGCCGGGCTGCCGGGAACCGTCGTGGAGAACTGGGATGTCGATGAACCGACGCATGCTGCTCGCGGGGGGTGCCGCGCTGGCCGCCGCCCCGGCCTTCTCCCAAAGCAACCCGCACGCGCATCACGGCGGGCAGTTCGAACGCCTGGCCCAGCCCGGGCGCATGGGCCTGCCCGACCTCGCGACGCAGCATGCGGTGACCGACAGCCCCGCCCCGCGCGCCGCGCAGCAGGGCGCATGGCGGCCACTGGCACCGCTGCCGATCCCGCGCACCGAGATGGCCTGGGCGGTGGAATATCGCGGCCGCATGCACCTGATCGGCGGCTATGCCGAACAGCGCGTGGACCGGCCCTACCACCACGCCTACGACCCGCGCACCGACCGCTGGGAGGAACTGGCGCAACTGCCGCGCGGCGCCAACCATGTGGGCGTGGCCACACTTGGCGATCGCATCTACGCCTTCGGCGGCTTCCTCGAGCAGAACCGCCTGCCGCATGACGGCGCCTTCGCCTTCGACGGCACGCGCTGGCACAATCTGCGCCGCCTGCCGGAAGCCTGCGGCGCGATGGCCTGCATCGCGCTGGATGGCAAGATCCACATCATCGGCGGCGCCATCGGGTCGGACAATCGCCGGTCGATCGACTGGCACCTGGTGTATGACCCGCAGGCCGATACCTATTCGCGCCGCCAACCCATGCCGGTGGCGCGCGACCATACCGGCATCGTGGTGGTGGCCGGTGCCATCCACATCATCGGCGGGCGCGTCGACACCTTCCACACCAATTCCAACCTGCACCACAGCTGGAGCCCGCGCACCGACGACTGGACCTTCCGCACGCCGATCCCGACGGCGCGCTCCGGCCAGGGCTGCGTCTGGTACCGCGACCGCATCTTCTGCATGGGCGGCGAGGGCACCAACCGCGTCTATGGCCAGAACGAGGCCTTCAACCCCGCCACCAATGCCTGGGAAGCCTATGCCCCGATGCTCACGCCGCGCCACGGCATGGGCGCGGTGGTGATCGGCGACGGGATCTATGTCGCCGGCGGCGGCCCGCAGATGGGTGGCGGCGTGAAGAGCGCGATCAACGAGGCCTTCACGCTGGGCTGAGGGCGCGCCCGACGCCCTGCGCGCGATCAGCCCGGCCGGCGCCGCTGCGCGCGTTCCCCGCCCCAGCCGGCACGCTGGATGCGCCGGCGGATCACGTCGAGCGCGAGGCCTGTCGGGTCGCCGAGCCGCCCGACCAGGTCGTCGTACCGGGCCTGCGGCAGCGACAGGCCGCCGATGCTGCCATCCGCCTGGCTGCCGACGCCATGCAGCAGCATCGGCGCCGCGCCGCCATCGACGCGTTCCAGCAGCATCGCGGACCCGCCCAGGCTCTCGGCCAGCCGGCGGTCCAGCGCCGCGTCCCCGGTGCCGAAGGTGTCCGGCGCCGCCAGGTCCAGCAGCGCCGCCACGCGCCAGCGCCCGGTCGTGGCGGCCCCGCCGATCCGCCCCGGCGCCGCATCCGGATTGCCCAGCACCTGAGAGACTGCGGGGCGCGGCGCCCATTCCGCGGCGGCGGCGGCGACCATCACCGTGCCGGCGCTCTCCAGCCGCAGCCGCGGCGCCTCGCGCCCCGGTGGCACCTCGACGACGATGCGCGTGCCCTCCGCGCGCACCCAGTCGCCGCCGCTGGCACGGCGCAGCGTGCGCCAGGCCAGGAAGACCAGCACCGCCGCGCCCAGCAGGAACAGGATGCCGAGGATCATGGCGCGGCCGCCGGCGGCTTGGCGGAGGAAGTGTCGGACGGCGCCGGCGGGCGCGGCGGCGCGGCAGGCATGGTGCGCGCCAGTTCCACCGCCTCGATCCGGCGGGTCACGGTGGGGCCAGGCCGCGCGGCGGCGGTGGGCGCCCAGTAGCGCGGCGGCGCGGTGGTCTCGGGCAGCCTGGCGGCGCGCGCCGCGGCCTCGACGAAGGCGCGGTCGGCCTCGGCCGCGTTCCAGCGCCCGGTGGCCAACAGCATCCCGCCGAACAGCACCAGCGCGGCGGCGCCCAGCAGGTACAGCCGGGCCCGGACAGCGAGCGGGTTCATCGCGCACCTCCCGCCAAGGCCACGAAGGCCTCGACCGCGCGGACGGCATCGGCGCCGCCCGCCAGCAACCCACCCACCAGCGGCGGCAGCGCGGTCGCAATCCGCTGGCGCGCCGCATCGTCGGCCGCGGCGTTCCATGCGGCGACGGCCGCATCGACAAGACGTCCGGCCGCGGCCTGCTCGGCCGCCTGCATGCGAGGCGCGGCGCGCGCCACTTCGCCCAGCAGCACCGGCACCACCGCGACCCGCAGCGCCTGGCGCTGCGCATCCGGCAGCGTGGCGGCGGCGACCGGCTGCACGCCCTGCTTCGGCTTGCCGCCCGCCAGCAGCCAGGCATCGAGGCCGCGCCGCTTGCCGAACAGCGCCGCGACCACGCCCAGCGCGGGCGCGCCCACGAAGAAGGCCACCCAGAAGGCCGCGCCGCGCGGCGGCACCAACAGCGCAATCAGCACATAGCCGATGCCGGCCGCGACCAGGCCGAACATCATGCGGCGCTGCATGTCGGTCAGCAGCGTCTCGGCCTGCGCGGGCGGGCGGTCCTGCTGGCGCAGCGTGCCCCTGACGCGGGCGACGGCGTCCATGGCTCAGCCCCCCGAGGAATAGGCGCGGCCGGTCGAACCGAACCCCGCGCGCGTGATGGTGGAGGTTGGCCGCGATATCGTCGAACCCGTCAGGCGCTGCCCGGACGGGCCGGTATAGACGCCCATGCGGTTCGCCTGGCCCAACGCGCGAGTGCCGCTGTCCCAGGCGCGCAGCGGCCCGGTGCCGGTGGCCGGGCGATAGGCGGCGGTCGGCTGGCGATCGGCCGACCAGGTCCACCCCTGGTAGCGCGGCCCGATGCCGCCGCCGTAGCGATGCACCCAGAAGGAATTGTAGCCGCTGAAGCCACCGCGCGGCGTGGTCGTGCTGCCGGTGCCAGGCGTCGCCGCCGCCGCCCCCGCAGCGGCCAGCAGTGCAGCGGGCGGAATCTCCACCTCGCTGCATTGCGTCCAGGTGGCGCGGCAGGATTCCTCGGTGGCGAAGCGGGTCGGCAGCGGCAGGTCGAAGCCTTCGCAGGACTGCCATTCGGCGGTGCACAGCGCCTCGTCAGGATAGACCGGCGCCAGGCGGTAATAGGCCAGGGAGACCGGCAGCGGCGCCCGCGCGCTGGCGGTATAGTCGAGCGTCGCGACCTGGCGCGGCTGGGCCTGCTGCGCCACGCCGCCGGCAACGGCGGCAGCGGGTTCGGGCAGCGCCCAGGCGGTGCCGTCGCGGTCGCGCACAACGGGCTGCACGGCGGTCATCTGCCCCGGCACGCGCGACCAGCCGGCCAGCGCGGGGCGCCAGCCGGGCGGCTCGGCGGCCAGCGTCTCGCCCTCGCAGGCGCCGCGGCCGAACAGCGTCTCGCAGGCATTCACCGTGGTGAAGCGTGGGCGGGTCAGCGCCTGTTCGCGCGCCAGGGTGCTTTCCAGCCGGTCGCAGCGCGCGGGGTCCTCATCCAGGCGCCGATGCGCCGCGCGGCAGGCTTCCAGGCGGGCTTCCGCGGCACCCGGCAGGTCGCCCGGCGGCGTCTCGTCGCAGCCGGCCACGCCGAGGCCCAGCGTGACCAGCGCCGCGGCGCGCACGGTGCGCGAACGGCGGGGCGATGGCGGCGGCGGGATGGACATCGCCCTACGTCAGCCCGACATGACGGCGTTGTTGAGCACGCCCGCGCCGACCTGCATGAAGGCGATGAACACTGCGGCGCCGCCGAGCTGGTCGGCCTCGATCTCCTCCTTCAGGCGGCCTTCCAGCAGCGTGGTCAGGATCAGGTGCACCACCAGCTGCACCGCCACCGCCACGATGCACCAGATGATCTGGTCGAGCGGCCCGGCCGCGGTGCGCGCCACCGCGGCGATCGGCAGCACCATGCCCAGCGCCTTGCCGCCGAAGGCCAGCGCGCAGGGCAGGTTGCCCGCGCGCAGCAGCTTCAGTTCGGAATGCGGCGTGATGAGCGACACCACCACCAGCCCGGCGATCCAGAACACCGCGCCCAGCGAGAAGGCGACGAGGAAGCTGAGGAAGGTGGCGGGGAACAGGGCGAGGACCTCGGCGGCGGACATGCGGGGGATTTCCTTCTTCGCGCGCGTCAGACGGCATTGCGGAGCGCGGCACCGGCCCGCTCCCCCACCCGGCCACGCATCCAGGATACCGTCGTCGCGCGAACAGCGCGCCGCTGGCGCGACGGGTGGCGGGCTGGGGGAGCGGGCCGGTGCCGGACGTTCATCACGGCCCTACCCGCGCAGGATATGCGGCACGAAGCGCGCGGCCGGCCCGGTGACCGGGCCGCGCGATTCCCGGAAGGCGATGCCGGCGGGCTCGCCGCCCACCATCCAGACGCTCAGGTTGGCATGCACCTCGCCGGCCTTGGTGTTGAACACCGGCAGCGGGCACCGGGCCTGGAACAGCAGCGGGCCCATCTCGTCCTCCGGCACCAGGCCGGGGGTCTGGCCAGGCAGGTAGACGTGTTCGCCATCCCAGCCGCGGCGGGGCTTGGCGACGGTCGCCCCCTGCTCCGGGCGGTTGAGGAAGGTGGGCAGCAGGTTCGGCGCGCCGGGCTGCTGGTGCCACAGCAGCGCCATCATGGTCTTGTCGGACAGCAGGCGCGTCCAGGCGCCGGGCAGGATGCGCGTGCGGCATTCCGGCAGCACGTCCACATTGGGTTCGTCCTCCATCCAATCCCACGGGTAGATCTTTACCAGTGCCTGCAGCGGCTCGTCGGCCTCATCCGTGAAGGCCTTGGCGTCCATGTCCCAGCCGATCTGGCCGATCGAGCAGATGGATGGGCGCAGCCCCGCCTCGGTCGCCATCTCGGCGATGAACTGGGCGTCGAAGCGTTCGCCGGTATCGGCCGGGCGGCCGTCCGGCAGGGTGTCGCCGCCCACCGCGATGGCGAAGCGCATCGGCAGGCCGGTGCGCGGCAGGTGCTTGATGAAGGTCTCGTAGATCAGGTTTTCCTGGCTGTCGGAGGGCTTGCCCTCGGCGGCCTGCCAGGCTTCGAACCAGCCCCATTGGACATGCCCGGCCTCGGCCAGGCCGAAGGGGGAATCGGCCTCGTAGTCCAGCAGCAGGGGCGTGCCGTCTGGGCCGAAGGTGAAGTCCATCCGCCCATGCATGGGCGAATCCTTGGCCGCCCAGGATCGCTTGATGGCGGTCTGCATCGCCGGATTGCGGATGCCGAAATAGGAGAAGTCGCCGCTGCCCACGATGGCCTCGACCGCCGCGTAGCAGCGCTGCTGGATGCCCTTGGCGGCGTCGAACACACGGTCCACCAGCGCGGCGTCGATCACATAGGCGGAATCGGTCACCCACCAGGGCGTGCCATCGGCATTGGGTTGGAGCATGCCCAGGTCGCGCAGCCGGGCCTCGGCCTCGCGCGGGGTGTTCACGGCAATGCGCTGGAACGGCGGATTCGTCATGGGTGCCTAGAGCACCACATGCGGCACGAAGCGGTCCTCGAGCGTCGTCACCAGCTCGTCGCCTTCCCGAATGCCGAGCCCGCAGGGCTCGTCGCCCACCATCCAGACGCCCATGACGGGAAAGGCGTCACCTTGCGGCGTCGCATGCCCCGGCAGCGGCGCCCATTGTTGCCAGATCGTAGGGGATATTGGCAAACCCTCGGCGATCTCGGTCGAGACATCCTCCGCCACGCCCTCCACCCGCATGCCGTGCCCTTCAAGCCCCAGCGCCGGCTTGCCGATGGCCGGCCCCTCGATCGCCGCGCGGTCGAGCGAGGCCGGCAGCAGCAGAGGATGCCCGGGAAACATCTGCCAGAGTGTGACGAGGATCGCCTTGTTCGCCGCGATCATGCGCCGCGCCGGTTCGATCCAGCGGGTGCGGCCGAGCGGCAGCAGGTGCCCGCCTTCCTCGGCATCCAGCCAGTCCCAGGGATAGAGCTTGAAGCACGCAGCCAGCGGCGTGCCGTCGGGCGTGACGAAGCGCGCCTGCTCCTCGTGCCAGGAGATGTCCTCGACCGGCAGGAATTCCGCGTCATGCCCGGCGGCGCGCGCGGTCGCCATCAGGTAGGCGACCTGCGCGACCTCGTCCTCGCGCTCGTGCTCGGCGGCGAAGTGGATCAGCGGCGGCAGGCGCAGCGCCGGCCAGCGCGCCACCAGCGCGTCATCGATGCGGTTCCACTGGTCGGTGCCGATGCGCGCGGCGGGCGTCTCTTCGAACCAGGCAAGCTGCACCACGGCGGCTTCGAGCAGCGCGGCAGGCGTCTCGGCGTTGAATTCGAACAGCTTGATGCCTCCATCGGGCGACAGGCGAAAATCGAAGCGGCCATAGAGCGAGGGCTCGGCGGCGCGGTGCGACGCATCGACCAGCGCGGCCAGGCGGTCGGTGAAGCCGAAGGCGCGGTAGTCGCCGCGCTTCACAACGGCATCGACGGCGGCGGCGATCATGGCGTTGCATTCGCGCGCGGCGGCTTCGAGCGCCGCGACCGCCTCCGGCGCCAGCGCGTAGCAGGCATCGCGCGTCCAGTACTCGCGGTCATCCGGCGAATGGAAGCGGAAGCCCAGCGCCTCGGCGCGCAGCGGGAAGGCGTCGTCGCGCGGCAGCAGGTGGCGGGCGATGGCGGCGGGCATCGCGGCAGTCTTGTGCGCCGCCGGCATCTGGACAAGCGAGCGCCGCACCGCAATGACTCGATGCCCGCGCTGCGAGGACCGCCCGATGCTCCCGACCCGCCTGCTCGACCCGGTCGAGAGCGACCCCACCCTGCCCGAGGCTGCCGATGTGGTGGTGATCGGCGCCGGCATCATCGGCGTCTCGGCGGCCTATCACCTGGCGAAGGTGGGGCTTTCCGTCGCGCTGGTCGAGAAGGGCGTGGTCGCCGGCGAGCAATCCAGCCGCAACTGGGGCTGGTGCCGCACGCTGAACCGCGACGAGCGCGAAATCCCGTTGATGCAGCACAGCCAGTCGCTGTGGGACACGCTGCCGGCCGAGATCGGCGCGGAGATGGGCTTCCGTCGCAACGGCCTCGTCTACGTCACGAAGGACCCGCAGCAACTCGCGACCTGGCAGGCCTGGCTCGACATGGCGCAGCCATTCCAGGTGGGCGCGCGGGTGGTCGATGCGGCGGAGGCGAAGCGCCTCACGCCAGGCAACCAGCAGGATTGGGTCGGTGGCGTGGTCTCGCCGCGCGACGGGCGGGCGGAACCGGCGAAGGCGGCCCCCGCACTCGCCCGCGCGGCGCGTGCGCGCGGCGCCACGCTGCACCAGGGCTGCGCGGTGCGCGGGCTGGACACCACCGGCGGGCGCATCAGCGGTGTCTTTACCGAGAAGGGGCGCATCCGCACCCAGGCGGTGGTGCTGGCGGGCGGTGCCTGGGCGTCGATGTTCCTGCGCCGGCACGGCATCGATATGCCGCAGTCGTCGGTGCATTCGACCATCTTCGCCACCACGCCGGCGCCGCAAGTGAGCACGGGGCCACTCTCGACGCCGGAGTTCATCCTGACGCCGCTGCTCGATGGCGGCTACCTGGTGGCGGCCAAGGCGCGCGGGCGGCTGGAACTGACGCCGGCGGGCATCCGCTACGCGCGGCAGTTCCTGCCCGCGCTGCGGAAGAACTGGTCGATGGTGGAACTCCGCTTCGGCCGCTCCTTCTTCCAGGGGCCGGATGCGCTGCATGGCCGTTGGTCATTCGACAAGCCGACGGTCTTCGAACGCATGCGCGTGCTGGAGGCGAAGCCCAAGGCGGGCATCGTGCAGCCGGCGATCGATGCGATCGTCGCCGCCTATCCGGCGCTGGCGGGCATCAAGGCGGCGCGACTCTGGGCGGGCTGGATCGATTCCACGCCGGATGCGGTGCCGGTGATCTCGCGCGTCGATGCGCTGCCGGGCCTCGTGGTCGCGGCGGGCTTCAGCGGGCATGGCTTCGGCATCGGGCCCGGCGCGGGCCGGCTGGCGGCGGACCTCGCGCGTGGCGCGCCGCCGGTGGTCGATGCCGCCCCCTTCGCCCTGGCGCGTTTCAGCGACGGCAGCACGCTGCGCGCACCGGTGGGCATCTGACCAGGGTCAGTCCAGCTTCGGCAGCCTGTAGCGGTCCGCCGGGTCGTCCCAGCCCTTGAAGTTCGGCGCGCGCTTTTCCGCGAAGGCGGCGCGGCTCTCGATCAGGTCGCTGCGGGCGCCGTGGTGGTGCAGCGCATCGGCCAGCCGTCGTTGCGCCTCGGTCGGCTGCGGGCGCATCAGGCGCATCATGTGGACGGTGTTGACGCGCGCGGCCGGCGGCAGCGTCAGCAGATGGCGGGCCATGCCCATCGCTTCCTCCATCACCTGGTCCGGTTCGACCAGGCGGTTGACGAAGCCGAGCTGGTGGAAGCGTTCGGCGGTGAAGCGGAAGCCCAGCGCCATCTCCATCGCGACCGGGAAGGCCATGTTCGCCAGGTGGCCGTGGTTGTAGCCGCCCAGCAGCCAGCGCTTCGCCTCCGACACCTCGAACACCGCGGTGGTTGCGGCGACGCGCAGGTCGGAGCGTTCCACCATCATGAAGCCGCCGCCCATGGCGAAGCCGTTCACCGCGGCGATCACCGGCTTTTCGAGCGTGCCGGCATTGTAGGGGTCCTCGAAATCTGCGCCGCGGCCGCCGGGGTTCTTCTCGGCCAGCGATTCCTTCATGTCCTCGCCGGCGCAGAAGCCGCGGCCGGTGCCGGTCAGGATGGCGACCTCCAGCCCTTCATCGTGGCGGAAGGCGGTCCAGGTCTTGGCGAGCTCCACGCGCATCTCGTGGTTGAGCGCGTTCAGGCGCTCGGGGCGGTTCATGCGGACGACCAGGATCTGTCCGTGGCGTTCGGTCTCGACGACGGGCATGGGCGGGCTTCCTCCGGCTGGGTTTGCGCCACCTTGGCCGCGCCGGCGCCGACCACCAAGGGCGCGGCTAGACCGGATGGGCCGAGAGGTGTTCGACCAGCAGCGCCGAGACGCGATCGGGCATCTGGTCCGGCGCGTAGTGGCCGGCGCCGGGCAGGATTTCGAAGCGATAGGGCGCATCGACGAAGGCGGCGGTGCCCTCGGCGGCCATGCGGCCGACCGTGTCGTCGGCATCGCCCCAGATGAACAGCGTCGGCACCCGCACCGGGCCGACCTGGCGGTAGACCTTGCCGCGCGCGCGGTACCAGGCCAGTGCCGCCTCCATGGCCGGGCGCGAGCCCAGCACCGCGAGATGCTTCGCGCTGGCCTCCGCCGGCACGCCATTCGCGGCATGGCGCACGCGCAGCCATTCGGCGTCGTTGGCGAGCAGCGTCTCGGCCGCGCCAGGGTCCTGGAAGGCCTTGTGGTGGCGCGAACGGTGCGGCTGGTCGGGGTCCTCCTGCATGGCCTTGGCGAAGGCCGCCGGATGCGGGCGCGACAGCATGGTGAGCGAGGCGAGGCGATCCGGGCAGCGCGCCGCGATGTCCCAGGCCAGGCTGCCGCCCCAGTCATGCCCCACCAGGTGGAAGCGGCGGTCGCCATGACCCAGCGCCGCGGGCAGCGCCAGCGCGTCGGCGGTGAGCTGTTCGATGTCGTACTGCGCGAAATCCTTCGGGTCAGGGCGCGCATCGGGCGAATAGCCGCGCTGGTTGGGCGCGGCGGCGAGAAACCCCGCCCCGGCCAGCACCGGCAGCTGCGCGTCATACAGGTGGCGCGACACGGCGAAGCCGTGCAGCAGCAGGACCAATGGCGCCCCCGGCGCACCGGCGACGGAGACGTCGAAGACAAGCCCCGGCCGGAGTTCGATGCGGCGATCCTCGATCATGGCGATTCCTTACTGTGCGACGCGCAGGCTGGCTGGGGTCAGCATGGCAGGGAAGCCGCGCGGGTGCATGTCCAGGCGGCGCGCGGGCCACCTGTCCGGGACCTCACGGTCAGGCTGGAACGGAGTCATTAGGCGCGGCAAATCCCGTGTGCCGCACACCCATGAATCAGAATATAAAGTATTATTCATTTTTATACAGAAAACACCAAATAGACGAACATCGCCTAATTCGTACCATTTATGGTTACATTCTTTGATGATTGTGATGTAAATCAATGCATCTGCAAAGCGACGCGGCTATTCTCGACGCGACAAACTGTCCTGCCGCCTTGGGTTTCTTGTGCTGCGCCAGTCACGAAACGGAGCGAATATCGCCGGCCTTCCTGAACCAAAAAATTGTGAAGGGAGCCTGTCGTGTTGAAGAATACCTTGGGCCCTGGCCCGGGAACGACGAGACACGAGCAGCCGCCAATCGCCCTGGCTGCCCTGGAGAACCTGCCGCGACGCCGTGCGGCGCAGTTGCTGCTCGAGGCCGCGCAACGCCACCCGGCGACGCGCCAGAAGATCCTGGCCGCCCTCGCCGCCATGCGCGAAGAACCCGACGCGAACCTGCCGGCCTCGGTTGCGCCGCGGGAGGCCGAACCGGTCGGCGAGGGCGAGTTCATGATCGGATCGAGCCCGCCGATGCTCGATGTGTTCGAGAAGCTGCGCCGCTACGCCCCGGTCCAATCCCCCGTCCTGATCACCGGCGAAAGCGGCACCGGCAAGGAACTCGCCGCACGCGCCATCCATGAACGCTCGAACCGCGCGGGCGGTCCTTTCATCGCCATCAACTGCGCCGCCCTGCCGCCCAGCCTGATCAGCAGCGAATTGTTCGGTCACGAGAAGGGCGCCTTCACCGGCGCGGTCGAACGGCGCATCGGCCATATCGAGCAGGCGCACGAGGGGACGCTGTTCCTCGACGAGATCGGAGACCTGCCGCTCGAGATCCAGGGCCACCTGCTGCGCTTCCTGCAGGATGGCCACCTGGTCCGGCTGGGCGGCCGCCAGCCGCGGGTGATGGACGTGCGCATCGTCGCGGCCACGCATGTCTCCCTGTACGACGCCGTCGCGGGGCGCCGCTTCCGCGAGGACCTGTTCTACCGCCTGGCCGTGCTCACGCTCGAGATGCCGCCGCTGCGCGCGCGGGACGACGACATCGACCTCCTCGCGACCATCTTCCTGCGGCGGATCGCTGCCGAATGCGGGCGCAGCGGCCTCGCCTTCACGCCCGACGCGCTGGCCGTCATGCGCGCCTACGCCTGGCCCGGCAATGTGCGGCAGATGATCGCCGTCATCCGCCGCGCCGTCGTGATGGGCGATGGCGGACCGGTGAGGGCCGCGGACCTCGCGATCGAACGACCCACGGCCGGCAGCCTGGCCGCGCCGGCGCAACGCCGCCGGCCCGCCGCGGGGTCGGCGGAGGAACGCGACCTGATCCTCGAAACCTTCCGCGCACAGGACCACTGCGTGGCCGCGGCCGCCCGCGCGCTCGGGGTCTCGCGCGTGACCTTCTACCGGATGCTGGCACGACACGGCATTTCGCTGAGCCGCTGAAGACTAGGACACAGGCGCCGTCACGCGCCGGCGCCGGATCGGGGGGAGGAGCCGCCATGACACCTGCTTCGAGGTCACGGATTGCCGCGCTTGCAATCCTCACCAGCACAGCCGCGACGGGCGACGCGCTGGCGCAGGGCGCGGCACCCGAGGACCTGCGCGCGATCCGGGAGGCGCTTGAACGGCAGCAGCAGCAGATCCGCGCGCAGGCCGACCGGCTGGCGCGCCAGGAACGGCTGATCGAAGGCCAGGCACGCGAGATCGCCCAGCTGCGCGGCGCCGCCGGTGGTGCGCCGGCTGCTGCCGCGCCCGGACGTCGCGCCGGCGCGACGCCGCAGGCCACGCGGCAGGGCGCCGGCGGCGCGGCAGCGGGCGCCATCGCAGCGCCAGCCGCCGCGACGGCCGACCCGGCATCGCGCGGCCCCTCGACCGCCGCCGAGGCAGCACAGGTGGCACGACGCGACGAACAGCGCGTGTTGAGCACCGATCCGACGCTGGCGCGCACCGGCGGCGTGCTGACGCCGCGCGGCGCGCTGTCGATCGAACCGGCGCTCGAATACTTCTACGGCGAGAACATCCAGGCCGCCGTCAACGGGTTCTCGATCGTGCCTGGCATCACCTTCGGCACCGTCGATGTCAGCCGTGCGACGCGGCGCGCGACCACCGCCGCCGTCACGCTGCGCTACGGCATCACCGACCGCTTCGAGGTGAATGCGCGCATCCCCTACGTCTTTCGAAACGACACGATCGAGACCGGACCCTCCGACATCAACGCGCAGCCGATCGTCGTCAGCCCGACCGGAAGCGGCATCGGCGACATCGAGTTCGGCGCCTCCTACCAGATCAATGCCGGGCTGGCGGACTGGCCGATCTTCATCGCCAACCTGCGCGTGAAGTCCGACACCGGGCGAAGCCCCTTCGAGGTGCCGATCTACACGGTGGATTCCCCCCAGGGCAGCTTCCTGCGCGGGATCGAGCGCGAATTGCCGACCGGCACCGGCTTCTGGTCGATCGAACCCGGCCTCACGGTGGCCTGGGCGGCGGATCCGGCGGTGTTCTTCGGCGGCGTGCGCTACATCTGGAATGTCGCGCGCGATGTCGACGTGCAGGACCCCGCCGGCGGCCCGGCGCGGAACACCAACCTCGACCCCGGCGACGGGATCGGCATCAATTTCGGCGTGGGCTTCGCGCTGAACGAACGGGCCTCGCTGAGCCTCAGCTACGAACATGTCTTCGTGCTGCCATCGAGCCAGAACGGCCAGCAGATCTCCGGATCCTCGACCGATGTGGGCACCTTCAACTTCGGCCTGTCGTATCGCGTGTCCGATGCGATCAGCGTCAACCTGGGCGTGGGTATCGGGGTGACCGAAAGCGCGCCGGATGCGCGGCTGATCCTGCGCGTGCCGGTCCGCTTCAATCTGCTTTGAGCCCTGCGGGCTGCCCGGCGTGCGGGCGAACGCGCGGCCGGTCCTGGTCGCGCGTTTCTGCGTCGCGACCCACGCGCGCGACCGCAAGCGTTAACGAGGCGTAAAGGTTTACGCGATGCAACGCTTCACACGACACAGCGTCACGCCGCGCAACTATCGCGCGGTGCGCGTGCTTCACCGCAAAGCGGCGGTTTTCCTGGATGAGCGCGCGATGCAGAACGGCAGCGGCGCTTTGGCACGCAGGTTGCTCTCACTCATTCCGCGCAAAAGGAGTTGGTTGGGAAGGAACGATCTCGCTCGGCACGGACCGCAACAAGTCCGGTCCTCCTTCCACTCTGCTCAGCGCAAGCCCGGCGCCCCCGCGGCGGGCCGTGAGGAACACGGAACGAGGAGAGAGACATGCGAGCCCTTCTTTTTGCAACGGCTGCCGTGATCGCGCTGGGCGGGACGGCGATGGCCAATGAGCGTCGCGGCGGCAACAACCATCACGGTGGCCATGGCGGCGGGCACAACGGTCCGCCGCGCAACCCGACGGTCATGGACCACTACGCCGCGGCGCTCGGCCTGAACCTCGCGCAGGTGGCGGGCAATTCGTCGCGGACCGGCGACGGCCAGGCGAACAGCGTGCGCATGGGCAGCAGCTTCGGTGGCGCGCGCGGCGTCTTCAACGTCAACCAGAACGCGGGCGCCAACAGCGGGCAGCAGAACGCCGTCGCGGTAGCCTATGTCGAAGGGTGCGACTGCACCGCGGGCTTCACCTACGGCGACGGCAACGCCAATGCGATCGCCGGGAATGCCGGCTCCGTCGACGGCAACGCGAGCCAGAACGGCGAGCGCGACCGCGGTGGCTACCATCATCGTGGCGGACGCAGCGACCCCACGAGCGCCACGGCCGTGCTTGATGGTTCCTTCGGCGGTGCCACCGGCGTGGCGCAGGTCAACCAGAACGCCGGTGCGAACAGCCTGCAGCAGAACGCGACGGCCGTCGCTTATGCCGCCGGTATCGAGGGCACGCGTCGCCAGACGCGCGATGCCTGGGCGATCGCGGGCAATGCCGGCGAGGTGGTGGGGTCCGGCAACGTGTCGGACGACCGCAACCACAACGCGCGCGGCACGATCTCCGGTTCGTTCGGCGGTTTCACCGGCGTCGCCAACGTGAACCAGAACGTCGGTGCGAACAGCCTGCAGCAGAATGCGGCCGCGATCTCGGCGATCGAGTTCTGCGAATGCGCCGCCAACGATTTGTCCACCTCCATCGCGGTGGCGGCGAATATCGGCCAGGTCTACGACAACCGCGCGAGCGCCACGCGCGGCGTGGCCGCCGTCACGATGACGGGTTCCTTCAACGGGATGCAGGGCATCGCGCAGGTGAACCAGAACGCCGGCGCCAACAGCCTGTCTCAGAACGCCGTCGCGGTCGGCGCCGTCTTCAACCGCTGACCTGTCCTGACCGTGCCGGCAGCCCTGGCTGCCGGCACGACCTCTGACAGCCTGCAAGGAGGAGGGACGCATCATGAAGTTCATCATCACGACCGCCGTGATCGGCGCGCTCTGGGCCGTGCCACAGGCCCATGCCGCCGATCCCTTCGCGAACCTCGAGCCCGTTGCGCGCGAGGACCTGGCCCGAGCGACCGGCCGCGCCGGCTTGGACGCCGAAGCCGCGAACCAGGCGCTGCTGCGCGAGAACAATGTGGGGCCCAACAGCGTGACAGGGAGCAACTCCATCATCGGCTCGCTCAACGCCAATGCCGGCATCACCACGGTGTTCCAGAACACCGGCAACAACACCGTGCTGCAATCGGCCACGTCGGTCATCGTCAACATGCGGTGATGTGCCGTGACCTTCCGCGCGCTTCGCCTTCTGCTGCTGCCGGGATTGCTGGCGGCATGCGGCGGGACTCCTGACGTAACCGCCGCAGCGCCTGCGCTCATCAGCGTGACCGCGACCGAGGCGCAGACCGGCGGCGCGAACCTCGTTGTCTCGGTGCGCGACATCCGTTCGCGCCGCTTCGCGCGCACCATTCGTCAGCGCTTCGACTATTCCTGCGGATCGGCGGCTCTCGCGACGCTGCTCACCCACCACTACGGGCAGCCGACGACCGAGGAGCAGGTCCTGCAAGAGATGATCGCGGAGGGCGATGAGGAACGCATCCGCACGCAGGGCTTTTCGCTGCTCGACATGCAGCGCTACCTTGCCCGGCGCGGCATCCGCGCGAACGGCTACCGCCTGCCGCTCGACCGCTTCGCGACGGTGCGCGTGCCGGCGATCGCGCTGATCGACAACAACGGCTACCGGCACTTCGTTGTGGTGCGCGGCATCAGCGACGACCGCGTGCTGATCGGCGACCCGAACCTCGGCACGCGCACCATGCCGCGCGTGCGCTTCGAGGAGTCGTGGAACGGCGTGCTGTTCGTGATCCTGGACCGCCCCGACATCGGCCAAGCGAGCTTCGACCTCGCGGAGGATTGGGGCGTGCGGCCGCGTGCGCCAGGTCGCTTGGTGCGCGACGCGATCGACGACAACATCATCGGCCTCGGCATGCCGGCGCCGCTCGTGCTTTATTCGGGCGTGCCCGACGCACCGAGGTTCCTGCCACAGCGCTTCTTCTGAAGGGAGGAGGACGTCTCCATGGCCAGACGGATCACATGCGCAGCCGCCATCGCCGTCGCGGCGATCGGCGTGGCGCCCCTGCACAGCGCCCGCGCGGGCGCGCCCTCGGAGATGGTCGACAGCTACGCGGCCGCGCTCGGCCTGACGCAGGATGAAGGCGCCCCGCCTGTGCGCGAAGGCCGTCTTGTGCTGGCGGCCGCTCCGCTGCCCCAGGACGAGCTCGCCGACCTGCGCGGCGGCTTCGCCTTGCCAGGCGGGCTGCAGCTTGCCTTCGGCTTCGACATCGAGGCGCGGCTCGGCGGCGTCATCGTGCAGCGGCTGTCGATGCCGCTGACGCAGATCGGCGTCGGCACGCCGCGGGTCGAGGTATTCGACGCCGGCAATGTGGTGAGCGTCCTGCCTGGCGCCGGCCCGCTGACGGTCGATCGCACCTTCGATTCCGGGCAGACGCGCGTCATGACCAGCCTTGACCGCGGCGTCACGGGCCTGGTGCAGAACAGCCGCGACGGCGCGCTCGTGCAGCGGCGCGCCGAGTTCCAGGTGGACATCGCAGGGATGGGCCGGATGCTCGAATCCGCGGCGACGCGGCGCATGATCGGCGAGGGCCTGCCTGGCGGGAGGCGTCAATGACCGCGCTCCGCGGCGTCGTCGCCGCGCTGCTGCTCCTGCTGGTTGCCCAGGGCGCGGCGCGCGCGGAGTCCTTCGATGCCGCGGATGTGACGCCGGTCAGTGGGCTTGAGGCGCTGCAGCCGCTCAATGCGGCGGATCTGGGCCGGCAACGCGGCGGGCGCCAGCCGATGGCCCTGCCGATGCCCAGGACGACTGGCGGGCCGGTGCGGTTCTGGGACGAGATCGTGCGGCCCATCGCACCGCCCTCCGCGGCGTCGCAGGGCACGATCTCCTCGACCAGCCGGGGTGCGCGGTGATCGGTGCGGTGACAGGAAAGGACGCGTCATGACCACGAGAATGCCGGCCAAGGCCGTCATGCTGTTGCTGCTGGCGGCCGGCTGCGCCGCAACGCCCGATCCCGCCGCGGTCGCTCCGCAGCGCCCCGAGCCGCAGGTGGTCGGCGGCCAACGCCTGACCGGCGAGGAGTTCCGCCAGATGGTGTTCGGCAACACGCTGGACCGCCGCCTGCCCAACGGGACCCGGTTGATGATGCATGTCGCCGGCGATGGCGAGCAGCGCCTGCGCCTGGTCACCGGCAGCGGGCAGACCGCCAATGACCGCGGCCGCGTGACGATCAACGGCAATGAGGTCTGCTCGAGCTGGGAGAGGATCGACGCAGGGCGTCCCACCTGCTTCGCCTATTTCCGCCTGGGCGAGTCGCTCGTGGCCATCGACCTCAGTGGTGCGATGACGCCCACGCGCTTCGCGCTGCTGCCAGGCAATCCCGAGAGGATCTGAATCCCGCGCCCGACGTTCTGGCTGCGGCCGGATTGCCAGGCGCGAGCGCGCGCGGCGCGTCGGGCGCTGGATCGGCCGCCATCGACGCCGGGGTGCCGCGCCGCTTCAGCGATGGCAGGCGGGTCACGCCCACCACCCTCCGGCAAGCCCGGCCCGACCAATGGCCGCGGTTGCGCCGCGTGCTTCGGCCCGAGCCGATGCCGATGGTTGGCGCCCTGCCCCGAGCTGGGCTAGATGCCCGGACGCGCGTACGCGCCCGCACGCCCGGAGACCGCCCATGACCCCGCCGCTCGACGACGCCGCGCCTGCCCGCCCCGAGGGCTTCGCCTTCAGCACCATGTTCCCGCTGGGCGAGGACACCACGCCGTATCGCAAGCTCGACATTGGCGGCGTGACCACCATCGAGGTCGAGGGCAAGCGCGTTCTCAAGGTGAAGCCGGAGACGCTGACGGAACTCGCCCGCGCCGCCTGCCGCGACGTGTCGCATTTGCTGCGCCCGGGCCACCTGGCGCAGCTCGCGAAGATCCTCGACGACCCCGAGGCCAGCGCGAATGACCGGTTCGTGGCGCTCGACCTGCTGAAGAACGCGAACATCGCCGCCGGCGGCGTGCTGCCCATGTGCCAGGACACCGGCAACGCTATCGTGTTCGGCAAGAAGGGCCAGCGCGTCTGGGTCGAGGGCGACGAGGAGGAGGCGCTGTCCTTCGGGGTCGCTCGCACCTACACCGAGACCAACCTGCGCTATTCCATGATGGCGCCGGTCGGCATGTTCGACGAGGTGAATTCCGGCAACAACATGCCGGTCGAATTCTCGATCATGGCGCAGCCCGGCGAGCATCACGCCGACGAGATGCATCTGATGTTCATCCTCAAGGGTGGTGGCAGCGCCAACAAGACTTTCCTGTTCCAGCAGACCCGCGCGGTGCTGAACAAGCCGAAGCTGCTGGCGTTCCTCGAGGAGAAGATCAAGACGCTCGGCACCTCCGCCTGCCCGCCCTATCACCTGTCGATCGTGATCGGCGGCACATCGGCCGAGATGAACCTCAAGACCGTGAAGCTGGGCTCCACGCGCTGGCTCGATGCGCTGCCCACGCGCGGCGACAAGTCCGGCCACGCCATCCGCGACCCCGAGCTGGAAGCCGAGATCCATAAGCTGACGCAGAACCTCGGCATCGGCGCGCAGTTCGGCGGCAAGTATTTCTGCCACGACGTTCGCGTGGTGCGGCTGGCGCGGCACGGCGCCTCGCTGCCCGTCGGCATCGGTGTGTCGTGTTCCGCCGACCGCCAGATCAAGGCGAAGATCACGGCCGATGGCGTGTTCCTGGAGGAGTTGGAGCGCGACCCCGCCCATTACCTGCCGGAGCACACCGAGGACATCCTGGGCGGCGAGGTCGTGCAGATCGACCTGAACCAGCCGATGGACCAGATCCGCGCGACGCTGTCGCGCTACCCGGTCAAGACGCGCGTGTCGCTGACCGGCACCATGGTGGTCGCGCGCGACATCGCGCATGCGAAGCTGCAGGAGCGGCTCGATCGCGGCGAAGGCCTGCCGCAATACATCAAGGACCACCCGGTCTATTACGCCGGCCCGGCCAAGACGCCGGCGGGCTACGCCACGGGGTCCTTCGGCCCGACCACGGCGGGGCGCATGGACAGCTACGTGGAAGCCTTCCAGGCCGCCGGCGGGTCCTTCGTGATGCTGGCCAAGGGCAACCGGTCCAAGGCGGTGCTCAACGCCTGCAAGAAGTATGGCGGCTTCTACCTGGGTTCGGTCGGCGGCCCGGCCGCACGGCTCGCGCAGGACTGCATCCGCAAGGTCGAGGTGCTGGAATACCCCGAACTCGGCATGGAAGCCGTCTGGCGGATCGAGGTCGAGGACTTCCCGGCCTTCATCGTGGTCGACGACAAGGGCAACGACTTCTACGAGGGGCTGGAATGAGCGGCCGCCTGCCCGCGCGGCTGGCGCTGCCGCTGACGGCCCTGATGCTGTCGGGGGTCGTGACCATCATCATCTCGGGCATCTCCACCTTCATGGCGCTGGGTGTGTCGCGCATGGCGCTTGGGGCCTGGCCGCTCGCCTGGCTGATGTCCTGGGCGCTGGCCTTCCCGACGGTGCTGGTGGTGCTGCCGATCGTTCGCCGCTTCGTCGCGCGCATCGTGGCGGCGCCGTGATGCTCGCGCTCCGCCCCAACTGCGAATGCTGCGGCCGCGACCTGCCGCCCGACAGCCGCGAGGCGCTGATCTGCTCCTTCGAATGCACCTGGTGCGTCGATTGCGCGGCCGCGCGGCTGCCTGGCGGGCTCTGCCCGAATTGCGGCGGCAACCTGGTGCCGCGCCCGATCCGCCCGGCCGCGAAGCTGGAGAAATTCCCCGCCAGCACCGAGCGCCTCCATCGCCCGGACCGCTGCGGCGGCCCGACCACCGCCTGAGGGACCCCGCCATGACCGAACGCCGCCTCATCTCCTCCGGCTCAAAGTTCGAGGAACAGATCGGCTATTCCCGCGCCGTGGTGATCGGCGACGACATCTGGGTCTCGGGCACCACCGGCTACGACTACGCGACCATGACCATCGCCCCGGATATCGTCGCGCAATGCGACCAGACGTTCCGGAACATTGCGGCCGCGCTGGAACAGGCCGGCGCCACGCTCGATGACGTGGTGCGCGTGCTGTTCATCGTCCCCGACCGCGCCGACTGGGAACCCTGCTGGCCCGTGGTCAAGCGCTACCTGGGTTCCGCGCGCCCGGCCTCGACGCTGATCCATGCCGGGCTGCAGACGGATGCAATGAAGATCGAGATCGAGGTCACCGCGCGCCGCCGCGGCTGACGCAACCGCGCGCGCACATCCACGTTACCCTTCGCAGCAATCCTGCCCCGGCGTTGCCGCAACTGGCGCCGACGCTCCACTGGACGGGCACCCCTGCCCTGCGAAGGAGACCCCTGATGACGACCCGCCGCAGTCTTTTCGCGATCGCCGCCGGGCTGGCCGCGACCGCCGCCGGCATCGCCGTGTCCGCCCCGGCGGAGGCGCAGAGCATCACCTTCAGCCTCGGCGGCCCGCCGCCGCCCCCGCCCGCCTATGCCCGCCCGGCACCCCGGCCGCGGCGCGGCTACACCTGGCAGGAAGGGCACTACCGCTGGAACGGCCGCCGCTACGTCTGGCAGGAGGGCAGCTGGGTGCGCAATCGCCGCGGGCGCCAATACGCCCAGCCGCGCTGGGACCAGGATGGCGACCGCTGGCGCTATCAGCCCGGCCGGTGGAACTGATCGGTCGCGGGTGACAGCCCCCGGCGCGGCCTGTAAAGCCCCCGCAGCGTAGCACCGGGGACTGACATGCGTTTTGCCGTCGATCGCCTCGACCACCTGGTCATCACCTGCAAGGACGTGACCATCTCGGCCTCCTGGTACCAGCGCGTGCTGGGCATGGAGGTCGAGGAATTCGGCCCGCACAGGCGCACCGCGCTGAAATTCGGCGGGCAGAAGATCAACCTCCGCCCAGTTGAGGCGACGCAGCAGGAATGGTGGACCGGCGCCGCCGGTGGTGTGCCCGGCACTGCCGACCTGTGCTTCATCGTCACCGTCGATGCCGAGCAGGTGCTGGCGCATCTGCAACGCTGCGGCGTCGCGGTGGAACTCGGCCCGGTCGCCAAGGACGGCGCGCTCGGGCCGATCACCTCGGTCTATTGCCGCGACCCCGATGGCAGCCTGATCGAGATCGCCACCTATGGCGAGGCGCCCTGAGGCCCTAGATTGGGCGCATGGACGCGACACGCACGGAAACCGACAGCCTCGGTACCATCGAGATCCCGGCCGACCGCCACTGGGGGCCGCAGACCGAACGGGCGCGTTCGCTGTTCGCCATCGGTGACGGGCGTCTCGACCCCGGCGTGATCCACGCCACCGGGTTGCAGAAATGGGCCTCGGCCGAGGCGAACCGGCGCTTGGGCGAATTGCCCGTCGCCATCGCCGAACCGATCAAGGCCGCGGCCGAACAGGTCGCGACAGGCCAGCGCGACGCCGACTTCCCCCTGCCCGTCTGGCAGACCGGCTCCGGCACCCAGACCAACATGAACGCCAACGAGGTCATCGCGAACCTCGCCAATGCCGCGCTCGGCCAGCCCTTGGGGTCGCGCAAGCCGGTGCATCCGAACGACCACGTCAATCGCGGCCAGTCGTCCAACGACAGCTTTCCCACGGTGATGCACATCGCCGCCATCGCCGCGCTGCGCGCGCGGCTGCTGCCGGGGCTGGCCGAACTGCACGCCGCGCTGACCGCGAAGGCGGAGGAATACGCCGCCATCGTGAAGCTCGGCCGGACGCACATGATGGATGCGGTGCCGGTCACGCTGGGCGGCGAATTCGCCACCTGGGCGCGCCAGGTTCAGAACGGCATCGCCCGCGTGACGGACGCCATCCCGCGCCTGCTGCTGCTGCCCCAGGGCGGCACCGCGGCCGGCACCGGGCTCAACCGCCACGCCGATTTCGACGACGTCTTCTGCGCCGTGCTGGCCGAACGCACCGGCGAGGCCTTCGCCCCCAACCCCGACAAATCCGAGGGCATGGCCGCGCATGACGCCTTCGTGGAACTTCACGGCGCACTGAACACGGTGGCGGTGTCGCTGACCAAGATCGCCAACGATATCCGCCTGCTGGGCTCCGGCCCGCGCGGCGGCCTGGGCGAGCTGGTCATCCCCGCCGATGGCCTGTCCAGCAGCATCATGCCCGGCAAGACGAACCCGACGCAGTCCGAGGCGCTGACGATGGTCTGCGCCCGCGTCTTCGGCAACCAGACCACGGTGACCTTCGCCGGCAGCCAGGGGCACCTGGAGCTGAACGTCTTCAAGCCCGTCATCATCCAGGCGGTGCTCGAAAGCACGACCCTGCTCGGCGACGCCGCACGGTCCTTCGCCACCCACATGGTCGCGAAGTTGGAACCCAACCGCGCGCGCATCGCCGACCAGGTGGCGAAATCGCTGATGCTGGTCACCGCGCTGAACCCGCGCATCGGCTACGACAAGGCCGTCCAGATCGCCAAGCTGGCGCTGGCGGAGGACCTCACGCTGCGCGACGCCGCCGCGCGGCTGGGTCATGTCGCGCCCGAGGATTTCGACCGCTGGGTCCGCGCCCAGGACATGCTGCGCCCGGGCGGCACGCTGGAGGGCGGGGGGTGAAACCGCACCTTGCCAAGCGGTCCTTCAGCCTGGCGGGGCATCGCACCTCGGTGGCGCTGGAACCGGCCTTCTGGGCGGTGCTGGACCGGGAGGCCGCAGCGCGCGGCAGCAGCCTTGCGGCGCTGGTGGCGGAGATCGATGCGGCGCGCCCGCCGGAAGCGCCGCTCGCCAGCACGCTGCGCGTCTTTGCCTTGGAGGCGCGCGCGCGGGCCTGATTATTGCTCCGCCCGCCAGCGCGCCCAGGCGGCGGTTTCCGGCTGGCGCCGCGGCGTCTCGGCCGGGCCGGTCACGCGCAGGCCGATCGGCGGGGCCTCCGCCGGGCCGGGCTGCACCAGGAAGCGCAGGTCGATGCCGCCACGCGCGACATCCAGGCTGCCCTCGATGGCGCCGGTGGCGCCGCCTTCCGCGACGATCCGCACACCATCCAACGTGACCACGCCGCCGGCCGCGCGCCAGCCGCCTTCCAGCCGGTCGAGCGCGGTCGCGCCGCCGGCCAGGGCGTCGCGGAGGGCGGCCTCGGCGGCGGCGAAATCCTCGTTCGCGGCCGCCGCCGCGGCGGCGCCGAGCGCCACGCCGGACAGCACGCCATTGGCCACGCCGATGCGCCCCTCGCCCGCCAGCGTCGCCAATAGCGCCGCCGGCGCGTGTCCGCTGGCGGTGAACCGGCCCTGCGCCTCGATGAGGCCCGCGCCGATGTCGAAAGGTGTGCCGAACAACGGCCCGCTCAGCGTCGCGCCGGCGAGGCCCAGCGCGCCCGAGAGCACCGGCGGCTGTGCTGCTGAATCAAGCGCGAGCCGCCCATCGAGCACGCCACCACCCAGCGTCGCGCGGATATCGTCCAGCGCGAGCCGCCCCTCGGTGAGCAGCAACCGCGCGGTTGCCTCGCGCAGCGGGGGAAGCTGCGGCAGCACCAGCTCGGTGGCCTCCAGCGCCAGCTCGGCATCGACGACCGACAATGCGCCGAGGTCGATCGGGTCGGCGTCGCGCAGGGCGACGCCCGGCAGCGGCAGGCGCTCCGCCGCGATCCGCCCGGTCAGCCGCGGCCGCCCGCCATTCAGCCCCAGCGCGACGGGGCCGCGCAGGCGCAGGCCGCCGGCCACCAGGTCCAGGCTGTCCGCGCCGATGCCGGCGGGGCTGCCGGACAGCGTGGCGATCAGCGCGAAGGACCCCTCGCCCAGCCAGGTCGGCGGCTCGCGCGCGCCCAGCAGCATCAGCAGCCGCGGCGCGCCGGGGTGGCGCAGCGTCAGTGTCCCTGTCGCGCGCCCTTGGCCCAGGTTGAGGCTGGCCTGGCCCTCGGCGCGCAATTCGCCAAGGTCGCCCTCGACGGTCAGCGCCAGGGCATCGCCGGGGCCGCCGCCGGTGACGCGCAGGCTGAGCGGCAGCGCGGCCAGCGCGGCCGGCAGCGCCAGCCGCGGCGCGAGCAATTCGGCCATGCCCGTCGCCGACGCCGCCGCGACTTCCAGCCCCAGCTCCGCGAAGCGCGGGGTGGCGCCGGGCACCACGCTGCCGGCCAGCGTCACATCGGCGCCGCCCAGGCGGGCGGAGAAGCGGCGCAGCCCGATCCGCCCGCCCTCCAGCACCGCATCCAGGGCCGCGCGTTCCCCCGCCAGGCCACGCCAGGCCAGCGCATCGGCGGCGATGCGGATATTGGCGTCGAAGCCCGGCGGCGTCCTCAACGCCTGCGCCCAGCCGCCGCCCGGCGGCAGCAGCGCATCAAGGTCGAGCCGGTCGAAGGTCAGTCCCAGCCCGAGCGCCGGCCGCGCGCCGAAGCGCAGCACGCCCGCGCCGCTGACGCGCGACCGGTCGATGGTTGCGGCCAGTTCCGGCACGCCGACCTGCGCGCCATCCAGTTCGATGCGGGCATGGCCCTGGAAGGCGCGCAGCGCGCCGGGGTCGAAGCGATCCACCGGCAGGCCGAAGGCGCTTGCCGTCGCGCGCAGGCTGGGCCCGGAGAAGCGCAGCCCGAGTTCCAGCCGCTGCCCGTGGGTGGCGCCGGCGCCGTCGACCTGCGCGTCGCCGGGCAGCAGCGCCGAGAGGTCGGTCAGCGTCAGCCGGTCGGCCTCGCGGTAGATGCCCCCGCGCAGGCGCCGCAGCGTCTGCCCGCCGAAGGATGCTGCCTCGGCGGCGATGTCGAGGCCAACCGGCAGCGGCGGCGCGGCCGCCCCGCGCAGCGCCGCGATCCAGGCATCGAGGTCGAGCCGCGCCATCGCCAGCGCGATGTCGAGCCGCGGCGCCGGCGCGAAGCGGAAGGTCGCCGCCGCGCGGCCGAGCACGCCGCCGAGGTCGAGCGCCAGGTCATCGGCCGCGGCGACTTCGCCGGTCACCACCAGCCGCCCGGCCGCGCGGAAGGGGCCCGGCGCCGAGGCGATCAGCGCCGCGAGGTCGGGCCCCGCCGCCTCGATCCGCCCTTCGAAGCCGCCCTCCGCCACCACGATGCCGCGCGCATTCGCACCCGCACCCTGCAGCGAGACCGCGACATCGAGCGTCGCCGCGCCATCGAAGCCAGGGCGGCCGAGCACCGCCTCGAAGCGCACCGGCGCGCCCTGCCAGGTGACGCTGCCCTCGGTCCGCACGGCATCGAGCGGACCAGGCGCGGCGAGGCGCGCCGCCACGCCTTCGAGCACGGCGCCGCCGATCGCCACACGGCTGTCCTCGATGCGCGCATCGAAATCCACCAGCCAGGCCGGCGGGCGCAGCGCGCTGATGCTGGGCGGCGGCCAGGGCAACAGGATATCCGCGCCGACCAGCACCAGGTCGCGCGGCTCGAGCCGCCCGAACAACAGCGGCAGCAGGCCCAGGCGCAGCCGCAATGCGCGCGCCGAGATCGAGACGGGTTCGTCGTCCGTGTCGTCGATCCGCACCGAGGCGGCCTCGACCATCGGCTGCGGCAGCAGGGTCAGGCGCACCGCGCCCTCCAGCGTGACCGTCCGGCCGAGCCGCGCGGTGGCGATGGCGGCGACGCGCTCGCGCTGCGCCTCGCCATCCAGCAGCCGGGGGCCGAACCAGGCGGTCGCCAGCAGCGCCAGCGGCAACAGGGCCAGCGCGAGGGCGGTGCGGCGCGTCACGCGGCGGGCGTGCCCCAGCCGCCGCCGCCTGGTGTCTCCAGCCCGAAGACGTCACCCGGCGCGAGGGCGGCGCGGTCGCTGCCGCGCAGCACCTGGACGCTGCCATCGGCGCGTTCCACCCATTGCCGCCCGGCCGCGCCATCGGCGCCGCCCTGCAGGCCATGCGGCGCGACGGTGCGGCGGGAGGCGACGATCACGGCCTCCATCGGCCGCAGGAAGCGGATGCGCCGGCGCGAGCCATCGCCGCCGCGCCATTGGCCCGCGCCGCCGGAGCCGTGGCGGATGGCGAATTCCTCGAGCCGCACAGGATAGCGGAGTTCCAGGATCTCGGGATCGGTCATGCGCGTGTTGGTCATGTGGGTCTGCACAGGACCCCAGCCGTTGAAGCCCGGCCCGGCGCCGACGCCGCCGCAGACCGTCTCGTAGTATTGGTAGGTGGCGTCGCCGAACAGCACGTTGTTCATCGTCGCCTGGGCGGAGGCGCAGGCGTTCAGCGCCGCCAGCACGGCGTTGCAGGTCATCTGGCTGACCTCGGTATTGCCCGCCACCACCGCAGCGCCGGGGCGTGGCGAGAGGAAGGTGCCCTCGGGGATGATGATCTCCAGAGGCTTGAGGCACCCATCGTTGAGCGGGATATCCTCGCCCACCAGGCAGCGGAAGCAGTAGAGCACCACGGCGCGGCAGACCGCGGAGGGCGCGTTGAAATTGTCGGGGCGCTGCGCCCCGGTGCCGGTGAAGTCGATCACGGCGCGGCGGTTGGCGCGGTCCACGCGGACGGCGACCTTCAGCGGCGCGCCGTCGTCGATGGTGGTGGCGAAGGCGCCGCCGGGCAGGCGTTCCAGCACGCGGCGGACGGATTCCTCAGCATTGTCCATGACGTGCTTCATGTAGGCGCGCACGGTGGGCAGGCCGAATTCGGCCACGGCGCGTTGCAGTTCCTGCACGGCCTTCTCGTTGGATGCCACCTGCGCCTTGATGTCCGCCACGTTCACGTCGGGGCTGCGCGCGGGGTATTTCGCAGCGGCCAGCAGGGCGCGGAATTCCGCCTCGCGGAAGCGGCCGCCGTCGACCAGCAGGAAGTCGTCGATGACGACGCCTTCCTCCTCCAGCGTCTTCGATCCCGGCGGGGTCGACCCCGGCGTGAGGCCGCCGATATCGGCGTGGTGGCCGCGTGATCCGGCGAAGAACAGGATCTCGCGCCCCGCATCGTCGAAGACCGGGGTGATGACCGTCACGTCGGGCAGATGCGTGCCGCCGTTCGACGGGTTGTTCAGCGCCACCACGTCACCTGGTTTCAGCGTCGTGCCGCGGGATCGGATCACGGTCCGCACGCTCTCGCCCATCGCGCCCAGGTGGACGGGCACATGCGGCGCATTCGCCACCAGCGCGCCGGTCGCATCGAAGATCGCGCAAGAGAAGTCCAGGCGTTCCTTGATGTTCACGGACAGGGAGGTGTTCTGCAGCACCGCGCCGGCCTGCTCCGCCACGTTCATGAACAGGTTGTTGAACAGTTCCAGCATGACCGGGTCGGGGCGGTCGGAGGTGGCGGCGAGTGCGGCCGCGCGCGGCTGGGTGCGGCGCAGCACCAGGTGGTCGAGCGCGGTGATCTCCGCCGTCCAGCCCGGTTCGACCACGGTGGTAGCGATCGCCTCGCGGATCAGCGCGGGGCCGGCGATGCGGTCGCCGGCCAGCAGCGCGGCGCGGTCGAAGATCGGTGCGGCGTGCGCCGCACCCTCGCAGAACATCTCGACCTGGTCGATCGGGTCCGGCGCGCCGGCCGCGCGCACGGCGAGCGCCGGTTCGGCGACCTGCTCGCCCGGCATCGTGACCTCGGCGATGCAGGCTTCCACCACCACCTGGCGTTCCGGCGTGGCGAAGCCGAAGCGGCGGCGATGCGCCTCGGTGAAGGCGTCCAGCACCGTGGCGTGGTCGGCGAAGGGCACGGGCAGGAAGGCATCCGTTCCGGCGTAGCGCAGGTGCAGCCGGCGCGCCACGGCGAGGCGCGCGGGGTCGGCGCCCTGGCGGGCCAGTTCGGCGCGCCCCTGCTCGGCCAGGGCGTCCAACTGCGCGGCGAGGCCGTCCATGCCCTCCGGCGAAAGCGGTGCCTCGACTGCCCCCTCGCGGATCGCGGCCTGGTCCGCCAACCCCATCCCATAGGCCGAGAGCACGCCGGCGAAGGGGTGGATGAACACGGTCTCCATCCCCAACGCATCCGCCACCAGGCAGGCATGCTGCCCACCCGCGCCGCCGAAGCATTGCAGGGCGAAGCGCGTGGCGTCGTGGCCCTTCTGGATGGAGACCTGCTTGATGGCATTCGCCATGTTGGCGACGGCGATGCGCAGGAAGCCCTCCGCGACGGAACGAGGGTCCTGCTGCGTGCCGGTGGCGGCGCCGATCTCGGCGGCGAGGGCGGCGAACTTCGCGCGCACCACGTCGGCATCCAGCGGTTGGCCGCCATCCGGGCCGAAGATGGCCGGGAAATGTTTCGGCTGGATCTTGCCGACCATGACGTTGGCGTCGGTGACGGCGAGCGGCCCGCCGCGGCGGTAGCAGGCCGGGCCGGGCACCGCGCCCGCGCTGTCGGGGCCGACACGCATGCGCGCGCCGTCGAAATGCAGGATCGACCCACCACCGGCCGCCACCGTGTTGATCGCCATCATCGGCGCGCGCATCCGCACGCCAGCCACTTCCGTCTCGAAGGCGCGTTCGAATTCGCCGGCGTAGAGCGCGACGTCGGTGCTCGTGCCGCCCATGTCGAAGCCGATGATGCGGTCGAAGCCGCCCATCGACGCGGTGCGCGCCGCACCCACGATGCCGCCGGCGGGTCCGGACAGGATGGCGTCCTTGCCCTGGAAGCGGCCGGCCTCGGTCAGCCCGCCGTTGGATTGCATGAAATACAGCCGCACGCCGGGTAGTTCGGAGGCCACCTGGTCCACATAGCGGCGCAGCACGGGCGAGAGGTAGGCATCCACCACCGCGGTATCCCCGCGCGGGACGATGCGCGGCAGCGGGCTCGCCTGGTGGGACAGCGAGACCTGGGGGAAGCCTTCCTCCCGCGCGATGTCGCCCAGTCGGCGTTCATGCGCCGGATGCGCCCAGGCATGCATCAGCACGATGGCTACAGCGCGGATGCCGTCGGCAAAGGCGGCCTTCAGCGCGGCGCGGGCGGCGGCCTCGTCGAGGGGTTCGATCTCGGCACCGTCAACGGCGACACGGCCGCCGATCTCGGCGACGCGTTCATGCAGCAGGTCCGGCAGGCGCACATCGAGGTCGAACAGCCGCGGGCGCGCCTGGTTGCCGATGCGCAGCATGTCGGCGAAGCCGCGGTTGACCAGCAGCAGCACGCGTTCGCCCTTGCGCTCCAGGAGCGCGTTGGTGGCGACGGTGGTGCCCATCTTCACCGCCTCGACCGTGCCGGCGGGCACCGGCGCGCCGGGGGCCAGGCCCAGCGCCTCACGGATGCCGGCGACGGCAGCGTCGCGGTAGCGTTCGGGGTTCTCCGACAGCAGCTTGCGGGTGGACAGCCGGCCGTCGGGGTCGCGAGCGACGATGTCGGTGAAGGTGCCGCCGCGATCGATCCAGAACTGCCAGCCCGCCATGCCCACGCCCCTTCTTCGGCCCGAAGCGGGCCCCCGATCCGCAATAGGTCGCCCCAACCGCCCGGGCAAGGCGCGCCTGACGCGGCGCGCGCGGTGTGCTAGCAGGGCGGCTGGATGAGCTTCTGGGGAAAGATCTTGGGCAGCATGGCGGGCTTCGCCATGGGGGGCCCGTTCGGCGCAATGGTGGGCGCGGCGGTCGGCCATGCCGCCGACCAGGGCGCCGTGCCTGGTGCCGGGCGCATCCCGCCGCATGCCGCCGACATGGTGCACATGCTGGGGGGGAAGGAGAACCTGTTCTCCTTCACCATCGTCGTGCTCTCGGCCAAGCTCGCCAAGGTGGACGGGCCGGTAAAGCGGGCCGAGATCGAGGCCTTCCGCACCATGTTTCGGGTGCCCGAGGAATCGCTGCGCGATGTCGGCCGGCTGTTCGACCAGGCGCGCGAGAGCGCGGAGGGCTGGCAGCCCTTCGCCGAGAAGCTCGGCGAGGCCTTCGCCGACAACAAGGCGATGCTGGAGGACGTGCTGGCCGCGCTGGTGCGCATCGCGCGCGCCGATGGGCCGGTGACGCGGACCGAGGGCGACATGCTGCGCGGCATCCATGCGCGATTCGGCCTGGATGCGAGCGCCTGGCAGCGCGCCAAGGGCGGGACGCCGCGCGGCATCAGCGCGCAGCAGATGGAGGACCCCTACCCGGTGCTGGGCCTGACGCGGGAGGCTTCCGACGAGCAGATCCGCGCCGCCTGGAAGCAGCTGATGCGGGAGAACCACCCGGACAGCCTGGCCTCGCGCGGAGTGCCCGAGGAATTCGTGAAGCGGGCAACCGGCAAGGTGGCGGAGATCAACGCGGCCTGGGACCGGATCAAGCGGGAACGCGGGCTGTGAAGCCGTTCGCGCGGCCCCGGGCGCAGTCGGTCGAACAGCCGCGCCGGCTCAGCCTTGGGGGCGCCCCCTGACGCTCGCGGTGATCGAGGCGCCGAGCCCCAACCAGGACGACCGTCCGGACGGGATGCCGATCGACATGCTGGTGCTGCACTACACCGGCATGGTCAGCGGGCGCGCCGCGCTGGACCGCCTGCGCGATCCCGCCGCGAAGGTGTCGTCGCATTATCTGGTCGAGGAGGATGGCGCGATCTTCCGCTTGGTGCCCGAGGCGCGCCGCGCCGCCCATGCGGGGGTGTCGCATTGGCGCGGCCATACGGCGCTGAATGGGCGGTCGATCGGGATCGAGATCGTCAATCCCGGCCATGAATGGGGATATCGCGCCTTTCCGGCCTTGCAGATGGCGGCGGTGTGCGACCTGTGCCTGGCTATCCTGGCGCGCCACCCGATCCCGGCGCGCAACGTGGTGGCGCATAGCGACATAGCGCCCGACCGCAAGCAGGACCCGGGCGAGTTGTTCGACTGGGAGGGCCTGGCGCGCAACGGCGTGGGCCTGTGGCCGGACGGCGACCCCGCGCCGCCGCCCGAGGATGCGGTGCCGGCGTTGCTGGCGGCGATCGGCTACCGCACCGACCTGCCGCTGCCCGTGTTGCTGACCGCCTTCCAGCGCCACTGGCTTCCCGGCCGGGCCGACGGCATTGCCGATACGCCGACGCGCGCACGCCTGGCGGCGATCGTGTCCCTATTGCCGCGGTAACGGGATCCAAGGGCCTTTCGGCCCTTTGCGGGGAGAGTTCGAGAGGGGCGGCGGCCCTCTCGTGCTACCTCTCCCACCACGGCATCACCCGCCGTTGATCCTCCCGCCCTTCGCGGATCGCCTTCAGCGCGTTGCCGCGATGGATGCCGATGTCGCGCAGCATCCGGTCGTCCATCTCGCCGATCAGTTTCGCGGCGCGGCGGCGTTCCACTGCCTCCACCGCCGTGACCCACAGGCGCATCAGCGGGCCGAGCGCGTCGGTGGTGACGCGCAGGGCCGGGCGCGCTGCGGTCCGGAGGGGGTTGGCGGCGGGTTCGACGGACATGGTCGGCTCCTGTCGGTGCGGGGTTGCGTGCTGCACCGTGAAGGGGAGCGTGCGCCGCATGGCTGGGCGTGCGGAAGCGCCTCGCGCTCACGGCGGGTGTGAGGAATACTCACGCCCATGCGCCCGACCCGCCTGCCCAGCATGGAACAGCTCCGCGCGTTGGATGCGGCGTTGCGCGCCGGCAGCTTCGGCCAGGCGGGCGAGGCGCTCGGTCTGACCCATGGCGCAATCAGCCGGCATGTCGCGGCGCTGGAGGCGATGCTGGGCGCGCCCCTGTTCCGGCGCGGCCCGAAGGGCGCGGAACCGACCGCCCTGGCGCGGCGTTACCATGGCGAGGTCGCGCCGCTGCTGGCCGGCATCGAGGACGCGACGCGCCGCGCGGCGATGCGCCGCCGCCGCGCGCAGGATGGTGGGGGCGAGGTGCGGATCGGCGTGGTGCCGACCTTCGCCGCGCGCTGGCTGCTGCCGCGCCTGCCGGAGTTCAACGCCGCGCATCCGGCGATCCGCGTCGATGTGGTGGCGACAACGGAATTGCAGGACCCGCGCCGGCAGGGGCTGGATTTCCTGGTGCGCCACGGCATCCCGCCCTGGCCGGGGCTGGAGGCCGAGCTGCTGCTGCCCGAGACGCTGCGCCCGGTGCGCTCGCCCGATTTCAAGCTGCGCGGCACGCCGTCGATCAAGGCCATCGCCGAGCGCATTCCGCTGATCTTCGACGTCAATCGCGATCATTGGGCGGCCTGGTTGGCGGCGGCAGGCTGGCGCGGAGCGCCGCCGAGCAACGGGCCGGTGTTCAGCGATTTCGGGCTGACGCTGGAAGCCGCGGCGGCCGGACTCGGCCTGGCGCTGGCGCGCGGGGATCTGGCGGACCGGGAGATCGCCTCGGGGCGGCTGGTCTACGCGCACCCCTTCGCGGCGCCGGGGCCGCGGGCGCATCACCTGGCCAGGCCGGCCGGCCCGCTGCGCCGCCCGGCGCAGGTGCTGTGGGACTGGATGCGGGCGCGGGCGACCGCTTGACGCGCGCCCGCGGCGCGACGGGCTGACCCATTCAGCGCAGCAGCGCCGCGTAGCGGTCGCGATAGGCGAACAGCAGCATCGCCGTCAGCACCGCCAGCACGGCGGCGATCGGCAGGCCGCCCGGGTTCAGCACCAGGTGGAACAGGATGATGACGGTGATGATCGGCAGCAGCAACAGCAGTGCGAGCGCCGGCGCGCGGTTGAACAGCAGCATCAGCCCAGCCACGAGGTCGATCGACTTCATCAGCGGCCAGATGATGCCGCTGTCGCGCAGCGCGGCTTCGAAGCGCAGCCCGGCATCCGAGGTCGGCGGATGGATCAGGTCGTGCCCGGTGATCATCCAGGCGAAGCCGTTGGCGGCGCCGACCAGGAACAGCAGCGCGAGCAGCACGCGCGGGACATCGGTGGTGACAATGCGGATCATGTGCTTCCCCGTGGAATGACCGGCACGCGATGAAGCACGAAGCGCGCGCCGCCGCGAGGCCCTGGCGTGGCGCACCGTGAAGCGCTTCGCGGCTTGACGCGCAGTGGCTTCGCGGCGCACAGGACGCGCGGCGTCAGACGGCCGGGCGGCCGCTGGTGCGGGAGCGATCCCGTGCTGGAGGAAAGTCCGGGCTCCACGGGACTACGGTGCCGGCTAATGGCCGGCGGGGGCGACCCCAGGGAAAGTGCCACAGAGAACAGACCGCCGCGGCGTAGCAACACCCCGCGGCAAGGGTGAAACGGTGGGGCAAGAGCCCACCGCGCTTCCGGCAACGGCGGCGGCACGGCAAACCCCACCGGGAGCAAGGCCGAATAGGGGCGGACGGCGAGGCGCGGCGACGCGTTGACGCAGGGGCGGTCCCGCCCTTCCACCCGGGTTGGCCGCGCGAAGCCCGCAGCGATGCGGGTTCCAGAGGAATGGCCGTCCGTGCCCTTCGGGGTGCGACAGAACCCGGCTTACAGGCCGTCTGGCGCCACTTTCGCGGCCGTGCCGCGAAAAACCCTTCGTGTTCCCTCAACAAATCGGGCAGCCTCGTCGCGCAAGCGGCGGGAAACATAGTGTTTTTCGAGCAACAGCACCGCACCGCAAGATTCTTTCTCGCTTGCTGTGGGGGACTTTCCCGTGTTATCCCACGGCATCCCATGAGGATCCCAGCAAGCTCGGGGGGGCGAGCGGGATCCGGAGCGGGATGGTCGGGCGAGCCGGCGGGGTCGGGGGGCCTCGCCGGCCGCTGACCCGGGCCGGAACAGCAATCTTGAGCGGCCCCGACGGGCCGCACGCGGGGGGCGATGACCCGGTTCCTGGGCACGCACAAGGGGAAGTTGGACAAGAAGGGGCGCATCTCCGTGCCCGCCAGCTTCCGCGGCGCGCTTGCGGGGCTCGGCGAACACGAGATGGTCTTCTTCCCATCCTACACGCAACCCTGCATCGAGTGTTGGCCCGCACGCGTCTTTGATGACGCGACCTCCGGGCATGACGACCTCGACCTGTTCTCCAAGGATGCCGACGACATCGCCGGCGCGGTCTTCGCGCAATCCGCGCAGATGCGCCCGGATGCCGAGGGGCGTGTCTCGCTCGACGAACGCCACATCGAAGCGGCGGGGCTGACCGAGGCCATCCTGTTCATCGGCGTGCGCCGCCGCTTCCAGATCTGGGATGCCGAGCGCGGCGAAGCCTTCCTGCGCGAGTCCATTGCCAATGCCCGCGAGCGGGGCCTGACGCTCGCCGCCCGCACCCGCCCGGGGGCACAGCCATGACCGGCCACCTGCCCGTCATGCTGGCCGAGGTGCTGGCCAGCCTCGCGCCGCGCGACGATGCCGCGTATCTCGACTGCACATTCGGCGGCGGCGGCTATGCCACGGCTATCCTCGACTCCGCGCCGCGCTGCACCCTGTTCGCGATGGACCGTGACCCCGACGCGATCGCCCGCGGCGCCGACCTGGTGGCGCGCTTCGCCCCCCGGCTGCAGCTCATCGAAGGACGCTTCGGCGACATGCTCGACCTGCTCGCCGCGCGCGGCGTCAGCGCGCTGGACGGCGTGGTGATGGACCTCGGCGTGTCGTCCTTCCAGCTCGACCAGGCGGAGCGCGGCTTCTCCTTCCGCGCCGATGGGCCGCTCGACATGCGGATGGAGAAGGCCGGGCCTTCCGCCGCCGACCTGGTGAACACGCTGCCCGAGGCGGAGCTGGCCGACATCCTGTACCGGCTGGGTGAGGAACGCTTCTCCCGCCGCATCGCCAAGGCCATCGTGGCGCGCCGCGCGGTGCAGCCCTTCACGACCACCGGCGACCTCGCCAGCGTGGTGCGGTCGAAGGTGCCACGCGACCCGTCGGGCATCGATGGCGCGACGCGGTCCTTCCAGGCGCTGCGCCTGGCGGTGAATGACGAACTCGGCGAGGTCGAGCGCGGCCTGGCCGCCGCCGCGTCGCTTCTCGCGCCGGGCGGGCGGCTGGTGGTGGTGGCCTTCCATTCGCTGGAAGACCGCATCGCCAAGCGCTTCATGGCCGAGGCCGCCGGCCGCGGCACCGGTGCCTCGCGCCACGATCCGGGCGCGCTCGCTGCGCGCACCGCGCCCCGTTTCCGCCTGCTGACACCCCGCGCGCTGCGGCCTTCCGAGGCCGAGACGCGCGACAACCCCCGTGCCCGTTCCGCCCGCCTGCGCGCGCTGGAACGGCTGGAGGAGGCCGCATGATCCGCCCCCTGACGCTGCTCAGCATGGTCACCGCGGCCGGTGCGGGCCTGTATTTGTATCAGGTGAAGCATTCGGTCGCGCAGCTCGACCGCGAATTGCGCACCATCAACCGCCAAACCGAGCAGGCGCGCGAGCGCACCCAGGTACTGCGCGCCGAATGGGCGCTGCTGAACGAACCGGACCGGCTGCGCCAGGTGGCCCAGCGGCATCTGCCGCTGGAAGCCATGACCCCCGCGCAGTTCGTCCGCCCGGCCGACCTGGAACGCCGCCTGCCGCCGCCGCGGCAATTCGCCGGCATGCCATCGCTGTTCGCGCCGATGGAGCCGGCGGGCGATGGCAGCGCCACGGCCATTGCGCTGGCCACCGCGGCGCCGCGCACGCCCGCGCCCGCACCGGTGGCGTCGCCCGCCGTGCCGGATGCCGCACCCGCCGCCATGGCCGTGGCGGCCGCGCCCACGCCCGCCCCCGCAGCGCCGGTACCCGCGCCCGCCATCGCCGCGGCCCCGCCGCCGACAGCGGCCCCGGCCGCGCCGCCAGTGGTGGTCGCCGCGGCGGAGGCACCGCGCCCCGTCACGCCGCGCGTCGCCGCAGCACGCGCCGCGCCGGCGCCGACCCCGGCGCCCGCCCCGGTGCGCGCCGCCCTGCATGTGCAGCGCCCCGCCGCCGCCGTCGCGCCGCAGCGTGTGGCCGCGCCGGTCGTCACGCCCACCGTGGTCTCGGCGCTGGGCGGCACCGGCCCGTCGCTGGCGCCGCCGGTGCCGATCTCGCGCGCTGCTGCCGCCACGCTGACCGGCGCGCGCTAGGCATGGACCCCACCCCGCCCCCAGTGACGATGCGGCCGCCGCAGCCCGACGCGGCGCCGGCGGGCAGCCCGCTGCTGCGCCGCGCCGCCGCCACGCAGGCCCCGGCCCGCACGCTGGTGCGCGTGACGCAGCCGGACCTGCTGCGCCGCGCCATCCTGGAGCGCACGCGCGGGCGCCTCGTCATCGCCGCCTTCGGCTTCGCCGGGCTGTTCGGCGTGGTGGCGCTGAAGCTGGCCATGGCCACGGTGCTGAACCCCGCGGAAGGCCGCCGCGCCGCCGCGCTGTCGCGGCCGCCCGCACCGGCCGCCGAGGCGCCCGTCGCACGCGCCACCGTCACCGACCGCAATGGCGAGATCCTGGCGGTCTCGCTGCCGCTGACGGCGCTCTATGCGAACCCCCGGCAGATCGATAATCCGGGCGAGGTGGCCGATCGGCTGCGCCGCGTGCTGCCGCAGCTCGACCGCGAGCGCCTGGTGCAGCGCCTGACCGGCGAGCGGCAATTCGCCTACATCGCCCGCGCGCTGACCCCGCGCGAGGTGGCGCAGGTCAATGCGCTCGGCGTTCCCGGGCTGTATTTCGAAGAGGCGGAACGCCGCTACTTCCCGCAGGGCCGCACCGCCGCGCACATCATCGGCGGTGTGGACGTGGACGGCCACGGCATCGCCGGCGTCGAGCGCTTCCACGATGCGCGCCTGCGCGAACAGGCGAATGAACGCCTGCGCCTGTCGCTGGACATCCGCGTGCAGCTCGCGCTGCGCGACGCGGTGCAGCGCGGCATCACGGAATTCAACGGGATCGGCGGTGCCGGCGTGGTGATGGACGTGCAGACCGGCGAGGTGCTCGCGATGGTCTCGCTGCCCGACTACGACGCCAACGATGTCGGCGCCGCCACGATCGACCAGCGCTTCAACCGCGTGACGGTGGGCGTCTACGAGCCGGGCTCGACCTTCAAGCTGCTGACCGCGGCGATGGCGCTCGACTATGGCACCGTGCAGCCCTGGAGCGGGTATGACGCGTCGCGGCCGATCCGCGTCGGGCGCTTCACCATCAACGACTACCGCGGCAAGAACCGCTGGCTCGCTCTGCCCGAGATCCTGGCCTATTCGTCGAACCTGGCCTCGGCGCACATGGCCGCGGCGGTGGGCGTGAACCGGCACCGCGAATTCCTGCAGCGCATGGGCATGACCTCGCGCCTGCGCATCGAGATCCCGGAAACCGCGCTGCCGCTGGTGCCCGGCCAGCGCACCTGGCGCGAACTGAACACCATGACCATCGGCTTCGGCCACGGCATCTCGGTCACGCCGCTGCATGTCGCGACCGCGGGCGCGACCATCGTGAATGGCGGCATCCTGCGCCAGCCCACCATCCTGTGGCAGGAGCCCGGCACCGCGCGCGAGGGCGTGCGCGTGCTCAGCGAACGCACTTCGGACCTGATGCGCCGCTTCATGCGCCTGGTGGTCACCGATGGGTCGGGCCGCTCGGCCGAGGTGCCGGGGTATTTCGTCGGCGGCAAGACCGGCACGGCGCAGAAGACCGGCCCGCGCGGCGGCTACCTGGCGGACAAGCGCATTGCCGCCTTCATCGGCGCCTTCCCCATGCATGCGCCGCGCTACGCCGTCTATGTCATGGTCGACGAACCGCGGCCGAACGCGCGCAGCCATGGTTTCGCGACGGCCGGCTGGGTGGCGGCGCCGGCGGCGGGGATGGTGATCCAGCGCATCGCGCCGATCCTGGGCATGCTGCCCGAACCCGCGACACCCGAGATCCAGCGCGCGCTCGCGGCACCGATGAACGGGCGCGGCATTCCGGGCATCGTGGTGCCGACGGCCACGCCGCGCCCCGCCGGGCCGCGCCCCGCCAGCCCGCCCGCTGCCGCCGCGCCGCAGCGGGAGGCCGGCCTTGCGCCTCGGTGAGATGATGCGCCGCGCCGGCCTGCCCGGGCTGATGGAGGATGCGACCATCGCCGGCCTGACGGCCGACAGCCGCGCTGTCGCACCCGGCATGGTTTTCGCCGCGCTGCCCGGCCTGCGCGCGGATGGCCGCGCCTTCATCGCCGATGCGGTGGAACGCGGCGCCGCGGCGGTAATCGCGCCGGCCGGTACCGAGTGGCCGCCTGGCGTGCCGGTGCGCCCGCTGATCGCCAGCGCAGACCCGCGCCGTACCCTGGCGCTGATGGCCGCCGCCTTCCATGGCGCGCAGCCGCGCAGCGTGGTGGCCGTGACCGGCACCAACGGCAAGACCAGCACGGTCGATTTCCTGCGTCAGATCTGGACCGCGGCGGGCGAACGGGCGGCGTCGCTCGGCACGCTCGGGCTGGTGGCGGAGGGCTTTCCGCCCGGCCCGTCCCTGACCACGCCGGACCCGGTGGCGCTGCATGCCACGCTGGCCGCACTCGCGCGCGCGGGCTTCGGCGCGGCGGCGATGGAAGCGTCCTCGCACGGGCTGGATCAGCGGCGGCTCGATGGCGTGGTGTTGGCGGCGGCGGGGTTCAGCAACCTCACGCGCGACCATCTCGACTACCACGGGTCGATGGAGGATTACCGCGCCGCCAAGCTGCGGCTGTTCGACACGCTGCTGCCGGTGGGCGCGGCGGCGGCGGCCTGCACCGGGATGGATGCGCCAACGCTGGCAGCGTTGCGCGCCATCGCCGCGACGCGCCGCCTGCGCCTGCTGACGGTCGGCGAGGATGGCGAGGCGGTGCGGCTGCTGGATGCGCGCCCCCTGCCCGACGGCCAGGCGCTGGTGCTGGAGGCCTTCGGGGCGCGCCACGAGATCCACCTGCCGCTGCCCGGCCGCTTCCAGGCGGACAATGCGCTGCTGGCCGCCGCGCTCGCCGTCGGGGCGGGCTTGCCGGCGGACCGCGTGTTTGCCGCGCTGCCGCAGTTGGCCGGCGTGCGCGGGCGGATGGAACGCGCGGCGGTGCTGGGCAATGGCGCCGCCGTCTATGTGGACTACGCGCATACACCGGATGCGCTGGCGCGCCTGCTGGCGGCGCTGCGGCCGCATACGGCGGGTCGGCTGCATGTGCTGTTCGGCGCCGGCGGCGACCGCGACCCCGGCAAGCGTCCGCTGATGGGCGCGGCCGCCGCCGCGGGCGCGGATCGCGTCTGGATCACCGACGACAATCCACGCAGCGAGGACCCCGCTGCCATCCGCGCCGCCGTGCTGGCCGGCGCGCCTGGCGCGACCGATGCCGGGGCGCGCGAGGCGGCGATCGGCGCGGCGCTGTCCGACCTCGGCCCCGGCGACGTGCTGGCGGTGGCCGGCAAAGGGCATGAGAGCGGCCAGGAGATCGCCGGCATCGTCCACACATTCGACGATGTCGCGGTGGTGCGTCGCCTGGCGGGGCAGTCGCCATGACCGCGCTGTGGACCGCCGCCGAGCTGCGCGCCGCGACCGGCGGTGCGCTTGCCGCGGATGTCGGGGTCAATGGCGTGTCGATCGACACGCGGACCATCGCCCCGGGCGACCTGTTTGTCGCGCTGCGCGATGCGCGCGACGGGCATGACTTCGTGGCGGCCGCGCTGGCGGCCGGCGCGGCGGCGGCGATGGTGGACCGCGACGTCGCCGGCCTCTCCGCCGATGCGCCGCTGCTGCGGGTGGCGGATACGCTGGCGGGGCTGACGGCACTCGGCGCCGCCGCGCGGGCGCGCAGCCCGGCGCGCGTCATCGGCGTGACGGGTTCGGTCGGCAAGACCAGCACGAAGGAGATGCTGCGCGCGGTGTTGGCCGCGAGCGGCGCCACGCATGCTGCCGTTGCGTCCTACAACAACCAGTGGGGCGTGCCGCTGACGCTGGCGCGCATGCCGCGCGACGCCGCCTTCGCCGTCATCGAGATCGGCATGAACCACCCCGGCGAGATCGCGCCGCTGGCGCGTCTGGCGCGCCCGCATGTCGCGCTGATCACGGCGGTCGAGGCCGCGCATATCGGCCACATGGGCAGCCTGGAGGCCATCGCGCGGGAGAAGGCCGCGATCGCGCAGGGGCTGGAGCCCGGCGGCACCGTTATCCTGCCTGCCGAGAGCCCCATGCTGCCGATCCTGCGCGAGGGGGCGGGCAGCGCGCGCGTGCTGACCTTCGGCGAGGGCGGCGACGCGCGCGCCATCCGCATCGCTACGGATGCCGAGGGCAGCGACATCGAGGCCGACATCCTGGGCACGCGGCTGGCCTTCCGGCTCGGCACGCCGGGGCTGCACATGGCGCGCAACGCGATCGCCGCGCTGGCCGCTGCGGCCGCGATCGGCGCCGACTTCACCGCCGGCGCACCGGCGCTCGCTGGCTTCCGCGCCCTGCCAGGCCGCGGCGACCGGGTTCGCATCGCCACGCCGGATGGCGGCACCGCCCTGCTGCTCGACGAGGCCTATAACGGCCAGCCGCCCTCGATGCGTGCGGCACTCGCGCTGCTGGCGCTGTTGCCCGGGCGCCGGCGCATCGCGGTGCTCGGCCAGATGGGCGAGCTGGGCGACTTCGCGGAAGCCGAGCACCGCGACCTCGCGGCGCATGTACTGGGGTCCGCCGACCTGGTCTTCGCCTGCGCGCCGCTGATGCGCCATACGCTCGATGCGCTGCCGCCCGAATTGGTGGGCGGCTGGGCGGCGACCTCCGACGACCTTGCGCCGCTGGTCCGCGCTGCCTTGCGCGACGGCGACACCATCCTTGTGAAGGGCAGCCTCGCGACCGGCATGAAGGCCGTGGTGCGCGCGCTGACCGAAAGCGCCGCAGCATGATCTACACCTTCCTCGTTCCCTACGCCGACCAGTTCCAGCTGTTCAACGTGGCGCGCTACCACACCTTCCGCGCCGGCGCGGCGGCGATGACGGCGCTGCTGATCTGCCTGGTCTTCGGTTCGCCGATCATCCGCTGGCTGCGGTCCTTCCAGCGCGGCGGCCAGCCGATCCGCGACGACGGGCCGGAACGCCACCTGATCGAGAAGAAGGGCACGCCCACCATGGGCGGGGTGATGATCCTGCTCGCGCTGGTGGTCTCGACGCTGCTCTGGGCCGATCTGCGCTCGGGCATGGTCTGGGCGGCGCTGATGGTCACCGTGGGCTACGGCGCGCTGGGCTTCGCCGATGACTGGCTGAAGGTGACCAAGCGCAACACCAAGGGCGTGTCGGGCCGCATGAAGCTCGCGGTGCAGGCCGGGCTCGGCCTGGTCGCGGCGGTCTGGATCACCTGGCTGATGCCCGGGCCACTCGCGGACACGCTGGCGGTGCCGGTGTTCAAGGAATTGCTGATCCCCTTCGGCCTGCTGTTCCCGCTGGTCGGCATGCTGGTGATGATGGGGTCGTCCAACGCGGTGAACCTGACCGACGGGCTGGACGGGCTGGCGATCGTGCCGGTGATGATCGCCGCGGCGGTGTTCGCGCTGATCGCCTACCTGGTCGGCAACCGCATCTTCGCGGACTACCTGCAGCTGCATTACGTGCCCGGCACCGGCGAGCTCGCGGTCTTTGCCTCGGCGCTGATCGGCGCGGCCCTCGGCTTCCTGTGGTTCAACGCGCCGCCGGCGGCGGTGTTCATGGGCGATACCGGGTCGCTGTCGCTCGGCGGCGCGCTCGGCGCGCTGGCGGTGGCGACCAAGCACGAAATCGTGCTGGCGATCGTCGGCGGGCTGTTCGTGGTCGAGACCGTCTCGGTCATCGTGCAGGTCTTCTGGTTCAAGCGCACCGGGCGGCGCGTATTCCTGATGGCGCCGCTGCACCATCATTTCGAGAAGAAGGGCTGGGCGGAGGCGACCATCGTCATCCGCTTCTGGATCATCGCAATGATCCTGGCCCTCGTCGGCCTCAGCACGCTGAAGATCCGATGACGCCCCCGGCCCCGCCCTTCACCCCTTTCCTCGGCGCGCGCATCGCGGTGGTCGGGCTCGGCCGTGCCGGGCTGCCGGCCGCGCTGCGCCTGGTCGAATGGGGTGCCGAGGTCGAGGCCTGGGACGACGACGCCGCGCAGCGCCGCGCCGCCACCGCGGCCGGGCTGACGCTGCGCGACCCGGCCGAAGGGCGCCTGCGCGCCGATGCGCTGCTGCTTTCGCCGGGCATTCCGCACCTGCTGCCGCGGGCGAATGCCGCCGCCGAGGCCGCGCGCGCGGCCGGCGTGCCGATCCTGTGCGACGTGGAATTCCTCTATCGCGCCGTGCTCGCCGCGCAGTCGCGCGCACGCTTCGTCGGTGTCACCGGCACCAATGGCAAGTCGACCACCACGGCACTGATCCACCACCTGCTGACCGAGGCGGGGCGCGAATCCGAGGTCGGGGGCAATCTCGGCCCGCCGGCCCTCTCCCTCAACATCTTGGGGTCCGAGGGGGTCTATACCCTCGAAATGTCGTCCTACATGTTGGAGCGAATCGCCACGCTGCGCTTCAACGTGGCGGTCATGCTGAACCTCAGCCCCGACCACCTCGACCGCCATGGCGACATGGCCGGCTATGCCGCTGCGAAGGCGCGAATCTTCGCGCGGCAGTCGCACGAGGACGTGGCGGTGCTGGGCCAGGACGATGCGATGACCGCCGCGATGGCGCGGGGTTTGGCGGCGCGGATGGTGCCGATTTCCGGGGTCGTTCCGCAGCCGGGCGGCATCTGGGCCGAGGGGCGCGTGCTGCGCGACGATGCAGGCGTCATCATGGACCTGCGCGATGCCGCGGCCTTGCCGGGCAGCCACAATGCCCAGAACGCCGCCGCGGCGACTGCCGCATGCCGCGCGCTCGGCCTGACGAACAGCGAGATCGCCGCCGGCCTCGCGAGCTTCGATGGCCTGCCGCATCGCCTGGAGCGCGTCGCCGAGACCCACGGCGTGGCCTTCGTCAACGACAGCAAGGCCACCAATGCCGACAGCGCGGCGCGTGCGCTGGCCTCCTATGACCGCGTCGTCTGGATCGCCGGCGGCGAGGCGAAGGAGGGCGGCATCGACAGCCTCGCGCCGTACTTCCCGCGCATCGCGCGCGCCTTCCTGATCGGGCGCGATGCGCCGCTGCTGGCGCGCACGCTGGCGGCGCATGGCGTGCCGCACGAGGTCGTGGGCACGCTCGATGCCGCAGTGCCGGCGGCCGCCGCCGCGGCCTTCGCGGGTGCGGCGCCGGTCGTGCTGCTCTCGCCGGCCTGCGCGTCCTGGGACCAGTTCACCGGCTTCGATGCGCGCGGGAGTCGTTTCCGCGACCTCGCGCGCGCGCTCGCCACCACGAATGGAAGGGCCGCCTGATGGCCTTCTCCCGCTCCGATACCTCCGTGCTGGGCCGCTGGTGGTGGACGGTGGACCGTTGGACGCTGGCGGCGCTGCTGACGCTGATCGGCTTCGGCTATGTGATGATGCTGGCGGCGTCTCCCGCCGTGGCCGAGCGCATCGGCGCCTCGTCGCGCCACATGTTCTTCGTCAAGCAGGTGGCCTACCTGGGGATGGCGGCGGCGCTGATGGTGGCCGTGTCGCTGCTGTCGGTGAAGGGCGTGCGGCGCTTCGCGCTGCTGGGCTTCGCCGCGGCGCTGGTGCTGACGGCCGCGACGCTGGTGGTGGGCGTCGAGATCAAGGGGGCCAGGCGCTGGCTGCCGATCCCGGGGCTGTCGCTGCAGCCGTCCGAATTCCTCAAGCCGTTCTTCGCCGTGGTGGCCGGCTGGCTGATCGCGGAGGGCAAGCTGCCGGGGTCGAAGGTTTGGGGCGCATCCATCGCGGTCGGGCTGTTCCTGGTGGTGGCGCTGATCCTGAAGGGGCAGCCGGACATCGGCATGCTGCTGGTGGTCTGCGCGGTGTTCTTCGCGCAGTTCTTCGTCGCCGGCATGAACCTGTTGCTGGTCGGTGCGGTGGGCGGGCTCGGCATTGCGGGCGCGATCGGCGCCTACCTCATCTTCCCGCATGTGCAGTCGCGCGTGCACCGCTTCCTGGACCCGACCTCGGGCGATTCCTTCCAGGTCAGCGTGGCGATGGAAGCCTTCGCCAATGGTGGGCTGCTCGGCCGTGGGCCCGGCGAGGGGCGGGTGAAGAACGTGCTGCCCGACGCGCACGCCGACTTCGTCTTCGCCGTGGCCGGCGAGGAATTCGGCATGGTGGTGTGCCTGGTGATCCTCGCGGTCTTCGCCTTCGTCGTGGTGCGCGGGCTGATGCGGCTGCTGGGCGAGACCGACCTGTTCGTCATGCTGGCGGGCACCGGGCTGCTGACGCAGTTCGGGCTGCAGGCCTTCGTCAACATGGCCTCCACGCTGCACCTGATCCCGACCAAGGGGATGACCCTGCCCTTCGTGTCCTATGGCGGGTCGTCGGTGCTGGCCATCGCGATCGGCATGGGCATGCTGCTCGCGCTCACGCGCCGACGCACCGGGTCGCGCGCCGGCGAGGATGCCGAGCCCTCCCAAGCCCCCGTCGCGATGGCGGCGGGAGGGGCGCGGTGAGGGGCCCGGCCGTGCGCCCCATCATCATCGCCGCCGGTGGCACCGGCGGGCACCTGTTCCCCGCCGAGGCGCTGGCGGCGGAGTTGCTGCGCCGCGGCGAGCGCATCGCGCTGATGACCGATGCGCGGTCTGCTGCCTATGACAGTTCCGCCTTCGCGAATGCCGAGCGCTTCGTGCTGCGCGGCGCAGGCCTGTCGGGGCGCGGGCTGCGCGGCGCGGCAGGCGGCGTGATGGCGCTGGTGGCGGGCACCGCCCAGGCGCGTCGGCACCTTGCCGCGTTGCAGCCTGCCGCAGTGGTGGGGTTCGGCGGCTATCCCTCCTTCCCGCCGCTGGCCGCCGCACGGCTGATGGGCGCGAAGCGTCGCCCGGTGATCGTGCTGCACGAACAGAACGCCGTGCTGGGCCGCGCCAACCGCCTGATGGCGCGCGTCGCGGACGTTCTGGCGCTGTCCTTTCCGAATACGTCGAACGTGCCGGCCGGCACGAATGTCGCGATGGTCGGCAACCCCGTGCGCCCGGCGCTGGCAGCGCTGGCCGGCCAGCCCTATGCCCTGCCGCCCGAAGGCGGCGCGCTGCGCCTGCTGGTGACCGGCGGCAGCCAGGGCGCGCGCATCTTCGCCGATGTGGTGCCGCCGGCCATCGCCGCACTGCCTGAAGCGATCCGCGCACGGCTGCTGGTGACGCAGCAATGCCGCGCGGAAGACCTGGCGCGCACCGAGACCGCGTATCGCGCCGCCGGCGTCGTGGCGGACCTCGCGCCCTTCTTCCCGGATATCGCTGGGCGGTTGGCGACCGCGCATCTGGTCATCGCGCGTGCCGGTGCATCCACCATCGCGGAACTCGAATGCGCGGGGCGGCCCTCGGTGCTGGTGCCGCTCCCCTCCGCCATCGACGACCACCAGAACGCCAATGCGCGCGCGCTGGCGGAAACCGACGCGGCCTGGGTCTACCCGCAGGCGGCCTTCACGGCGCCGGCGTTGGCCGAACGGCTGGTCGGACTGTTCGGCGTGCCGGCGCGCCTGGCGTCCGCCGCCGCCGCCGCCGCCGCGCTGGCCCGCCCGCATGCGGCGCGGGACCTCGCCGACCGCGTGCTTTCGCTGGTGCGCCAGCCTGTCATGGGAACTGCCTGATGCGCGCGCTGCCGCTCAATATCGGCGCTATTCACTTCGTCGGCATCGGCGGGATCGGCATGTCCGGCATCGCCGAGGTTCTGCACACGCTCGGCTACCAGGTGCAGGGCAGCGACCTCAATGACGGCGCCAATGTGCAACGGCTGCGTGCCGTGGGCATCCCGGTCGCGGTCGGACATGATGCGGAGAACCTGGGCGACGCGCAGGTGGTGGTCGTCTCGACCGCGGTGAAGCGCGACAACCCGGAGGTCGCGACCGCACGCAAGCGCCTGATCCCGGTGGTGCGTCGCGCCGAGATGCTGGCCGAGCTGATGCGCCTCAAGTGGTCCGTCGCGATCGGCGGCACGCATGGCAAGACCACCACCACGTCGCTGGTCGCCGCCGTGCTCGAAGCCGCGCGGCTCGATCCCACCGTCATCAACGGCGGCATCATCAATGCCTACGGCACGAACACCCGCATGGGTGCCGGCGACTGGATGGTGGTGGAGGCCGATGAATCCGACGGCTCCTTCCTGAAGCTGCCGGCCGTGGTCGCCGTGGTGACCAACATGGACCCGGAGCACCTGGACCACTGGGGCACCGGCGATGCCATGAAGGAAGGCTACGCGCAGTTCGTCGGCAACATCCCTTTCTACGGCTTCGCCGTGCTGTGCATGGACCACCCGGAGGTGCAGGCGATGATCCCGCGCCTGTCGGACCGGCGAATCGTGACCTATGGCTTCTCGCCCCAGGCCGATGTGCGCGCGGAGCGCGTCATCACGGACCGCATGGGCGCGACCTTCGAGGTGACCGTCACCGACCGCGCGACGGGTCGCGTGCGGACGATGAAGCCCTTCCGCCTGCCGATGCTGGGCCAGCACAATGTGCAGAACGCGCTGGCCGCCATTGCCATCGGCGTCGAGATGGAAGTGGACGAGGGCACGATCCGGTCGGCGCTGGCCGGCTTCAAGGGCGTGAAGCGCCGCTTCACCCGCACCGGTGAGGCGGGCGGCATCAGCGTGATCGACGACTACGGCCACCACCCGGTCGAGATCGCCGCCGTGCTCAAGGCCGCGCGCCAGGCTGGCGCGCGCGACGTGATCGCGGTGGTGCAGCCGCACCGCTATTCGCGCCTCGCCACCCTGTTCGAGGATTTTTGTACGTGCATGAACGATGCCGGCACGGTGATCGTGGCGGACGTCTATGCGGCGGGTGAACAGCCGATCGAAGGCGTGGACAAGGACGCGCTGGTCGAGGGCCTGCGCGCGCGCGGGCATCGCTCCGTGGTGCCGCTGCCGGGCCCGGATTCCCTGCCGGAGATGATCCACGCCATCGCGAAATCCGGCGACTACGTGGTGTGCCTGGGTGCGGGCAACATCACCGCCTGGGCGCATGCGCTGCCGGGGCAGCTCAACGACCTGCAGCAGCGCGCGCGCGGGCGGCTCGCGGGGGCGATGAAATGATGGCCGCCGCCGCGCATCGGCAGGTCGCGCCGCCCGCACCGGGCCTGTTCGCGGGCGCGTCGGCGCTGCGTGGGCGCGTGGCGCGCGATGCGCCGCTGGGCCCCACCACCTGGTTCCGCGTGGGCGGCGCGGCGGATGTGCTTGTGCGCCCGGCCGATGCCGATGACCTGGTGGCGCTGCTGCGCGCGCTTCCGGACGAGACGCCGCTCACCGTGATCGGCGCGGCGTCCAACATGATTATCCGCGATGGCGGGATCGGTGGCGTGACCATTCGCCTCGCACGCGGCTTCGGCGATGTGGCTGTGGAGGCCGATGGCATCGTGGCCGGCGCGGCTGCGCTCGATGTCACGGTCGCGGAGACCGCCGCGGCGCAGGGCATGGGCGGGCTTGAGTTCCTGGTCGGCATCCCGGGCACGATCGGCGGCGCGGTGGCGATGAATGCCGGCGCCTACGGCACCGAGGTCAAGGACGTGCTCGACTGGGCCGAAATCGCCACGGCCGACGGCGTACTGCGCCTCGCGGCGGCTGACCTGCACTTCGCCTATCGCCGCGCCGTGCTGCCGCCGCGCAGCGTCGTGGTGCGCGCGCGGCTGCGTGCCGTGCCGGGCGATGCGGCCGCCATCGCCGCACGGCTGAACGAGATCCGCGCCGCGCGCGAGGCCACGCAGCCCGTGCGCGCACGCACCGGCGGCTCCACCTTCAAGAACCCGCCCGGCGCGAAGAAGGCCTGGGAACTGATCGACGCCGCCGGCTGCCGCGGCCTGCGCCTCGGTGCGGCGCAGGTCAGCGAGAAGCACTGCAACTTCCTCATCAACACCGGCGGCGCCACCGCCGCCGAGGTCGAGGCGCTGGGCGAGGAGGTCCGCACCCGCGTCCACGCCACCAGCGGCATCGACCTCGAATGGGAAATCCGCCGCATCGGGAGGCCTGCATGACCCAGCACGTCGCGGTCCTCTATGGCGGCATCTCCGCCGAGCGCGAGGTCTCGCTCTCCTCCGGGACGCAATGCATCGCCGCGCTGCGCGAGGCCGGCTTCGCGGTCACGCCGATCGAAGTCGGCCAGGACCTCACCGCCGTCATCCACGCACTGACGCATCCGCGCCCCGACGCCGTGTTCAACGCGCTGCACGGGCGCTTCGGGGAGGATGGCTGCATCCAGGGCGTGCTCGACTGGCTCGGCCTGCCCTACACGCATTCGGGGCTGCGCGCCTCGGCACTCGCGATGGACAAGCACGCTGCGAAGGCGGTGTTCCGCCAGGCCGGCCTGCCGGTCGCCGAACATCGCCTGGTCACGCGCGACGAACTCGAAGCCGCCGATCCGCTGCCGCTGCCCTATGTGGTGAAGCCGGTGAACGAGGGGTCGTCGGTCGGCGTACACATCGTCCAGAAGGGCGACAATCGCCGCGCCGAGATCGCCCGCAACTGGCGCTATGGCGACCACGCCATGGCGGAATCCTACATTCCCGGGCGCGAGCTGACCGTCGGCGTGATGGGCGACCGCGCGCTGGCGGTCACCGACATCATCGCCGATGCCGGCGCCTTCTACGACTACGAGAGCAAATACGCCGATGGCGGTTCGCGCCACGTGCTGCCCGCGCAGTTGCGCCCCGACACCTACGCGCAGGCGCTGGATGTTGCGCTGCGCGCCCACCAGGCGCTGGGCTGCCGCGGCGCCTCACGCGCCGACCTGCGCTACGACGAGGACACCGACCGCCTGGTGCTGCTGGAAGTGAACACCCAGCCGGGGCTGACGCCGACCTCGCTGCTACCGGAGCAGGCGGCGCATTGCGGCATCCCCTTCCCCGCGCTGTGCGCCTGGATGGTGCAGGAGGCCCGCTGTGGCGCGTGAACGCCTGGCCCGCACATCGAAACCGCAGCGCGAACCCTCGCGCCCGTCGCGCCTCCGCATCTGGGTCAAGCGCCGGCGTTCGCTGGTGCGCCCGGCGCTCTATGGCGCGCTCGGCCTCGGCGCGATCGGCGTGCTGGTGCTGGCGGTGCGCGCGGTGGACCCGGCCGGGCGCGTGCGCGGCGTGGCCGAGAGCTTCGCGGGTGTCGGCGAAACGCTCGGCATGACGGTGCAGCAGGTGATCCTGGAAGGCCGCCGCAACACGCCGACCGACATGATCCGCGCGGCCCTTGGCGTGTCGCGCGGCGACCCGATCCTGGATTTCTCGCCCGAATCCGCGCGCACGCGGCTCGAGACCATCGCCTGGGTGCAGACGGCGCATGTCGAACGCCGCCTGCCCGGCACCATCCTGGTCCGCATCGAGGAGCGCCGGCCCTTCGCCATCTGGCAGAACAATGCGCGTTTCGTGATCATCGATCGCGAGGGACGCGTGGTTGCCGCCGATGGCCTGGACCAGTTCGGCCCGCTGCCGCTGCTGGTCGGCCCCGGCGCCGATTCCGTCGGCCCCGCGCTGCACGACATGCTCAAGCACGAACCCGAAGTGGCCGAGCGCGTGCAGGCCATGGTGCGCATCCACGAACGCCGCTGGAACCTGCGCCTGCACAACGGCACCGACGTGCTGCTGCCCGAGGGACACGAGGCCTCGGCGATCCGTCGCCTGGGCGAATTGCAGCGCGAGGCGCGGCTGCTCGACCGCCCGCTCGCGGCGATCGACCTGCGCCTGCCAGACCGCCTGGTGCTGCGCCCGACGCGCCAGGCCGAACCTGCCGAGACCGTCACGCCGCGGCAGACCGGGGCACGCCGCGGATGAACCAGATGGCCCGCCTGCCGCCGCCCATCGAACCTGGCGCACCGCCGCGTCGCCGCCGCCATGCCCGCAGCGGCACCTTCGGCGTGCTGGACATTGGATCGACCAAGGCGGTCTGCATGATCGCCCGCATCGAGAGCGACGGCACGCCGCGCGTGCTCGGCTTCGGCTGGCGCCAGGGGCGCGGCATCAAGGGCGGGTCGATCGTCGATCTCGAGGAAGCCGAGCGCGCCATCCGCGCCGCCGTCGGCCAGGCCGAGGAGATGGCCGATACGCGCCTGCAGGGCGTGATCGTCAACCTCTCCTGCGGCCAGCCGGACAGCCGGCAACTCCACATCCAGTGGGGCATCGGCGGGCGCGCCGTGACCGACCAGGACCTGCGCGCCATCCTGCACGAAGGCCGCCGCCGCACCGCGGAGGATGGGCGCGAGACGGTGCACGCCATCCCGCTCGCCTTCACCGTCGATGCCACGCCGGGCGTCGAGGACCCGCGCAGCATGATCTGCGACACGCTGGGCGCGCGGCTGCACATGATCAGTGCCTCCCAGGCATCGCTGCGCAACCTCGGCGCCTGCCTGCTGCGCTGCGACCTGGAAGTGGAGGAACTGGTCTCCGCCCCCTTCGCCGCCGGCCTCGCGACACTGGTGGATGACGAGAAGCAGCTCGGTGCGACCGTCATCGACATGGGCGGCGGCACCACCTCGCTCGCGGTGTTCAGCGAGGGGCACCTGGTGCATTCCGCGCAGGTCGCGATCGGCGGCGGGCAGGTGACCAACGACCTCGCCACCGTGCTGGCCACACCGCTGACGCATGCCGAGCGCATCAAGACCCTGCATGGCAGCGTGCATGGCGGTGCGGACGACGACCGCGAATTCCTTCCGGTCCCGCTGCTGGGCGAGGACGAGCACGCCATCGCGCGCGTCCCGCGTTCCATGGTGGTGAACATCATCAAGCCACGGCTCGAGGAGACCTTCGAGCTGGTGCGCGAACGCCTCGACGCCGCCTCGCTGGGGCGCGAGGGCGGCACGCGCGTGGTGCTGACCGGCGGCGCCAGCCAGATGGTCGGCGTGCGCGAGATGGCCGCGCGAATCCTCGACCGCCAGGTGCGGATCGGCCGCCCGCTGCCGGTGCGCGGGCTCGCGGAAGCGGCCTCCGGCCCGGCCTTCGCGTCCGCCATCGGGCTGCTGCTGTGGGGCGCGGGGGAAGGTCGCCCGGTGCTCGACATCGCGCCCGGCCCGGCACGCTCCGGCAGCGCGTTCCGGCGTTTCGTCAATTGGGTGAAGGATCGCGTGTGATGCGCCTCGCCCCGACTCGAATCCTCAGCGTAGACACGATCATCCAGGAGGCCCGCCCATGACCCTGAACCTGACCGTGCCGCAGCAGCAGCACACCGATTTCAGCCCGCGCATCACCGTGGTCGGGGTCGGTGGTGGCGGCACCAACGCGGTCAACAACATGATCGCGATGGGGCTCGACGGCGTCGAATTCCTGGTGGCGAACACCGACAGCCAGTCGCTGTTCCATTCGCGCGCCGACCGCCGCGTCCAGCTCGGCCCGCACCTCACGCAGGGCCTGGGCGCCGGTGCGAAGCCCGAGATCGGGCGCGCCGCGGCCGAGGAAGCGATGGAGGAACTCGCCCGCCACATCGAAGGCGTCCATATGGTCTTCATCACCGCGGGCATGGGTGGCGGCACGGGCACGGGCGCGGCGCCGGTGATCGCGCGCATGGCGCGCGAGCGGGGCATCTTGACCGTGGGCGTGGTCACCAAGCCGTTCGACTTCGAAGGGCCGAAGCGCAAGAAGTCGGCCGATAGCGGCATCGAGGAACTGCAGTCCTTCGTCGATACGCTGATCGTCATCCCGAACCAGAACCTGTTCAGGCTGGCCAATGAACGCACCACCTTCCAGGAAGCGTTCAAGATGGCCGACAATGTCCTGTACATGGGCGTGCGCGGCGTGACCGACCTGATGGTCAATCCCGGCATGGTGAACCTGGATTTCGCCGACATCCGCACCGTGATGGCCGAGATGGGCAAGGCCATGATGGGCACCGGCGAGGCCGAGGGCGACGACCGCGCCACCAAGGCCGCCGAGGCCGCCATCAACAACCCGCTGCTCGAGGACATCTCGATGGCCGGTGCGCGCGGCGTGCTGATCAACATCACCGGCGGTTACGACATGACGCTGTTCGAGGTGGACGCCGCCGCCAACCGCATCCGCAAGGAAGTGGACGAGGATGCCAACATCATCTTCGGCACCTCGGTCGACGAGAACATGAATGGGCGCGTGCGCGTCTCCGTCGTCGCGACCGGAATCGATGTCGCGCAGGCGAATGGGCGTGGCGAGGTGCCGCTGAAGCTGGTGGCGAATGGCGGCCCGACCCAGGCGGTCGCGACGCAGAATGTCGCGCCCGCGCAGCCGGCTCGCGGCCCGCAATCCTTCATCCGCACCGTGGCGGCGCCGGCGACCGTCCCGACGATGCGCCCGGCCGTGGTGGAGGCGGCACCCGAACCCGCGGCGGAGCCCGCCGAGCCGGAAGCCTATGCGCAGCCCGCGCCGGTCGAGGCCCCGATCGTGGTCGGCCCCGCCGTGACCGCCATGGAGCCCGCCCCGCGCGCAGCCGAGCCGCTGCGCGCCCAGCCCGGCATGATGACGAGCCTGTTCCGCCGCGCGACCAACATCAGCAGCACCATGATGCGCCGCACCCTGCCCGAGGCGCAGCACAGCATGGCGCCGCATGCGGTGCGGGTCGAACCCTCGGTCGTGCCACAGCAGCCCGCGGCGCCGCGCGCCCCGGCGCGCCCCGCCGGCCAGGACGAGATGGGGCTCGAGATCCCGACGTTCCTGCGCCGCCAGTCCAATCCCTGAGGCAGGCAGCCGCTTTTTCGCCGCATTTTGCGCCGCACTAACTCAATAATTTCAGTGGCTTGTGGCGTAATATAGAGAAACAAGGCTTGAATGGCGCCCCGGCTCGCAGAATGCTTCTGTGGTCCGGGGCGTTGTGTTTATCCGGTTCGCCGCCGCATCCATCCAGGGCGTGGCACGTTACGGACACCATCGCAGCGCCCCGGAAAGGCACGAGGGCAATGGACGGATTTATTCCCGCGGAGAACGGACGGCGCAGGACGCTGAAGGCACCCATCGGGTGCGTCGGCACCGGGCTGCATTCCGGCCGCCGCGTTGCCCTGACCCTTCGCCCGGCATCGGCCGGCACCGGCATCGTGTTCCGCCGCACCGACCTCGGCTGCGACATCCCCGCGTTGTTCGACCGCGTGGTGGATACGCGTTTGTGCACCGCCATTGGTGAAGGCTCCGTCACCGTCTCGACCATCGAGCATGTGATGGCGGCGCTGGCCGGCAGCGGCATCGACGACGCCGTGGTCGAGGTGGACGGCCCCGAAGTGCCGATCATGGACGGCTCGGCCGCCCCCTTCCTGTTCCTGATCGACTGCGCCGGCATCGTCACGACGGCCGCGCCGCGCGTCGCGATCGAAGTCCTGCGCCCGATCCGCGTCGAGGAAGCGAACGGCGCCTTCGCCGAACTGCTGCCCGGTCGCGAAGCTGCCTTCGACGCCGAGCTCGAGATCGACTTCCCCAACACCGCCATCGGACGCCAGGCGCTTTCGCTGCGCGTCTCTCCCCTCGCCTTCCGCGAGGCGCTGGCCGATGCGCGCACCTTCACCCTGGCCGAGGACGTGGCGCGGCTGCGCGCCGCCGGGCTGGCGCAGGGCGGCAGCCTGGCCAACGCCGTGGTTGTGGACGGGCCGATGGTGCTCAACCCCGGCGGACTGCGCCGTCCTGACGAATTCGTGCGGCACAAGCTGCTGGATGTGGTGGGCGACCTCGCCCTGGCCGGCGCGCCGATTCGCGGGCGCTTCCGCGGTGCGCGCTCGGGCCACGCGCTGAACAACCGCCTGCTGCGCGCGCTGTTCGCCGATGCGTCCGCCTGGCGGATGACCGGGCTTCCCATCATGTCCGAGGGCATGGCGGCCACTCCGGTGCGGGCTGCCGCGGCCCCTGCCGTCGCCTGACCGGGCGCCGCTTGGCGCACCCGGGGTCCGCCATGATATACAGCGGCCCGACATCATGGCTTACCCGATGATCCGCCTCGCAACGCCGCTTTTCCTCCTGGTCATGCTGGCTGCCTGCGGCAGCTTCCAGCAGGGCACCGGCGCAGACCCGTCGCAGGTGCCTGGCGCCTCGGTGGCGAATGCCGCCGACCAATCGCCCGAGGCGCTCTACGCCGCCGGCATGCAGGAACTGCGCGCCAACCGCTTCCAGCGCGCGGTCGACCTGTTCGACGCCGTGGAGCGCGAGCACCCCTATTCTACCTGGGCCACCAACGCGAAGCTGATGGCGGCCTATGCCGACTACACGCGCAACCGCTACACCGAGGCGATCGGCGCGCTGGACCGCTTCATCCAGCTGCACCCGGCGCATCGCGACATCGCCTATGCGTATTACCTGCGCGCGCTGTCGCAATACGAACAGATCAACGACGCGCAGCGCGACCAGCAGCAGACCATCACCGCGATGGCCGCGCTGCAGGATGTGGTCAACCGCTTCCCGGACACGTCCTACGCGCGCGACGCCCGGCTCAAGATGGACCTGGCGCGCGACCACCTGGCCGGACGCGAGATGCATGTCGGGCGCTACTACCAGCGCCAGGGCCTGCAATCCGCCGCGATCGGGCGCTTCCGCCGCGTGGTGGACGAATACCAGACCACCAACCACGTCCCCGAGGCGCTGCACCGCCTCACCGAGATCTACATCTCCCTCGGCCTGACGGATGAGGCGCGGCGCACCGCGTCGGTGCTCGGCTTCAACTACCCCGGCAGCCCCTGGTACCAGGATTCCTACGCGCTGCTGGTCGAAGGCGCGGAACCAGCGCCGGCCGACCGCCCGGGCTTCGTGCGCCGCACCGTGAACTGGCTGTTCTGAGCAGGGGCACGGAGCGCCCGTGCTCGCCAGCCTCGCCATCCGCGACGTGGTGCTGATCGAACGGCTCGATCTCGCCTTCGGCGCCGGCCTGACCGCGCTGACCGGCGAGACCGGGGCGGGCAAATCGATCCTGCTCGACAGCCTGGGCCTGGCACTGGGCGGCCGTGCGGAATCGGGCATGGTGCGCGCCGGACAGACGCAGGCCTCGGTCGTCGCCGCCTTCCATCCGCCATCCGGCCACCCGGCCTTCGACATCCTGCGCGAGCAGGGCATCGAGCCCGAGGAAGACCTGGTGCTGCGCCGCGTGGTGCAGGCGGACGGCCGCTCCCGCGCCTTCGTCAACGACCAGCCCGTTGGCGTCGCGCTGCTGCGCCGCCTGGGTGCGACGCTGGTCGAGGTGCAGGGCCAGCACGACCAGGTGGGCCTGGCGGACCCGTCCAGCCACGGCGCGCTGCTCGATGCCTTCGGTGCGCTGGAATCCCGCCGCGCCGCCACCGCGGAAGCCTGGGGCGCCTGGCGCACCGCGACCAAGCGCCTGGCCGATGCGCGCGAGGTGATCGCCGCCGCGCAGCGCGAGGAGGAATGGCTGCGCCACGCCGTCGCCGAACTGCGCGAACTGAACCCGCAGGAAGGCGAGGAAGACCGCCTCGCCGCCGAGCGTCAGCGCCTCCAGCAGGGCGAGAGGCGCGCCGAGGCCATCGCCGCCGCCATCGCCGAACTCACCCCGCGCGACCGCCGCACCGCCACGCCGTCCCGTGCGCTGCGCGAGGCCGCCCGCGCCCTGGAACGCCTGCCCCCGCCCAACGAGGAAGCCCAGCCTGCCATCGCCGCCCTGGCCGCCGCGCAGGATGCGCTGGCCGAAGCCGAGGCGGCGCTGCAGAACCTGCTGCATGAGGGCGGCCCCGACCCGCGCCGGCTCGAACAAACCGAGGAACGCCTGTTCGCGCTGCGCGCCGCCGCCCGCAAGCATTCCGTCGCGGTGGTGGACCTGCCGGAATTCACCGCCGGGCTGCGCGCGCGGCTCGAGGCGCTGGATGCCGGTTCCGGCCGCGTCGCCGCGCTGGAGCGCGACGAGGCCGCGGCGCGCAAGGCCTACCTCGCCGCCGCGTCTGCCTTGACCGAGGCTCGCCGTGCCGCCGCCGCGCGGCTGGAGAAGGCCGCGGCGCAGGAGCTCCCGCCGCTCAAGCTCGACCGCGCCCGCCTGGTCATCGACATCGCGGCGAAGGACGAAGCGGGCTGGGGGCCGGACGGGCAGGACCGCGTGGCCTTCCTGGTCAGCACCAACCCCGGCCAGGCGCCCGGCGCGCTGGCGAAGATTGCCTCGGGCGGCGAGCTCTCGCGGCTGATGCTGGCGCTGAAGGTGGTGCTGGCCCGCGGATCGCCCGTGCCCACGCTGGTCTTCGACGAGGTCGATTCCGGCATCGGCGGCGCCACTGCGGCGGCCGTGGGCGAACGCCTGGCCCGCGTGGCCGAACGCCTGCAGGTGCTGGTGGTGACGCATTCGCCGCAGGTCGCCGCCCGCGGCGCGGCGCATCTGCGCGTGGCGAAGCAGGTCAAGGGCGGGCGCGCGGAGACGCGCGTCGAAACCCTGCCCGACGCCGAGCGGCGGGAGGAGCTGGCACGCATGCTGGCGGGCGAACGCGTCACCGACGCGGCGCGCGCCGCAGCGGAGAGCCTGCTGGCGGATGCGCGGTAGGGCGCTGCGGGACGCCGGCGCGCCCGGTCGTTCGGACGCCGCAGCCCGCCTGCTGCCGGACATGCATCGAGGTGCGGCGATGCCGCGGGCATGGCGCAACGATCGGTTACGGCCGTGGCGGCGGCAGCCATGATCCGCCCCGCGCAGCCCGAGGATGCCGCAGCGCTGCTGGCGCTCGTCGCCGCGCTGAACCGCGACCAGGGCGACCCGGACGATGTGCTGACCGCGACGCGGTTGCGCGAGGACGTCATCGCCAACCCGACGACCATCGCCACGGTCGCGCAAGCGCCCGACGGCACGCTGGTCGGCTATGCCACCGCGCATGCCACCTACGAAACAGGGCACGCGGAGCGCGGCCTGTATGTCGGCGACCTGTTCGTCGCGCCCGAGCATCGCCGGCAGGGCATCGCGCGCGCGCTGCTCGCCGCCGTCGCGCGCGCGGGGCACGCGCAGGGCGCGCGGCATTTGTGGCTGACGGCGAAGGCCACCAACACGGCCGCCCACGCCTTCTACCGCCGCCTCGGCAGCCGCGGCGAAAGCGTGATGGCCTTCGCGGTGGTGCAGCAGGATTTCCTCAACCTCGCCGCAGAGCCGCCACCGTGATCCGCACCGCGCGCCCCACCGAAGCCGACGACGTCGCCGCGATGTTCAACGCCATCAACAGCCTCGACGGCAGCGGCCCCGTCGTGCCCATGACCGGCGCGCATGTGCGCCGCCACCTGCTCGGCGCGCACCCGCTGTCGATGCTGCGCGTGGCGGAAGCCGGCGGCGTGCTGGCCGGCTTCGTCACCGGCAACATCGTCTTCGATTCCACCCGCGCGGCCGGCGGCTGCATCGTGGTGGATTTGTTCGTGCGCCCGGAATACCGGCGCCGCGGCATCGCCCGCGCGCTGATGGCGGCCCTCGCGGCCGAAACCCGCGCCGCCGGCGCGGTCTGCCTGTGGTGGGGCGTCGATGACGGCGATGACGAGGCCTCCGCCTTCTACGATGCGATCGGCGCTGTCATCGAGGACCACTTCACCGGCCGCCTGCTGGCCGGCGCCGCCTACGACACCCTCGCCGCCGAGGCCACCCCATGACGCCCCGCGACCCCGCCACCCTCACCGAAGCCGAGGCCGCCGAGGAACTCGCCGCGCTGGCCGCCGAGATCGCCCGCCACGACGCGCTCTATCACGGCCAGGACGCGCCCGAGATCAGCGATGCCGAGTACGACGCGCTGATGCAGCGCAACCGTGCAATCGAGGCGCGCTTCCCCGCGCTGATCCGCGCCGACAGCCCCTCGCGCCGCATCGGCGCCGCCACCGCCGAGGGCTTCGCCAAGTCGCGCCACGGCGAACCGATGCTGTCGCTGAACAACGTGTTCAGCGCCGAGGACTTCGCCGAGTTCTGCGCCTCGATCCGCCGCTTCCTCGGCCTGGCCGCGGAAGACCCGCTGCGCTTCATGGCAGAGCCCAAGATCGACGGCCTGTCGATCAACCTGCTCTACGAGGACGGCGCCTTCGTGAAGGGCACCACGCGCGGCGACGGCATCGAGGGCGAGGACGTCACGGCGAACCTGCTGACCATCTCCGATCTGCCCAAGCGCCTGCACGCCCCCTTCCCCGCGCGCATCGAGATCCGCGGCGAGGTCTTCATGGACAAGGCGGATTTCCTGGCCTTCCGCGCCGCGCAGGAACGCGCCCTGGCCGAACGCGAGGCGCGCCGCGCGCGCGGCGAAAAACTCGGCGATGCGGTGATCGTGCCGGCCAATCCGCGCAACGCCGCGGCGGGGTCGGTGCGGCAGCTCGATGCGCGCATCACCGCCTCGCGCCCGCTGAAGCTCTTCGCCTATGCCATGGGTGCCGCCAGCGAGTCCCCGGCCGACAGCCACCACGCCTTCCTGCAACACCTGGAATCCTGGGGCTTTGCGGTGAATCCGCTCTCGACCCTGCTGGACAGCGAAGCCGAGGCGGAGGCCTTCCAGCGCCGCATCGGCGACCAGCGCGCGGCCCTCGGCTACGATATCGACGGCGTGGTCTACAAGCTGGACCGTCTCGACTGGCAGAGGCGCCTCGGCTTCGTCGGCCGCGCGCCGCGCTGGGCCACGGCCTGGAAGTTCCCCGCCGAACAGGCGACCACCGTGATGGAAGCGATCGAGATCCAGGTCGGCCGCACCGGCGCGCTGACCCCACGAGCCGTGATGCAGCCGGTCACCGTCGGCGGCGTCGTGGTGCGCCACGCCACCCTGCACAACGAGGACGAGATCGCCCGCAAGGACATCCGCATCGGCGACACCGTGCGCATCCAGCGCGCCGGCGATGTCATCCCGCAGGTGGTGGAAGTCCTGCTCGACAAGCGCCCGCCCACCGCGCTTCCCTTCACCTTCCCCACCACCTGCCCGGCCTGCGGCAGCCACGCCATCCGCGACGGCGAGGACGTGGTGCGCCGCTGCACCGGCGGCCTCATCTGCCCCGCGCAGGCGGTCGAGCGCCTCAAGCACTTCGCCTCCCGCCGCGCGATGGACATCGAGGGCCTGGGCGAGGAGAACATCCAGAAGCTGTTCGACGAGGGCCTGGTGCGAAGCCCGGCCGACATCTTCCGCCTGGCGCAGCACACCGACCGCATGCGGCAATGGGAAGGCTGGGGCGCGCGCTCCAAGACCGATGCGCGCAAGGTCGCCAAGCTGCTCGACGCCATCGAGGCGCGCCGCAACGTCCCGCTGGAACGCTTCATCTTCGCCCTCGGCATCCGCCGCATCGGGGAACAGAACGCCAAGCTGCTGGCACGCCACTACCACACGCTGGAGGAGTGGCGCGCGAAGATGATCGCCGCGCACATCATCGGGTCCGAAGCGCGCGAGGAGCTGGGTTCCATCCAGGGCATCGGCCCGGCCATTGCGGAGGAGCTGGTGGAGTTCTTCGCCGAACCGCGCGCGCTGGCCGCCCTCGACGACCTGGCGCGCGAAGCCCCGCCCCTGCCCGCCGAGGCCGTCGCCGCCGCCGACAGCCCCTTCGCCGGCAAGACGCTGGTCTTCACCGGCACGCTGGAAACCCTGTCGCGCGACGAGGCCGAGGCGCAGGCCGAACGCCTCGGCGCCAAGGTGACCAAGTCGGTATCGAAGAAGACCGACTTCGTGGTGGTCGGCGCCGATGCCGGGTCGAAGGCGACCAAGGCCGCGGAGCTCGGCCTGCGGATCCTGACCGAGGCGGAGTATCGCGCCCTGGCCGGCCTGTAGGACCGCCCGTCCGAGCGCGGTTGATCCTCGTCAAGGCGCGCGGCCGCGTCGCCGCGCATGCTGCGAAACCGTCACGACGGGTTCGGGAGCCGGAGGAGCAACCGATGAAGAAGGCCAACAGGAAGCACCCGGCAGACCCGGCGGATGCTCCCGCTGCGCCCCCCTCGGCAACCCAGGCGCACGGCGCCTCGATCGCCGAGCGCATGGATTCCGGCAAGGCGCTGCGGGCCAGGATCGCGCGCGCCTCGCACGCCGCCTGGAAGCGGCCGGCCGACCGCAAGGATCCGATCGCGCTGCTGCAGAAATCGGATGCCGAGCGCCTGCCGGACCTGGTGCCGATCCGCTACGGCCGCATGCTGCAATCGCCCTTCGCCTTCTACCGCGGCGCGGCCGCGGTCATGGCCGCCGACCTCGCGCCCCTGCCGGCGACGGGCCACCGCGTGCAGGCCTGCGGCGACTGCCACCTGATGAATTTCGGCGGCTTCGCCACGCCCGAGCGCAACATCCTGTTCGACATCAACGATTTCGACGAGACCCTGCCCGCGCCCTGGGAATGGGACGTGAAGCGGCTCGTCGCCTCCTTCGTGCTGGCCGCGCGTTCTAACGGGCTGTCGGACAAGCTCGGCGAGGAAGCGGCCATCGCCTGCGCCCGCAGCTACCGCAAGCGCCTGCGCGACTATGCCGGGATGCACCCGCTCGACGTCTGGTACGCGCGCCTCACGGCACAGGACGTCATGTCCATGGTGCCGCCCGCGATCCAGGACCGCATCGAGGACCGGCTGGCGAAGGCATCCTCCGGCAGCGGGTCGGAGCTCGACTTCCCGAAGCTGGCGGGCGTGGTCGGCGGGCGGACCGCGATCCGCGACACGCCGCCGCTGATCTTCCACCCCGAGGCCGCGCGCACGAAGGATTTCGAACAGACCCTCGACGCTGTCTTCGCGGCCTATCGCGACACGCTGAGCGAGGAGCGCCGCGTGCTGCTCGACCGCTACCGGGTGGTGGATGCGGCGATCAAGGTCGTGGGCGTGGGCAGCGTGGGCAGGCGCTGCTGGATCGTGCTGATGATGTCCGCCACCAACGATCCGCTGTTCCTGCAATTCAAGGAGGCGGTCGCCTCCGTGCTGGAACCCTTCGCCGGGCCGAGCCACCACGCGCATCACGGCGAGCGCGTAGTGGTCGGCCAGCGCCTGACGCAGCCGGCCTCGGACGTGTTCCTGGGCTGGGTCACGGCGCCGAATGGCCGGCAGTTCTACGTGCGGCAGTTGCGCGACGCGAAGATCAAGCCGCTGGTCGAGACCTTCGACGAGGAGCTGATGGTTCTCTACGCCAGGCTCTGCGGCTGGTCGCTGGCGCGCGCGCACGCCAAGAGCGCGGATGTGTCCGGCATCGCCGGCTATCTCGGCTCCGGCGCGCAGTTCGACGACGCGATGGGCCAGTTCGCCTTGGCCTATGCCGACCAGGCCGAGCGCGACCACGCCGCGCTGAAGGCGGCGGTCCGGAAGGGCACCGTGCAGGCGCATACGGAGGCGTAGGACCGCGAAGCATCAGCAAGCCTGATGCAGTCCATCAGGCCAATGCGTTGGACGAATGTGGGCCGGCCGGCGCATCACCACAGCCATGCCCGTCGATCCTTCCCTGCTGGCCGGCTACCTCGTCGCCTGCCTGGTCCTGGTGGTGACACCCGGGCCGGACATGGCTTTCGTGCTGGGCCAGACGCTGTCGGGCGGGGCGCGGCGTGGCTGGGCCGCGATGGCCGGCGTCTATGCCGGGGTGGGCGTGCATATCCTGCTGGCGGCGCTCGGCGTGGCGGCGCTGGTGGCGGCCAACCCGGCGCTGTTCACGGTGCTGCGCGTCGCCGGCGCGCTGTACCTGCTGTGGCTGGGTGCGCAGGCGATCCGCGCGGCACTGCGCCAGCCCGGCCCCGCCACGGCCGCGGCACCGCCCGCCATCACGCTGTCAGCCGCCTTCCGCCAGGGCTTCGTGACCAACCTGCTGAACCCGAAGGTGGGGTTGTTCTTCCTGGCCTTCGTGCCGTTGTTCGTCGATCCCGGCCGCAGCCCGGCCTGGCTGCAGATGCTCATCCTCGGTCCGCTGCTGCCGGCGATCGCGCTGCCCTTCTACGCGGTGCTGATCGCGGCGGCTGCGCGCATCATCGGCCGGGCGGTGGCTGGATGGCGTGGCGGGCACGCTGTTCGTCGGGCTCGGCATCAGGATGCTGCTGGGGGCGCCGCGCTGAACAGCGCATCCAGCCCGGCGCGCAGCAGCGCCACCGGGTCGCGGCCCGGGCCACGGCTGACGCTCGCGATATGGCTTCCGGGCAGCACGACATGCCGCGCACCGGGAATCAGCGCGCTGTCCACCGGCACAAGCCCGTCATTCGGCCCGTAGCCGCGCTTTTCCATCCATTGCGCAGCGGCCAAATGCAGCTTCTCGCGCCCGCTGGCCGTGCCCGGCGTCAACGCCGTCGCCAGGCAGGCCATCGGCAGCGCCGCCAGCAGGCGCGCGATCGGCCCCTGCGCCGCCGCCATCCAATTGCGCCGCACCGTGGTGGTCAGGTCCCGCACCCCTTGCTCGGTGCCGATGCGCATCATGCGCGCAAAGCCGCCCGCCGCCGCCTCCAGCGGCTTGGCGCCGACCACCACATCGGCCACCGGGCTGCCATGGAAGGGCGACTGCATCGCCAGAAAGCCCGTGCAGCGCGCTTGCGCGGCGGGGTCCAGCAGCGCCGCCAGCGCCTCCAGCCCGCCCTTGCTGTGCGCGATGACCAGCGCCGGGCGCGGGTCGGCCAGCAGGTCCGCGCGCAGGCGTGCCGCATTGGCCGCGACGGATTCCGCGGTGCGCAACTTCACCACCGAGACATCGGCGCCCTGTTCACGCAGCCATTCGGCCAGCGGCTGCATGTATTCCAGGCCGAGCGGCTGCAGCGCGACCGCCAGGTCGCCCATCAGCCCATAGACGAGCAGCACGCGCCGGCCATGCAGGGTCATGGCTGCAGGATCGGTGGGCACGGGCCGGCGTCAAGCCTTGGTGGACGCGCCCGGTGCCGCCCCGCATGCTGCGTGCGATGCAGCTGCGCCACCTGCGCTACTTCGTGAAGATCGTGGAGGCCGGGAGCTTCTCCCGCGCGGCCGCGACCATCCATGTCGCGCAGCCCGCGCTCAGCCAGCAGATCGCCGATCTGGAAGCACGGCTCGGCCTGCCGCTGCTGCATCGCTCGGCGCGCGGCGTCCGGCCCACCCTGGCCGGCGAGGCGCTGTACCGCGAGGCCAACGCCATCCTGCGCCGCGTCGAGGAACTGCCCGCCATCATCCGCGCCACCGATGGCGAGATCGCCGGCACCGTGACGCTGGGCATGTCGACCACCCTCGCCGCGAGCTTCGCCGGGCCGCTGATGGAGCTGTGCCGCACCACCTGGCCACAGGTGAACCTGCGCTTCACCACCGGCGACAGCCTGGTCGTCCGCGCACGGATCGAGTCCGGCCAGCTCGACATGGGCGTGGTGTTCGAGGACGCGTTCACCCCGGGCGTGACGCGCCATCCCCTGTTCCGCCACCGCCTGTTCCTCGTGCGCCGCGCCGGCGAGGTGGCCACCGATCTCCCGGTCACCCTGCACGACCTCGCCACGCAGCCGCTGATCCTGCCCGCGCATCCGAACGTGACGCGCAGCCTGCTCGACCGTGCCTTCCAGGAGGCCGGCCTGCGCCCGATCGTCGCGGCCGAGACCGATGTGCTGACCAGCATGCTCTCGGCGGTGCAGGCCGGTGTGGGCGGCACCATCATCCCGAAGGGCGTGGTGTCGGACCTGCCGGGCCATGCCAACCTCGTCGCCGTGCCGATCGAACCGCCGCTGCACCTAACAGCCTCCATCGCGGTCGCGGAGGGCGCGCCCGTGTCGCGGGCCGCGGAGGCGGTGCGTGCCGTCTTCGCCAACCTGGTCGAGACGCGTTTCGGCGAAACCCCGCCGCCCGGCGTCGAATGGATCGGGCCATAGCGCCGACCGATAGCCGCATATCGAGACGGTATTTTCGCCCGCCTCAGCACTGCGTCATGTGACCGCCCGGCCGGCACGGGGCTTCCGCGGATCGCATCGATCCGGACCCGCCGGATGCGGAAGATCACCATGTCCAACCTCATCTACCGGGTCGTCTCGGCCTGCGGCGCGCTGGGCTACGGGTATCCCAGGGAGTCGCTGCAGGCGGCGCTGCAGGGGCGGATCGACGCCATCGTCTCGGATGCCGGGTCGATGGATGCCGGACCCTACTACATCGGCACCGGCCGCGAGTATTTCGAGCGCGAGGCGGTGAAGGCGGATTTCCGCCACATGGTCGAGGCCGGGCAGCAGACCGGCGCGCCCGTCATCCTCGGCAGCTGCGGCATGGCCGGCGGTGACCGCAACCTCGACTGGATGCTGGATGTCGCGAAGGAGGTGTTCGCGGAGCTCGGCGTGAAGGACGCGAAGGTCGCGGTGATCCGCTCCGAGCTCGACCCCGAGGTGGTGATCAATGAAATGCGCCAAGGCGCGCTGCGCCCGACCGGCACGGGGCCTGACCTGGATGAAGCGGCGCTGCGCGAAAGCACCATCGTCGGGCAGATGGGAATCCATCCGCTCATCACCGCACTCGAATCCGGCGCGCAATACATCTTCGCCGGGCGGTCCTGCGACATCGCGCTGTTTGCCTCGGACATGATCCGGCGCGGCATCGATGCCGGCCTCGCCTATCATGTCGGGCATGTCCTCGAATGCGGCGCGCTGGCCTGCGATCCAGGGTCGCCGTCGGATTGCCTGGTGGCGGAAATCTACGATGACGGCAGCGCGCTGTTCGTCGCGCCGAATCCCGCGCGGCGCTGCACGCCCTATTCCATCGCCGCGCATTCGCTCTACGAGGAGAGCCATCCGCAGCTCCAGTTCTACCCCGAGGGCATCCTCGCGCTGGAGCAGTCGGAATTCTTCGCCCGCGGCCCGCGCGCCACCGGCATCCGCAACAGCCGCTTCGTCCATGCCGGCAAGCCCTGGCCGCTCAGCATCAAGCTGGAGGGGGCGCGACGGCTCGGCGGGCGGATGGTGTCGCTGCTGCATCTGGACGCCGCGGACCTGCCGAAGGTGCCGGCGGACATGCTGGTCTATGGCCGCAACGGCGTGCAGGCGGTGCCGGTCAGCGAGGGCGAACGCGAGCTCGGGCTGATCGTCGAGACGCGCGCCGCCAGCGAACAGGCCGCCGTGCTGCTCGCCAGCCTGCTGACCCATTACCTGATCCACTACGGCTATCCCGGCCGCAAGGCGACCGCGGGCAACATCGCCTATCCGCTCTCGCCCAACCTGGTGAGCTTCAAGCGGGACGACGGCAGCTACGGCGCCATCGTGCCGAGCGGCACGCGCGACCCGGTCTTCTTCGCCAACTACCCGAAGATCAAGGCCGCCGTCCTGGCGCAGATCGAGGCCGAGTTCCCCGATGCGCTGCGTGCCGCGACCTACGAGATCATCGAGGCCGATGCCGCGCATCCCGTCGCGCTGCTGCGCACCGTGGACCGCGACCCGACGCGGCTCGCCCACCGCCATGCGGAGGAGCTCGCGCGCCTCACCGCCGTCGCGACGCCGCGGCCCGGTTCGCTGGCCAGCCTGGCGGCGCCGGATGCCTATGCCTGGACGCTGTACCACCTGCTGCAGAACGAGGACGTCATTCGCGACACGATGTTCCCGATCACATACTTCCAGGCCGACGGTGCGGCGTGGACGCAGACCGGCACGGCCCGCCCGCGCTATTTCGACATCGGCGAGACCCACTATGCCGGCGATCTCGACGACCGCACCCTGTCGCTGATCGCCGAGGCGCCGGCGAGCGGGGCGCCCCATGCCCTGCATCGGCTGCTCGACATGGCGGTGGTGATCCGTTCGAAGGATGCCGGCATCAACCGACTGACCTTCGACATCATCTTCACCTCGGCCGAGACCTACGAGGCCGCGCTGCGCTCCAACCTGTTCCACCGGGCCGCGATCGCGCAGCGCCTCGGCCTATCGGCGGAGCGCGTGGTCGGCAGCTTCTTCGTGGACAGCTGCAACGCCATCAAGGTGTCGATCGACCGGCCGAACATCTCGGCCTCGGTGGACGAGCGCGATGTCTTCGGCGCGCAACAGCAATCGGCGATCGAGAGGATGATGGTGCCGGTCTTCGCCGATGCGCTCAGCAGGCCGCAGGCGGCGTGACGGCGCGTTCGCCGATCAGCCGATAGACGAGCAGCATGCGCTGCCCGTCCAGCCGCGGCGCGTCACTCCCGCCCGGCATCCAGGCGATAGGCGACGCCGCCCTTCTCCGACACCAGGCGTCCGGTGGCGCGCCCTGCCTCACCGCGTTCCAGCACCAGCAGGAAGCTGTCCTCGGAATCGGCGGAAATCCGCAGCACCGCGGCCAGCACGCGCGGTCCCGCCACGACGGCGCCCGCTTCGCCCCGCGCACCGATCCATTCGCAGGGGCCGGCCATCGGGTCCTCGCAGATGCCGCGATGGGCGCTCCAGCGCAGCACGACCCGCCCGCCGGCGCCGCGCGCGACCTGCACCTCCAACGTCTCGGCGCCGCCGCGGGTGCGGATGCGCGGGTCCTCGCGGTCGATGCGCCAGGTGCCGGCCCAGCCCTGGGCGGCATCGCCGCTGGCCAGAGCGGGCGGCGCCAGCGCCAGCACCGCCGCCATCGCCATCGCCGCCCGCATCACTGCGCCGCCTCCAGGGCACCCAGCCCCCTCTGCGACCACGCCACGGATTCGCAGCGCGTCATGCAGGTCACGCGCGTCACCTGCAGTCGCACCTGGGCGCAGCGCGCGCCATGGGCGCCGCCGACGGTCCATTCCTTCGTCTCGCCGGGTTGGACGCCCGAGAAGGGGATGGTCGTGGTCGGCACGCGCAGCGGCGCGCCGGTGGCCAGGTTGGTGGCGGTGATCTCGGCCGCGAAGACGCCCAGGCGCGTGGTGCCGACATTGCGCAGCCGGAAGACCATGGCGCAGTAGGGCTCGGCCCCGCCGCCATCGTCGGTCGCCACCACCTGCACCTCGGCGCGGCTGAGCACGCGCGTCTGCGCCTGCGCGGCGCCGATCCCCGCCGCCAACAGCCCCGCCCCGAACGCCACCGCCATGAACCTGCCCATGCACCCGGTCTCCGTCGTTGTTCACCCGGTCGTTGCCGGGCGCCACAGCCTAGAGTCCCCGCGCGCGGTGTCACGGATGCATTTCATGGCATGCATCGCGTGCGCTACAGCGGCGCGCAGGCCGCCGCGAGCCAGGCCGCGGTGGCGCCGTCCAGCGCCGGCCCGACCTCCGCCACCACCCGCGCGTGGTAGGCGTTCAGCCAGTCGCGCTCGGCTTGCGTCAGCAACGCCACATCGACCAGCGCGCGGTCGAAGGGGGCCAGCGTCAGCGTCTCGAATTCGAGGAAGGGCTTGGCGGCGCCGGGTATCGAGGACGGCACCACCAGCAGCAGGTTCTCCAGCCGGATGCCGTATTCGCCGGTGGCGTAGAAGCCCGGTTCGTCGGACAGGATCATGCCCTCGCGCAACGGCACCACGCGCGCGGCGCGCGAGAAGGCCGCCGGCCCCTCATGCACCGACAGGAAGGACCCGACGCCATGGCCGGTGCCGTGGTCGTAGTCGAGCCCGGCATCCCACAGCGGCCGGCGCGCCAACGCATCGAGATGCGGCCCAGCGACACCGGCCGGAAAGCGCGCGGTCGCCAGCGCGATGTGGCCTTTCAGCACGCGCGTCGCGCGGTCCCGCAACTGTGCGGGTGCCTCGCCCGGGCCGGACCAGAGCGTGCGCGTGATATCCGTCGTGCCGTCCGAATACTGGCCGCCGGAATCGATCAGGTAGCATTCGTCCGGCGCGATGGCGCGGTTGCTCTCGGGCGTGACGCGGTAGTGCACGATGGCGCCGTGCTCGCCCGCGCCGGAAATGGCGGAAAAGGATTCGCCGCGGAAGTGCTCGACCTCGCGGCGGAAGGCCAGCAATTGTTCGGCGGCGGAGATCTCGGTCAGCCCGCCCTGCGCGGCTTCGCGCGCGAACCAGGCCAGGAAGCGCGCCATCGCCACCGCGTCGCGCCGGTGCGCGGCGCGGGCGCCGTCGCGCTCCGTCGGGTTCTTGCAGGCGCGCGGCAGGCGGCAGGGGTCCTCGTTCAGGCTGACCTCGGCGCCGGCGGCGCGCAGGCGTTCGGCGAACCAGGCCGGCGTCGCCTCGGCATCGATGCGCACGCGCTTGCCGCGCAAGGCATCGAGCGCGGCCGGCAGCTCCTCGCGCGGGCGTACCACCACCTGGTTGCCCAGATGCGCGCGCGTCTCGGCCGGCACCTTCTGCGGCGCCATGAACACGTCCACGCGCGCATCGTCATGCAGCAGCACGAAGCCGAGCGCGAGCGGGGTATTCGCCAGGTCCCCGCCGCGGATGTTCAGCAGCCAGGCGAGCGAATGCGGGTCGGCCAGCACGGCGGCGGCCTCGTTCGCATCGCGCAGCATGGCGGCGGCTTCGGCGCGCTTCTCCTCGGCGGGCTTGCCGGCGAAGGCGATGGGGTGCGGGCGCCCCTCGGCCATCGGGGCGGGCGGGCGGTCGGCCCAGACGGCGTCGATCGGGTTGGAAGCGACCGGAACCAGCGTGACGCCGGGCGCGGACAGCCGTTCGATGGCAGGGGCGGCGTGCAGCCAGGGGTCGTAGCCGATGCGCATGCCCTGGGCGTTGGCCTTCAGCCAGTCGGCGGCTGGTTCCTCGGTCAGGTGGCGGCATTCCCACAGGGCGGGGTCGGTCTGCGTGCGGACCTGCAATGTGTAGCGCCCATCGGTGAAGACCGCGGCGCGGTCAGGCAGCACCACGGCCATGCCGGCGGAGCCCGTGAAGCCGGTCAGCCAGGCCAGGCGTTCGCCCGAGGGCGGGACATATTCGCCGATGTGCTCGTCTGATCGGGGCACGATGAAGCCCTGGAGGCCGTCCTGGAGCAGGCGGGCACGCAGGGCGGCGAGGCGGTCGCTGGGTGACAGGGTCGTGATCCTCGTTACCGCAATGTTGCATGTATCCACAGGAAGCCGCGCATTGATCACATGGCTCGACTGTGACCTTGGCGCACCACGTGTTGCAATGCAGCACCTAGATTGATGCCTGGACGAACCGGCCGGTCGGAACCGCCCGCCGTCCACGACAAGGACATGTATCATGGACGCCCGCATCACCAAGGCCGAGGCCGCTCTCCTGCTGCCCAACACCACCATCGCCTCGCGCCGCCAGGCCGAGGTCGAGGCGCTGCGCCTGCAGGCCGTCGCCGCGCGCGATGCCGCCATCGCCGCCGGCTTCCGCCGCGCCGGCCAAACCGTGCTGGCCGCAGCCGAGGCGCTTGTCCGCGCGATTGCGACGTTCCCGGCGCGCGTGCAGACCTACAACGCGCTCCGCAGCCTGTCGGACCGCGAGCTGCGCGACATCGGCATGAACCGGTTCGACATCCCGCGCGTCTTCGACCCGGCCTTCGCGCCGCGCGCGGCCAATGACAGCGCGCGGTCGCCGCGCGCCGCCTGACAGACCGCCCGCGTGCGCCGAAAGGCGCATTCCGACGCCTGCGTCCTCAAGCGGCCTCCGAGGCGCCGCCCCGGGAATGCGCCGCCCGGCACATCCCCGGGCCGGCGGGTGACGGCGATCACCATGCCGTTACATTTTTCGGTTGTTGCGCCCGGATGCGGCCCCTAGCCTTCCTCCCGGAGACCATTCCGGGGGGATGACCATGCGCCGCGTGCTGCTCACACTTGGCTTGCTTGGACTGATGGCCTCACCCGCCGTCGCGCAGGCGCCCTGCCCGACCAACTTCGAGAACCAGTCCGACCCCGTGACGTGCAGCTGCGCGCCGGAGGCGGCGATGTCGGGGACCGTGTGGGGCAGCGGGACCTACACCACCGACAGCCGCGTGTGCCGCGCCGCCGTGCACGCCGGCGCCATCCCGGCCAGCGGCGGCGTCATCATCGTCACGCCGGCGCCGGGGCTGCCCGCCTATGCCGGCAGCGCCGCCAACGGCATCACCACCTCGAACTACGGCCCGTGGCGCGCCTCCTTCACGGTGGCGGCGCCGGGCGCGGCCGCTTCGGCCTGCCCGAACACCTTCCAGAACCAATCCGCGCCGCTGACCTGCACCTGCACGACGGAAGCCGCGCTTTCGGGCAGCGTCTGGGGCTCGGGCACCTATACCTCGGACAGCCGGATCTGCCGCGCCGCCATCCATGCCGGCGCCATCCCGACCACCGGCGGCGTCGTCACGGTCACGCCCGCGCCGGGCCAGCAATCCTATTCCGGCAGCGCCGCCAATGGCATCACCACGTCCAACTACGGGCCCTGGAGCGCCTCCTTCACCTTCGAATCGAAGGCCGCCAGCGCCGATACCGCCGCCTGCCCGGCCAATTTCGAGGGCCGCACCGCGCCCGTCAGCTGCGCCTGCGCGCCGGAGGCGGCGATGTCAGGCTCGGTCTGGGGTACCGGCATCTACACCACGGACAGCCGGGTCTGCCGCGCCGCCGTGCATGCCGGCGTGATCCCGACCAGCGGAGGCGTGGTGAACGTGGTCCCGGCGCCGGGGCAGAATGCCTACGCCGGCAGCGCTGCGAACGGCATCACCACCTCGAATTATGGGCCGTGGGGCGCGTCGTTCACCTTCCGTCGCTGACCGAGGAACCACTGGCGCCAGCGTTGGATATCCTCGATCGCTGGCTTTGCTGCCCAGGGCCTGCTGGCGGCACCAGGCGTCCGGTCAGCGCTCGAAACTGAAAGATCCGCCCCAGGGGCCGAAGTTCAACGAGGTGACACCGTTGGACTGGCTCCCGACGAACTGGTTCTGCCGTCCGCGTGGCACGATGCCAACCGCGCCACCCTGCGGCCCGACAAGCCCGGCGTGGCGCGCAGCACGGCAGATCTGGCTGTCGGAGGAGTAGACGCCGGAGCCCCAGACCGATCCGCCCGCCACCAAGTTGGCATTGCAGATGCACGCCAGCCGTCCGGTGCGGCCCTCGAAATTCGCCGGGCATGTCGGCATCTCGGCGACCTGGGGCATGCCGAAGGTGAAGGATGCGCGCCACGGCCCGAAGGCCTGGGTGGTGATGCCGTTCTGGGCTTCGCTGAGATAGGAGGCCTGGCCGGGTGCGGGCTCCACCCCCACGACGCCGCCGCTGAGCCCGATCACGCCGGCATGCATGGCGGCGCGGCAGATCCGGCTGTCCGAGGTGTAGATTCCCGAGCCCCAGACAGAGCCCGTCCGGCCGGCCTCGGCACTGCAGGTGCAGGTCAGCGGCGCGGTCCGCCCCTCGAAACTGGGCGGGCAAGGCGCTTGCGCAGCCGCCGTGCCGGCCAGGGCCAGCACCCCGCCGAAGGCCAGGATCAAACGACGCATCGTGCCACCCTCACAGAACCGTGCGCTCCGACGCTAGAGCATTGCGCGGCGGAACGGAATCGCCCGAGCGAAAAGCCGACGTGGCGCCTGGCCGCCGCACTGGAATGGCGAAATTGCGGATCGGGCGCGCGCGCTGTTCGGCCTGTCGGTCCCGGCGAGGCCCGCCCGGACGCGGGCCGGTGCCGCGAGATGGAAAAGCGCGCTAGCCTGGCAGGCATCCATGCAGGGATCGGCCCGAATGCGTCTTGGTCTGTTCATGATGCCGCTGCACCCGCCGGCGCGCCCGATGCACGAGACGTTGGCCGAGGACACCGAAAAATCCCTGCTCGCCGACCGGCTCGGCTTTGATGAACTCTGGGTGGGTGAGCATTTCTCCGCCACCTCCGAGCCCATCGCCTCTCCGCTGATGTTCATGGCCGGGCTGGTGCACCGCACGCGGCTGGCCTTCGGCACCGGCGTCATCAACCTGCCCAACCACCATCCCGCCATCGTGGCCGCCGAGGTCGCGCAGTTCGATCACATGTCCGGCGGGCGGCTGATGCTGGGCATCGGCGCCGGCGGCCTGGCCTCGGATTTCGAGCTGTTCGGCGACATCGCGCCGGTCGAGCGCGGCAAGCGCATGCTGGAGGCGATCGACACCATCCAGGCGATCTGGGCGGGCGGCCCGCCCTATGCGTTGCCGGGCCCCACCTGGCCGATCCGCCTGTCGCGCACCGTGCTGCCCGACTACGGCGTCGGCTTCATGCCCAAGCCGTTCCGCCCCGGCGGACCATCGGTTCATATCTCCGCCCGCCAGCCTGAGAGCTATGGCGTGACCGTCGCGGCGGCGCGCGGCTGGGGCGTGATCAGCGCGAATTTCGTCGCGCATCGCGTGCTGGCCGGGCATTGGCGCAGCATGGCCAAGGGCCTGGCCGAGGCCGGGAGGCCGGTCGATGGCCGCGACTGGCGCGTCGCCCGCAACATGGTGATCGCCGCCACCGATGCCGAGGCGCGCGCCCGTGCCACCGCGCCCGAGGGTGCGACGCGCTACTACTACGACTATCTCGGCTCGCTCGCGAAGCGCGGCGGCCTGGCCGGCACCATGACGCCGCGCGGCGACATGGACCCCAACGCCGCGACGCCCGAGGACATGATCGCGGCCTGCGTCATCGCCGGTTCGCCGGCCACGGTGCTCGACCGCCTGGTGGCGCTGCGCGAGGAGGCCGGGCCCTTCGGCCACCTGCTGATGCCGGGCCTGGACTGGACGGGCGTCAACGCCGCCTGGGAGGCCGAGAGCATGCAGCGCCTGGCGCATGAGGTCATGCCGCGGCTGCGCCAGCATGCGGAGGCGACGGCGAAGGCGGCGGAGTAGGGCTGCTCATCCGCCACGGAGTGCCGCCAGCAGCCCGGCCGCGCACCAGGCCGCCAGCCCGCCCATGGCCAGCGCCGCCGCCCCGAACCAGGCGATGCTGGCCCAATAGGCGACGGGCCGCGCCGCCCGGCTTGGCGCGTGGGTCTTTTCGGGAAAGACGCCGCTGCGCAGCGCATCTGCCACCACGAAGGCCAGCAGCAGTGCGAGCGGCCCGCCCAGCAGCAGTCCGACCAGCCAATGCCCGATGCCGGAGGACGCCGCCAGGCTCACCACGCCATAGAGCACCAGCCCCAGCACACCGACCAGCAGCGCCGTCCGCACCATTTGCCGCAGGATCGTGCCGGGCGCGTCGATCATCGATCGAGCATCCAGTGGCCGCGCTGCCCACGCAACCCGCCCCACCGCTTCACCTTTTGCTAACCCGCGTCGCGCATTCTGCGACGATGCAGGTCGCACTCAACGCTTCCGTCCAGGGCATGCAGCGCGCGACGGACCGCATGTCCGAAGCCGCCGCCGCGATCGCTGCGCCGGCGGCAAGCCCCGCGCGCGGGTCCGACCCCTCGCCCGCGCCGCCCACCGGCAATGAAGGGCTGACCACCGCCCAGGCCAGTGGCGACATCGAGCGCGCGCTGGTCGACACGATGCAGGCGCGCCGCGCCTACGAGGCCAACGCCAAGGCGCTGGAGACCAACGCGCAGCTTCAGCGCGAGGCGCTCAGCCGCCGCGTCTGACGCACCGCCGGCGCAGGACCAGCGTCGTCCACGGCCCGACATCGATGCGCCGTTCGAGCACCAGCCCCTGGCGCCGATGCGCCACCAGCACCATCCGCGCCTGCGTGCCGAGCAACCCCGCCAGGATCGCCGTGCCGCCGGGCGCGAGGTGCAGCGCGAGGTCGCGCGCCATGGCACACAAGGGCCGCGCCAGGATATTCGCGAAGATCAGGTCGTAGCGCACGCCCTTCATCAGCCGCGGCTTCCAGCCATCGGCCAGGATGGCGCGCATGCGCCGCGGCGTGAGGCCGTTCAGCCGCGCATTCTGTTCGCAGACGCGCACCGACCAGGGCTCGATGTCGGTCGCGAGCGCGCGGCAGGGCACCGACTTCACCGCCGCCATGGCCAGGATGCCGGAGCCGCTGCCGAGGTCACAGACCGTGCGCGGCCGGCGATGCGCCACGGCTTCGAAGGCGCGCAGGCAGCCCTGGGTGGAGGCGTGTTCGCCGCTGCCAAACGCCAGCCCGGCATCCAGCTTCAGCACGATGCGCCCGCGCGTGACGGGGTCGGGCACATGGGTCGGGCGGATCAGGAAGCGCCGGCCGATCGGCATTTCGGGGAAGGCCTGCACGGTGCGCGCGAGCCAGCCATCGGCCTCGACCGGACCGGCCAAAAGCGGCGGCGGGTCGATGCCGGCGACGGCGGCGGCCAGCGCCAGCGCGGCGTCGAGTTCCGCATCATGCGCGCCGGCCTCGCGCACGCCTTCGATCCGCCAGGTGTCGCTGGGTTCGTCGCGAAACAGCGCGACGGTGGAGCACACCTGCTGAAGCGCGGCCTCGAAGACCGGCACGGCGTGTTCGGGCAGGAGCTCGATGACCAGCGCCTCCAGCGGCTCGGCGCGCCGGCGCGACAGGGAGCCGGCGGTGTCGGGGCCCGAGGGGCGCATCACGACTTCTCCACGAAGCGGTCCAGCAGGCGCTTCTCGCCCGCCTTCTCGAATGCGATGTCGAGGCGGTCTTCCTCGACCGCCAGCACGCGGCCATAGCCGAATTTCTGGTGGAAGACGCGCTCGCCGACGACGAAGACGGAGGTCGCCGCGGGGCGTTCCTTCACCTCCCAGGCGGCGGCTTCGATCATGCGGCGCGGGCGATTCGCGAACAGGCCGCCGCCGGCGAATACCGAGGCCTGCGGGCGGGCCTCACGCTGCGCAGCGCCTTCGCGCTGTACCTGGTCTGCCGGGAGTTCATCGAGGAAGCGCGAGGGCAGTTGCGACTGCCAGTTCCCATACACCATGCGGTTCGCCGCATGGCTGATGACGGCGACACGCCGCGCGCGCGTGATGCCGACATAGGCGAGGCGGCGTTCTTCCTCGAGCCCCTTGTCGCCGCCCTCATCCACGCTGCGGCGGGAGGGAAACACGCCTTCCTCCCAGCCCGGCAGGAACACCATGTCGAATTCCAGGCCCTTGGCGCCGTGCAGCGTCATCAGCGAGACGCGCTCGCCCTCGGCGGCCTCGTCATTCTCCATCACCAGAGCGACGTGTTCGAGGAAGGCGGCCAGGCTCTCGTAGTCCGCCATGGCGCTGACGAGTTCCTTGAGGTTCTCGAGCCGTCCCGGCGCCTCGGCCGACTTGTCCTGCTGCCACATGGCGGTGTAGCCGCTCTCATCCAGCAGGGTCTGCGCCATGACCACATGGCCTTCACCAGGCAGGATGGCGCGCCAGCGGTCGAAGCCCTGCATCAGTTCCGTCAGCGCAGCGCGGGCGCGGGCGTTCTTGATGGCGCCGGTCTCCAGCGCGCGCGCAGCGGCGATGGACAGTGGGATGGATTCGGCGCGCGCGATGCCGTGCATCGTCGCCATGGCGGTGTCGCCCAGGCCGCGCTTGGGCAGGTTCACGATGCGCTCGAAGGCCAGGTCGTCGGCCGGCTGCGCCACCACGCGGAAATACGCCATGGCGTCGCGGATCTCGGCGCGCTCGTAGAACCGCGCGCCGCCGACGATGCGATACGGGACGCCGATCGCGATCAGCCGTTCCTCGAAGGAGCGGTTGAGGAAGCCGGCACGCACCAGGATGGCGATCTCGCTCAGCGAGGTGCCCTCGCGCCGCGCCGCCTCGATGCGCTCGCCGACCATGCGGGCTTCCTCGACGCTGTCCCACAGCGACACCACGCGCACCTTGTCGCCATCCGCATCGTTGCGCCCGGCGCGCAGCGTCTTGCCCAGCCGACCGGCATTGTGCGCGATCAGGCCCGAGGCGGCAGCGAGGATCGGCTTCGTGGAACGGTAGTTGGATTCCAGCCGCACGATCTGCGCGCCGGGAAAATCCTTTTCGAAGCGCAGGATGTTCTCGATCTCGGCGCCGCGCCAGGAATAGATCGACTGGTCATCGTCGCCGACGCAGCAGATGTTCTTGTGCCCCTGCGCCAGCAGCCGCAGCCAGTAGTACTGCACCAGGTTGGTGTCCTGGTATTCGTCGACCAGGATGTAGCGGAAGCGGCGGTGGTAGTCGGCCAGGATGTCGGCGTTGGCGCGCAGCAGCGTGACCACATGCAGCAGCAGGTCCCCGAAATCCGCCGCGTTCAGCGCCTTCAGCCGGTGCTGGTAGGCCACGTACAGTTCCGTGGCGCGCCCGCCCGCATAGTCGGAATCCTCGGCCGGCGTCACGGCGTTCGGTTCCAGCCCGCGATCCTTCCAGCGCTGGATCACCGCCATCAGCCCGTTCGCCGGCCAACGCTTGGTGTCGATGCGCGCGGCATCCATCACCTGCTTCAGCAGCCGCATCTGGTCGTCGGCATCGAGAATGGTGAAGTTCGACGTCAGCCCGACCTGCTCGGCATGGCGGCGCAGCATGCGCGCCGCCAGCGCATGGAAGGTGCCGAGCCACAGCCCCTCGGCCGGCTGGCCCAGGATGGCGGAGACACGCTCGCGCATCTCCCGCGCCGCCTTGTTGGTGAAGGTGACGGCGAGTACCTGCGACGGATACGCCTTCCCCTGCAGCAGGATATGGGCGAAGCGCGTGGTCAGCACGCGCGTCTTGCCGGTGCCGGCGCCGGCCAGCACCAGCAGCGGGCCGTCCACCGCCTCGACCGCCGCGCGCTGCTCGGGGTTGAGCCGCGCGAGGTAGTCGGCACCGCTCACTGGCAGTTCCCCACCGACCCCGCGGCGCAGACGCGCTGGCCATCGGTCCAGCGCGCGCCGCCCAGCATCGCGCCCGACATGTTCGCGCCGGCCAGGTTCGCCCCGGTCAGGTCGGCATCGGTCAGGTCGGCGCGGAACAGCGTGGCGCGCCGCAGGTCGGTGCCGGCCAGCACGGCGCGTTGCAGGTTCGCGCGCGTCAGGTCCGCGCTCCGCAGCACCGCACGCGACAGGTCCGCGCCCGACAGGTCGGCCGAGACGAAGCGCGCTTCGATGGCGTCGGCCTCGATCAGCTTCGCGCCGGTCAGGGTCGCACGTTGGAAGGACGCGTCGCGCAACTGCGCGCGCGTCAGGTCGGCGCCGTGAAGCTCGCTCGAATCGAGCAGGCAGCGGCGCCACACCACCTCCGGGGCGGGCGGGTCGGTACAGCCGGCCAGGGCCGGCCAGGCCATGAGGACCAGCCCCGCGATCAGGGTGGGCAGCGAGGATGGTGTCAGCACGCCCTGGGATATAGAACCTCGGGGGCATCCCTCCAACCGCCGGACCTCGCGATCCTGTCACCGCTGCGCTTCCTGGAATGGTCGGCCCGCCAGGGTGGCGCGCTGCTGGCCGTGGGTATCTTCGTTGGGCTGCTGGTGCCGCCGCTGGCCGCGGTGTTCCGCGACTTCGTCACCATTACCGTGGCGGGGCTGATGACGCTGGTGCTGCTGCGCGTGGATCTCGCGCAGGTGCTGGCCTATCTGCGCCGCCCGGTGCTGGTGGCGGCGCTCACCGCCTGGCTGCTGCTGGCCTTGCCGGTGCTGGCCTATGCCGTGGCGCTGGCGGCGGGGCTGGACGGGCCGCTGGGCGCGGCGCTGGTGATCAGCGCGACGGGCTGCGCGGCGACGTCCTCGCCCGCCTTTGCGCGCATGGTCGGGCTGGATGGCGAGATCAGCCTGGTGGTGGCCGTGATCACCACGCTGCTGGTGCCCTTTACCGCGCCGCCGCTCGCACTCGGGCTGATGGGGATCGACCTGGCCATCTCGCTGCCGGGGCTGATGGCGCGCCTCGCGCTGGTGGTGGGGCTGCCGCTGCTGATCTCGATCGCCATCCGCCGGCTGGTCGCGGCCCGCACGCTGCACCGCTTCGGCGGGGCGGTGGATGGCGCGGTGGTCTGGCTGGTGGTGCTCTACGGCTTCGGCGTGATGGACGGGATGCTGGCGCGGCTGCTGGCGGAACCGGCCTGGGTGATGGGCGGGCTGGCGCTCGCTTTCGCCGGGAATTTCGGCATGAACATCGCGACTGCGCTGGCCTTCGCGCCCACCGGGCGGCGCCTGGCGCTGGCCGGCGGGCTGCTGGCCGGCAACCGCAACATGGCGCTGTACCTGGCGGTGCTGCCGGCGGCGACGGACGAACGCATCCTGCTGTTCTTCGCGCTGTGCCAGTTCCCGCTGTTCCTCAGCCCCTTTCTGTTGCGGCCGGTCTATCGGCGGATTGGCGGGCGATAAGCGTGGCCTGGCCGCCACGCCGGCGACGCGCGTTCACGCAAACGGCATCACCCAGGTGACCCGGCGCGAGGCGCGCGTGTAGCCTGCCGGCGGAACCGCACCATGCCCGCACGCCTGCTGATCCTGCTCGCCATCATCCTGCTGCCCTGGGGCTCCGCGGCGCAGCCACGGGAATTCCGTGACTGCCGCGATTGCCCGCTGATGGTCGCGATCCCGCCCGGCAGCTTCACCATGGGCGCCGAGGCGGCCGAGGAGGAACGCGACGGCCTGTCGCCCGACCTGCGCGGTCGCTCCGCCCCGCCCACGCGCATCACGCTCGCGCGCGGCTTCGCCATCGGGAAGTTCCCGGTCACGCGGGCGGAATACCTTGCCTTCGCGCAGGCAGCCCGGCGGGCGCCCGGCACGAGCTGCTGGGGCCTGGCGCCACAGCCCGATGGCAGTGGCCGCTGGCAGGAACGCCAGCGCCTGACCTGGACCGCGCCCGGCTTCGGCCAGACGCCGCAGGACCCCATCGTGTGCGTCAGCTGGGCGGACGCGGCGGCCTATGCCGAGTGGCTGTCGCGCCGCACAGGCCGGCGCTACCGCCTGCCCTCCGAGGCCGAATGGGAATACGCCGCGCGCGCCGGCACCACCGGGCCGCGCAGCTGGAGCGCGGAACCAGCCGAGACCTGCCGCCACGCCAATGTGCGCGACCACAGCGTGGCCGATTTCTACCGCGCGCCGCGCGATGCATCCTTCTTCCCGTGCAGCGACGGCTTCGTGCATACCGCACGCGTCGGCGCCTTCCCGGCCAATCCCTTCGGCCTGCACGACATGCTCGGCAATGTCTGGCAGTGGACGCAGGATTGCTGGAACCCGACGCTGCAGGGCCAGCCGCGCCTGGGCACCGCGCGCGAGAGCGGCGACTGCCTCACGCGCGTCGCCCGCGGCGGGTCCTGGAGCAACGACCCGCGCTTTCTGCGCGTGGCCTACCGCAGTTCGGGCGCGGCCACGGTGCGCAGTTCCAACACCGGGTTCCGGCTGGCGCGCTCGGATTAGGCGCGGATCAGCGTGCCCGGGCCGGCATCGGTGAACAGCTCCGCCAGGATCGCGTGCGGCACGCGGCCATCCAGGATGACCGCGCCCTTTACGCCGCGCTCGATCGCGTAGATGCAGGTCTCGACCTTCGGGATCATGCCGCCGGCGATCCAGCCGGCCTCGATGCCCTGCTTGACCTCGGCGACCGTCATCTCCGGGATCAGGCGCTTCTCGGGGTCGAGCACGCCGGCCACGTCGGTCAGCATCAGCAGGCGTTCGGCGCCGAGCGCACCGGCGATCGCCCCCGCCGCGGTGTCGGCGTTGATGTTGTAGGTCTGCCCGTCCTCGCCCACGCCGACTGGCGCGACCACGGGGACGATGTCGGCGCCGATCAGCAGGCGCAGCACCTTGGGGTCCACGCTGGCCGGTTCGCCGACGAAGCCGAGGTCGAGCACCTTCTCGATGTTGCTGTCCGGGTCGCGATAGGTGCGCCGCGCCTTGCGCGCGCGGATCAGCCCGCCATCCTTGCCCGAGATGCCCACCGCCATGACTCCGGCGCGCGTGATGGCCTCCGCAACCTGCTTGTTGACCGGACCGGCCAGGACCATCTCGACCACGTCGAGCATTTCCTCGTCCGTCACGCGAAGGCCCTGCACGAAGGTGGACTTCACGTTCAGGCGCTTGAGCATGGCATTGATCTGCGGCCCGCCGCCATGCACCACCACAGGGTTCACGCCGACCTGCTCGAGCAGCGCGATGTCGCGGCCGAAGCGCAGCGCGGTGTCCTCCTGGCCCATGGCGTGGCCGCCATACTTCACCACCACGATGGCGTCGTCGTAGCGCTTCAGGAAGGGCAGCGCGCCCGACAGGATCTGCATCGGGTCGGGCGGGGCGGCGGCATCGGTCATGCGGGGAACCTGGCGGCAAGGGAATGAGCGCGCCGGTTTACGCCGGATCGGCGGCCGGGGAAATCTCCCGCGATGTGACGGTTCACCGCGTTGACAGGCGGGCGGGCAGCGTTTGCAGTCGCACACCCCCCGACCGGAGACGCCATGCCGCGCCTGATCGCCCTGCTGTCCACCACCGGCACGCGCCGCCCCTCATGACCCGGAGCCCCCGCCCATGACCTCGCGCCGCATGCACCTGGTGGCCTATCTCAAGACCGGCCCGACGGCGAACCACCCGGGCGCCTGGCGGCATCCCGAGGCCGCGCTGGACGACATCTTTTCGCCCGAACGCTACGAGCACGTCGCCCGCGTGCTGGAAGACGCGCGGTTCGACGCCTGCTTCTACGCCGACACCTTCGGCCTGCCGGACATCCATGGCGGGAACTTCGACGCGTATCTGCGGCTGGGCGGGCAGATCTCCTACCTGGACCCTCTGGTGGTGCTGCCGCTGATGGCCCGGGTGACCAGGCACCTCGGCCTGGGGGCGACGCTGTCGACCACGCTGCTGCATCCCTACTGGATCGCGCGGACGCTGGCCTCGCTCGACCTGCTCAGCGCGGGGCGGATGGCGTGGAACATCGTGACCTCCGCGACGGACCTCGAGGCGCGCAACTTCGGCATGGACGGTATCGCGGCGAAGAACGAGCGCTACGACCGCGCCGAGGAGGTGGTCGCCGCCTGCAACGCCCTGTGGGAGTCCTGGGACGAGGGCGCGATGGTGGCCGACCGCGAGGGCGGCGTGTTCATCGACCCGTCGAAGGTCCGCTACACGAACTACGAAGGCCGCTTCGTGCGCACGCGCGGGCCGCTGGCCATGCCGCGCTCGCCGCAGGTGCGCCCGGTGTTCATGCAGGCCGGGTCATCGGATCGCGGGCGGGACTTCGCGGCGCGCTGGGCGGAGCTGGTGTTCTGCACGCCACACACCATGGCGGATGGCATCGCCTTCACCACCGACCTCAAGGCGCGCATGGCGAAGTTCGGCCGTGCGCCACAGGACTGCAAGGTGCTGCCATCCTTCATGACCGTGATCGGCGAGACACAGTCCATCGCGCAGGAGAAATTCGAATACCTGCAATCGCTGATCGACCCCGAGGCGCAGCGGATGCTGAACTCCGCGCTGATGGGCGTCGATCTGTCGAAGGTTGCCTCGCCCGAGGAGATGCGCGCGAGGCAGGGCAACCAGGGCATCGTCGGTTCGCAGGACCGCGTGCTGCAGGTGATGAAGGCCGAGGGCATCGCCTTCCAGGACGCGGTGGCGAAGCCTCGGTCGCTGCTGGTCGGCACGCCGGTGTCGATCGCGGACACGCTGGAGGAATGGTTCACCGCCGGGGCCTGCGACGGCTTCATCATCACGCCGACGGTGCATCCGCGGATGTTCGAGGAATTCTGCCGCCTGGTGGTGCCGGAACTGCAGCGGCGCGGGCTGTTCCGGCGGGAGTATGCGGGGGCGACGCTGCGGGAGAATCTGGCGCGGGGGTGACCCTACGCCGCCAGCGACGCCACCTCCGCCCGCAACTCGTCAATCCCGCGCCCGGTCCGGCTGCTGGTGACGAGCACCAGCGGATGGCCGGCGGTGTGCTCGCGCGCCAGGGTCTCGGCCTCCGCCAGGCGCGCGGCCAGCTTCACCGGCCCGACCTCATCCGCCTTGGTCAGCACGATCTGGAAGGCCACCGCGGCGTCGTTGAGCAGTTCCATCGCGGCACGGTCGGCGGTCTTGGTCTCGATGCGCGCGTCCAGCAGCAGCATCACCCGCACCAGGTTCGGCCGTCCGCGCAGGTAGTCGAACATCATGCCCTGCCAGTCGCGCTGGAGGTCCTTCGATGCCTTGGCGTAGCCGTAGCCTGGCAGGTCCACCACCACCAGGCGTTCGGCCAGGTTGAAGAAGTTGAGCTGCCGCGTGCGCCCCGGCGTCTGAGACACGCGCGCCAGCGCTTTCTGCCCGGTCACGGCGTTGATCAGCGACGACTTGCCGACATTGGACCGCCCGCAGAAGGCCACTTCCGGCAGGCCCGGCGGGGGCAGCTGATCGGCCTTCTGCGCCGCGTAGAAGAAGGTGCAGGGGCGTGCGAACAGCAGTCGCCCTGCCTCGATCAGCGCGTCGCGTTCAGCCTGGTCCCTGGCTTCGGAGAGCCCGGTCATATCTGCCCTTTCGCAGGATGGGCGATGGCTGCTGCGTCGGCACACCTTGCCGACAGACAGAAAAAGGAGGGGGTCCGGGGGAGTTCGCTCCCCCGGTGCCTACTTCTTCTTCTCAGCCTTCGCTGCCCGCCGGTCGTGCCGCATGATGTAGTATTGCTGTGCCACCGACAGCGTGTTGTTCCAGGCCCAGTAGATGATGAGCCCGGCCGGGAACGACGCCAGCATGAAGGTGAAGATGATCGGCATCCAGGCGAAGATCTTGGCCTGGATGGGGTCCGGCGGCTGCGGGTTCAGCTTCTGCTGCACCCACATGGTCACGCCCATGATGAGCGCCCAGGCCGGCATGTGCAGGAAGCTGCTATAGGCCATCGGGTCGAAGGGCAGCAGCCCGAACAGGTTGAACAGGTTGGTCGGGTCGGGCGCGGAGAGGTCGTGGATCCAGCCGAAGAAGGGCTGGTGGCGCATTTCGATGGTGACGAACAGCGCCTTGTACAGCGCGAAGAAGACCGGGATCTGGATCAGGATGGGCAGGCAGCCGGAGGCCGGGTTGACCTTCTCGGCGCGGTACAGCGCCATCATCTCGGCCTGCGCCTTCTGCGGGTCGTCCTTGTAGCGCTCGCGCACCTCGGTCATCTTGGGCGCGAGCACCTTCATCCGCGCCATCGACTTGTAGGCCTTGTTGGCCAGCGGGAAGAACGCCGCCTTGATCAGCACGGTGAAGATCAGGATCGCCACGCCGAAATTGCCGGTCATCCGGAACAGCCAGTCCAGCGCCAGGAAGAACGGCTTCACCAGGAAGTAGAACCAGCCGAAGTCGATCGCCTTGTCGAAGTCGGTAATGGACAGCCGGTCCATGTAGCCATCGAGCAGATGGACTTCCTTGGCACCGGCGAACAGCCGCGTCGGCATGGAGCCGGTGGCGCCGGGCGCCACGCTGACCGGCGCGGGCGGCGCCATGTCCACCTGCCAGCGGTCGCCGGCCGTCCCGCCGCCCTCGTTGACCGACCGGTAGGAGGCGCGCAGCGTCTGGTCGGGCGCCGCCGGCATCACGGCCGCCAGCCAGTACTTGTCGGTGATGCCGGCCCAGCCGCCGGTGGTCTCCTGGTCGAGCCCGGTGCCGCCGCGCCGCGCGCCTTCCGACTTCACGTCGGCGTAGCTCATTTCCCGCAGGCGGCCGCCGAGCACGCCGGTGAAGCCCTCATGCAGGATGAAGAAGCCCGCGATGTGCGGCGTGTGCTCGCGACGGATGCGAACCCAGGGCAGCACGGTCACGGCCTCGGCGCCGCTGTTCCGCACGCGCTGGTCGGCGGTGATCATGTACTGGTCGTCGACCGCCAGGACGATCTCGAAGACCTGCCCCTGGCCGTTGTCCCAGGAGAGCGTGACGGGCTGGTTGGGCGCCAGCGGACCGCCGGTCGCGGTCCAGTCAGTGTCGCCATCGGGCACGCGGGTGCGGCCATCGGCCGCGGTCCAGCCCCATTGCGCGAAATACGGGTTGGCGCCCTCGCGCGGAGCGAACAGGCGCACCTGCGGCGAATTGGGCGCCAGCGTCTCGCGATAGGTGGTGAAGATCAGGTCGTCGAGCCGCGCGCCGCGCAGGTTGATGCTGCCGGCGACGCGCGGGTTGTTGACCTGGATGCGAGCGGCGGCCGGGCGGTCCGGCGCGGCGGAGGCTTCGGTGCGCGGCGGCGCGGCGGTGGGTGCCACGCCCGGCATGGCGGCGGCGGGGGCAGGGGCGGGCACCGGCACGTCGGCCTGGGTCGTGCGCTGCGCGGGCGGCGGCACCGGCGGCTGGTTCGTGCGGTTCCACACGTCGAAGATCAGCAGGATGCCGATCGAAAGCGCGATGGCCGCGAAAAGGCGCTTCTGGTCCACGAATCTCAGCCCTTCGGCGCTGGAGCAGATGGTCTCGCCCGACCGGGCAAGGGTGCTCGCGAAAACGATGGTTCGGCGGGGGGCACCGGGTCGAAGCCGCCCGGATGCCAGGGATTGCAGCGCAGGATGCGCCGCGCGGTCAGCAGCGTGCCGCGCGCGGCGCCGTGCTCGGTCAGGGCTTCGAGCGCGTAGTCGCTGCAGGACGGGTAGTGGCGGCAATGGCTGCCGATGATGCCGCGCAGCGTGTAGCGATAGGCGTGCACGCAGCCCTTGAGCAGCGTGGCCGCGGGGGCGGCGGCGGTCATGACGTGACCCCGGCCTGGCGCAGCGCGCCGCGCAAATCGGCGACCAGCGTGGCGAAGTCGCGCCGGCCGGTGCCGTCGCGCCCGATCAGCACCAGGTCCCAGCCTGCGGGCGCCAGGCCCGGCAGCGTCAGGCGCGCGGCTTCCTTCAGCCGCCGCCGCGCACGGTTGCGGACCACGGCATTGCCGACCTTCTTGGTGACCGTGAAGCCGACCCGCAGCGATTCGGCCTCACCGGGCGCAGCCTGTAGCACGAGCCCAGGGCGCGCCGCGCGCTTGCCACGCGAGGCCACGCGCAGGAAATCCTTGCGCTTCTTCAGTCGGCCAGCGGGCGCGCCCGGACGGGGCGGGGCCGGACCCTCGGCTCCCGACATGCGACGCTCCGCGCGGCAGATCCGGTCAGGCCGAGAGGCGCTTGCGGCCCTTGGCGCGGCGATTGGCGAGCACATTGCGGCCGCCCACCGTGGCGGTGCGGGCGCGGAACCCGTGCCGGCGCTTCCGGACAAGCTTCGAGGGCTGGTAGGTACGCTTCACGACAAGTCTCCTGAACCTCGGACTGCCCTGCCGGCAGCACGGCCAGCAGGATGCGCCGGCGGCGATCCTGTGGAAGGGGCGCCCCGGCGAGGGGGCGAGGTATAGGGAGCCGGATCGCCAGGCGTCAACCTTGCAGCCGGCCGATGTGCGCGTAACGCATGGCACCGCCGCGCCGAAACCGGAACCGACATGGACACGCCGCCGCGCCGCCCCGCCTTGCTCCGGTTCTGGCCCCTGCTGCTGCTGGCGGGGGTGGTGGCGCTGGCCTGGGCCTCGGGCGCGGCGCGGCTGCTGTCCTTCGAGGCGCTGGGCTCGCATCGCGCGACCCTCGATGAATGGGTGGCGGCGCGGCCGGTGCTGGCGGGCGGGGCCTATGTGCTGGTCTACGCTGCCGTGGTGGCGCTGTCGCTGCCTGGCGGCGTGGTCATGACCCTGGCCGGCGGGCTGCTGTTCGGCGCCTGGGTGGGCACCGGGCTGACAGTGGCGGGGGCGACGATCGGGGCCTGCCTGCTGTTCCTGGCGGCGCGCAGCGCGTTGGCGCCGCTGCTGGCGGGCCGCGCGGCGGGGCTGCTGGACCGCATCCGCCCGGGGCTGGAACGCGACGGCTTCTTCTACCTGCTGACGCTACGGCTGATCCCGGTGGTGCCGTTCTGGCTGGCCAACCTCGCCCCCGCCCTGGTGGGGATGCCCTTCGGCGCCTATGCGGCGGCGACGGCCATCGGCATCATTCCCGGCACGGCGGTGTTCTCGGGCATCGGCGCGGGGCTGGGGGAGATCCTGGCGGCGGGGGGGCGGCCGGAGCTCGGCGTCATCTTCTCCCCGCCGGTCCTGCTGCCGCTGCTGGGGCTGGCGGCCCTTTCCCTGCTCGGCGCCTGGTGGCGCAGGAGGAACAGCGATGCCTGACGTGGATGTGGCGATCATCGGGGCGGGCGCGGCGGGGCTATCGGTCGCCGCGATTTCGGCCGGACTGGGGTTGAAGGTCGCGCTGTTCGAACGCGGCGCGATGGGCGGGGACTGCCTGAACTACGGCTGTGTGCCGTCCAAGGCGCTGCTGGCGGCCGCACACGCGGCAGCCGAGGCGCGCCGGGCGCATCGCTTCGGCGTGCATCCGGGCGAGGCGCGGGTGGATTGGGCCGGGGTGCGCGCGCATGTTGAGGGCGCGATCGCCGCCATTGCGCCGAATGATTCCGCCGAACGCTTCCGCGGCATGGGCGTGGATGTGGTGCAGGCCACCGCGCGCTTCGTGGCGCGCGACACGATCGAGGCCGGCGGGCGCCGGTATCGCTTCCGCCGCGCCGTGGTGGCCGCCGGGTCAGCGGCCATCGTCCCGCCGATCCCGGGGCTGGCCGAAGTTCCGTTCCTGACCAACGAGACGCTGTTTGCCCTGCCGGAGAAGCCAGGCCACCTGGTCATCATCGGCGGCGGGCCGATCGGGCTGGAGATGGCGCAGGCGCATGCCCGGCTGGGCTGCCGGGTGAGCGTGGTGGAGGCGCTGTCGATCGCCGCGCGGGAAGAACCCGAATGCGTCGCGCCGCTGCGCGACGCCTTGCTGGCCGACGGCGTGGCGCTGCACGAAGGCGCGCGGGTCGAGCGGGTAGAGCCTGATGGCGCCGGCGTCGCGGTCGTGCTGGCCGGCGGCGCACGGGTTGCGGGGACGCATCTGCTGCTGGCGGTGGGCCGGGCGCCGCGGCTGGATGCGTTGGGGCTGGAGGCGGGCGGGGTGGCGTTCGGCCCGCGGGGCGTAGCGACGAACCTGGGCTTGCGGTCGGTGTCGAACCGGCGGGTCTGGGCGGCGGGGGACATCGCGGACCCGGTCGGGCTGGGCCCGCGGGCCTTCACCCATGTCTGTTCGCAGCATGCCGGCATCGTTGCGCGGTCCATGCTGTTCCGGCTGCCGGCGAAGCTGTCCTACGACGCGCTGCCGCGGGTGACATATACCGATCCCGAGATCGCGCAGATCGGCCCGACCGAGGCGGAGTTGCGGGCTGCCGGGCATGAGCGGCTGACGATCTTGCGTTGGCCCTTGGCGGAGAATGACCGCTTGGTGGCCGAGGGTCGTGCCGAGGGCCTGGTCAAGCTGGTGGGCGATTCGAAGGGCCGGTTACTGGGGGCGTCACTGGTCGGGGCGGGTGCCGGCAACATGGCGGGGATGTTCGCCCTGATGATCGGGCGTCGCCTGTCGGCCTTGGCTGGCGCGGTGCTGCCCTATCCGACGGCGCAGGAGGCCGGCAAGCGCGCGGCATCGGAGTTCTACACCCCGAAGCTGCTGTCAGCCCCGGTCAAGCGCGTCGTTGGCTGGCTTCGGTACTTGCCCTGACTCCCCGCGGTCCAGGGGGCCGTAGCCCCCTGGTCGGGGAGCCCGAGGGGCTGAAGGCCCCTCGGAACCTTACGCGGCCCGGATACCGGCCAGGAACCCATCCACCTGCCCGCGCAGCCGTTCGGACTGCTCGGCAAGTTCGGTCGAAGCCCCGCGTAGGTCCTGCGCGGCGCCACCTGTGCGTTCCGCCCCCTGCTTGACGCCCACTGCGCTGCGCGAGGCTTCCTGCGTGCCCTGCGCGGCCTCGGCGACCGCGCGGCCGATCTCCTGGGTGGCGGCCGCCTGTTCCTCGGAGGCCGCGGCGACCTGGCCGGTATTGGCGTTCAGTTCCTCGATGGTGCGGGCGATGGCGGCGATGGCTTCGACGGTGCGCCCGGTCTCGGCCTGCATGGCGGCGATCTGCGCGCCGATTTCCTCCGTGGCCTTGGCGGTCTGGGTGGCGAGGTTCTTCACTTCGGAGGCGACCACGGCGAAGCCCTTGCCGGCCTCCCCGGCGCGGGCGGCCTCGATGGTGGCGTTCAGCGCCAGCAGGTTGGTCTGGCCGGCGATGTCGCTGATCAGGCGCACCACGTCGCCAATCTTGTTGGCGGCCTCGGCCAGGCCGCGCACGGTGGTGTCGGTCTCGCGTGCCGCATCGGCGGCGCGGTTGGTGATGCCGGCGGTGTCGCGCACCTGGCGGGCGACCTCGGCGATGGACGCCGCCAGCTCCTCGGTGGAGGCGGCGACGGTCTGCACGTTCACGCTGGCCTGTTCCGAGGCGGCGGCGACGACAGTGGCCTGACGCGTACCATCCTCGGCGGTCTCGGACATCGCGGCGGCGGTGGCGGAGAGTTCGGTGGCGGCCGCGCTGACGGTGCGCAGCACGGCGGTCGCCTCGGCCTCGAAGGATTGCACCAGGGTGTCGATGCGCGTGGCGCGTTCGGCGGCCTTGCGCTCGGCGTCGCGCTGTTGCTCAGCGATGCGGTCGGCTTCCTTCAGACCGTCGCGGCAACCATCGAGGGCGCGCGCCATCGTGCCGATCTCGTCGCCGTCCTTGGTCTCGGCGAGGTCGAAGCCATAGTCGCGGTGGGACAGCTTCTCGAGCGCCGCGGCCAGGTTGCGCGTGCGGTTCGAGACGCCGGCGGCGATCACCCAGGCCATGCCGCCGCCCAGCAACAGGGCGAGGGCGGTGCAGCCGATCAGGATCATCTCGCTGCGGAAGGTACGCGCGGAGGCCTCGACGATCGTGGCGTCCGCGCCGCGCCGGTTCATGTCCACGAGTTCGAGCGCGGCGGCGGTATGCCTGTCGAACGGCTCGCGGCCCGCTGCAACGGCGGCCGTGATCGCCGCGCCTTGCCCGGTCTCGACCGCGCGGATTACCCCCGCATGCGCGGCGAGCACCTCGCCTTCAAGGCGCTTCACATCCCCGGCCAGCCGGCGTTCCTCGGGCGAGGAGATCAGCCCTTCATAAACGCGCCACTGCGCCTGCATCGCGGACAGGACCGCGCCGATCTCCGCCGCGCGACGGCGGCGCACCGCGGGGTCTTCGTAGGCGGCGAGCGCCATCTCGGCGCGCCGGAGTTCCAGCGCCGAGGCGCGATAACGGCTCACGGAATCGATGGAGGCGATCCAGTTGCTGCCGATCTCGCGCATGTCGGCCTCGACGCTGCGCAGGCTTGCCACGCCGACCCCGGCCATCGCCAGCATGAGCACAAGGACGACGCCGAAACTGCCGAACAGCTTGGCGCGGATGGTGAGCTTGGATAACACCGTGGTGCTCCTCGATGGGCCGCCCGGGAGGCGGCGGACTGCGGCGGCGCGAGCCTAATCCCGGCAGCGTGATCGCCCGGTTAATCGGCACGCGCGGGGCTTCCCCCGGCCGGCGCGCTTCGCCACCATGCGCGCCCGCGCCGCATCGCCGGCGAAACGAAGGAACGGATGACCATGGACCGCACCCTCGAAGGCCGCACGGCCCTCATCACCGGATCGACCTCCGGCATCGGCCACGGCATCGCCATGCTGATGGCGCAGGCCGGCGCGAAGGTCATGCTCAACGGCTTCGGCAAGCCCGAGGAGATCGCCGCCGCGCGCGCCAGCGTCGGTGCCGCGATGGGCGGCGGCGACGCGCCCTATTCCGGCGCCGACATCTCGAAGCCGGATGAGGTCCGCGCCATGGTGGCCGACGCGCAGAAGACGCTCGGCAGCCTCGACATCCTGGTGAACAACGCCGGCATCCAGTACGTCAGCCCGATCGAGGACTTCCCCGAAGCCAAGTGGGACGCGATCATCGCCATCAACATGTCGTCCAACTTCCACGCCATCAAGGCGGCGCTGCCGGCGATGCGCGCGCGCAACTGGGGGCGCATCATCAACATCGCCTCGGCGCATGGGCTGCGCGCTTCCCCGCACAAGGCGGCCTATGTCACCGCCAAGCACGGTGTGGTCGGGCTGACCAAGGTGGTGGCGCTGGAAGTCGCGACCACGCCGATCACGTCGAACGCCATCTGCCCGGGCTTCGTGCGCACGCCGCTGGCCGAGGCGCAGGTCGGCCCGCTGGCCAAGGAACATGGCGTGTCCGAGGAGGTCGCGCTGCGCGACTACCTGCTCGAGAAGCAGCCCTCCAAACGCTGGGTCGAGGTGGACGACATCGCGCATATGGCGGTGTTCCTGTGCGGGCCGGGCTCGGGCGGGATCAACGGGATCGCCTTCTCGGCGGATGGCGGCTGGACGGCTTCGTGAGCGAGGCGACGCCTCCTGCGGCGCCCGCGGTCGCGAAGCCGCCGGCCAGGAAGCGCATCAGCCTGGCGCTGCAGGGCGGGGGCACGCATGGCGCCTTCACCTGGGGCGTGCTGGAGCGCCTGCTGGAAGATGACCGGCTGGAGGTGGACGGGCTGTCCGGCACCTCGGCCGGCGCCATCAACGGCGTGATGCTGGTGGAGGGGCTGCTGGCCGATGGGCCGGGCGGGGCCATCGCGGCGCTTGACCGTTTCTGGCGAGCCATCGCGGCGCGGCTGGCGATCAGCCCACTGCGCGCGACACCGCTCGAGAAGCTGATGTGGGGCCACGACCTGACCTGGTCGGTCGCCTACCGCACCTTCGACACGCTCTCGCGCGTGCTCTCGCCCTACCAGATCAACCCCTTCCCCTATGACTACAATCCGCTGCGCGCCGCGCTGGAAGACAGCATCGACTTCGAGCGGCTTCGGATGGAAGCGAAGGCGCCGCGGCTGTTCGTCTCGGCGACCAGCGTGCGCACCGGCAAGCCGCGCGTCTTCACGCGGCGCGAACTGACGGTGGACATGCTGCTGGCCTCGGCCTGCCTGCCGCAGGTGTTCAAGGCGGTCGAGATCGACGGCGAGCCCTATTGGGATGGCGGCTACCTCGGCAACCCGGCGCTGTGGCCGCTGTACGACCAGGGCGGGCCGCCGGACCTGGTGCTGGTTCAGTTGAACCCGCAGGTGCGCGAGGACGCGCCGACCTCCGCCTCGGACATCCTGAACCGCCTGACCGAGATCACCTTCAACGGATCACTGATGGCCGAGATGCGCGCCATCGACTTCGTGCAGCGGCTGCTCGACACCGGGCGGCTGGAGCAGCCGCGCTACCGCCGCCTGTTCATCCACCTGATCGAGGATGAGGAACGCATGCGGAAGTTCAAGCTGAGCACGAAGTTCAACGGCGACTGGGATTTCCTGCAGGAGCTGAAGCAGTACGGGCGCGAAGCCGCCGACCTGTGGCTGGAGGAACACTTCGACAAGCTCGGGCGCGAGAGCAGCGTGGATATCCGCGCGCGTTTTTTATGACCTCAGGCGCCGGCGCCGCCATCCGGCGGCTTGGCTCGCGCCGCGTCGCGGGCGCGCTTGCGGGGCAAGCCTCATGGGCGGCGCCGGCCGCCGTGCGGCCGGATCCTGCCGGGGCGCGGCGGGTGTGTGCCGGTACGCTGGAGGTTGCGGCGAAGCGCGCGCTGGGCAATCGCGCCGCAGGTGGGCGATGCGGATGGTCAGGGCACGCACGCACCGCGCGCCCGCGGCCCGATCCGGCGCATTGGGCGGCATGGAGGATCGGATGAGCTGGGATGCCGCGCAGTATCTGCGCTTCGAGGATGAACGGCTGCGGCCCGCGCTCGACCTGGTCGGGCGCATCGCGCATCCGGGCGCGGCGCGCGTGGTGGATCTCGGCTGCGGCGCGGGCAATGCGCTGCCAGTTCTCGCGGCGCGATTTCCGGGCGCGACGGTTACCGGTGTCGATGCCAGCGCGGCGATGCTCGCCAAGGCCGCCGGCTTCGCGACCGAACAGGCGGATATCGCCGCGTGGCAACCGGCCGCGCCGGTGGATGTGCTGTTCTCCAACGCCGCGCTGCAATGGCTGGGCGGGCATGATGCGCTGTTCCCGCGCCTGCTGTCGCATCTCGCCCCTGGCGGCGTGCTGGCGGTGCAGATGCCATCGATGCATGCGGCACCACTGCGCGCCGAACAGGACCGCATCGCGCGCGAGGGGCCCTGGGCGGCGACGCTCGCGCGCGTGACCAGCGCGCCGCCTATTCTGGCACCGGGCGACTACTACGATCTGCTGCGACCGCGCGTTGCCGCACTGGACCTGTGGGTGACGGAATACACGCACGTCCTGCGCGGCGAGGACCCGGTCGTGCAATGGGCCATGGGCACCAGCCTGCGCCCCTTCCTCGACGCGCTGGACGGCACGCTGCGCGAGGGTTTCCTCGACGCCTACCGGGCCGCGATGCGCGCCGCCTACCCGCCGCGCGCCGATGGCGCGGTGCTGCTGCCCTTCCGCCGCCTGTTCATCCTGGCGCGCCTGCCATGAGCGACGCAGCCGAACTGCGCCGCCTGCTGGATGCCGCGCAGCGCATCGCCATCTTCACCGGTGCGGGAATCAGCACCGATTCTGGCATTCCGGATTTCCGCGGCACCAACGGCGTCTGGACGAAGATGCAGCCGATCCTGTTCCAGGATTTCGTCGCCTCGCGCGATGCCCGGCGCGAGACCTGGCGCCGCCGCTTCGACAGCGACGACGTGATGCGCGCCGCGCAGCCGAACCGCGGGCATCGCGCGGTGGCAATGCTGGTGAAGCAGGGTCGCGCGCGCGCCGTCATCACGCAGAACATCGACGGGCTGCACCAGGCCTCCGGCATTTCCAACGAGCAGGTGATCGAGCTGCACGGCAATTCGACCTACGCGACGTGCCTGGATTGCGGCACGCGGCACGAGATCCGTGACCTGCGCGCCGCCTTCGACCGCTACGGCGAAGTGCCGCCCTGCATCGCCTGCGGTGGCCTGGTGAAGACCGCCACCATCAGCTTCGGCCAGTCGATGCCCGAGGAACCGATGCGGCGCGCGCGGGAGGAAACGCTCGCCGCCGACCTGTTCCTGGTGCTGGGGTCCTCGCTGGTGGTCTATCCGGCGGCCGGCTTTCCCGAGATCGCGAAGCGCAACGGCGCGCGCCTCGTCATCCTGAACCGCCAGGAGACACCGTTGGACGGCATGGCCGACCTCGTGATCCGCGACGGCATCGCGGAAGTTCTGGGCAGCGCGACCGGGGCGAATTAACGCGCCACCTCGCGCCGGAACAACCCATATAGCGCCAGCGCCGCCACCAGCAGGAAGGCGGCCAGCAGCACCGGCGCCGTCGCGCCCCCGAAGCGGTCGGCGAACCACCCCGCCAGCGCCGGGAAGCCCGCGCAGCCCGCATAGAAGAAGATGAAATAGACGCCGAGCCCCTGCGCCCGCCGTGCCGGCGGCACCGCGAGCGCCGGCAGCGCCGAGAACACCGTGATGGGCAGCGCATACAGCAGCCCATGCGCCGCCAGGATCGCGGCACCCCAGCCCGCCGCAGCGAAGGGCAGCACCGCCGCCAGCACCGTCGCGGCCGCGATGCAGACCAGCACCATCGGTCCCGCCACACCGGCGCGCCGTGCCAGCATCGCCCCGGCCGGCACCGCCAGGACGTTCACCCAGGACATCAGTGATGTGGCGAAGCCCGCCTCCGCCACCGAAAGACCGCCTTCGACCAGCAGCGGCGGCGCGAAAGTCACCAGCACCATGTAGGTCCCGTTCACGCAGGCCCAGCAGCCGCCGGCCAGGCACATCAGCCGCACCTCCCGCGCCGAGAGCCGCGCAGTGCCGGGCGGCGGCGCCGGCGCGCGCGGCACCGGGCGCGATGCCGCCGCCAGCGCCGCGAAGGCCAGCGCGCCGGCGATCGCGGCCACCAGGAAGGGGAATTGCCAGCCCAGCCGCACCGCCATCGCCGGCAGCACCGCCTGCGCCGCCGCGATGCCGATGGGCCAGCCCAGCACATAGACCGCCATGGCCGGGAAAAGGTCCGCACCCTGGAAGCGATCCTGCAGCATCTTGGTCAGCAACAGGATCACCAGCACCGTGCCCGCGCCCATCAGCAGCCGCCCGGCGAACAGCAGCGCCGCGCCGCCCGCCGCCGCGCAGACCAGCGCGCCCGCCACCAGGAAGCCGAGGCCGATCAGCACGCCCGCGCGGTCCCCCAGTCGTCGCGCCGCCAGGCCGAGCGGATAGACCAGCACCAGCCCCGGCAGCCAGAACAACCCGACCAGCGTGCCGAACTGCGTCCAGTCCATGCCGAAGGCGGGCACCAGCACCGGCGCCGCCGCGCCCGGCGCCTGGAACAGCGCGCCGAGCGCCGCCCGCACCGCAAAGACGGCCGCGAGGAAGGGCAGCGCGGCGCGCATCAGCGCAGCATCCTTGGTCGAAGCAGCATCATGCGCGCCGGCCCGCGTTGCCGGATCACCAGGATCGCATCCTGCCGGAAGCGGCGCGCCAGCACGGCGCAGCGCGCGGGGGCCGCGCCGATCAGCAGGTGCTCCTCCCCCCAGGGGCGCGGGCGGCAGGCGCGGCCCATGCCCTCGTGCCGGGGCAGCCGCCGCGTTGCCTCTCGCAGGCGGTCCAGCCGCCGGCGGTTCGTGCCGCGCGGATGGCGACGGCTGCACGGGTTCCACGCCCCGGTGAAGGCCGCCTGCCGCACGCCGAGCGACGCCAGCAGCGCCGCGATCCCCGACCGCCGCGCGCGCCACGCTGCCCGCAGTTGCGCGACAGGGGCGAAGGGGATGGCGATGCCATCGGCCTCGAACAACGTCGCGCGCCAGGCGCGATGCAGGGCGGGCGCGCTTCTCACGGCAAATGGAGAAGCATGCCCTTGAGATACGCGCTCTCGGGCAGCATCGGGTGCAGCGGATGGTCGGGGCCTGCGCCGCCCATGTGCAGGATGCGCGCCTCGCGCCGGGCGCGATGCACGCCCCAGGCGACCGCATCGGCGAATTCGCCGGGTGACACATGATGCGAACAGGAAGCGATGAACAGCAAGCCGCCGCGTTCGGTCAGCGTCGCGGCCAGGCGCGCAAGCTTGCCATAGGCGCGCAGCGCCGCCGGCTGGTCGCGCCGCGCCTTGGCGAAGGCCGGCGGGTCGGTGATGACCACGCCGAAGCGCCGGCCCTCGCCGACCATGCGTTCCAGCGCCTCCATCGCCTCGTTGCGCTGCGCCGTCACGCGCTCGGCCACGCCGTTCAGCGCGGCGGCCTGCATGGCGGTGGCCAGCGCATGCTCGCTGCGGTCGAGCAGCGTGACCTGCGCCGCGCCCGCCAGCGCGCAGCCGATCCCGAAGCCGCCGGTGTGGCAGAAGGCATCCAGCACGCTCGCCCCCTGCGCCAGCCGCGCGACGCGCGCGCGATGTTCGCGCTGGTCGAAGAACCAGCCGGTCTTCTGCCCGCCCAGCAAGTCGACCGGGAAGCGGACGCCGTTCTCCTCGACCACCGCGCCGGAGGCATCGCCGGCGATGAGGCGCGTCTCCTCGGGCAATCCTTCCAGCGCGCGCACGGCGCTGTCGTTGCGCGCGACGATGCCGCGCGGCGAGACCAGGCGTTCCAGCGCGGCGACGACCAGCGGCGTCGCCGCCTCCATCCCCGCGGTGTTCGCCTGGAGCGCCACGACATCGCCGTAGCGGTCCACCACCAGGCCCGGCAGGCCATCGGCCTCGGCATGCACCAGGCGGTAATGCGGCGTGGCGAACAGGCGCGCCCGCAGCGCGAGCGCCTCGGCCAGCCGCGCTTCGAACCAGGCGCCGTCGCAGGCGGCATCGGGATCGGCCGACAGGCGCCGCGCGGCGATCAGCGAATGCGGGTTGAAATGCCAGGCGCCGTGCCTGACGCCGTCATCGCCTTCGATGCGCACCACGCTGCCGGCGGGCAGCGCGCGGGCGGCGGGGGTCATCGCCACCTCGTTGCTGAAGGCCCAGGGGTGGCCCGCCTTGACGCGGCGGTCGCGGCCGGGGAGCAGGCGGATGGTGGGACGATCCTGGGGCATGGCGCCGCCTAGACCCTAGCGACCGGGCGGGCAAGCCATCGCGGCGCGCGGCAGGGGTCGCGAAATATCGATAATATTCGCTACATTCATGATTGCATCTTTGAAAAAAAACACCATGTCGGCAATGCGGCGATTTTCTGCAAATTGCACGATTATTACTTTTGATATTTGCAGGACATGCGGGCATCCCCCCGTACGGCATCCCCGCCAGGAGACCACCCGATGTCCGCTGGCACCCCGAGCGCCTTCACCCGCTTCTCCGAAGCTGCCGCGACGCGATGGACCATGGCGAAGCCGCTGCTGCTGGCCCTGGGCGTAGGCTTGGTCGCTGGACCGGTGATCTCCGGCATGGTGGGCTTCCAGATGCGGACCAGCACGGCGCAGACGCTTGCGAACGACGGCGTCGTCAACCAGCAGGCCATCTACTGCGACATGCAGGCACGCACTGAGAACGCCGATCCCAAGGCACTCGACTGGTCCGCGCGCAACAGCCTGGCGCGGCGCTTCGCCACGATGCCGCCGGGCGGCGATCGCGTCGATCCCGACGTGGCGCGCGCCTGCGCCGATCGCCTCGCACGGTGAACACCATGGACACCCGCGAATCCAGCGAGACCATCGCGTTCCATCGCCCCTTCGCGCTGCGTTCGGCGCGCGGCGCGCAGCCGGCGGGCCGCTACATCGTGCAGCTGGAGGAAAGGACGCTCGACGGCCTGTCCTTCCAGGCCTGGATGTGCGCCCACATGACCATCATGCACGACACCGCGAACGGCCCGCGGCAGGCGCTGCCCATCACGCCGGGCGAGCTCGCCGAGCTGCGCCGCGCCGATGGGCAGGGCGCGCCATGACCGCCCCGGCACCGCCGCGATGGGACGGCCAGCGGCTGGTCTTCGAACTGGACATGGAAGGCGGCGCGCGTGTGCGCTGCGCCATCTCGCGCCTCGCGCTGCTGGGCGTGACCGGGGGCGGACGCTTCGAATCCTCCCAGGTGCTGCAACGCTTCGGCTCGGCGCGCGAGCGCATCGAGGCCGCGGCCTACGCCAAGCTGCGCGAACGCTCCAGCGCGCCGCTCGGCATCCTGCACATCTGGGAGGACGACATCCTGGACCCGCCGCCGGCCGCCACGCCCGTCGCGCAGCAGGCGGTGCGCCCGCGCGCCTGACATGGCCGCGGCACAGCGTCGCGGCTAGGATCGGCCGGGCCGGCCGCTTAGCCCGGCCAGGCGCCGTATCGTCGCGGCGGCCTGCATTTCCGCCGGCGCGGCTCGCTGCAGCCGCAATGGCGGGCAGGACAATGGTTTGCCCGATGCTGATCTGCCGCGATCTTCCCGCGCTCCGCGCCGCCACCGCCACGTTCCGCGCCGCTGGGCGCAGCCTTGGCCTGGTGCCGACGATGGGCGCACTGCATGCGGGGCACATCGAACTCGTTGCCGCGGCGCGGCGCGAAGCGGATGCCGTCGCCGCGTCGATCTTCGTCAATCCGCTGCAATTCGCCGCCACCGAGGACCTCTCGCGCTATCCGCGCGACGAGGATGGCGACCTGGCGAAGCTGCGCGCCGCCGGCTGCGACCTGGTCTGGATGCCGCCGGTCGAGGCCATGTACCCGCCTGGCGCCGCCACGGTGATCGAGGTGGCCGGCCCCTCCGCCGGCTGGGAAGGCGATGCGCGACCCGGCCATTTCCGCGGCGTCGCGACCGTCTGCGCCAAGCTGTTCCTGCAGACCGGCGCCGATGTCGCCGCCTTCGGCGAGAAGGACTGGCAGCAATTGCAGGTGGTGACGCGCATGGCGCGCGACCTGGACATCCCGATCCGCATCCTGGCGGTGCCGACGGTGCGCGAGGCGGACGGGCTGGCGATGTCCTCGCGCAACCGCTTCCTGAGCGAGGCCGAGCGCGCGACGGCGCCGCTGCTGCACCAGGTGATGACGCGGGCGGCGGCGGAGATCATGGCCGGCGCGGCGCTGCCCGGCGCGCTGGACACCGGCCAGGCGGCCCTTCGCGCCGCCGGCTTCGCGCCCGACTACCTGGCGGTCGTGGAGGCCGAGACGCTGCGCCCGCTGAACGCGCCACGACGGGACGGGCCGATGCGGTTGGTCGCGGCAGCACGGCTGGGCAGCGTGCGGCTGCTGGACAACATCGCGGTGGGGTGAAGACGCGCAGCGCCACGCGCCGCCAGCGCGCCCTTACCCGTGCGCCGACCACGCCATGCAGCCGCGCGCTGCCAGCGCACCTTCTCGAACCGCGCGCCGCCAGCGCGCCTTCACCCGCGCGCCGCCAGCGCGCCTTCACCCGCGCGCCGCCAGCGCGACGCCCGACAGCGTCAGCCCCAGCGCGGTGGCCTCGCGCCAGCCGAAGGGCTCGCCCAGCACCAGCGCGGCGCCCGCCACGCCCACCATCGGCGTCAGCAGCGTCCCCAGCGAGGCCAGCGACGCCGGCAGCCGGCGCAGCGCCGCGAACCACGACAGGTAGCAAAGCCCCAGCGCGAACACCCCCCCATAGGCGATCAGCGCCCAGCCTTGCAAAGACAGCGTGCCGAACCCCGCCGGGTCCAGCAGCACCGCCAGCACCACCAGCGGCGCGATGCCCAACCCGACCTGCCAGGTCGCGCCCGCCGTCGGCGGCAGCCCAAGCGGCCAGCGCTTCGTCAGCACCGTGCCGAGCGAAAACAGCACCGCCGAGCCCAGCCCCAGCGCCACGCCCGGCAGCTTGTCCAGCCCCGCCGCCAGCCCCTGCCCCAGCACCAGCAACGCGAGGCCCGACAACGCCAGCAGCAGCCCGGCTATACGCCCCGCGCGCGGCCTTTCGCCCAGGATCGCCCAGGCCATCAGCACCGCCCAGACCGGCATGGTGTAGCAGACGATGGTCGCCTCCGCCGCCGACAGCCACAGCAGCGAGAAGGACGCGAGGCCCATCCAGGCCGTGACGTTCAGCAATGAGGCCAGCAGCAGCCGCGGCCACAGCGCGCGGGGCACCGCCAGCGCCTCGCGCCGCGCCAGCGCCACCGCCAGCAGTACCGCACAGCCCAGCCCGCCATGCGCCGCGCGCGTGGACAGCACCGGCAGTTCCGCCAGCAGCAGCTTCATCGCTGGCCAGTTCAGGCCCCAGCCGATGGTGGTGGCGACCAGCAGCACCAGCCCGGCCGCATCGGGCCGCGGCGCGGGGCGCGCCATCAGCAGCGCAAGCGCGCGCTGACGTCGGGGACAATCGCCCCGTTGGGCGAACCGCCGACCATGTCCAGGGCGGCCGAGCGACGATGCAGACGCAGCATCGCGAACAGCGACAACGCGGCGCGCATGCCGCGCAGGATCAATGCATGAACTCCGGTTCCTCACGCGTCAGGATGCGCTTGACGCTTTCCAGGTGCAGGCGCGCGCTCTCGCGGTCGCCCTCGCGCATCTGGGCATAGGTGCGCGCGGCCATCTCCGCCGGCACCGGCTTCAGCGCTCGGCCCGTGGCCATGGCCAGGCGCTGCGCCTCGGCTGCGCGCTCAAGGTAGTAAAGGTCGTCCCACGCTTCGGCGACCGACCCGCCGACCACCATCACCCCGTGGTTCCGCATGAAGACGATGTCGGCATCGCCGATGCTGGCGGCGATGCGGTCGCCTTCCTTCTCGTCCAGCGCCAGGCCGCCATATTCCTCGTCGACCATGGTGCGGCCGTAGAATTTCAGCGCGCTCTGCCCGGCCCAGACCAGCGGCGGGCCTTCCACCATCGCCAGCGCGGTCGCATTCGGCATGTGCGTGTGGAAGGCCGCCTTCGCGCGCGGCTTGTTCAGGTGCACGCGCGCATGAATGAAGAAGGCGGTGGCCTCCGGCACGCCATCGCCGGCGACGACGTTGCCGTTGAAGTCGCAGACCAGCAGCCGCGATGCGGTGATCTCGCTGAACGCCCAGCCATAGGGGTTGACCAGGAACAGGTCGTCGCGCCCCGGCACCACGAAGGAGAAGTGGTTGCAGATGCCCTCCGACAAGCCCAGCCGCGCCGCCATGCGGAAGCAGGCGGCGAGGTCCACGCGCGCCTGGCGCACCGCGTCGGCGTCGAGTTCGGTGTTGCGCAGGATGGCGGGCGCGGCGGGCGCGCCGAGGGCATGGGCCATGGGTCTGTCTCCTTCGGTGGCGCGCAGCGTCGCGCAGGGCCGGGCGCAGGGCAATCCATGCGTGACGTTCGGGGCGGGCGCGCCGGCCTGCCGCGCCATTGCATCGGCCGACAAAACGCTGAACCATGCCGGTCCGAGGAGAACCGCATGACCATTGTCCCGATCGGGGCAGGCAGCCAGCAACAGCCACGGCGCCTCATGGTGGTTCCTGCGCATCTCGGCGGCTCTGTTCAACATTTCTACCATTTCTTCTTTGGCTACATGCTGCCCTTCCTCGAGCACTGCCAGCCCCTGCGGGGAAGCCATCGCTTCCTGCTGCGCGATTGCGGGCCGATGAACGGCCTGCTGCGCCAGCTGGACGGCTTCAATATGGAGCTGGTCGGCCTCAAGCTCGTGCTGTCGACCGTGGTCGGATCCAATCCGGCCGATGGTGCGCTCGCGCGGCTGATCGCGCCGGGCTTCGACCATCCGGAATCCTACCGGCGCGATCGCTTCGTGCGCATGCGCCGCATCATCCAGGCGCTGTATGGCGAGCGCATCGCCGCCGCCGCCGCCCGCTGGCCGCAAGCGGCCTCGGATCGGCTGATCCTGGTGGTCGACCGCGCGCCGCCCGACCCGTTCTACGACAGCAGCCTGTCGGAGAACCCGGGCGCCGGCGCCGCGCGTCGCAGCGTGCCGAACATGCACGAGATTGCCGCGGCCATCGCGAACCACGGCGAGACGCTGGTGATCCGGCTCGAGGAATGCGACCTCTTCGAACAGGTCGCGCTGTTCTCGCGCGCCTGGCGCGTGGTGGGTCAGCACGGCGCGGGGCTGGCCCATATGCTGTGGGCGCCGCCTGGCGCGGCGCTGATCGAGATCCTGCCCAACCCGCAGGGCCTGCCCGTCGAGAGGCTGGCCAACGTGCAGTACTTCAAGGGCATCTGCGAGGCGCTGGGCCTCGGCTGGCAACCCGTGATGCAGGAGGCCGACCACGCCGCGGTGCAGCCAGGGGCCGTTATGCGGGCGCTGGCCGCCTGCGCGTAGCGCATCCGGCGCGATGCTGTCCGGCGGCGCCGGCCGCCCCCCCTGGTCGAAGCCGCCGCGCGTGGCATGATGCCGCGCAAGAACGACCAATCGGAGGATACACCATGAACCGCAGGCACCTGCTCGGCGCCGCCGCCGCGCTGCCGCTCACCGCCATCCGCCCGACCGAGGGGCGCGCGCAGGCTGGCTTCTCGGACGGCGTGGTCAAGATCGGCGTTCTCGACGACATGTCGGGCGTCTTCGCCGACCAGCAGGGGATGGGGGACGTGGTTTCCGCGCGCCTCGCGGTCGAGGATTTCGGCGGCCGCGTCAACGGCATGCCGATCGAACTCGTGCATGGCGATTTGCAGAACCGCGCCGATGTGGGCCTGGCGATCGCGCGGCGCTGGTACGACCAGGACCGGGTGGACGCCATCTTTGGCCTCGGCAATTCGGCGGTTGCGCTGGCGGTGCAGAACCTGGCGCGGGAGAAGCAGAAGATCGACGTGGTGATCGCCGCCGGCACCACCGACCTGACCGGCCCGGCCTGCTCGCCCTATGGCGTGCACTGGACCTACGACAACTACGCGCTGTCGCGCGGCACGGTCGGCGCGGTGATGGCCGGTGGCGGGCGGCGCTGGTATTTCATCACGTCAGACTACGCCTTTGGGCATTCGCTGGAAGCGAATGCCACGGCGGCACTGCGCGGCCTGGGCGGCACCGTGGTCGGCAGTTCCCGCGCGCCGTTGGGCGAGACGGATTATTCGTCCCACCTGGTGCGCGCCGCGGGGTCTGGCGCCAATGTCGTGGGCATCGCCGCGGCGGGCACCGACTTCATCAACATCGTGAAGCAGATGGGCGAGTTCGGCCTGGCACGGCGCGGCATCCAGCCGGCGGCGTTGTTGTGCCTGCTGACCAACATCAAGGCCATCGGCCTCGAGACCGCGCAGGGCATGGTCTTCACCGAGGCCTATTACTGGGACCAGAACGACCGGACGCGCGCCTATGGCGAACGTTTCGCGCGCATCCATGGTCGCCCGCCCACCATGTTCCAGGCCAGCATGTGGGGCGCCGTCACGCATTACCTGAAGGCGGTGCAGGCCGCCGGCACCGATGCCGCCGCGCCCGTCATGGCCAAGATGCGCGAGACGCCGATCAACGACTTCATGACCACCAACGGCACCATCCGCGCCGATGGCCGCGTTATCCGCGACATGTACCTGATGAAGGCGAAGCAGCCGGCCCAGGCGCGCGGCGAATGGGACCTGCTGGAGGTGGCGCAGACCATCCCGGGCAACGAGGCCTATCGCCCGCTGGCCGAGGGCGGCTGTCCGCTGGTGCGGTAGCGCGTCAGAGCGGGGCGGCGCGCCGCGCCGCGTTCGCGGCCTCATGCGCGGCGCGGATCGGCAACGGCAGGCGACGCCCGTCACAGGCCGCGCGCACGATCTTCACCGCGGTCTCCAGCGACACGCGGTGCCCGACCGAGACGAACAACGGGTGCGCGCCGCGGCGCGTCCGCAACGCCATGCCGATGCGGGCACCCTTCCATAGGATCGGCGCGGCGTCGCCCGCCGCGGGGCCGGGTTCGGCTATGCCCACCAGCAACGACTTTGCCACGCCGATGGTCGGCACATCCAGCACCAGGCCCAGATGGCAGGCCAGGCCGAGGCCGCGCGGATGCGCCAGCCCCTGCCCATCCACCAGCAGCAGGTCCGGCTTCGGATGCAGCCGCGCCCAGGCTGCGACGAGCGCGGGCACCTCGCGGAAGCCGAGGTATCCCGGCACATAGGGGAAGTCCGCGACGCGGCTCTCGCTGGCCTGCGCCACCACGGAGAAGGCCGCGTCCAGCGCCACCAGCGCGGCATGGACGCGCCGCTGCGGGTCGAAGCGCGTGTTGGAAACATCGGCGGCACCAAGGCGCAACGGCCTCGCCGGCAGGTCGTCGCGCGCGACGATGCGCGCAGCCATCTCGGCCTGCGCCTCGCGGGCGCGCGCGACGCTGCCGGGGTGCAGCCAGTGCGGCGGGGTCATCGCCGCAGACTGGCACGGATCACAGACCGCCGGTGTAGCGCAGCCGCGCCAGCACGGCATGCGAGGTGCCGCGCCCGCCGGTCTCCTCGTCGACATAGCGCTCATACTCGTAGCCGACATCGAGGCTGAAGCCTGACCCCAGCGCCCGCCCGATCGAGCCTTCGAACCAGTCCTGCCCCGGCACGGGGTCCAGGCTGCGCTTCTGGCGCAGCTGCTGCCACGCCACCGTGCCGCGCCAGCGCCCGATGCGGTGCTGGATGCCGAGCGTGGTGAAGGTCAGGCGCTCGCTCACCGTGGTGTCGATGGTGCTTGCGACCTCCTCGCCGGTGTCGGGGTCGGTCGAGACGGTCTCGACCTCCGCGCGCGGCCGGCCGCCGGCGTTGCGGAACTGCACGCCCTCGGCGAAGATCAGCGTCGCCTGGTCGGCGTTCCAGCGGTGCTCGTAGCGGAGGCCCGCGGCATAGCCCCATTCGCGCGCCGTGCCGTCGGAACCTGGCGCCATCGAGATGACCGCCAAATGGTAGGAAAAGCCCGGCAGGAACGGGACCTGGTCGCCATCGAGCGCGACCGCGACGTTGTTGAAGGTGCCGTTGTTGCCCGGCCCACCCTGCGCCGCCGTGTTGCGGTTGTAGCGTTCGTAGCGTTCGTTGCAGCAGCGCCGCGGCGTGATGTAGGTGCCGGTGAGGAAGGTGCGATCCAGCCTGAAGACCGCCGCCGAGACGTCGTGCGTGCCGAAGCGCGGGTCGTCCACATAGGTCCAGGTGGCCGCACCGCCGAGCGACTGGTCCACCAGATACACCTCGTGTGCGCGCACGCTCGCCAGGATGCCGGGGAAGTCGTGGTAGCCGCGCCCGAAGGGCGCGACCAGGATGCCGCCCTGCAGCGTCAAGGCCTGGTCCGGCTTCCACTCGGCGTAGAGTTGTTCGAGGAACAGCGCCTGGCGGCGGAAGCCGATGACGCCATCATTCGGGAAGCCGCCGGTGGAATCACCCTCGCCGATGGGTTCCGTGGCGAGCACGCCTTGCAGCGACAAGGTCTCGGTCAGCGTCAGGCCCATCGCGACCTCGCCGAACAGAAAGACGCTGGCGCCGCGGCGCGCGGGGTCGGAGGCGCGGGTGGTGCCGACGCCGATCATGCTCATGTCGACCTCGGCGTTGAATTGCGGGAAGCGGACCTCCTGCGCGGCGGCGGGCAGCGCGGCGATGGCGAGCACCGCTGCCGGCAACGCGCGCCTCACGCCGCGCCGCCGCGCATCGCGGGCACCAGCAGCCCGACATTGTGGCGAAACATCGCCTCGTAGTCCGGCGCCGGGCCGGTCGGGCCGGACAGCGCATCGGCGAACAGCCGGCCGCCCACCGCCACGCCGGCTTCCGCGGCAACGCGGCGCAGCGTGGCGGGGTTCGCCATGTTCTCCATGAACACCGCGGTGATGCGCTGTTCGCGGATCTGGCGGATCAGCCGCGCGACCTCGGCGGCGGAGGGCTCCGATTCCGTCGAGACGCCCTGCGGCGCCAGGAATTCGATGCCATAGGCGGCGCCGAAATAGCCGAAGGCGTCGTGGCTGGTGACCACCTTGCGCCGCGCCTCAGGCACGGTCGCGACCTGGCTGCGGACCCAGCCGTCCAGCGTGGCGAGGCGTTGCGCGAAGGCTTCGGCATTGGCGCGATAGGTCGCCTCGTTCCCCGGGTCGGCGGCGATGAGCCCGGCGGCGATGGTCCGCACATATCCCTGGCCGAGGCGCAGATCCTGCCAGGCATGCGGATCCGGCACGGTCAGCGGGCCGACGCTGTGGGAATGCCGCCGCCCGGCGCCGCCATGGTCGTGGCCGTGGGAATGCGCCGCCATGGCGCGCGGCGTGATGCCTTCGGTCGCGGTGACCACCGGCCCGCGGAAGCCGGCGGAGCGCACCAGGCGATCCATCCAGGCATCGAAGCCAAGGCCGTTGCGGATGACGACGCCCGCATTGCGGAGCGCGGCGACATCGGAAGGCCGCGGCTGGAAGCCATGCGCGTCCACATCCGGCCCGGCGATGACGCGCAGCGCGATGCGATCGCCGCCGATGCGCGCGGCCATGTCGCCGAGGATCGAAAAGGAGGCGAGGACGGCGAGCGGGCCAGGCGCCTGGGCGATGGCGTGCCGTGCGAGCAGGAGCGCGGGCAAGGCCAGGAGGGAACGACGGTTCACGGGGCACCAATCTCCGGATGTTATACTATAACAATATGCGGTTCACGAAGGTGCCGCAAGTCCAGCCGCGGCTGTCATGCTGGACACCACGCCGGCGCTTGCGCGAGACGCCGGGCAGCGGTCCACCCCTCGCACGCGGAGCACCGCGTCGGGCACCGAAAAACGTGTCCGACGACGAAGGCTCAGCGCCCCAGCAGGCGCCGCACCCAGGCGACGAAGCCGCCCCCGGCGATGTGGCGGCGCTGATGCGTCGCGTGCGGGCGACGGGCCGGCGGCGGCAGCGCGGTCGCGACCGTGTGCCGCCCGGAATCCTGCGCGGCAACGAGCCGTCGCTCCAGCGCGATGACGTGCCCCACCGCCTCGGGCGGCGAAAGCTGGGCGAGCTCGGCGGCGGTCGCCTCGGCATCCTCCCAGGCCTCGGCGCGGCGCAGCGCATCGACCACGCGCACGGTCTGCTCGGCATCCAGAGGCGGGCCCGAGCGCCACAGCGCCACCGCTTCCCGCCGCCAGGCGGCGGCGAGGTCGGCCCGGCCGCCATCATCGGCCACCCAGGCGGCGTGCAGCGTGGCCTCGGCCGCGGCGTGCAGCGCCCCGGTTTCCTCCAGCACATGCGCCCAGGCCATGAAGCGCCGCGCCAGCGCCGGGTGCGACGTATCGGCGATCAGCGCGCGAAAGGGCGCGGCCGAGACCGCCGCCGCCGCGGCCGGATGCGCGCGCGCGATGGCCGGCGCGGCATAGCCGCAATGCGGGCATTGCTGCAGCCAGCGCGACATGGTCGATCGCACCGGCTCGCCCGGCCGCAAATCGAGGTCGGGCGCCTGTTCCGGCGCCGGCGGCCGGAACGGCGGCTGCCGGCTGTCGCGCCCGCAGACGCCGCAGGCGACATGCCCATCGGCGGCGGGGCGTGAGGAGGTGGACGGCGTCTCTGCCATGGAGCCGTCATCCTAACCCAGAATTCGCCGCGCCGGAATCGCGACGATTCGCGCCACGGACCATTGCGGAGCCGCGGCCGGTTGGGCACATGTTCGCCCCATGCCCCGCGGCGACCTTTTCCCCGATATCGCGCCTTTCGAGACCGGCCTGCTGCCGCTGTCCGGCGGGCATGTCATGTATTGGGAACAGGTCGGCAATCCGCGCGGCCAGCCCGTGCTGTTCCTGCATGGCGGGCCTGGCGCGGGGGCCGGCGCGGTGCATCGGCGCTTCTTCGACCCGGGGCATTGGCGCGTGGTGATCTTCGACCAGCGCGGTGCAGGGCGCTCCCGTCCGCTGGGGGAATTGCGCGACAACACCACGCCGCACCTGGTCGCGGATATCGAGACCCTGCGCCGCTTCCTGGGCATCGAGCGCTGGTTGCTGTTCGGGGGGTCCTGGGGCTCGACCCTTGCCCTGGCCTACGCGCAGGAGCACTCGGAGCGCGTGACCGGCTGCGTGCTGCGCGGGGTCTTCCTGGGCCGCCGCGCCGAGGTGGAGTGGTTCCTGACCGGCCTGCGGCGCGTGTTTCCCGATGCCTGGGCGGCCTTTGCCGAGCATCTGCCGGCAGCCGAGCGCGACGACCTGCTCGGTGCGTACCTGAAGCGGCTCTGCGACCCCGACCCGGCCGTGCACCTGCCCGCGGCGCGGGCCTGGAGCCAGTATGAGGGGTCCTGCTCCACTCTGCTGCCCTCGCCCGAGACGGTCGCGTCCTTCGCACAGGACCGCACGGCGCTGGGGCTCGCGCGGATCGAGGCGCATTACTTCGCGCATGACCTGTTCCTGCCCCGTGAGGGCCTGCTTGGGCGGATCGGCCGGCTGGCCGGCATCCAGGCGGAAATCGTGCAGGGGCGCTATGACATGGTCTGCCCGCCGGAGACGGCGTTCGAGCTGGCGGCGGCCTGGCCGGGGGCGAGGCTGACGGTGGTGCCGGATGCGGGGCATTCGGCGCTCGAGCCGGGGGTGCGGACGGCGCTGGTGGGCGCGGTGGACCGGTTCCGGCGGCGCTGAGCGCGTGGTATAGGCGCGCTGGTGGGTCCCCGTAGCTCAGCAGGATAGAGCACAGGATTCCTAATCCTGGGGCCGTGAGTTCGAATCTCGCCGGGGACACCACGCTTTCCGCCGCGCTGGTCGGTTCGCGACCCGCTTGTGCCGCCAGGGACCGATCCATGCGCCTCGCTGCCGTGCTCGCGCTGATCGCCATCCCGTTGGCCGGCGTGGCGCAGTCGCTGCCGCCCCACCTCCTCGGCGCCCATTCGGTCGGCGTGGCCGCCAGCCACCTCTCCCGCGCGCGCCCCTGCTTCCCCCGCGACCCGCAGGCGGAAGCCGCATTGGCGCGCATGCTCGCCGAGGCGACAGCACGGATCCACAGCGATCCTGAGCAGCAGGCGGTCTTCGAGCAGGCCCAAAGGCTCACCGAGATGCAGCAGCGCTACATCGCCCGATCCGACCCTGTCGCCTGCGAGCAGGCCATGACCGCGCTGCGATACTTCCTCGCGCAGTGACGCGCGCAGCGGCAGGGGCGGAACAGCGCCGCGTCGCTGCCCGGCCCGCCCGTCACAGGCTGACGCCGCGCGCCGCCAGCGCCTTCAGGAAGTTGGGCTCGGGATTGGGCAGCGGCGGCAGGTCCCACGACCCGGTGCCGATCGGGCGGATGTCGCGGTCCACCGGCACTTCCACCAGGTAGGGGCGGTTCGCCTTGATGGCGGTCTGGATGGCGTCCTCGAGCTCGCCGGCGTGCGTCACGCGGTGCGCGGGCACGCCGAAGGATTTCGCCATCATCGCGAAGTCGGGGCTGTAGAGCTCGCCGCTGCGCTGCACCTCGAAGGCGGTGGCGAGTTCGCGGCCGCCGAACATGCCGTGCTGGATGTCGCGGATCGAACAGAAGCCGTTGTTGTTCCACACCACCCAGACCACCGGGATATCGTATTCCACGGCGGTCGCCAGCGCATGCGGCGTCATCAGGAACGACCCGTCGCCGACCACGGCCACGCAGGGACGGTCGGGTGCGGCCAGCTTCGCGCCCAGGATGCCCGAGGTCGCGAAGCCCATCGCCGCGAAGCCCCAGGAATGGATCAGGTGGCGTGGGCGCAGCGTGTCCATCAGCTGGATGATCCAGTTGTGGTGCACGCCGACGTCGGACGCGACGACGGCGTTCTCGGGGATGGCGCGCGACAGGGCGCGCATCAGGCGTTCGGGGCGCAGCGGCATCTGGTCGGATTCCGCGAGGCCACCCTGATACTCGCGCCAGACGGCGCGCCCCTTCTCCAGCCGCGCGAGCCACGGCGCGATGGAACGCCCGCCGTTCAGCCGCGCTCGCGCGGCTTCCAGCAGATATTCCAGGCTGGCGCGCGCGTCGCCCAGGATGCCGTATTCGGCCGGGTAGTTGCGACCGATCTCGCTGGGATCGATGTCGATCTGGATCAGGCGCGAGGGCGGGATGGACAGCGTGTAGCCATCCAGCCAGGCGCTCGTCGCGCGGTCGTCGAAGGAGAAGCCGATGGCCAGGATGACATCGGCATTGCGCGTCGCGTCGTTCGCTGCGTAGGCGCCGTTGCGGCCCGTGGCGCCGAAGGCGAGCGCATGGCGATCCGGGATCGCCCCCTTGCCGTTCGGGCTGGTGACGACCGGGATGCCGGTCAGTTCCGCGAAGGCCAGCAGTGCGTCGCAGGCGTGGCCGATGATGACCCCCTGCCCCGCGATGATGACAGGCTGCTTTGCCGCCAGCAGCAGGTCGAGCGCGGCTGAGAGTTCCGCCGGATTGCCGGGCGCGCCGTTGATGACGCGACGTGGCGCGTCGGAGGGGGAGTAGGCGGTTTCCTCCACGAAGACGTTCAGCGGCACGTCGAGGTTGACCGGCCCCGGCCGCCCGGCGGTCAGCTGGTCCCAGGCCTGCGTCACCGCCAGCGGCACCATGTCGGCGCGCGTCGGCTGGTAGGACCGCTTCACGTACGGCCGCACCACCGAGGGGAAATCGCCCTGGAAATGCCGCCCCGTCTCCTGGAACGGCCCGCGGTTGAATTGCTGCGTCGGCACATTGCCGGTGATGGCGAGGAAGGCCGAGGAATCCATCATCGCCGCCGCCAGCGCCACCACCAGGTTGGCCGAACCCGGCCCGCAGGAGGTGAAGGTCGCCACCGGCTCCCCGCGCACCTTGTAGTAGGCATCGGCCATGTGGCCGGCGGTCTGCTCGTGATGCGTGGACACCGTGCGGATGCGGTTCTGCGCCTTGAACGCCGCATCCATGAAGCCGGTGATGCCATGCCCGCACAGCCCGAACAGGTAGGGCACGTTGCGACGCGTGAGGTGGTCCACGATGATATCGGCGCCGTTCATCAGCGCCGCCTTGCTGCTGCCGTCCATGATGTGCGTTTCCTCGGTGTTCGTTCGGGTCAGGCAGCCGCGCTGGATGGGCTGCCGAGCATGCGGGAGATGCGCGCGGCGGAGGCCTTCACGCGTGGGATCAGCGCGGCGATGCGTTCGGGATCCATGCGCGAGGCGGGCGCGGAGATCGCGACCGCGGCGGTCGGGCGGCCGGAGCGGTCTGTGATCGGCGCCGACAGGCAGCGCAGGCCGATCTCGATCTCCTCCGCATCCTGCGCGTAGCCGTCCAGGCGCACGCGATGCAGCGCCTCGCGCAGCGCGCCGGCCTCGGTGATGGTGTTCGCGGTGAAACGCGGCAGCCCGTGCTGGGCGACGATGGCATCGACCTCGGCATCCGGCAGATAGGCCATCAGGACCTTGCCCAGCGCGCTGGCATGGGCCGGGCTGCGCTTGCCCACCGCCGAATGCATCCGCACCGCATGGGTGCCGTCGACGATCTGGACGGTGACGACCACGCCCTCGTGCAGGATGCCGACATGGACGGTCTCGCCGGTGGATTCCGCCAGGTCCTGCAAGGGCGGCAGGGCCTGCCAGCGGAGCTGTTCGTTGCGCATCGCCGCCGCGCCCAGCGACTGCAACCGCAGCCCCAGCGCGTATCGGCCGGTCGCCGCGTCCTTCACCAGGTAGCCGAAGCCCTCGAGCGTGTGCAGCACGCGGAACACGGTCGCCTTGTTCTGCGACAGGTGCGCGGCGAGGTCCGACAGCGTCCAGGAATCGCGTTCGGCGAAGCAATCCAGCACCTCCAGCCCGCGATGCAGGGAGGCGAGGAGGTAGGGGTCCTTCCCGCCGCGCGGGGGGGCGTCGTCGAGCATCCGGTCTCCGATGTTGCGCAGGGCGGTGGACCGCCTGGCGAAATCCGATGCAGCACTTTCTACGCTTGACGGCATAAAATGAAAAGCGTTTCGCTATACGCAACACGAAGGGCCGAAAGGCGGCCCGATCGGGAGGAAAACGGAATGAATCGCCTTCTCGCCGCCGCGGCGGCGTTGCTGCTCGCCTGCGCCCTGCCCGCCCGCGCGCAGGACTTCCCCACCCGGACGATCAACATGATCGTCGTCTTCGCCCCGGGCGGCGCCACCGACGTGCTGGCGCGCATCGTCGCCGAGCACATGACGCGCACGCTGGGGCGCTCCGTGATGGTGGAGAACGTCTCGGGCGCCGGCGGCACCATCGGCGGCGCGCGCGGCGCGCAGGCGGCGCCCGATGGCTACACGCTGACCGTCGGCAGCCTGGGCAGCCATTCGGCGGCGCCCTCAATCTACCGGTCGATCGCCTATGACCCGCGCGAATTGCAGCCGATCGGGCTGATCGCCGGCACGCCGCTGTTCTTCGTGGTGCGGAACGGGCATCCGGCACGCACGCTGCAGGAATTCCTGGCGATGGCGCGCGCCAATCCGGGGTCGATCACCAACGCGCATGCCGGGATCGGTTCCACCAATCACCTGGCCTGCGCGCTGTTCCAGCACCTGGCGCGGGTCGAGCTGAACAACATCCCGTATCGCGGTGAAGGCCCGGCGCTGAACGACGTGGTGGCGCAGACGGTGGACAGCGCCTGCCTGCTGGCGCCGGCCGCCGTACCGCAGATCGCCGGCGGTACGATGCGCGGGCTGCTGACGGGCGCGGCCACGCGCAATCCGAACGCCCAGGGCGTGCCCTCGGCGCCCGAGGCCGGGCTGCCGGACTACATCTTCCAGGGTTGGAACGCGATCTTCGCACCGCGCGGCACGCCCGCACCGGTGGTCGCACGGCTGGACCAGGCGCTGCGCGCGGCACTCGCCGACCCGGCCATCATCCAGCGCATCGAGGCGCTGGGGTCCATCCCCGCCGCGCCCGAGGCGCAGGGGCCCGAGGCGCTGTCGCGACTGGTGCGGTCCGAAGTGGATCGCTGGGCGACGGTGGTGCGTGCGGCCGGCATCCAGCCGCAGTGACTACACGGCGAGGTCGCTCGCCAGGTGGAACAGGCAATCCCCGCGCTTGGTGCGCGCGGGGACACGCTTGCACATGACGATGCCGGCGCCCTTGAAGGCGATCTCGACCGGCGGCAGCCATGGTGTCTCGGGGATGTGGATGCGTGCCGCCGGCGTGCCGGGGGTGACCATGTCGCCGAGTTCGACCAGCGGTTCGAAGACGCCGTTCTCCGGCGCATAGACGTACATCTCGGGGCCGCGCACATCGAGGAAGCGGGTTGGCGCCGGCGGCTCGACGAGGTGCTCGCCGCCGAGGATACCGAGATGGACGAGCAGGTTCCGCAAGCCGCGTTCCGCGATGGCGAGGCCTGACGCATTGACCGCGCCGGCGCCGCCCAATTCCGTGCCGAGCGAGATCCGCCCGCGCCGGTCCGCCCCGCTGCCCAACGTCTGGTCGCCGCCCTGCCCCTGCGCGCCACCCTGGATGTAGGTGTAGGGCGCGCCGAATGCGCGCAGCGCGGCGAGTTGCTTCTGGTACAGCGCGGGATCGGCCGACTGCTTCGCCAGCGCCGTCGGGATGTAGTTCAGCGACGACCCGCCCGAATGCAGGTCGATCACCAGATCGGCCAGCGGAATGAGTTCGCTGTCGATGTAGTGCGCGATCTGCCGCGTGACGGTGCCGTCCGGGTCGCCGGGGAAGATGCGGTTCATGTTGAGGTCGTCGATCGGCGAGACGCGGCGCCCGGCCAGCGCGGCGGGGTAGTTCGCCATCGGCAGCATGATGACGCGGCCGCGGATCATGTCCGGCGTCAGCCACTTGATGAGGTTGGTCAGCGCGACCTGGCCTTCGTATTCGTCGCCATGATTGCCCGAGCTGAACAGCGCGGTCGGCCCATCGCCATTCTTCACCACCACGATCGGGATGGGCAGGAAGCCGTAGGCGCTGTCATGCGTCGAATGGAACAGGCGGATAAAGCCGGTCTGCTTGCCGTCCTTCGCGAAATCGACTTCGGGAATCAGGCGCGACTTGCGGGGTTCGGGCATGGCGGTCCTCAGGAGGCGATCAGATGGCAGGCGACCTGGTGGCCCGGCGCCGGTTCGGTCAGCGGCGGGGCGCGTTCGCGGCAGACCGGCATGACGTGCGGGCAGCGCGTGTGGAAGCGGCAGCCCGAAGGCGGGTTGAGCGCCGAGGGAATGTCGCCGGCGATGCGCTGCCGCTTGCCGCGCGACCGCTGCGCCGGATGCTGCGCCGGCACCGCGGCGATCAGCGCCTGCGTGTAGGGATGCAGCGGTGCGGCGTAGATGCTGCGCTTGTCCGCGACCTCGACCACCTTGCCGAGATACATCACCGCCACGCGGTCGGAAATGTGGCGCACCACCGACAGGTCATGCGCGATGAAGAGGTAGGTCAGGCCCATCTCGCGCTGGAGGTCCTGCAACAGGTTGACGATCTGCGCCTGCACCGAGACGTCGAGTGCGGAGACCGCCTCGTCGCAGACGATCAGCCGCGGATGCAGGATCAGCGCGCGCGCGATGCCGATGCGCTGGCGCTGGCCGCCGGAGAACTCATGCGGGAAGCGGTCGAGCGCACGTGCGGGCAGGCCGACCTTCTCCAGCATCTGCGTGACTTGGCGGCGCGTGTCCGCACCCTGCTTCGCGCCATGGATGATGAGCGGTTCGGCGATGATGTCCTCGACCGACATGCGCGGATTCAGCGCGCCATAGGGGTCCTGGAAGATGATCTGCATGGAGCGGCGATGCGCGCGCATCTCCATGCGCCGTAGCGCGGTGATGTCCGTGCCGTCGAAGGTGATCCGACCCGCGGTCGGTTCGATCAGGCGGATCAGCAGGCGGCCGAGCGTGGACTTGCCGCAGCCGGATTCGCCCACCAGGCCGAGCGTTTCGCCGGTATTGATCGCGAGCGCCACGTCATCCACGGCGCGCAGCAGCAGCGGCTTGCGAAGGCCGAAGAACCCGCCGCCGCCAACCTCGAAGGCCTTGGACAAGCCAGTTGCGGTGACCAGCGGGGTGGTCATGCCGACGCCAGCTCCTTCGCGCGAAAGCAGGCGGCTGTGTGGCCCGGCTCCAGCACTTCCAGTGGCGGGACCGCGGCCGCGCAGGCCGGCTGCGCGTGGAGACAGCGCGGGCCGAAGGCGCAGCCCGGCGGGCGGCGCGCCGGGTCGGGCAGCGTGCCCGGAATGGCGACCAGGCGCGCGCGGTCCTCAGTGAGCGAGGGCACGCATTCCAGCAGCCCGCGCGTATAGGGATGCAGCGGGCGGTCGAAGATGGTGGCGACGGGTGCTTCCTCGATGACGCGGCCCGCATACATCACCAGCACGCGGTCCGCGGTCTCGGCGATCACGCCCATGTTGTGGGTGATGATGATGACGCCCATGCCGAATTCGTCGCGCAGGTCCATCAGCAGGTCGAGGATCTGCGCCTGGATCGTCACGTCGAGCGCCGTGGTGGGTTCGTCCGCGATGAGCAGCTTCGGGTTGCAGGCGAGCGCCATGGCGATCATCACGCGCTGGCGCTGGCCGCCGGACATCTGGTGCGGATAGTCGTCCAGCCGTCGCGCAGCCGATGGGATGCCGACCTTGTCCAGCATGGTGATGGCGCGCTTGCGGAGGTCCGCCTGCGACAGGCGTTCATGCGCGGCAATCGTCTCCATGATCTGGTCGCCGATCGAGAAGACCGGGTTCAGCGAGGTCATCGGCTCCTGGAAGATCATGGAGATGCCTGGGCCGCGGATGCGCTGCATGTCGCGTTCGGACATGCGCGTCAGGTTCTGGCCGTTGAAGGTGACCTCCCCGGCGGCGATGCGCGCCGGTGGGCGCGGGAGCAGGTCCATGATGGTGAGCGCGGTGACCGACTTGCCCGAGCCGGATTCGCCGACGATGCCGAGGATCTCGCCTTCCTTCAGTGAGAAGGACACGTCCTCGACGGCATTGATCTCGCCGCGGCCGGTCATGAAGGCGGTGGTCAGGCCGCGGACGTCTAGCAAGGTCACTGCTGGATCCTGAGCCGCGGGTCGAGCACGTCGCGCAGCCCGTCGCCGAGCAGATTGAGCCCCATCACCGTGATCATCAGCGCGACGCCGGGGATGGTGATGATCCAGGGCGCCTCGCGCATGAAGTCGCGGCCCTCGGCCATGATGTTCCCCCAGGTCGGCGTGGGCGGCACAGCGCCGACACCGAGGAAGGACAGGGTCGCTTCCGACAGCACCGCATAGGCGAACAGGAAGGACAGCTGCACGATCATCGGCGCCATGGCGTTGGGCAGGATGTGGTGGCGCAGGATGCGCCAATGCCCCGCGCCCGCCGCGACGGCCGCCTGCACGTATTCCATCTCCCGCAGCACGATCACCGATGACCGCACGATGCGCGCCGTGCGCGGGATGTATACGATGGACAGCGCCAGGATGACGTTGAGCGTCGATGGCCCCAGCACCGACGTCACGGCGATGGCGAGCAGGATGGCCGGAAACGCCATCAGCGCGTCGTTCACCCGCATCAGCGCATTGTCGATGCGCTTGAAGTAGCCAGCGAGCGCGCCGATCAGCGTGCCGAACACCGCGTTCAGCGCGACGACGGAGGCGCCGATGATCATCGACAGCTGCGCGCCCCAGACCACGCGCGACCATAGCGATCGCCCGAAATTGTCGGTGCCGAAGATCCAGTTGGAATCCGGCGGCAGGAACTTATTGCGCATCGACAGCCGCTGCGGATCGACCGCGGTGATCCAGGGCGCCGCCGCAGCGATCACGGCAATGATGCCGAACAGCACCAACCCCGTGACGAACAGCCTGTGCTTGAACAGCCGCCGCAGCGTCGCACGCGCGGGGTGTTCGCGGGTTTCCGCAATGCCCTCCGCGTCACTCATGGCGCACCCGCGGGTCGAGCACGGCGTAGAGCGTATCGACCGTGATGTTCACCAGCACCAGGAAGGTGGTCACCAGCAGCAGCCCGCCCTGAACCATCGGATAGTCGCGGTTCAGCACCGCCTGGGTCAGCAACTGGCCCATGCCGGGGATGGAGAACAGCGCCTCCGTCACCACCGCGCCCGAGAGCAGCAGCGAGACGATGATGCCGACCACGGTCACGATCGGGATCAGCGCATTGGCCAGCGCGTGCTTCAGGATGACGCGACGTTGCGGCAGGCCCTTCGCCTTGGCGGTGCGGATATAATCCTGGCGCAGCACCTCCAGCATCGACGACCGCGTGATGCGCGCCAGCAGCCCCGCCTGCAGCAGCGCCAACGAAAACGCCGGCATGGTCATGCTCGCGAACCAGCCCGCCGGGCTTTCGCTGAAGGCCACATAGCCCCCTGATGGCAGCCAGCCCAGATGCACCGCGAACAGGATGATCATCAGCAGGCCGAGAAAAAAGTTCGGCACCGAAATGCCGATCATGGCGAACATCATCGCCGCCTGGTCGATCCAGGTGTTCTGCTTCAAGGCTGCGATGATGCCGCTGGCAATGCCGATCAGCAGCGTGAAGACCAGCGCATACAGCGACAAGGCGATGGTCACGGGAAGCCGTTCCATGGTGGCGGCAAACACGCCCTTGCCCAGCAGCAGCGACCGCCCAAGGTCGCCGCGTGCGAGCCCCTCGTAGTAATGCACCAACTGCATCCAGAGCGGCTCATCCAGGCCGAGATCCTGGCGCAGCTGTTCGATCTGCGCCGGGGTGGCCGCGATGCCCGCGATGGCGGCTGCCGGGTCGCCCGGGATCAGCCGCATCAGCCCGAAGGAAATCAGGCTGACGATCAGCAGGACCGGCAGCGCAGAGAACAGCCGCCGGACAAGGACGCCGAACACGCTAGCGCGTGATCCAGACGTTTGAGAAACGCGGAATGCGGAAGGGCACGTAGCCCTGCACGTTGGACCGCACCGCCTGCACCTTGGTCAGCGCCCCGAAGGGATAGGCATAGGCGCGTTCCAGCACCAGGCGCTGCATGTCGGCGAAGGCCTGCTGGCGCGCCGCCGGATCGCGCTCATTGTTCATGCGGTTCCAGGCGGCGAGCACATCCGGGTCGTCCTTGTCATCGCGCGGACGATAGTTCGCACCGGGTGCGACCAGGAACTGCATCGTCGCCAAGGCACCCAGCGCCGGCTGCGTCCCCCAGCCCGAATGGAAGAAGTGCCATTCGTCGCTGTTCACCCGTTGCGACATCTGCACCGAGGTCGGCCAATCCACCACGCGCAGGTTGGCGTTGATGCCGACCGCGCGCATCTGCTGCTGCATGACCAGCGCGGCGTTGTACATCGGCGGATAGTCGCGGTTGGTCAGGATGACGATGGGCTCGTTGCGATAGCCGGATTCGCGCAGCAGCGTGCGGGCGCGCGCCGGGTCGTTGATGTTGTAGGTCTCGCGCCCGGCGTCCGTGTAGGATGGCTGGTTCGGATACTGGAAGCCGACATTCAGGCGGTAATTGCCGTCCGTCGCGGCATCCATGATGTCTTCCATGCCGAGCGCAGCCTGCACGGCACGACGGAAGGCCAGGTTCGCTGTCGGCCCATGCGCGGTGTTCGGCAGCGCGATCTGGATCCACCAGTTCTGCAGCGGCAGGATGGTGATGGCGCTGTTGCGGCGCAGCGTATCGAGCGAACGCGTCGGCACGTCCTCCACCGCCTGCAGGGCGCCGGTCTCCAGCCCCGCAACGCGCGCGCTGGCTTCCGTCACGATGCGGAACGTCACGGTATCCACGCAGGCCACGCGATAGCCGCCGAAGCCCGTGCGCTGTTCGAAGGCCGTGTTCGGGCTGTAGCCGTCGAAACGCCCAAGCCGCGCATGGCTGCCCGGCACGAATTCCAGCAGTCGGAACGGGCCGGTGCCGACGGCGCGCAACTGCTGCCGTTCGTCGTTCTCATGCTCGGACGGGATCACCACGATAGGCACCGAGAAGGACGACAGTGCCTCGATGAAGGTCGGCTGCACCTGCTTCATGCGGATGACGAAGGTGCGCGGATCGGGCGTGTCCCAGCCCGCCACGTTGTCGAGCGTGCTGCGCTGCAGCCCAATGCGGTTGTAGCGGTTGAACGACGCCGCGACATCGGCCGAGGTCATCGGCTTGCCGTTGTGGAAGGTGACGCCCTGGCGCAGGCGGAAGGTATAGGTCAGGCCGTCGCCCGACTCCTCCATGCTCTCGGCGAGTTCGAGGATGGGGCGGTTGTTCTCGTCCCGCGTCATCAGCGATTCGTACATATTCATCGCGATGTTGCGGGTCGAGATGGTGCTGGATGTCATCTGGTCCAGCGAATTCACGTTGGCTTCCTGGCCAAACACGATGTCGCCGCCGCGCGACGGGCAGGTGAAAGGCGCGGCCATGGCCGGCAGCGCAAAACTCGCGGCGAAGGTGGACGCTAGCATCAGGCGCTTCATGGGCAGGGTCTCCCGATAAGGCGTGGCGTCAGTCCCGGCGAAAGCGTCGCGCGCGTTCGGCGATGCGTCAACACTCCTTCGCAGCGAAGCGGCGCAGCACATTCTCCATGATGCGGCTGACATCGCCCTGGAAAGCGCCATCCTGCCACAGGCTGCCGCACCAGGTGATCGATCCCGTGGCAAAGACGGCGCCGCCGCCGGGCGTGTCGAAGTGCACGATCTCCGCGCGCTTCAGCGCATCCGCCTTCTCGCCGCTGATCGTCGCGATGTGGGAAAGCAGTTCCTCCGGCACGGTCACGAAGGAGGCCGGCGGGTCCTCCGATCGCGCCAGGATCGCCGTGCCCTCCGGCGTGCCGAGCGCGGGGTCCGCGCGGTCGAGCTCGAAGCCTGCCGCGCCGCCGCCGGACAGGCCGTAGGCGCCGAAGGTCTCGCCCGTCACGCCCTCGAAGATCCAGGCATGCCGAGGGTCGCGCGCAGCGGGCAGCAAGCGGTAATGCGTGCCCTCGAACAGGCCCTGGCCCGAGAAGCCGACGCCGGCCAGCATTTGCGGCGGCCGTCGGTTGCGACGCCAGAGCCCGCCATAGGCGCCATCGGTCTGGTGCCAGTATTCGCCAGGCTCGGCGGCCCAGGCGCGGATGCCGCCTTCGGACCGACGCAGCTCCATCATCCCCGGCAGCGTCTGCGTCACCGCGATGCGCCAGTAGAAGCCATTGCCGCCGAGGTACATCAGCCGGCCACGCCCGTGCGTGTAGGCAGCCAGTGCATCGAGCGTTTCCAGCGTGTGATACTCGGGATGCGATCCCGTCATCACCACGCGATAGTTCTCCAGCAGCGCCACGCCTTCGTCGTGCAGATCCTCGTCGGTGATGACATCGAAGGCGATGCCCTTCGCCTCCAGCCAGGCGAGGATGTGCGTATCCGCCGGATAATGCCGCAGCCCCGACCCGCGCGCATCGTTGAAGGTCAGGTAGCCCGGCCGCATCGTCAGGATCGGCCGCAGCCGGGAGGAAAAGGCGATCCCGCTGCCATCCGGGTGCTTGTTGTAGGTCGACCGCCCGTAAGCCGGGTAGTCGTCGGCATTGTGCGGATAGGCGCCCCAGGCCGCGACGCGCGCGCGATACGCGGCATCCGCATTGCCGCGCGCGTGGTTGGCATAGGCCTGGTAGGTGAAGGTGGAGGCCAGGAACGCCACCGGCGCCGTCGCGCTCCCGCGCGGCGGCAGGACATACAGGGGCACCCAATCCTCGCCACCCTCGCAGCTCAGGCGCAGCGCATAGGCGCCACTGCGAAGGTCGACCGGCACGTCGAAGGCGAAGCTGGTCTGCCAGCCGCAATCGCCGAGGTCGTCGGCGTGGAAATGGATGGCGGCGTAGTCCTCGGGCGAGTGGCGCCAGCACATCTCCCTCCCGGACCAGCGGGAACCGACCACGGCGCGCGTCGGCACATTCACCAGGTAGCCGTCGCAACCCTGCGGGCCGATGTCGAGGATGCGCTGCGTCGGGATGTCGCGCGCGAAGTCCCATGCGGCGATCAGGCCGGTGTCGTCGTCCGTCCAGGATGCGCGGAAGCCGGCATGCAGCGCTGGTGCCTCGATCTTGCCCGTCAAGTGCCCGCCGGCAGGACGCGCGCCATTCGCGGCGATGGTGATGCGCCCGTCGCCATCGGGCAGGCGCAACCCGTCGATCGTGCCGCGCGCCACGTTGGCGGCGCCGCCAAGCGGCTGCATGCCCACAACGACGCAACCCGTCGCCGGATCGCCGCTCATCCACACGCGATGCCATTGCCGCAGGGCAGGCCGGCCGTGCGTGGTGACCGCACCGTTGCCCGCCGCCCCGGTAAAGCTCGCCGCAAGGCCATCGCGACCGAAGGACAGCGCGATGGTCGCGTCATCCTGCGTCTCCGCCAGCACAGTCGCGCCATCAGGGGGCTGTGCCGCAAGCCATAGCAGCGCCGACCAGGTGCAGGGGCCGGCCTCGCGCCGCGGCGCGCGTGGCACCACCGCATGGGATCCCGCGTGAACAGGCTGACGGCGGCCCTCGAAGGTGATGTCGAAGCGATGCGACAGGTCCTCGAAGCGCAGGCCAGGGCCGTCCGGGTTCGGATCACCGGAGATCACGCGCACCAGCCGCGCCCGCGCGGTGCCGCCATCGCGAACGCTGGCCTTCACCGCGAAGCGTTCGCCCGGGCGGCGGGAGAAGCGGTCGAGATAGCCAGTGATCGGCAACTCGGCGATTGGCGACGACATGGCGGTGCTCCTGCGGGCGTGGTGAAGCCTCCGCCGCGATCGCGGGTCGCGTCAATCCGGCGGTGGCGGTGCGGCGCGGATCGTGCCAGCCTTCCGGCACACGATCAGCGAGGACAGAGATGGCGAACCTGGTCCATACCCTCACCGACAGCCGCGCCGAGGAACGCGAATGGGCGCTGCGCTGCGACATGGCGGCCGTGTTCCGCATCGGCGCGCGGCTCGGCTGGAACGAGCATATCGGCAACCACAATTCGCTGATGCTGCCGGACAGCCAGGAGCCGCTGTTCCTCATCAACCCGCGCGGCTACCTGTTCCAGGAACTGCGCGCGAGCGACCTGATCGTCTGCGACCTGGACGGCCGCGTGGTGCGCGGCAAGGGCGAATTGCGGAAGGTCGCCTTCCACATCCATTGCCGCATTCATCTGGCGAACCCGAAGGCCGCCTGCGTCGTGCACGTCCATCCGCGCTGGCTGACGGCGTTGTCGATGCTGGAAGACGTCGAGTTCCCGTTGTCGCACCACAATTCGCTGCTGCTCAACGACCGCACGGTCTACGACGCCTCCGGCGATGCCCCGGTGCACTCCAATGACGAGGGCGATCGCATCGCGCGGCTGATGGGCGACAAGACCATCATGGTGATGCGCGGCCATGGCGTGACGGTTGTCGGCCCGACCGTCCATGACGCCTTCGACGAGACCTACATGGCCGAGCGGACTACCATGTACCAGATGACGGCGATGCAGACCGGGCGGAAGCTGCACGCCCTGCCGGACTCCGCGCGCCGCAACCACACCGGCGCCTGGGGCGAGAAGCTCGATGCGCGGCTGCACCTCGATGCCTGGCGCCGCGTGCTGGACCGCGAGGAAGCCGACTACGCGACCTGACGGTTACAGGCCGAACAGCGTGCGGCCCGGGATCGCCTCGATCAGGTTGCGCGTATAGGCGCTCTGCGGCTTGGCGAAGACAGCACCGATCGGGCCGGCTTCCTCGACGATGCCGTTGCGCATGACCGCGACCTCGTCACAGAGCTGCGCGGCGACGCGCAGGTCATGCGTGATGAACAGAATCGACAAGCCAAGCCGCGCCTGGAGGTCGCGCAGCAATTCCAGCACCTGCGCCTGCACGCTGACATCCAGCGCGCTGACCGGCTCGTCCGCCACGAGCACCTGCGGCTTCATCGCCAGCGCGCGCGCGATGCCAATACGCTGGCGCTGCCCGCCGGAGAATTCGTGCGGGTAGCGATCCACTGATTCCGGATCAAGGCCCACCAGCGCAAACAGGTCGCGCGCCTCGCGCCGTGCCGTGGCCGCCGAGGTGCCCGCCGCGATCGGCCCCTGTGCCACCTGCGCCCCGGCCCGCCGACGCGGATTCAGCGACGCGTAGGGGTCCTGGAAGACCATCTGCACCATGCGAGCGGCATCGCGGCGGCGCGTGGGCAATGGCGCGCCGCCGATGACCACCTGGCCAGCATCCGACCCCAGCAACCCGACCACACAGCGCGCCAGGGTGGACTTGCCGGACCCGCTTTCGCCCACCACCGCGAGCGTGCTGCCGCGCTTCAGCGTGACGGACACATCGTCCAGCGCACGCACCGGCTTGCGACGGCGGAACAGCCCGCGCGAGACATAGGTCTTGGTCAAGCCGCGCACCTGCAACACCGCGTCGGCCGAGAGCGCGCGCGGCTGCGGCGCATGCAGCCCCGGCACGGCGGCGAGCAGCGCCTTGGTGTAGTCGTGCTGCGGGTTGGTCAGCACCTCCCGCGCCGTGCCTTCCTCGACCACGCGGCCGAGGCGCATCACCGCAACGCGGTCGGCGATCTCCGCCACCACGCCGAAATCATGCGTGATGAACATGACCGCCGTCCCGTGGCGCTTCTGCAGATCCCTGATCAGCGCCAGCACCTGCGCCTGGGTGGTGACGTCCAGCGCGGTTGTGGGTTCGTCGCAGACCAGCACCTCGGGTTCCAACGCCAGCGCCATGGCGATCATCACGCGCTGGCGCTGGCCGCCGGACAGCTCATGCGGGAAGGCCCGCAGCGCGCCCTCGGGGTCGGGCAGGTTGACCTCGCGCAGCGCGGCCAGCGCTCGGCGCTCGGCCTCGCGCGCATCGAGGCCGAGATGCACGCGCCACATCTCGCCGATCTGCGCGCCCACGCTCATCAACGGGTTCAGCGCTGTCATGGGCTCCTGGAAGACCATGGCGATGCGCCGACCGCGGATGGCACGCCAGGCGTCAGGCGATTGCGCGCGCAGGTCCTCGCCGGACAGCGCCATGCGGCCGCCGACAATGTTCAGGCCCGGCGCGAGCAGCCCCATGACCGCGGAGGCGGTAACGGACTTGCCCGATCCGCTCTCGCCCACCACGCAGAGGATTTCCCCTGCAGCGACCGACAGTGATACATCCTCAATGGCGTTCTCGCGATCCGCGCCACGCGGCAGGCGGATGGTCAGGTTCTCGACGACCAGGCGGCTCATCGCCCGCTCGCCAGGCGTGGGTTCAGCGCGTCGTTCAACCCCTGCCCCACCAGCGACACGCCCAGGATGGTCAGCAGGATCGCGACACCCGGGATGGCGGAGACATACCACTCTGTCCGCAACACCGACCGCCCCAACCCGATCAGGTTGCCCCAGGATGGCACGTTCGGGTCCGACAATTGCAGGAAGGCCAGCGCCGATTCCAGCAGGATCGCCACCGCCATCACCACGGATGCGTAGACGATCACCGGGGGCAGCGCGTTCGGCAGCACCTCGCGCAGGATCAGGTGCGCGTCGCCCAGCCCCTGCACGCGGCAGGCCTGCACGAAGTCGCGTGTTCGCAGCGTGAGGAATTCGGCACGCGTCAGCCGCGCCACCGGCGGCCAGGACACCAGGCCGATCGCCACCGTCACGGTCTGCATGGTGCTGCCGAAGACCGCCACCAGCACCAGCAGCAGCAGGAAGTTGGGCAGGGTCTGGAAGGCCTCGGTCACGCGCATCAGCAGCGTGTCGATGATTCCACCGTAGAAGCCCGCCACCGCACCGATGGCAATGCCGATCACCACCGCGATCGATGTCGCCACCATGCCGATCAGCAGCGAAATCCGCGCGCCATGAAACAGTTGCGCCGCGATGTCGCGTCCCGACGGATCGGTGCCGAGCGGAAAGCGCGGATTGGCCCCCGGCCATTGCAACGGCCGCCCCGCCAGCCCCAGCGGGTCGGCCGGGTAGAACCACGACGCACCCAGCCCCATCACGAGAACCGCCAGCAGGATCGCCGTGCCGATCAGCGCCGCCGGGCTCCGCAGATACGCCTTCAGCGCGCGCATCAGGACTCCGACGCGATGCGCGGATCCAGCCGCGCATAGAGGATATCGACGATGAAATTGATGCTGATGACCAGGAGCGCCGAGACGAACACGATGCCCAGCAGCGTGTTCAGATCCCGCTGCACCACGGATTCATACGCCAGCCGCCCGAGGCCAGGCAGCGCGAACACGCTTTCCACCACCACCGACCCGCCCAGCATCGTCCCGGCCTGCAACCCGATCAGCGTCACCATCGGCAGCATGGCGTTCCGAAGGACATGGCGCACCACCACGCGCGTCTCGTTCAGCCCCTTGGCGCGCGCCGTGCGCACGAAGTCCAGCGACAGCACTTCCAGCATCGAGGCCCGCATGATCCGCAGGTAGATCGCCAGGAAGATCAACCCGAGCGTCAGTGTCGGCAGCACCAGGTGCTGCGCGATGTCCAGCACCGCCGCGATGCCCGTGTAGGATTGCGTGATGTCGCCGAACCCGCCCGCGGGCAGCCATTGCAGGTACACGCTGAACAGCACGATCGCCATCAGCCCGAACCAGAAGGACGGCGTGGCGTAGAAGATCAGCCCCAGCGTCGAGATCAGCGTATCCGGCCAGCGGTTCACCCGCCGCGCCGCCACGACGCCCAGCACCAGCCCGAAGAAGAAGGCAAAGGACAGCGCCGAGATCATCAGCAGGAAGGTCGGCGGCAGGCGCTCCAGGATCACGGTGGCGACCGGCTTGCCGTAGATGGCCGAGAAGCCGAGGTCTAGCGTCAGCAGCCGCAGCATGTAGCGCCCAAGCTGCACCGCGATACCGGCATCGAGGCCGTAGAAACGGCGCATCTCCTCGGCGAAGGCGGCGTCGCCCCCGCCGATCTGCGCCATCAGCGCATCGACCGTATCGCCCGGCGCGAGCTGCAGCAGCAGGAACATGCCCGCCAGGATCAGCAGCAGCGTCGGGATCGACGCCGCCAGCCGCCGCAGCGCGAGCCGCAGGACCCTCAAGACGCCAGCCAGGTGTCGTGCCAGGACGACGACGCCCAGCGCGGATTATTCCCTGCGTTACGGATCCGTCGGTTGAACACCGAGACGAAGATCTGCTCGATCGGCATCCACAGCGGCAGTTCGGTCTGCACGGACCGCACGAAGTCGGCGTAGAGCGCCTTGCGCTTCACCGGATCAACCTCGGTCGCCGCGTTGTCGATGATCCCGTCGATGTTCGCGTCGGTCCAGCCCCACTGGTTGGTCCAGGGAGCGCCGCGCGGACTGCCGGACCGATACCACACGGTCGTGCTGACCGCCGGGTCGGAACGGTATTGGTGCCAGCCCGATGCCAGGTCGAAGTTCCAGTCGTTGTAGACGGTGCGCAGGAAGCCCGCGGCATCGAGCCGCACGACCTCGACACGAATGCCGACCTGGCTCAGCGACTGCTGGATGAAGGTCGCCCAGAGCGCGATGTCCTCGCCCCAGGGGGCGGGATTCAGGCGCAGGTTGAAGCGCACGCCGCCGGCGCCGCGGCGATGCCCGGCCTCGTCCAGCAGGCGGTTCGCCGCCGCCTGGTCGAAGCCGTATTGCGGCATGTCCGCACCGGGATAGTAGTCGGTGGACACTGACGGGATCGGCCCCGTCCCGGGCTTGGCGAAGGGCCCGAGGAAGTTCTCGATGAAGAAGGGCACGTTCAGCGCATGCGCGATCGCCTTGCGCACGCGGATATCCGCCAGGATCGGGTTGCGGAAGTTGAACTCCAGCGTGTTGGTGCGAACGTTGCCCTCGTTGCCGCGCGTGGTGGATTCGAAGCGCGGGTCGCGCCCGAGCCGCTGCATGTCGGCGATGGACAGCGCCGAATACGGGCTGAACAGCAACTGCCCCGATTCCATCTGCGCCGCCGCCGCCGCGCGGTCGCCCACCACGCGCCACACGATGCGATCGAGGTAAGGCATGTTGTCGCGCCAGTAATTCGGATTGCGCTCGGCGATGATGTGCTGGCCGCGTTCGTACTGCACGAACTTGAACGGCCCGGTGCCGACCGGCGCGGTGTTCGCCGGATTCTGGCGGATGTCGCCCGTTTCGAATATGTGCTTGGGCGAGACATAGCCGAGGTCTGGCAACCCGCGCAGCAGCAGCCCCTGCGGCATCGGCCGCGAATACCGGAACACCGCGGTATGCGCGTCGGGCGTGTCCACCGCTTCCAGGAACTGCTGCATCGTGGTGCCGTAGTTCAGGATCTTCTTCCACATCTCCATCGCGGTGAACTGCACGTCGGCGGAGGTGAAAGGCTTGCCGTCATGCCAGGTCACGCCGCGCCGCAGGCGGAAGGTGTGGGTCAAGCCATCCGGCGCGCTTTCCCAGGATTCCGCGAGCACGCCGACCGGATTGCCCTGCGCGTCGAGATCCAGCAGCGCCTCCTGGATCTTCCCACCGACGATGTAGACGCCCGTCGAGGCCTGCAGCGACGGGTTCAGGATGCGCTGCTCGGTCGCGAAATGCACCGTCAGCACGCCGCCGCGGCGCGGCGTCTCCTGCGCCATGGCGCTCGCCGGGATCATCGCGGCGGCGCCGAGCACGAAAGTCTCGCGGCGGGTCGGTCCGGTCATGGCTGCGTTCTCCTGTCGCGGGATCAGGCGGGTTGGAAGATCACGGCGACGCCGGTGGCGAAGCCAGGCGCGCGCGGCGCAGTGCTGCCGAGCACCATGGCGGCCCCACCCTCGCGCGGCAGCGCGGCGGCGTCGCATTGCGCCAGGCGCGCGATCGCCTCGCGCGGCGCGAAGGCCACCGCGCCACGGGTCGGCGCGGTCGTCACCACATGGAAGTCGCCATCTTGCGTGGCGGCCACGTCGATCGCGCTGGCCAGCGCCGCCGCGCTCCCGGCGGGATCATCGCTCGCGACCAGCACGCGCAGGATGCGCGTCGCGCCATTGGCATGCGTCTGCAGGGACGGCACCCACACCGCATCGCGCGTGTGATGCTGGCAGGCGAAGATGCCGAGCCCGCCGACGCGCGCACTCACCGGCCAGCGGAACACGCTGAAGCGCGCCTCCGTCTCGCTGCCATCGGGCAGCGGCACGGGGCGGCTGAAATGCACCGGCCCCACCGCATCGACACCGCGCGCGCGCAGCGCATCCGCGCCGGCGGCCGCATCCGTGGTGGTAAAGGCGGCGCGGTCCAGCCCCTCCCGCGCCGCGACGAAGTCCCGCAGCGCCTGGTTGTGCGGCGTCGGCGTCACCGCGCCCAGCAGTTCGAGGTAATCCTCCCCGAACATCATCGTGTAATTGGCGCTGCCAATATGTGCGCTGTGCAGCCCACGCGGCGACAGCGTGAAGCCCAGCGCCGCCCATTCCGCCGCCGCGGCATCGAGGTCGCGCACCGCGACCACGAGATGATCGAGCCCGGTCAGGGTCGGCAGCATGCCCGTCTCCCAATGTTACCGGGATACTAGGCACTCCCCGTGACGCACCGCAACACGGCGCGGTCAGTGCAGCTTCACGCGCGGTTCCGTCCGCCGGGTCAGGCTGCGCGCCAGGGTCGACAGCGCGGTCTTGACCGTGCCGTGCAGCGCGCGCTCGTGCATCTTGTACAGCGATCGATACATCAGCCGCGCGAACAGCCCCTCCACCCACATGCTCCTGCCCGCCAGGAAGCCCATCAGGCTGCCGACGGTGGAATACTCCCCCAGCGACACCAGTGACCCGAAGTCGCGATAGGCGAAGGGCTTCAGCGGCTGGCCCGCCAGCCGCCGGCGGATCTGCGCCAGCATGTGGGAGGCCTGCTGGTGCGCCGCCTGGGCGCGCGGCGGCACCGGGCGATCGCTGCCGGGCATGACGCACCAGGCGCAATCGCCCATCGCGAAGATGTCGGGATCGCGCGTCGTCTGCAGGGTCGGCAGCACGACCAGCTGGTTGGTGCGGGTGGTCTCCAGCCCCGCCAGGTCGCGCAGCACCTCCGGCCCCTTCACGCCCGCCGCCCAAACTACCAGCTGGCTGTCGATGACGCGGCCGTCCTTGAGCTCGACGCCCTCCGCGGTCACGCGCGTCACCGGCACGCCGGTGCTGACCGTGACACCAAGCCCCTCCAGAAGCCCCTTCGCCGCTTCCGAGATGCGTTCCGGCAGCCCGGGCAGGATGCGCGGCGCGGCCTCGATCAGCGAAATGCGGATGTCCTTCTCCGCATCGATGCGATCGAGCCCATAGGCGACCACCGCGCGCGCGGTGTGATGCAGTTCCGCCGCCAATTCCGTGCCCGTCGCGCCGGCGCCGATGATCACGACATGCAGCTGGCCGGGCTGCACCGGGCCGTCCTGCGCATGCGCGCGGATGCAGGCATTCACCAGGCGGCGGTTGAAGCGCACCGCCTGCTGCGGCGTCTCCAGCGCAATCGCGTGCTCGCGCACGCCGGGCGTGCCGAAGTCGTTCGTCGTGCTGCCGATGGCGATGACCAGCGTGTCGTAGGGCAGCGCGCTGCCCTGGGTGATGACGCGCCCTTCCTCATCCTGCGTCGGGCCGAGCATCACCGTCTTCGCGGCCCGATCGAGCCCGACCATCTCCCCGTAGCGGTAGCGGAAATGGTGCCAATGCGCCTGGGCGAGGTAGTCGAGCTCGTGCTCGTCAACATCCATGCTGCCGGCTGCGACCTCGTGCAGCAGGGGCTTCCACAGGTGCCCGCGGTTGCGATCGACCAGCGTCACGGTGGCCAGGTCGCGCTTGCCGAAGCGGTCGCCGAGCCGCGTCGCGAGTTCAAGCCCCGCGGCCCCGCCACCGACGACGACGATCCGATGGGGCGCTCCGCCGGCGGGGGCATCGGGCATGCTGGGGCTCCTGCTCGACCCAGCATGCTGGTCCCGCCGCGCTACGACAAGCGCCGCGTGACGACGCCTAGCCGAGGAACGACCCGCCATTCACATGGATCGTCTGGCCGGTGACGTAGCCACCCTCCGGCCCCGCCAGCATCCGCACGACGTCGGCGATCTCCTGGACGGTCGCCTTGCGGCGCATCGGGATGCCTTCCTCGCGCCCGAGCCCTGCCGGCATGGCGCCGGCGCTGGCGCCGCGGGTGGTGTCGACCGCGCCGGGTGCGACGCAATTCGCACGGATGCCCTGCGGCGCGAACTCCACCGCGATGGCGCGCATCAGCCCCTCCAGCCCCGCCTTCGACGCCGAGACGTGCGCGCGGTTCGGCGTGCCCACATGCGTCGAGATGCCCGACAGCGCGACGATCGACCCGCCGCCGCGCGCCACCATTCCCGGCAGCGCCGCGCGAGAGAGAATGAAGGCGCCATCCAGGGCCACCGACAGGATCTCCCGCCACTCCGCCAGCGACATCTCCAGGAACGGCGTCTGCCGCCGCAGCCCGGCATTGCACACCAGGATATCGACCGGCCCGGCCTGCGCCACCAGGCGCGCCACCGCGTCCGGGTCCGACACATCGGCCAGCACCGCCTCGGCCTGGCCGCCGGCAGCGCGAATCTCGGCCGCCACGGCCTCGATGGCATCGGCGTCGGAGCGGCCATTCACCACCACCTTTGCGCCATCGCGCGCCAGCGTCAGCGCAATCGCGCGCCCGATATTCTTACCCGCGCCGGTGACCAGCGCGACCTTGCCTGCAAGCATGTCCAACCCTCGATCCGCTTCAAGCCGCGCGGATACCACGCGTTCCACCGCGCCCCCAGGGGGTCAGTGGAAGTAGCGCCCGGCGTCGATCACCATGGTCTGGCCGGTCATCGTCTCGGTCCGGCACATGGTGACCACCATGTCGGCGCAATCATCCTTGTCGGCCGGCTTGCGCAGCAGAGATGTCGCGGCGGCGCGCTCGACCTGCTCGGCGCGCAGGTTGGCCGTGGCGCGCGTGCCTTCCAGCAGCCCCGGCGCCACGCAATTCACCAGCGTCTCGGGCGCCAGCGCCACCGCCATGCACTTGGTCAGATGGATGAGCCCCGCCTTCGACACCGCGTAGGCTATCGACGAACCCGTCGGCCCCAGCCCCGCCACCGAGGCGATGTTCACGATCCGCCCGCGCCCCTGCGCCTTCATCACCGGCGCCACCGCCTTGGTCAGGCGCATGGGGCCGGTCAGGTTCACCGCCATGATCTTCTCCCACACCTCCTCGGTCAGGTTGTCGAGGTCCGGAAAGGGGATCGCCTTGTTGTAGGCCGCATCGTTCACCAGGATATCCAGCCGCCCGAACCGCGCCGTCACATCCTCCACCAGCTTCGTCACCGCCGCGCCATCGGTGATGTCGCAGCCGAAGGCGGCCGCCTGCACCTGGTGGCGGTCGGCGATCTCGCGCGCGACCTGTTCCGCCTGGTCGCGGCTCTGCGCGTACATCACGGCCAGGTTCACGCCCTCGCGCGCCAGCGCATGGCAGATCCGCTGGCCGAGCCCGCCATTGCCGCCGGTGACCAACGCGACCGCACCCTTGAGTTCCATGCGCTTCCTCCGTTTCCGGCCGCACAGTGGCGCGCGGAACGCGCCCGGGGCAAGCCACCCCTCGACCGCGCGCGCCGCCCGGGCTATGCGCCCGCCCATGATCCGCCTTGATTCCATCAGCAAGCAGAACGGCCAGCAATTGCTGTTCGTCGAGGCCTCGGCCGCCCTCCAGAAGGGCGAGAAGACCGGCCTGGTCGGCCCCAATGGCGCGGGCAAGACCACGCTGTTCCGCATGATCACCGGCCAGGAGGCCCCGGACGAGGGCCTGGTCATCATGGAGCGCGGCGTCACCATCGGCTTCTTCAGCCAGGATGTCGGCGAGATGGCCGGCCGCTCCGCTGTGGCCGAGGTGATGGACGGCGCCGGCGATGTCAGCACCGTCGCCGCCGAGCTCCGCAGCCTCGAAGCCGCCATGGCCGACCCCGACCAGGCCGACAATCTCGACGCCATCATCGAGCGCTTCGGCGAGGTGCAGGCCCGCTTCGACGACCTGGGCGGTTACGCGCTGGAGGGCCGCGCGCGGGAGGTCCTGGACGGCCTCGGCTTCAGCCAGGAGATGATGGACGGCGACGTCGGCAAGCTCTCCGGCGGGTGGAAGATGCGCGTCGCCCTCGCCCGCATCCTGCTGATGCGCCCGGACGTCATGCTGCTCGACGAACCGAGCAACCACCTCGATCTCGAGAGCCTGATCTGGCTCGAGCAGTTCCTCGCCGGCTACGATGGCGCGCTGCTGATGACCTCGCACGACCGGGAATTCATGAACCGCGTGGTCAATCGCATCATCGAGATCGATGGCGGCAGCCTCACCACCTATGCCGGCGACTACGCCTTCTACGAACAGCAGCGCGCGCTGATGGAAAAGCAGCAGCAGGCGCAGTTCGAACGCCAGCAGGCAATGCTGGCCAAGGAGATCAAGTTCATCGAGCGCTTCAAGGCGCGCGCCTCGCACGCGGCCCAGGTGCAGTCGCGCGTCAAGAAGCTCGACAAGATCGACCGCGTGGAACCCCCGCGCCGCCGCCAGACCGTCGCCTTTGACTTCCTGCCCGCGCCGCGGTCCGGCGACGACGTCGTGAACCTGCGGCGCGTCCACAAGCGCTACGGCAGCCGCGTGATCTACGACGGTTTCGACCTGCTGGTGCGCCGGCGCGAACGCTGCTGCGTGCTCGGCATGAATGGGGCGGGCAAATCCACCCTGCTGAAGCTGGTGGCGGGCGCGACCGAACCCGATGACGGCACCGTCTCGCTCGGCGCCAGCGTGAAGATGGGCTACTTCGCCCAGCACGCGATGGAACTGATCGACGGCGACCACACGGTGTTCGAGGCGCTGGAACACGCCTTCCCGCGCGCCGGCCAGGGCTCGCTGCGCGCACTCGCCGGCTGCTTCGGCTTTCCCGGCGACGATGTGGAAAAGCGCTGCCGCGTGCTCTCCGGCGGCGAGAAGGCACGCCTGGTCATGGCGCAGATGCTGTATGACCCGCCGAACTTCCTGGTGCTGGACGAACCGACCAACCACCTCGACATGGCGACCAAGGAAATGCTGATCGCCGCGCTGGCGCAATACGAGGGCACCATGCTGTTCGTCTCGCACGACCGGCATTTCCTCGCCGCGCTGTCGAACCGGGTGCTGGAGCTCACGCCCGAGGGCGTCCACCAATACGATGGTGGCTACAGCGAATACGTCGCGCGCACCGGGCACGAGGCGCCGGGGCTGCGCAGCTGATCACTCTGGCGGCGCTGCCACCACCGCCACCAGCGCGCTGACCACCACCAGCGTCGCCGCCGGCCAGGCCCAGACCCACCAGCCCAGGCCCATCACCGCGAAGCCCTGCGCGATCATGCGGCCCCAGCTGCCGGTCTCCGGGTCGCCCAGCCCGACGAAGGCGAGCGCCGCCTCCGCCAGCACCGCGCCGCCGAAGACGATGCCCGCCCCCGCCAGCAACGGCGCCGCCAGGTTCGGCAGCAGGTGCCGCCGCGCCACCTGCCACGGCGTCGCACCCAGCGCCCAGGCGGCGCGCAGGTATTCCCGCGCCAGCAGCGCCTGCGTCTCGGCGCGCAGGATGCGCGCGACCATGGGCCAGCGCGTGAACCCCAGCACCAGCGCCAGATGCCAGGCCGACCCACCGAACAGCGCGGCCACCAGGACCGCGACCAGCAGCGCCGGCAGGCTCGCCACCACTTCCGCCAGGCGCATCAACGCCTCGTCCAGCACCGGCGGGGCGATGGCGGCCAGCACGCCGACCGCAGCCCCCAGCAGCAACGCGACCAGCGTGGCGACCGACGCCACCAGCAGCGAGCTTCGCCCGGCCTGCAACAGCGCCAGCAGCATGTCGCGGCCAATCTCATCGGTCCCGAGCGGATGCGCGAAGGATGGCGGCAGCATCGCCGCCCCGGCCGGCACCGCGCCGCCTGGTCCGAAGACCAGGCAGGCGCCATAGACCCCCAGCAACAGCACCGCCGCAACCTGCCGCGACGTCACGGCGCTCGCCCGCGCAGTCGCGGATCGAACAGCGGCGCCGCCAGGTCGGCCACCAGGTTCGCCGCCCAGGCGATGACGCAGGCCACCACCACCGCGCCGATCACCACCGGATGGTCGCGCGCGATCGCCGCGTTCACCGCCAAGCGCCCCAGCCCCGGCAGCGCGAAGGCGACCTCGATGACCAGCGCGCCGCCCACCAGCGCGCCGATCCGCGCGCCGGTCAGGCTGACGACCGGCAGCAGCGCATTCGGCAGCGCGTGCCGCCAAAGCGCCGCGCCGCGCGACCGCCCGCGCGCCATCGCCGCGGTCACATAGGGCCGGCGCATCTGCACCGCGACGCCGGCACGCACCAGCAGCGCGACGAAGCACAGCTGGTGCAGCGCCAGCGCCAGCACCGGCAACGCCAGGTGCCGCAGCCGCTCCAGCACCAGCGCCATGCCGCCGCTCGCGGGGTCGCGCGCATCGGCAATGCCCTGCACCGGCCACACGCCAAGCCACAGCGCGAAGACCAGCACCAGGCCCTGCGCCGCCACATAGCCCGGCACGGCATGCAACGCCGAGAAGACCGCGACCGGCCAGCGCGCCGGGCTCGGCGCCGCGATGGCGCCGAGCACCGTTCCCGCCAGCGCCGCCAGCGCCGCGGCCGAGCCCGTGAGCGCCAGGGTCAGCGGCAGGCGCTCCAGGATCAGCGCCAGGACCGGCTGCTGTTCGCGCCACGACATCCCGAGGTCGCCGCGCAGCACGCGCCCCATCCAGCCGAGCCACGCCTCGTGCCATGGGCGATCAAGGCCGAAGCGCGCCGTGATCTCCTCGAGTTGTCCCGGCGCGACATGCTCGCCCGCCAGGCCGACCGCGGGGCCGCCCGGCGCGTTCCACGCCAGCAGGAAGGCAAGGCTGGCCGCGGCGAGCACCGCCAGGATGCCGAAGCCGACCCGCCACGCCAGCAGCCGCGCCCCGGGCGTCATCGCCGCGAGGGCCAGGAATGCGGCGCCTCCACGGACCGGCCGGCCGAGCCGCCGCCGTCAGCCACGCCGGCGGCTAGCGCACCCGCCAGGCGCGTTCCGCCACCTGCCCGGTCCAGGGCGCGAAATCGGCGAAGCTGTCGCGCCAGGCGGCGGTGAAGTCGGTCTCGACCAGCCACAGATACGGCAGGTCGCGCGCCAGGATGACCTGCGCCGCGCGATAGGCCGCCCCGCGCGCAGCGTCGTCCTGCAACGACGCCGCGCGGTCGAACAGCGCATCGACTTCGGCATTGCGATACCCGGCGGCATTCGAGAAGGGCACGCTGCCGATCGCCGCCGAATGCACCATGCGCCGCACACCGATCTCGGGGTCCGTGCCGTTGCAGTAGGAGATCAGCGTCAGGTCGAAGTCGCGCCGCGCAAACACCGCCTGCGCCAGCGCCGCCGGGTCCATCATGCGGGCCCGCAGCGCGATGCCGAGCGGCGCCATCTGCTGGCGCAGCATGTCCGACCAGCGCGCGAAGGCCGGGAAATGCACGATGTCGAGGCTGGCGCGAACGCCATCGGCCCCTCGCGCCAGCCCCGCCGCATCGAGCCGCCGGTTCGCCTCCGCCGTATCCGGCGTGAAGGCTGCCAGCGCGCCGGGCTCGTGCGCCCAGGCGATGCCCGAGGCGATCGGCGCCTCCGCCACGCGTCCCTGCCCGAAGGCCACCTGTTCCAGCATCCGCTGCCGGTCGAGCCCCCGCGCCAGGGCTTCGCGCAGCGCGATATTGCCCGGCACCGGACGGTAGAGGTTGAAGCCCAGCGTCATCACGCAGTTCGACCCGCCGGCGGCCGAGCGCGTCTCGGTCAGCGTCACGCCGCGGCCGCGCAGCCGGGCGGCATCCGGCGGCGCGACGCGGGCCAGCATGTCCACTTCGCCGGCCAGCAGCGCGTTCACCTGCGTGTTCGCATCCGGGATGATGCGGAACACCAGCCGATCGAGCCGCGGCAGGCCGGGCCGGAAGTAGTCGGGGTTGCGCAGCAGCACGACCTGGTCGTCGCGGCGATAGGCGTCGAAGCGGAAGGGGCCAGTGCCGACCGGGCGCAGGTTGGCCGGGTTGGTGGCGGGATCGGTCCCGGCATAGAGGTGCGCGGGCAGGATCGGCGCCTCGGTCACATCGAGCTGCCGCAGCAGCGCCGGATGCGGCCGGCGCAGGCGGAAGGTCACGCCGAGCGCGCCATCGGTCTCGATCCCGGCGATCGCCGGGGCAAGGCCGGCACGCGCGCGCGCATGGAAGCGCAGCAGGATGTGCTCGAACCCGACCTTCACATCCTCCGCGGTGAACGGGCGCCCGTCATGCCAGACCACGCCGGGCCGCAGGCGGAAGGCCACCGCCAGGCCATCGGGCGAGACGCTCCAGGATTCCGCCAGGTCGGGCTGCGGCATCCCGGCCTCGTCCAGCGCGACCAGGCCGTTGAACAGCGACGCCGCCACCGCATGCAGCGGCCCGGCGGTCGAGATGGCGGGGTTGAGGTGCCCCGGGTCGCCCGCCACGGCGATCACAGCCGTGCCGCCGCGCGTCTGGGCGGCGGCTGGCATGGCCAGCAGGAAGGCGGCCATCAGGCAGGCAAGGTGACGCAGCGACATGCGGGGAGCCTCCGGCGGATCGGCACGACCGTATCGGCGCGTAAGACGAATGCCAATGATCTGCATACCGCCGCGTTCGATGGCCTGCCCGCATGCCGCATGGGATCCCGCCATGGCACCGACCGGCTTCCGCTGCAGGGCATTGCCGGCGACACTGCGCGTGGGCCACGGGTTGCGAAGCCGCGCGTGCCGGCACCGACCTCCGCCGGACCTCAGCATCGCGGCACCGGCGTCGCGCCCGAAAGGGAGAACGCCTTGCAGCGATTGACCATCACCCTCGACGACGCGACGGCGGAAGGGCTCGATGCCTTCATGGCCGGGCGCGGCTATGCCAACCGCTCCGAGGCCATGCGCGACCTGCTGCGGGGCGCGCTGCGCGATGCCGCCGCCGCAGAGGCGCCGGCACGCCCCTGCATGGCGGTGGTGTCCTACATCTACGACCACCATGAGCGCGACCTGGGCCGGCGCCTGATGCGCGTGCAGCACGACCATCACGCGCTCAGCGTGGCCACGCTGCACACGCACCTGGACCACGACAATTGCCTGGAGGTGGCGGTGTTGCGGGGCACCGCGGATGCGGTGCGCGGCTTCGCGCAGGCACTGGTCAGCGAGCGCGGCGTCCGGCTGGGCGGGATGAACCTGCTGCCGCTTCCGGCACCCGCGGCGCAGGCTCCCTTGCCGGTGGTCGAGGAATGATGGTTGCGCGGCGGGCCGCAGGATCGGCACGCCCCGACCGCCATTCCACGATCGCCTTCGCTCAGGGACGATCGGCGAAGCCCGACGAAGCGCCTGCCGCGACCGTTCAGCCTCGCTGACGCGGCCGACATCGCGCCCTGGCGCACCCCCGAGGCGTGCCGCCAGGGCCGGCGATCCTGCCCTGGCCGACCGCCCGAACGCCTATTCCGGCTGCAGACCCGTCGTCCGCACCAGCTCCCGCCAGACGGCGCGCTGCGCGCGCATCAATTCGGCGAACTCCGCGGGCGTCGTCGGGTAGGGAATGTTCCCGTTGGCCGCCAGGCGTTCCACCAGCGTCGGGTTGCGCAGCCCTTCATTGATCACCGCATTCATGCGCGCCACGATCGGCTCCGGGATGCCGCGCGGTCCCATCACGCCCGAGAAGCTGGGAAGGTCGTAATTGGACACGCCCTGCTCCTGCACGGTGGGCAGCTCGGGCGCCAGCGGCCAGCGTGCCGCGCTGGTCACCGCCAGGGCGCGCACCTGCCCCGCGCGCACGGCCGGGATGATGCCGGCGAAGCTGTCGAAGACCAGCTGGATGTTCCCCGCGATCAGGTCCGCCAGCGCCGGCGCCGCACCGCGATAGGGCACGTGCGTCAGCTCCACGCCCGTGCGCTGCATGAACAGCACGCCCAGCATGTGATTCGCGCCGCCGGCGCCGGCGGACCCGAAGTTGAGCTGGCCCGGCCGTGCCCGCGCATAGGCGATCAGCTCCTGGATGTTCTGCACCGGCAGGCGCGGATTGACGCCGACCAGGGCGGTGCCGATCGAGAAGGTCGCGATGGCGGTGAAGTCGTCGACGCCCTCGTAGCCCGGCGTGCGGAACAACAGCGGCGCGCCGAGGTGCGACGACGGGCTCGCCATCATGATGGTGTAGCCGTCCGGGGCGCTCTGCGCGACATGGGCGGTGCCGAGCGTGCCGCCCGCGCCGCCGCGATTGTCCACCACCACGGGAACGCCGAGCCCGTCCTGCAGCACCTGCGCCTGCAGCCGTCCGGCGATGTCGCTCGCGCCCCCGGGCGGATAGGGCACCACCAGGCGGATCTGCCGCTGCGGCCAGGCGCCCTGCGCGGCAGCGATGCCCGGCGCGGCCATGGCGGCAGGGACGGCCGCGAGAATGCGACGGCGAGGTATCATGAAGGTCATCTCCGGTTCCGGGCGACGCCGTCACAGCCCGGCCGCCCTCGTGATGATGCGCGTAAGCAAGAACGACGCCAAGCGTCGCCGCAAGAACGACGCCAAGCGTCGCGGCAAGAACGACGCCAAGCGTCGCGGCAAGAACGACGCCAAGCGTCGCGGCAAGAACGACGCCAAACGTCGCGGCAAGAACGACGCCTTGCCGCCGCCCAGGCGACTCTCAGGCGCGCCGTCCTCGCTTGACCCGCCGCACGGGCGCCCGCGTCGTTGGCCCTCGCCCCCTTGGCGCCAGCCGCCCGCGCGGCCCTAGCCGCACCAATTGCGGATCAGCCGCGCGCCCACCTCCACCGCACGCACATAGTCGGCCGCATCCACCCATTCGTTGCGGCTGCCATTGTGCGTGAGGTCGCCGCAGAGCGGCCCGAGGCCGACGCAGGGAATGCCATGCTGGACCATCGGGTTGCGGATGTCCGAGGAGGTGTGCAGCGGGTTCACGTAGGGCGGTTCCCCCGTGACGGCCTGCACGGCACGCGACGTCTCGATCCACAGCGGATCGTCCTCGGTCACCGCAGCCCCGGTCACGCCGGAGATCCAGTCGAGCCGCGGCGGGTGGTCGCGCAACCAGGGATCCGCCGCGGCCGCTTCGGCCACGGCCGCCGCCACCTCCGCCTGCACGCCGGCGAGGCTCTCGCCCGGCGGAAAGGACAGCGCGACCAGGATCGAGCATTCCACCGGAACGCGCCCCGCCTTGGTGCCACCCTCGATGCGCGAGATCAGCAGGTTGGTGGACCGCCCGATCGCGGCCTCCAGCGCAGGATGGCGCACGCGCTCGCCGCGCCGCGCGTCCAGCGCCTGCAGCGCCGCCATCACCGGGATCATGCGTTCGATCGGATTCACCGCGGTATGGGCGAAGGCGGCGTGGCCGGGCTCCTGCGTGTCGGGCAGGCGGCCGGCCACGGTCACCCGGAAGATCGCCTGGCCGCTCGCCAGCGTCTTCACCTCCCGCATGCCGACGCCGGATTCCGCGGGATGGAGGTAGACCGCCGCATCGGCGCGGTGGCCATGATGCATGACCGCATGAACCCCGCGCGCATGGCGCTTGCTGGGCGTGCTCGCCAGGATCACATCGCCGCGCAGCGGGCCTTCGGCGGCGGCGCGACGCACCGCCTCCACCATGATCGCGACGCCCGCCAAATCATCCGCCACGCCCCAGCCATAGAGCCGGCCATCCGCGATGGTTCCGGCGAAGGGGTCGCGTGTCCAGCCATGGTCGTCGCCGAAGGCCTCGCCATCGGGATGGGCAAACATGATGAGACTGCGGCCGCCGCCGGTGCCGGACAGACGCGCGATCACCGCCTCGCGTTCTTCCGTCGCGATGGCCGATTCGCTCGCGAATTCCTCGCGCAGCGGGACCTCGGCGGGGCGGTAGCGCAGCCGCTCCACGGAACAGCCCGCGGCGCGGAAGCCCTCGGCCAGGCGGTCCTGCACCGCCGCCTCGCCATGGCGCGTCAGGGCAATGAGGTCGCGCAGCAGGGCAATGGCGGCCTCCGCGTCTTGAGTCATGTCAGTCACCGTGCTGCCGCGCTCCTTGATGTGCGCGGAAGGTCGTCAGCGACCGGCGACGCTGTCAATGCCGCACGGCGCGAAACACGCCTGCCGTCACGCCAGCGCGAAGGCGGCCGGCGTGCCCTCGCGCCCCATCGCGACCTCCGCCGCCATGCGTCCGACGATGGGCCCGAGGGTCCAGCCATTGCTCGTCACCGCATGGACCAGCCCCGGCAGGCCCGGCGTCGCGCTCACGATCGGCCCGCGTTCGAGCAGGATGTTCGGCGCCGACCAGGCGCGCAGGACATGCAGCCCCGCCAGGGCCGGCAGCGCTGCACCCGCGATGTGCAGGTTGCCCTCCATGGACCAGCGCAGCAGCCGCGCGGCGCCATCCGCGCCCAGCCTCCCGGGCCAGCCGCCGCCGATCAGCAGATGCCCGCCATCCCCTTGCTTCAGGGAGAGATGCCGCCGCGCCCATTGCACGAGCGGGCGCAGCAGCGGCGGCCCGGCCTCGGTGACGACCACCTGCTGCACGATCAGCCGCATCGGCAGCCGCACGCCCGCGAGTGCTGCGACACGCATGGCATGCGGCCCGGCGGCATTCACCACCCGCCCGGCTTGGAAAACCCCGCTGGGCGTCGTGATGCGGAAGCCCGCGCGCAGCGGCTCGATCGCCGTGACGTCCAGCCCCGCCGCCACATTCGCCCCCGCCGCGCGGGTCAGGCGCAGAAGGGCGGCGGTGCCGCGCAACGGGTCCATCTGCCCTTCCTGCGGGCACCAGGCCGCGCCGAGGAAGCGGCGATCCAGCGCTGGCGCGATCCGGCCGAGTTCCTCCGCCCCGATCATCCCGGCCTCGATGCCGCGCGCGCTTTCGAATTCGGTCTTGCGGCGCAGCCATTCGAAGGTGTCCGCGTCATCGGCGAGGATCAGCCCGCCCTCGGTGCGGATGCCGAGATCCTCGCCGGCCTCGCGAGCGATCTCCCGCCACAGCGCCACCGAGGCCGGCCCGAGCGCCAGTGCCGAGGCAAGCGGCCCCGGATCGCCCGTCCCGTCGAAATCATAGGCCAGCAGCTGGATGTGCAGCGATCCGGCATTGGTGGTGCTGGCGCCGAGGCCTGGCTCGCCGCGATCCGCGACGGTCACGCCGACGCGGCTGCGCGCCAGGTGCAGCGCGCAGGACAGGCCCACCACACCGCCGCCCACCACCAGCACGTCGCAATCCGCCGGCGCCGGCGCGCGGGGCGCGGTGCTCCAGCCGGGCATGGGTGGGTCGGGAATGCCATGGTGATGGCCCTGGGACGGCGCCTCCCGCATTAGGGCGGCGGCCGGCACCGGGCGGATGGGCGCGCGCGGCGCGGCAAACCCGGCCTCGTCCGCCGCGGCGCCCAGGATCGCGTGCAGGGTGGCAGCGCAGAAGCGCCCGCCGCAGCGGCCCATGCCGGCGCGGGTGGCGCGCTTGGCGGCGACGGCACTGCCATGGCCACGCAGCGCACCCGCCGTCACCTCCTCGCAGCGGCAGGCGATGGTCTCGTCCGGCGGGGGCGCCAGCGGCGGGGCGGCGAAGACGCGCCAGAGATCGCGCTGGAAGCCCAGCGCCCGGTCGAGCGCACGGCGATCAGACCGGCCTGGCACCGCGCGCCCCAGGTCACGAGCGACCGCCTCGCCCGCCATCCGGCCACGCGCCAGCGCCACCCGCGCGCCGCCCAGCGCCGCGCCATCCCCGACCGCGAAGACGGCGGGGAGGCTGGTGCGCCCTTCCTCGTCCGTCACCGTCTCCAGCGCGCCGGTCGCACCGACGCGATGCGCGGCACCCAGCGCGCGGGCCAGCCCCGTCTCGGCCTGGAAGCCGTGGTTCAGCGCGCAGACGCCGGCGGCGATGCGGCGCTCGCCAGCGACCGTGCCGATCCGCAGCGCGGCGAAGGCCCCCTCCCCCTCGCAGCCCAGCAGGGAGGCGCCCCAGATCACCTCGACCCCCGCGCGCCGCAAGGCCAGCAAATAGCGGGTGCCGTCCCAGGCCAGGTCCGGCGCCAGCATCCCCATGCGCAGCGCCTGGCGCCAGACGGCCGGCCCCGGGCGCGGCGCGGTCTCCACCACGGCCGCCACCTCCACCCCGCCGGCGACAAGCTCCACCGCGAGTTGCAAATTCAGCGGCCCATTCCCTGCGATCACCACGCGCCCGGCCGGCGAGACGCGGCCCGCGCGCGCGAGCGTCTGCATCGCGCCGGTGGTCATCACGCCCGGCAGGGTCCAGCCGGGGATGGCGACCGGCCGCTCATGCGCGCCGGGCGCCAGGACAAGCCGGCGCGGGCGGATCAGCACCGCGCGGCCCCCGTGCAGCACCGCCACCTCCGCCGCATGGGCCGGGTCGGCGGCGGGTTCGATCGCGCCGTGCACCTCGCCCGGCGGGAAGGCGCCCCAGGCGATCGCATCCGCCAGGACCTCGACGCCGGCCGCGGCGGCGCGGGCGCGCAGGCGGTCGCCGGCGCGGAACTGGCGGTCGGGACGGTCGATGCGATGCGCCGGGGTGCCCTTCAGGTACTGGCCGCCGGGTTCGGCACGCTCGTCCAGCAGCAGGACGGAGGCGCCGGCCTCGGCTGCCGCGATCGCGGCGGACAGCCCGGCGGCACCGGCACCGACCACCAGCACGTCGGGCGTGCGCGCTTGCTCCACCGTCGAACCAACGGCCAGCGGGGCCGGCGCGGAGGGCACCGCACTGGTCACATGCATCCCGCCTCGCGCCTTGGTCATGCAGGCGCGCTGGTTGGCGCGGCCGTCCACGGTCACCAGGCAGTCCCAGCAGGCGCCCATGCCGCAATGGAGCCCGCGCGGCGCGCCGGACACCGTGCGGCGCAACGCCAGCACCCCGGCCGCGGAGAGCGCAGCGCCCAGCGTCTCGCCCGTCAGCGCCTCGATGCGCCTTGGACCGGATTCATCCTCGAAGGTGAAGGCGATCGGCGGCCCGAGCGGGCGGGCCCCGCCACCGGTCAGCCGCATGGCTTGCGCTGGTGCGTGTCTTGCATTCTCCTCCCATGATCTAGCGACACAGCATGGTGGACAAGATGGCGGGCGAGCCTTTCCGCGGAACCTACACGGTCCTCATCACGCCCTTCACGGCGGATGGGTCGGCGGTGGACCTGGCGGCGCTGCGCCGGCTGGTCGAATACCAGATCACCGAGGGCGTGCGCGGCCTGATCCCACTGGGGTCCACCGGCGAGTTCCTGTCGGTCTCGCGCGAGGAACGCGCGGCCATCGTGGATTGCGTGGTGAAGACCGCCGCCGGCCGCGTGCCCGTGCTCGTGGGCACCGGCACCGAGGACACGCGCGAGGCCGTCGCACTCTCGAAGGAGGCCGAGGCCCAGGGCGCCGATGGCGTGATGGTGATCCCGCCCTTCTACTCCGTGCCGACCGAGCAGGAGCTGCAGCACCACTACGACGCCATCGCGCGCGCCATCGGCATCCCCATCATGGTCTACAACAACCCGGCGACGGCGAATGTGGACCTGACGCCGCCGATCCTGGCCGAGCTCTCGCGCATCCCGAACTGCCGCTACGTCAAGGAGAGCACGCTGGAGGTGACCCGCGTGCGCGACATCATCGCGCTCTGCGGCGACCGGATGGAGGTGTTCGCCGGCGTCCTGGGCTACGAGAGCGCCTGGCTCGGCGCCATCGGCTGGGTGGCGGTGTGCAGCAACGTGGCACCGCGCCTGAGCTCCGAGATGTTCGACGCCGCCGCCGTCGAGGCCGACCGGGAGAAGGCGCTGGCGCTGTATCGCCGCCTGGCGCCGCTGCTGCCCTGGGTGGGCGGGCCGCGCTACGTCTCCGGCACCAAGGCCGCCTTCCGCCTGATCGGCATGGACATGGGCGCGCCGCGCCCGCCACGCCTGCCGCTGCCGGCGCAGGACATGCCGGCGCTGGCGCAGGTCTTGCAGGACATCGGCCTGACGACTGTCGCCGCACGCGCGGCGGAATAGGGAGCCTTCACATCATGGAACGCCGCATCTTCCTCGCCACCGGCGCCTCGCTGCTGGCGACCCCGGCCCTTGCCCAGGCACCGGCCTGCACCCAGGCCGTGCCGAATACCGAGCTGGTCAAGGCCGGCACGCTGACCCTGTCCACCAACCCGACCCTGCCGCCGATGCAGTTCGTCGACAGCAGCGGCGCGCTGCGCGGCATGCGCGTCGAACTGGGCACCGAGATTGCGCGGCGGCTCTGCCTGCAGGTCGAGCATGTGCGCGTGGAATTCGCCGCCATGATCCCCGGCCTGGCGGCGCGTCGCTGGGACATGATCAACACCGGCATGTTCTACACCGAGGAACGCCAGCGCCTGATGTGGCTGGTGCGCTATGAGCAGCAGGCGATCAGCGTTTCGGTGCCGCGCGGCAATCCGCGCAACATCAGCAAGGTCGAGGACCTGGCCGGGCTGCGCGTCGGCGTCGAGCAGGGCGGCTTCGAATTCCGCCGCACCACCGACATGTCGAACGACCTGCGCGCCAAGGGCCTGGCGCCGCTGGTCATCCGCGCCTTCGACAATTTCGCCGTCTCCTTCCAGGCGCTGCGCGCCGGGCAGCTCGACGCGGCGATCTCGATCGACAGCACGGCGAAGGAATACCAGGATCGCGGCGAGTTCACCCGGGCGATCGCCGGCCTGTACGGCACGCCGATCAATTTCGGGTTCCGCTCGAAGCCGCTGGCCGAGGCCGTGGCCGCCGCGCTGACCGCGATGAAGGCGGATGGGTCGTTCCAGGCGCTGCTCGATCGCTTCGGCGTGACCGCTTATGACGGGCCGTTCGAGGTGGTGGGGCCGTCCTGACGCGCCCCGATCCAGGCCCCTGACCCATGCAGATCTGGCGCTGGGACGGCTTCTTCGATTCGCTGCTGAACACCTACCTGCTGGAAGGCGCGATCCTGTCGATCGCGCTCACCGCGGCATCCCTGTTCTTCGGCCTGGTCATCGGCATCGGCCTGGCGCTGATGCGGCTGTCCGGGAACCGCTGGCTGTCGAGCGTCGCGGCCACCTATTGCTGGCTGTTCCGCGGCACGCCGCTGCTGATCCAGCTGTTGCTGATCTATACCGGCCTGCCGCTGCTCGGGCTGCGCTTCGATGTGTGGGAGGCCGCCCTCATCGGCATCTCGCTGAACGAAGGCGCCTACCTGTCGGAGATCGTGCGCGCCGGCATCATGTCCGTCCCGAAGGGCCAGCAGGAGGCGGCGCGCGCGCTCGGCCTGCATCGCATCAAGGTGTTCCGGCTGGTCACCTGGCCGCAGGCGTTGCGCGTCATCATCCCGCCGCTCGGCAATTCGGTGAACGGGTTGCTCAAGACCACCTCGATCGCCAGCGTCATCAGCGTCGATGAATTGCTGCGCCGGACTCAGCTGCTGATCCAGGAACGCTTCCTGGTGCTGGAGCTGTTCACCGTCGCGGCGCTGTACTACCTGCTGATGACGACACTGTGGGACGTGGTGCAGCGCCGGCTGGAACGCCGCTATGGCCGCGGCTACGGCACCGAGGCCACGGACCGGCGTTAGCCGCACCCGGCGCAGGTCATCAGCCCTCGCTTCTCCCGCGCAGCCTCGATCGCATAGCCGCAGCGCATGCAATTCGCGCTGTCGTCAGAGGCGTCGAACGGATCGGCGACGCGCCGTTCTGCCTTGCGCGGCCGCGGCGGGCTTGTCGCGATGGCGGGCATGGCGGCGTCCGTCGGCGCCTCACGCCGAAGCGCCGAGGGTGATTCGGCCTCGACAACTGTCGGCGTCCACATCGGCATCACATGCGTGACCGGCTTGGCCGTCACGGGCGGCCCTGCATCGACCACGGCCGGGGGGCGCGCCGGGGGCTTGGCGGGAAACCCGGCCTCCCACGTCGCGGCACGATCGGTGAACGCGGGGCGACGAGGCTCGTCCTTGCGCGTCGGCGCGCCTTTCGACTTCAGGTGCACGACCTCGACAGCCCTGCTGCCCGTGGCGCCGCCCCGGCGCGGGATGCTCAGCACTTCCCGTCTATTGGCGGCGGCGGGCTTGTCGTCCTTGAAGCGGGCGAAGACGTGGTCTTTGTCGTCCATGGACGTCCAGGCATGCGGGGTTTGGCGGCACCTGGGTGTCGCGGGGAACCGTGACGGTGAATCGGCGATCCGCTGCTGCGCAGGGCCGCCCCGGCGAGCGGAATACGCGATTTCGGCGGCACCGGTCAAAATGCAGGCCGCGGATTCGCCCTCCGGGCACCCAGGGGGGTCGACATCGGCCGATGTCAGGCCCACAAACCCATGGCTCTCCGCGGGCCGGACGTCGACACCCGTCGGTGCGTCGGCACATCAGGCTCCGGCGGAAAACCCGCGGTGAAACCCTCGTCGCGCCACCGGCACACGAGGGGTCGGCGGGAAGGCCGGAGCAGCGACGGATCGCCCGGCGCCGGTTCAGGCCGGCCGCACGCCCCAGGGATACGGCATGCTTCCCTTGGCGAGCCCCGTGATGCTGCGCCGATGCGCCGTGCGGATGAAGAACTGGCCGAGCGGGATCGTCGCGACGTCATCCTGAGCGAGCTTGTTGATCTCGTTCGCCAGGCTGCGCTGCCGCTCAGGCTCTGCGGCGCCCAGCCACGCCTGCACCAGTTCCTCGGCCCGCGGGCTCGTATACCAGCCGAACCAGCCACTCGCGCCGGGCCCCTTCACCAGGGAGGACACGCCCGGGTTGAGGTAGGCGAGCGAGGAGCCATAGGTGTGGAAGATGCTCCACCCCCCCTGCTCCACCGGCTCGCGACGCACGCGGCGCTGCACCACCGTGCCCCAGTCGGTGTCGGCCAGTTCGACATTCATGCCGATGCGGCGCAGCCGGTCGGCCGTGACCTGGCCATGCGGGCCGATCAGCGGGAAATCCGTCGGGTTGATGATGACGACCTTCTCGCCATTGTAGCCCGAGGCCTGCAGCGCGGCCCGCGCGCGGTCGAGGCTGCGCGGCGCGCGGTTGAACTCCGACAGGTCCTCGACGCCGAGCGGCGTGCCGCAGGGAAACAGGCTGCGGCATTCCCGCCAGACCGAGCGATCGCTGCCGAGCGTCGCCTGCATGTATTCCGGCTGGTCGACCGACAAAGCGACAGCCTGGCGCACCTTCACGTTGTTGAACGGCGCCTGCAGGTGGTTGAGCCGCATGATGGACAGCAGCCCGGCCGGGTTCAGGATGTCGACCGCGATGTTGCGGTTGCGCTGAAGGGTCGGAATCAGGTCCGACAGCGGCTGCTCCAGCCAGTCGACCTCCCCGTTCTGCAGGGCCGCGGAGGCGGTCGCGGGGTCGGGCAGGATGTGCCACTCGATGCGCGGGAAATGCGCGACCTTGCCGCCCGACGCCCAGTCCGATGCCTCCTGCCGCGGCACATACGCCTCGTTCCTGGCGTAGACGACGCGGCTGCCGGACACGAACTCGTCGCGCAGAAAGCGATAGGGCCCGGAGCCCACGACCTCGGCGATCTGCGTGCTGGCATCGGTGCGTGCCAGACGCTCGGGGAAAATGAACGGGACATTCGCGTCCGGCTTCGCCAGCGCATCGAGCAGCAGCGGGAACGGGCGCTTCAGGCGGATCTCGAGCGTCCGGTCGTCGGCGGCGACCCAGGCATCGACCACGGCGGCCAGGATCTGCCCGAAGGCATCGCGCTTCGACCACCGCTCCAGGCTCGCGGCGCAGTCGCGCGCGCGGACCGGCTCGCCATCGTGGAAGCGCAGGCCCTCGCGCAGGCGGATGGTCCAGACGCGGCCATCCGCGCTGACGCTGTGACCCTCTGCCATCTGCGGAAGTGGCCGCTGGTTGCCGTCCACGGCAAACAGCGTGTCGTAGACATGGTAGCCATGCATCTGGGTGACGATCGCGCTGGTCCAGATGGGATCGAGCGCGGTGAGATTGGCCTGTGGCACGAAGCGCAACGTCGCCGTTCGGGCCGGCTGCGCGACGGCTGGCGCCGCAGCGCCGAAGGCACCGGCAGCGGCGCCCTGCAGAAGGGTACGACGTTTCATGGCGTTTCCTGTTCTTCGTTGGCGCGGCTTTGGCGGGAGCCTATGAGCCTCGGACCGTTCGGGTCAAATGTGCGCGCGGGTCAGGCGCGAGGCCCGCCCATCCGGCCCCACGGGCGCATGCCGAAGGGCGTGCACGACAGCCTTCTTGACTGACGTACCGGCCCGCGCGACCGGCGGCCGCGACGCCTAGGCCGACTGCCCCACGCCGAACAAGGCGGCGGGATTGGTGGACGACATCAGGCGGATCTCGGCTTCCGAGAAGCCTTCGCTCTCGATCAGCATGAGGTATTCGCGGAACGCCTCGACCGGCGGCGGCAACAGGTAGACACCGGCATCCGACGACACGATGGCGCGGTCGCCGGCGGCGCGCAGTCGCGGCGTGAAATCCTGGATGACGCTGTTGGACGCGATCTTGTGCTTCTCCTCATCGACATGCGTCAGGCCGACCTGGGTCGCGTGGGTCAGCACGAAGAAGGAGAATTCGGCATAGCCACCAGCCGCCACGATCGCGGCGATCTCATCGGGCGCGTAGCGCGCGCAATGGGTGCGGATGCGCGTCACCCCGCGGCGCCTGGCTTCCTCGGTCAGCGCCACGGCCTCGCGGCCGGAGACGTGGCCGCAGTCGAACACCACGTCCTTCGCGGCGCACAGCTCCATGATGGCCGGAACCGGATCGGGGATCTGCCCGTTCTCGGGCACCGAGAAGGTGGTCTCGAGGAAGGCGGGGCTGCGACCCTCGCGCGTCGCGACATGGCGGGTGTGGTGGGTCGGCAGGCTGACGAAGCGCGCGCCGGTGCCCCGGCCGTATCCGTAGCCGATGGCGGTGCGTGCCGCTTCCAGCGTCACGCCGCCGGCCGTCGGCTGCATGATGAGGCCGCCGAAGGCCTCGATGCCGAGGTCGCCGAGCTCGTCATTGGCCAGCGCCGCGAAGCCGGAGGTGTTCTGGAAATTGCACATGATGCCGATCGCACGCATGCCCGCGGCCGCGGCCTGGCGAACCGCACCGAACACGTTCACCGAACGGCCGGACAAATGCGGCGCGCAATGCACGTGGCAGTCGATGGCTCCTTGCAGAAGATGCGTACCGGGGGCGACGAACGGCATGGCGATGATGCTCCTCAGGTCCTGGCGCGGTGGCCCAGCCGCGCTTCGAGCCTCTCGCCGAGGCGCTTGGTGGGCCAGCAGATCAGGAAGTAGACGACCAGGATGGTGCCGAAGCACAGCAAGGCGGAGAAGCCGCGCGTGTTCAGGATCTTGGCCGCGTAGGTCAGTTCCATCACGCCGATCTGCGAGGCGATCGAGGTGGATTTGATGAACCCCACCGCATAGCCGAACAGCGGCGGCAGCGCGACGCGCCAGGATTGCGGCGCCACCACGCGCGTCAGCACGCGCCAGCGGGAGAAGTTCATAGCCTCGGCCGCGTCCCATTGCGGCGCGGGGACGGACTCGATCCCCGCCCGCGCGATCTCCGCGGCGAAGGCGGCGGCCGAGAGCACCACGGTGACCAGCGCGATGGTGAACAGCGATACCTGCGCGCCCGAAAGCTGGAAGGCGAAGAACACGCACATCAGCTTCACCAGGAAGGGAATGCGGCGGAAGATCTCGACATAGGCGGTGGCGGCGATGCGCAGCGGCAGCACGCCGTACAGCCGTGGGTGGCGCCCGATCGCCAGGCCGAAGCCGATCGCGAAGCCGATCGCCGCGCCCAGGTAGGACAGCAGCAGCGTGTTGAGCAGCGCCTCGCCCAGGAACAGGAGGTTCCAGGGGCCGAAGAAGCGCGGCGCGTCCTCGATCAACTGTTCCCACATCAGAGGATGCGCGCCTTCACGCGGAACAGCCAGCGCCCGAGCAACGCGAGCGCCAGCGAGCAGACCAGCGTCAGCGCCACATAGATGACCGCCGTGATCGAGAAGACTTCCAGCGATCGGAAGGTCAGCGAGTTCACATTGTACGCGCGCCCCGTCAGCTCCTCGACCGCGAAGATGGAGGCGATCGAGGTGGTCATCACCTGGATGATGAACTGGTTCGACAGCGGCGGGTACAGCGCCTTGGCGATATGCGGCAGGATCACGTACCAGACCATCTGCGGCACGGAGAACCCCATCGCGGTGGCGGCGTCGATCTCCTCGCGGCGCAGCGACTGGAACCCGGCGCGCTGGATTTCCGTGAGATACGCACCTGCGTTCAGTGACATGCCGATCGCGACCGCCGCGTAGGGCGACAGCAGGATGCCGGCATCCGGCAACACGAAGAAGATGAAGAAAATCTGCACCAGCAGCGGCGTGTTGATGAAGAAGGTGACGTAGCCCTGCACCGCCAGGCGCGCCGGGCGCGGCCCGAAATGCAGCACCGAGGCATTCACCAGCCCGATCGCCCACCCCGCGAGGAAGGATATCACCGCGAGTTGCAGCGTCAGCACCGCACCGCCCAGCAGGTACGGGATGTGCGGCGTGACCTGCGAATAGATGAGGCTGTAGTTCACGCGGCCTCAGAAGAACGGGCTGACCGGCACCTTGGTGAACATCGGGCCGTCGAACCACTTCTCCCACAGGCGCTCGATGGTGCCGTCGGTGTGGAGTTCGTACAATGCGATGTTTAGCCACAGCCGCAGCGAGTCGTTGTTCTTCGCCACGCCCAGCCCGGAGTAGGTAACGCCGAAGGACGGCACGGCCGTGACCTCCCACTGCACCTGGCGGAAGGGGCGCAGCGCGAAGCGCACGGAATCGATGCCATCGAAGGATGCGTGCGCGCGCCCCTGCGCAATGGCGCGGTTGCGGTCCGGGTAGTTGTCCAGCAGCAGCACCTGCGCGTTCGGCATGGCTCGCGCGATATAGGGAATGGCGGTGGTGCCGCGCACCTGCGCCAGCGTGACCTCGGGCTTGTTCAGCGCCTCGATCGTGGTCAGGCCGCGGCCGGCAACGGAGACGATGCCGTAATTCTCGGAATGCACCGGCACCGTGTAGTCGATCACCTTGGCCCGCTCGCTGGTGCGGGACATGGCGCCCATCACGAAGTCGATTCGCCCCGATGCCACCATCGGGATGCGCTCCGGCGAGCCCACGGCCTGCAGCGCCAGGCGCACGCCCATCTTCTGGGCAATGGCGGCAGCGACTTCCGGCTCGAAGCCGTCGATCACATTGCGCTCGTTGAACAGCGCGCGCGGCGGCAGGGTCGGGTTGACGCCCACGCGCAATTCGCCGCCGCGCAGCACATCCTCCAGCGGGCGTGCGGCGGCCTCCTTTGGCGTCAACAGCGCGGCGGTCGCGGCGGCGGCGGCTGCACCGCCCACGAAGATGGCCCGGCGGTCGGTCATGCTCGTTCTCCTTGGTTGTGCCGCGCCGTCAGTGGCGCAGGATGCGGGAGGTGAAATCGCGCAGGCGTGGGCTATTCGGTGCGTCGAAGATGTCGGCGGGCGGGCCGACCTCGACCACGCTGCCCTGGTCGAGGAACGCGACGCGTGACGCCACCTCGCGGATGAAGCCCATCTCGTGGCTCACGATCAGCATGGTCATGCCGTCGCGCTGCAGGGCGCGGATGGTGTCCAGCACCTCGCCCACCAGTTCCGGGTCGAGCGCCGCTGTCACCTCGTCCAGCAGCAGGATGTCAGGCTTCAGCGCCAGCGCCCGGGCAATCGCCACGCGCTGCTGCTGCCCGCCGGACAACTCGTCCGGATAGGCGTTCACCTTCTCCGCCAGCCCGACGCGGGCGAGCAGCGCGCGGGCCTCGGCCTCGACCTGCGCACGCTCGCGCTTCTTCACCAGCGTGGGCGCGATCGCCACGTTGCGCAGCGCGGTCATGTTCTGGAACAGGTTGTATTGCTGGAACACGATGGCGAAGCGGTCGCGCGCGACGCGCAGGCTGCCGCGGCTGGAATAGTCCACCGGGGCGCCCGCCACGCTGACGCGACCGGCGCGCGGCTTCATCAGCCCGACCAGCGTGCGCAGTATGGTCGACTTCCCCGACCCCGACGGGCCGATCAGCCCGACCACCTCGCCCCGTTCCACCTCCAGCGAGACGTCGCGCAGCACATCGGCCTTGCCGCCGTAGCTCACGGTCAGTCCTGCGATGGAAAGGAACGCCAAGCGCGATGCCCCGGTTCTTGGTTGTTGCCATGGTTCCGGGCGAAGCGCGGCGGCGTCAAGCCCCGATGACGGTTGCGTGTGCCCGTGCCGCGCCTATCCTCGCAGCATGGATCAGCGCATGGCCGGGTTCACGCGTCCCGCTGCCGTCACCATCACGGTGAGCGGCCGACCCATCGTCGCGCATCCCGGCGAGAGCCTGGCCGCCGCCTTGATCGCCGCGCGCCTGTGGCGCTTCGGCGAGGGCGAGGACCCCGCCCGCCCGCGCACCGCGGTGTGCCTGATGGGCGTGTGCCAGCAATGCCTGCTGCGCGTGGATGGCCGCGTGGTCCAGGCCTGCCTCACGCCCGTCGCCGCAGGCCAGGTGGTGACGTCCGCATGATGCACGATGTCGCGGTGCTGGGCGGCGGCCCGGCGGGCATGGCGGCAGCGACCGAATCCGCATCGCGCGGCGCACGGACCGTGCTGCTGGAGGAATCGCCGCTGCCCGGCGGCCAGGTCTACCGCGCGCTGCCGGCGGGCTTCGCCGCACCCGCCGATGCCGACCGCCGCATCGGCGACGCACTGCGCGCGGCACTGGCGGTGAGCGGCGCAGACGTCCGCACGGGCTGCCGCGTCTGGGGCCTCGGCGGCGGACCTTTGGTGCCGCAGGGCAGCGATGCGGGCCCGTTCACGCTCTCCGCGCTCGGCGCGGATGGCGCGCCCTTCGCGGTGACCGCACGCGCCCTGGTGCTGTGCACGGGCACGCATGAACGCATCATCCCCTTCCCGGGCTGGACCCTGCCCGGTGTGATCGGCCTGGCGGCGGCGACCATCCTGCTGAAGGCGCAGGGCGTGCTGCCCGGCCGACGCATTGTGGTCGCGGGCGTAGGGCCGCTCCTCTACGCCGTGGCGGCCAAGGTGCTGGCCGGCGGCGGGCGGTTGGCGGCGGTGGTGGACGCCGCGACGCGCGGCGAATGGCTGCGCGCGCTGCCGTCGCTGGCCGCGCGGCCCGACCTTCTGGCGCGCGGCATGGCGTGGCGGGCGAAGTTGCTGGCCGCGCATGTGCCCGTGCTGGCCAACGCGCATGTCACCGCCGCCGAGGGTGATGGCCTGCTGGCGCGCGTGCGCGTCGGGCAGCGCGTGTTCGACGCCGACGCGCTGTGCATCGGCCACGGCCTGGTCCCGGCCACCGAGGCGAGCCGCACCTTTCGCGCGCGGCACGACCATCGGCCGCAGGATGGCGGCTGGGTGCCCGTGCTCGATGCGTGGCAGCGGACCACGGTGCCGTTGCTCTATGCCGCCGGCGATGGCGCGGGGGTGCGCGGCGCGGCTGCGGCGCCGGCAACCGGACGCATCGCGGCACGGGCCGCGCTGCACGACCTCGGCATCGCCGGCGCAGGCAGGGACGATGCCGGCCTGGCGCGCGCGCGGCGAGCGGGCGCGGCCATGGCGCGCATGATGGCGCTGCGCCCCGCGCTGCTCGAAGCCATCCCGCCCGAGACCGTGGTCTGCCGCTGCGAAGGCGTCACGCGCGCCGCCATCGACGCCGCGGCGGCCGACGGCGCGGCCACCATCAATCAGCTCAAGCACTTCACGCGCTGTGGCATGGGGCCCTGCCAGGGCCGCATGTGCGGGGAAGCGGCGGGCGCGCTGCTCGCCGCCGCGCGTGGCGTGCCGGTGGCCGGTGTCGGCTTCGCCACAGGGCGCATCCCGCTGCGCCCGGTGCCGATGGACGCGATCCTCGGCGATTTCGACTATGCCGACATCCCCGTGCCTGCGGCCGCGCCGATATGACCGCGCCCTTCGACGTCGCTGTGGTCGGCGCCGGGGTCATGGGCTGTTCCACCGCGCTGTTCCTCGCGCGCGGCGGCATGCGGGTCGTGCTGCTGGATCGCGGCGAGATCTGCCGCGAGGCCTCCGGCGTGAATGCCGGCACGCTGACCATGCAGATGACGCGCGCCGCGTTGATCCCCTACGCTTTGCGCGCGCATGAGATGTGGCTGACCATGCCGCGCTGGTGCGCCGGCGGCGACGTGCTGGCCACCGCCTGCCCAGGGTTGTCGGTTGCCTTCACCGATGGCGAAGCGGCGATCCTCGAGGAGCGCGCGCGCATCCGCCGTGCCGCCGGCGCGCCGATCGAACTCATCGACGGCCGCGCCGCGCAGGCGATCGAACCGGGCCTCGCCGATGGCGTGAAGCTGGCGGGGCATTGCCCGATCGATGGCTTCACCTCCGCCTACCTGACCGGCCGCGCCTTCCGGCCGGCACTGCTGGAGGCGGGCGTGACGCTGATCGAGAACACGCCGGTGCGTGGCGTGGATGGGCGCTTCACGCTGGACACGACGGCCGGCGCCGTACGCGCGGCGCGGCTGGTACTGGCCGGCGGCGTCTGGCTCGAGGACATGGCCGGATGGCTCGGCGTGACGCTGCCCATCAAGGTGCTGATCAACCAGCTCGTGGTGACCGAACGCATGCCGCCGTTGATGCGAACGGTGCTCGGCGTGGCGTCGGGGCTGCTCAGCCTGAAGCAATATGCCAATGGCACGGTGCTGATCGGCGGCGGCTGGCAGGGGATCGGGGATCGCGCGCGGGGCGGGATCGCGGTGCGGCCGGAGAACTTCCTCGGAAACATACGCCTCGCCGCGCTCACCGTGCCCGCGCTGCGCCAGGCGCGCGTGGTGCGGTCCTGGCTGGGCCTCGAAGCCGAGACGGCGGACGCGCTGCCCGCCATCGGCCCGGTGCCGGGGATCGACGGCGCCTGGATCATCGGCAGCGTCCATTCGGGCTACACGAGCGGTCCGTTCATGGGACGGATCCTGGCGCAGGCCGTGCTGGGCCAGGCGCCCGAATTGCCGCTTTTCCCGATCGACCGGCTGCTGGACGCACGGAGCAACGCCGCATGACCTTCCACGGGATCTACCCCAGCACGGTGCTGCCGATGCGCGCCGATTTCTCGCCCGACTGGGAAGCCTATGCGGTGCACACCGCGCATTGCGTCATGCGGCCGGGCATCCGCGGCGTGCTGATCAACGGCCATGCCGGCGAGAACTACGTCATCTCCCGCGCCGAGAAGGCGCACGCGGTGCAGGTGACGCGCGCCACGGTCGATCCGTCGCGCCTGGTGGTTGCCGGCGTCAATGCCGAATCCACCCTGGAGGCGGCGGAGGAAGCGCGCGACGCACGGGCCGGCGGCGCCGACGCCATCATGGTCTTCCTGCCGAATGCCTTCGCGCTGGCGCACACCACCGCCATGGCCGTGCTGCACCACCGCATCATCGCCGATGCGGTGCCGGGCATGCCAATCTTCCTGTTCCAGGCGCATCACGCCGCCGGGCGCATGGGCTTCACGCCCGAGACGATGGCGGAGCTGCTGAAGATCGAGTCCGTAGTCGGCATCAAGGAAGGCGGGTGGGAGGTCGATGGCTACGATGCGCTGCGCCGGCAGGTGAAGCGCCTGCGCCCTGATGTCGCGGTCTGCGCCAGCGGCGACGAACACCTGCTCGCCTGCATGGTGCATGGCAGCGACGGCAGCCTGGTGTCGCTGGCCGACCTCATGCCGGACGAGATCGTGGCTCTCGACGCCGCCGTGCGGGCGAACGACCTGCCGGCGGCGCGCGCGCTGCACGAAAGGCTGGAACCGCTGGCCGAGGCGATCTATGGCGCCCCGCCCGCTGGCCGCGCCACCGCGCGCCTCAAATGGTGCCTGCGGGAGATGGGCATCATCCGCGACGCCACGGTCCGTCCACCGCAGCCACCGGTGGACGCGGCCGATGCGGCGGCGTTGCGTGCCGCGCTGAAGGCGTCGGGATTGTGAAGACCGGGCGCGCCACCAACCGCCACTCCGCGTCGTCAACGCCCTGGGGTGACGATGGCCTCGCCGCCGCGCGCCTCGAGGCCTCGACTTTGAACTGACGCGAGACAGGCATCACGGCCGTGGTCCGGCAAGCGATGTGGTCGCATGCCGCGGCCGACAGGCCCGCGACCGATCTCCGCGAAGGCTGCCGACAGCGCCAACGTGATCGCGCCGGACGGTGGTGGCGGAATGAACCGACACCGCCCCGCCCAAGAACGACCGTCGGCCGGGGTTCCAGGCGGCACTGGCGCGCCGCCGGCCGCTCGGCGTCGTCCTGTCGCGGCGCGGCTGGATCGCCGCAACCACCGTGCCCGCACCCTGTCGCCGGTGCTGGAGGGCGGCAGGGCACGTGGTTCACTGGCATGAGCGCCGCGACTCACCGGCCATCCCCGAGCAGCCGATCATTGCCAGGCTTTGGGGGTGCGACCGGCCACGCCGCTGCGCGTCATGGCACCGCCACCGTCCTCCCGGCGGCGCTTTGCCTAGTCGCGGACCATGAGCATCCGCAGCGCCTTGCGGGAGACCTTCCCCGAACTCGTCTCCGGCAGGTCATCCACGAAGGCGATGCGCCGCGGTGCCTTGTAGCCGCCGAGCCGTTCGCGGACATGCGCGCGCAAGGCGCCTTCCAGCGCGGCATCGCCGGCCATGCCCGGACGCAGCCGCACGAAGGCCATCACCACCTGGCCACGATCGGCATCGGGCGCGCCGATCACGCCGCAATCCGCGACGGCCGGATGGGTGGCGAGGCAATCCTCGATCTCCGCCGGCCCGATGCGGAAGCCCGCGCTCTTGATCAGATCGTCGGCACGGCCGCGATAGTGGAAGTAGCCATCGGCATCGCGCAGCGCGAGGTCGCCGGTGCGCACCCAGGCCCCGAGCCGCATCGCCCGAGTCAGCGCTGGCTGGCCCCAATAGCCGAGGAACAGCGTCGCGCAGGCCTCGGTGGTGACGATCTCGCCGACCTCGCCATCGGCGACCGGCTGGCCGGCCTCGTCCACCAGCGCGGCGACATGGCCCGGCAGCTCGAAGCCCATGGAGCCTGGCTTCGGTGGGCGCAGGCGCGCGCAATTGCCGATCATGTGGTTCACCTCGGTCAGGCCGTAGCCCTCGTTGCACACCACGCCGAGTTCCTCGGTCAGCCAGCGCAGCGTGGCCCCCGGCAACGGCTCCCCGCCAGTCCAGACGGTTCGCAGGCGCAGCCCTGGCCAGCGCGCGCGCGGTGCCTCCACCTGCGCCAGGCGCTTCAGCGCTGTCGGCGTCATGAAGCTGTGCGTCACGCCGTGGCGCGCCATGAAGCCATAGGCCCATTCGGCGTCAAAGCGGTGCCGGGTCGCGACCATCGCATGGCCGTGGAACCAGGCGGGCAGCACGGTGTCGTTCCAGCCACCGACCCAGGCCCAGTCGGCCGGCGTCCAGAACACCAGTCCGGGCTCCTCCATCTCCAGGTTGTAGAAGAGCGAGGTCGAGAGATTGTAGGCCCAGAGCACCCGATGCGCATGCAGCACGCCCTTGGGCTGGCCGGTCGATCCCGAGCTGTAGATCAGCAGCGCCGGGTCGTCGGCCGCGGTATCGGCCGCGACGAAGCCGCGCGCATCGCCCAGCGCCGCGACGGCGTCCCAGCCGCGTTCCCCGGCTGCCGGTGCGTCGCCGGCGACGACCACCTCCCGCAACCCGGGCAGCGCGCCGAGCGCGGAGCCTATCGCCCGCCAGGACCGCGCATCGGTCAGCACCACCGAGGCGCCGGAGTCACGGAGGATATGCGCCACAGTCTCCGGACCATAGAGCTGCGACACCGTCACCACGATGGCGCCGAGCGCATAGGTCGCGAGGTGCCCGATCGCTGCCTCGGTCGTCTGGCCAAGCTGCACCGCCACGCGGTCGCCGCGCCCGACGCCGAGCGCGGCCAGCCCCGCGGCGAAGGCCCGCGCGCGGCGGTCGAGCTCCGCGTAGGTCAGGCTGGCGCTGCCGCCCTCCGCGGACCCGTCGACCAGCGCAACGCGGTCCGCCGCGGCGCCCGCGGCGTGGCGGCCGACCGTGTCGGCATAGATGTTGGTGCGCGGTGGGATGACGATGCGCCACTGTCCCGGGCGCGCCGGGTCAGGCACCAGGTTCAGCCGCGCGAGGCGATCCTGGGCGGAAGCCTCGGCGGCTGGCGGCAGGCTGGTCATGGCGGCACGGTCCCGGTTGCACATTGGCGCGGCGCGTGACGCTATCGGGCATGGCATCGGAATTGGAAACCGCCTTCACGCCACCCGCAGACGGCGTCGCCGCGACCGCCGCCATGGACCATGGCGCGTGGGATGCGCTGCTGCGCCGGCATGTGCGCCGGGGCACGTCACCGCCCACCGCGATCGACTACGCAGGCTTCACTGCGGCGGACCGCGCGGCCCTCGCGCGGTACCTCGACGACCTTCAGCTCCGGGGCCCGGCGGGCCTGGACCGTGCCGGACACTTCGCCTTCTGGATCAACCTGTACAATGCGCGCACTGTGGCGCTGGTGCTGGACCGCATGCCGGTCGCCTCGATCCGCGACATCAACCTGGGCGGGGGCCTGCGCGCCGCGCTGCTGGGTGGGCCGTGGCAGGCGAAGCTGATGCGCGTGGCCGGCATCGACCTGTCCCTCGACGATGTCGAGCATGGCATATTGCGCCGGCTTTTCCGCGACCATCGGCTTCATTTCGCGCTGAACTGCGCCTCGCGCGGGTGCCCCAGCCTGCAGCCCCATGCCTTCGTGGGCGAAACGCTGGAGCGCAATCTCGAATCCTGCGCGCGGGAATTCATCAACAGCCCGCATGGCGTGGCACACGAACCCGCCGGCCTGGTGCTGTCCAGCATCTTCGAATGGTACCGCAAGGATTTCGGCAGCAGCGAGACGGCGTTGCTGCGCTGCCTCGCCACCCACGCCGAAGCACCGCTGCGCGACCGGCTGCTGGGCGCGACCCGCGTGGCGGCCTATCGCTACGACTGGCGGCTGAACGATCGACCCGGCCCGCTGTAACCTTGCGCGGCGGCGCAGCGAACGACACCCGTTGATCGACCGCTTCAGGAGTTCCCGATGCAGCGCCGCGCCCTCCTTCTCGCCGCTGCCGCCACCCCGTTGTGCCGGCCGGCGCTCGCACAGCCCGCCGCGGCGCGCACGCTGCGCTTCATCCCGATCGCCGATCTCGGGCCGCTCGACCCTGTGGTCACCACCACCTACATCACGCGCAATCACGCCTACCTGGTGTGGGACACGCTCTATGGCCTCGATTCGCAGTACCGTGCGCAGCCGCAGATGGCTGCCGGCCATGTGGTCGAGGATGAAGGCCGGCGCGTTCGCATCACGCTGCGCCCCGGGCTGGTGTTCCACGACGGCACGCCGGTGCGCGCGCGCGACGCGGTGGCGAGCATCCGCCGCTGGGCGGCGCGCGACGGTCTCGGGCAAAGCCTGATGGCCGAGACCGACGACCTCTCCGCCCCCGATGACGTGACCATCCTGTTTCGCCTGAAGCGCCCCTTCCCGCTGCTCTTCGACGCGCTGGCCAAGACCTCCCCGCCGGTGTGCTTCATCATGCCCGAGCGCGTGGCGCAGACCGACCCGGCGACGCCGATCCGCGAGGCGATCGGCAGCGGCCCATACCGCTATTTGGCCGATGAGCGCGTCTCCGGCGTGCGCGTGGCCTATGCACGCTTCGATGGCTACCGCCCGCGCGAGGGCGGCGAGCCGAGCGGCACCGCCGGGCCGAAGCGCGCCTGGTTCGACCGCATCGAGTGGCGGATCATCCCCGACGCCGCGACCGCCGCCGCGGCGCTGCAGAACAACGAGGCCGACTGGTGGGAATTCCCCACGCCGGACGTCCTGCCGCTGCTGCGCCGCCGGGCGGACCTGGCGGTGCAGAACCCCGACCCTGCCGGCTTCCTGGCGGTCCTGCGCTTCAACCAGCTGCACCCGCCCTTCGACGACCCGGTGATGCGCCGCGCGCTGCTGCCGGCGGTGCGCCAGGCAGACTTCATGCAGGCGGTGGCCGGCACCGCGCCTGGCGCCTGGACCGAGGGCGTGGGCTTTTTCCCGCCCGGCTCGCCCTCGGCCAGCGCGGAGGGGATGGCGGCGCTGACCGGCCCGCGCGACCTGGCGGCGCCGCGCGCCGCGCTGTCCGGCGTTCCCATCACGGTCATCGGCCCGACCGACTACCCGAACGTCCAGGCGCTGACCGAGGTGGGCGCCGACCTGCTGCGACGAACCGGCGCGCGCGTGGACTACACGCCGTCGGACTGGGCGACGGTGGTGCAGCGCCGGGCCAATCGCGGCGCGCCTGCGGCGGGCGGCTGGAACATGCTGTTCACCTTCTTCTCCGGCGTCGATTTCCTGAACCCGGCGGTACACCTGATGCTGCGCGGGCACGGTGCTGGCGCCTGGCCAGGCTGGCCGACCGCGCCGCGGGTCGAGGCGCTGCGCAGCGCATGGATGCAGGCCGCGGCCTCCGCGCAGCCCGATCTGGCGCGCCAGGTGCAAGCGGCGGCGTTCGACGAGCTGCCCTATATCCCGCTCGGCCAGTTCTTCCAGCCGACGGCGTTCCGGCGCGAGCTCAGCGGCATGCTGCAGGGACCGACGGTGTTCTGGAACCTGCGGCGGCAGACGACCTGATGGTCAGGGCCTGGCCCTGTGGCTCGCTGGTCTGACCTGCTGCCCGCCGCAGGGATGACCCAGCCTCAGGCGGCTCCGGCGACGGGAGGCCGTCCGTGGCACCTGGGAGACGGCGCGGGTCGCATATTCAGGCAGGTGGCGAGCGACGGAGCGGGGCGGATCGGTGCGGCCGCCGATTACCCGGGCGGGTCGTGTGCTGGGGTGACGGCAGGCCACGTGTGGACTGGATTGCCGACCCTCAGACGGTAGCCGCCGAACTAATCGCATTAGATGATTTTATGTCGAAGGAGGTGCACCCGAATTCGAACCGTCGCCGATCTGCCGCTGGCGTTTCCATTGCGAACCAGCATACGCCATCGTGCGGGTCTGCAAGACGCCTGAGCCGAGTGCCGACCACCTCTCGGGCACCGGATCATCACGCTTGAAAGTCATCCCATTACCGCAATACTAGAAGCATCTCCCTGCCGGAACCCTCACCCATGGCGCCAAAGCCAAGAGACGCCGTGAAGGCTGTCGTTGACGTGAATCCTTCATCCACGCCGCGCAGAGGGGGCATCGTCGATTACATCGTCAGGGATACGGAGGAGGCGATTCGATCAGGGCGCCTGGCGCTTGGTCAGCGGCTCGTGGAGGCCGATCTGACCCGGGAACTGGGCGTAAGTCGCAGTTCCCTGCGCGAAGCGCTGAACCGCTTGTCGGCGAATGGGCTGGTCGAGATCGTGGCGAACAAGGGGGCGGTGGTCCGGCGCCTCGGTCGCAAGGAAGTGGCGGACCGTTTCGCGATACGACAGAAGCTCGAAGGGCTTGCCGCCGCGTTGACAACCCAACACCTCGAAGAAGGCGACAATCGCGCCCGCTTCGAAGCGGCGGTTCAATACGCGCTGTCGGGGAGCCCAGGCGCGACAGGCTCCGAGCGGAACCGCAACTACGAACTTCACGGTGTCATCGCCGACCTGTCGGGAAATCCGCAGCTCTGCGCCATGATCCGCCAACTCTGGCTCCCGGCGGTCATGGTTGAGATGCGCCGGTCCCTTCATGCCTCGTTCTGGATCAAGTCGAAGCAGGACCACGTGCGGATCGCCGAGGCGATTCGGGCTGGTGACGCCGTGGCGGCAGAGGCGGCCATGAGCACACATCTGCGGACACAATGCGAGGCCATCCTGTCACTTCCAGCGCGCGTCTTCGGCGAGTAGCGGGCCGGTCGTTCAGGAGGGCACGGCTCGATTGAACAGCCAGGGGTGTCGGGCGCGATAGGCTGTTTCCGCAGCCACGATCGCATCCTCGTGCCGAAGCGTGATGCCGATATCGTCGAGGCCGAGCAGCAGGCGCCGCTTCCTGGCAATCTCGACTTCGAAGGGTACGGTCGTGCCATGCGGCTCCGATATAGTCTGCGCCTCAAGGTCGATGGTCATCGTGGTGCCCGGGGCCGCGCGCAGCTCCTCTCGCCATCGGGCCAGCACCGGTTCGTCCTGACGGATCAGCAGCAGCCCGCCCTTGACCGAATTCTCCCAGAAGATGTCGCCGAAACTCACAGCGATGACACAGCGGATCCCGTAATCCACGAGGGACCAGACCGCCTGCTCGCGGCTCGAACCGCCGCCGAAGTTACGGTCCGCGACTAGGATCCGCGCCTTCCGGAAGGCAGGCTGGTTAAGGACGAAGTCGGAAAACTCCTGGCCAGGAGCCGAAAAGCGAAGGTCGTGAAACAGGATATCGCTGTAACCCTCCTTGCGGGGACGGCGCAGGAACCTCGCGGGCGCGATCTGGTCGGTATCGACATTCGGGCGCTCGAGCGGCGCGGCGATGCCAGTCAGGGTCGTGAACGGTTCCATGTCAGGCGGCTCCCTGCGCAAGTTCACGGACATCGGTGATCCGTCCATGCAGCGCGGCTGCGGCCGCCATGGCGGGGCTCATCAGATGCGTTCGGCTGTCCTTGCCCTGCCGGCCACGGAAGTTGCGGTTCGATGTCGAGGCGCAGCGCTTGCCCGCCGCGACCAGATCCCCGTTCATGCCGACGCACATCGAGCACCCGGACTCCCGCCATTCAAAGCCGGCTTCGCGGAAGATGCGGTCGAGCCCCTCCGCCTCGGCCTGCTGCTTCACCAGGCTCGACCCGGGCGAGACCATCGCCGGCACCTTGGCGCGGCCCTGTCGCGCGATCGCCGCGGCCTCCCGCAGGTCCGACAGGCGCGCATTCGTGCACGACCCGATGAACACCTGGTCAATGGCTATGTCGCGCACCGCCTGTCCGGCGTACAGGCCCATGTAGTCGAGAGCCTCGCGCATCGTGTCGCGCTGGACTGCGCTGTCGGCATCCTCGGGGCTCGGGATGCGCGCGCTGACGGCGATGGCGTTCTCCGGGCTGTTGCCCCAGGTGATCATCGGTTCCATAGCGCCTGCGTCGAGCGTGACTTCGGTGTCGAAGACGGCACCAGGATCGCTCGGCAGGCTACGCCAGTAGGCAACCGCCGCGTTCCAATCAGCGCCTTGCGGTGCGAAGGGACGGCCCTTGAGATAGTCGATGGTCGTGTCATCCGGCGCGACCATGCCGGCGCGCCCACCGGCCTCGATCGACATGTTGCAGACGGTCAGCCGTTCCTCGATGGACATCGCACGAATCGCCGGGCCCGCGTATTCGATGACGTGCTGCGCTGCCCCATTGGCACCGATGCGCGCGATGATCGCCAGCACCACATCCTTGGCGGTGACGCCGCGTGGGCGCTGGCCCTCGACGGTAATGCGCAAGGCCTTGGGCCGCTTGCGCCACACGGTCTGCGTCGCGAGCACATGCGCGACGTCCGACGCACCAATTCCAAAGGCCAATGCGCCCAGTGCGCCGTGCGTCGAAGTGTGGCTGTCGCCGCACACCAACAGCATGCCCGGCTGCGTGATGCCCTGCTCCGGTCCCACGACATGAACGATTCCCTGCCGGACATCGCCGAGACCGAAATGGGTAAAGCCGTGGCGGGCGTGGTTGCGCTCCAGCGTCTCGACGCCGCGGCGCTGCGCGGGGTCCGTGACGTCGTCGAGACTGCGGCTGCTGGTCGGGACGCCATGGTCCGGCGTCGCGAAGAACTGGTCCGGGCGACGCAGCTTGAGGCCGCGCTCGTCGAGCACGCTGAAGCCGTAGTAGGACCCGTCGTGGCCCAGGTGGCAGCCGACCATGAGCAGGGACTGTCCGTCCTCCTCGAGGATCTGGTGGTCGTCCCAGATCTTCTGCAGCAAGGTACGCGGGGCCATGTCGTTCCTCCTGAGCTGCCTGACAGTCACCGTGAAAGCGTTGCGGGCTGGGCAGTCACCGATGATGCGCGATGAGGCTTGCCCGGCGCCCGGCAGCCAGCCGCCGGGCGCAGGGCGCCGGTATCGTCACTCCGCGGCGTTCGGCAGCGGATCGCGGAAGGCGGTGCGATAGCCGTCCCATTCATCCGCGCCGGCCAGGCGGAAACCCTGCGCCGGCGTGATGTCTGCCAGCGGCTTCGGGTGACGGCCGGTCTTGCGGAGTTCCGCCAACGCCGCATCGGCGGCACCGAGCACGGCGCGCGTGACCACGGCCGGCATGATCGTCAAGGTGAAGCCCATGCGCTCGGCATCCGCCAGCGCCACATCGGGGGTCTTGCCGCGCCAGACCAGGTTCAGCATACATGGCGCGCCGATCAGCTTGGGGATGGCCTCGACCTCCTCGAGGCTCTGCGGTGCCTCGATGAACACCATGTCGGCACCGGCCGCATGCGCCGCCTTGCCGCGTCGGACGGCCTCCTCGAAGCCCAGCACGGCGCGCGAGTCCGTGCGCGCAATAATGACGAAGTTCGGGTCGCGCTTCGCGCTGACGGCGGCACGGATCTTCGCGATGTAGTCGTCGAGGGGGATGATCTCCTTGTCCTCGAGATGCCCGCACTTCTTGGGGAAGCCCTGGTCCTCGATGTGCATGCCGGCGACGCCGCGCTTCTCGTACTCGCGCACCGTGCGGACCATGTTCAGCTCATTGCCGTAGCCGGTATCGGCATCGGCGATCACGGGCAGCGAGACCGCCGTGGCGATGCGCCCGGCATTCTCGGCCATCTCGGACATCGTCAGAAGCCCGTAGTCGGGATAGCCGTGGCTCGCGGCCGTGCCACCGCCGGTCATGTAGACCGCCCCGAAGCCCGCCCGCTCAATCGCCCGGGCCGTGATGCAGTCATAGGCGCCGGGGGCGACGATCATGCCCCCTTTCGCCATCTGGTCCCTGAAAGCCTTGGCACGCGACATGAGAATTCTCCTCCACGGTTTCGGTCTGACGCATTGGCACTCGGCTCAGGCCGCGGTTGCGACCCCCTGCCAGGTCTCGATGTGACGGGCGTGCGCGCGGAACTCGGCGGCACGATCGACGAAGTGGCAGGCAGCGACGTGACCCGGCCCGACCTCGACCAGCGCCGGCGCTTCGGCGCGGCAGCGTGCCTCCGCGAACGGGCAACGATCCGCGAAGCGGCAGCCCGTCGGCGGCGAGAGCAGGTTCGGCGGCGCCTTTGGGATGGAGATCAACTCCCGTCCGCGATCGGCCAGGTCGGGGAAGGCGTTGCACAGCCCCATCGTGTAGGGATGGAACGGCGTCTCGAACACGTTGTGTCCGCCGTGCTCGACCAGCTTGCCGGCATACATCACGGCGATCCTGTCGCAGTTCTCCGCGACCACCGCCATGTCATGCGTGATGAGCAGCATGGTCTTGCCGAACCGGGCATGGATTTCCTTGATCCTGTGCAGGATCTGGTCCTGCACGATCACGTCGAGCCCGGTCGTCGGCTCGTCCGCGACGATGAAGACGGGATCCAGCGCCATCGCCATGGCGATCATCGCGCGCTGGCGCATGCCGCCGGAGAACTGGTGCGGAAAGTCCTTCGCGCGGCCGCGTTCGAGGCCCACGAAGGCGAACAGCTCGTCGATGCGCTTGCGCTTCTGCTCGCGCGTCCAATTCACATGGGTGTCGATGGCCTCGTTGATCTGCGCCTCGATCGTGTAGACCGGGTCGAAGCCGTTCATGGCGCTCTGCGGCACCATGGCGATCTGCCGCCACCGGAGGCGATTCAGCTCCTGCAGGCTGCTGTGCGGCAGGCTGCGGCCGCGGAACAGGATGTCGCCCTCGGCAACCGATCCGTTGCGCGGCAGGATGCCGAGCACCGCCTTGGCGATGGTCGACTTGCCGCAGCCGGATTCACCGACCAGGCCGAGATACTCGCCCTCGTCGATGGACAGCGAGAGCCTGTCCACCGCGCGGGTGGTGCCGGCCGCGGTTCGATAGTCGATGCAGAGGTCGCGGATCTCGAGAAGCGCCATCTCAGATCTCCCGCAGCCGCGGATTGAGCAGCTCCTCATAGGCGCGGGTGACCATGAAGACCGACACCACGAAAAGGGACAGGGCGATGCCGGGCGGCGCCACCCACCACCAAGCGGTGCGCATGGCGCCGGCCTTGAACGCCTCGTTCAGCATGGAACCCCAGCTCATGACATGCGGGTCGCCGAAACCGAGGAAGCTCAGCGCTGCTTCCAGCATGACGCCGCCCTGCACGCCGATCGCCATGTAGAGAAAGCTCAGCGGCAACACGTTTGGCGCGATGTGGACAAACAGGATCTTGGCCTCGCTTGCTCCCGCCGCCTTCGCCGCCCAGACGAAGGGCCTCGTTTTGAGCGTCAGCACCTGCGCGCGGATGACACGCGCCGTGGTCCGCCACAGGAACAGCGTGATGAGCAGGATGATGAGCGCAAGGCTCGGCCCGGTGATGGAAATGATCACCAGCGCCGTGGGCAGGAACGGGATGCCGAAGGCGACGTCGGTGATCCGCATCAGGATCTCGTCGGTCCAGCCGCCAAAATACCCGGCGATGAGGCCGATCAGCGTCCCGAGCACGATGCTGCCGATCGCCGAGATGACGCCAACCGTGAGCGCGACCCGCGCGCCCCATAGCAGCTGGCTGAATACATCCAGGCCCTGGTTCGTGGTGCCGAGCCAGTGATCCCAGGTCGGCGGCGAGAGCCGCACGACACCGCCGGCCGCCGAGCGGGAGACCTCGAACGGCGTCTGCGGCGCGAGCATAGGACCGAAGATCGCCATCAGCACGAACAGCACGATCAGCAGCAGGCCGATGGCGCCGGTCGGGTAGCTTGTGATGAGGCGCAGCACGCGCCAGGCGGCGCCGAATCCGCGCGCGGCGCCCGTTGCGGGAAGTGCGGACGGACTCGGGACTGAACGGGTTCCTGCCATGTCTTCCCTCGGCTCAGTCGTAGGCCACGCGTGGGTCGATCACGCTGTAGAGGATGTCGGCGATGAAGTTCGTGAGCAGGATGATCAGCGCCATCACGAAGAAGCAGGCCTGTGCGACGGGGTAATCCAGGTCGTTCAGCGCCGTGACGAGTTCGCGGCCCACGCCCGGCCAGGCAAAGATGATCTCCAGCAGCACCTGGCCCTGGAACAGGAAGCCCATCATCACCGCGACGTCCGTCACCAATGGCAGCAGGGCGTTGCGCGTCGCGTGGACGATGATGCGACGTTCCGGCAGTCCCTTCGCACGGAGCACGTCGAGGAAGTCGCTTCCCTTCACTTCGAGCATGGTGCTGCGGAGCAGCAGGGCCGGGCTGGTGATCTCGCGCGAGACCAGCACCAGGCAAGGCAGCGCCAGGTGATGCAGGAAATCGATGCTGAACACCGTCTCCCAGAAGGTCTCGCCAGCGCCGCCGACCGACACCATGCCGCCCGGCGGGAACCAACCAAGCCAATAGGAGAAGATCATGAGGACCATGATCCCGGCGAAGAAGGACGGTACCGACCGCAGCGTCAGCAGCGCGACGACCGCCGCGCCTTCGCGCCGCGTGCCCCGTCGCCAGCCCAGCCAGGCGCCGAGCGTGGCGCCGAGGATGACGCTGATGATCACCGCGGGCACGATCATCGACGCCGTATGGAGCAGCTTCTCGATGACGATGTCGCGCACCGGCATCATCTGGAAGAACGATGTGCCGAAGTCGAACGTGAGCATATTGCCCATGTATCGGAAGTACTGGACCCAGATCGGCGCATCGAGGCCCCACAGTGCCTTCTGCCGTTGCACCATGTCGTCGGGGAAATTGCTGTCGACGAAGACGGAGGTCGGGTCGCCCGGGAGGAGTTTGAACAGGAAGAACATCATCGTCAGGATCGAGACGATGACGAACAGCAATAGGACAAGCCGTCGCAGCACGAAGGTGCGCCAGGCGTGCATGGGGTTCCTCCGCCTTCGCCGGCCGTATCAGGCGTTGTCGATCATCTTGATGCCGGCCCACTCGTAGCCGGCGCCGGGCTTGACCACGTCGCGCACGCGCCTGCGCCACGCCTCATCCGTCGGGGCGGGGTACATCAGCCGGCCGTCCGACGCCCAGCGATAGCCCGCCTGCTGCAGGATCTGGCGTGCCTGATCAAGGTCGAAGGGCGGGATCGGAGGAAGCTCCGGATTGTGCCAGGGGTGGCCTTCGACGAGGAATGTATTGGACGTCGGAACGCGGCCGCCGCCTTCCCACACGACATCGACCAGAAAGCGGCGGTCGAAGGTATGGTGCCAGGCCCGCCGGAACTCGTAGTCGCGCCATGGCAGCCAGGCAGCGCGCGTGACGCCATGCACCCAATTGATGTCGCGCGCTGGCGCCATGGTGATGTGCCGCTGGCCTTCCAGCGAGCGGGCCTGCGACGGCGTCATCCAGATGCCGTCCATGAAGTCGATCTGACCGGACTGCATGCGACCGAGCAGTCCGTCCACCGACGGCACCACGACCATGACGATCTCATCCAGCTTCGGCGCCGCGAAGTGCTTCTTGTTGGCGATGAGCTGGAGTTCCGTGTCACGCCGGTAGCGACCGAACCGGAAGGGACCGCTGCCGATCTGGTCGCGTGGCTCGACCACGAGCCGGCGGGCATCCTCGCCTTCCTTCAGTCCCTGCTCGGCGGCGAGCCGCTCCCAGACATGCTTCGGGAAGATGACGTTGAGGATGAGGAAGTAGGTCTCGAACTCCGCGTAGGGCTGCTTGAAGGAGATGCGGACGACACGCCGCGCCTCGTCTCGGATCTCGACATTCTCGATGTTGCTGTTCGCGGTCCAGAAGAAGCCTCGGTCGTAGGCCATCAGGAAGTCGAAGGTGTACTTCAGGTCGTGGACCGTCACCGGCCGGCCGTCATGGAATTCCATGCCGTCGCGCAGCGTCAGGTCCCAGGTCTTGGAATCGACCTGCGTCCAGGATTCCGCGGCCCATGGAATGACATTGAGGTTCTCGTCGAGGAAGGCGAGCCGATCATAGATCATGCGCCCAATGGCGCGGTAGCGGTTCGCCGCGCTGATCAGATTGATCGACCGATCCACCGATGTGACGCCGACCACGGCGCGCCGGCGGTTGGTCTTCGGCGTCGCGCGCAGGTAGGTGTGGAAGATGTTGAAGTCGGCGATGCCGAAGCCGGTGGCGGACACCACATCCGACCAGGCCGCACTGTTGTAGGCCTGGATGATCTGCGGACCCCAGCCGTACTGCGTGATGTAGAGATCATCCGCGAGAATTGCCTGTGCTCGATGCACATGGCGCATGCGGTCTTCGCGCGATGTCGTGCGGGCCTGCGCCTCGACCTCGGCATCGTATTGGCGATTTGCCCATTCGCCGTAGTTGCGACGGTCCTTGCCGTAGGCACGCGATACAAGCCATTCCGATGGATCGAGGCGTTCTACGCGCGGCACCGCGTTGTGGACCTCCACGTCGCCGTGCCGGTGGCTCAGGATCGCCTCAAGGTATCGCGCCTGCGATACCTGCTGGACATTGTACTTGATGCCGACCTTCTCGGCGTCGACGGCCCAGCGGCGCCAGGCATCGATCCAGTCTGGCCGCGAGGTCTGCAGCAGCACCTTGAACTCGGGAATGCGGTCCCCGTCGCGCGGCCAAGTGATGCGTGGCAGGGTTTCTTCGACCCAGCCGGCGTCGCGCAGGAAGTAGTTCTCCCGTTCGTTGTAGAAGTCGCGATACGCAGGATCGACGAAGGCAATGCGCGCCGCATCCTGGGCGTTCGCGGGCCGCGCGCCGAGCGTGGCGGCACCGCCCATCAGCGCGGCCATCTTCAGCATGGTGCGGCGATCGAGGCCTTGTGGCGTTGTGTCGATCGTCATGTTCGGTCCTCCCGGATACTCAGGTCACTAGGTGGCAGGCAGCTTCCCGCCGCTCACCAGCGGCGCGGAGTTGTGGATCGTCTGTCCGGCAACGGTCGAAGGCCTTGGGGCAACGGGGATGAAATCGGCATCCCGACGGCAGGTTGGCAGGATTCGGGACCGCTCCTTCGAGGTGGATGCGCCGCCGCGTCCCGCGCCTCATGATGGGCGCGGCCGCAACGAGGGCCTGGGAATAGGGATGCTGCGGATCGTCGAGGATCTGGTCCGTCGGTCCGATCTCGACGATGCGGCCGAGGTACATCACGGCGATACGCGTGCAGATGTGCCGCATCGTCGAGAGATCGTGGGAGATGAAAAGGATCCCCATGTTCAGCGTCTCGGCAAAGGATCTCAGTAGATTCAGGATGCCTGCACGAATCGACACATCGAGCATCGACACCGGCTCGTCTGCCACAAGGAAGCGCGGCTCGACGGCGATGGCACGGGCTATAGCCACGCGCTGAAGCTGCCCACCGCTCATCTCATGCGGGAAGCGATGCATGAAGTTCTCCGGCGGCAACAGGCCTGCACGGTCCATCGCAAGACGGGCGAGCGCTTCATGTTCGGCGCGTCGGTTGGGAAAATGGATCTCGATCGGCTCGAGGACACTGCGTAGCACAGTGAAACGTGGGTTCAGCGCCTCGTACGGATTCTGGAAGACGATCTGCGCGTTGCGGCGAAAATCTCGCAGGCGCGCGCGCCGGGTGATCGAGGCAAGGTCCACGCCGTCGAACCGGATTTCTCCTCCGGTCGGGGCATGCAGCTTCAGGACCGTCATGCCTGTGGTTGACTTGCCGCAGCCGCTTTCACCCGCGAGCCCCAGTACCTCGCCCGGGTGGACCGCAAAGCTGACGTCATCCACAGCACGAAGAAAGCGCTGCTCACCCACGCCAAGCAACGAGGTGAGCATGCTGCGCCGAACAGGATACCACTTCCTGAGACCGCGTACTTCGATGACGGGAGCGTCAGGGACGCGCAGCGCGGCGTCCGGACCGCGATCGATCTCAGCGAGGTCGATCATCGGCCTGCGATGACGCCCGCTAAATCAGGTCCGCGCATACAAGCTAAACATGATGTCGCGATGAGTGCCGGCGATGCGCAGCCGATTGGGCTGTTCATGCTTTTCCTTCCCGTACGTTTCCTCGCGCGTCGGCTGGCCCAACGTCGCATTCATCATGTCACATCGGGATCGTCGCTCGGGTACGACCCTGCTCCGCGCCGATGAATCTGTCAGACAAAATGATATGGCAAATCTGGAGGGCATCAAGCGCTTATTTCCACGAACCACGGGATCGCCGTTCACCGCATCCGGGTCTCGACCGCCGAGCAGAACAACAGCCGGCTGGGCCTCGAAGCCCAGCGGGCCAGCATCCGATCCTTCGTCGCCGCGCAGGGCTGGACGATGGTCGCGTGGTATTCCGACATCGCCTCAGGGAAGGATGACCGTCGGCCGGGGCTCCAGGCGGCACTCGCACGCTGCCGGCAGTTGGATGCGGTGCTGGTGGCGGCGCGGCTCGATCGCATCACCCGCCGCGCCCATACCCTGTCGCAGTTGGTGGACTACGGCGTCTCGATTCGGGCAGCGGACATGCGTCACGTTCGGCACCGGCACGAGCCCGTCCGCGATCGACCGGCCGATCGATGTTATCTGGATTGCCGCTCACAGCGGGCGTCTTGCCCGTAAAGCGACTGTCGGCCCGTACTCCGCAAAGGCGGCCTTTCGGCCACCACGCCAGCCCAGCGCATGCCGTGCGGATCAGCCCGAGCCTGCTGCCCGAAAGCGCGAGCATCAGTTCACCGGGTCGCGTCGTTATCCTGATCGAGGCTTGCAGACCGCGAGCGTGAATGCGGGCGGATCGTCGTTCGGCGCGCTACCGCCGTCATCGACCTGGACGTATGTGAACACCCCACGGCTGATCGTCGCGCCACAAGGCCATGAACCAATCCAGCGCATCAGGTCGTGTGCCGATGCCGGCAACGAACGCCTGGCCGCGAGCAGCACAGGAGAGCAGCCCGCGGCGCTTTGGCATCGATCTGCTCGACCGTGGTAGCTTATGCTTGATCCACCGCGATCTGCGTCGAGCCAAGCGGGAACCGACCAGACGGATTGGCTCTTCAGTTCGACCTGATCGTGGCGCTGCGCGGCACAACGGCACTGAGCTGACGTCGCACGCGATGCTGCGCTGGCAGCATGAGCCGGACGTCGCCTGGCACCATATCGCGCCCGCCAAGCCGCAGCCGAAGCGCTTCGTCGAGAGCTTTAGCGGGCGGTTCCGCGACGAATTCCTGGCCGCTGGCACTGACCTGTGCCTACGCGCGAACATGCGCGGCCGGCCTTCCTGACCGCGGCCCGAGTTGTGGCCGACGCGACACGGCGCCATATTCGGCCCCTGTGTCCCATTGTAAACGATCGAGCCCATGGCAAACGTCCTGACCCGGCTGAAAGCGCTGTTCGGCCTGGTCCCCACGCCAGCGCCCTGGCAGGCGGCCAATATCGGCCCCGTTCGCCCGCGCCTTGCCGAGCCCAGGCTGGACGCGAATGAACGTGAGATCGCGGACCGCTTTCACGACCTCTACTATTCCAAGCTGGAAGGCGGTGCGGGGCTGCACACGATCGTCCTGTCCTGGATGGGCTACGAGATGTTCAAATGCCCGCTCGACCTGTGGGCCTACCAGGAACTCATGGTCACACACCGGCCGGACGTCATCATCGAGACCGGCACCTACAAGGGCGGCAGCGCGCTGTATCTCGCCTCCATCTGCGACATGATGGACCATGGCGAGATCATTACCATCGACATCGACACCAGCCACGACGCGATCCGCCCGCGGCACCCGCGCATCACCTACCTGGCGGGGTCGAGCACCGGTGCGGACGTGCTGGCCAAGGTGCGCGCGCAGGTGGCCGACCGGCGGAACGTCATGGTCATCCTCGATTCAGACCATGTCCGCGACCATGTGCTCGATGAACTGCGCGCCTATCGCGACTACGTCCCGGTCGGCGGCCTGCTGATCGTCGAGGACACCAACATCAACGGGCACCCGACCTACCCGGAATTCGGCCCCGGCCCGTGGGAGGCCGTCGACGCCTTCCTCGCCGAGGATGCCGCCTTCGTCGCCGATCGCAGCTGCGAGCGCTTCATCCTGACCATGAACCCCCGCGGCTACTTGCGCCGCGTCGCCTGAGCGTGCGGACCGGCCCAAGGACGTCGACGACATGAGCCGCCCGCTCTTCTCCATCCTGCTGCCCAGTCGCAACCGGGCCGAGCTTCTGCGCCATGCGGTGAACAGCGTCCTCGAGCAGGGTTTCGGGGCCGATGCCGAGATCATCATCGCGGACAACGCCTCCGACCCATCCTACGGTCCTTACGTCGCCTCGCTCGGTTCCATCGCGGCGCGCTCGGTCCGCAGTGACGTGTCGCTGCCCGTCACCGAGAACTGGAACCGGGCGCTGGCCGCGGCCACCGGCCGCTACATCATCATGCTCGGCGACGACGACGCGCTGGCACCAGGGTGGCTCGCCCGCGCCCGCGCGCTGATCGCGCAATTCGACCAACCCGCCGCGCTGTACGTGATGGCCTATCACTACTGCTACCCTGGCGTGATCCCTGGACAGCCGGACGGCTACTTCGCGACCGTCGACAACGCCGATGTCTTCCGCGGCGCCACGGCACCCTATGCCTTGCCGCGCGACGCCGCCGCCGCGCTGGGCGCCCAGGTGATGCGCTTCCGCCACCGCTTCAGCTTCAACGCCCAGCACTTCGTCTGGAGCCGCGCCTTCATCGACAGCCTCGATCCGCGCGGCGGCCTGTTCCAGAGCCCCTACCCCGACTACCACGCCGCCATCCTGACGATGGCCGAGGCCCCCAGCGTCGTGGTCGTCCCGACGCCCGAGGTCATCATCGGCATCTCGCCGAAATCCTTCGGCTTCTTCTACCAGAACCGCCAGTTCGGCGCCGGCCAGGCGATGCTCGGCAATGACGGCGCGACCGCAGCACTCGGCCCGCTGCCGGAGACGGTGCAAGCGGCGCTCGCCTTCCCGGGGTCCGCGCATTACCGCAATTGGCTGATCGCCGCGCTGGCCGCCGCACGCAGCCTGGGCCAGCCGCTCGACGCCGCTGTGGACTTGCGCCGCTACCGCCGCCTGCAGATGATCGAGATGCTGGTCGGCGGTGTCGAGGACGGCATGGCGTCCTCCCATCGCCTCGCGCTGCTCACGCCGCATCTGCACGGCGCGGAGCAGCGGTTGCTGGCGCGGCTGCGCTGGCTGGATCGCTTGCAGTCGCGCCTGCCGCTGGACCGCGCGGCGATGCTGGACCGGCTGGGCCGGATGCGCGGCATCTACACGGCTGCCCAGGTCACGAATCACGATATCGGACGGCACCGCTCCATCAGCGACGCCTTCCGCTGGCTGGCGCGCACGGGGCGCGCCGCCACGCCCGCGGCGAAGCCTGAGGAGCCGGCCATCCCGCCGCTGCCGGTGCTGCACCCGATCCACACGCAGCCCGGCCGTCCCAGCGTCGCGGTGGTCTACTTGGCGCGCAGCGGGGATGGCGGCGTGCAGGATTTCCAATCCTTCATCGCGTCCTATCGCACCCATGAAGCCGGCATCGCGCATGACCTTGTGATCATTCGCAAGGGGCTGGTCGGCCACCCCGGCTCCCAGGCGGCGTTGAGCCTGATGCTGGCGGGAATCCCCCACCGCGTCGTCGATGTGAGCGACGAGGGCTTCGACATCCAGGCCTACCTGAAGGTCGCGCCCGCGCTGCGGCATGACCGCGTCTGCTTCCTGAACACGTTTTCGCAGATCAACGCGCCCCAATGGCTCCGCCACTTGGATGCGGCGCTCGACCGTCCCGGCATCGGCATGGCCGGCGCGACCGCCTCCTACGAAAGCCTGCTGACATCGCTGACACTTCTGGTGAAGGTATTCTGGCTGACTGCCGTCAGGAATATCGAGTACTCACCGGATATCGCCCGACACTATCACGATCAATTGTCACATCACGCGCCGGCCTGGATGGCCAAGCGCGGCAGCCGAACGCTGCGGTTCAAGCGCGAGGTTGCGCGGCGCTGGCTCGAGCGTCCCTTCGACACGAAAGAGCTGGAGGCCGGATTCCGCAAATTCTGGGACCAGGAGACGCGGGAGGGCGGGAGCTGGGCCGTGGTGCGCCAGGTCAAGCCCTTCCCGAACCCGCATCTGCGGAGCAACGCCTTCATCATCGACCGCGCCCTGCTGGTCGAACTCGACTTCCGGCTGGAGAACACGAAGACCGCCTCGAACCTGTTCGAATGCGGCACCGACGGCCTGCCCGCACGGCTGGCGCGGCGCGGCCTGGCGCAGATGCTCGTGGGCGCCGACGGCACCGGCTATGCCGTCGAGCAATGGCCGCAAAGCCGCACCTTCCGCCTGGGTGACCAGGCGAATGTGATGGTCACGGACAACCAGGTGCGCGGCTTCACCGCCATGTCGGACGAACAGAAGCGGCTCCATACGCGCATGAGCTGGGGCGACTACCTGCCCGACACGGCGCAAGGGCTGATCGATTTCGGCATCAAATTCCCCATCGGCAGCCTGGAGATCGCTCAGCCAGCACCCGCTGCCGCGGCAGCGCCAGCCGGGCCGATGCTCTCGGTCGTAATCCCCTTCACGCAGGGGCTGGACGCGCTCCATGACGCCCTCGACTCGTTTGGGCGGCAGCCGGGGGATTGCGAATGCGTCATCCTCGACAATGCCTCGGGTGAAGCGGTCGCCGACCTCGTCGCCACGCGCGCCGACCCGCGCATTCGCATCGAGACCGCGGACAAGCGCCTCGGCTTGGCGGAAAGCTGGAACTGCGCCATCGGGCACGCGCGCGGCACCTATGTGACGCTGCTGGGTCCGCGCGACGCGCTGGCCCCCGAGCATGGCGCGCGCATCGCCGGCCTGATCGCGGAATTCGACCAGCCCGAGCTGATCTACACGCCGCATTTCCGCTTCGTCGCGCCCGGCACCACCCCGGGCCTGCTCGCCGGCATGGCCGCCACCGTGCACGCGGCGGGCTTCCTGCGCGACCGGCCGATCCCCTTCCACCTGTTTCCCGAGCATTCGCTGATCGCCGCGATCGATGCTTTGGAGATGCGGCGGGACTTCGCCACCGCCATCCCCTGCTTCTGCTTCCGCCGCGATTTCCTGATGTCGCTCGCGCGCGACGGCGCCGTGTTCCGCACGGCGCGCCCTGACGAATACATCGCCACCCTGGCGATGGCGCTCGGCATCAGGATCATCGTCACGCCGCAGCCGCTCGTGATCCTGGGCGATGCCGACAAGGACGTGGGCGACGACACCGCACAGGCCGATGCCGCGGGGCTGCTGCCGGGCCCAAGGCCCCAGGCGGCGTCCATGCTGGCGATGATCGAGGCGGCAGCGCGCCTGGGCGACCGAGCACCGGCCGACCCAGTCCTGGCGCGCTACCGCCGGCACCAGATCCTGGCCGCTGCAACCGGCGCGGCGGGCGGCATGCGCTGGATGCAGAGGCCGCCGGGCGCTTCGATCTGGCCGAAGCTGACGCGGGAGGAAAAGCTCTGGGCGCTGCGTGTCACGCTCACCGTACGGCTGCAGGCCGCCGCCGGACTGCCATCGCGACACATTGCAGCGCTGCGCCAGGACCTGGCACTCAATCCCATGACGCCGGTCGAGACCAATCGCGTCATCGGCGCCTATGCGCGCATGACCGATTTTCTCGATGACCTCTCAGCCGGGCGCTACCCGCCGGGCTGAGCCGCGGCGATGGTATCGGCGATGCCGCTGGCCTCGCGAAACCGCGGCACGAAGCCTACCTCGTCGCGCAGGCGCAGGACGCTGGCGGCAAGCCGCGCGGGCTCGTTGACCGGCATCGGCCGGGCACCGAAGCGCAGCAGCGAAGGCTGGCCGAGTTGCCGCCCGATCTCTCCGAGAAATTCCGCAAGCGGCCGGTCCTCGCCAGAAGCGATGTTCACTGGCCCGGCCACGGCGGAGTCCGCCAGGGCCGCCAGCGCGCCGGCCACATCCGCGACATGCAGGAAGTCCCGCCGCTGCGTGCCGGCGGTGGTGTCGATCGGTTCGCCCCTGGCGAGCCGCGCAATGGTGTCGCTGACCAGCCGGCCCGGCTTCTCGCCCGGGCCATAGAGGAAGAACACGCGACCCCACGCGAAGGATACGCCATCCAGCCCCGCCGCCTGCGTCAGCAGACGCCGCGTCGCATCCTTTGCCGTGCCGTAGAGCGTCGCCGGGCGGCAGGGTGCGTCCTCGTTCAGCGGCGCCGCCACAGCATCGGGCGACCAATCATACTCCGCGCAACTGCCCACGCCCACGAAACGCGTGCCGCCGCTGGCCACGAAGGCGCGATACAGCGCCAGCGTCGCACCGACCCAATCCAGATTGTCCCGCGTGGTCCAGAACCCACCCGGCGCGACGGTCCACGCGAGGTGCAGCAGGTGGGTCGGCTGCACCGAGTCGACCACCGCGCGCGTGGCCGCCACGTCCATCAGGTCGACCGCATGGCACGTCGCACCCGGCAGCGCGGTGCGCGACACGGCATGCACCGAGAACCCGCGCGCCAGCAGCGGCGCCATCACGTGCCGCCCGATGAAGCCGCCCGCACCGGTGACCAGGATTCGTCGCACCGTCATCGTTCAGCCCGTGAAATCCGGATAGCCGGCATCGCGCGGCGACATCGCGCTGACGGGCAGCGGCCAGGCGATGCCGAAGGCCGCGTCATTCCAGCGCACGCCGTCCTGCGCCGCGGGCTCGAATGCCGCGCCCATCATGTACAGGACCTCGGTGTCGTCGCGCAGCGTCTGGAAGCCATGCGCGAAGCCCGGCGGCACATACAGCGCGTCGCCCGACACCGCATCCAGCGGCACCGACACATGCTGGCGGAAGGTCGCGGAGGACGGGCGCAGGTCGATCACCACATCGAGGATGGCGCCGCGCACGCAGCGCACCAGCTTCGGTTCCTCGAAGGGCGGGCGCTGGAAATGCATCCCCCGCAGCGTGCCCGCCGTTGCATTGACCGAGACATTCATCTGCGGCCAGCGCGTCGGCAGGCCGGCCTTGGCGAATTCCGCTTCGCAGAAGCTGCGCGCGAAATGCCCGCGCGCGTCGACGTGCGGCTCTATCGCCACCAGCACCGCGCCGACCAGGGGCAGCGGCGTGAAGCGCATCAGAACACCTCGACGCGCGGGATGGCGGTGACGAAGCGGCCGCCCCAGGCCCGGATCTCCTGCATCTGCTGCGCCACTTCATCCCGCAGGTTCCACGGCAGGATCAGCAGATAGTCTGGCTTGCGCTCGGCCACCGCCTCGACACCTAGCACAGGGATGCGCGTGCCCGGCAGCAGCGTGTTCTGCTTCACGGGGTTGCGATCCACGGCGAAGGCGACGAATTCCGGCCCCACGCCGCAATAGTTCAACAGCGTGTTGCCCTTGGCCGCTGCGCCATAGGCCGCAACCGTCCTGCCCTCGCGCCGCGCCGCGATCAGGAAATCCAGCACCGCGCATTTGATCGCGACGACCCTGGGCGCGAAGGCGTCATACCGCGCGAGATCGTCGAGCCCCTCCGCCCGCTCCTCGGCCGCAAGTGCGTCGACGGCCGGGGTCTCGGCATGGCGCGCGCCAGCGTGGCAGACGAACAGTCGCAGCGATCCGCCATGCGTGGGAAGCCGTTCCACGTCGAAGACGCGCAGGCGCTGCGCCGCCAGCACCTTCGCCACTGGCCCGAGCGCGAGGTAGGAAAAATGCTCATGGTAGATCGTGTCGAACTGGTCGTGCCGCATCAGGCTGAGCAGATGCGGGAATTCGAAGGTCGCGACACCCTCGGGCAGCAGCATCTCGCGAAAGCCGCCCAGAAAATCATGGATGTCGGGCACATGCGCGAGCACGTTGTTCGCCGCGATCAGCGCCGCCTGGCCGCGACGCGCGGCGATCTCCCGCCCCGTCGCGGTGCCGAAGAACGCGACCTCCGTATGCACCCCACGCGCCCGCGCGGCCGCCGCGCAATTGCCAGCGGGCTCGATGCCCGTGACGCGGATGCCGTCGCGCGCAAAATACTGCAGCAGGTAGCCGTCATTGCTCGCGACCTCGGCCACATGCGCGTCGGCGCCCAGGCCGAAGCGCGCCGTCATCGCCGCGCAGTAGCGTTCCGCATGCGCCAGCCAGCTCGCGGAGAAGGAGGAGAAATAGGCGTATTCGTCCGAGAAGATGTTCTTCGGCTCCTCGAACTCGGCCAGCTGCACCAGGTGGCAGGCCTCGCAGACCTTGGCGTGCAGCGGATAGAAGGTCTCGCCTTCCTCGGCGCGCGCCATGGGCACGAAGGAATTGGCCAGCGGCGACATGCCGAGGTCGACGAAGCTGCGGGTGAGCGGCGCGCCACAGGCGCGGCAGGCGGTGGGTTTCATGCGCGTTCGATCATTCCCTGTTGGGCCGCCTGGCGGGCGCGATAGCGGGCGATCTGGTCCAGGCACAAGGCGCGCGCATCCTCGCCGCGCGACTGGCGGCCGTACCAGTCCACGGTCCATTCCAGCGCATCCGCAAGGCCCAGCGCCGGCCGCCAGCCGAGCAGCGCGCGTGCCTTGGACGCATCGACCTTGAGGTAATGCGCCTCATGCGGCTGCGGCCGGGCATCGAGCTCCCAGCCCGCATCGCCGCCCCAGAGCTGCGCGAGCGTGGCGACCAGTTCGCCCACCGGCACGGCGTCGGATTCGGCGGGACCGAAATTCCAACCCTCGGCAAAGCGGGCGCGGTCGTCACCGGCAGCCAGGCGCTCGGCAAGGGCGAGGTAGCCTGCGAGCGGTTCCAACACATGCTGCCAAGGCCGCGTGGCACCGGGGCTTCGCAGCGCCACCTTGCGGCCTTGCGCGAAGGCGCGGATGCAATCGGGCACCACGCGATCCAACGCCCAGTCGCCGCCGCCGATGACATTGCCCGCGCGCGCCGTGGCAACCGCGGTCGTCCCGTTCGCCGCGAAATAGGATCGGCGAAATGCCGCGGTCACCAGCTCCGCACAACCCTTCGAACTGCTGTAGGGATCATGCCCGCCCATCGGCTCATCCTCGCGATAAGCCCAGTGCCATTCGCGATTTTCATACGCCTTGTCGGAGGTGACGACGACCAGCGCAGCCACGCCGCCCTGCCGCCGGGCCGCGTCCAGCAGATGCACCGTGCCCATGACATTGGTGGCATAGGTCGCCACCGGGTCGGCGAAAGACGGCCGCACCAGCGCCTGGGCAGCCAGGTGGAACACCACCTCCGGCCGCGCCCGCGCATGGGCGTCGTCCACAGCCGCCGCGTCACGCAGGTCACCGATGATGTCAGCCTCCAAAACCCCGTCGAGGGCGAGCGCGTGCAGCGACGGTGCAGACGGCGGCGCCAGCCCAAATCCGGTGACGCGTGCGCCCATCTCCGCCAACCAAAGCGCCAGCCAGGCTCCCTTGAAGCCGGTATGCCCGGTCAGCAGCACCCGGCGTCCGTGCCAGAAGGTGCTCACGCCCAGAGCTTCCACGGCGCGCGGCCGGACGCCCAGAGCTCCTCGAGCATCCGCTTCTCGCGCAGCGTGTCCATCGGCTGCCAGAAGCCATCGTGATGGAAGGCGGCCAGTTGGCCGTCGCGCGCGAGGCCTTGCATCGGCGCCTGTTCCCACACCGTCGTGTCATCCGCCACGCGTTCGAGCACGGTGGGTTTCAGCACGAAGAATCCACCATTGATGTAGCTGCCATCGCCCTGCGGCTTCTCGGTGAAGCGATCCACCCGCCCGCCCTCGATCTCCAGCGCACCGAAGCGGCCCGGCGGCCGCACCGCGGTGACCGTGGCGTCGAGCCCTTCGGCACGGTGATGCGCGAGCAGCGCATGCAGGTTGATGGCGGCGACGCCATCGCCATAGGTCATGAAGAACTCCGGCTCGTCGGCCACGTAGTCGCGGACGCGCTTCAGGCGCCCGCCCGTCATCGTCTCCAGCCCGGTCTCGACCATGGTGACGCGCCAAGACTCCTGTCCGCGGCGATGGACCTCCACCTCTCCGGTACGTGTATCGACCGTGAGGTCGGAGACGTGATTGTGGAAGTTCACGAAGAACTCCTTGATCATGTAGCCCTTGTACCCAAGGCAGATCACGAATTCCGTCACCCCGTGATGGGCATAGATCTTCATGATGTGCCAAAGGATGGGCTTGCCGCCGATCTCGATCATCGGCTTGGGGCGTGCGTCGGTTTCCTCCGACATCCGCGTCCCGAAACCGCCCGCAAGGATGACAGCCTTCACATCCGCACCTTTGCCCTGATGGGTGGCCCTGCGATACGATGGGCCTTGCGACCAGCGCTGCGCCGGCGCCCGCCTCCCACCCAGCCGTGGTAGTTTACGCCGCGCGGCGGCGCAACCGAAGCAAGCTTGATTGGCGCACCACCACAGTCAAACCGCCGCCGGCCGCGAATTTGAACTGCTTCGGGTTTGTTGGAGGCTCCAAGCCTTTAGAAGCTGGCGCGATGAGGAGCAAGGCGACGAACGAGTCTTCGCGTGAGTGTCCCGGGCCGGCGGTGGGGATGGTGCTGGCCTGTTCCACGGCCGGTGGCGCGTCAGTGGTTGACCATGCCCGCTAAATGCCCTCGTTCATGCGCAGAGCCCCTTTTTCATTGACCTGCTACCCAACCTTGGACCGCCCTGGCGGGCGTCATCCAGCGCTATTCGGTCGGCGTGGGCCGTGTACCGCTGACCGAATTCACCATGCTCGCCGGCTGCTTGTTGCCGATCCCGCTGTGCGGGCGAACCTCGTAGTAGTCTCTACACCAAGCCTCGCAGTCGCCGCGCGTCGTCGAGGCTCATGAACCAGTGCGCGTACGGGCACTCAGCTCGGAACCTGGGCAGCAGGCACATGCCGACGCCGTTGTGCCAGAGGCAATTCACCAGCCGCCCCTTGCGGCCGCGGGACGCATAGGGCGAGCCGTCGAAGGGTTCGGCGCCGAGCGACTGCCGGACCAGCGCCGCCGGGCTGTCCATGCCGCGCCGGCGAGGAACACCCAGGGCACCCAGCGGATGCCCGATCATCGGCCGCGTAGTACCGCAAGCACCCAGCGCCGTGGCTCCGCCTCGGACACGCTCGTCGAGCCGCAGCACCGTCCCGCAGGGAAGCACCCCCCTCGATGCACGCGGGCAGCCGCGCCGGGATCTCCGGCGCGGACGACGGTTGCATCGGCACTGCGCCGCGCTTGCCGCTCATCACCTGCCGGCGCCATGTGTAGAATGGGCATGAGGTGAGACCCCAGCGCCGGATGACCTCTGTCGGTTGCATCCCGAGTTGCATCGCCTCAACCACGATCCGGCGTTCCCGGTCCGTAGCCCAACTCCGCCGCCTCTCGCCGCGCGTGACCACCTCGACCACTCCGTGAGGCCGCGCCCTGCGCGCAGCTACTAACGACCACACCCATAACCAGTCTCGGCTGCCCCCACTTAGACATTCAACGCCACTTTCGCCCCATGCTCCTTCGCGACACGGCATCATCGGAGTTGCGGTTCGCAAGGTGATGTCAGGACCACGGTTACGAAGTTCCGTATCAGAGTGTTCGCGCTCTAAGTACGGATTTCGGGCAAGTGGGTTTGGAACCGGAGCAAGCGTTCATCATGCCGAAACTGGGCGAATCCCAGCAAACCTGCCACTCAGCGCGGCGGTCGGTCAGGCGGAGAGTGCGGCTCGCATGGAAACTGGCGGAGGGAGTGCGCCGGGATTCGAACCGTCGCACCCGCGCCCGGCACAGTGCGCCTTCCCCACAGCGCAAACGGGTCATTTTGCCATCCCGCCCACGCGACTCATTTCTTCTCGCAATCGCCGAATGCGCTCCTGCAGGGCATGCAGCGTCGGCGCCTGTTCCGCTGCGGCCGTTGAGAAGTCGTCCGCGGAATCACGGCTCGCAACGATGGTAAACAGCCGGTGCGGTCCCAGCGCCGTCTGTTGGGTATGGAAGGTCTGGCTGAAGCGCCTGAATCCCATCACGCGCAGAAAGCCGGTGAACAGGTCCGGGCTGAATCGCCACCAGGTGTGCCAGTTGATGTCCTCGGTGGTCGGCAGGAACTGGCAGGCGCGCAGCCCATCCAGGCCAGGATCGTGGATCTCAGTGATGATCAGCGTGTCGCATCGGCGCGCGCATTGCTCGACGATCCGTAACGGGCTGTGGCAATGAAGCAGGACGGACGCAAGCACCGCGACGTCGAAGCGGCCGAGCGCCGGCGGGATGTCATAAGCGCTGCCATAGGCCAGCCGCGCCTTCAGCCCGAGCGCGGCATGGGTGAACCAGAAAGAGTTCCGCAGCCGCTGCATCACGCCGACACGTTCACGCACCACGGCATCCAGGACCTTCGGCGGATAGGGCACGTAATCCCAGCCGGCTTCGGGTGGCATCTCGAGCGCCACGACGCTGGCGCCGCGCCGCTCCATCTCCGCGGTGAGGAAGCCGCTCGCCGGGCCGACCTCCAGCACCGTCCGGCCGGCGAAGTCGAATTCGCCGAGATATGTGTCGACCGTGCCGCGCAGGTCCCACTCGCCGCCAACGCGCCCGTGACCGGGCAGGTCCATGACATGGTAGAAGACGCAATCCTGCAGCGTGATGCCGGCGGGCGGGTCTGCGTACATCGGTCGGCTCCGGCAGTCGGGGGCGCGCCTTGCAGTGCACCGGGGATCGCTTGGTCCCTGACGCGCCCGCTTGCCAATATAGACCGCCAGGGCGCGCGTCTATCCATGCCCAGGCACGGTCTATAGAAGACCGCGTTCACATTCCGCAGCCGCCGGACGGTCGTACCGCGCCGCGGGCAAGCGACGCACGAGCAGTCGGTGGGCGAAATTTTCGGTCGCGCGGCACCAGCTACGCCACTGCCCTGGACAGGCGAGAGGCTGACGGGCGATGCCGGTATGCAGGTGCAGGTCGAGCATCTGCACCGCTACTTCCTTGCGCGGGAAGCTGCCCGCGGCCTCGATGTCCTCGATGTCGCGTCGGGGGAGGGCTACGGCAGCGCGTTCCTGGCGCAGACCGCGCGCTCGGTGGTGGGCGTGGACCTTGATGCTGCCAGCGTAGCGCATGCGAACACATCGTACCGCCGCGACAACCTTCGCTTCACGACCGGCGACGCGCGCTGCCTGCCGTTGCCCGACGCCGCCTTCGACCTGGTCGTGTCGTTCGAGACGCTCGAACACATGCGCGAACACGACACCTTCCTCGCGGAGGTGCGACGGGTGCTGCGCCCCGGCGGCCGCCTGCTGCTGAGCACGCCCGAGCGCGACACCTATTCCCCCGCCGACGCGCCGGCCAATCCCTTCCATGTGCACGAAGTGGCGCGGGCCGAATTCAGCGCGCTGTTGCGCCGGCACTTCGCGCATGTCGAGTTGTTGGGCCAGCGGCCAATGCTGGGATCCGCAATTTTCGCCGAGCCGCCTTCCGAAGCCACCGGTCTGCTGACGTTCGAGCAGCGCGGCCCCGATCGGTTCGAGGTATCGCCTGGCCTGCCGCGCGCGGTCTACCTGCTGGCCCTCGCATCGGACGCGACGCTGGAGGGCCTGCCTGGCAGCCTCTATGTCCATACCAGCCGCCTGGAGGAGGCCGCGCAGCAAGCGGCAACGCACCTCAACGAGGCGCATCAGGCCGAACGCGCAGCGATCGAGCGCGACCTCCGTGGCATGCGCGCGAGCCTCGCGGCGATGCGGGAGGACACACAGGCCACGCGCGCCGCGCGCGCCCAGGCGGAGGCCGCCGGCGCCGCCGCGCTCGACAGGCTTGCTGGGGTCGAAGCGGAACGGGAAGCGGCGCTGTGCACGCTCGCCGAAGCCGAGGCCGCGTTGCGGAGTGCGGTCGCCCGGCTGAAGGCGATGGACGCCGAATTGCGCGGCACCCGTGCGGCGCTGTCGGAAGCGCAGTCGCATGGCGCGCATGCCCAGAAGGCCTACGAGGACGCCACGGCAATCGTCGCGGAGGGCGCCACCTACGCCCGGCACGTCGAGGCCGAGCTTTCCGTCCAGCGCGCCCGGGGCGACGTGATGGAGCGAAGGCTGCTGGCCATTCTCGCATCGAGCAGCTGGCAGGCGCTTGCACCGCTGCAGCGCTACGCCGACCTCTATCCCGCCTTCCGTCGCATGCTCCGCACGGCCAGCGTGCTGCTGCCCTGGGTGCGCAGGGCCGCCCAGCCCGCGACGGCCGCCGCCGCTGCCCTGCCGGCACCCGGCGCCCCACGCCTGACGCCACCCGCCGCCCCACCCGTGCCGGCGGCCGTAAGCGATGTAGCGCCCGCGCCGGATGCCAAGGCGGCGCTGACCGCAGGCCTGCGTGCATCCCTGGACGGCTTTCTCGGCAGCAACGAGCGGCTCGATTTCCGCGCTGACGATGCCCCGGACGTATCGGTGCTCGTGGTGGTCCACAACCAGGCGCATCTTACGCTGCGTTGCCTGCAGATGCTGCGCGCGCAGCAGGGCGTGGCGACCGAGCTGGTGCTGGTCGACAACGCCTCGAGCGACGCCACAGCCCGGCTGCTGGAGCGCCTGGATGGCGCCCGCATCATCCGCAACGCCGAGAACATGGGATTCCTGCTCGCCACGAACGCCGCCGCGGCGGCAGCGCGCGGCCGCACCCTGCTGCTGCTGAACAACGACGCCTTCCTGCGTCCCGGCGCGCTGGTCGCGGCCCTTGCCACGCTGGATGGCGAGCCCCGGGCGGGGGCGATTGGCGCCCGGCTGGTCCTGCCCTCGGGCGTGTTGCAGGAGGCCGGCAGCATTGTATGGGCCGACGGCAGCACCCAGGGCTATGGCCGCGGGCTGCCGCCCGAGGCCGGCGTCGCGATGTTCCGTCGCGACGTGGACTACGTGTCGGGCGCCTTCCTGCTGACTCCTCGGTCGGTGTGGCAGCGCCTGGATGGTTTCGACGAAGGCTACGCGCCAGCCTATTACGAGGAGACCGACTACTGCATGCGCCTGCGTGAAGCAGGCCTACGTGTCGTCTACGAACCGGCGGCAGCGGTCGACCACTTTGAGTTTGGCAGCGAGGCGAAGCCGGGCGACGGGGTCGCGGCGACCAGGACCAATGCCCGCCTCTTCCGTGAGCGCCACGCCGCGGCGCTGCGCCGCGACCATCTGCCGCCGGCGAACGCCAATCTGCTCGCCGCGCGCGACGCGGCGGGCGGCCGCGACCGACGTCGGCTTCTGGTGATCGACGACCTGCTGCCGCTCGAGGTCAATGGCTCCGGGCTGCCCCGCGCGCGCGCGATCATCGCAGGCGCCGTCGCGGCGGGCTGGTCGGTCACGCACTACCCCCTGCAACAGTCGGCGGTGCCATGGGACCGGCTGCGCCGCGAGCTGCACGCGTCGGTGGAAGTGATCGACCAGCGCGGTGCCGCCGGCCTGGCCTCCTTCCTGTCCGAGCGCGCCGGCCATTACGACGCGATCCTGGTGAGCCGGCCGCACAACATGGCGCTGTTCCGCGACGCGCTGGGCGAACGGCCGGATCTGCTCGGCAAGGCGCGCGTGATCTACGACGCCGAGGCGATCTATGCCCTGCGGGAGATTGCGCAGGCGGCGATGGAAGGCCGACCACTGACGGCCGAGGAAGCCGAACGCCGCGTCGCCGACGAGATCCGGCGCAACGGCGCCGACGTCGATGCCGTCCTCTGCGTGACCCTTGCGGAGGAGGAGCTGTTCCGCCGCCACTTGCCGCCCGGCCAAGCGGTGTACCGGCTGGCGCACCTACCGGCGGCACGCATGACGTCGCGCGGCCACGCAGCGCGCCACGGCTTCCTGTTCGTCGGGCGCCTGATGGAACGGGACGCCCCGAATTGGCAGGGGCTCGCCTGGTTCCTGCGCAGTTGCTGGCCCCTCATGCGTCAGGCGCTGCCGGACGCCGAACTGGCGGTGGTGGGGCTGCTGCATCCCGACCATGCCTCGCTTGCGGCACCCGGCGTGCGGCTTATCGGGCCAGTCGAGGATCTCCAACCCTTCTATGAGGCGGCACGCGTTTTTGTGGCACCGGTGCAGGTCGGTGCCGGCGTGTCGATCAAGATCGTCGAAGCCACGGCAGCCGGCCTGCCGGTCGTCTGCACCACCTTGATGGCGCAGCAGCTGGGTTGGCAGGATGCGGGCGCGCTGGCCGCATCGGAAAATCCCGCCGACCTGGCGGCCGAGGCCGTCGCGCTGCACGAGAATGCGCCGGCGTGGCAGGCCATGCGCGACCGCGCGCAGGGGCTGCTGCGGCGCGACTTCAGTGCCGATCGCTTCCAGGACACCGTGGCCGCGGCACTCGGGAGCCCTGCCGCACTGGCCGCGCCGGCGCATCGTCTGGCACGGGTGGAGGCGCTCTGGGGCAAGGCGCCGCCCTCCGGCCAGGCCGCCCAATGGGCCGCCTATCCGACCTCGCATCCGGTGATCCGGGCAGAGATGAACCGCCGCGCCACCGACCGGCCCGACGAGGACGGGATCGAAGGCCTGCGCCAGCTGCTACTGCGCGAAGGGCGGCTGCCGGCGGCCCATGCCGCCTCGCTGTGCTGCGGCACCGGCGGGCTCGAGCGGCGGCTCGTCCAACAGGGTATCGTCAGTCACTGCACCGGCTACGACCTCTCGGCCGGCGCGATCGAGTCTGCGCGCACGGAGGCGATCGCCGCCGGCTTCGGCGCGGCGCTGGACTACCGCCGCTGCGACCTGGATACGACCGACCTTGGCGAGACCGGCCTCGACCTGGTGATCGGCTGCCAAGGCGTGCATCACATCGAACGCCTGGAATTCGCCTTCGACAACGTCCATGCGGCCCTGCGTCCCGGCGGAATCTTCCACCTCGAGCAGGAGTTCGTCGGCGCCGACCGCTTCCAGTGGCCGGACCGTCAGATCGAGGAGATGACAGCCTGGCTTCGCAGCCTTCCCGAGCGATACCGGCGCACGCTGGACGGCCAGGTGAAGGACGCGGCCGGCCGCGCGAGCGTGGCGGACATGCTGGCGCACGACCCCACCGAGGCGCCGCGCTCCTCGATGATCGAGCCCCTGGTGGCGGCGCGGTTCGAGATCATTCGGCGCCGCCCGCTCGGCGGCACGTTGACGATGATGGCCCTGGGCGGGATCGCTCACAATTTCGATCCCGATATCCCCGAGGACGTGGCGCATCTGCGACGATTGCTGGACCGCGAGGCCGCGCTTATCGCAAGCGGCGAGATCGGGAGCGACTTCGTCACCATCACGGCGCGCAGGCCTTAGGGTCAGGCGCGCGTTGAGCTTCGCCTCGATCGGGTTCCTGGCCTGGTTCCTGCCGCTGGTGCTGCTCGCGCAGACGCTGCTGCCTTGGCGCAATGCCACCCTGCTCGTCGCAAGCCTGGGCTTCTATGCCTGGGGCGACCCGGCGCACCTGCCGGTCCTCCTGTTCTACATCGTCGCGAACTGGGAGATCGGGCGTCGCATGGGGCGGTCGCCTGCTCGGCGTGCGCTGCTTTGGCTCGGCCTCGCGGCGAACCTGCTGCCGCTGGTGGTGCTGAAGTACGCGGCCTTCCTGGCGGGCATCGCGGGCGTGTCCATCACACCGCCAGGACTGCCGCTCGGTGTCTCCTTCTTCGCCTTCCAGGGCATCTCCTACCTGGTCGACATCCACCGCGGCCTTGTCCAGCCGCAGCGGCGGCTTTGGGTCTTCGCGCTGTACAAGGCGCTGTTCCCGGTGCTGATCGCCGGTCCGATCCTGCGCTACCGGGAGGTCGCGACACGCCTGCTGCGTCGGCGCACGAGCCTGTTGCGCTGGCGGCAGGGCATGGTCCTGTTCGCGGTCGGGCTGGGGCAGAAGGTCCTGATCGCCGACTCCCTGGCCCGGCCGGCCGACCAGATCTTCGCCTTACCGGCGGAGAGCCTTGGCCTTGCGACGGCCTGGCTCGGGGTCGTCTGCTACCACCTGCAACTCTTCTTCGACTTCTCCGGCTACTCGACGATGGCGATCGGCATCGGCCACATGCTGGGGCTGCGCTTTCCGGCCAATTTCAACCGCCCCTACATATCGCGCTCGGTGACCGAGTTCTGGCGGCGATGGCACATGACGCTGTCCTCGTGGTTTCGCGACTACGTCTATATTCCGCTCGGCGGAAACCGCGGCGCACCGTGGCGCACGACCATCAACCTGCTGGTGGTCTTCGCGCTGTGCGGGTTGTGGCACGGCGCGGCCTGGACCTTCGTGCTGTGGGGCCTCTACCAAGGCACGCTGATGCTGATCGAGCGCGCGGGCTTCGCTGCCGTGCTTGCCGGCGCGTGGCGCCCGCTGCAGCACCTGTATTTGACGATGGCACTGTTGGTCGGCTGGGCGATGTTCCGGGCCGACTCGTTTGCCGCGGCGGCCGGGATCTGGCGCGCCATGGCCGGGCTGAACGAAGGCGCGCCCGACCTCGCGCCGGCCGCCGCATTCCTTCCCGCGCCCGTGGTGGTCGCGCTGGTCGCGGGCGCGGTGCTTGCCACGCAGCGTCTTCCGCAAGGGCCGGGCTGGGTGCCGGGCCGGACCGCGGGAGCGCCTGCCATGCTGCGCGATGCGGCGGCCTATGCGGCGGTCACGCTCGTCTTTGTCGCCGCCCTGGTGAAGGTGGCATCCGGCACCCTCAACCCCTTCATCTACTGGCGCTTCTGATGGCGCGCCGCCACGCCACTGGCCGCATGCGCCAAGGCCTGCAGGCCGTCTTCGTCGGGCTGATGGCAATGCTGGCGCTGCTGCCGATGGCGGCACAACTGGCCGGCTTCAACACCTGGCGCGCCGGCGAGAATCGAGCCCAGGCGATCGTGCCGACCATGCCGCGCGACCTCCCTGCCCTGCACGCCTGGCCGCGCGCGGCAGAGGCTGCATTGAACGATCGCTTCGGGCTGCGCACGCAGCTCGTCTCCCTGCATGACAGGATCCTGTTCCAGCTGTTTGGCGTCTTCGCCTCGAACGCGATCCTGGCCGGACCGGGCGGGCGCCTGTTTCTCTCGAGCGACTGGACGCGCTCGCTCATTCGGCAGGGCTGCGGAAAGGCGCTGCCCGACGGGGAGGTGGCGCGCCTCGCGGCCGAGGCCGAGGCGATGCTGCGCGCCTTGCGCGACCGCGCGCCGCGCGTCGACCTGCTCGTCGTGCCAAGCGCGCCGGTGCTCTACCCCGAGGAACTGCCGGCCTGGCTCAGGCCCGACTGCGACACCGGCACGCCACTGGCGCAGCAGGTGCTGGGCCGGCTCCCGCCGGAATGGCGCGCGCATGCATTCTTCCCGATCGAGCGCCTCAGGGAGCCGGACCCCCGCGGCCCGGCCATTCCGCTCCGCCACCTGCATTGGGATGCCGTTGGCGCCGCCGCCGGCATCGGGGCCTGGGCGGAGGAGCATCGTCAGTTGGGTCGCCTGCGGGAGCTTGAGACAGCCTGGCACCGGCGGCCATCCGACCTTGGCGGCTTTTTCCCGGGGCTCGCCCTGTCATCGATGGTGCTCGAAGTCGCACCGGACGCGTCGGGGATCGAACAATGCCTCGGCTGGCCCTGCTTTCCTGCCAACGCCGAGGCTGCGCGGATCCTGGTGGACGTCAGGCGCCTGCGGGTGGCCGACGCTGGTGCAGGTCGGGTGCTCGTGCTGTCGGATTCCTACGGGTCTGCGGCCGCGCCGTGGTTGCTGCGCCATATCGGCGAGGTCACGCAGGTCACGGTCAACAATGCCGATCCATTGTCGCCCGACCAACGACGACGGCTCGCCCAGGCGCTTCTCGAGGAATACCGCCCTGACCAGGTGCTGGTGGTGATCCCGGACATCTCCCTGCACCTGACCTTGCCGCGGGTCCTAAGCCTGCTGGAATGACGCCTTCAGCCCTTGATGCCGTGGATGATGACGCGGGCACCGCGGCGGAACTGCTCGTGGTCGGTCTCCCGCGCCGGCAGGACGCGCACCTGGGCGCAGCCGAAGCGGCGCAGCAGATGGACCAACGCGTTCACCGAGGGCACCAGGGCGAACTCGGCGCTGCCGCCTTCGCGGCGTTCGCAGTAGTCCTCGACCAGGCCGAAGCTGCCGTGGATGTCGCGCTGCCACAGGTGGCTGCCATCCTCGACCCGGCCGCTGATCTCATACGGCAGCACCTGGGATTCCAGCAGGATGTGCCGCCGCGCCAAGCGGCAGGCAAGGCGCAGCATGTGGAGCGGGTCCTCGAGGTGATAGAGCAGGCCGAAGACCAGGACGAAGTCGGCGGCGAGGGCGGACTCCTCGGCGGCATCGATCTGCAGAAGGTCCGCCTGGCGGAAGGCGACATTGTCCAGGCCGAGCAGCGTCGTGATCATCTCGGCGGCGGTGATGCTGCGCTCGCGCAACTCGATGCCGAGGACGTGGCGGCAGTGCCGGGCCAGTTCGACCGTGAAGAACCCCTCGTGTGAGGCGAGATCCAGAGCTGTCATTCGCATCGTGTCGGGGATGGTCGACATCACCTCTCGCAACCAGTCACGACGCGCGGCATGCAGATGCAGGACGGCTGGGTCGATGTCGGTCGGGGTGATCGAGCCATCCGGCAATTCGAAGGCATAGAACCATGAACGTGCCTTCACGAGCGCGAGCAGATCCTGCGACATGTTTCGCCCTTGGGTGCTTCCGCACAGTACCCGAGAGACCAGGGAGGAAGAAGCGGGAGGCCCGGCGGACGGTGCAAGTGGACGCCTCGAATAACCGCGTTGCGGGGCGCTGCTGAAGGCCGTTGGGGTCGCGGGGCTGCCGGCCGGTGCGGCTGCGCGGCGAGGCTCTGGTGAGGATCGGGTGGTTGGTTTTGTTCTGATCCTTCGGCCGCCTCAAGCGGGCGCACCTCTCCCCTCGATCCAGACCAGGCGGCGCATGTTGTAGGCGAGGTTGGCGAGCGTGATGCGTGCGGTGGCGCGGACCAGGCCGATGCTGCGCACGACCAGGCCCATGCGGCGCTTCTCGGTGGCGAAGACATGCTCGACCAGGCTGCGTACCCGCGCCCGCGTGGCGTTGCCGCGCGATATGTGCGCCGGCATCGGCCGTCCGCGCGGCTTGGCGCGCTGGAACTCGGGCACGAGGCCGCGCCGATCGAGCATCTCCACATTGGCCTTGCTGCGATAGGCGGTGTCCGCCCACACGCCGCTGGCCGTATTGTTCGCATCGAGCACTGCGCCGAGTTGGCTGCCGTCATGCCGCGCCGCATGCGTGACGGTGAAACGGCGGATGAAGCCATGCCCGCGATCGATGCCGAGATGGTTCTTGTAGCC
>JBHYEQ010000006.1:0-252682 GCA_051860065.1 Roseomonas sp.
CCCCCGCGCCCACGCCCACGCCGCCTTCGCCCAGCCAGGCGCAGCCGACGCCGCCGGCGCCTGCCCCGGCCCCCAGCCCGGACCCGGTGCCCGCTCCGCGCGTGACGACGCCGCTGCCCACGCCGCCCACACCGACGCCGCCGCCGCCGCAACAGCAGGCCGCGCCGGCGCGCCAGGACCCGTTGCCGGTGCCGCCGCTGCCGGTCCCGCCGCCGCCCGAACCCGCCCAGCAGGCCGGCACCGGGCAGACCCCGCCGGTGGCGCGCCCGCAGGAACGCAGCACATCCGTGCAGAACACGCTGGAACGGCTCCGCACGACGCAGCAGCAGGACCGCCCGCCGACCGCGCGCCCCAACCCTTCGGGCGCGCCGCAGCAGGGTGGCGGGTCGCCGCAGGGCAGCGCCGCGCTGACCCAGGGCGAGATCCGCGGCCTGGCGGACCAGATCGCAGAATGCTGGAACGTCGATCGCGGCATGCTGGGCCTCGATTCGATCGTGGTCGAATTGCGCGTCGTGCTCGATGGGTCGGGCAATGTCCGCAACGTCGTGGCGGCCTCGCGCGTTCCATCGGATCCGCGGTCCCTTTCGGTCTTCGAATCGGCGCGCCGCGCGCTTATGTCCCCGCAGTGCAACCCGCTGCGCGTGCCGCCCAACAAATACGGGACCGTCATGGCTTCCATCTTCCGCTTCAACCCGAGGGGCCTCGTGCGATGAACCCTGACACCCCCTTCGTCCTGTCGCGTCGTCGTGTCCTGGCCGGTGTCGGCGCCGGGCTGGTCGCGCCGGGCGTCTTCGCCACGCCGCTGCCCGCGCTGGCGCAGCAGGCGGCCGCCGGCGCGGTCATCGACATCACCCGCGCGCGCACCGACCCGATCCCGGTGGCGATCCCGGACCTCGCTGGTGGCGGCGATGCCGCGCGCGTGGGGCGCGACATCGCCCGCGTGATCCAGGCGAACCTGCGCAATTCCGGGCTGTTCCGCCCGGTGGACCGGCAGGCCTTCATCCAGACGCCGGAATCCGCCGCGCAGACGCCGCGCTTCCAGGATTGGCGCGTAATCGGCGCGCAGGCGCTGGTGACGGGCCGCGTGGTCGAACAGGGCGGCCAGCTGCGCGTCGAATTCCGCCTGTGGGACGTGCTGCCGGAAGCGCAGCTGCAGGGCACCGCCTTCACCGCCCCGGCGGCGAATTGGCGGCGCATCGCGCACCTGATTTCCGACGTGATCTACGAACGCCTGCTGGGCGAGAAGGGGTATTTCGACACCCGGATCGTCTATGTCAGCGAGACCGGTCCGCGCGACCGCCGCACCCGGCGCCTGGCCATCATGGACCAGGATGGCGAGAACCATCGCTTCCTGACCGATGGGCGGTTCGCCGCGTTGTCGCCGCGCTTCCATCCCTCGGCCGACCGCATCGCCTTCATGTCGTATCGCGACCGCGGGCAGCCGCAGGTGGTGCTGTTCGACATCGGCAGCGGGGCACAGCAGGCGCTGGGGAATTTCCCGGGCATGACGCTCTCGCCGCGCTTCTCGCCGGATGGGCGCTCGGTGGTGCTGTCCTCGACGCGCGGCGGCGATGCGAACATCTTCGTGGTGGATCTGGCGTCGCGGCGCGAACGGCAACTGACCAGCGGCGGCGGGCTCGATGTCTCGCCCTCCTACTCGCCCGATGGCAACCAGATCGTGTTCAATTCCGACCGCGGCGGCGACCAGCAGTTGTATGTCATGGATGCCGGCGGCGGCGGGGTGCGGCGGATTTCCTTCGGCCGCGGGCGCTATGCCACGCCGGTGTGGTCGCCGCGCGGAGACCTCATTGCCTTCACCCGCTTCGGCGGTGGCGGCTTCGCCATCGGCGTGATGCGCCCGGATGGGTCCGGGGAACGCATCCTGTCGGAAGGCTGGGCGATGGAAGGGCCGACCTTCGCGCCGAATGGCCGCGTGCTGATGTTCTACCGCGAGAGCCGCGCGACCGATTCGCGCGGCGGCGGGTATTCCGCGCGCATCGCGTCGATCGACATCGCCGGCTTCAACGAACGCCCGGTGCCCACGCCCACCGACGCGACCGATCCTGCCTGGTCCCCGCTGCTGTCATGACAGTGCAGCGGGATGCCTGCCTTGACCCGGCCACATCCGGGTGCTTTGCCCCCCGCGATCCCTTCACGCATCAGGAGAGCCCCCCGATGAAGACCCGCCTTTTCGGCGCCGTGGCTGCCCTCGCGCTGCTCGCCGCCTGCTCGAACACCGACCAGAACGCGAATGCGACGGGCGCCGGCGGCGCGGGCACCGTCCGCCCGGGCAGCCAGGAGGACCTGGTGGCCAATGTCGGCGACCGCGTGCTGTTCGCCTTCGACAGCTCGACCATCCAGGCCGACCAGCGCCCCATCCTCGACCGCCAGGCGGGCTGGCTGGGTCGCTACCCCGATGTGCGGGTGCAGGTCGAAGGCCATACGGACGAACGCGGCACGCGCGAATACAACCTCGCGCTCGGTCAGCGCCGCGCCAATGCGGCGCGCGACGTGCTGGTCGCCGGCGGCGTGAACGGCGCGCGCATCACCACCATCTCCTACGGCAAGGACCGGCCTGCGGCGCTCGGTTCGGACGAGGCCGCCTGGGCGCAGAACCGCCGCGCCGTCACCGCGGTCCAGTAACGGGACGGGCCGCGCCGCCATGGCCGTACGCGCGCCGCTGATCGCCGCCTTCGCCGCCCTGCCGCTGCTCGTTGCGTCGCCCGCATGGGCGCAGATGGACAGCCGGGAGGGCATCGCGCTGCAGAACCAGATCCTGGAACTGCGTCGCGACCTCGATGCCGTGCGCCGCGGCGGAGGCTTCGCCGCGCCCACCCCGCGTGGCGGCGGCGCCCCGCCGGAGACGGCGCAGGCGCTGGTGCTCCGCGTGCAGGAACTGGAGGAAACGGTCCGCCGCCTGCGCGGCCAACTCGACGTGGCCGAGAACGCCAACCGGCGCCTCGCCGAGGAGGTCGAGAAACTGCGCGGCGACATGGATTTCCGCCTGCAGCAACTGGAAGGGGGCGGCCGGACGGGCGCCGCCCGCCCTCCGCAGGGGCCGCCGCCCGCCCAGGCGCCGGCCCCGTTCAGCGTTCCGCCCCGGCAGGCCGAGCCGGACAGCCCGCAAGCCGGCCCGCGAACCGCTGAACGCGCGCTGGCCGACGGCCAGACCGCGCTGGCACGCGGCGATTTCCCGGCGGCCGAGGCCGCGGCGCGCGAGGTGATCTCGGGCCGCCCCGGCCCGCGCGCGCAGGATGCTCAGCTGCTGTTGGGCGAGGCGCTGCTCGGCCGCCGGCAATACCAGAACGCCGCGCTGGCCTTCGACGAGGCCTATCGCCGCAACCGCCAGTCCGGCCGGGCGCCGGAGGCGTTGCTGGGACTGTCGAACGCCTTCATCGGCTTCGGCGCGCGGCGCGAGGCCTGCGACACGCTGGATCAGCTGCGGTCGGAATACACGCGGCTGTCACAGCCCGTGGCGACGAGGGTGGCGGACTCCCGGCGGCGGGCGCAGTGCCGGTGATCGAGGCGCGCGGGCGCGGGATGCCTGCGCATGCCGCGCGCAGCTGCGCGATGCCCGTGAGGCGCCCCGCATGGGGATAGGCCCGGCCTGACCGACGCGGATTTCGTCGCGCTGATGGGCCCGCTCGGCCCATTCGGCGCGGCGCCTCGCTTGGCGGCCGGCGTATCGGGCGGGCCGCACAGCCTGGCCCTGGCGCTTCTCGCCGACTCATGGGCGCGGGCACGGGGCGGCAATCTGTTGGCGCTGGTGGCCGACCACGGGCTGCGCCCCGAAAGCACCGCCGAGGCTGATGGCGTGGCCGCGCTGCTGGCAGCGCGGGGCATCGCGGCGCGGGTCTTGCGCCTCGGGCTGGCCGGCGGCGCGGCGCTGCAGGCGCGGGCGCGGGCGGCACGCATGGCAGCGCTTGGCGCGGCTGCTGCGGCGGATGGACGGCCCTGGCTGCTGCTCGGCCAGCATCGCGGCGACCAGGCCGAGACTCTGTTGTTCCGCGCGTTGCGCGGCAGCGGGCCGACGGGGCTTGCCGGCATGGCGGCGGTACGCGACGGCGCGGGCGTGCTGGTGCTGCGGCCTCTGCTGGGCGTGGCGCCGGCGGCGCTGGAGGCCGTGGTTGCCAAGGCCGGCCTGGCGCCGGTGCGGGACCCGAGCAACACCGACTGCCGCTTCGCCCGGGTGCGGCTGCGCGCCGCGCTGGCCGATGCGGGCGGCGAGGGACCGGGCATCGCCGCGGTGGCGGCGGCCGCGGCGGCCTTCGGCCAGCGCCGCGACAGGGCCGAGGCGGCGCTGGCGGCGCGGCTGGCGGCGTCGGCCGAGATCCGGCCGGAGGGCTTTGCTGTCATCGACCCCGTGGCGTTGGGCCATGATGGCGTGGCGGCGGCGGCGCTGGCGCAGCTGGCCCGGCTGGTCGGCGGCGGCGGGCTGGCGCCGGCCGCACCGCGCGCCGCGGCGCTGCTCGCGGCCGGCCACGGCACCTTGGGCGGGGCCTGGCTTCGGCCGGCCACGGGCGGGCGGTGGCTGCTGGCGCGCGACCCGGGGGCGGTGGCGCCGCCGGTCCCGGCCGGGGCCGGGGCGCGGTGGGACAGGCGCTTCCGGCTTCTGGGCGCAGGCCCCTCGGGCTGGATGCTGGGCGCGCTGGGTGACGGCGCGGCGGCGTTGCGCGGGCGGTCGGGCCTGCCTTCTGCGGTGCTGCGCGCGCTGCCGACGATCCGCGACACGCACGGCGCGCTGGCCGCGGTGCCGATGCTGGACTATCCTTCGCCAGAGGCCTGCCGGCCCTTCGCGATCCTGTTCGCGCCCGGGGCGGGGGGAGAGTTTTCGGCGCGGCCATTCAAGGGTGGTCAACCCGACCCTATGTTTAGTGCCAACGCCGCGGGGGCTTGCCCCGCCGGCACGGAGACGGACAACCGCACGTGAATAATTTCGGCCGGAATCTTGCGCTGTGGGTGATCGTGGCGCTGCTGCTGGTGGCGCTGTTCAACCTGTTCCAGCCCTCGGGCAACGGACGGGCCGGTGCGACGCAGGTGGCCTATTCGGACTTCCTGAACGAGGTCAATTCGGGCCAGGTACGCGAGGTCTCGATCCAGGGCCGCACCCTGACCGGCACCCTGACCGACGGGCGCACCTTCCAGACCTACACGCCGGAAGACCCGGCGCTGGTCTCGCGCCTGACCGAGAAGAACGTGCGCGTGGTGGCGCGGCCGGAGGACAGCGACGTCAACCCGCTGCTGCACTACCTGATGTCCTGGTTCCCGATGCTGCTGCTGGTCGGCGTCTGGATCTTCTTCATGCGCCAGATGCAGGGCGGCGGCGGGCGCGCCATGGGCTTCGGCAAGTCCAAGGCCAAGCTGCTGACCGAGAAGCAGGGCCGCGTCACCTTCGAGGACGTGGCCGGCATCGAGGAAGCCAAGGGCGAGCTCGAGGAAATCGTGGATTTCCTGCGCGACCCGCAGAAGTTCCAGCGGCTGGGCGGCAAGATCCCGAAGGGCGTGCTGCTGGTCGGCCCGCCGGGCACCGGCAAGACTCTGCTGGCGCGCTCGGTCGCGGGTGAAGCGAATGTGCCGTTCTTCACGATTTCCGGGTCGGATTTCGTCGAGATGTTCGTCGGCGTCGGCGCATCCCGCGTGCGCGACATGTTCGAGCAGGGCAAGAAGAACGCCCCCTGCATCATCTTCATCGACGAAATCGACGCGGTAGGCCGTCATCGCGGTGCGGGCCTGGGCGGCGGCAACGATGAACGCGAGCAGACGCTCAACCAGATGCTGGTCGAGATGGACGGCTTCGAATCCAACGAAGGCGTCATCATCATCGCGGCCACCAACCGGCCGGACGTGCTGGACCCCGCGCTGCTGCGGCCCGGCCGCTTCGACCGCCAGGTGGTCGTGCCCAACCCGGACGTGAACGGGCGCGAGAAGATCCTGCGCGTTCACATGCGCAAGGTGCCGCTGGCCTCCGACGTCGATCCGAAGGTGATCGCGCGCGGCACGCCGGGCTTCTCGGGTGCGGACCTCGCCAACCTGGTGAACGAGGGTGCGCTGCTCGCCGCGCGCACCGGCCGGCGCACCGTCGGCATGGCCGAGTTCGAGGCCGCCAAGGACAAGGTGATGATGGGCGCGGAGCGCCGGTCGCTGGTCATGTCCGAGGACGAGAAGCGCATGACCGCCTACCACGAGGCCGGCCACGCGCTGGTCGCGATGCACGAACCGGAATGCGACCCGGTTCACAAGGCGACCGTCATTCCGCGCGGCCGCGCGCTCGGCCTCGTGATGTCGCTGCCGGCGGGCGACCGCTATTCCAAGCACAAGTCCAAGCTGAAGGCGGAGCTCGCCATGGCGATGGGCGGGCGCGTCGCGGAGGAACTGATCTTCGGCGCGGACAAGGTGTCCAACGGCGCCTCGGGCGACATCAAGATGGCGACCAACCAGGCGCGCATGATGGTCACCGAATGGGGCATGTCGGACGTGATCGGCATGATCGCCTATGGCGACAACAGCCAGGAAGTCTTCCTCGGCCACTCGGTGACGCAGACCAAGAACCTGTCCGAGGACACCGCCAAGAAGATCGACAGCGAAATCCGCGCCATCATCGACGCCAGCTACGCGCGGGCCAAGACCATCCTGTCCGAGCACATGGACGAGCTGCACCTGCTGGCCAAGGGCCTGCTGGAATACGAGACGCTGTCGGGCGACGAGATCCGCACCGTCATCCGCGGCGAGCCGGTGGTGCGCCACCGTCCGGACGAGCCGGTGAACCAGGGGCGCGGGTCCGTGCCCTCGGCCGGCAGGCCGACGGCGCCGCGGCCGCCGCCGCTCAATCCGGGCGCGGCACCGGCCTGAGGGCCAGGGAGGGCGCCGCCCTCCCCGGACCCCACCCGCCAAAGGCCCAAGGGCCTCTGGACACCAGGAATGGGCGCGCTATGCGAGGCGCGCCCTTTTTCTTTGGTGTCGCGCGTGATGAACCGCTTTGTCGAACCGCTTGGCCTGATCACCGGGGCCGTGGCCTTTCATGCGCTGCGGGAAGGGTTTGCCCTGCCGTTGCAGGGCGGGGATGTTGCCTTCGCCTTCGTGCGGCTGATCGAGGACGGGCAGGATCTCGGCGTCGGGCCGATCCGCGAAGTGCCGGAGGAGTGGCATGACGCGCTGCATGCCATTGCCGAACGTGTCGCGCCGTTTGCCGGGCTGCCGTCGGACCGGCCGCTGGTCATGGGGGTGGTGAACGTCACGCCGGACAGTTTCTCGGATGGCGGGGTGCATTTCGACGCGCGGCGGGCCGTGGATGCCGGGCATGCCATGCTGGAGGCGGGGGCGGATATCCTCGATATCGGCGGGGAATCGACGCGGCCGGGCGCTGCCCCCGTCACGCCCGAGGAGGAGATGGCGCGCGTGCTGCCGGTGGTGCGCGAACTGGCCAAGGCGGCGCCGGTCAGCATCGACACGCGCCATGCGGCCACCATGGAGGCGGCGCTGGAGGCGGGGGCGGAGATCGTCAACGATGTCTCGGCGCTGCGGCATGATCCGGCGGCGCTGACCCTGGTGGCGCGGTCGCAGGCGCCGGTGATCCTGATGCATATGCCCGGCGACGATCCGGCGACGATGCAGGGGCTGGCCTCCTACGACGATGTTGCGGTCGAGGTGGCGGGGTTCCTTCGCGACCGGATCGCGACCTGCGAGGCGCTGGGGATAGCGCGGGGCCGTATTGCGATCGATCCCGGGATCGGCTTCGGCAAGACCCTGGAGCACAACCTGGCGTTGATCGACCGGCTGCCGTTGCTGGCGGCGCTGGGGTGCCGGGTGGTGCTGGGTGCCTCGCGCAAGCGCTTCATCGGGACGCTTTCGGGTATCGAGGAGGCCGGTTCGCGCGTGCCTGGCAGCGTGGCGGCCGCGCTGGCCGGCGCGGCCCGTGGCGCTTCGGTTCTGCGCGTCCACGACGTGCCCGAGACCGTCCAGGCCCTCGCGGTCTGGCGTGCCTGCATGGCCGGCCGCGCCCCTGATTGATCGCGGTCCAGGGGGCCGTAGCCCCCTGGCGGGGAGCGCGAGGGGCGGCGCCCCTCGCATCCTTTTGTGCCGGCCTGTAGTGATAGGTGCATGAGCGCTTCCCCCGCCCGCCGCCTGTTCGGCACTGATGGCATCCGTGGCACGGCCAATCGTGCCCCGATGGACGCCGTGACGGCCCTGCGCCTTGGCCAGGCCGCCGGGCGCTATTTCAATCGCGGCGCCCATCGCCACCGTGTGGTCATCGGCAAGGATACGCGCCTGTCCGGCTACATGCTGGAGCCTGCGCTGACCGCGGGTTTCGTGGGTGCGGGGATGGATGTGGTGCTGGTGGGCCCGCTGCCGACGCCGGCGATCGCGCTGCTGACGCGCTCGCTGCGGGCGGACCTCGGCGTGATGATCAGCGCCTCGCACAACCCGTATGAGGATAACGGAATCAAGCTGTTCGGCCCGGATGGCTTGAAGCTGACCGATGACCAGGAGATCGCGATCGAGGCGCTGATGGCGGGCGACCTGGATGCCGCGCTGGTGGCACCGTCGCGGCTGGGCCGTGCGAGCCGGCTCGAGGATGCGCCTGGCCGGTATATCGAGGCGGCGAAGTCGTCCTTCCCGCGTGGTTCGACGCTGGAGGGGCTGCGGATCGTCGTCGATTGCGCGCATGGCGCGGCCTACAAGGTGGCGCCGACGGTGCTGTGGGAGCTGGGCGCGGAGGTGGTGCCGATCGGCGTCGCGCCCGATGGCTTCAACATCAACAAGGGCGTGGGGTCCACGGCCCCGGCGGCCCTGGCCGATCTGGTGCGCGAACGCCGCGCCAACCTGGGCATCGCGCTGGATGGCGATGCCGACCGCGTGGTGCTGGTGGATGAGGCCGGGCAGGTGGTGGATGGCGACCAGATCCTGGCGCTGATCGCGCGGTCCTGGCACGCGCAGGACCGGCTGCGCGGCGGTGCCGTGGTGGCGACGGTGATGTCCAACATGGGGCTGGAGCGGTTTCTCGCCGCGCGCGGCCTGGGCTTGCAGCGCACGGCGGTGGGCGACCGCTATGTCGGTGAACGGATGAGGGAAGCCGGCTGCAACCTGGGCGGCGAGCAGTCGGGCCACATGATCATGCCGGAATTCGGCACGACGGGGGATGGGCTGATTGCGGCGCTGCAGGTGCTGGCGGTGCTGGTCGAGGAGAAGCGCGCCGCCAGCGAGGTGCTGCGCTGCTTCACGCCGCTGCCGCAGCGCCTGGTGAATGTGCGCTATGCCGGCCCGTCGCCCTTGCAGGATGAGGGCGTACGCGCGGCGATCGCGGCGGAGGAAGCAGCGCTGGGCGCGCGCGGGCGCGTGCTGATCCGCGCCAGCGGGACCGAGCCGGTCATCCGCGTTATGGCCGAAGCGGAGGAGCAGGCGCTGGTGGAAGCGACGGTGGCGCGGCTGGCGGAGACCATCCGCGCCAAGGCGCGCGCGGCATGAAGGGGCGCGTGCTGATCGTCGCCGGCAGCGATTCCGGCGGCGGCGCGGGCATACAGGCAGACATCAAGGCGGTGACGGCGCTGGGCGCCTTCGCCATGACGGCGGTGACCGCGCTGACGGCGCAGAACACGCTCGGCGTGCATGGCGTGGTCGGCATCGACCCGGCCTTCATCCGCCAGCAGATGGCGGTGGTGCTGGATGATATCGGCGCGGATGCCATCAAGACCGGCATGCTGCACAGCGTGCCGGTGATCGAGGCGGTGTGCGACGAACTCGCCGCGCGCGCAGGGGGCGTTCCGCTGGTGGTCGATCCGGTGATGATCGCCAAGGGCGGACATCCGCTGATCGCCGCCGATGCCATTGCGACGCTGAAGGCGCGGCTGCTGCCGCTGGCGGCCATCATCACGCCGAACCTGCCCGAGGCCGAGGCGCTGGTGGACCGGCCGATCCGCACGCTGGATGACATGCGCGAAGCGGCCCCCGCGCTGCTGGCGCTGGGCGCGCCCGGCGTGCTGCTGAAGGGCGGGCATATGGAAGGTGCTGCGCTGACCGACCTGCTGATCACGGCCGAGGGCGTGCAGGAATTCACCTCGCCGCGTATCGACACGCGGCACACGCATGGCACCGGCTGCACGCTGGCCAGCGCGGTGGCGGCGGGGTTGGCGCAGGGGATGGCGCTGCGCGAGGCGGTGAAGCGCGCGCGGGCCTATGTGCAGGCGGCGATCGCGGCCGCACCGGGCTTCGGCGCGGGGCATGGGCCGCTCGACCACGGGATCACCTTCGATCCGGCGCGGCTGCCGGGCGGTTAACCACGGCTTCATGCGCGGTGGGGGAGGGTGCGGTGTCATGCTCACCCTGTCCCAGGTGCAGTCGCTGTTCGGCGTGCAGGTTTCGGCCGGCGCGGCGGGCAATGCGGCGACCGCCATCCCGGCCTTGCGGCGCGCCACCGCCGAAGGCGCCGAGGCCAAGGGCATCGCGCGCGAGGAAAAGGACCCGGTCACCCTGACCGCGCTGGCGCAGTTCCGCGTCGCGCTCGACAAGGCCGGGTCGATCGAACAGGCGTTGCAGGACCCGCGCATTCTCAAGGTCATCATGCCGGCGCTCGGCCTGCCGGACCAGGTGGGCAATCCGGGGATGGTCCGGCGCGCGCTGCTGTCGGACCCTACGGCGGATGACAGCCTCGCGACGCGGCTCGGCAGCACCTGGCAGGCGGCGGCGGCGACGCTGGGCGTGCATGCCACCGGGCTGGAGGGGCTGCGCGACCCCGCCATGGTCGAGCGCATGTCCGACGCCTTCCTGAAATACCAGTACCGCACGGGGCTGGACGAACAGCAGGCCGGGCTGTCGGACGCGCTGTATTTCCTGGAAGCTGCGAAGAACGCCGACGATGTCTTCGACGTGCTGGGCGACCCGGTGCTGCGCCGGGTGGTGACGGGCGCGCTCGGCCTGCCGGCGCAGATCGCTGTGCAGTCGGTGGAAGCGCAGGGCCGCGCCGTGACCGCACGCCTGAAGGTAGAAAGCCTGCAGGACGACCGCGCGGTGCGGAAGCTGGCGGAACGCTACCTGATCGCGGCGGCGAACAACGCGAGCGCCACCACCGCGACCGACCCGATGGCGACGCTGACCGCGCTGTCCGTGCGCGCCTGATCAGACCGCCGGCGGGCGGCCGAGCCAGCCCTCCGCATAGGTCCGCCGCACGATCACCGCGCCCACCGCGGCCAGAGGCGCCGCCAGCGCCACGCCGAGCAGCCCGAAGGCCGTGCCCATCAGCACCTGCGCCAGCAGCAGCGCCGCCGGCGGCAAATCCGACACCCGCTGCTGCACCAGCGGGGTGAGGATATTGCCCTCGATGAATTGCACGACGAGGAACAGCAGCGCCACCCAGAGCGCCAGCCAGGGCGAGACCGTCGCGGCCAGCAGCATGGCCGGCACCGCCGCGATGACCGGCCCGATGTTCGGGATGAAGCCGAGCAGCGCCGCCAGCACCGCCAAGGCGCCCGCCATCGGCACGCCCAGCAGCATCAGGCCGACCCAGGTGCAGGCGCCCGTGACCACCATCGCGAAGCCCTGGCCGAGCAGCCAGCCGCGCAGCACCTGGCCGCATTCCATCAGGGTCTCGGCCGCCTCGCGCTCGATGGCGGGGTGCAGCAGGGCGCGCAAGCCGGCCGCGTAGTCACGCGGGGCGACGGCCAGGTAGACGCCGATCAGCGCCACCAGCACCGCATTGCCGATCCAGCCGACGGTCGCGCCGGCGGCGGTCGCGGCCATGCCGGCATCGAGGTCGGGCGCGGCCGAAGGCGTCAGCCGGTCGGCCAGCCAGGCGAGGGCGTCATTGCCCGCCAATTGTTCGCGCAGCGACGCGAAGCTGCGCGGCAGTGCCTCGGCGAGGGCTGCGGCCTGTTCGGCGAGTGGCGCCGCGGCGGCGAGCCCGGCGAGGCCCGCCAGGGCCAGCAGGCCGACCACCACGCCCAGCACCGCGACCCAGCGCGGGCAGCCTGTCAGGCGCATCAACTGCTGCGCGGGCACGCTGAGCGCCACCGCCAGCAGCAGGCCTGCGAAGCCCAGGAGCGGGACGGCGGGGACGAAGACGAACAGCATCGCCGCCAGGGCCGCGAGGACGAGGACGGATCCCTGGATGCGGTTCATGGCGCGTGCAACGCATCACGGGGCCGTAAGTTGCAGGCCGCTTGACCGCTTGGCGCGCCGGCGCGTATGCGGGCGGCGGGCCACGCCCCCCCACCGGGGCGCATCCGCTTCTGGAAGGGAGCTGCATCATGGCAAGCGCCACCACGCCGGACGTCCGTCCGGCCATCCGCCGTCCTGCCGCCAAGCCGGCGAACCCCCGCTTTTCATCCGGTCCCTGTGCGAAGCGTCCCGGCTGGACGCTGGCGGCGCTGGAACCTGCGCTGCTCGGGCGCAGCCATCGCGCCAGCACGCCGAAGGCGCGGCTGGCCGAGGTGATCGAACGGTCGAAGGCGGTGCTCGGCATGCCGGAAGGCTGGCGGCTGGGCATCGTGCCGGCGTCTGACACCGGGGCGGTCGAGATGGCGCTGTGGTCGCTGCTCGGCCCGCGCGGCGTGGACATCCTGGCCTGGGAATCCTTCTCGAAGGATTGGGCGACGGATGTGGTGAAGCAGCTGAAGCTGGCCGATGCGCGGGTCCTGGATGCGCCGTATGGGCGGCTGCCGGAGCTCGCGAAGGTCGATGCCGCGCGCGACGTGGTGTTCGTGTGGAACGGCACGACCTCGGGCGTGCGGCTGCCGAATGCGGACTTCATCTCCGATGCGCGCGAGGGATTGGCGATCTGCGACGCGACCTCGGCGGTGTTCGCGATGGAGCTGCCCTGGCACAAGCTCGATGTCGTCACCTGGTCCTGGCAGAAGGTGCTCGGCGGCGAGGCGGCGCATGGGATGCTGGCGCTGAGCCCGCGCGCGGTCGCGCGGCTGGAATCGCACAAGCCGGCCTGGCCGATGCCCAAGATCTTCCGCATGACCAAGGACGGAAAGCTCAACGAAGGCATCTTCAAGGGCGAGACGATCAACACGCCTTCGATGCTCTGCGTCGAGGATGCGCTGGACGGGCTGCGCTGGGCGGAATCGGTCGGCGGGCTGAAGGGGCTGGTCGCGCGGTCCGAGGCGAATCTCGCCGCCATCGCACGCTGGGTCGCGACGAAGCCGGGCTTCGACTTCCTGGCGGAGGATGCGGCGACGCGGTCCTGCACCTCGATCTGCCTGACCATCACTGCGCCGTGGTTCGCCGCGCTCGCGCCGGACGCGCAGGCGGCGGCGGCGAAGAAGATCGCCTCGCTGCTGGAGAAGGAAGGTGTTGCGCTGGATGCCGGCGCCTATCGCGACGCGCCGCCGGGGCTGCGCATCTGGGGCGGTGCGACCGTCGAGACCGCGGATATCGAGGCGCTGATCCCCTGGCTCGACTGGGCGCTCGCCACCGTGGAAGCGGGGGCCTGAGCCGTGGTGAAGGTGCTGATTTCCGACAAGCTGTCCCCCGCCGCCGTGCAGATCTTCCGCGACCGCGGCATCGAGGTGGACTTCAAGCCCGGCCTGAAGCCCGCCGAGCTGCGCGAGATCATCGGCGACTACGACGGCCTGGCGGTGCGATCCGCCACCAAGGTCACGCGCGAATTGATGGAGGCCGCGCCGAGGCTGAAGGTGGTCGGGCGTGCCGGCATCGGCGTGGACAATGTCGATGTGACGTCAGCGACCGCGCGGGGCGTGGTGGTGATGAACACGCCCTTCGGCAACGCCATCACCACGGCCGAGCACGCCATCGCGATGATGTTCGCGCTGGCGCGGCAGCTTCCCGATGCCAGCACCTCGACCAAGGCCGGCAAGTGGGAGAAGAACCGCTTCATGGGCGTCGAACTGTTCGGCAAGACGCTCGGGCTGATCGGCTGCGGCAATATCGGGTCGATCGTCGCGGACCGCGCGCTCGGGCTGAAGATGAAGGTGATCGCCTTCGATCCCTTCCTGTCCGAGAAGCGCGCGGTCGAGATCGGCGTCGAGAAGGTGGAACTGAACGACCTGATCGCGCGCGCGGACTTCATCACGCTGCACACGCCGCTGACCGAGCAGACGCGCAACGTGATCTCGCGCGACGCCATCGCGCGGATGAAGAAGGGCGCGCGGCTGATCAACTGCGCGCGCGGCGGGTTGGTGGATGAGGCGGCGCTTTACGATGCGCTGGTGTCGGGCCACCTGGCCGGCGCGGCGCTGGATGTGTTCGAAACCGAACCCGCGACGGACAGCCCGTTGTTCAGCCTGGAGAACGTGGTCTGCACGCCGCATCTGGGTGCCGCGACGGCCGAGGCGCAGGAGAACGTGGCGCTTCAGGTCGCCGACCAGATGGCCGATTTCCTGCTGTCGGGCGCGGTGTCGAACGCCATCAACATGCCCTCCGTCACCGCCGAGGAGGCGCCGCGCCTCAAGCCCTACATGGAACTCGCGCGGCTGCTGGGCGGCATGGCCGGGCAGCTCACCGCCGCGCAGGATGGTGCGATCCGCGCCATCCGCGTGGAATACGAGGGCCATGCGGCGGAGTTGAACCATCGCCCGCTGACTGCGGCCGCGCTGGCCGGCGTGCTCGCCCCGCTGATGGGCGCGGTGAACATGGTCAACGCGCCGGTGCTCGCGAAGCAGCGCGACATCGAGGTGGCGGAGACCACGGTCGAGCGCAGCGGCGAATACCAGACGCTGGTCCGCCTGACCGTGGTGACCGACAGCTACGAGAAGTCCATCGCCGGCACGCTGCTGGCGGAGAACAAGCCGCGCCTGGTCGAGATCAAGGGCATCGCCGTCGAGGCCGACTTCGCCCCGCACATGCTCTACGTCACGAACCAGGACCGGCCCGGCTTCATCGGCCGCTTCGGCATGGCGCTGGCCGATGCGGGCATCAACATCGCGACCTTCCACCTGGGGCGGTCGGCGCCGGGCGGGGATGCGATCTGCCTGGTGGGGCTGGACGCGCCGATGCCCGATGGCGTGCTGGCCGGCGTGCGCGGCCTGCCGCTGGTGGTGCAGGCCACGCCGCTGGCGTTCTGAGCCGCTACTCGATCCGCGCCCCCGAGGCGCGGATCACCGGCGCCAGGCGCGCCTCGCTGGCCCGGCGGAACTCTGTGAGCTCCGCCGAGGTCATCGGCCAGGCCGTCGCGCCGTTCTCGGCGAGGCGCGCGACCAGGTCGGGGCTCGCCAGGGCCGAGAGCGTGAGCGCCGAGAGCCGCTCGACCACCGCCGCCGACAATCCCGCCGGCCCCATCACGCTGCCCCAGGAGGTGATGTCGAAGCCCGGCAGGAATTCCGCCATGGCCGGGATTTCGGGCGCGTAGGGGCTGCGCTCGCGGCTGGTCACCGCCAGGGCGCGCGCCAGGCCGGTGCGCGCGGAGGCCAGGCTCTGCGGGATATTGTCGAAGATCATGTGGACGCGCCCGGCCTGCACATCCAGCTGCGCCGCCGCGCCCCCGCGATAGGGCACATGCACCATGTCGAGGCCCGCCGCCTGCTTGAACATCTCGCCCGCCAAGTGGACCGTGGTGCCGGAACCGGGGCTGGCGAAGGTGTACTGACCCGGGTTGCGGCGGATCAGCGCGATCAGTTCCGGCACCGTCTGCGCCGGCACGTCCTTGTTCACGATCAGCAGGTTGGGCAACTGCCACAGCCCGGCGATGTAGGTGAAGTCGCGCTCCACATCGAAGGGCAGGGTCGCCCGCATGGTCGGCGAGATGGCCAGCGAGGAGACCGACCCCAGCCCGATCACCGTGCCATCGGCCGGTGACCGCGCGATCGCGGTCGTGCCGATGGTGCCCCCGGCGCCGGCGCGGTTCTCCACCACGAAGGACTGGCCCGTGAGGTCCGCCAGCTTGCTGCAATACAGCCGCACCAGCGTGTCCACGCCGCCGCCCGGCGCGAAGGGCGTGATGAAGCGCACCGGGTTGGCCGGCCAGGGCGCCTGCGCCATCGACATCGAGGGTATGGCCGCGCCGGCCAGCAGGCTGCGCCGTTGGATGAACATCGCTTCCTCCGTGATGCGGCCGGGCTGGTGCCGGCCTTGCACCGCCGAGCCTAACGCAGCACGGCCGGCCCGGAATAGACGCTGCCCGCGGCGCGGGTGAGGTAGGGTGCCACGGATTCGACATCCGACAGTCGCGGCAGGTCGGTCAGCCGCGCGAGCGTCGCATCAGGACCCAGCGTGAAGATGGGGTTGGACAGCGCGGCGCGGATGGCGGCCTGGTCGCCGCGCGCCAGCGGTTCGACAGCCGCGCCCAGCGCCGCCGCCACGGTCTGCGGCAGCACGTCGATCGGCACGCCGATCGCCGCGCGCGCCTGGCGGATGCCCGCCACCAGCAGCGGCGCGAAGCGTTCGGGGAAGGCCAAGCCATTCGCCGGGTCGCGCAGGCCGGCCACGCTGGCCTCGAACTGCGCGAGTGCCGCGGCGGCCTCGGCCGGGCGGCCGCGGTAGCGCGCCATGTCGCCCAGGTTGCGCCAGGCGTATTGCAGGTTCAGCCGGGCATTGCCGGGCTGGAAGCCGGCGCCGCCGAAGCTGAAATCCGGCGGTTCCGGCGCCGCGCAGCCGGCCGCGAGGGCGCAGGGCGCCGCCAACAGGATGAAGCGTCGCGTCGTCATCATGGCCTCCCGCGTCTATCGGGCCATGGTGGCGCAACCGGCGTTACCGGACCACTTCTGTGGCGGCACCATCCGGGGGTTGCCCGACGCCAGCGCCCCTGCCACAGACTGCGCCCGCGATGACCGATGACCTGCCCAACCCCGCCTTGCTGCCCGCGGGCCTGACCGACCTGCTGCCGCCCGAGGCCGAGCGCGAGGCCGCGCTGGTCGAGGCGCTGATGGCTGTCTTCGCCTCGCATGGCTACGAACGGGTGAAGCCGCCGCTGCTGGAATTCGAGGACAGCCTGCTGGCGGGGTCGGGCGCGGCGGTGGCCGAGCAGACCTTCCGCCTGATGGACCCGGTCAGCCAGCGCATGATGGGGCTGCGCGCCGATACCACGCCGCAGGTGGCGCGCATCGCCGCCACGCGCCTGTCCGCCCAGGCCCGGCCGCTGCGGCTGTGCTACGCCGGCCAGGCGCTGCGCGTGCGCGGCACGCAGTTGGCCCCGGCACGCCAGGTGCCGCAGGTCGGCGTGGAGCTGATCGGCGGCGCCGCGCCAGCCGCCGATGCCGAGGTGGCGGTCGTGGCGGTCGAGGCGCTGGCCGCCATCGGCGTCACGGCGGTCAGCCTCGATGTCACGCTGCCCACCATGGTGCCTGCGCTGATCGAGGCCGCCGCGCCGCCGGAGCCTCTGCGCGCCCGCCTGGCCCGCGCGCTGGACCGCAAGGACGCCGCGGCGGTCAGTGCGCTGGTGCAGGACGCCGGCGGCGTGCTGGCGGTGCTGCCGGGGCTGCTGGCCGCGGCCGGGCCCGCCGATGGGGCGCTGGCCGCACTCGAATCCGCCGCGCTGCCGCCGGCGGCGCGAGGCATCGCGCAGAACGCCGCCGCCGTGCTCGCGGCCATCCGCGATCGCGCGCCGGCGCTGCGCGTGACGCTCGACCCGGTCGAATTCCGTGGCTTTCGCTACCATACCGGCGTGACCTTCACCTTGTATGGGCCGGGCATGAGCGGCGAACTCGCGCGCGGCGGGCGCTATTTGTCGCAGAATGACGAGGCGGCGACGGGCATGACGCTGTATCCCGATGCCGTGCTGCGCGCCGCGCCGCCGGCCGCGCCCAAGCCCCGCCTGTTCCTGCCGCTGGGCGCCGATGGCGCCGCGCATCGCGCGCAGGGTTTCGCCACCGTGGCCGCGCTGTCGGCCGAGGACACCCCGCAGCGCCTGCGCTGCACCCATGAACTGCAGGACGGCCAGGCCGTCCCCATCCTGGTGAAGGACTGAACCGCCATGGCCAATGTCGCCGTGATCGGCGCCCAATGGGGCGATGAGGGCAAGGGCAAGGTCGTCGATTGGCTGGCGTCCCGCGCCGACATCGTCGTGCGCTTCCAGGGCGGCCACAATGCCGGCCATACGCTGGTGGTGGGCAACGAGACCTACAAGCTGTCGCTGCTGCCCTCGGGCGTCGTGCGCGGCAAGCTCGGCATCATCGGCAATGGCGTGGTGCTGGACCCGGATGCGCTGCTGAGCGAGATCGCGCGCGTGACCGCGCAGGGGCTGAAGGTCAGCCCGGAGAACCTGCGGATCGCGGAGAACGTGCCGCTGATCCTGCCGCTGCACCCGGCGCTCGACAAGGCGCGCGAGGCGGCGCGGGGCGAGGACAAGATCGGCACCACCGGCCGCGGCATCGGCCCGGCCTATGAGGACAAGGTCGGCCGCCGCGCCATCCGCCTGTGCGACCTCGCGGAACCGGAGACGCTGAGCGCGAAGCTGGATGAATTGCTGCTGCACCACAACGCGCTGTTCCGCGGGCTGGGGGCGCCGGAATTCGCCAAGCAGGAATTGCTCGACGGGCTGCTCGCGCTGGCGCCGCAGCTCCTGCCGTATGCGGAACCGGTCTGGGAACGCCTGGCGGATGCGCGCTCCACCGGCAAGCGCGTGCTGTTCGAGGGCGCGCAGGCCGTGATGCTGGATGTCGACCACGGCACCTACCCGTATGTGACGTCGTCCAACACTGTGGCAGGCAATGCGGCGGCGGGGTCGGGGGCGGGGCCGGATGCGGTCGGCTTCGTGCTGGGGATTGCCAAGGCCTATGCCACGCGCGTCGGGTCGGGGCCCTTCCCGAGCGAATTGTTCGACGAGACCGGCCGGCTGCTCGGCGAGCGCGGGCGCGAATTCGGCACGGTGACCGGCCGCCCGCGCCGCTGCGGCTGGTTCGACGCCTGCATGGTGCGCCAGGCGGTGAAGGTCGGCGGCGTGCAGGGGTTGGTGCTGACCAAGCTCGACGTGCTGGACGGGCTGCCGGAACTGCGGATCTGCACCGGCTATCGCATCAACGGCGAGACGGTGAAGCGCCTGCCGGCCGCGATGCGCGCCCAGGCGGCGGCCGAGCCGGTCTTCGAGACCATGCCCGGCTGGGCCGGTTCGACCCGCGGCGCGCGGTCCTACGCCGAACTGCCGGCGGAAGCCGTGAAATACGTGCGCCGCATCGAGGAACTGGTGGAGGCGCCGATCGTGCTGCTGTCCACCAGCCCCGAGCGCGACGACACCATCATGATGCGCGATCCCTTCGCGGGGTGATGCGCGATGGCGGCGGGCGGCACCGAGATCCTCGCCCACCGCCCCGACCAGAGGCTCGCCGGCCTCGTCCTCGCCGCCTATGGCTATGCCGAGCACACGCCAGGCCCGATGCGCCGGCGGGAGGTGCCGGGCACCGCGGTCGTGATGATCGTCGAGCTCGGCCCGCCGATCGCCGTGACCGATGGCAGCGGCACGGCTCGGCACCCGCTTGGCTTCGTCTGCGGCCTGGCGCTGGCGCCGGTGCTGACCGAGACGGTGGGACGGCAATCCGGCATCCAGGTGATGTTCAGCGTGCTCGGCGCCGGTCGGCTGCTGGGGCTGCCGGTGGGCGCGCTGGGTGGGGGCATGGTCGGGATCGACACGCTGCTCGGCACCGAGGGCCGGGTGCTGGCGATGCGGCTGCGCGAGGCGACCGGCTGGGCGGTGCGCTTTGCCATCCTCGATGCCTGGCTGCTGGAGCGCGCGGCGGCGATGCGGGCCATCCCGCCGGCGCTCGCGGCCGCGGTCGGGGCCCTGGAGCGGGCGGGCGGGGCGCTGCCGATCCGCGGCCTGGCGCTGAGCCTCGGCTGCAGCGAAAGGCTGCTGGAACGGCGCTTCGCGGATGAGCTCGGCCTGTCGCCCAAGCGCTTTGCGCGGCTTGCGCGGTTCGAACGGGCGGTGGCGCGGCTCTCCGCCGGGCTGGCGCCGGCCGAGGTCGCCGCCGCCGGCGGCTTCGTCGACCAGGCGCATCTGACGCACGAGGTCCGCGCCTTCGCCGGCCTGACGCCGGCGGCGCTGCTGCGCGCGCGGCTGGAGGGCGAGCACGGGCTCGCCGCCTGAGCGCGTCGGATTTCCACAAGACGACGCGCGCCTCCGGCCCGACGATGCGGGCCATCTCGAACAGGAGGACACCATGCCCGGCACGCCCACCATCTTCCCCTGCTTCCGCTATGCCGATGCGCCTGCCGCGCTGGATTGGCTGGAACGCGCCTTCGGCTTCGCCCGCGGGCTGGTGGTGCCGGACGATTCCGGCGGAATCGCCCATGCGCAGATGGGCATCGAGGGCGGCATGATCATGCTGGGGTCGCGCCGGCAGGGGGATACGCCGCTGGACCGGGCGCTCGAGAGCGGTGCGCAGGTGACCTACCTGGTGGTGGCGGACACCGACGCGCACCACGCCCGCGCGGTGGCGGCCGGGGCCGAGGTGATCCGCGCGCCCTTCGACACCGACTACGGGTCGCGCGACCACATCGTCCGCGACCCGGAAGGTCATGTCTGGTGCTTCGGCACCTACGACCCCTACGCGCCGCCGCCCGGTTGACCCGGGCGGGGGAAGCGGCGAGGTAGCGGCCCATGGCCGCACCGCCGCTTCTCATCCTCCAGGACATCCGCCACGGATTCGGCAGCACCAGGCTGCTGGAAGGCGCCACGCTGTCGGTCTCGCCGGGCGAGCGCCTGGCGCTGGTCGGGCGCAACGGGTCGGGCAAGTCCACGCTGTTGAAGGTCGCCGCCGGGCTGATCGAACCCGAGGGCGGCACGCGCTTCGTCCAGCCGGGTGCCACCATGCGCTACCTGGAGCAGGAACCCGACCTCTCGGCCTTTCCCAACGTGATGGCGTACGTCGAGGCCGGGCTCGGCCCGTCCGACGATTCGTACCGTGCGCGCTACCTGCTGGGGGAACTCGGCATGACCGGGGACGAAGCCCCCGCCGCGCTGTCGGGCGGGGAGACGCGCCGGGCCGCGTTGGCCCGCGCTCTGGCGCCGCAGCCCGACATCCTGCTGCTGGACGAGCCGACCAACCACCTCGACCTGCCGGCGATCGAATGGCTGGAAGGCGAGCTGGCGTCGCTGAACTGCGCGCTGGTGCTGATCAGCCACGACCGGCGGTTCCTCGAACGGCTGTCGCGCGCGATGGTCTGGCTGGATCGCGGCACCACCCGGCGCATCGAACAAGGTTTTTCGTCGTTTGAATCGTGGCGCGACCAGGTGCTGGAGGAGGAGGAGCGCGACGCCCACAAGCTCGCCCGCCAGATCGTGCGCGAGGAACACTGGCTGCGCTACGGCGTCACCGCCCGGCGCAAGCGCAATGTGCGGCGGCTGGAGAACCTGCACGCGCTGCGCGCCAAGCACCGCGAACGCGTGGGCGCGCAGGGACGCGTGGCGATGTCGGCGGCCGAGGCGGCAGGGTCGGGCAACCTGGTCGTCGCCGCCGATGCCATCGCCAAGTCCTATGGCGAGCGGGTCATCGTGCGCGAGGTCACCACCCGCATCATGCGAGGCGACCGCGTGGGCATCGTCGGCCCCAATGGCGCGGGCAAGACCACGCTGCTGAACATGCTGATCGGCGTGCTGCCGCCGGACAGCGGCGAGGTGCGGCTGGGCACGGCGATCGAGATGGTGGGCCTCGACCAGAAGCGCGCCAGCCTCGACCCGTCCATCACGCTGTCGGCCGCGCTGACCGAGGGGCGGGGCGACCAGGTGCATGTCAATGGCCAGCCGCGCCATGTGATCGGCTACATGAAGGACTTCCTGTTCACCGCCGACCAGGCGCGCACGGCGCTTTCGGCCCTGTCAGGCGGCGAGCGCGGGCGGCTGATGCTGGCGCGCGCCTTCGCCCGCCCGTCGAACCTGTTGGTGCTGGACGAACCGACCAACGACCTGGACCTCGAAACGCTCGACCTGCTGCAGGAGCTGGTGGCGGAATATGCCGGCACGGTGCTGCTGGTCAGCCATGACCGCGACTTCCTCGACCGCACCGTCACCAGCGTGATCGCCTGGGAAGGGGAGGGCCGCTGGCAGCATTATGCCGGCGGCTATTCCGACATGGTCGCGCAGCGCGGGCATGGCGTGCGGGCGCGGGAGGGGAGGGCGGCGGCCGCTGAGGCCGCACGGGCCGAGCCGGTGCCGCGTGCCGCGCCCGTGGCCAAGCGCCGGGGGCTGAACGCCAAGGACCAGCACGAGTTGAAGACGCTACCGGCGCGCATGGAGAAACTCTCGGCCGAGATCGCGGTGCTGGAGCGCCGCACCGCCGACAGCGCCTTCTACGCGCGCGACCCGGCCGGCTTCACCGCCGCCACCCAGGCGCTGGCCACCGCCCAGGCGGCGCTCGCGGCGGCCGAGGAACGTTGGCTGGAACTCGAGATGCTGCGCGAGGAGGTCGGATGATCAGGCGCGGCGGGGGCGCCGGGCCGGCCCCCGCGCATCGCGCGTTCGCGCCGGCGGGTCGACCCGCGCGGGTGGCGGCGGGCCGGCCAGCAATTCGTGCCGGAATGCCTCGATGCGCGCGAAGATCTGCCGGTGGATCTCCGGCGCCGCGTCCATGTTGAAATGCCCGATCCCTGGCGTGTCCGCGAGGTCGATGTTCTCGATCGCCCCGGCGAAGCTTGGCCCGGCGCGCAGCGGCCGCCCGAAGCCGTTGTCGGCCTGGTAGAAATTGGTGACGTGGCGCGGCCCGGCGGCGACATCGCTGACCCAGATCGGGTCCAGCGTCACGAGTTCCTCGGTAGCGACGCCCGCGGTCCAAAGCCGCGCGCAGGTCTCGATCGCGGCATCGGCGCCCAGCGAATGGCCGCCGATGCACAGCGGACGCGGCAACCGGCCCGCAGTCGAGAGCCGCACCAGCCGTTGCGTGACGCTGTCCTGCGCGAGGTGGCTGTGGACGGTCGCCGCATAGCCGGCGGCGCGCAATTGGCGCGCCAGGTCGTCGAGGCCGGTCGAGATGTCGCCGATGCCGCGGAACAGCGCGACGCGGCCCTTGGGCGGGCCGGGTAGCGGTTCGCCCAGGCCGGTGGCGCAGCCCGCGGCCGCGAAGGGCAGGGCGAGCACGGCGCGGCGCCCGGCATCCCGGGCGCGATCAGGCGGGGGGTGAGGCATGGCGATCGCGGGCTGCTGACGCCGCAGCATGACACGCGCACGTGACCGCCGCATCTGGTTCCCGCCGGTTGCGGCGCTACCCGCGGGGCCTGTCACGACCGGACCTCGACGGCTTCCGGCAGCCGCGGTCACGCGATGGGAAGCGGCGTCAGGCTGCGGACGCGAGCAGCGCGTTCAGGTCGAGCCGGCGGGTGACCATCGCGAGCCGCCCTGCGGCGTCCCGCGGCCACTCGGCTTCCGGGCGGTCGCGATACAGCTCCACGCCGTTGCCGTCCGGGTCACGCAGGTACAGCGCCTCCGACACGCCATGGTCCGACGCGCCTTCCAGCGGCCAGCCGGCATCGAGCAGGCGCTGCAACGCGACCGCGAGCGCGGCGCGGTCGGGATAGACGAGTGCCACATGGAACAGCCCGGTCGTGCCCGGTGGCGGCCAGGCGCCGTCCTTGCTCTCCCAGGTGTTGAGCGCGATGTGGTGGTGATAGCCGCCGGCCGACAGGAACACCGCCTGGTCACCCAGGCGCTGCTGTTCCTCAAGGCCGATCACGTCGCGCCAGAAGGCCAGCGCGCGGTCGAGGTTGGCGACCTTGAGGTGGACATGGCCGATGCGCGCGCCGGGATGGATGGCGCTGCGGGGAGCGGGTTGGGGCAGGGTGTCGGGCATGGCGATGGTGTCCTTGGCTTCCCGGCGGATATGGGTCGGGGGAGGGGTGGCGCGCCAATCGCGATCACGCATCATCGCCATGGGCGGGGGCTATGGCGCCGGCTTCGTCGGCCCTGTGGTGGCCCTTCGCCGGCCGGGGACGACGCATGCGCCGCCCGCCGGGCGCCGCCTGTCGGCGGCGGCTTGCCCCGCCGGCGCCGCGGCGCGATGAGGCAGGCATGAATTCGCAGACGACGGATGTGCTGGTGCTGGGCTCGGGTGCGGCAGGGCTGGTGGCGGCGCTGACCGCCGCGCGGCAGGGGCTGCGCGTGACGGTGCTGGAGAAGACCGACCGGCTGGGCGGCACCAGCGCCATGTCCGGCGCGGGCACCTGGGTGCCGGCCAACCACCATGCCGCGGCCGCCGGCATCGCCGACAGCCCGCAGGAGGCGCTGGACTACATCCGCGCCGCCGCGCCGGAGAGCTGGGCGGCGGCGGAGGAGCCGCTGTGGCAGGCCTTCGTGGCCGCCGCGCCGGAAATGCTGCGCTTCGTCGAATCCGCCACGCCGCTGCGCTTCGCGCTGACGCCCGAATCCGACCCGCTGCGCGGCCTGCCGGGGCACAAGGCGGGCGGGCGGATGCTGTCGCCGCTGCCGCTCAGCCGCTGGCGGGCGGGGCGATTCGCCTTCCGCATCCGGCGGTCCACCATCCCGGAGATCTTCACCTACCACGAGGCGGTCACGACCGACCTGTATCACAAGCCCTACCGCACGGCGCTGTCGCTCTGGCCGCGGCTGGCCTGGCGGTTCCTGACGAATACGCGCGGGAAGGGCACGGCGCTGGTGACCGGGCTGCTGCGCGGTTGCCTCGATGCCGGGGTGGAGGTGCTGCTGTCCGCCCGCGCGGTGGAACTGACGCAGGATTCGCAGGGCGCGGTGACCGGGGCGGTGGTGGAGCGCGGTGGGGCGCGCGAGAGCTGGGCCGCACGGCGCGGCGTGGTGCTGGCGACCGGCGGCTTCGAATGGGATGCCGGGCTGATGGCGCGGCATTTCCCCGGGCCGGTGGATTACCTGGGCAGCCCCGCCGCCCATGAGGGCGACGGGCAGCGCATGGCGGAAGCCGCGGGTGCCGCGCTGGCGCGGATGGACCAGGCGACCATCACGCCCTCGGTGCCGACTCGTTATGGCGGGCGGGTCATGGCCCAGCCTGTGCCCTTCCACACCGAGCCCAACGCCATGCTGGTGAACCGGCACGGGCGGCGCTTCGTGAACGAGCTGACCTTCAACATCGGCGAGGCGCTGGATTCGCGCGACCCCACGACCGGCGCGCCGGTGCACCTGCCGTGCTGGGTGATTGCCGATTCGGCACTGCTGGACCGGCTGCCGCCGGCCCGCTGGGCGGCCAAGGCCGATCCGGGCTGGCTGCGCCAGGCGGGCGACATCGCCGCACTCGCCCGGCTGATCGGGGTGCCGGAGTCGGCGCTGGAGGCGAGCGTGGCGCGCTTCAACGCGGCCGCTCGGAATGGCGCCGACACGGAATTCGGCCGCCCGGCACGACCCGACCCTGCCGCCGCGGGGGATCGGCGGCGCCGGGCGGGAATCGAGGCGATCGCCCGGCCGCCGTATCTGGCGATGCCGTTCAACCGGTCGATCCTGGGCACCAAGGGCGGGGCGCGGACCAACGAACACGCCGAGGTGTTGCGCCCGGATGGCAGCGTGGTGACCGGGCTGTTCGCCGCCGGGCTGGCCATGGCGAACCCGATCGGCACGCGCAATGTCGGCACCGGGACGACAATCGGGCCCTGCATGGCCTGGGGATACATCGCGGGGATGCGGCTGGCGCGGCGGAACTGAGGGACCGCGCGAGAATACTTCGAAAGGCGCATTGTGAAGCGCGGCACCGGCCCTCTCCCGCACCCGGCCGCCCATCCAGGATAGTGTCGTCGCGCGGTCAGCGCGCCTTCGGCGCGACGCGCGGATAGCGCCCCTTCGGCGCGACGGGTGAATAGCGCGCCTTTGGCGCGACGCGCGGACAGCGCGCCTCCGGCGCGACGGGTGGATAGCGCGCCTCCGGCGCGACGGGTGGGCGGGTGGGGAGAGGGACGGTGCCGGCATTCTGAAACGGTGTCCGAGCGCGCCGATCCTGTGGAAAACTCTGGCATTGCGGGCGGCGCGCGGTGGCGCCACAATGAACGAAACGGGAACATATTTCTGGCTGTGACAGCCAGGCGACTCTTGGCAAGGGGTCTCTTTGCCACCCGATGTGGTGGTGGCCCGACTGTGGCAAGACTACATCTTGTGTTCGAGGGCCGTCCGACCCCACCATGTGGGCCAGGGGAATAGTGGTGCAGGGGGTATTGCCGTGTTCGATGCAGCGCAGCTTGGGGAGTTCGGTCCGCAGGGGGTTCAGCCGGGGGTTCCGTCCGAACCGCAGGGGACCATGTTCGACGCCGCCGTCCAGCTCGAAGGGCATGGCCAGGTCCGCATCGACCGGTCGCGCGACGCGCTGCTGACCGATTTCGGCAAGGCGACGCTGGATGACCGCTACCTGCTGCCGGGCGAGTCCTACCAGGACCTGTTCGCCCGCGTCGCGAGCGCCTACGGCGACGACGCCGCGCATGCCCAGCGCATCTACGACTACATTTCCCGCCTGTGGTTCATGCCCGCCACGCCCGTGCTGTCCAATGGCGGCACGACCCGCGGCCTGCCGATCTCCTGCTTCCTGAACGAGGCGTCGGACAGCCTCGATGGCATCGTGGGCCTGTGGAACGAGAATGTGTGGCTGGCCGCCAAGGGGGGCGGTATCGGCTCCTACTGGGGCAATCTGCGCGGCATCGGCGAGAAGGTCGGGCGCAACGGCAAGACCTCGGGCGTGATCCCGTTCATCCGGGTGATGGACAGCCTGACCCTGGCGATCTCGCAGGGCTCGCTGCGGCGCGGTTCGGCGGCCTGCTACCTGCCGGTGAACCATCCGGAGATCGAGGAATTCCTCGAAATGCGCCGCCCGACCGGCGGCGACCCGAACCGCAAGGCGCTGAACCTGCACCACGGCGTGCTGCTGTCCGACGCCTTCATGCGCGCGGTCGAGAACGACGAGGACTGGGCGCTGGTCTCGCCCAAGGACGGGGCGCTGATGCGCAAGGTCTCGGCGCGCTCGCTGTGGATCCGCATCCTGACGGCGCGCATCGAGACCGGCGAGCCCTACATCATCTATTCCGACCACGTGAACCGCGCGCGCCCGGAGCACCACAAGCTCGCCGGGCTCGAGGTGAAGACCTCGAACCTGTGCTCCGAGATCACGCTGCCGACCGGGCTCGACCAGCATGGCGAACAGCGCACCGCGGTGTGCTGCCTGTCCTCGCTGAACTGCGAGACCTGGTTCGAGTGGAAGGACGACAAGCAGTTCATCCCGGACGTGATGCGCTTCCTGGACAAAGTGCTGCAGTCATTCATCGACACCGCGCCGGATTCCATGGCGCGGGCGAAGTATTCCGCCATGCGCGAGCGTTCGGTGGGCCTCGGCGTGATGGGCTTTCACTCCTTCCTGCAGATGATGAACGTGCCCTTCGAATCCGTGGTGGCGAAGGTGTGGAACAAGAAGATGTTCAAGCATGTGCGGGAGCAGGCGGACCTCGCCTCCCGCCTGCTGGCCGAGGAGCGCGGCCCGTGCCCCGACGCCGCCGAATACGGCTTCATGGAGCGGTTCTCGAACAAGATCGCGATCGCGCCGACGGCCAGCATCAGCATCATCTGCGGCGGAGCCTCGCCGGGGATCGAACCCATCGCGGCGAATGTCTACAACCACAAGACGCTGTCGGGGTCGTTCATCGTCCGCAACCCGTATCTGCAGAAGCTGCTGGCCAAGCACGGGCGCGATGATGACGAGACCTGGACCTCCGTCACCGTCACCAAGGGGTCGGTGCAGCACCTGGACTTCCTCGATGAGCAGGAGAAGGCCGTCTTCAAGACCGCCTTCGAACTGGACCAGCGCTGGGTGATCGAGCACGCGGCCGATCGCACGCCCTATATCTGCCAGTCGCAGTCGGTGAACCTGTTCCTGCCGGCCAATGTCCACAAGCGCGACCTGCACCAGATCCACCTGAGCGCGTGGAAGAAGGGCGTGAAGTCGCTGTACTACTGCCGCTCGCTGTCGATCCAGCGCGCCGACACCATCAGCGAGAAGGTGGTGGGGCAGGGCGACATCATGGCCGCGCATGTGCCCAATGGCGGCGAGGCGCAGATGCCGATGGCGGCCTCCGCGGCGTCGGGTGCGGCGGGCAATGCCAACAACTACGAGGAATGCCTGGCCTGCCAGTGACGGCGTGACGCCGGGGGGCGCAGGCTCTCCCGGCGCGTCCCATCGGCGTCGCGAAAGCTTCACATCCTCTCGCGCGGCTTCGCGGCACAAGGCATGCTCGTGGCGCCGGACGCCCGACATCGCCGAGAGGATGCCAGATGCCCTTCGTCACGACCGCAGACGGACTCGAGATCTTCTACAAGGACTGGGGTCCGAAGGACGCCCAGACCATCATGTTCCATCACGGCTGGCCGCTCAGCGCCGATGACTGGGACGCGCAGCTGCTGTTCTTCCTGCACCAGGGCTTCCGCGTCGTCGCGCATGACCGCCGCGGCCATGGCCGCTCGACCCAGACCGGCGACGGCCACGACATGGACCACTACGCGGCCGATGCCGCCGCCGTGGTGCAACAGCTCGACCTGACGAACGCCGTGCATGTCGGCCATTCGACCGGCGGCGGCGAGGCGCTGCACTACACTGTGCAGCACGGGCAGAAGCAGGGCCGCGTCGCAAAGCTGGTGCTGATCGGGGCGGTGCCGCCCATCATGGTGAAGACCGCGGCCAATCACGGCGGGCCGCCCATCGAGGTCTTCGACGGCTTCCGCGCCGCGCTCGCCGCCAATCGCGCGCAGTTCTTCCGCGACGTGCCGTCCGGCCCCTTCTACGGCTTCAACCGCCCCGGCGCGACGCCGCAGGAAGGCGTCATCCAGAACTGGTGGCGCCAGGGCATGATGGGCGGTGCCAAGGCCCATTACGATGGCATCAAGGCCTTCTCCGAGACCGACTTCACCGACGACCTCAACGCCGTGGCGGTGCCCACCCTCGTGATGCATGGCGAGGACGACCAGATCGTGCCGATCGCCGATTCCGCGCTGCTCTCGGCCAAGCTGGTGCCGGGCGCCGTGCTGAAGGTCTATCCCGGCCTGGGCCACGGCCTGTGCACCATCAACGCGGATGTGGTGAACGCCGACCTGCTGGCCTTCATCCGCGGCTGACCCGGGGGCCATCGACGCCCGTGGCGATCTGCCGCTAGCCTTCCCCCCGAACGGGCCACCAGGGCCCGGCATCGGGAGAAGCATCCATGATCAAACGGCGGAGCCTTGCGCTCGCGACGGCCGGACTTTCCATCGCGGGCACCGCCCGCGCCCAGGGGCAGTGGCCCGACCGGCCGGTGCGCCTCATCATCGGCTTCCCGGCCGGCGGGCCGACGGATTTCGGCGGCCGCCTGCTGCAGGATCCGCTCGGCCGGCGCTGGGGTCAGCCGGTGGTCATCGAGAACCGCGCCGGCGCCAGCCAGGTGATCGCCTCCGAGGCCGTCGCGCGCTCGGCGCCGGATGGCTACACGCTGTTCCTCGCCGCCAGCACGCATACCAGCAACGCCGCGGTCTATGCGCGGCTGCCCTACGACACGCTCAACGACTTCACGCCGATCGTGAACCTCTATGCCTCGCCGACCGTGCTGTTCGTCGGGCGCAATTCGCCGATTCGCACGGCGCAGGACCTGGTGGCGGCGGCGAAGCGCGAACCAGGCATGACCTTCGCGACCTCCGGCAACGGCACCTCCGGCCACTTCGCGACCGAGATCTTCCGCCGCAAGGTCGGCATCGAGGTGACGGTGGTGGCCTTCCGCGGCGCCGCGCCGGCGCTGCAGGAAGTGATCGCCGGCCGCGTCGCCGCCACCTTCAGCACGCTGTCCGGCGCGATCGGCCTGGCGCGGGAAGGCGCGCTGCGCCCGATCGCCATCGGCGGGCCGCAGCGGGTCGAAGTGCTGCCGGATGTCCCGACGCTCGATGAAATCGACATGGGCATCCCGGATACCAGCCCCTGGTATGGCTTCATCGCGCCGAAGGGGCTGCCGCGGCCGATCGTGGATCGTGTCTCGACCGACGTGATCGCGCTGCTGCGCGACCCCGCCATCGCACGCCGCATCATCGATGTCGGCGGCCTCGTGCTGGCGGAAGGGCCGGAAGAATTCGACCGCCGCATCCGGTCCGAGATCGCCGAGAACGCCGTGGTGGCGCGCGAGGCGGGGATTCGGGTGGAATAGGGGGCGGGACCGGAGAGGGGCTTTGCCCCTCTCCGGACCTCCCCCCACCAGGGGGCTACGGCCCCCTGGACCGCGGGGTTTAATCGGAGAGTTTGGGGAGGGGCATCGTCGGTGAGCCTGACGCGACGGGCACGCGATGCCCCTCCCCAAACTCTCCGATCAAGTCGAGGGTTCCAAGGGCCTTAAGCCCTTGGTGGGAGGGGGTTTCGGGGGAGGGCAAAGCCCTCCCCCGACGCGCCGGGCCCGACCGTCTCACCCCCCCAGCCTGATCCCTGTGATCTCCACCATCCGCCGCCAGCGGGCCAGTTCGTCGCGCTGGAAGGTGGCGAAGGGTTCGGCGGGGAGGGGGGCGGCGACGAAGCCTTGGGTGGTCAGGCGGTCGCGCATGGCGGGTTGGTTCAGGATGGTGATCAGGGCGTCGGACAGGCGGGTGATGATGGCGGTGTCGGTGCGGGCGGGGGCCCAGAGGCCGAACCAGGCATCGACGGCGAGGTCGGGCGCGTTCAGTTCCGCGAAGGTGGGGACGTCGGGGGTTTCGGGCAGGCGGGCGGGGGCGCCGATGCCCAGGGCGCGCAGGCGGCCGTCGCGCACCAGGGCCACCACCTGGGGCCAGGTGGAGACGAAGAAGTCCACCGTGCCGGCCACCGTGTCGGTGGTGGCCTGCGCGCCGCCGCGATACGGGACGTGGGTGGCGTCCATGCCTTCGCGCTTCACGAAGGTCTCGGCGATGACGTGGCTGGCGGAACCGGCGCCGGAGGAGGCGTAGGTGACGCGCCCGCCATTCTTCCCCTTGGCGGCCAGTTCGGCGAGCGTGCGGGGGCCGTTGGCGGGCACGACCAGCGCGTGGTGGACGGCGGCGAGGCGCGCGATCGGCGCGAAATCCGCGATCGGGTCGAAGGGCAGGGAGGGCAGCATCGCCGCGTTGGCGGCATGCGTCTGGTTGTTGCCGAGCGACAGCGTGTAGCCATCGGGTGCGGCCTGGGCGACGGCCTGGGTGCCGACCACGGCGGCGCCGCCGGGGCGGTTGTCCACCACGAAGGTGCTGCCGGGGATCGATTCGGCCAGCGCGGCGGCCAGGGTGCGCGCCAGCACGTCGGTCGACCCGCCGGGCGGGTAGGCGAGCACGATTCGCACCGGGCGGGATGGCCAGGCCTGGGCGCGTGCGGTCGCGGGCAGGGCGAGAACTGGGGTCGCGAGCATCGCGCGGCGGCGGATCATGGCGGGTCTCCTCCCGGGAGCAGGCATGGGTCGATTGCGACCATCTGGCAGGATTTCCCGCTGCGCGAAACGGGGCTGCGGCCGGGGCCGTCGATGCCGCGCGTGCATGGCACGACGCGCGCACACTGTTTCGTGCGGTGAATCCGCGCCTGTCACACAAGCTTTGGTTGTGTGACGGCAGGCGTCCCGGTTAGCGTTTCATCAGCGATTGGATGGAGGGCGTGATGGACCACATCGACCCGCCCCGGCTGGCCGCCACGGCCCCCGGCATTCCGGCCCCGCAGGACCGCCTGCCCGCCGAACCCGCCACCGGGCGGGCGCTCTGGCCGACCTTCATGCGGCGCACGCTGGACGAACACCTGGTACGGGTCGGCGCGGCGGAGTCGCCGCGCGGCTGATCGCCGTCAGGCTGCTTCCAGCCGCGCCGAGAGGTCGAGCCATTCTTCCTCGAACTGCGCCAGGTTGTGCGCGATCGCGGCGCGGCGCGTGGTGGCCCAGGTGATGTCCTCGGGCTTGAAGCGGGCGTAGGTCTCGGGGTCCGACAGGCGCTTTTCGATCAGCGCGTTCTCGCGCGCCAGGCGTTCCATCGCGGCCTCGACTTCCTTCAGGCGGGCGCGCAGCGGAGCGTTGGCGGTGCGCGCATCGGCGCGGTCGCGCCGTGCCGCCTTCAGCCCGCCGGTCTCGCCGCGCGCGCCGCCGCGGGCGCGGTCGGCCAGCAGCGCGCGATAGTCATCGAGGTCGCCATCGAAGGGCGTCACCGTGCCATCGGCCACAAGCCAGAGCCGGTCGGCCACCAGCTCGACCAGATGCGGGTCGTGCGTGATGAGCACCACGGCGCCGGGGAAGTCGGCCAGCGCCTTCACCAGCGCATCGCGCGCATCGATGTCCAGGTGGTTGGTCGGTTCGTCGAGGATCAGCAGCTGCGGTGCGTCGCGCGTGGTCAGTGCCAGCAGCAGCCGCGCCTTCTCCCCGCCCGACAGCGCTGTGACGCGTGTGTCCGCGCGGTTCGCATCGAGGCCGAAGCGCGCGAGCTGCGAGCGGCAGGTGGTCTCGGTCGCCTTGGGTAGCGCGGCCTGCATGTGGGTGAGCGGCGTGCCGTTCAGGTCCAGTTCTTCAGCCTGGTGCTGCGCGAAGTAGCCGACGCGCAGCGATCGCGTGCGGAAGTATGTGCCGCCTTCGGGCTGCAGGCGCCCGGCGATCAGTTTCGCCAGGGTGGACTTGCCGTTGCCGTTGGCACCCAGCAGCGCGATCCGGTCGTCCTGGTCCAGCCGCAGGTTCAGATTCCGAAGGATGGGCGGGCCGCCATAGCCGACCGCGCAGCCGGTCAATGACAGCACCGGCGGGGCGAGTTCCTCGGGCGCGGGGAAGGCGAAGCGGACGGCGTGGTCCTCGACCAGCGCCTCGACCGCCGGCATGCGCTCCAGCGCCTTCAGCCGCGACTGCGCCTGGCGCGCCTTGGATGCCTTGTAGCGGAAGCGGTCGACGAAGGACTGCATATGCGCGCGTTCGGCCAGGATGCGCGCATTGGTGGCGGCCTGCTGCGCCTGGCGCTCGGCGCGCACGCGCACGAAATCGGCGAAATTGCCCTGGTAGAGCGTGATCTTCTGCTGATCGAGATGCGCGATGGAATCGACGCAGCGTTCCAGCAGCCCGCGGTCATGGCTGACCACGATGGCCGCGCCGGGGAAGCGGCCGAGCCAGCCCTCCAGCCACATGGTCGCTTCGAGGTCGAGGTGGTTGGTCGGTTCGTCCAGCAGCAGCAGGTCCGGTTCCATGAACAGCGCGCGGGCCAGCGCCACGCGCATCCGCCAGCCGCCGGAGAATTCGCGCGACGGGCGCGCCTGCGCCGCGGCGTCGAAGCCGAGGCCCGACAGGATGGCGCCGGCGCGCGACGGCGCGCTGTCGGCACGGATGGCGATCAGGCGGTCGTGGATTTCGCCGACGCGGGCGGGGTCGGGATGGGCATCGGCCTCGGCCAGCAGGGCGGCGCGTTCGGTATCGGCGGCGAGGACGATGTCGAGGAGGCTGTCATCGCCGCCCGGGGCTTCCTGCGCGACATGGCCCATGCGGGCGCGCTGGGCCAGGCGGATCTCGCCGCCATCGGGCTGCAATTCGCCGGTGATGGCGCGCAGCAGCGTGGACTTGCCCGCGCCGTTGCGTCCGACCAGGCCGACCTTGCGGCCGATGTCGATCTGCAGGTTCGCGCCATCGAGCAGCGCGCGGCCGGCGATGCGGATGGTGAGGTCGCGGATGGCAAGGACGGTCATGCGAAGGGCCTTCTAGCGGCTCGGCACCCGCTTGTCAGTCGCTGGCGAGCGCGCAACTGCCGGCGCGCGCGGGCGTTCCCTCCTGGTCACACACCCCTGTTGGAGGATCGCCCCCATGGCGGCCATGAAGAACCTGGACGACCTGTTCCTGCACACGCTGAAGGACATCTACTACGCCGAGCGCCAGATCCTGAAGGCGCTGCCCAAGATGGCGAAGGCCGCCGAGAGCGAGAGCCTGCGCGACGGCCTGATGGCGCATCGCGACGAGACGCAGGGCCAGATCGAGCGCCTGCAGCAGGTGTTCGAGGCACTCGGCAAGCGCGCCCAGGGCGTGACCTGCGAGGCGATCAATGGCCTGATCGAGGAATGCGAGGAACTGCTGGACGAGACCCCCAAGGCCGGCAGCGTGCGTGATGCCGGCCTGATCGCCTGCGGCCAGGCGGTCGAGCACTACGAGATGGCGCGCTACGGCGCGCTGATCGCCTGGGCCAAGGTGGCAGGCAAGTCCGAGATCGTTGCTCTGCTCGAAGCCAATTTGGCGGAGGAGAAGACCGCCGACGCCACGTTGTCGAAGGCGGCGCGCGAGATCAACGCCGCGGCGATGAAGCAGGCGGCCTGACGCAAAGGGGGGCGGGCAGGTCCCGCCCCACCTGCGGCATCCTCCGGTACGCGGCCGGATGGGCGGGGGTTGCGCCTGGCGCGCAACCCGCCTATCCGGCGCGCCGACTCCGATAAGCACCGAGGACAGCCGCCATGGCCATCGAACGCACCTTCTCCATCATCAAGCCGGACGCCACGCGCCGCAACCTCACCGGCGCCATCAACGCCATCTTCGAAAAGAACGGGTTGGCCATCATCGCGCAGAAGCGCGTGTGGATGTCGCGCGCGCATGCCAAGGAATTCTACAAGGTCCATGCCGCGCGCCCGTTCTACAACGACCTGGTCGACTTCATGGTGTCCGGCCCTGTGGTCGTGCAGGTGCTGGAAGGCGAGAACGCCGTGGCCAAGAACCGCGAGCTGATGGGCGCCACCAACCCCGCCCAGGCCGCCGAGGGCACCATCCGCAAGCTGTTCGCCGAGAGCATCGAGGCGAATTCGGTGCATGGGTCCGACAGCGCCGAGAACGCCGCGGTCGAGATCGCCTATTTCTTCGCCGGCACCGAACTGGTCGGCTGAGCGGCCGAGGCCCGCACCCCGCGGCGGTCCGTGACCGTCGCGGCGGCGCGCGTCCAAGGCAGGCGCGGGCCGCCAGAGCCCGGGCGGCCGACAGTTCAGTCGGCGAGGCCAAGCACCACTGGGTAGTTCGGGTCGCCATTCTCGAAGGCCACCCAGACCGCGCCGCCGACCGACCCCGTGCTGGCGGGCGCAGCACCCCTGGACGCGCCGCCGCCGAAGGCCCGGCACACCGGCGCCCACCCACCGGCCGAACTGCCCAGCGACGGTATCTGCACAAAAACGCGCCCACCGCGCGACGGGTCCATCCCGTTGGTGATGATGCCGCGCATGATGCCGTTGACACTTGCCATGGAAGTCTCCTGCCGGATGGGTCTTCGGGTCCGCCCGCCCATTGAGCACGATCCTGGCCGGATGCGCGATGATCGCGGTCACGGGATCGTGCCACCGTCCAGCGGTATGACCGCCGCGCTGACGACCCGTTAACGCCGCCCGGTGCCTGATGCGCCGTCGTTGAAAAGGAGCAAGGCATGGACGGCATCCTGCCCGGTGCGGCGTCGCAACCGGCGGCCGAGGATCTCGGCGCGCGGCTGACCGATGCGCTGGCGGCAGGCGGGGCCGGGCTGCGTCTCGACCTCCAGCCGATCTGCGGCGCCGCGACCCTCGACCCGGTCGGCTACGAGGCGCTGCTGCGCTGGGACGACCCCGACCTTGGCGCCATCGCCCCGCGCGAGACCCTGGCAGCGGCGCAGGCGGTGGGTCGCGGCGTGGCGCTCGATGCCTGGGTGCTTGTGCAGGGCTTGCGGATGCGCGCGGGCTGGCCGCGCGGCGGGCCGTATCTGGCGCTCAACATCTCGGTCGCCGGCGTGTTGAGCGGCCATGCGGCGCCGATGGTCAAGGCTGCGATCGACGCCACGGGCGTCGACCCGCGCGGATTGTCCCTTGAACTGCCGGAAGCGGCCGTGACCCAGGACCCGGCGGCGGCGCGGCGGCTGGCGGCGGCGCTGCGCGACCTCGGGCTCAGCATCGCGCTGGATGATTTCGGCGGCACGCATGGCTCAGCGCGGGTGCTGCGGGACATCCCTTTCGCGGCGGTCAAGCTCGATCCCGCGCTGACGGCCGGGCTGGAAGGCGAGGACACCGGCGCCGAGCGCGCCCGCGCCACGGTGGGCGCAGTGGTCGACATGGCGCATGCGCTTGGCGCCATCACGGTCGCCGAGGCGGTCGAGACCGCCGAACAGATGCGCGCGTTGAGACAGGCGCGCTGCGATGCCCTGCAGGGCTGGCTGCTCGGCCGGCCGGGCGCGCTCAGGCCCTGACGGCGGGCGCCTTCAGCCCCAGATCAGGTACAGCAGCGCCAGCAGCACCACGATGACGCCGACCGCCCAGGTGAGGAAGGTGGTGAAGCCGGCCCATTCGGCCTGCCGCTCGGCCAGGATGTCGCTGGCCTTCACTTCGACGAAATCATAGGTCTGATCTTCGGCCACGGCCACGCTCCCAACCACGCGATGCTGCATCAGCCTTTAGAAAGCATGTGCGCCGACGGCAAGGGGTTGACCAGGCTGCCGCCCGCTGCATCCGCGCCATCGACCCGCGCCACACCCCCTGCCAGCGCCACCTTCCCGGCCGCCAGCCACGCCAGCACGGCCGGATAGAGCCGATGCTCCTCGGCCAGCACGCGCGCGGCCAGCCTGGCCTCGGTGTCGTCGGGCAGCACCGGCACCGCGGCCTGGGCCAGGATCGGCCCTTCATCCACCCCGGCGCTGACCAGGTGCACAGTGCAGCCATGCAGCCGCACCCCGGCCGCCAGCGCGCGGGCATGGGTGTCGAGCCCCGGGAAGGCTGGCAGCAGGGAGGGGTGGATGTTGACCATGCGCCCCTCCCAGCGGCCCACGAAGCCTTCGGTCAGCACGCGCATGAAGCCAGCCAGGGCGATGATGGTGGCGCCGGCGCGGGTGATCTCGGCCTCCATCGCCGCCTCGAACCCCGCGCGGTCGCCGCGGAAGGCGCGGCTTTCGACCACGGCGGTCGGCACGCCCTGCGCGGCGGCATGGGCCAGCCCGGCCGCATCGGCGCGGTTGGCCAGCACCAGGGCGATCTCGGCCGGGTAGTCGGGCTCGGCGGCGGCGGCCAGCAGCGCCGCCATGTTCGACCCGCGCCCGGAGATCAGCACCGCGACGCGGGCACGACCAGCCGTCACGCCGGCCAGCCGGGACCGAGGTTGTCGATGCGGACAGCCGCCTCGCCCGACGCGGCCTCGATCACGCCGATGCGGCGCACCGTCTCGCCCTGCGCTTCCAGCAGCGCGATCGCGGCCTCGGCCTGCGCGGCCTCCACCACCACGGCCATGCCGATGCCGCAGTTGAAGACGCGCAGCATCTCCTGCGCCTCGACCCCGCCGCTGCGGGCCAGCCAGGCGAAGACCGGCGGCGGCGTCCAGGCGCGCGCATCGACCACCGCCAGCGTGCCGGCCGGCAGCACGCGCGGCAGGTTGCCCGGCAGCCCGCCGCCGGTGATGTGCGCGGCGGCCTTCACCAGCCCGGCGCGATGCGCGGCCAGCAGCGGCTTCACGTAGATGCGCGTGGGCTCCAGCAGCGCCGCGCCGAGCGTGCTGCCCGCCGCGAAGGGTGCGGGGGAACCAAGCCCGGCATTGCCGCGTTCCAGGATGCGACGCACCAGCGAGTAGCCATTGGAATGCACGCCCGAGGACAGCAGCCCCAGGATGACATCGCCCGGCCCGACATCGGCGTTCGGCAGCAGCGCGCCGCGTTCGGCGGCACCCACCGAGAAGCCGGCCAGGTCGTAGTCGCCCTTGGCGTACATGCCCGGCATCTCGGCTGTCTCGCCGCCGACCAGGGCGCAGCCTGCGATGCGGCAGCCCTCGGCGATGCCGGCCACGACCTGCTTCGCCGAGGCCACGTCCAGCGCGCCGGTCGCGAAGTAGTCCAGGAAGAACAGCGGCTCGGCGCCCTGCACCACCAGGTCGTTGACGCACATCGCCACCAGGTCGATGCCCACGGTCGCGTGCAGCCCGGCATCGATGGCGACGCGCAGCTTGGTGCCGACGCCATCGGTGCTGCTCACCAGCACGGGGTCGGTGAAGCCCGCCGCCTTCAGGTCGAACAGCGCGCCGAAGCCACCCAGGCCCCCCATGGTGCCCGGCCGGTCGGTGGATTTCGCCAGCGGCTTGATGGCATCGACCAGCGCGTCGCCGGCCTCGATGTCGACGCCGGCGGCGCGGTAGGTGAGGGGAGCGGACGGGGAACTGGTCAGGGCGGCCTCCGATCGGGTATCTGGCAGGGCAGTGGCGCCGCGGCGGCGCGGCGGGGGCGGCCAGCGACCGGCCGCCAGCAAGGAATGATGATGGTCATGCCGGTCAGGACCCGCCCCGCGCGGGCGCGCGGAAAGAACCATGCGGCGGCGATCCTCGCAACCGTGATGCTGGCCTTCGCGCTGCCGGCCGCCCCGCGGGCGCAGGAAGCGCCGGCGGCGGTCTCCTACACCCAGCGCGGCGTGCCCGCGGAAGCCACCGCCGAGAACGGCGTGATCGCCCGCGAACGAGCCTTCGTGGCGGGCCGGCGCGCGGCCTGGGACCGCATCGCCTCCGCCGCCGGGGTCACGCGCCAGCTGTCGGATTCGCAGATCGAGGGCATGGTCACCTCGATCATCATCGAGGAGGAACGGACCTCCCCCACCCGCTACACCGGGCGGATCACCGTGAACTTCAATCCGGGCCGCGTGCGCGCCGTCACCGGCGGGACCGGCACGGCCGAGGGCACCGCGCCGGCCACGCCCGGCGACCCGGCGCCGCGCCCGGTGCCCGCCGGCCCCGCCGCCGCCACCATCGAAGCCGTGGCGCTGTATGGCTCGCTGAACGAATGGCTCGAGATCCGCCGCCGCCTGGTGGCGAACACCGCGCGGCTGGAGGTGGTGGCGATCTCCACCGACCGCGCGCGGCTGCGCCTGGGGCTGCGCGCCCCGCCGCCGGTCGCCGCCGAGCATCTCGCCCGCCAGGGGCTGACCATGACCCCCGGCTCCGGGGCCCCCGGCGATGCCTGGCGCGTGGGCCTTGGCGGACGCTCCTGACCAGCACAGCCGCCCGGAGGGGGCAGGCCCGGCCGCGCCTGAGGCCGGGCTGTTCACCGTGCCGAACCTCATCACCCTGGCGCGCCTGTGTGCGGTGCCGGCGGCGGTCTGGCTGATGCTGCAGCACCGGCTCGACATCGCCTTCCTGGTCTTCGTGGGGGCCGGCGTCTCGGACGCGGTGGATGGTTGGCTGGCGCGGGTGTGGAACCAGCGCTCGGCGCTGGGCGCGCTGCTGGACCCGATCGCGGACAAGGCGCTGCTGGTGTCGGTGTATGTGACGCTGGCGGCAATCGGCGTGCTGCCGGACTGGCTGGCCATCCTGGTGGTGTTCCGCGATCTGCTGATCGTGGGCGGCGTCATCACGCTCTGGATGCTGGGCACGCGCGCGCAGATCCGGCCGCTGATGGTCAGCAAGGCGAATACCGTCGCGCAGATCGCGCTGGCCGCGCTGGCGCTGCTGCTGGCGGGGTTCCAGCTCTCGGCGCCGGGGCTGCTGGAGGTGATGATCGGGGTGGTCGCCGTCACCACCCTGGCCTCGGGCGCTGCCTATGTGCTCCAGGCGGCGCGGCTGACCGCGGGCGGGGGCGCATGAACGACACGCCGCCGCGCGCGCCCGCGCCTCGCGCCACGCCGGCCGCGCCGGCACGCTTCCCGCCGCCTTCCACGCCACGCACCGCCACCAAGGCGCAGCGCACCACGCTGGTGGTAGGCATGGGCGTGGCGCTGCTGTTCTGCCTGTGGATGTTCCAGGGCATCCTGACGCCCTTCGTGCTGGCGGCAGTCATCGCCTATTTCCTCGACCCGATCGCCACGCGGCTGACGCGCCTTGGCATCCGGCGCAGCCTGGGCGCGGCCACGCTGATCTTCCTGCTCATGGCGGTCGGGCTGGTGGCGATGCTGCTGCTCTATCCGGTGATCCTGGCGCAGATCGGCATCCTGGTGCAGCGGCTGCCGATCTATGCGGCGGGGCTGGGCACGCTGCTGCGCGACGGGCTCATGCGCCTCGAGGAGACGCTGGGCCCCGAGATGGTCGACCAGCGCATGCGCGACCTGGCGGTCAACCAGGCCGGCGCGATGCTGTCCTGGGTGGTGACGGCAGCGACGCGGCTGATCGGCGGCGGCTTCGCGCTGTTCCAGGTGTTCACGCTAGTGGTCGTGGTCCCGGTGGTGGCCTTCTACCTGCTGCGCGACTGGCCGGCGATGCTGGGGCGCGTCGAATCCTGGCTGCCGCGCAAGAATGCCGCGGTGCTGCGGCAATTGGCGCGCGACACCGACCGCGTGCTGTCCGCCTGGCTGCGCGGGCAGTTGCTGTGCTGCGCGGCGCTCGGCCTGTTCTACGCGGTGGCATTGCAGCTGGTGGGGCTGGAACTCGGCCTGACCATCGGGCTGATGTCGGGCATCCTGACCTTCATCCCCTATGTCGGGTCGCTGACCGGCTTCGCCTCGGCCGTGCTGCTGGCAATGGGGCAGTTTGGCACCTGGAACGAGGTGATGCTGGTGGTCGCCATCTTCGTGGTGGGCCAGACGGTCGAGGGCTACGTGATCTACCCCTATCTGCTGGGGGACCGGGTGGAACTCCATGCGGTCTGGGTGATCTTCGCGCTGTTCGCGGGCGGCGTGGCCTTCGGCTTCCTGGGCGTGCTGCTGGCGGTGCCGATGGCCGCGGCGCTGGGCGTGGTGGCGCGGTACTGGCTGCGGCGGTACCTCGAAAGCCCGCTGTATCTCGACCCGCCGCGGACCGGGATCTAGGGGGCGCGCATGGCCCCGCCACGCCAGGGGGCGCGGCAATTCGTGCTGCCGCTGCCGGTCCATGCCTCCTGCGACCGCGCCGATATCCTCGAGGATTCCTCGAATGCCGAGGCGCTGGCCTGGCTCGACCGGCCCGGAGCCTGGCCCGGCGGGCGGCTGGCGCTGTTCGGGCCGGCGGGGGTGGGCAAGTCCCATATGGGCCGCGCCTTCGCGGCGGCGCGCGGGTGGCGCCTGCTGGATGGCCCGGCGCTGCGCGGCCTGCCGCCGCCCGCCGCCGGCGGCACGGTGCTGGATGATGCCGATGCGGTGCCGCAGTCGACCGCCCTGCTGCACCTGGTAAACCTCTGCGCCGAGCGCGGCGAGGGCCTCCTGCTGCTGGCGCGCGAGGCGCCATCGCGCTGGCCCGTCGCGCTGCCCGACCTGGCCAGCCGGCTGCGCGCCACCACGGCGGTGGGCATCGGCCCGCCGGGCGATGGGCTGCTGGTGGCGCTGCTGGCCAAGCTGTTCGCCGACCGGCAGTTGCGCGTCGCCCCCGACATCCAGGCCTGGCTGCTGACCCGCCTGCCGCGCGAGGCCGCCGCCCTGGCCGAGGCCGTGGCCCGGCTGGACCGCGCCGCGCTCGGCGCCCGCGCCCCGGTCACCCGCCCCCTGGCCCGCGCCGCCCTGGCCGGGTGGGAGGGCTTCGGGGAAGCGCCGGGCGATGATGCTTCCGAGACAATTTCCGCCGCGCCCTCCCCCGCCGCGCCCGCGCTGCTGTAGTCTGCGGCCATGAACCACGTTGCCGCCCTGGCGCCCGAGCCGGCCGATGCGCTGCTGACCAGCCCCGCGCGCTTCATCAACCGTGAGCTCTCCTGGCTCGCCTTCAACCAGCGTGTGCTGGAAGAAGCGGCGAACCCGCGGCATCCGTTGCTGGAACGGCTGCGCTTCGTGGCGATCTCGGCGTCCAACCTCGACGAGTTCTACTCGGTGCGCGTGGCCGGGCTGGTCGGGCAGGAACGCGCGGGCATCGGCAAGTTGAGCCATGACGGCAAGACGCCGGCGCAGCAACTGGCCGCCATCCATGACCAGGCGCAGGCACTGATCCGCGCCCAGCAGGACGCCTGGCAGGAACTGTGTGGGCTGATGCGCGCGGCCGGCGTCACGCTGTGCGAACCGGCGGAACTCGACGCAGCCGATCGCGACTGGCTGGAAGGCTGGTTCATGGACCGGGTGTTTCCGGTGCTGACGCCCCTGGCCGTGGACCCGGCGCATCCCTTTCCCTTCATCGCCAACCTGTCGCTGTGCATGGTGCTGAAGCTGGTGCGCGAGGAGGATGGCGGCACCATGCGCGCGCTGCTTCCGCTCTCCCCGCAGGTGCAGCGCTTCATCCGCCTGCCGGCGCGCGAGAGTGCGCCCGGCATTCGCTTCGTGCAGCTGGAAGACCTCATCACGCTGTTCCTCGACCGCCTGTTCCCCGGCTTCATCCCCGCCGAGACCGGCCTGTTCCGCCTGATCCGCGACACCGATGTGGAGTTCGAGGAGGAGGCCGAGGACCTCGTGCGGTCCTATGAATCCGCGCTGAAGCGGCGCCGCCGCGGTCGGCCGATCCGGCTGTCCGTCACCGCCGCGACGCCGCCCGACATGGTGGATTTCGTCGCCGAGGAGCTGGAGGCGCCGCGGTCCGAGCTGTTCACGGTGGAAGGTCTGCTCGGCCTGTCGGACCTCACGCAGATGATCGTGGACGACCGGCCGGACCTGCTGTTCACGCCCTATACGCCGCGCTTTCCCGAACGCATCCTGGATTTCGGCGGCGACTGCTTCGCGGCGATCAAGGCGAAGGACATCGTCGTCCACCACCCCTATGAATCCTTCGACGTCGTGGTGCAGTTCCTGCGCCAGGCGGCGCGCGACCCGAACGTGGTCGCGATCAAGCAGACGCTGTACCGCACCACGCGCGACAGCCCGATCGCCAAGGCATTGATCGAGGCCGCCGAGGCCGGCAAGTCCGTCACCGGCATCGTGGAGCTGAAGGCGCGCTTCGACGAGGAACGCAACATCGCGCTCGCACGCGAGCTCGAAGCCGCTGGCGTGCAGGTGGTCTACGGCTTCGTCGAACTGAAGACCCACGCGAAGGTCTCGCTGGTGGTGCGGCGCGAGGGCGCGCAGCTCCGCTCCTACGCGCATTTCGGCACCGGCAACTACCATCCGGTCACCGCGCGCATCTACACGGACCTGTCCTACTTCACCGCCGACCCGGCGCTGACGCGCGACGCCGCCAAGCTGTTCAACTACATGACCGGCTACGCACGGCCCGAGACGATGGACAAGCTGGCCTTCTCCCCACTGACCATCCGCCCCACGCTGCTCGCGATGATCGAGCAGGAGATCGCCTTCGCCCGCGAAGGCAAGCCGGCGGCCATCTGGATCAAGATGAACTCGCTGGTCGACGAGACGCTGATCGACGCGCTGTATGCGGCATCGCGCGCGGGCGTGAAGGTCGAGGCCGTGGTGCGCGGCATCTGCTGCCTGCGCCCCGGGGTGAAGGGCCTGTCGGACAACATCCGGGTGAAGTCGATCGTCGGCCGCTTCCTGGAACACTCGCGCATCTGCGTCTTCGGCAATGGCCACCGCCTGCCGTCGCGCCGCGCGCGCGTCTTCATCAGCTCGGCGGACTGGATGGCGCGCAACATGGACTGGCGCGTCGAGACCATGGTGCCGGTCGAGAACCCCACGGTGCACGCGCAGATCCTCGACCAGATCATGGTGGTGAACCTGAAGGACAGCATGCAGTCCTGGCAGCTGCGCGCCGATGGCGCATGGACGCGCCTGTCGCCCGGCGAGAAGGGCGTCTCGGCCCACGAATACTTCATGACCAACCCGTCGCTCTCGGGCCGCGGCAGCGCGCTCAAGGGTGCGCCGCGGCGGCCGCGGCAGGACCGGGTGGTGCAGGACTGAACCGATGGACAGTACCATGACCGACATGCCCGGCCTGCCCGGCGCGGCCCCCCGCGCCGCGCGTTCAGCGGTGGTGGACCTCGGCTCCAATTCCGTGCGCCTGGTGGTCTTCGAAGGACACGGGCGCAATCCGCTCGCGATCTTCAACGAGAAGGCGGTGCTCGGCCTCGGTCGCGGCCTGGTGACCACCGGCATGCTGAACGAGGACGCAGTGGAGCAGGCGCTCACCGTCATGGTGCGCTACCACACCGTCGCGCGCGCCATGGGCGCCGACCCCGTCGAGGTGCTGGCCACCGCCGCCGTGCGCGACGCCAGCAACGGCGCATCCTTCATCGCCGCCCTGCGCGACCGCCTGCCGGACCTGGTGATCCGCGTGCTGACCGGCGACGAGGAAGGCCACCTGTCCGCCGACGGCGTGCGCCTGGGCTTCCCCGACGCCGATGGCGTGCTGGGCGATATCGGCGGCGGGTCGCTCGAACTGGTGGAACTGGCGCATGGCCGTGCCGGGCGCGTCGCCAGCCTGCCGCTCGGCGCCATCCGCCTGGCCGAACGCGCCGGCGGCGAGGTCCAGCGCGCCCGCACCCTGGCCGACGAGGAATTCGCCCGCGTGCCCTGGCTGCCCGAGGCCACCGGGCGCGACCTGTACCTAGTCGGCGGCGCCTGGCGCGCGCTGGCGCGGATGCACATCGCCCAGACCGCCTATCCGCTGTCGATCGTGCACCACTACGTGCTGATGCGCGAGGAAGCGCGCGACCTGGCCGGCGTGGTCATGGCCGCCACCCGCCGCACGCTGGAACGCATGCCCGGCGCGCCCACCAAGCGCCTTGGCGACCTGCCCTGGGCCGCGGTGGTGCTGCGCCGCCTGTTGCGCGCCAGCGGCGCCCGCCGCGTGGTGTTCTCCGCCAACGGCCTGCGCGAAGGCTGGTACGCCCGCCGCCTGCCGGCCGAAGCCCGCCAAGCCGACCCGCTGCTGTCCGCCGCGCAGGAACTCGCCGAGCGCTTTGGCCGCGACCCGCGCCTACCGGCCGCCCTGGCGCGCTGGACCAACGGGCTGTTCGAAACCGAATCCCCCAATGACGCCGCGCTGCGCATCGCCGCCTGCTGGGCGTCGGATATCGGCAGCCACGACCACCCGGACTACCGCGCCGAACATTCCTACTTCCGCGTGCTGCGCCAGCCCGGCGTCGGCCTCGACCACCACGCCCGCGCCTTCCTCGCCCTCGCCGTCGCACTGCGCTACGAGGCCGGGCCCGACGCATCCTACATCCAGGCCGCGCGCGTGCTGCTCGACGTCGCCGCCGTGCGCCGCGCCGAAACCCTCGGCGCCGCCCTGCGCCTAGCCTACACCCTGTCCGGCGGCACCCCCGAACTCCTCGCCGGCACCGAAATCGAACGCCGTGGCGGCCGCCTGATGCTGCGCCTGGTCGAAGGCACCGGCGTCTTCGCCGGCGAAAGCGTGCTGCGGCGCGTGGAGGCGCTGGCGGCTGTGCTGGGGCTGGAAGCGGGGGTGGAAGTCGCGGGGTGAAGGCGCGCCTCGGAGAGGGGCTTTGCCCCCCTCCGAACCTCCCCCCACCAAAGGCCTAAGGGCCTCTGGACACCAATACCTGATCGGGGATTTTGGGGAGGGGCATCGTCGGTGAGCCTGACGCGACGGACGCGCCATGCCCCTCCCCAAAATCCCCGATTAAAGTAACGGGATCCAAGGGCCTTTAGGCCTTTGGTGGGTGGGGGTCCGGGGGAGGGCAAAGCCCTCACCCGCAGCGCCTTCACCCAGCCGGGATCAACTTCACCCGCTTCCCGTCCACCCCCAGCGCAAGCCGGCCGCCCTTCAGCGCCAGTGCCGCGTCGCCGAAGACGTCGCGACGCCATCCGTGCAGGGCGGGCACGTCGGTGCCGTCGCCGGCGGCCAGGCGGTCGAGGTCGTCGCTGCTCGCCAGCAGTTTCGGGGCGACGTTGTGTTCCTCGCTTTTGGCGGCGAGCAGCACTTTCAGCAGCGCGACCAGGGCGGGGGAGGCGGGTGGGCCGGCGCGGTCCTTGGGGGCTTCGGGCAGGGTGTCGTCCGGGGCTTCCTTGCCGGCCTTGACGGCGGCGATCAGGCCGAGGCCGGAGCGACCCTTGGCGAAGCCTTCCGAGATGCCGCGGGCACGGGCGAGGTCGGCGGGCGTCTCCGGCGTGGTGGCGGCCACTTCGAGCAGCGTTTCGTCCTTCACCAGGCGCTGGCGCGGGATGTTGATGCGCTGGGCCTCGCGTTCGCGCCAGGCGGCGACGGCCTGCAGCACGCCCAGGAAGCGGCGGTTGGTGGTGCGCGGGCGCAGGCGTTCCCAGGCGGTCTCGGGGTCCTGGAGATAGGTCGCGGGGTCGGCCAGCGCGCCCATTTCCTCGGCCACCCAATTCAGGCGGCCTTCGCGGCGCAGCTTGGCATCGAGCGCCGTGTAGATCTTGCGAAGATGCGTGACGTCGGCGGCGGCATAGGCCAACTGCGCGGCCGAGAGCGGGCGCGCCGACCAGTCCGAGAAGCGGTGCGCCTTGTCGATCTGCACGCCGGCGAGAGACCGGCAGAGGCCGTCATAGGAGACCTGGTCGCCATAGCCGGCGACCATGGCAGCGATCTGCGTGTCGAAGATGGGCGTCGGCACGGCGCCGAACTTCAGCAGGAAGATTTCCACGTCCTGCCGGGCGGCGTGGAACACCTTCATCACCGCCGGGTCGGCGAGCAATTCGCCGAGCGGGGCGAGATCGAGGCCGGGGGCGAGGGCATCGACCTCGGCGACCTCCGTCTCGCCGGCGAGCTGCACCAGGCAGAGCTCGGGCCAATAGGTCCGCTCGCGCATGAACTCCGTGTCGACCGTAACGAAGGTCTCGGCGCGCAGGCGGGCGCAGAGGGCGGCGAGCGCCTCGGTGTCGGTGATCAGGACGGGGGTGGCGTCGGGGGCGGCGGCGGGGCGGCGGCTCATGTGCGTCGCTTCTAGACCCCGGGGCGGGCCAGGGAAAGCCGCGCCGGCGGCAGGGCTGGCCGGCGCGTCGGGCGCGGCGCATCCTGGCGGCCGAAACGGAGGATGTTCCCCATGCAGATGCGCGCTTTGGGCCGGTCGGGCCTGTCGGTGCCGCCGGTGGTCTTCGGCGGCAATGTGTTCGGCTGGACGGCGGACCAGGCGATGTCCTTCCGCCTGCTCGATGCCTGCGTGGAGCGCGGGCTGGTCGCGATCGACACGGCCGATGTCTATTCCACCTGGGTTTCCGGCCATGTCGGGGGCGAATCGGAAACCGTGATCGGCGCCTGGCTGAAGGCGCGGCCCGGCGCGCGGGACAAGGTGCTGGTGCTGACCAAGTGCGGCATGGAGATCCCGGGGCAGGGGAAGGGGCTCTCGCCGGACTGGATCGCCAAGGCCTGCGAGGCGTCCTTGAAGCGGCTCGGGATCGAGCGGATCGACCTGTACCAGGCGCACAAGGATGACGAGGCGACGCCGCTGGCCGAGACGCTCGGTGCCTTCCAGCGGCTGATCGAGGCGGGGAAGGTGCGGGCGATCGGGTCGTCCAACTACACGGCGGCGCGGCTGAAGGCGGCGCTGGATTTGAGCACGTCGCAGGGCCTGCCGCGCTTCGAGAGCCACCAGCCGGTCTACAACCTGATGGATCGCGGCATCGAGGCCGACCTGCTGCCGCTGTGCCTGGCGGAGCAGGTGGGGGTCATCACCTATTCGGCGTTGGCTTCGGGCTTCCTGACGGGGAAGTACCGCACGGCGGCGGATCTCGGGAAATCGGTACGCGGCGAGCGCAGCGTGGCCAAGCACATGACCGACAAGGGCATGCGTGTCCTGGCGGCGGTCGATGCTGTGGCGGCGCGGCATGGCATCAGCCCGGCGGCGGTCGCGCTGGCCTGGCAATTGGCGCGGCCGGGCATCACCGCGCCGATCGCCAGCGCGACCAGCCCGGACCAGCTGGCGGAACTGGCGCAGGCGGCGACCTTGACGCTGGGTGCGGCCGAGATGGCGGAGCTCGACGCCGCCAGCGCATGACCGTTTCGTGACGCCAGCCGGGACGCACCTTGCCAGGCGCGATGCCGGGCCGATGTCCATCGGCGCAACGAAGCGGGGTGCGACGATGCGGAGGCGTGATGTCATGGCGGCGGCCGCGGCGGGCCTCCCCCTCGGCGCGGCGCATGCGCAAGGGCTGGCGGTCCTGCCCCTGGCGCGGTTCCCGGCCGGCACATTCCTTGAGAACCTGGTGGTCCGGCCGGACGGCACGGTGCTGTTCACGAACTATTTCGCGCGGCGGGTGGAAGCCTGGTCGGCCGCGGCCGCCGGCCCCTGGGCCGAGGTGCCGCTGCATGCCGTCAGCCTGGCGCTGATCGAGGGCGGCGAGGTCGTCCTGGCGGGACATGGCGCGGCCTTCACCGCGGGGCCGGCGGCGCTGCGCGGCACCGGCGCGGTGCTGGTGCTCGACGCCCAGGGCCGCCTGCGGCGCCGGCTGCCGCTGCCCGAGGCCATCTTCCCCAACGGCATGCTGGCCGCCGCGCCGGGCCTGGTGCTGTTGGGGGATTCGGCGCTGGGGCGCATCTGGGCCGTGCCGCTTGATGGCGCTGCGCCACGCGTCTGGCTCGAACACCCCGCCCTGGGTGGCGATCCGGCGCGTCCGGCCTTGCCGGGGGTGAACGGCATCAAGCGCAGCGCCGATGGCCGGTCGCTGCTGCTGTCCAATTCCGCGACGCGGATGCTGCTGCGGGTCGGGCTGGACGGCCAGGGCGGGCCGGATGGCGCGCCGGCGCCGGTCGCGCGGTTTCCCGGCATCGACGATTTCTGGGTGATGCCGGACGGGACCATCTGGGCGGCGACGCACGGGTCGGCGATCGCCCGGCTGCATCCCGGCGCGACCGAGGCCGAGGCCTTCGCCGTGCCCGGCCTCGAGGGCAATACGGCGCTGGCCGCGGTGCCGGGGATGGCCTCGGCCTATGTGCTGGGCACCGGAGGACTCGCGGGCGGCGGCGCGGGCGAGGCGATGCTGGCGCGGGTGACGCTGCCAGGGTAGCCGCCCGCCGCGCTCCGGGTTGCAGATAGGAAAATAATCTGGCATTCTGCGCGGCATGGAGAACCCCTGCCCGACCCTCCCCCTCGCGCCTGCCAAACCATCGGAATGGGCCGGGTGGGAATTTGTCCGAAACCTGCATGTCCCGGCGAAGGCCATGTTTTCCGCCGCCGCGCTTGACAGCCCCGGCCCTCTCGGTCCCTCTGCGCGGCCTTCCCGCCCTGAAGATGACGGTCGCCACAACATGCACGCCTACCGCACCCATACCTGCGCCGCGCTCCGTGCCGCCGATGCCGGCCAGACCGTCCGCCTGTCCGGCTGGGTGCATCGCAAGCGCGACCATGGCGGCCTGCTGTTCATCGACCTGCGCGACCGCTACGGCCTGACGCAATGCGTGTTCCCCTCGGGGTCGATCGTGTTCGACGCGGCCGAGGCGGTGCGCCCCGAGAGCGTCATCACGGTCACCGGCGAGGTGGTCCTGCGCGAGGCCGGCACCGTCAACGAAAAGCTGCCGACCGGCGAGATCGAGATCCGCGCCCATGAGATCGCGGTGCAGTCCAACGCCGAGGTCCTGCCGATCCAGGTGGCGGGCGATCAGGAATTTCCCGAGGAACTGCGCCTGAAGTACCGCTTCCTCGACCTGCGGCGCGAGAAGCAGAAGCGCAACATCCTGCTGCGCGCGGGGGTGATCGCGTCCATTCGCCGCCGCATGATCGACCAGGGCTTCACGGAGTTCCAGACGCCGATCCTGACGGCGTCCAGCCCCGAGGGCGCGCGCGACTTCCTGGTGCCGTCGCGCAACCACCCCGGCACATTCTACGCGCTGCCGCAGGCGCCGCAGCAGTTCAAGCAGCTGGCGATGGTGGCGGGCTTCGACCGCTACTTCCAGATCGCACCCTGCTTCCGCGACGAGGCCTCGCGCGCCGACCGCAGCCCGGGCGAGTTCTACCAGCTCGACTTCGAGATGAGCTTCGTCACCCAGGAAGACGTGTTCGCCGCGATCGAGCCGGTGATCGCCGGCGTGTTCGAGGAATTCGCCGGCGACCGGAAGGTCTATGGCGCCCCCTTCCCGCGCATCGCCTACGACACGGCCATGCTGGAATACGGGTCGGATAAGCCGGACCTGCGGAATCCCATCAGGATCACCGACGTCACCGAGCATTTCGCCGGGTCGGGCTTCGGGCTGTTCGCCAAGATCGCGGCCGCCGGCGGCATCGTGCGCGCCGTGCCCGCACCAGGCGCAGCCGACAAGCCGCGCGGCTTCTTCGACAAGCTGAATGATTGGGCGCGGGCCGAGGGCGCCGGCGGCCTGGGCTATATCCAGTTCGCCGCGGACGGGCCGAAGGGTCCGATCGCCAAGAACCTGGAAGCCGACCGCGTCGAGGCGATCCGCGCCGCCTGCGGGCTGAAGCCCGGCGACGCGGTGTTCTTCGCCGCCGGCAAGAAGGACGAGGCGCCGAAATTCTCCGGCAAGGTCCGCACCCGCCTCGGCGAGGAACTCGGCTTGATCGCCAAGGACGAGTTCCGCTTCTGCTGGATCGTCGACTTCCCGATGTACGAGCTGAACGAGGACACCAAGCAGATCGACTTCAGCCACAACCCCTTCAGCATGCCGCAGGGCGGGCTGGAGGCGCTGAACACGATGGACCCCTTGGACATCAAGGCCTTCCAGTACGACATCGTCTGCAACGGCGTGGAACTGAGCAGCGGTGCCATCCGCAACCACCGCCCCGACATCATGATCCGCGCCTTTGAGATCGCCGGCTACACCGCCCAGGATGTCGAGGACCGCTTCGGCGGCATGCTCAACGCCTTCCGCTACGGCGCGCCGCCGCATGGCGGCTCGGCCCCGGGGATCGACCGCATCGTCATGCTGCTGGCCGACGAACCCAACATCCGCGAGGTCATCCTCTTCCCGCTCAACCAGCAGGGCGAGGACCTGATGATGCAGGCGCCCGCCCCGGTGCCGGCTGCGCGGCTGAAGGAACTGCACCTCAAGCTCGATCTGCCGCCCGCAAAGGGTGCGGTGGCGCCGAAGACTCCCTAAGTTCATGGTCCCGCCACGCCCGAGGAGCCCCTGATGCGGCTGAGCCTTGCGACTGCCCTTGCCGTGCTGCTCCTGCTGCCCGTGGCGCATGCCCAGGCGCCGGCCCCCGCGGTGCCCGTGCCGCAGGGCCAGGCGATCGAGGCGCGCCACCTCGCACCCCATCGCGCCGCCTATCGCCTGACGCTGGCGCAGGCCCGCGAACCCGGCAACATCGCCCGCGCCGAGGGTGCGATGGGCTATGAGGTGATCGACGCCTGCGACGGCTGGGCGACGCGCCAGCGCTTCTCCCTCACGCTGGCCGACCGCGAGGGGACCGAGATCGAGACCGCCTCGGACTACGCGACCTATGAGAGCAAGGACGGCCGCCGGCTGCGATTCACGCTGACGCAGATGACGCAGGGCGCGGTCACTACCCGCATCGCCGGCGAGGCCGAGATCGGCGCCGATGGGTCGGGCGTGGTCCGCTATACCGAGCCCACCGCGCGCGAGGTCCGCCTGCCCCCCGGCACCATGCTGCCGAACGCCCACACCATCCTGTCGCTGAATGCCGGGCGCGCCGACCGTCGCCTGCTGGTCGGCCCGCTATTCGACGGCACCTCGGAGGATGGCGCGCAGGACACGACCACGGTGCTCTCGGCCTGGGATGCGCCGCGCGACGTGCCGGACTTCCCGGTGCTCTCGCCGCTCGGATCCGTGCGGATGCGGATCGCCTTCTTCGACCGCGAGGCGCAGCAGCAGGGGGGTGGGGCGACCACGCCGTCCTACGAGGTCTCGCTGCGCTACTGGGAGAACGGCATCGCCGACCAGCTGCTGATGGATTTCCGCGACTTCGTGGTCGAGGGCCGGATGGTGAAGCTGGAGGACGTCCCCGGCGGCTGCTGAGGCGCCGCCGGTGAGTGTCTCGCTGGCCTATGCGTATCTCGGCATCGCCATTGTCAGCGAGGTGATCGCGACCTCCGCGCTGAAGGCCTCCGACGGCTTCACCCGGCTCTGGCCGAGCCTCGCGACCGTGCTGGGATACGCCATCGCCTTCTATTTCCTGGCGCTGACGCTGCGCGTGATCCCGACGGGCATCGCCTATGCCATCTGGTCGGGGGTCGGGATCGTGCTGATCTCGGCGGTCGGCTGGGTGTGGTTCCGGCAGGCGCTGGACCTGCCGGCGCTGGTCGGGATGGGGCTGATCATCGCGGGCGTGGTGGTGCTGAACGTCTTCTCGAAGTCGGTCGCCCACTGACGCCGGCGGGGCATCAGCCCCGCCTGAGATTCCACACGAAGGGGTTCGGCCCCTGCAGCACGCCGCTGATCTCGGCGCGGAAGGCCGTGCGGAGGCGGAACAGGCCGGTCGGCGCGAAGGGCACCGCATCCCAGGCGAGCTCCTGCAGGCGGCGCATCGCGGTGTCCTGCGTGTCGGCGTCGGTGGCGTTGATCCAGGCCTCGACCTGTTCCTCCACCGCGGCGTCGGACGGCCAGCCGGGCCAGGCGGCCAGGCCGTTCATGCGGATGGCGAAGGAGACCGCGGGGTTGGCGATGGTCGCCGCCGGGCCATTGGTGTTGTGCAGGTTCCACCCGCCCTGCGCCGGCGGGTTGCGGTTGGCGCGCCGGCTCAGGATCGAAGCCCAGTCGCTCTCGACCACCTGGATGTTCACGCCCAGCTGGCGCATCAGCTCGACCGTCAGGCGCCCCTGCTGCGTCACCGCCGGGAAGTCCGACGGGTTGATGTGGATGATGGGTTCGCCGTTGTAGCCGGCCTCGCGCAGGGCGGCGCGGGCGCGCTCCATTGCGGCGGGGCCGCGCGCGGCGGGCGGGAATTCCACCACGCCGGGCAGACCGCAGGGGAACAGGGCGTGGCATTCCTGCCAGTCGCCTTCCAGCGCCACCGCCGACATGAAGTCGGACTGGACGATCACGTCGCGGATGGCGCGGCGCACGCGCACGTCGTCGAAGGGCTTGTGCAGGTGGTTGAAGCGCAGGAAGCCCAGGAAGCCGTTCGGGTCGTAGATTTGTGTCCTGGTCTGTGGACCGCGTTCGAGCACCGGCACCAGGTCGGGCAGGGGGTATTCGATCCAGTCGATCTCGCCGGTGCGCAGCGCCGCGGCCGCGGTGCCGCCATCGGGAATCCAGGTGAGTTCCAGACGGTCGAAATGCACGCGCTTGCCGCCGGCGGCGGCCTCGGCGGGTTCGTCGCGCGGGATATAGGCGTCGTTGCGGGTGTAGTGGCTGCGCGCGCCCTGCACGTAGTCGGCGGCGATGAAGCGCCAGGGGCCGGAGCCGATCATGTGCTCGACGCCCAGCGCGCGGTCAGCCGGGATGGCGGCGATGCGCTCGGGCATCATGAAGCAGGGCGAGGAGCCGGGCTTGGCCAGCGCGTCGAACAGCGCGGGGAAGGGGCGGTGCAGGCGGAAGAGGATTGTGCGGTCGTCGGCGGCGGACAGATCGGCGGTGGCGCGCATCAGCACCTGGCCGAAGCCGTCGCGCGACGCCCAGCGCTTGATCGAGGCCACGCAATCGGCGGCGCGCACCGGCTCGCCATCATGCCAGCGTAGCCCGTCGCGCAGGCGGATGCGCACGGTGCGGCCGTTGTCGTCGACGCTGTGGCCCTCGGCCATCTGCGGGCGCGGGCGGAGCGCGCGGTCGGCGCCATACAGCGTGTCGAACACGCAGTAGGCGTGGGTGGTGATGATGGTGCTCGGGCTGAACACCGGGTCGAGCGAGGCAAGCGCCGCCTGCGGCATGAAGCGCAGGGTGCGGGCGCGGGCGGTCTGCGCGGCGGCGGGGCGGGCCAGGGCCGCTGCGGCAGTGGCGGCGATCAGCGTGCGGCGATGCATTGCTCGTCTCCTCCATGCCGGCGGAGGAAACGGGGGCTTCCGCGCATGGCCGCACGTTCGCCCTGGTGGGCGGTGAACGCGCGGACGAACGGGTGGCACCGTTCCCTACACCGGTCCGAACCGGATCAGGTTCCATGGGTCGCGGGTGAAGCCCGCCTCTCAGCCCCCGGACGGGGCTCCCCAAGGTGTCCATGGCCTTCATGCGCCGGCTGCGGGCGGGACGCAAGGGATGCGCGGCGCGCCGCGCGTGGCCTAGGATGCGCAGCCCAGGGAAGGAACGAGAGATGGACACCGCGACACTGCCCCCCGTGATCCGCCTGCATCCCGAGGATGGCGTGGTGATCGCGCGCGCCGTGCTGATGCCCGGCAGCGTCGTGGCGCCGGGTGTCACGGTCGGCGCACGGCGCATCCCCGCCGGGCACAAGGTGGCGGTGCGTCCGCACGCGAAGGGCGAGCCGATCCGGCGCTACGGCCAAATCATCGGCTTCGCGACGGATGCGATCGAGCCCGGCGCCTGGGTGCATACCCATAATTGCGAGATGGGCGATTTTTCGCGCGACTATGCCTGGGGCGTGGATGCGAAGCCGACGGTGTATATCGATGCGCCCGCGACGTTCATGGGCATTCGCCGCGCCGATGGGCGCGTGGCGACGCGCAACTACATCGGCATCGTGACGTCGGTGAACTGCTCGGCGCATGTGGCGGAGCTGATCGCACGGCAATTCGAGCGCAACCCGATCACCGGCCACGACCCGCTGGAAGCGTGGCCGAATGTCGATGGCGTGGTGGCGCTGACGCACAAGACAGGCTGCGGCATGACGATGGACGAGCCGCTTCGCGTGCTGCGCCGGACGCTCGCCGGCTTCGCGCGGCATGCGAATTTCTCCCACGTCATCGCCATCGGCCTCGGCTGCGAGGTGAACCAGCTCGGCCCGATGCTGGAGGAGCAGAAGCTGACCGGGCGGCTGCGGTCGATGGATATCCAGGACAGCGGCGGGTCGCGCGCGACGGTGATCAAGGGAATGGATTTCGTGCGGGAGGTGCTGGCGGAATCCAACACCGCGACGCGCGTGGCCGTGCCGGCGTCCGAGCTGTGCGTGGCGCTGCAATGCGGCGGGTCGGATGGGTATTCGGGTGTCACTGCGAATCCCGCGCTGGGTGCAGCGTCCGACCTGGTGGTGCGGCATGGCGGCACGGTGATCCTGTCGGAATCGCCCGAGACCTACGGCGCCGAACACCTGCTGACGCGCCGCGCCGTCTCGCGCGAAGTCGGGCAGAAGCTGGTCGATGTGATGAAGTGGTGGGAGGACTACACCGCGCGCGAGGGGGCGGAGATGAACGCCAACCCGTCCCCGGGCAACAAGGCGGGCGGGCTGACCACCATCCTGGAGAAGTCGCTGGGTGCGATGGCCAAGGCCGGCACGACCAACCTGGTCGAGGTGTATCGCTACGCCGAGCCGGTCACCGCCAAGGGCTTCGTTTTCATGGACACGCCGGGTTACGACCCGGTCGGTGCGACAGGCCAGGTGGCTGGCGGGGCGAACCTGGTGTGCTTCACCACCGGGCGCGGCAGCGTGTTCGGGATGAAGCCGGCACCGTCGATCAAGCTCGCGACGAATACCGCGATGTATGAACGGCTGAGCGAGGACATGGACATCAATTGCGGTGCGATCGTCAGCGGCGGGGAGAGCGTGGAGGCCTGCGGGCAGCGCATCTTTGAACTGATGCTGCGCACCGCATCGGGCGAGCCGACGCGCAGCGAGGCCATGGGGTTCGGGGCGCAGGAATTTGCGCCCTGGGTGCTGGGGGCGACGATGTGAGTGACTTGCTGCAGGCGCTGGCGTTCGTCTTCGGTCTCGCCGCCGCCGGCTTCACGGTGATGGCGTTGGTGGAAGGGTATCGCGCCGTGCGCATCGGCGGGTCGCGGCTGCTGTTCAATGGCTTGGATTGGTTCGTGATGTCGGACCGCGTTCCGGCCGAAGCGCGGCCGCATATGCGCCGGGCGTTGGCGCGCTGGGGCCTGGCGATGCTGTGCATGGTGCTGGGCGGGATCGTGGGCGCGCCGTCCGCCGGCGCCGCGTGACCGCGCAGGCGCTTGTCGCGGCCGCGCGTCGGCTCGATGCCGCCGGCTTCATGCCGTCGAAGTCCGGCAACCTGTCGGTTCGCGATGGCGACGGCTTCGTCGTCACGCCCGCGGCGTTGCCCTATGCCGAGACAACCGAGGCCGACCTGGTGCGTGTGACCGCCGATGGCGCAGCGACAGGGCGGCACCGCCCGTCATCCGAATGGCAGTTGCACGCCGCGATCTATGCTGCGCGACCGGATGCCGGCGCGATCGTGCACACGCACAGCCCGCGTGCCACCGCGCTGTCCTGCACGCGCCGAGGCATCCCACCGTTTCACTACATGATCCTGCTCGCCGGCGGTGATGTGCGCTGTGCGGCGCACGCGACCTTCGGCACGCCGGCCCTGGCGGCGAACTGCGTTGCGGCGCTGGACGGGCGGCGGGCGGCGCTGCTCGCCAATCATGGCGTCGTCGCCGTCGGCGCAACGCTGGCCGCCGCGGTGACGCTGGCCTTCGAAGTCGAGAACCTGGCGGGCCAGTATCTCGACCTGCTGGCGGCCGGGCTTGAACCGGTGTCGCTCACGACGCGCGAACTGGCCGACGCGGCGGCGCAATTCGCCGGCTATGGCCGCGCGACGTAATGCGGCGTCACGCCTTTCGCGGCGGCACCACGTCGGCGAACATCTCGTAGGTCTTCCAGGCCGGTTCGACGCGTGGGACGCCGCAGCGCGGGACGTGCGGGGATCGGTCCACCACTTCCATGCGCGGGATGTTGCGCGGGCAGTTGGGGAAGATGTCCTCGGGCGTCACCCTCACCAGCGCCTGGCCGCCTTCGAATTCCGCCAGCAGCGGGTCGTCCAGCACAACCTGTGCGGTGCCGTTCACGCGCAGCCGGCGCGGCTTGTCCTCCATGCCGATGAACAACAGGCCGACATGCGGGTTGGCGCGGATGTTGCCCAGGCTCTTGAACATCCCGTTGCCGTCGTAGTCGGGGAAGACCAGCAGGTCGGGCGCGACGACGCGCGCGAGGCCCGGGTCGCCGCCCTTGAAGGAGCAATCGGGATGTCCCTGGGCATTCGCGGTCGCGAGGAAGAAGCAGGAGAGGGACGCGATGAAGGCCGCGTCCTCCTCGGTGAAGGCGTCGCGCCGGATGCGCTGTTCCATGCGGTCGGCGAGCGCGCGGGTGCCGAAGGCATCCTGCAGGTCGCGGTTGCCCTGATGGTACATGGCCATGGCTGAACCCTCCTGCGCCGGTGGGCGGAGGACGCGCACGGGCGCCGTGCGGAGGCTACGCCCGGCGGGCCGCGCGATGCGAGGAAAACCGCGTGGTCGTGTGTGCCGGGCGAACGGCACGCCGGCGTCAGCCGACAGGCCCGCGCGTGATGGCGGTGAGTGGCCCGTCGTAGGTCCGATACGTCGCCTCGATGCCGCTGATTCCCGCCTTGGCGAGGCGTGCGGCATGCTTGGCGTGGTAGGCCTCCGCGGCATCGCGCGAGCGGAACAGGTAGATGCCGCCGGCGCGGCTTTCCTCGGCCGATCCCGTCCAGATCTTCCAGAGCAGATCGGGTTCGGCGGCGATGTCCTCCGCGAGCGCGCGCATCGCGGCGGCCTGCGCTGCGCCACCGGGCGGGCGGGCCGGGAAGTCGAAGATCACCAGCGTCGGCGTGTCGGTCAACGGCGTTGCTGCTGGCGCGGCGCGGGCGGTGGCGGGGCCAGCAGCGCCTCGATCTCGGCCACGCGGCCGATGTCGAATTGCAGATAGCAGGCGGCGCGGTCGGCCTGCGCGTTCTCGCCGCGTTCGGCATTGCCGCCGGCGAAGTCGCAGCGACGGTCGCGATAGCTTGCCCAGGCGCCCTGCACATCGGCCAGTGCGGCGCGGCGTGCGGGGTCCTGCTGCGTTGCCAGCAGACGCTCGACGGCGGCATCGAGCCGCGGGGCGATGGTGGCGCGCTGCGCATCCATGCAGCGCGCGACCAGGGCCATGTCCTGCGATGTGCCCATGCAGCTTCGCAGGTTGCGTTCGACCTGCTGAGCCAGGTCGTCCGGGCGCGGGGCCGGCTGGCGCTGCTGCTGTGCCGCCGCCATGCCGGGCAGCAGCACCGCCACGGCCATGGCGGCGGCGCGCATCACGACGAGGCCACCAGATTCTGCTGCTGTTCGCCGAGCCCCGCGATGCCGAGCTTCATCACCTGCCCGGCCTTGAGGAACACCGGGGAGGGCTTCTTGCCCAGGCCCACGCCCGGCGGCGTGCCGGTGAAGATCACGTCGCCCGGGTTCAGCGTGATGCACTGGCTGACATAGGCGATGATCTGCTTCACGCCGAAGATCATGGTGCGCGTCGAGCCATCCTGCTGGCGCACGCCGTCCACGTCGCAGAACATCGACAGGTTCTGCGGGTCGGGGATCTCGTCCTTGGTGACCAGCCAGGGGCCGAGCGGGCCGAATGTGTCGAAGCCCTTGCCCTTGTCCCAGGCGCCGCCGCGCTCGGCCTGCCATTCGCGCTCGCTCACGTCGTTGCCGACGGCATAGCCCGCGACATGGTCCAGCGCCTGGTCCTCGCTCACATACTTGGCGCGCGTGCCGATGATGATGCACAGCTCGACCTCGTAGTCGGTCTTGACGCTGTTGCGCGGCACAATGACGTCGTCGTTCGGCCCGCTCAGCGCATTCAGCGACTTCAGGAACACGATGGGTTCCTTGGGAATCGGCGCGCCGGTCTCGGCCGCGTGGTCGGCGTAGTTCAGGCCGATGCAGACCAGGTTCTTCATGCCGGCCACGGGCGGGCCGAGGCGCGGATTGCCGGCGACCTTCGGCAGCGTGGCCGGGTCGATCGCGGCGATCTTCGCGAGCGCGGCGGGCGCCAGCGCATCGCCGGCGATGTCGGGAATGATCCCCGAGAGATCGCGGATGGCGCCATCCGAATCGAGCAGCCCGGGTTTTTCCTGCCCGGGGAGACCGTAGCGCAGCAGCTTCATCGGCTTTGTCCTGACCGTGTCATTGGCGCCGACACCATGCCAGGGAGCGGCGGCGGCCGGAAGGGCCGCGCCGGCAGGGGGTTCAGGCGCGCCTTGGCGCCCCTCGCACATGGCCGAACAACGCGAATCCCGCTGCGACGAAGCCGAGCGCCACGGCCTGGTTCGGCGCCAATGCGAGGGTGCCGTTCCAGATCAGCAGGCCCAGCAGCATCGCCAAGCTCCCGAGCGCCATGAAGGCGGGCATCGCGGCCTCATGCACCATGCCGGCGAGGATCACCGCGCCCATCATCGCAAACAGCGGAACGGCGAGTTCAGAACCCATGATGCTTGGCCTCCCTATGGCTGGAACGAATCCATCTCACAACGTCCAGCCGCCGTCTATGACAATGGCCTGGCCGGTGACGAAGGCGCTTTCCTCGGCGGCCAGGTACACCACCAGCGCGGCCATCTCCTCGGCGGTGGCGAGGCGGCCCATCGCCTGGCGCGCGACGAAGGCGGCGCGCGCGGCCTCCAGAGACCCGGCGGCGGCGGCGTTGGTGGCGATGCGCTCGTGCAGGGATGGCGTGTCCACCGTGCCGGGGCACAGGCAGTTGCAGCGGATGCCCTGGGCAACGTAGTCGGTTGCGATGGATTTCGTCAGGCCGATCACCGCGGCCTTGGTGGTGCCGTACAGGAAACGGTTCGGCGCGCCCTTCACCGACGAACAGGCGCTGGACATGTTGATGATGGAGCCGCGCTTGCGCTCGATCATGCCGGGCAGGATGGCGCGTGCCACCTTCCACATGGCGCGCACGTTCAGCGCGAAGCCGAAATCCCATTCATCGTCGGTGCAGGTGAGGACGCTGTTCTGGTGGACGAAGCCGGCGCAGTTGAACAGCACGTCGACCGGGCCGGCTTCCTTCGCGATGCGCTCCACCGCGGCGTCGTCCAGCACATCGAGCGGCAGGTGCGTGATGCCGCGCGCGCCGAGCTCGCCGACCTTCTGCGCGTCGCGGTCGGTGGCGATGACGGTGGCGCCCTCGGCGGCCATGGCGAGGGCGGCGGCGCGCCCGATGCCCTGTCCCGCCGCGGTCACCAGCGCGCGCTTGCCTGCCAGCCTGCCGGTCATCCGTTTGCTCCCTGGATTCTGCCGCCGAGAGTGGGCGGCGGCGCCCGGCGGCGTCAATCGAGCGCTGCGGCTTGACGCGGCGGGCGGCCGCGCGCCTTCCTTGCCTGGCTGGATGAGGAGCCAGGGCGATGAATGCGGATGGGCGGATGCGGCTGGGCGTCTTCGTGCAGGCGGCGGGGCATCATGTGGCCGGCTGGCGGCATCCCGATGCCATCCCGGGCGGGCCGGACCTGTCGCTGATGCGCCACATCGCCGCCACGGCCGAGCGCGGCATGTTCGACATGTTCTTCCTCGCCGACAATTTCGCGACGGGGTATGCGGAGCACCCGTCGTCGATCGGCAAGTTCGAACCGATCACGCTGCTGTCGGTGCTGTCGGCGCATACGACGCATCTCGGCCTGGCGGCGACGGCGTCGACCACCTATTCCGAGCCCTATCACGTCGCACGCGCCTTCGCCTCGCTGGACCATCTCTCGGGCGGGCGGGCGGCATGGAATGTCGTGACGTCGTCCTATCCGAAGAACGGCCGCGTGTTCGGGCGCGAGCATCCGTCGCATGCCGACCGCTACGCCATCGCCGCCGAGTTCGTCGAAGCCTGCCTGCAATTGTGGGATTCCTGGGATGACGACGCCTTCGTCATGGACAAGGCGCGGGGCACCTTCGTGCGGCCCGGTTCGCTGCATGCGCCGGATTTCCATGGCGAGCATTTCACCGTCACCGGCGGCCTGAACCTGCCGCGCTGCCCGCAGGGGCATCCGGTGATCATCCAGGCGGGCAGTTCGGCGCCGGGCCAGGCGCTGGCGGCGCGCACGGCGGAGGTGGTGTTCACCGCGCAGAACGACATGGACGAGGCACGCGCGTTCTACCGCGCGCTGAAGGGTCAGTTGGCGCAGCACGGCCGGGGCGAGGACACGCTGAAGATCATGCCCGGCTTCATGCCCATCATCGGGCGCGACGAGGCCGAGGCGCGCGCGCTGTTCGCCGAACTGAACCGCACGCTGGACATGAAGCAGGCGAACACCGTGCTGTCCGACCGGCTGGGCACCGACATGTCGGTGTATGACCTCGACGGGCCGGTGCCGGACCTGCCGGAGAGCGACCACCTGAAAAGCCGTGCGAAGCTGCTGCTGGACACCGCGCGGCGCGAGGGGCTGACGCTGCGCGACCTGTGCTACCGCGTCGCCGCGGCGCGCGGGCACATGATGGTGATCGGCAGCGCCACGCAGGTGGCGGATGCGATGGAACGCTGGTTCCGCGAAGGGGCCGCGGACGGCTTCAACCTGATGCCGCCCTTCTTTCCGGGGCAGTTCGACGCCTTCGTGGATCAGGTCGTGCCGATCCTGCAGGAGCGCGGCCTGGTGCGGCGCGGGTATGAGGGCACGACGCTGCGCGACAATCTTGGCCTGGCGCGGCCGGCGAACCGGCACGCGGCCAGGATGGACAGCGCGGCGGAATAGCGCCGCTCAGTGATTGTGCCGGCTCTCGCCGCGCGTCTCCAGGATGTTGAGGTAGAGCGTCGCGGGTTCCAGACAGCCGCCGGTGCCGAGGCTGCCGACGGAGTTGCGATAGATTTCCTCCCAGGGCGTCTTGTTCAGCAGTTCGGGCGCCTTCCAAGCTGCGCGGCGGGCGGCGAGTTCCTCCGCCGGGATCAGCACATCGACCTTGCGGGTGTTGAGGTCGATGCGGATGGGGTCGCCATCCTTCAGCAGCGCGAGGCCGCCGCCGACCGCGGCCTCGGGCGAGACGTTGAGGATCGAGGGCGAGCCCGAGGTGCCGGATTGCCGCCCATCGCCCATGGTCGGCAGCGCGCCGACGCCGCGGCGGATCAGCGCGCCGGGGGGCTGCATGTTCACGACTTCCGCGGCACCCGGATAGCCCACGGGGCCGCAGTTGCGGATCACCAGCACGGTCTTGTCGTCGATGCCCGAATCCGGGTCCTCGATGCGCGCGTGGTAGTCCTCGGGGCCTTCGAAGACGGCGACCTTGCCTTCGAAGACATCGGGCGGGTCGGACAGGAAGCGTTCGCGGAAGGCCTTGTCGATCACGCTGATCTTCATCACCGCGTTGTCGAACAGGTTGCCCGACAGCACGACGAAGCCGGCGCGTTCCTTCATGGGCTTGGCGAGCGGTCGGATCACCTCGGGGTCGCCGGCGGGGACGGTCGCGAGGTTCTCAGCGAGCGTCTTGCCGGTGACGGTCATCACGTCGCCATGCAGCAGCCCGGCATCGAGCAACTGCTTCATCACCGCGGGGATGCCGCCGGCGCGGTAGAAGGCCTCGCCCAGGTAGCGGCCGGCCGGCTGGCAATCGACCAGTAGCGGGATGTCGGCGCCGACGCGCTGCCAGTCCTCGACCGTGTGGTCCACGCCCATGTGGCGGGCGATCGCGACCATGTGGACGGGGCAGTTGGACGACGCACCGATGGCCGATGCGACCGCGACGGCGTTCTCGAAGGCCTTCTGCGTCATGATGTCGGACGGGCGGAGGTTGGCTTCCACCATCTCGACGATGCGCCGGCCGGTCTCGTAGGCGATCTGGCCGCGCTGGCGGTACGGGCCGGGGATGGCGGCGCAGCCGGTCAGCGACATGCCGACCGCCTCGGCCAGCGAGTTCATCGACAGCGCCGTGCCCATGGTCGAGCAATGGCCGACGGACGTCGCGCTCGCCGCCACCATCTCGATGAAGGTGTCGTTGTCGATCTCCCCGGCGGCGAGCATCTTCCTCGCCTCCCACACGATGGTGCCGGACCCCGCGAGCCGCCCCTTCCACCAGCCATCCAGCATCGGACCGCCGGACAGGCCAATGGCGGGGATGTTGACGGTGGCCGCGCCCATCAACTGCGCCGGCGTGGTCTTGTCGCAGCCCAGCGTCAGCACGACGCCGTCCATCGGGTAGCCGTGCAGGATTTCCACGAGCGACAGGTATTGCAGGTTGCGATCGAGTGCCGCGGTCGGGCGCTTCAGCGTCTCCTGCACCGGATGCACGGGGAATTCGAGCGGCACGCCGCCGGCATCGCGGATGCCCGCCTTCACCCGTTCGGCCAGCGCGATGTGGTGGCGGTTGCAGGGCGCGATGTCGGAGCCCGTCTGCGCGATGCCGATGATCGGCCGGCCCGACTGCAATTCGCCGCGCGTCATGCCGAAATTCAGCATGCGCTCGATGTAGAGCGAGGTCATGCCCGGGTCGGTCGGGTCGTTGAACCAGCGTTGGCTGCGCAGCCGGAAGGCCCGCTTCGTCTGGTCGTCCGCCGCCATCACGCTTCCCCCTGGTTCGATTGGGGGAAGCGTGGGTCGCGCCCGGCGGGCATGTCAACCGTCGGTCGTGTCGCTGGTCGGCATCGACCGCCGCGGCGCCTGCCGCCAACCAGGGACACTGGGCAACCGTCAGGGATAGTTGATGTCGGTCAGGTCGCAGGTGTTGATCTGCATGCGGTCGATGTTCTGGCCGCCTTCGAGCACGATGCGGATGTCGTTCACGCATTGCCCATCGGGCAGGCGCACGATGAAGGACTGGCCGGGCGGCAGGACATTGGCGCCCAGGTGGTCGCGCCCCCAGTCGCTGACCTGCGAGGAGTTCGCGTAGAGCTCCATGATGGTCTGGTTGGACCGGTTGTTCAGCCGGAAGGACGGGTCGGTGGATTGCGCCTGCGCGGCGCCGGCCAGGCCGGCGAACAGAGCGGCGGCAGCGGCAAGCGTGCCGAGACCGAAGACGGCGCGACGAGTGGTCATGTGCGGGTTCCGAGATGCGTCGCCCGATCGGCGACGCGTGCACCTTAGCGATATCGCGCTTACCCGGGTGTGAAGCTCTGTTCAGGTGGAGGGCCGGACGCCCACCTGGAGCGCGCGCGCGCGGCTTCCTTCTCGAAACCCTTGGCCCGATGCGCCAGCGGCACCCTCAATGAAGCCCTGCAAGCTACGCACCGGCGGCTTCCTCAAGGAAGCCTTGCACGGTTGCAAACAGCGTTCCCCGGTTCCGTTCCATCAGCAGCGTATGCGTGCCTTCGCCCAGCATCACCAGGCGCTTGCCGGGGCTGTTCGTCAGCAGAGGGAACAGCGCGGCGGCCATCGAGGGCGGCGTGTCGCGGTCCCATTCGCCGACCACCAGCAGCGTGGGTGCGGTCACTTTCGACGGGTCCCACCAGGGCCGCCCCGCCTGGCCGTATTCGCGGCTATCGAGCAGCACGCCGTTGGGCGCGCGCAGCACCGGCGGGTTGCGGCGCAGGCCCTCGGGGTCGGTCGCCCAGGTCACGCCGGCCCAGTGTTCGAACCAGCCAGGCGGGATCAGCCCGGCGCGCTTGGCCTCGGGCACGCCCTCGATCCAGCGGGCGCGGGCCTGGGCCTGGGTCACGGTGCGATAGGCGCCGAGCGTCGCCGGCGCACCGGCGGCGGCCGGGCTCGGCCCGTCGCGCAGCCAGGGCGGCGCCACCAGCACCAGCCGTTCCACCGTGCCGGGGCTGTCGGCGGCGAAGCGGCCCATCAGCGTGCTGCCCCAGGACCAGCCCATGTGGATGATGCGCGGCGTGTTGCGGTGCTGGCGGATGAAGCCTGCCACGGCCGAGATATCGGCCAGCGCGGTGTCGCCGCGCACGATCGGCGCATTCGCCTCGGGCGGCTGGGACATCTCGGGCGGACGCGTGCTGCGACCATAGCCACGGATGTCCATGCACCAGACGTCGAAGCCGCGCCCGGCGATGTAGTCCATCCAGGACAGCCCGCCGAGCGGCACGTCGAAGGCGGTATGCGCCGGATAGGTCGCGCCATGGACGAACAGCAGCGTGCGTTGCGGCACGAACGCGTTCATCGTGCTTGGGCGCTTGTTGCGCACGAACAGCTCGATCCCCGGATCGCCGGCGGGGACCATGTATTCCTCGGTGAGGATCTCGACCGCCTGGGCCTGCGCCTGCGCGGCCATGAAGGGCGCGGCGAGGACAGGGGTCGCGATCAGGGCGCGTCGGTTCATGGCGGCCTCGTGCAATGGTTGGCCCCTTGATAGCGCGCCCGTTGGCGTTGCGCACCGTCCGGGGCTAGACCGGCGCCCATGGACGCCGGGAGCATGGCGGCGGCGGGCCTGCCCGTGCGCCCGGGATGGCGCGCCGAGGCGGGCGCGACGCTGCGACTCGCCTTCCCGATCGTGCTGACGAACCTGTCCCAGATGGCGCTCGCGCTGACCGAGACCGTGCTGCTCGGCCGCCTGGGCACGGAGGCGCTGGCCGCCGGCATGCTGGCGGTCAGCCTGCATTTCGCGCTGTTGGCACCGGGCTTCGGCCTGGCGCTGGCGGCGGCACCCTTGCAGGCGCAGGCGCGTGGCGCGGGCCGGCTGCCGGGGGTGGCGGCGCGTGGCTGGGTGCGCGCGGTGCGCCGGGCGACGCGCGCGGCGCTGTGGGCCTGCGCCATCATGCTGGTGCCGACCTGGGTGCTGCTGTGGGAATCGGCGGCGGTGCTGCGCGCGCTGGGGCAGGACGCGGCGCTGGCGGCGCTGGCGCAGGACTACACCCGCGCGGCGATGTTCGGCATGCCGGGCTTCTGCGGCTTCGTGGTGCTGCGCGGCTTCCTGGCGGCGATGGAACGACCCGGCGCGGCGATGTGGGTGGCCTTCGGCGCCGTCGCGCTGAACCTGCCGCTGGCCTGGCTGCTGATCTTTCCGGCCGGGCTGGGGGTGTTTGGCGCCGGCCTGTCCATCGCCATCGCCAATCTCGGCATGCTGGCGGCGCTGGTGGTGGTGATCCGCCGCGACCGCGTGTTCCGGCGCTTCCGGCTGTTCGGCAGGGTTTGGCGGATGGATGGGGCGCGGCTGCGGGAGGTGTTCCTGGTGGGGTTGCCGATCGCCGGCGTGATGCTGCTCGAGATCGGGGTCTTCACCGCGGCGGCCTTCGCCATGGGGTGGTTCGGCACGGTGGCGGTGGCGGCGCATGCGATCGCAATCCAGACGGCATCGGCCACCTTCATGGTGCCGATGGGGATCGGCCAGGCGGCGACAGCGCGCGTCGGTCTTGCGATCGGCGCCGGGGATCCGCGCGGGGCGCAGCGCGCGGGCTGGGTGGCGGTGGCGCTGGGTGCGGGTTTCATGGCCACCATGGCGCTGGTGCTGGTGATGGCGTCGTCGGCCATCGCGCGACTGTTCCTCGATGCGGGCGACGTGCAAGCGGGCGATGTGGCGTCGCTCGGGGCGACGCTGCTGGTGATCGCGGGCGCCTTCCAGATGGGCGACGGCATCCAGGTGGTGGCGGCCGGCGCGCTGCGCGGGTTGAAGGATACGCGGGTGCCGATGCTGTTCGCGGCACTGGGCTATTGGGGGATCGGGCTGCCCTTCGGGTTGCTGATCGCGCGGTATGGCGGGCTGGGGCCGCCGGGGGTTTGGGTCGGGCTGGGCGTCGGGCTGGCGCTGGTGGCGGGGATGATGCTGCTGCGCTGGCGGCGGCTGTCGCGCGCCGCCGCCAGCGCGCCGAGGGTCAGTCGCTCTCCGGCGCGATGACGTTGGTGTTCAGCCCATCCACCAGCACGTCGCGCATCGTTTCGGCGGCCTTCAGGCGGATGTCGTCCCACGCTTCCGGCGTGTGGAAGGCGATGTGCGGGCAGATGATGAGACGCCCCGTCAGCCAGTCCTCGCGGTCGCGATAGGCGCGGAGCAGGGACGGGACGTCGTTGCCCGGTGGTTCCACCGGGATGACGTCGAGGCCCGCCGCGGCGACATGGCCTTCGCGCATCACACGCTCCAGCGCATCGATGTCCAGGATCGGGCCGCGCGCGGTGTTGATGACGACGGCGTTTTTCGGCAGCAGGCGCAGCTCGCGCTCGCCCACCAGGTTGCGCGTGTTGCGCGTCAGCGGGCAATGGATGGACAGCACATCGGCCTGCGCCAGCATCTCGTCCATCGTGCGGGTGCGTGTCACGCCGATCGCGCGGTCCGCGCCATTGGGCAGCGCGGGGTCGTAGAAGACCACGCGGTAGCCCAGCGCCTTGGCCCGCAGCGCGGCCGCCGTGCCGATGCGGCCGAGGCCGAGGATGCCGAAGGTCTGCACCTCCTGCCGGCGCACCGCCGGGCTGCGCATCACGCCCCAGGGCGCCGGGTTCGGGCCGCGCTGGGTGTCGTGGTACATGGTCAGTCCGCGGCGCAGCGCGAGCGCCATCAGCACGGCGAATTCCGCGACCTCCTGCGTGCCGTAGTCCGGCACGTTGCAGACCTTGATGCCGCGCGCCGCCGCCGCCGCGCGGTCCACGCGGTCATAGCCGACACCCATGCGGATGATGACGCGCAGCTTCGGGAAGCGGGCGATCTGCTCGGCCGGCACGGCCATGCGCAGCGTCATCAGCGCATCGGCCTGCTGGCAGAGTTCGTCCGGAAGTTCCGCGAGCGACGTCTTGCACGGCCCCTGCAGGATTCGCACCGACGGCCCCATGATCCGTTCTTCGAGCGAGGTATCGGGATAGAGCCCCTCGGGCTCGAGCACGGTCAGCGTCACGCGGTTTCCTCCTGGTGGCGGCGCGGAGGATGCGAGGGGCGCCGCGCAGGCGCAAGGCGTGGCGCGTCAGGGTGCGGGGCAGCGCCAGGTGCCGGCGACGGAGATCGACTCGCTGTCCGGCAGGCGGTTGTGCGGGATCTGGCGGACCAGGCCGCTGACGCGAAAGCTGCCGCTCAAGCCGTCCGGGGCAATGGACAGGCTGGCTGCGGAACGCGCTTCGTCCTCGGCCACGGTGCGTTCCCATAGGCCTTCGCGCGTGCCGACGGTGATGCGGAAGGACCGGCCGATCTGCACGGGGCCGTCGGCTTCCAACGCGCCCGGCCGCGCGGGGACCAGGATGGCGAAGCCGGTCTGCGGGCCAAAGCCGATCCAGTCCGGTGCCGCGCCGGCCGCGGCGGGTTCGACGTGCGGGCCGAAATGGACCTCGTAGCCGAAGACGATGTTCGGGGGTTCGTGCTCCGCCGGGGCCGGCCCCTGTGCGGTCGGCAAGCGCACGCGGCGCGGCTGCGAACAGCCGTGGCGGGCATCCGCCGCATGGGTCAGCACCACGCCGCTGCGCTGCACGCGCCCGGTGATATCGAAGCGGATGTGGAGGTTGCCATCCGGCGCTGCCGTCGCGGGGGCGCAGCCGGCGAGCACCGCCGCGACGAAGGTCCAGCGATGCGCGCGGCGTCGGGTCACGGTCACGGTCCTGCCTGGCGTGGTCGCGCGCGCCACGGGGGTGTCTGCCCCGTGGCGCATCGCTTCAGAACATCGCCGTCGGCGCGACGGTCGAACCCGACCCGCCCTGAACCTTCAGCGGCTGCATCATGAAGGCGAATTCCTTCTGCGGGCGCTGCGCCAACTCGTCGAGCTTCATGTTCTCGAGCAGATGCACGCCATGCACCACCAGCGCGATCTGGTGCACCGGCAGCGAGGCCGCCGGCATGGTCTTGGACGGCGCGCATTCCACCGGCCAGTTGTCCGCGCCCATCAGCATCGGGTTGCGCGCGATGATCCATTCGGCGGCGGCCACGCCGATGCCCGGGCAGGTCCGGACGTAGCGGGCATTGTCGCGGCCCCACAGCGTGCCCCAGCCGGTGTGGATGATGACCGCGTCGCCTTCCTGGATCGTGCTGTTCTGGCGTTGCAGCGCCTGTTCCAGGTCGGCCACCGTGATCTCGTAGTCATCCGGGAGCACGGGCACGCCCTTGGCGGCCGCCACGTCGATCAGCAGGCCGCGGGTGAAGACGGTGCCGATGGTATGCACGCCCATCTCGGTGAAGCCGCCGCGCGAGCTGATGGAGGGCAGGTTGACGCAGTTGTAGACCTCGTCGCCGATGGTCTGGTGCGGGAAGGCGTCGAGCTGCGTGCCGACCTGGCCGATCTCGGTGATGACGATCTCCTCGTTCGACCCGCGGCGATTGGCCTCCGGGTTCATGAAGGTGCGCTTGGTGTGCAGGTCGAAGCGCCGCGTGCCGAAGAAGGGCATGGTGGGGGCGAGGGTGTGGCCGAGTTCCACGCTCTCGCCGGTGCGGATGAGGCGCGCGGCGGCCTGCGCGCGCGCGGGTGTCTGGAGGTTCATCGACCCGCGCCGGTCGGCGGCGCCCCAGCGCGAGGGGCAACGCTGCGCGGCGGCGGGCGGGGACCAGTTCGGCTGCGCCTGGACCGGCGTTGCCGTCAGGCCCATATGCGCCCCGCCGCAGGCAAGGCACGCCGCGCCGAACAGGCCGCGGCGCGAGAGCGTCTTCATGGCGTTCCATCCCTTGTTATAGTGTTTCGTGGCGACGCTCGTCGCCGTAACAACATGCCATGACGCGCGGGGCTGCACAGATGACGACGCGAAAAATTCTCGTGACCGGCGCGGCCAGCGGGATCGGCGCCGCATGCTGCCGCGCGCTCGCTGCACCAGGTGTCGCAATCTGCATCCACACGCGCGGCAACCGCGAGGGTTCGGCGCGCACCGCCGCCGCGGTGCGCGAGCGCGGCGGCGAGGCGTTCGAGATTTTCTGCGACCTGGCCGAACCCGGCGCGCCGGAACGCGCCGTGGAGGAAGCGGCCGGGTTGCTGGGCGGGCTCGATGTGGTGGTGTCGAATGCGGGCTTCGCCGACCGCACGCCGGTGGCGTCGCTGACGGATGCCGCGTTCGCAAAGAGCCACGACGCGATCGCGCTGGCCTTCCTGCGGATCGCGCGGGTGGCGGGGCCGATCCTGCGACAGGGGCGCGACCCGCGGCTGATCGCCATCTCCTCCTTCGTGGCGCACCTGTTCCGCAATGACGTGACGATTTTCCCGGCCTCGGCCGCGGCCAAGGCGGCGACCGAGGCGCTGGTCAAGGCGCTGGCGCTGGAATGGGCGCCCGACGTCACGGTGAATGCGGTCGCACCCGGCTATACGCGCAAGGATCCGGGCACGCATGCGGCGCTGGACGCGGCGCAATGGGATGCCATCGCGGCACGCATCCCGATGAAGCGGCTGGGCACGCCGGATGACGTGGCGGCGGTGGTGGCCTTCCTGGCCTCGCCCGGCGCGGCGTACGTCACCGGCCAGGTGATCCATGCGAGCGGCGGCGTGGTGACCTGATGCTGCGGCGCGCCCTGCTGCTGGTGCTGCTGGCGCTGCCGGCCGGTGCCCAGGACCAGGGCGCGGTGCATGGCGGGCCGGTGCGCGCGCTGGCGGTGGCGCCTGGCGCGCTGACGAGCGCGGGCTTCGACCAGTCGGTGATCTTCTGGGACCTGGCCAGCGGGCGCGCGCGTGCCGTGGTTCGCTGGCACGCGGGCGCGGTGAATGCGCTGGCGGCGCTGCCCGATGGCGGCGTGGCATCGGGCGGCGAGGATGGGCGCATCGCCATTTGGCCGGCCGATCCGCGCGCCGGGCAGCCGCTGCGGGTTCTGGAAGGCCATGATGCGCCGGTCGCGGGGCTGGCGTGGCGTGACGGCGTGCTGGCCTCGGTGGCGTGGGACGGGACAGTGAGGCTTTGGCGGGATGGCGCGCCGCCGCGCGTGCTGGAAGGCCATCGGGGCAACGTCAACGCCGTGGCGTTCCGCGCCGATGGCGTGCCGGTCAGCGCCGGCTTCGACGGCACCGTCCGCGCGTGGCGCGACGATGGGACGGCGGAGGTGATCGCCGAATTCGGCCTGCCGCAGAACGCGCTGGCCGCGCTGCCGGACGGCGCGGTGGCGGTGGCCGGCGCGGAGGGCGCCGTGCGGATCGTGGCGCGCGACGGTGCGGTGCGGGAAGTGTTCGCCGGCGCGCGCCCGGTGGTGGCGCTGGCGGCGAATGGTGCCGGAACGCTGCTGGCCGCGGCGGGGCTCGGCGGCAGCGTGGCGGTGCTGTCGCTGCCCGATGGTCGGTTGCTCCAGACGCTGGATGGTCCCGGCACGCCGGTCTGGTCCGCAGCCTTCGACACGGATGGGCGCACGCTGTGGACCGGCGGGGCGGATCGGCGCGTGCGGCGCTGGGATGCGGCGGCGGGGCGCGCGCTGGGGCCGGTCGGCGAGGCGGGCGAGGTGGCGCCGCGCGAGGGCCTCGATGCACATGGCGCGCGCGTGTTCCGCGCCTGTTCGGCCTGCCACGCGCTGAATGTGGAGGGCGGCAACATGGCCGGGCCGCATCTGCACGGGTTGTTCGGCCGGCGGATGGGTTCGGTGGCGGGCTATGCCTATTCGGAGCGCCTGGCGCGGGGCGACATCGTCTGGACGCCGGAGACCGTGGCGGACCTGTTCACGCGCGGGCCCGATGTGGTGACGCCCGGCACGAAGATGCCGGTGCAGCGCCTGGAGAATGCCGAGGACATGGCGGCGCTGCTGCGCTTCCTGGCGCAGGCGACGCGGTGATCAGTGGATCAGGCGGCCCTGCGCGTCGTAGCGGCGGATGTTGCCGGCGCTGTCGCGTTCGGTGGTGCCGCTGAGCCGTCCCTGCGGGTCGTAGTGCCGCACCGCGCCATTGCCGCCGCGTTCCGACGTGCCGGACATGCGGCCCTGCCGGTCATAGTGGCGCACCGCGCCGTTGGCGCCGCGCTCGGAGGTGCCGGACAGGCGGCCCTGCTGGTCGTAGCGCCGCACCTGGCCGTTGCTGCCGACCTGGCTCTGGCCGACCATGCGCCCCTGCGCGTCGTAATGCGTGACGGTATTGCCGCTGCGGCTGCTGGAGCCGGCGATGCGCCCCTGCGCGTCGTAGCGGTACTGCGTCTGCGCCATGGCTGGTGCGGCGGCCAGCAGCGGCAGCAGGAGCATTCCGACCAGGCGCTTCATGGCGCTGCATCCTTCAGGGATGCCGCATGATGCCGCGCGCCGCGACGCCTGTCACCGAAATGAATCAGGGCAGCAGGCGGTGGATCGTGACCTCGCGCACTGTCCGGTCCTCGAGCTCGAGCGTGGTCGGGACGCCGTGGCGGACCAGTGGCTGCAACCCGGCGCTGGGCAGGTAGGCGCGGCCGGGATCGGCCAGCAGCACCTCGGCGCCCGCGGCCGCCACGGCGCGCAGCCAGGGCAGGATATGCGCGGTCATCGGCGCCTCGTAGCAGACATCGCCGGCCAGGATGACGTCCCAGCGACAGGGGCTGCCGACGATGTCGCCATCGGGCGTTTCCACGGCCACGCCGTTCAGTGCGGCGTTCAGCCGGGTGGCGGCGAGCGCCAGCGGGTCGATCTCGGCGGCTTCGACCAGGGTTGCGCCCGACATCGCGGCGGCGACCGCCGCGATGCCGCAGCCGGCGGCGAAATCCAGCACGCGCTTGCCGGCCACCCGCGCCGGTTCGTCCAGCAGCAGCCGTGCGGTCGCCTGCCCGCCCGGCCAGGCGAAGGCCCAAAAGGGCGGTTCGATGTTGCGTTCGGCCAGCCAGGCTTCGGTGGCCTGCCAGATCGGTGTGATCTCGGTGGCGAGATGCAGCGCGATCTCGGGCACCAGCGCCGCGCGCGCGATCGTGGTGTGGGTGCGGACGAAGTCCTCGGGCGTCACAAACGGCCGATCAGGAAGGCCAGGGCGACGGCCAGCCCGACATCGCGATTCGCCTTGAACAGGCTGAGGCACAGCGCCGGGTCGCGGATGTCGAGCAGCACCACCTGGCGCGCCAGCAGCCCCACCGGCAGCAGCAGCGCCGGCGCGAACCACCAGGACAGGCCGGCGAGCCAGCCCGCCAGCGCCAGCAGCACGACCATCACCGCGTAGCAGGCGACCAGGAATGGCCGCGTCGCCTCGCCCAGGCGCAGCGCGGTGGAGCGGATGCCGACCAGCGCATCGTCCTCGCGATCCTGATGCGCGTAGATCGTGTCGTAGCCGAGGATCCAGAAGAATCCCGCCGCCCAGAGCGCGAAGGCGGCCGCATCCAGCCCGCCCGTGGCCGCCGCATAGCCGGTCGGTGCGGCCCAGGAGAAGACCAGGCCGAGCACCGCCTGCGGCCAGTCCGTCACGCGCTTCGCCAGCGGATAGAGCGCGATCGGCACCAGCGACAGCACGCCGAGCAGGATCGCCGTCCATGGCAGTTGCACCAGGATGAGCAGGGACACCGCCAGCAGCCCGAGCAGGAAGGCCAGCGCCTGGCGTGGCCGCACCGCGCCGGACGCGAGCGGGCGCCCCGCCGTGCGCTCCACCTGGCGGTCCAGGTCGCGGTCCCACAGGTCGTTCACCACGCAGCCGGCGCCGCGCATCAGCACCGCGCCCAGGCCGAACAGGACGGTCAGCCACAGGCCACGACCCCAGGAGGGTGCGGCCATCGCGAAGGCCCAGAAGCCGGGCAACACCAGCAGCCAGGAGCCGATCGGGCGATCCAGGCGCATCAGCAGCGCATAGGGGCGCCAGCCCTCGGGCAGCCGCGCGACCCAGCCGCCGGCGCGTATGTCGGTGTATCCGCTCACGCGCCGTATAAGGGCTGCGGAGACCTGCCATGTCCACCCCGCGATGCTTCCTCGACGATGCGCTGGCCGAAGGGGCCGAATTGCCGGGCACGGCGGCGCAGGCGCATCACCTGGGCACGGTGCTGCGCCGCGGCGTGGGGGATGCGGTGGCGGTGTTCAACGCGCGGGACGGGGAATTCGCGGCGACCATCGCGCATCTGCGGAAGGACCGTTGCAGCTTCGCGGTGGGGCGGCGGCAACGCGCGCCGGCACCCGAGCCGGACCTGCGCCTGCTGGTGGCCGCGCTGAAGCGCGATGCGCTCGACTGGGTGGTGGAGAAGGCGACGGAACTCGGCGTGTCCGTCATCCAGCCGGTGACCACGCGGCGCAGCGTGGTGGACCGCGTGAATGTCGAGCGGCTCGCCGCCATCGCGCGCGGCGCGGCCGAGCAATGCGAAAGGCTGTCGGTGCCGGTGGTGCATCTTGCGGTGCCGTTGCACGCGGCGCTGGATGCCTGGGACGGCGCGCCGCTGCTGGTGGGGGCGGAACGCCGCGACGCCGCCCCGATCCGTGGCGTGGCGGCGACACTCCGCCTGCCCTGTGGCTGGCTGGTCGGCCCCGAGGGGGGGTTCGACGGGGCCGAACTTGACGACGCCACCCGGCGTGCCTTTGTTACCCCCGTCGCCCTCGGCCCCCGCATCCTGCGGGCGGAGACGGCGGCGGTGGCGGGCCTTGCCGTGCTGCAGGCACTGGCGGGGGATTGGACCGCGATCTGAACGCGCCGCGTCCTGCGGCGTTCGTGGAAGGGCTGCATGTCGAATCCCGGCGAGTCGGATCCCACGCCGATCACCTCGGCGCGCCAGCTTGCCGGCTGGTTCGCGGCCGGAAGCAAGACGCGAGACGCCTGGCGCATCGGCACGGAGCACGAGAAGTTCGGCTTCCGGACGTCCGACCTGGCGCCGCCGCCCTACGAACCCGGCGGCATCCGCGCCATGCTGGAAGGGCTGATGGCGTTTGGCTGGGAGCCAATTCTCGACCGTGGCAACCCGATCGGGCTGAAGCGCGGGGAGGCGTCGGTCTCGTTGGAACCAGGCGGGCAGTTCGAATTGTCGGGCGCGCCGCTGCTGACGCTGCATGAGACGCATGCCGAGACTGCCGCGCATCTCGATGAAGTGCGCAGCGTGGCGGAACCGCTCGGCCTCGGCTTCGCGCCGCTCGGCTTCCATCCGCTGGCCAGGCGCGAGGACATGCCCTGGATGCCCAAGGGCCGCTACGCGATCATGCGGCAATACATGCCGCGGGTCGGGCACATGGGCCTCGACATGATGCTGCGGACCTGCACCGTGCAAGTGAATCTCGACTTCGGCGACGAGGCCGACATGGTCGAGAAGCTGCGCGTCTCGCTCGCGCTGCAGCCGCTGGCCACCGCGATCTTCGCCAATTCACCCTTCATGGAAGGCAAGCCGAACGGCTACCGCACGCTGCGCGGCAAGGTCTGGACCGACACCGACCCCGACCGCACCGGCATTCCCGCCGTGGTCTTCGAGGACGGCTTCGGCTTCGAGCGCTTCGCGGACTGGGTGCTCGACGTGCCGATGTACTTCATCATGCGCGAGGGGCGGTACATCGACGCGGCGGGCATTCCGTTCCGCGCCTTCATGGAAGGGCGCGCGGAGGCGCTGGCCGGCCAGACCGCGACGATGGGCGACTGGGCGGACCACGTCACCACGGTCTTCACCGATGTGCGGCTGAAGCGGTTCCTGGAGATGCGCGGGGCGGATGCCGGCGCGCCGGCCTATCTGACCGGGCTGCCGGCCTTCTGGGTCGGGCTGCTGTACGACGACGCGGCGCAGAAGGCGGCGCGGGCGCTGACGCGCGAGTGGTCGGTCGAACAGATGCACGCACTGCGCAACGCGGTGCCGGCGCAGGCGCTGACGGCGACCATCGCCGGGCGGTCCTTGCAGGATGTGGCGCGGGACGTGCTGGCCATCGCGCGCGACGGGCTGAAGGCGCGCGGGCTGGGCGAGGAGATGCACCTCGACCCGGTGGATGCCATCGTCGCGACGGGACAGACGCAGGCCGATCGCTGGCTGGACCGCTGCGCGACCGCCTGGGGTGGCGAGGTTTCGCGGATCTTCGGCGAAGCGGCGGTGTAGCGCGCGTCAGAGATCCGGCAGCCCGCCCAGGATGCCGCCGACCACGTCGAGCGAAACCTTGGCGACCGTCACGGTCGCATCCAGCGCCGCGCCCGCCACCGCACCCGCCGTCTCGACCACGCCGCTGGCGATCACGTCGATGACGCTGTCGGCGACATCCAGCGCCTGGCCGCCCTGGCTTTCGGCCTGGCGGCGCGCTTCCTCGCGCTGCGCTTCGTCGAGTTCGGGCGGGTTCGGGATCATCGGGGCCTCCTGACAACCGCGGGCATGATGGCGCCCGCCATCCCTTCCACGAAGGAAACGCTTCAGCGCACCGCCGTGCCGCCGACGGTCAGCCCGGTCATCTTGAGCGTCGGCTGGCCCACGCCGACCGGCACGCCCTGGCCCTGCTTGCCGCAGGTGCCGATGCCGGGGTCGAGCGCCATGTCGTTCGCCACCATCGCGACCTTGGTCAGCGCGTCGGGGCCGTTGCCGATGAGCGTGGCACCCTTCACCGGCGCGCCGATCCTGCCGTCCTCGATCAGGTAGGCCTCGCTGGCCGAGAACACGAACTTGCCGGAGGTGATGTCGACCTGCCCGCCGCCGAAATTCACGGCGTAGAGGCCGCGCTTCACGGAGGACAGCACCTCCTCAGGCGCGTGCGCCCCGCCCAGCATCACGGTGTTCGTCATGCGCGGCATCGGGATATGCGCGTAGGATTGCCGGCGGCCATTGCCGGTCGGCGCCACGCCCATCAGCCGGGCGTTCTGGCGGTCCTGCAGGAAGCCCACCAGGATGCCGTCCTCGATCAGCGTCGTGCGGTTGGTCGGCGTGCCTTCGTCGTCGACCGTCAGCGATCCGCGGCGGTCGGGGATCGTGCCGTCATCGATCACCGTCACACCCGGCGAGGCGATGCGCTGGCCCAGGAGCCCGGCAAACGCAGACGTCTTCTTGCGGTTGAAGTCGCCCTCCAGCCCGTGGCCGATGGCTTCGTGCAGCAGGATGCCGGGCCAGCCCGGGCCGAGCACGACTTCCATCTCGCCCGCCGGCGCCGGCACGCTATCGAGGTTGACCAACGCCTGGCGCAGCGCCTCCGCCACGCCGCCCTTCCAGGATTCCTTCGACAGCACGCGAGAATAATCGAAACGCCCGCCGGTGCCGAAGGACCCGGTCTCGCGCCGCCCGTCCTTCTCCACCACCACCGAGACGTTGAAGCGCACCAGAGGGCGCAGGTCGGCCACGCGCTGGCCGTCGGGGCGGATGATCTGCACCGCCTGCCACTCGCCGAAGATCGAGGCCATCACCTGGACCACGCGCGGGTCGGCGGCGCGGGCATAGGCGTCGATCTCCTGCAACAGCGCGGTCTTGGCGGCGAAATCCATCGCGGTGAGCGGGTTGGCATCGGCATAGAGCCGCGCATTGGTCGCCCGCGGGCCGGCCTCCATCACGCCGGAGCGGCCCTGGCGCACCGCACCCACCGCGGATGCCGCACGCGCCAGCGCGGCGTCCGACAACTCGCCGGCATGGGCGTAGCCGGCCGTCTCGCCGCTCACGGCGCGCAGGCCGAAGCCACGGGTCGCGTCGTAGGTGGCGGAGCGGATGCGGCCATCATCGATCGAAATGCCCTCGCTCTCGCGGTATTCGAGGAACAGCTCGCCATCCTCGCAGCCCTCGGTCGCCTCGCGCAGGCGGGCCTGCGCGGCGTCGCGGTCGAGCAGGCCGAAGAACAGGGCATCGGTGGTGGCAAGGGCCGTCATGTCGTCTCCTGGGTCGCCGCTGCGTCTGATGTGGTGATGGCAGGCGGCAGGCGAAGGGTGGCGGTGGTGCCCGATCCGGGGCTGCTGTCGAGGGTGAGGGTCGCACCCATCGCCTCCGCCAGCATGCGCGCGAGGTGCAGGCCGAGGCCAGAGCCCGAATAATGCCGCGCATGGGAGGAATCGAGCTGGGTGAAGGGTTCGAAGGCGCGCGGGATGTCCTCGGGCGCCATGCCGATGCCGGTGTCGCTCACCTCGATCGCGACGCCGCCCTGCGCGTCGCGCCGCGCGGCCAGGCGCACGCTGCCGCCGGCGGGGGTGAACTTCACGGCATTGCCGACCAGCGCGGCGAGCACGCGCCGCAGCCGGCGTTCGTCGACCCGCGCGCCGGGCAGGCCGGGCGGCGCCTCGACACCGAGCGTGATCCCCGCCGCCGTGGCCTCCGCCTGCGTGGCGGCGGCCATGGCATGGGCCAGCGCCGCGATATCGACCGGCGGGCGGTCCGGCGCCTCGTGCGGGCCGCTGGCGCGCGCCACGTCCAGGATGTCGTCGATCATCGCCAGCAGCTGCCGCCCGGCCTGGTGCACGGCACCGGCGAATTCCGCCACCAGCGCCGGCTCGGGCTGGTCCAGCAAGGCTTCGGAATAGCCGATCACGGCCGAGAGCGGTGTGCGCAGCTCGTGGCTCATGGTGGCGAGGAAGCGGGACTTCGCCTCGCTGCCCGCCTCGGCGGCGGCGCGCGCGCGTTCCAATTCGTCGCGCACCCGGCGGTCCTCGGTGACGTCGGAATAGGTCCGCACGAAGCCGCCATCCGGGGTGGGGTCGGTCGTGATCTCGAGCACCGTGCCGTTCGGGCGGCGGCGGACGTAGCGCGAGGGTCCGCGCCAGGGGTCCGCGGGGCGCACGCCGACGAACTGCGCGACTTCGAGCGGCGCGCCGAATTCCCCGGCGTCGATCTGGTCCTGGCGGACCTCCAGGATATGCCGGCCCGGCGCCATCTGCTCGGGCGTCAGGCCGCACATGCGCGCGGCCAGCGCATTGACCGCGACGATCCGTCCATCGGCGTCGAACAGGCAGATGCCGTGGCGCGTGTTGTCGAGCATCACCTGCAGCACGTCGGCGCGCTTCTTCGCCTCGGCCTCGGCGCGCGCGACCGCGGTGATGTCGAGATGGGTGATGATGAAGCCGCCATCCGGCGTGGGATCGGAGGAGACCTCCAGGACCTTGCCGTCGGGCGTTTCGCGCACGGTGCGGTGCGGCTTGCTGCGGTCGATGGCGCGCGCGGCGGCGACCATGCGCGACGCCTCCGGCTCCGGGCCCAGCCGGCCCCCGGCATGCAGGGAATCGATCAGCTCGTCCACGCTCTGGCCGGGCCAGATCTCGTGCGGCGCGTGCCCGGCCAGGCGCGGGGCGAGCTCGTTGAAGGCGCGCACCCGCTTGTCCGGGCCATAGACGACCAGGCCGTGGCGCATCGAGCCCATCGCCGCCTCGAGCAGCGCGGCGCGCCCGCGCGCTTCCTCCTCGGCGCGCCACAGCGCGGTGATGTCGGTGACGACCGAGATATGCCCGCCATCGGGCAGCGGCGCGGTGCGGACATCGAGCGCGGTGCCGTTGGCGCGCTGGCGCCGGCGTTCCTGCGGGCGCGAGACGTCGCGCGCCTTCTCGCGCGCGATGATGGCCTGGACGTCGCCGGGGCCGTATTCGCCGGCGGCGGCGCGGCGGTGGATGACGTCTTCGAGCGTGTCGCCGACCTGCAGCGGCGCGCCCTCCATCAGCCGCGAATAGGCGCTGTTGAACAGCGCCACCCGTTCATCGGGGCCCCAGACGCAGATGCCGTGCGGCAGCGACTCCAGTACGCCGTCGAGGATGGCGGCGCGGCGGCGCGCGGTGTCCTCGGCGCGGCGCAGGTCGGTGACGTCGTCGGATTCGACCAGGAAGCCGCCATCGGGCTGCGGCGTGCTGGTGAAGCGCACGATGCTGCCGTCGGGGCGTTCGCGGCTGCTGCTGCGTGGCTGCCGACGGTCGGCGGCGAGGACGTCGCGCAAATGGTCGCGCGCCCGGGTGCTGCGGAATTCGCCGGCGCGTTCCAGGGCTTCGCTCACCTCGCGCAGGGTGGGGCGGCCGGCCAGCATCTCGACGGTGGCGCCGGAGTGGCGGCGATAGGCGGGGTTGTGCAGCAGCAGGCGATGCTCGGCATCGAACAGCGCCGTGCCGCCGCGCTGTTCGTTCAGCACGCGTTCGAGCAGCGCGCTGCGTGCCCGCGCAGCGGCCTCGGCCCGCGTCAGCGCAGTGATGTCGACCGAGCACAGCGCGAAGCCGCCATCGGACAGCGGCAGGCTCGTCACCTCCGACAGCCGCGCGCCGTCGGCGGTGCGCTGGTGGCGCAGGCTGAAACGGGTGCGGTCCTGCGCCAGCGCGTCCTCGGCCAGCGCGGCCGGGTCGCCGGGGCCGAGCAGGCCGCGGAAGGCGAATAGCCGCAGGATGGCGCGCAGCGAGGTGCCGGGTGGGAAGCGGGCGGGGTCGGCGCCGGCCTCGCCCCACAGCGCCGGGTTGGCGAGGACCAGCCGCTGCGCCCCGTCCACCACCATCATGGCGTGGGGCAGGGCCTCGATGGCCCGCAGCGCGGCGTCCTCGGGCGTCATCCGGGGGCGGCCGGCGGGCGGCCCAGGGGACGCCGCACTGCGTGCAGGGCCAGCAGCGCGCCGGTCAGCACCAATACCGCCACGGCCTGGTGCAGCGTGCCGAGCCAGGCCGGCACCACGGCCAGCAGGGTCGCCACACCCAGCACGTATTGCAGCGCGATGGCGATGGCGAGGCCCATGGTGGCGCCGCGCACCCGTCCGCGCGGCAGGGTGCGCCAGGCCAGCAAGGCCGCCCAGGCGGCGGCCGCGAGCGTGGCGGTGGCCAGCAGGCGATGGTTGAACTGAACCGCCGCGATATTGGCGGTGAGGTTCCTCCAGGCCGGCTCCAGCACCCAATAGCCCTGCGGCACGAGGCGTCCCTCCATGAGCGGGAAGGTATTGTAATCGAAACCGGCACGAATGCCCGCCGCGAAACCGCCAGCCAGCATGGCCAGCACGGCGAGCCCCGCCGTTGCATGCACCCAGGCGCGCAGGCCGCGCGGTGCGGCTTCGGCATCGGGTTGCGGGCGCAGCAGCGTCAGCGCGGTCCAGACCAGCACGCCGAACAGCAGGAACGCCATGCCCAGGTGGATCACCAGCCGATAGGGCGAGACCGCGGTGCGGTCGGCCTCGAAGCCCGAGGCGACCATGAACCAGCCGATCGCGCCCTGCAGCCCGCCGAGTGCCAGAAGCAGCAGCAGCCGCGGCTTCAACCCCGCCGGAATGCGCCCGCGCAGCCAGAACCAGGCCAGCCCGCCAACATAGACGAGGCCGATCAGCCGCCCCCAGAAGCGGTGAATCCATTCCAGCCAGAAGATCTGCTTGAACCCCTCGATCCCGAAGCCCTGGTTGACCAGCGAGTATTGCGGGATGGTGCGGTACAGGTCGTAAAGACGCTGCCATTCGGCGTCGCTGAGCGGCGGCAGGACACCCGCCAGCGGCGCCCATTCCATGATCGACAGGCCGGATCCGGTCAGGCGCGTGGCACCCCCGATCGCAACCATGATCCAGACCAGGCCGGCCACGCCCAGCAGGAAGCGCGCCAGCGCCCTGCGGTCGGCGGCGGTGGTGGACGGGGCATCGAGGGCACGGCTGTCGAAGGGCATGGGCGCGATATAGGGGAGCCCCGCCGCCAGCGCACGGGGGGCGCCGCCGTGGCGGGCGGCTTGCCGCGCCCCTGTGCGCCTGCTACCGCGCCGGAATGCCCACCGAGCCCCGCGCCGGGTCCGAGCCCGCCCTGCCGGCGCCGGATGCCGGGGCACCCCCGCTGCTGTCCGTCGTCATCCCCGTCCGCAACGAGGCGCCCAACATCGCGCCCCTGGTGGCGGAGATCGAGGCCGCGCTGGCCGCCGTGCCGCACGAGATCGTGTATGTCGACGACGGGTCCACCGACCACACGCCCGAGGCGCTGCGCGAGGCCCAGGCTGCCGGCGCCCCGGTGCGCGCATTGCGCCACCGCGCATCCTGCGGGCAGTCGGCAGCCATCATCACCGGGGTGAAGGCGGCGCGCGGGCGCTGGATCGCGACCCTGGACGGGGATGGGCAGAACGACCCGGCCGACATCCCGCGGCTGTTCGCCCGCGCCCAGGCAGAGGCCGAGCAGGGCCGCCGCACGCTGGTCGCGGGGCATCGCGTGAACCGCAAGGACAGCGGGGTGAAGCGGTATTCCAGCAAGGTGGCGAATGCCATCCGGTCGCGCCTACTGCGCGATGCCACGCCCGACACCGGCTGCGGGCTGAAGGTGTTTCCGCGCGACCTGTTCCTCGACCTGCCGCATTTCGACCATATGCACCGCTTCCTGCCGGCGCTGACGCTGCGCCAGGGCGGCAGCGTGGTCAGCGAGCCGGTCAACCACCGCCCGCGCGTGCGCGGTGCGTCCAACTACGGGACGCTGGACCGGCTGGCGGTCAGCCTGTTCGACCTGGTCGGCATGGCCTGGCTGCAGCGGCGCGGGCGCCGGCCGGTGATCGAGACCGACACGCCATGACGGGCGCGCCTGCCCGGCGCGAGATGCCAGGCGCGCCCGCGGGGCGCGACGCCATGACCGCGGATCCGGCGGCGGCACGGCGCCGGGCGTCCCTGCTGAAGCTGGTGGTGCTGGCGGCCGGGCTGGCGGCGGCGGGGCTGCTGCTGCGCTGGATCGGGCTGTCGCCGGGAACCGAATGGGTGGATCGCTGGGTGCTCGGCCAGGGGCTGCTGGGCGATGTCGTGTTCGTGGCGATCGGCGCGGCCGCGACTGCCGTGGGGGCGCCGCGGCAGGGCGTGGCCTTCCTGGGTGGCTATGCCTTCGGGGCGGTGGAAGGGACGCTGCTGGCGCTGGCGGCGCAGGTGGTGGGCTGCGCGGCCTCCTATGGCTGGGCGCGGGCAGTCGGGCGGGGCTGGGCGGAGCGGCGGCTGGCGGGGCGATTCGGCCACCGGTTGCGGCCCTTGCGCGATGTGCTGGCGGGCAGCCCCTTTGGTGCAACGCTGGCGCTGCGGCTGCTGCCCATCGGCAACAACCTGGCTCTGAACCTGCTCGCGGGGATGGCCGCGATCAGCCTGGTGCCGTTCCTGGCGGCCTCGGCGCTGGGATACCTGCCGCAGACGGTGGTCTTCGCCCTGCTGGGCAAGGGCATCCGGGTGGATGGCGCCTGGCAGTTGGGGTTGGCGGCGGGGCTGTTCGTCGTCTCGGCGGGGATCGGCTTTGCGCTGCTGCGCCGGCACCGGGCCGGCCAGGCGCTGGAGGCGGAAGGCGAGGGCGGTTGAACCGCCCCGCGCCCGGCTGTCAGTGGATGGTGAAGACGCCGTTGGCGTAGCGCAGTTCCGCCGGGCGCGTGAGGGCAGTGCAGGCGACACGCACCGAATGCAGGGGTCCCTCGATCTCACGGCGCCAGAAGTCGAGGAAGCGGGAAAGCTCCGGGAATTCCGGCGCCTTGTCGACCTTCTGCCAGACGTAGCTCTGCAAGACATGCGGGTGGTCGGGCATATGGTAGAGCAACTCGGCCGTGGTCATGCGCCAGTCGGGAATCTTGACGATCGGTTCCAGTCCCTGCAGCACCGTGGTCTATCCTTTCCCTGCGGGTGGTGAGCCGTGCGGTTCCTCGGCGTGCCGTCTCGTCCGGGCACGCTCACGTCATGAGAATGCCATGAGGGGTGCTCGGGTTGCCAAGAAAAATCGTGCAGATTCAATTCACTAGCACTCTCGCTCGTTGAGTGCTGCCAGAAGCTTGACGCCGGCGCCGGGGCGGCCTAAGTCGCTGGCACTCCTCTGGGGGGAGTGCTAACGGCCGGGGCGCTCCCGGGCGACCGGCCACAGGCTTCCCAGGGCGAGCCGTCATCAACCCGAGGCTCAGGAGAGGACACTCATGAACTTTCGTCCCCTGCACGACCGCGTTCTCGTTCGCCGCATCGAAGCGGAAGAAAAGACCCGCGGCGGCATCATCATCCCCGACACCGCCAAGGAAAAGCCGCAGGAAGGCGAAGTCGTCTCCGTCGGCGCGGGCACCATCAACGAGAAGGGCGAAGTCCGTCCGCTCGACGTCAAGGCCGGCGACCGCATCCTGTTCGGCAAGTGGTCCGGCACCGAGGTGAAGCTCGATGGCGAGGAGCTCCTGATCATGAAGGAGAGCGACATCATGGGCATCCTCGAGGGCGTGTCCGCCGCGAAGAAGGCCGCCTGAGGCGCCGCTTCGCGACCACCGACAACACATCTGCAAAGGTAGAACACAATGGCTGCTAAGGACGTGAAGTTCGGCGCCTCGGCGCGCGAGCGGATGATTCGCGGCGTGGACATCCTGGCCGACGCCGTGAAGGTGACGCTGGGCCCCAAGGGCCGCAACGTCGTGATCGACAAGTCCTTCGGTGCCCCGCGCATCACGAAGGACGGCGTGACCGTCGCGAAGGAAATCGAGCTGGCCGACAAGTTCGAGAACATGGGCGCCCAGATGGTGCGCGAAGTGGCCTCGAAGACCAACGACCTGGCCGGTGACGGCACCACCACCGCGACCGTGCTGGCCCAGGCTATCGTGCGCGAGGGTGCCAAGGCCGTGGCCGCCGGCATGAACCCGATGGACCTCAAGCGCGGCATCGACAAGGCCGTCGCCGAGATCGTGAAGGATCTCGAGTCCAAGACGAAGAAGATCTCGACCTCGGCCGAGGTGGCGCAGGTCGGCTCGATCTCCGCGAACGGCGAGACCGAGATCGGCGAGATGATCGCCAAGGCGATGGAGAAGGTCGGCAACGAGGGTGTCATCACCGTCGAGGAAGCGAAGTCCATCGCGACCGAGCTCGACGTCGTCGAGGGCATGCAGTTCGACCGCGGCTATGTCTCCCCGTATTTCATCACGAATGCGGAGAAGATGATCGCCGAGATGGACCAGCCCTACATCCTGATCTTCGAGAAGAAGCTGTCCGGCCTCCAGCCGATGCTGCCGCTGCTCGAGACCGTGGTGCAGTCCGGCCGTCCGCTGGTGATCATCGCCGAGGACGTCGAGGGCGAGGCGCTGGCCACCCTGGTGGTGAACAAGCTGCGCGGCGGCCTGAAGGTCGCGGCCGTGAAGGCGCCTGGCTTCGGTGACCGCCGCAAGGCGATGCTGGAAGACATCGCCATCCTGACCGGCGGCGAGGTCATCAGCGAAGACCTCGGCATCAAGCTCGAGAACGTCACGCTCGCCATGCTCGGCAAGGCGAAGACCGTGCGCATCGAGAAGGAGAACACCACGATCGTCGACGGTGCCGGCGACAAGGCCGCCATCACCGGCCGCTGCGAGCAGATCAAGGCGCAGATCGAGGAGACCACCTCGGACTACGACCGCGAGAAGCTGCAGGAGCGCCTGGCGAAGCTGGCGGGCGGCGTGGCCGTCATCCGCGTCGGTGGCAGCACCGAGGTCGAGGTGAAGGAGCGCAAGGACCGCGTGGACGACGCGCTGCACGCGACCCGCGCCGCGGTCGAGGAAGGCATCGTCCCGGGTGGTGGCGTGGCGCTGCTGCGCGCCTCGCAGAAGCTGGCCGGGCTGAAGGGCCTGAACAATGATGAGCAGGTGGGGATCGAGATCATCCGCCGCGCCATCCAGGCCCCGCTGAAGCAGATCGCCGAGAACGCCGGCAAGGACGGCGCGGTGGTCGCGGGCGAAGTGCTGCGCACCGACACCTATGTGTTCGGCTACGACGCCCAGAAGGACGAGTACAAGGACCTGGTGGCCGCCGGCATCATCGACCCGACCAAGGTCGTGCGCACGGCGCTGCAGGATGCCGCTTCGGTGGCGTCGCTGCTGATCACCACCGAGGCGATGGTCGCCGAGCGTCCGGCGAAGCCGGCGGCTCCGGCCGGTGGCCCGGGCGGCGACATGGGCGGCATGGGCGGCATGGACTTCTAAGTCCGGGGGCTCTGTCGCGTTGATGGAGAAGGGCGGTCCTGCGGGGCCGCCCTTTTTTTTGAGCCTCAGGCGCCGGCGCCCGCATCCGCGGGCTTGGCTTGCGCGCCATGCGCTGGAGTGCCGGGGGCGGGTGTTGGTCTGGGCGCGGTCGCGCATTCGCGCTCCCGGATCGAGGTAGAACCTCGATCCGCTTTTGTTATGCCCGAAGGGCGCGGGCGGCCGGCATCCGCCGGCCTCGCCCTCGCGCCGTGCACTGGTGCGCCGGGGGCGGGTGTCGGCGGTTGGGGTGTCGCTCCGCATGGCGCTATGGCGCCAGACGGCGGGGTGCTAAGCACGCGCGTCCAAGACAATCGGAACCCTTCCATGAAGCGCCGCGCCCTCCTGATCACCCCCACCCTGTTTGCGCCCACGCTCGTGCTCGCCCAGGGCGCGGCCTGGCGGCCGAACCGGCCGATGACGATGATCGTCCCGTATGCCGCCGCCGGCGGCACCGACATCGTCGGGCGCGAATTCGCGCAGATCCTGTCGCAGAAGGTCGGCCAGCCCGTGGTGGTCGAGAACCGCGGCGGCGCCGGCGGTTCGATCGGCACGCTGCAGGCGGTGCGCGCGCGGCCCGACGGCTTCACCTTCCTCTATGCCGTGTCGTCCAACATCGTCATCAACCCGCATGTCTACCGCACGCCCGAGCGCGAGGACCCCGCGCGCGTGCTGATGCCGATCGGCATCCTGGCGAACTACCAGTACATCCTGGTGGCCAATCCGCGCTTCCCGGTGACCAACCTGGCCGAGCTGATCGCCATCGCGAAGCAGCGCCCGGGCGAGGTCACCTTCAGCCATTCGGGCAATGGCGGGAACAACCACCTGGCCGGCAAGCTGCTGGCGCGCATGGCCGGGATCGAGATGGGCGACGTTGCCTATCGCGGCACAGGCCCGGCGCTGATGGATGCGGTCAGCGGCACGGTGAACTTCAACATCTCCTCTCCGCCGCCGGCGATCCCACTGGTGCGCGAGGGGCAGTTGCGCGCCTTCGCGGTGACCGGCGCGCAGCGGTCGCCCGCTTTCCCCGACGTGCCGACGGTGGCCGAGCAGGGACTGCCGGGCTATGCCGTGACCGGCTGGCACGGCGCCTTCTACCCCGCCGGCACGCCGGAAGGGCCGGTCGAGATGATGCGCGCCGCGGTCGCCGAGATCGCCGCCATGCCGGCCTTCCACGAGAAGCTCGGCCGCGATGGGCTTGAGCCGCTGACCGCGCCGGTCAGCCCGGACGCCTTCGCCACCCAGGTGCGCGACGAACACGCCTTCTGGCGCCGCACCATCCCGGAACTGGGCATTCGGGTGGATTGACGGTCGGCGTTGACGCTCCGGGTCCGATCTGCGTCCATTTCCGGGCCTGGCCGGCCGCCGCTTCGCCTGGCTTCGGATGCCCGGGCGCGTCCAGGGCGGGGTGCGGTCGGGACGGCGAACCCGGTCGTGACGGACGCGGCCGGGCCAGGGAAGGAGGCGGCACGCATGGCGATCGGCACCGTGAAGTGGTTCAACGCGACCAAGGGCTTCGGCTTCATCGTCCCGCAGGATGGCGGCAAGGACGTGTTCGTCCATGTCACCGCGGTGCAGAAGGCCGGGCTGACCGGGCTGAACGAGAACCAGAAGGTCAGCTACGAAGTGGTGACCGAGCGCGGCAAGGCGGCCGCCACCGACCTCAAGCTGCTCTGACGATCCGGCTGGCGCTTTTGCAGCGCGCCGTTCGCGGCCGTGCGGCAGGACGGTGCGCTGCTGCGTTGTGCGACGTCCTCACTGGGCAATCCGGCGGCGCCGACGCGACGTCCGGCAACGATGCCACCTGATGGCGGCATTCGACGACACCGCCGCCCCATCGCGGCAAGCCATGGACCGCGAAGGCACGCCATGTTCACGCTGAGCGAACTCGAAGCCGCGGCCGCGCTGGTGCATGGCGTCTTTGCGCCCACGCCCAGCATCGCCTGGCCGCTGCTGGCCGCGCGCACCGGCGCCGAGACCTGGGTCAAGCACGAGAACCACACGCCGACCGGCGCCTTCAAGGTGCGTGGGGGGCTGGTCTACATGGAGCGCCTGGCGCGCGAACGGCCGAGGGTACGCGGCGTGGTGAGCGCCACACGCGGCAATCACGGGCAGTCGCTGGCCTATGCCGGGCAGCGCCACGGCGTGCCGGTCACCATCCTGGTCCCGCACGGCAACAGCGTGGAGAAGAACGCGGCGATGCGTGCCTTCGGGGCGCGGCTGGTCGAGCATGGCGAGGATTTCGACGCGGCGCGGCTGGAGGCGATGCGGATCGCCGAAGTCGAGGGCCTGGAATTCGCGCCATCCTTCGCGTCGGACCTCGTGAAAGGGGTCGCGACCTATGCGCTGGAGTTCTTCCGCGCGGCACCGCCGCTCCATGCGCTGTATGTGCCGATCGGCATGGGGTCGGGCATCTGCGGGTGCATCCTGGCGCGCGACCTGCTCGGGCTGTCCACCGAGATCATCGGCGTGCAATCGACCGGCGCGCCATCCTATGCGCTGTCCTTCGCGGCCGGGCAGGTCGTGACGACCAACAGCGCCGACACGCTGGCCGATGGCATGGCGACACGGGTGCCGGATGCCGGTGCGCTCGCCATCATCCGCGCCGGTGCCGCGCGCATCGTGACCGTGACGGATGGCGAAGTGGCGGCGGCGATCCGCGCCTATTGGACCGATACGCACAATCTCGCGGAAGGTGCAGGTGCGGCGCCGCTGGCCGCGCTGCTGCAGGAACGCGAGGCGACGCGCGGCAAGCGCGTGGGCTTGGTGCTGTGCGGCGGCAATATCGACCTCGATCTGTTCCGCGACTGGGTGCTGGGGGCTGCATGACCGACCTGCTGCTGCGCAATGTCCGCCCGATGGGCGGGCCTGCTTCCGATGTGCTGGTGCAAGGCGGGCGCATTGCCGCGTCGGGTGCTGACGCCACCGGCGCGGCGGTCGAGGACGGCCAGGGGATGCTGCTGCTGGCTGGCTTCGTCGAGGGCCACACGCATCTCGACAAGACCACCTTCCACCAGCCGGAGTGGCTGGTGAACGAGGTCGGCCCACGCATCATCGACAAGATCGACACCGAGCGCGAATGGCGCGCCCGCACCGGTCATGACGCGGGCGCGGCGTCGCTCGCGATGGCGCGTGCCTTCCTTGCCGCCGGCACGACGCGTATCCGCAGCCATGTGGATGTCGATACCTCCGGCGGCACGCGGCATGTCGAACGCGTGCTGGAAACGCGCGAGGCGATGCGCGGCCTGCAGGAGATCCAGGTCGTCGCCTTCCCGCAATCGGGCATCCTGGGCCGGCAGGGGACGGAAAGCCTGCTGGATGCGGCGATGGCGATGGGCGCGGACATCGTGGGCGGGCTCGACCCCTGCGCGATCGAACGCGATCCGGTGCGGCACCTGAACATCGTGTTCGGCTTGGCGGAGAAGCACCGCAAGCCGGTCGACATCCACCTGCACGAACAGGGGTCGATGGGCGCCTTCTCGCTGGAACTGATCCTGGAGCGCACGCGCGCGCTGTCGATGCAGGGCAAGGTGGTGGTCAGCCACGCCTTCTGCCTGGGCGACGTGACCGAGCGCGAACGCGACGGGCTGCTGGCGCAGATGGCGGAGCTGGGGGTCGCCATCGCCACCACCGCGCCGGCCTCGCGCCCGGTGCCGCTGGTGGCGGCGTGCCGCGCGGCGGGGGTGACCATCTTCGGCGGCAATGACGGCATCCGCGATACCTGGACGCCCTATGGGTCGCCCGACATGCTCGAACGCGCGATGCTCATTGGCCTGCGCAACAATTTCCGGCGGGACGACGAGATCGCGCTGGCCTTCGACTGCGTCAGCACGGCGGGGGCGAAGGGCTGCGGCTTCGAGGGCTACGGCCTGGCGCCTGGCGCCCGCGCGGACCTCGTGCTGGTCGATGCGCGCAGTTTGGCGGAAGCGGTGGTGGTGCGGCCGCCGCGGCGCCTGGTGGTCTCGGGCGGGCGGATCGTCGCGCGGGATGGCGTGTTGCTGGCATGACCGCGACCGTTGCCGTCGAGGCCGAAGGCGTCGTCCATACCATCCGCCTCGCGCGGCCCGACCGTGGCAATGCGCTGGGGCCGGAGATGGTGACGGCGATCGACGCCGCGCTGGATGCCGCGCTCGATGCCGGCGCGCGGCTGGTGGTGCTGCGTGGGGAGGGGCGGCACTTCTGCACCGGCTTCGACCTGTCGGACCTCGATGCGCTGGACGATGGCGAGATCGCGCTGCGGGCCATCCGCATCGAGATCCTGTTGCAACGCATTCATGCGCTGCCGATCAGCACGCTGGCGGTGGCCGGCGGGCGGGTGTTCGGTGCCGGCGCCGACCTGTTTGCCGTCTGCGACCATCGCGTGGCGCTGGCGGGGGCGTCCTTCGCCTTTCCCGGCCCGGCCTTCGGGCTGGTGCTGGGCACGGGGCGACTGGCGGGGCTGGTGGGCGATACCGTGGCGCGGCGGGTGCTGCTGGCGGGCGCGACCATCGCGGCCGAGGCGGCGCTGTCGATGGGCCTGGCGACGCAGGTGGTGGAGCCGGATGGCGTGGCGGCCGCGATCGACACTGCGCGCGGTGGGGCGACGCGGCTCGAAGCGACGACGGTCGCTGCGCTGCATGGGCGCACGCGGCGCGCGGATGATGCGGGGGACCTCGCGGCATTGGCGCGATCGGTCGCGCGGCCGGGGCTGAAGGCGCGCATCCTGGCCTATCGCGCGCAGGTGGCGGCCGGGCGCAGCCGCGGCTGAGGCGACCGGCCTCGCATGATCCGTTCAAGCCGGCACGCTCGGCCGGGTATGGGTGGTCGCAGCCCGTTCAGGCCGGCGCGGAGGTCGTGGCCGCTTGCGGACACCAAGCCGGGACGTCTCTGTCGCGTTGCGACGACCGTCCGGCGCCGACGGGCATGACCATTATCGCCGCCGGTGATGGGACATGCGGTTGCGGCAGGCCCATATCCCATCGCGATAAGGCCCCGTGGGCCACCACCATCTTGCGGACGGGCAAAGCCCGTCCGAACGGACCAGACGTGTCATGAAGAAGATCGGCTTCCTGTCATTCGGCCATTGGGCGCCTTCGCCGCATTCCGGCACGCGTTCGGCCGGCGATGCGCTGCTGCAATCCATCGACCTTGCGGTCGCGGCCGAGGAACTCGGTGCGGATGGCGCCTATGTCCGTGTGCATCATTTTGCGCGGCAATTGGCCTCGCCCTTTCCGCTGCTGGCGGCGATGGGGGCAAAGACCAAGACCATCGAGCTAGGCACCGCGGTCATCGACATGCGCTACGAGAATCCGCTGTACATGGCGGAGGATGCCGGGGCGGCGGACCTGATCGCCGGCGGGCGGTTGCAGCTTGGGCTCAGCCGTGGGTCGCCCGAGCAGGTGATCGATGGCTGGCGCCACTTCGGCTATGTGCCGGCCGAAGGCGAGAGCGATGCGGATATGGGCCGGCGGCACACCGAGGTGTTCCTCGATGTGCTGAAGGGCGAGGGCTTCGCGCAGCCCAACCCGCGCCCGATGTTCCCCAACCCGCCTGGGCTGCTGCGCCTGGAGCCGCATTCGGAAGGGCTGCGGGAGCGCATCTGGTGGGGTTCCGCGTCGAATGCGACGGCGGTCTGGGCGGCGCGGCAGGGGATGAACCTGCAGAGCTCGACGTTGAAGTTCGATGAGAGCGACGAGCCCTTCCATGTCCAGCAGGCGGCGCAGATCCGGGCCTATCGTGAGGCGTGGAAGGAAGCCGGCCACGCCCGCACGCCGAGGGTTTCAGTGAGCCGCAGCATCTTCCCGCTGCTCGATGACCGCGACCGCGAGTATTTCGGCCGTGGCGGTCGGGAGGAGGACCAGGTGGGCGTCATCGACCACACCCGCGCGATCTTCGGCCGCAGTTATGCGGCGGAGCCGGAGGCACTGATCGAGCAACTGCGCGACGATGACGCGATTGCCGAGGCCGATACGCTGTTGCTGACAGTGCCGAACCAGCTTGGCGTCGACTACTGCGCCCATGTGATCGAGGGCATCCTGAAGCAGGTCGCCCCTGCCTTGGGCTGGCGCTAATTCCCGGCGGTCCAGGGTGCACTGCACCCTGGCGGGGTGAGGTCCGGAGAGGGGCGGCGCCCCTCTCTGGCCTTCTGTTCAGGCGGCGGCGTCCACCGGCACGTATGGCAGCCGCTTCACGCGGTCCATGTTGATCCCTTCGATCCGCAGCAGCCGGGTCGGCCCGTCGCGCCGCGGCGAGTGCAGGATGCCGGGCTCGTACAGGTATGCGTCGCCCGGCTTCATGGCGTAGTCCTTGATGCGCTTGGCCTTGCCCGGGGTGGTCTCGGTCGGGCGGGCGAGGCATTCCCAGTCGGTCATGACCGTCTCGCCTTCCGCCTGGCCGTAGATGGCCCAGGACGGGCCGTGATCGTGCGGCCCGCTGGTCTTGGCGTCGGAATAGGCGTGCGCCAGCACGGTGAAGCCGAGGTCGGGATCCTCGTAGAGGACCTGGCGCTCGGGGGTCTTGTCGTTGATGTGGGTGGCGACGAAGGCGGGGTCCTTCAGGGCCTCGCTGACCAGGTCGCAGACCATGATGCGGCCTTCGATGCCGGGGTTGTCCTTCAGCGCGGCGCGGGCGCGGGTCACGAAATCGTCGAGGGTCATGGGCATGGACTGTCTCCTCCTGCCGGGCAGTGGAGGAGAGTTTGCTCCCGCGAGCGGCCCAGTGGAAGGGGCGGCCTGTCACGGCTGGGCGAGGAAGTCCCGCGTCTCGGCCACCGCCTGCGCCAGGCCGAGCCGGCGGATCAGCACGCCAGAGGGCAGGCCCTGCAAAAGGCGCGACGGCGCGGATCGGTCCAGCATGACGAACACGCCCTTGTCGTCGGCGCGGCGGATCAGGCGCCCGAAGGCCTGGCGCAGGCGGTGGCGGGCGATGCGGTCGTCGTAGTCCTTAGGCCGCCCGCCCGAGAGATGCGTGCGGCGTTCGCGGTGCAGGATGGTCGGGCGCGGCCAGGGCACGCGGTCGAAGACCAGCAGGCGCAGCGCGCGGCCGGGGACGTCCACGCCGTCGCGCATCGCATCGGTGCCGAGCAGGCAGGCGTGTTCCTCGGCGCGGAAGACATCGACCAGGGTGGCGTTGTCCATGGCGTCGATGTGCTGGGCGTAGAGCGGGATGCCGGCCTGCTCCAGCGGGCCGGCGATGCGTGCATGGACGTCGCGCAGGCGCCGGATGGCGGTGAACAGGCCGAGTGCGCCGCCGCCCGCCGCGGTGAACAGCGCCTGGAAGGCGGCGGCGACCTGGCCGGTGTTTTCCTTCGCGACATCGGTCACCACCAGGCAGCGGGTGCGCGCGGCGTAGTCGAAGGGAGAGGGCACGGCGGCGCGGATGGCCGGCAGGGGCAGGTGGGAAGCGCCGGTGCGGGCCTCGGCCTCGCGCCAGGTGGCCTCGGGGTCGTCGTCGTCGGTCTCGGCCTCGTCGCGCAGGGTGGCGGAGGTGATGAGCACGCCATGGGCCGGTGCCGCGACCGCGGTGGCGAAGGGCAGGGTGGGGTCGAGGAAGTGGCGGTGCATGCCGGCATCGCTGTCCTGCCCGCCGCGGCGCGACAGGCTGAGCCAATCGACGTGGATGGGGCGCTCGCCCGGCTGCGGCGGGTCGGCCTGGATGGTCGCGAGCATCGCACCCCAGGCGCGGATGGGCATCAGGGCGCGGCGGTCGATGGCGCGGCAGGCGGCCTCGATGCGGATGCGTTCGCCGACTTCAAGGTCCTCCGCCTCGTCCTCAAGCCGCGCGGCGAGGCGGTCGCGCAGGGTGGCGAGCGGTTCGCCGATGCGGCGCAGCGCACGGTCCAGCGCCTCGGCGGCTGGGGGCAGGGCCTCGGTGACGGGATGCAGGTCGCATTCGGAATCGTACAGGCCGGCGTCGCGGGCATCCTGCGTGCGGGCCAGCACCTGGTCTCGGGCGGCGCGCAGGAAGGCCTCGGCGGCGTTGGGGGTGTCGTCGGGCGTGGCGCGCGGGTCGCCGGCCAGGCGCGCGGGCCATCCCTGCACCGGCAGGGCGCGAGCGGCCAGCAGCGCGGCGTCCAGCGGCGCGTGCAGGTCGACGCGTTCGCCGATCAGTTCTTCCAGCCGCCGGCGCAGGCCGCGCGCCCGGGATCGGCCGCCCTCGGCACCGAGCAGCCAGCGGCGGACTTCGGACATCTCGGCGCCGGTGAGGTCGGCGGAAAACGCGCTGTCGGCGGCGTCGAACAAATGGTGGCCCTCGTCGAACACGAGGCGCAGCGGCGGACCGTCCTCGCCGCCGCCGAGGGCCGCCTGCACCATGACCAGTGCGTGGTTGGCGACGACGATCTGCGCGGTGCGGGCGCGGCGGATGGAGTGCTCGACGAAGCACATCTTGTAATGCGGGCAGGCGGAATGGATGCATTCGCCGCGCCGGTCGGCCAATGGCAGCACAGCGCCGGGGCCGAATAATTCGCCGATCCAGCCGGGGAAGTCGCCGCCGAGCAGATCCCCGTCGCGCGACGCAAGCGCCCAGCGCGCCACCAGGCAGAGCGCGATGGCGAGGTAGGGCGGCGCACCGCCGGCCGTGAGGTCATCGAGGTTCAGCAGACATAGGTAGTTCTCGCGGCCCTTGCGGAGCACCACGCGGCGGCGGCGTTCCTCGGGATCGGGAAACAGGCGCGCGGTTTCCTGGTCGATCTGGCGCTGGAGGTTGCGCGTGAAGGTGCTGATCCAGACCGGCGCGCCGTTGCGTTCGGCCCAAAGGCTGGCGGGGGCGACATAGCCCAGCGTCTTGCCGGTGCCGGTGCCGGCCTCGGCGAGCACCACCGCCGGCGCGCCGGGGTGTTCGCGCGGGACGAAAGCTCCCGCGGCGGCGGAGGCGTAGTCGGCCTGCTGCGGACGCTGCTCGGCGCCGGGGCCGAGGATCTCGGCGAGGCGCCGGCGGGCCTCGGCGGGTTCGACGGCGAATGAGAGCGGCGGAGTGGGTGGCGCGGCTTCCTCCCATTCCGGCAGGCGGCGCCAGACCTTGTAGGCGCGGGCGTCGGGTCTCGCGCTGGGGTCGCCCAGCGCGGCCAGGACGGATGGCGCCCAGGCCCAGCCGGCCTCGCCCATGCGCGCGGCGAGCCCGGCGGCGTCGCGGTTGCGCGGGGCGTCGCGCGTATCGGCCAGGTGGCGCAGCAGGGCGGTGGCGATGTCGGGCAGCAGGGCGGCGGCGGCTTCGTCGCTGGCGGGCCGCGGCAGGTCGAGCGCCAGGGCCAGGCCGCGCGGCGTGGGCGCGCAGGGTTCGGCCGGGCGGCAGAATGCGAAGAGCTCCAGCAGGTCGTGCGCCGCCTCGATATGCGGCAGGCCGAGGCGCCGCGCGGTGGCGGGCGCGTGCACGAGCATCGGCGCGGTGCCCGCAAGCCGCGCGGCGATGGCGGGGGCGGGGAGGGTTTCGAGCTCGCCCTCGGTGGTGAGCAGCGCGGCATGGCCGAAGCCCGCGACGAGGCTCGGCACGTCCGGCAGCACGAGTCGCGGGGCGGAAGGCATGGCGCAGGATAGCAGCGACGGAGCGTGCTGGCAGGGGCGCGCGCCGTATAAGCCAGCGCCGGTGGCAAGCACGATGTCGATCGTCAGGACGTTGCGGGGTGCGTCGGCATCGCCGGCGACTGCCGCGATGCCGGGGCCAGACGCAGCGCGTCAGTCGCGCAGCGCCGGTGCCGGACGATACGCCGCGCTGGCGCTGACCACGGCGCAGCGCCCGCCCGGGTAGCCCGGCGCCATCACGAACAGGTCGTCGTCGCCTGGCACGGCCAGCGTATCGACCGCGCGGCCCGCCGGGCCCAGCGCGGCCAGGATCGCCGGCGCGGCGAGGGGCTGCGCCCAGCCTTCGCGCGCCGGTTCCAGCCGCGTGGCGATGCCGCGGCGCGGCAGCGGGGCTTCGGTGCTGGCGCTGCCGCTCCAGTCCTCGATGCGGCGCTGGACCAGGATGCCGCGGACGCGGCCCTCGGCGCTGAGCACCGGCGCGCCGGACAGGCCGGGCGCGATGCCGCGCCCATCCGCCACGCGCAGGTCGAGCAGCACGCCCTCGGGCTGGCGGCGGGCAGGGGAGAGGCCGGGGGCGGCGCGGAAGGCGGCCTCGGCAGCCGGGCTGTCGAAGCGGGTGAGCGTCAGGATGGCCTGGTCGGACCAGCCTGGGTCGAGCGCGGCAAGCGGGTTCCAGGGCCGTGCCGTGGCGGCGATGCGCGCGGTACCGACCGGCGTTCCGTCGGGCAAGGACAGGCGGATCGGCGCCTCGTCGGGCGCTTCCAAGGCGCGCGCGACGACATGTGCCGCGGTGATGGCGCGGTTCGGCGCGCCGGGGCCGGCGGCGCTGTCAGCGACGATGAAGGCGGTGCCGCGGGTGGCGCGGGCGCCGCGCGGGCCCGGCACGCTGACCCGCAGCACCGAGGCGCCGATCCCCGGCGGCAGGCCTTCGTTGCCCGCGAAGCAGGCAGCACCTGCGGCCGCGGAGCCCGGCGGCGCTGCGGCGGTGCAGGCCGCCGCCAAGGGGAGCAGGAGAGCGAGGGCGATGCGCGGCTTCATCATGCCGCAAGGATCGCCGCGCGGCGTGAATCAGCCGGAAACGGCGTCCGTCACGATTGGCCGTGAACAGCGTTGACGCGCGGTGAAGCAACGGCGCGACGGGCGGGGAGCGCCCCCGCCCGTGCGTGGTCAGGCGGCCTTGCGCGCCACCTGGGGCAGGCGTTCGGCGATCTGCACCGCGTTCAGGGCCGCGCCCTTCAGCAGCTGGTCGCCGCACAGGAAGAAGTCGAGCCCGCAATCGCCGAAGACCGGGTTGGCGCGGATGCGCCCGGCCTCGACATCATCCTGGCCTGTGGCGTTGATCGGCATGGGATAGAGGCCCTGCGCCGGGTCATCGACCACCTTCACGCCGGCGGCGCGGCGCAGGATCTCGCGCGCGGCATCCGGCGTCACGGGGCGCTCGGTCTCGATCGTCACCGCCTCGGCATGTACGCGCATGGTCGGTATGCGCACGGCGGTGCAGGAGATGGGCAGGTCCGCCATGCCCATGATCTTGCGGCTTTCCCAGGCGACCTTCATTTCCTCCCGCGTGTAGCCGTTGGGCTGGAAGGCATCGATCTGCGGGATGACGTTGAAGGCGAGCGGCCAGCGGAAGACGTCGTGTTCCGGGGGCACGCCCTCGACCAGCACGCGGCGGGATTCGCGTTCCAGTTCGGCCATGCCCTCGGCGCCGGCGCCGGAGGCCGCCTGGTAGGTCGAGACGATCACGCGCTTGAGGCCGAAGGCCTGGCGCAGCGGCTCCAGCGCGACCACGAGGATGGCGGTGGTGCAGTTGGGGTTGGCGATCAGCCGCGCGCCGCCGATGGCGCCGGCGTTGACCTCCGGCACCACCAGCGGGACGTCGTCCTGCAGGCGGAAGGCGGAGGAATTGTCGATCACCGTGACCCCGGCGGCGACCATGGCCGGCGCATGGGCCTTGGCGAAGTCGCCCGAGACGGCCAGCAGCGCCAGGTCGAGGTCGCGCATCGCCTCGTCGGAAAAGGCTTCGATCGTAATGTCGCCGAAGGGCGTCTTGGTTTTCGTGCCGGCGCTGCGGGTGGAGGCGAACAGCCTCAGCGAGGTGACCGGGAAGGCCCGGCGCCCCAGAACATCCACGAGCTCGCGGCCCACCGCCCCGGTGGCGCCGACAATACCGACACGCATGACCTTCTCTGTCCTTTCGACGGTTGGAAGGGGCCGGTGGCATAGCGCAAAGGCCGCGACGGACCAATGCTTTCCGCGGTGGGGCGGCCTGCCGGCAACGCGGGGGCGTGGCAAAGCGGCCCGGGGCTCCTATAACGCCCAACCGCCTGCTGGAAGACTGCGCCGCCGTGACGAACCCCCCGCCTGCCGATTTCTCCGCCGTGAAGGCCTGGCCCTTCGAGGAAGCGCGCAAGGTCGCCGCGCGGCTGGCGAAATCCGGCAAGGGCAGCGCGCTGTTCGAGACCGGCTATGGCCCCTCCGGCCTGCCGCATATCGGCACCTTCGGGGAGGTCGCGCGGACATCCTGGGTGCGGCGGGCCTTCACGCTGCTGACCGGGTTGCCGTCGCGGCTGATCGCCTTCAGCGACGACATGGATGGCTTGCGCAAGGTGCCCGACAACGTGCCGAACAAGGAGATGCTGGCCGAGCATCTCGGCCGGTCGGTCACCGCCATCCCCGACCCCTTCGGCACGCATGAGAGCTTCGGGCACCACAATAATGCCCGGCTGCGGGCGTTCCTGGATGCCTTCGGCTTCGACTACGAATTCGCCAGTTCGACCGACTACTACCGGTCCGGCCGCTTCGACGCCGCGCTGATCCGCATGGCCGAGAAGCATGAGGAGGTCCGCGCGGTGATCCTGCCGACGCTCGGCCCGGACCGCCGCGCGACCTATTCGCCCTTCCTGCCGATCCATCCGAAGACCGGCGTGGTGATGCAGGTGCCGATGGAGGAGGTCCGCCCCGCCGAGGACCTGCTGATCTGGCGCGACCCGGCGGATGGCGCGCGCCACGCCACGCGTATCACCGGCGGGCATTGCAAGGCGCAGTGGAAGGCGGATTGGGCGCTGCGCTGGTATGCGCTGGGCGTCGACTACGAGATGTCGGGCAAGGACCTGATCGATTCCGTGCGGCTGTCCTCCGCCATCTGCCGGGTGCTCGGCGCCGAGCCGCCGGAGGCCTTCACCTACGAGCATTTCCTCGACGAGCAGGGCCAGAAGATCAGCAAGTCGAAGGGCAATGGGCTGACGATCGACGAATGGCTGCGCTACGCGCCGGCCGAGAGCCTGAGCCAGTACATGTACAACCAGCCGCAGCGCGCCAAGCGGCTGTTCTTCGACCAGATTCCCCGCGCGGTGGATGAATACCTCCAGCACCGGGCGAAGCTGCGCGCGGCACCGGATGCGGCGAACCCGGCCTGGCACATCCATGGCGGCGCTGCCCCGAACGACCCGGAGCCGCCCGTGTCGTTCACCATGCTGCTGAACCTGGCCTCCGTGGTGAATGCGGACGACCCGGCGATCCTGTGGGGCTTCCTGGCGCGCTACGCGCCGGGTGCGACGGCGGCCACGCAACCGATGCTCGGCAAGCTCGTTGAGCACGCCGTGCACTACTATCGGGACTTCGTCGCGCCCACGAAGCGCTTCCGCCTGCCCAGCGAGGCTGAGCGCGAGGCGCTGGTCGCGCTGATGGCCGCGTTGCGCGACCGCGCGGTGGACCTCGAAGCCATGCCGCCCGAGGACCGTGCCCGCGCCATCCAGGACCTGGTCTATGATGCCGGCCGGCGCGAGCCCTTCCTGCAAGCCAACAAGGATGGGTCGATGGGCGTTTCGCGCGCCTGGTTCAATGCGCTGTACCAGGTGCTGCTGGGGCAGGAGGAAGGGCCGCGCTTCGGCGGCTTCGTCGCGCTCTATGGCATCGCGGGCACGATCGGGCTGATCGAGACGGCGCTCGCGCGCACGGAGCAGCCGGCCGCGTGACCCGCACCGGGGGCGCCCTCGCGCTGCTGAAGCGCCACGGCCCGACAGTGTTCGGGCTGCTGATCCTGTGCGGCGCGCTGTATGTCGTGCAGCGCGAATTCCGCACGCTGTCCTGGGCGGACATCCGCGGCGCGCTGCATGCGACGCCGGCCTCGGCACTGTGGGCGGCCGCCGGGTTCACGCTGCTCGCCTACCTGGTGCTGACCGCCTATGACCGGCTGGGGTCGGTCTATGCGGGGCATCCGGTGTCCTATGCGCGGACCTCGCTGGCCTCCTTCGTGGCGTATTCGCTGGCCAACAACCTCGGCTTCGCAACGGTGTCGGGCGCGGCGATCCGGTATCGCTTCTACGCCGCCTGGGGGCTGCCGCCGCTGGCCATCGCGAAGGTCGTGGCGTTCACGTCACTGACCTTCGGTCTGGGCGGCTTCGCGCTGGGCGGGCTGGTGCTGATCGTCGAGCCCGAGGTGCTGCCCTTTTTCAGCAGCGTGCCGCGCTGGGTGATGCAGGCGGTGGGCGTGCTGCTATGGGGCATCGTCGGCGCCTATATCGTGCTGGCGCGCTTCGTGCCGCATTTCCGGCTGTTCGGGCACCAGATCGACCTGCCCGGCTTCCGCATGGCGCTGATGCAGACCGGGCTTGCCAGCGCCGATGTCGCGGTGACCGCGCTGATCTTCTGGGTGCTGCTGCCGCCGGTGGAAGGGCTGACCTTCCTGCATTTCCTGGGCATCTACGTGGCGGCCTACACGGCCGGCATCGCGGCGAACGTGCCCGGCGGCATCGGCGTGTTTGACGGGGCGATGCTGTTCGGCCTGAGCGGCTACCTGCCGACGCCGGAGGTGGTGGGCGCGCTGCTGTTGTTCCGCCTGTTCTACTACATCGTGCCGCTGTTCCTGGCGGGGCTGCTGTTCGCCGCCTTCGAGGTCAGCCAGCGCCGCCACCTGCTGGATCGCTTCGCGCCGGAACGAGGCGTCGCGATCTCCTTCGAGGTGCCGGCCATGGCCGCGCTGACGGGCCTGGCGGGGCTGACGCTGGTGTTCATCGGCGCGCTGCCGCCCAAGCCCGGGCCGCTGGATGGCGCCTTCGCCTTCATGGACGAGGCGGCGAGCCATTTCGCCGCCTCCATCCTGGGATCGCTGCTGCTGATGGCGGCCTATGGGCTGGTGCGGCGGCTCGCCATCGCGTGGTGGGCGGCGCTGCTGTTCCTTCTGAGCGGGGCGCTGGTGGCCTGGCTGCGCGGCGAACCCTGGTGGCTGACCGGCGGGTTCGTGCTGGTGGTGGCGCTGCTCGCGACCGTGCGCCCCGCCTTCTACCGCCGCGCCCGGCTGCTCAGCGAGACCCTGACCGGCGAGACGGTGGCGGCGATCGCGGCCCTTGGCCTGTGTTCGCTGACGCTGGCGACGGTGGCCTATGGCGGGCAGTTCGCCGACCTGTCCTGGTGGGGCGTGGTGTTGTCGGACCAGGCGCCGGACACGCTGCGCTTCGCGGTCGGGTTGGCGGGGGTGATGCTGCTGGTGGCGGCGTTCCGGCTGTTGCGCCCGGTGCGGCGCTCGGTGCTGACCTATGGGGAGCCGACGCGCGCGCGGCTCGTGGCGCTCGGCGCGCGGGCACCGGCGGTTGCCGATGGCGCCGTGTTCGGCGATGCCGAGCGCGCCGGTTTCGCCTTCCTGCGCCGCAACGGCATCTGGCTGGCGTTGGGCGACCCGGCGGGCGAGGAGCGCGACCGCGTCTCCGCCATCTGGCGCTTCCGTGACATGTGCGAGCAGGCCGGGGTCGATCCGGCCTTCTGGGATGTCGGGCCGGAGCTGCTGCGCGTCTACGCCGATATCGGACTCACGCCGTTTCCGCTGGAGGATGCGCCGGCGCGCTACCTCGCCTGCCGCGCGGAGAACGACCTCGCGGCGCTGCTGCCGCTGTTGCCCGGGCGCGGCGATGCCGGCTGACCTTCTTGCCAGACGGACGGCGACAGGCCATTCCACAGGGCGCCTGCCTGCACATGAGGGAGATGCATGCGTATCGCCATGATCGGCGCCGGTTATGTCGGCCTCGTCACCGGGGCGTGCTTCGCCGAATTCGGCGTCGACGTGACCGTGATGGATGTGGACCCCGACAAGATCGAGGGCCTGCGCGCCGGGCGCATGCCGATCTACGAGCCCGGCCTCGACAAGCTGGTGGCCGAGAATGTGCGCGATGGCCGGCTGACCTTCACCACCGACATGGATGCGGCGGTGAAGGGCGCGGATGCGGTGTTCCTCGCGGTCGGCACGCCGGCGCGGCGCGGCGACGGGCATGCCGACCTGACCTATGTCTATGCCGCCGCCGAGCAGGTGGCGCGCGCCGCCGACGGGCCGCTGGTGATCGTGACGAAATCCACCGTGCCGGTCGGCACCGGGCGGGAGGTGCAGACCATCGTGCGCCGGGTGCGGCCGGGGGCGCCGATTGCGGTCGCCTCCAACCCGGAATTCCTGCGCGAGGGCAGCGCGATCGGCGACTTCATGCGCCCCGACCGCGTGGTCATCGGCACCGATGACGAGCAGGCGCTGACCGTGCTGAAGCGGCTGTACCGGCCGCTGTATCTGATCGAGACGCCGGTGCTGGCGGTGTCGATCGAAAGCGCGGAGCTGATCAAGTACGCGGCCAACGCCTTCCTCGCGACCAAGATCACCTTCATCAACGAGATCGCGAACCTGTGCGAGAAGGTGGGCGCCGACGTGCACGACGTGGCGCGCGGCATGGGCCTAGATGGGCGCATCGGGCGGAAGTTCCTGCATCCCGGGCCGGGCTATGGCGGGTCCTGCTTCCCGAAGGACACGCTGGCGCTGGCGCGCACCGCGCAGGACCACGGTTCGCCGATCCGCCTGGTCGAAGCCACCATCGCAGTGAACGAGGCGCGCAAGGCGCAGATGGCCGATCGCATCCTGGCTGCGCTGGGGCCTTCACCGGCTGGCAAGCGCGTCGGTGTATTGGGCGTGACCTTCAAGCCCGAAACCGACGACATGCGCGACGCGCCATCGCTGGTGATCCTGCCGAAGCTCGTTGCCGCCGGTGTCGCGGTGCAGGCCTACGACCCGCAGCCGGGCCATGCGCGCCAGGCGCTGCCGGCCGCGGTCGGCTTCGCGGAGACCGCGCTGGCCGCGGCCGAGGGCGCGGATGCCGTGGTGGTGCTGACGGAATGGAACGAGTTCCGCGCGCTGTCGCCCGATCGCCTGAAGGCGGCCATGACGGGCGACGTGCTGCTCGACCTGCGCAACGTCTGGGATCCGGTGGCGATGCGCGCCGCGGGGTTCTCCTATTCTTCCATCGGCCGCCCGTGAGGGAGTGACCATGCCCGTCTTCAATCACCGCTTCGACCCGACCGTCCTGCGCGAATACGACATCCGCGGCATCGTCGGGAAAACGCTCAAGCCAGAGGACGCCTTCGCGATCGGGCGCTGCTTCGGCTCGGTGGTGATGCGCGCGGACGGCAAGCGCGTGGCGGTCGGCTACGACGGCCGGCTGCATTCGCCCGAGATGGAGGCGCAGCTGGTCGCCGGCCTGCGCGCCTGCGGGCTGGAGGTCGTTCGCATCGGGCTGTGCGCCACGCCGATGCTGTATTTCGCCGCCTATGACCAGCAGGCCGATGGCGCGGTGATGGTGACCGGCAGCCACAACCCGCCGGACTATAACGGCTTCAAGATGATGATCGGCAAGAAGCCGTTCTTCGGCGCGCAGATCCAGGATATCGGCCGCATGGCCGCCGATGGCGATGTGGTACCCGAGAAGGCCGGCACCGACCGCAAGGTGGACATCGCCACGCGCTATGCTGACCGCGTCCTGGCCGACTGGGATGGCGGCGACCGCGCGCTGAAGGTGGTGTGGGATCCGGGCAATGGCTCGGCCGGGCCGATCGTGAAGGCGCTGACGGCGCGGCTGCCGGGCACGCATTACGTCATCAATGGCGACGTGGACGGAACCTTCCCGAACCACCATCCCGATCCGACCGTGGCCAAGAATCTCGAGCAGATCATCGCCGAGGTGGCGCGCGAGAAGGCCGACCTTGGCATCGCGTTCGACGGCGATGGCGACCGCATCGGCGTGGTGGACAATGAGGGCCACATCCTGTTCGGCGACCAACTGCTGATCGTGCTCGCGCGCGATGTGCTGAAGGCGAAGCCCGGCGCCACCATCATCGCCGACGTGAAGGCATCGCAGGTGCTGTTCGACGAGGTGGCCAAGGCCGGCGGCGAGCCGCTGATGTGGAAGACCGGACATTCGCTCATCAAGGCAAAGATGGCCGAGACCGGCTCCCCGTTGGCGGGCGAGATGTCGGGGCACATCTTCTTCGCCGACAAGTGGTACGGCTTCGACGACGCGCCGTATTCCGCGGTGCGGCTGCTCGGCATTGTCGCGCGCATGGCGCAATCGCTGGCCGAGGTGCGTGCCGCGTTGCCGCAGGTGATCAACACGCCGGAGCTGCGCTTCAACTGCGAGGAAGCGCGCAAGTTCGTCGTCGTGCAGGAGGTCAAGGATCGCCTGGCCGCCGAAGGTGCGAAGGTGCAGGCCGTGGATGGCGTGCGCGTGCTGACTGAGGATGGCTGGTGGCTGCTGCGCGCGTCCAACACCCAGGCGGTGCTGGTGGCGCGCTGCGAGGCGTCGTCGGAGGCGGGGCTGGAGCGGTTGAAGGCGCAGCTGGTCAGGCAGCTGGTGGCGAGCGGGCTGGAAGCACCGGATTTCTCGGCGGAGAATGCCGGGCACTGACGCCTTGGCATGAGCCCTCGCCGCCTGGCTGCGCCGACGGATGGGCGGTCCGGGCATGACGGCGTGGCGCGATGCGCCGTGGTGTCCGTCTCGCGCCGCAAATCGCTTTCGCGGTGCCGCGGTCCGCAGGTAGTCTCGGGCCGGACCGGCCCGATGACAGGGCTGGCAGGAGGAACCCCGCGCATGCGCTTCCCACGCCGCTCGCTGCTGCTCGCCGCCGGGGCCACCCTGGCCGCGCCGGCCACCGCGCAGGACTTCCCGACCCGCCCGATCCGCATCGTCGTGCCCTTCCCCGCGGGCGGCACGACGGACCTGCTCGCCAGGCTGTTTGCCCAGCGCATGACCGAGACCATGGGCCAATCCGTGGTGGTCGAGAACCGCGGCGGCGGTGGCGGGTCGATCGGCGCCGACGTCGTCGCGAAGGCGGCACCCGACGGCTACACGCTGCTGATGCACAACATCACCTTCCCGACGACCACGGCGACCATGGCGCTCGCCGGGCGGCCGCCACACGACATCGAGCGCGACTTCGCCCCGGTCTCGCTCGGCGCCAACGTGCCGCTGATCCTGCTGGCCAATCCGGGCGTGCCCGCCAACGACCTGCGCAGCTTCCTGGACTGGGCGCGGGCGCAGTCCAGTCCGGTCTTCTACGGCTCGACCGGCCCTGGTTCCTTCATGAACATGGTCGGCGAAGTGATGATGCGCGAGACCGGCATCCGCATGGACCACGTGCCGTTCCGGGGCGCCGCGCCGCTGGTGCAGGAACTGATCGCGGGCCGCGTGCAGTTTGGTGGCGACCAGATCTCGACATCGCTGGGGCATGTGCGGGCGGGCTCGCTCAAGGCACTCGCGAATGTTGCCTCGCGCCGATCGCCGGTGCTGCCGAACGTGCCGACGGTGCGCGAGCAGGGGCTGCCGGCGCTCGAGCTCGATGGCTGGAACGGCTTCTTCGCGCCGGCGCGCACGCCCGCGCCGGTGCAGGCGCGGCTGCAGCGCGAGATCGCTGCCGCCGCGCGCCAACCGGATGTGGTGCGGCGGTGCGAGGAACTCGGCGCGGAGCCGGTCGGCTCGGATGCCGAAAGCTTCGGCGCCATGGTGCGCGCGCAATCGGCCAAGATCCGCGACCTGGTGGTCAGCGTGAACCTGCGGCCGGAATAGCCGCGCCGCGTGTGATCCTGTTCGTCTATGGCACGCTGCTCGATGCCGGTGTGCTGACACGGGTCTCGGGCGAACGCGCGCTTGCGCTACGTCTGGTTCCGGCTCGGCTCGATGGGTGGCGGCGGGTGTTCCTGCGCGGCACGCCTTATCCGACGCTGGTGCCTGCTGCGGGAGCTTCGGTGAACGGCGCGGTCCTGCGGGTGGGCGATGCCGCCTTGGCGCGGCTGTCGGCGTATGAAGGCAGCGCCTATGTGCTGACGCCGCTCGGCGTTACCACGGCGCGCGGGGCGCTGCGCGCGCGAGCCTGGATCGCGCCGCCCTGGCGCGCCGATTCCGGGCGCGACTGGGCCTGATCAGGGCACGGTGCGCGCGGCCTCGGTGCCGCTGAGCCAGGCGCCGGCGACGGTGGCGGCGAAGCGCGGGTGGCAGGCCTCGCCGGCGAAACACAGGCGGCCATCCGCGAGCGGCGTGCCGAGCACGCGCCGCGCCGCCTGCGCGCCCGGCACGGCGTGGGTATAGGCGCCACGGAACAGCGGGTCCTCGCCCCAGCGCGTGACGGTCGCGCGGCCGAGTGAAGCGGCGGCGCGCGTGCCGAAGATGGCGGCGATCTCCTCGCGCGCCGCGGCTTCCAGCGCGGGCGCATCGTGCAGCCGTTCCCAGGCGGGTTCGCCGCCGCAGAAGCCGATCAGCAGCGGGTCGTGGAACAGGCGCGACAGGAAGGACATCGGGCGGTCGTCCGGCGTCTCGACGGCACGGCGCACGCTCGCGAAGGATGGCAGATCGGGCGCGTCGGGATGGTCGGCGCGGAAGGCGATCTTGGTCAGCAGGCCCAGCGGCAGGTCGTCGATCGCCTGCTGCGTCGCGGCCGGCAACGGCGGGTCGAAGGCGATGCCGCCGGTGGCCAGCACGCCGGTCGAGGCAGTGACGATGGCGGCGCGCGCGGCGAGGGTGCCGAAGCCGCCCTCCGCCACCACGCCGCGCGCGCCCCAGCGCAGGCGGTCCACCCGCGCATCCAGCCGCAGGGGCAGGCCTTCCGCCAGGCGCGCGACCAGGCCGCCGATGCCCTCGCGCAGGATCAGGTTTGGGCCGTCGAGCGCGGTCGCCGCGAAGTCATGCAGCGACATGCGGTGCAGTTCGGCGGCGCAGATCTGGGCACCTTCCCAATGCGCGACGGTGGCGTCCCAGCGGCCGCCGCGCGGGGCGGCATCGGCTGCCGGGCGGTCGGGCGCGCCATCGGCCGCGGCGGCCTCGATGGCGGTCCAGAAGGCGGTCTCGGCCGCGGTGAAGGCGGCGCGCTCGGCGGGCGTGGCGAAGCGCCCCTGCGTGACCAGCCGGCGGTCGCGCAGCGTGTCGTGGTCGAGCAGCGGCAGGCCCAACCCGCGCGCCAACGGCGCCAGCGGATTGTCGTCGGCCTGGTGCAGCCAGGAGGCGCCATGGTCGAAGGGCAGGCCGAGCGAGGCGCTTTCCGTGAAGGCCCGCCCGCCGATGCGCGGTCCGGCCTCCAGCACGACGCAGGACCGCCCGCGCGCGGCGAGCGCCCGCGCGGCCGCGATGCCGGCGCAACCGGCGCCGATGACGAGCACGTCTGGATCGGAAGGGAACATCGCCGCATCATGCCCCGGACGACGCGAGGGAAGAACCATGCTGCAAGCGCCACCCGCCGAACCCGGCATGCGCGAGGACGAGATCGACACGCCGGCGCTGGTGATCGACCTCGATGCCTTCGAGCACAACCTCGACACCATGGCCGCGCTGCTGGCGCCCACGGGGGCGAAGCTGCGCGCCCATGCCAAGACGCATAAATCGCCGGTTGTCGCGAAGCTGCAGATGGCGCGCGGCGCGGTCGGGCAATGCGTGCAGAAGGTGGCCGAGGCCGAGGCGCTGGCCTGGGGCGGCATCCCGGACGTGCTGGTGACGAACCAGCTGGTGGCGCCACGCAAGCTGGCGCGCCTCGCCGCGCTGTCGGGCATCTGCGAGGTCGGGCTGTGTGCCGATGACGAGGCACAGGTGGTGCTGGCCGAGCAGGCGGCGGAGGCGGCGGGCATCCGGCTGAAGGTGCTGGTCGAGATCGATGTCGGCATGGCGCGCGGCGGCATCGAGTCCGGCCCCCCGGCGGTGGCGCTGGCGGAACGCATCGCGGGCTCGAAGCACCTCATCTTCGGCGGGCTGCAGGCCTATCACGGCACCGCCCAGCATATCCGCGAGCCGGAGAAACGCGCGGGTGCCATCGTCGAGGCGGTGGCGCGCACACGGCGCACGGTGGAGCAGCTGGCGCAGCGTGGCCTGGCCTGCGCGATCGTGGGCGGCGCGGGCACCGGTACCTTCCGGCACGAGGCGGCGAGCGGCGTCTATACCGAGATCCAGGCGGGGTCCTACGCCTTCATGGATGTGGACTACGCTAAGAACGACGACGCGCCGCCATTCCGCCATGCCTTGTTCGTCGCGACCACGGTGATGAGCCGGGCGGGGCAGGGGATCGTGGTGGTGGATTGCGGGCACAAGGGTGTCTCTGTGGACAGTGGCATGCCTGGCGTGTGGCAGCGGCCCGGCCTGCGCTTCGCCGGTGCGTCGGACGAGCACGGCAAGATCATCGTGGAGGATGGCACCGCACCCGCGCTGGGCGAGAGGCTGCGCCTGGTGCCGGGACATTGCGACCCGACGGTGGATCGCTACGACTGGTATGTCGGCGTGCGGAAGGGGCGGGTGGAGTGCCTGTGGCCGATCGCGGCGCGTGGCGGGATGGCCTGACGGTGGATCGCGCCGCGTGCCCTTCAGATCGGAATGGCGGCGTTCTCGCTGAGCGTCCGCAGGGCCAGCGTCAGCCGGTCGACATCCGGGCCGCGGCCGGACCGCGACAGCGTCACGTAGAATTCGTTGCCGACACTGTCGTGGAATCTTTTCTCGCGCAGGGAGATTTCTCCGAGCGCAAACAGGTCATTGGCGATCAGCCGGAAGCTCGACGGCAGGTACCGCCAGACATGCACATCGATGTAGGCTGACGTCGCCGCGTCGCGCGCAAAGGCCTGGAGCGCCCCGGGCGCGTCGAGGAAGAAACGCAACGGGTCCGCGCCGCCGATCGGCCAGCCGATGGCGTCGCCGCGGACCGCGTTATAGGCGCGGTCGTCCCAGATCGAGCCCAGTGAGGGCTGGCGGCGCTTATCGATATGCGCCTGCAGGACCGCGCCGGTGCTCGACCATGGATGCAGCACGTCGAAGCAATGGCGCTTGTCGGGAACGGCCAGGAGCAGCACGCCGTCGGGCTTCAGCAGCGCCTCGCAATCCTTTAGGAAGCCGAGCATGTCCGGCGTGTGTTCGATGACATGCGAGGCGACGATGTAGTCGAACTGCGCGCCGCCGCCGACCGTCCCGGCCAGGCCACGATCGGTGACGACATAGTCGACATGCTCGATCCGGGCGATGTCGACATGCGGATTGTCGCGGTACTTCGCTCGCAGCCCGTCGGCGTCAGTGTAGTCGACCGTCCGGACGTCGTAGCCGTCGGCCTTCGGCACCAACGGATTGTAGCTCGGACCGATCTCGAGTCCGCTCCCGGCGGTATCGATCAGCGACCTCAAAAAGGTGGATCTGTCCAAGAGAGCCTGCTCCCTGATGCCACCCGGCCGCGGATTGCTTTGTTGCGTCCACTATCGCTCCGCGCGGCGTGATTTACAAACCATCGCGCCTACTGGCTGGCCCAGACGATGCGGTGCATCCACGCGATCTCGGGCAGTTCGAAACTGTAGCTGGGATGCTCGGGGTTGAGGCTGGCGAGTTCGATCCGCTTGGCCGATTGGCGGCGCAGTTCCTTCGCCATCACCTCGCCCCTGGCGGTGCGCACCACCACGCGGTCGCCGCGGCGCACCGGCGCGCCGGGGGAGACCACCACCACATCGCCGTCGCGGAAGACCGGTTCCATGGAATCGCCCGAGATCTCGACCGCATAGGCGTTGGGGTCGCCGATCTCGGGCAGGGAGATCTCGTCCCAGGAACCGCCGACCGGGTAGCCGCCATCGTCGAAATAGCCCTCGCCGCCGGCCTGGGCCAGGCCGATCAGCGGCACGCGCCGGCCCACGCCGCCGCGCCCGCTGCCGCCGCGCGACAGCGCCGGCATGCCGGAGACCAGTGAGGCGAAATCGTCGATGCCTCGGCCGACGGCGTTCAGGACCTTGGCGATGCTCTCGGTGGAGGGCCAGCGCGCGCGGCCATCCGCGCCGATCCGCTTCGAGGGATTGAAGGCGGTGGGGTCGAGCCCCGCCTTGCGCGCCAGGCCCGAGGCCGAGAGCCCGTGCTCCGCCGCGAGGGCATCGAGGGCGCGCCAGATGTCGTCATGCCGCATGGCGGGGGGAGTCCTTGGGTCGCAGGACGCGAATCCAGATGAAGTGGGCGCCCTGGGGAACATATCCTAGGTCTGGTGTCGTTCTGCAATAGGTCAATCTTCCTTTTTCGGCTTGCGCGAACGCAACCCCGGCGGTTAATGTTCTAGTGTTGTTCACCCCACAGGCGAGAACCCCCATGCGCCCCGCCCCCCGCACCGCCCACGCCCCCCGCTATGCCAGCATCACCGCCGCCGAGCCCTTCCGGTCGGCTGAGGAGGCTTGGTTCTGGACCATGTCCGCGCTGATCGCACGGCGCGACGGCGCGCGCATCACCGCCGGCAAGGGCGACAAGGTGCGCCCCTGCGAACCCGACGACGTCATCAAGTGCCTCGACCGGCTGTACCGCCACCGTCGGATCGACCTGATCCATGCGCGCATCATGCGGATCTGGGGCGAACGCGGCACTGCACCCGACCCGCGGCACCTGTCCGAACGCGCCGATGCGGCGCAGTGGCGCGAGGCGATGAACCGCCTGGAATGGCCGCTGCGCGTGAAGGGGATCGTGGCGTGAAGCCTAAGGTTTCCGGCGCTTCGCAGGGCCAGGACGGATCGCACGGGACGCCGCGCCTGCGCGCCGCGCGCGATGCGCCGCAACAGGTCTGGATCGCCTTCGGCGGTGCGGCTGACCAAGCCTGGCTGCGCCCGCTGCGCCCTGGCTTCCGCCACTGCTTCGCCGCGCTGCGCGACGAGGCCGGCTGGACAGTGGTGGAGCCGGTCTCGGGCCGGTTGCTGGTGCTGCGGATCAACATGCCGGCCGGCTACGACCTGCCGGACTTCTACCGCCGCGCGGGGCTGCGCGTGGTCGGTCCCTTCGCGCCTGGCGAGGCCCGCACGGCGTGGCTGCCGCCTCTGCTGCCGCAGACCTGCGTGGGGCTGTGCCGGGCGCTGCTGGGCGCTGGCGCACCCTTCGCCATCACGCCGTTCGGGCTGTTCCGCCGCCTTTCGAAGATTCTTTACGGAGATAGGAAAAATGTCTTGACCCGCGCCGCGGCCTGACGTATCACCATCCGGCCAACGGGCGATTTGCGCCCGAAGGTCTTCCTCCCGATCCCTCCCCGACTTGCGCGAGCCCGCCCTTCCCCCCGGAAGAGCGGGCTCGCGGCTTTTCGGGGTCTGCGCGGGAGGTCCCGTCCCACTTTCGAGAGGAGCCGCGCGCGCATGGGTGGCCTGTTCCGCGCCCCGAAGCCTGTCGTCATCGCACCTGCCGCCGCACCGGCCCCGGCGCAAGCCGCCGTCGCCCCGCAGCAGGCCATCGAGGAGACCGCCGCCGCCAGCCGTGTCGAGGCGCGCGAGCGCACCCGCCGCGGCCTCTCCGGCACGATCGCCACCTCCGCCACCGGCGTGCTCGGCGCACGCGCCGACTTCGCCGCGACGCGCAAGTCGCTGCTGGGGGAATGACGCGATGACCCCCGAGGACATCGTCGCGCGGCATGCCCGCGCGGTGGACCGCCGCCGCGCCCAGGATGCGCTGTGGCAGGATTGCTACGACCACGTTCTGCCGCCGCCGACCGGCGGGCGCGTGGCGATCTTCGACGCCACCGCGGCGGATGCGGCGGAACAGCTCGCGGCCTCCCTGCTGGCGGAGCTGACGCCGCCCTGGTCGCGCTGGTTCGGCCTCGCACCCGCCCGCGCGATGGAGGGCGACACTGAGGCCGCCATCGCGCTGGAAGACGTGGCCGAGGTGCTGCAAGGGCATTTCGACCGGTCGAACTTCGCGCTCGAGATGCATCAGGCCTTCCTCGACCTGGTGATCGCCGGCACGGGGCTGCTGCTGGTCGAGGAAGCGCCGCTCGGCGAGGCCTCCGCGCTGCGCTTCACCGCGGTGCCGCTGCGCGAGGCGGTGCTCGAAGAAGGCCCGTCGGGCCGTCTCGACACCGTGTTCCGCGCGGCGCGGTTGACCGAGGCGGCGCTGCGCGAACGCTATCCCGCTGCGCCGCTGCCCCCGGCCATGGAGGACGACGCCGAGGCGCCGCGCCACCGCGTGCTGGAAGCGGTCTGGCCGGATGACCGCGGCACCGCCTTTCGCGCGGTGCTGGTGACCGACCGCGGGCCTGTCGTGGTGGGCGCGGGCCGCTTTGCCCAAAACCCCTTCATCGGCTTCCGCTGGCTGAAGGCGCCAGGCGAGGTCTATGGCCGCGGCCCGGTCGCCAAGGCGCTGCCAGACATCCGCACCGCCAACAAGGTGGTGGAGTTGGTGTTGAAGAACGCCTCGATCGCCGCGACGGGCATCTGGCAGGCCGATGACGACGGTGTGCTGAACCCCGCCACCGTGCGGCTGGAACCTGGTGCCATCATCCCGAAGGCGCCGGGGTCGTCGGGGCTGACGCCGCTGGCCGCGCCCGGCAATTTCGACATCTCGCAGCTGGTGCTGACCGACCTGCGCGCGCGCATCCGTGGCGCGCTGCTGGCCGACCGCATCGGCCCCGAACGGCGCGACAACATGACGGCGACGGAAGTGCTGGAACGCGCCGCGCAGACCGCGCGGTTGCTGGGTGCGACCTATGGCCGCTTGCAGGCGGAGCTGCTGACGCCGCTGGTCTCGCGCTGCCTGTCCATCCTGCGCCGGCGCGGGGAGATCCCGCCGCTGCTGCTCGATGGGCGCGACACCGTGCTGCGCTACCGCAGCCCGCTCGCGCAGGTGCAGGGGCGGTCGGATGCGGCGAACACGCTGCTGTTCCTGCAGGCCGTGCGCGCCATGGGCCCCGAGGCCATCGCCACCATCGACCTGCCGGCTGCTGCCCGTTGGCTCGGCCGCACCCTGTCGGCGCCCGCCGAAGTCCTGCTTCCCACCACCGAGAAGGAGTGAGCCACTCATGCCCGAGGATCTGCTGGAGACCGCGCTCGCCGAAGCCGCCGCGCCCGAGACCGCCGCACGCCCGGACGACGTGCCCGCCAAGTTCTGGGATGCCGAGGCGGGCGAGGTCCGCATCGACGCGCTGCTGAAATCCTATCGCGAGCTGGAGCGCCGCCTGTCGCAGCGCGCCGCGCCGCCGAGCGACGACGCGCCGGAGGAGGAGCGCATCCGCTTTCGCCGCGCCATCGGCGTGCCGGACGGCCCCGACGGCTACGAGATTGCGCCGAAGCACGCGCTCTGCTGCGGCGACGAGGCGATCAACCAGCGCCTGCACCAGGCCGGCTTCAGTCAGGCGCAGGCGCAGCTGGTCTATGACCTGGCGGCCGAACGCCTGCTGCCGCTGATCGCCGAGGCCGCCGGCCAGTTCGAATCCGAGCGCCAGGTCGAGAAGCTGCGCGACCACTTCGGCGGCGACGAACGCTTCCGCCGCGTGGCCGCGCAGATCACGTCGTGGGGCCGGTCGAACCTGCCCGCGCCGGTGATGGAGGCGCTGTCCACCACCGCGGAGGGCGTGATCGCGCTGCACCGTATGATGGAGGGCAAGGAACCCGGCCTGGCGCGGCGCGGCGAGGAGCCGAGCGCGGCGGATGAGGGCGAGCTGCGCGCGATGATGCGCGACCCGCGCTACTGGCGCACGCGGGAGCCGGAATTCGTCAAGCGCGTCACCGACGGCTTCCGCCGCATGGTCGGCGGCTGAACGACCTTCCGGCGCGGCTCGAGCGGCCCTCCCCGCTGCTCGCCGCGCCGGCGGCCCCGCGCGTTCGTCGCGCGGTGGCCCGGGGCGGGTGGCGCGCCTTGAACCAGGCAGCGTCGCCCGCCCCGTGAGTTCCCGGCCCGCGCATAACCCTCACCGGCGCGCGGGCCGCGCCACGCCCGGCCCCTCACGGCCAACCGGGTGCACGGCGCATTCCCCCCGCACACTCCCACCATGAAAGGGCACCCGCATGTCGGGCACCATCGAACAGGCCTTCGTGAAGCAGTTCGAAGCCGAGGTCGCCGAGGCCTACCAGCGCCAGGGCAGCAAGCTGCGCCCCACCGTGCGCTCCAAGACCGGCGTCAAGGGCGCGAGCACGATCTTCCCGCGCGTCGGCAAGGGCGTGGCCGCCGCCAAGGCGCGCAACGGCGTCGTGCCGGTGATGAACCTGGAATACTCGAACGCCGAGTGCTTCCTGCAGGACTACTACGCCGGCGAATGGATCGACCGCCTGGATGAGATCAAGACCAACATCGACGAGCGCACGGTCATCGCCAATGCCGGCGCCTACGCCCTCGGCCGCAAGACCGATGAGCTGATCGTGGCCGCGCTCGACACCGCGACGGCCGAAGCCACCGGCACGGGCACCGGCCTGACGGACACCGACGGCCTCACCAAGCAGAAGGTCCTGATGGCCTTCGAGATGCTGGGCGCGGCCGACGTGCCGGATGACGGCAACCGCTTCGCCGTGGTCGGCTGGAAGCAGTGGAGCGAGCTGCTCTCGATCGACGAGTTCGCGCGCTCCGACTACGTGGGCGACGACGCGTTGCCGTGGAAGGGCACGCAGGCCAAGCGCTGGCTCGGCGCGCTGTGGATGCCGCATTCCGGCCTGACCAAGACCGGCCTGCTGCGCTACTGCTACTTCTACCACAAGACGGCGATCGGCCATGCGGTGGCGAGCGAAGTCGTCACCGACATCACCTGGCACGGCGACCGCGCCGCGCACTTCGTGAACAACATGATGTCGCAGGGTGCGGTGATGGTGGACCCGACCGGCGTCGTGCGGATGCGCGCGAAGGAATAGGGAAGGTTGGGGGGAGGGAACTCCCCCCAAGCCCCCCTCCTTTTTCTGGCACTTGGGAACTGACCGCGAAGGTCGGTTCCCATCCCAATTCCCTGGAGGTCAAACGATGGCGCTTTCCGCCCTCGCGCTCTGCTCGCGCGCGCTGCTCAAGATCGGCGCGCAGCCCGTCGCCTCCCTCGACGAGGGCACGGCCGAGGCGGAGGTCGCGGCCAACCTCTATCCGGGGATCCGCGACGCGATGCTGTCCTTCCACCCGTGGTCCTTCGCCACCGCGCAGGCCGCGCTGGCACGGCTGTCCGCCACGCCGCGCGCCGACTTCTCCGCCGCCTTCCAGCTGCCCGCGGGCTTCTTGCGCGCGCTCTCGGCCGGCACCGCAGGCCGCGCCCGCGGCATCGTCTACCGGTTGCAGGAAGACCGCCTGTTCACCGATGTGAACGAGGTCGCCCTGACCTACATCTTCCGCCCCGACGAGAGCGCCTTCCCGCCCTATTTCGCCCAGGCCCTGGTCGCGCGCCTGGCCGCCGAATTCTGCATCCCGCTGACCGAGAACTCGTCGCGCGCCGAGATGCTGTTCCGCCTCGCTGAAGCCGAGCTCCGCCAGGCCCGCCAGGCCGACAGCCAGCAGGCCAGCGCGCGCGTGCTGGAAGGCTTCACCCTCGTTGACGTGCGGGGCTGAGCCATGCCCGCCGTCAAGCGTGCCAAGACCAGCTTCGCCGCCGGCGAGCTGGCGCCAGAACTGCTCGGCCGCGGCGACCTGCGCGCCTTCGAGAACGGCGCGCGCCGCCTGCGCAACGTGTTCATCCAGCCCACCGGCGGCGTCACGCGCCGCCCCGGGCTGCGCCATGTGCTGCCTTTGCCCGGCGCGGCGCGGCTGATCGCCTTCGAATTCAACACCGAGCAGACCTACCTGATGGTGCTGACCCACGGCGCGCTGCGCGTGCTGCTGGGCGATGCGGTGGTGGCGACGCTCGCCGGCCCATGGACCGCGTCGATGCTGCCGCAGATCGGCTTCACCCAGTCTGCGGACACGCTGCTGCTGGTCCATCCCGACATGGTGCCGCAGCGCGTGACGCGCACGTTGGCGGGTTGGTCCATCGCGTCCTGGTCCTTCGTGCGCGAACCCTCCTTCCGGTTCGCCGGCTACGGCATCACCCTGACGCCAAGCGGCACGGGCGGGTTCATCACCCTCACGGCCAGCGCGCCGGTCTTCCTGCCGTTGCATGCAGGCGTGCGCTTCCGGATCGGGGGCAAGGCCGTGACCGTGAACAGCGTCGTCTCGCCTCTGCAGGCTGTCGCGGCTGTCGAGGAAGCGTTGGCCGGCACCGCCGCCACCGCGGATTGGGATGAAGCGGCGTTCAGTGCCGCACGCGGCTGGCCCGTGAGCTGCGGCTTCCACCAGGACCGCCTTGTGGTGGGCGGCTCGCGCGACCTGCCGAACCGACTGTGGTTCTCGCGCACCGGCGACCTGTTCAACTTCGACGCCGGCAGCGGCCTGGATGACGAGGCGATCGAATTCGGCCTGGTGTCCGACCAGGTGAATGCGATCCGCGGCCTGTTCTCTGGCCGGCACCTGCAGGTCTTCACCTCGGGCGCCGAATGGATGGTGAGTGGCGACCCGCTGACGCCGGCCAGCATCCAGCTGAACCGGCAGACGCGCGTCGGTTCGCCGGTCGATCGCCTGGTGCCGCCGGTCGATGTCGATGGCGCGACCGTCTTCATCGCGCGCGGCGGGCAGGGCGTGCACGAATTCGCCTATACCGATGTGAGCCAGGCCTACCAGGCGAATGACCTGGCGATCCTCGCGCGGCACATCGTCTCGGCGCCGGTGTCGATGGCCTACGACCAGCGCGCGCGGCTGCTGCACATGGTCATGGCGGATGGCAGCATCGGTACGCTCACGCTCTATCGCGCCGAGCAGGTCACCGCCTGGACGCGGCAGGAAACCAACGGCGCCTTCCGCGCCGTGGCGGAATCCGACGGCACCGTCTGGGCGGTGACGGAGCGCGACGGCGCCTTCGCACTGGAACGCTTCGAGACTGGCCTCGCGCTCGATGCCGCGCTGACCGGCAGCGCGGGCGTGCCGCAGGATGAATGGAGTGGGCTGTCGCATCTCGAAGGCCGCGCCGTCGGCGTGCTCGCCGATGGTGCGCCGCGCGATGGTGCCACCGTCCTCGACGGCAGGGTCGTGATCGACCCGGCCGCGCATGCGGTGCAGATCGGCCTGAGTTTCCGGCACGAGGTCGAGCCGCTGCCGCCCGATATCATCACGCCCTCGGCGGCGGCGACCGGGCCGCTGCGCCTGGTGGCAGTGACCTTCCGGCTGCTGGAGACCGCCGCGCTGTCGGTCGACCTCGGTCGTGGCGTTGAGGCGGTGCCGTTCCGCCGGCTCGACACCTCGTTGCTGGATGCCGCGCCGCCATCCTTCACCGGCGACGTCACGCTGCGCGGCCTGGGCTGGCGGCGCGACCGGTTGCGCCCGATCTGGCGCGTCGAGGGCGATGCGCCGCTGCCGATGACGCTGCTTTCCGTCACCACCGAGATCAGGATGAACGACTGATGGCCCAGCTCGCTTCCATCGCCTCGCTCGCCGGCACGGGCCTCGCCGTCTATGGCCAGGTCCGGCAGGGCCAGCAGCAGCAGGCCACAGCGCGCGCGCAGGAGGAGAACCTGCGCGCGCAGCAGGCCGCGCAGACCGAACAGGTGGCTGTGCAATCCGCCGCGAATGAGCGCGAGCGCCAGGATCGCCTGGCGCGCACCATCGCCTCCGCCCGCGCACGCGCGGCGGCTGGCGGTGTCGCGCCGGATGAAGGCTCGGCCGCCGCGCTCACCACCGGCCTCAGGCGCGATGCCGCGCTGGATGCGGCGGAGGATGCGGCGGTGACCAGCGCGCGGCTGGCTGCCGGGCGGCGGTCGCTGCTGACACCCGATGGCAGCCTGAACAGCTTCCTGCGCGCCGGGCAGACGCTCGGCGGCGCGGTGCGGAGTCTCTTGGATTGACCCTCAGACGGCGGGCGCTGGCCGTCCGGCCGGCTTGCCTTCGCGCCATGCGCTGGAGTGCCCTGCGCGGATGATGGTCCGGGCACGGGCGCGCCGTGCGCTCCCGGATCGCGGCAGAGCCGCGATCCGCGTGTCCAGCCTGTTTCGGCCGGCTTTGGCCGCCCACCCCTTCAAGACATCGAGGACACCATGGCCGAACACATCACGATCGGCGATGTCGCGCCGCGCGTGCAGTATGTCGCGGACGGATCGCTCGCCGACTTCACCTTCCCCTTCCCGATCTTCGACGAGGCCGACCTCGAGATCCGCCTGGATGGCGCGGTGCTGGCCGGCGGTGCGACGATCATCGGCGCGGGTTCGTCGGACGGCGGCTCCGTCACGCTGGCCGAGCCGCCTGAAGCCGGCACGCGCGTGACGCTGCGCCGGCGCCTGAAGATCGCGCGCGCCACGGATTTCCAGGACAACGGCATCCTGCGCGCCCGCGCGCTGAATGATGAGCTCGATTACCAGGTCGCCGCCATCCAACAGGTGGCCGATGAGGTCTCGGGCAGCCTGCGGCTCGATCCCGCCGATGGCGGCGCGCTGGTGCTGCCGCTGCGCGGGGCGCGCGCGAACCGTGTGCTGGGCTTCGATTCCGTCGGCAATGTCACGGTGTTCGACCGCGGCACGCAGTCGCTCGGCGTGCCGTATCCGGGCGGAGTGCCGCGCATGGTCGAGGACAAGCTGGGCGAGCGCCTGACCGCGCGCGACTTCGGCGCGACCGGCGACGGCGTCACCGATGATGGCCCCGCGCTGGCTGCCGCCATGGCGGCCGCTGCCGCATCCGGCCGCGTGCTCGAGATCGGCGAGGGATCCTTCCGCACCACCTATCCGCTGACGCTGGGCGGCGGTGCCGCGGGCCTCATCATGCATGGCGCCATCATCTACGCCGGGCCGGCGGGCAACACCGCGCTCACGCTCGGCGACGGCGCGGCCGTGCGCAATGCGGCGAAGCGCTACGAGGGCCTGCGCGTGCTGCGCGCCACGATCTCCACCTGGGAGGACGAGGCCGATATCGGCCTGGTCATGCGCAACCTCGATGCGTCCTTCGTCGAGATCCGCCAGGTGGAAGGCTTCACGATCGGCGTCCGCACGCTGGGCGTCGAGCGTGGCTTCGAGGACAGCACGCTGATGCTCGGCCGCATCGTGAACAACATGATCGGCCTCGACGTCCGCACTGAGACCGCGGGCGCGTGGAACACCTCGGTGCGGTACTATGGCGGGCATTTCGCGCTCGGCAGCACTGTCCACCCGGACAAGGACCGCTACGGCGTGCGGTTCTCGGCGGCGCCAGGCGCCTATGTCTCGCACAACCGGCATGTCTTCGACGGGCCGGGCTTCGAGCTCCAGGCCGCGGGCCGCCCGATCAGCGGCATCCCGTTCCTGGTCGAGGTGAACAGCCGTTCGGTCTGGGCGCGCGCGTTGCGCATGGAAGGCTGCTCGCCCTTCGTCGCACGGCACACCGCCGCGGCGCAGGACCACATCTACGAAGTGGCCTGGGCCAGCCAGACCTACCAGGTCGACGTGGACTACGCCGACAGCGCAACGCGCGTCGGCGCCGTGGTGCGTGCCTCCCACCAGGCGGCGGCGTTCCGCGAGGCCTCGCGCGAGGTCGCCGCGGTGCCGAGCCTGCGCGCCGCGCGCATCCGCTGGTCGAACACGGAGTGGGGCTTCGAGAAGCTCGCCTGCCTGTCCACCAATGTGTCCGGTTCGCCGAGCACACTGACGGACTTCGCCTTCCCGGCGCTGGAATCCTACGGCTTCACCAATGACGGCGTGGTGCTGACCGGCGGGCGTGGCCTCGGCTTCGTGGTGGATGCGCGCGGCTGCCGCGAATTCGCGCTGGCGGTGGATGCGGATGCGCCGCGGCTCGTCGTGCAGTGCTTCGACGCCGCGCGCAACCTGTTGAGCGACACCGGCACCGCGCTGGTGCGTGCGTCGGGCCAGTCGATGGTGTGGAACGCGGCGGCGCGCTGGTGGCAGGGCTCGGCCGACATGGCGGATGCCACCTTCACGCGGCCGCAGGTGGTGCGTCTCGCGGCCAATGTGGCCTATGCCATCATCGGCGTGGCGCGCATCGGCGCGGACTACGAGCTGCGCGCGATGCGGCTTGCCTGCGATCCGCTCTTCGCGCCGCCGCTGCTCTATGCGCGGCCGGACCTGCCGCATGGCGGGCGCGACCTGGTGGCGGAAGCGTCGTGGGATCCGCCGTCCATCGCCGCGGGCGCCATCGCGCAGATCAACGTGACCGTGCCGGGCGCGCGGCCGGGGGACTTCGCCTCGGCCGCCTTCTCGCTGGCGACGTCGGGCATCGTGTTCCTCGGGCAGGTCGGCGCGACGGATGTCGTGACGGTCACCGCCTGGAACCGTTCGGCCGTCGCCATCGACCTCGGCGCCGGCACGGTGCGGGCGCGCGTGGTGAAGGCATGACGGGCCGCCGCGAGCCCGTCGTTCGCGGACCCGACCTGCGCAGCGCGATGGACCTGGTGGCGGAAAGCTACCTCGGCTTCGTGCGCTGCGGGCCGGAGCCCGGCACCGGCGACGACGCCAAGGCCTTCACGGCCCATCACGCCGCCTGCAAGGCCGCGCTCGCGCATCTCGATGCGCTGGTGAAGCTCGCGCGGACGATGGGCAGCGCGCCGGCCGAGGCGGAGGAGGCCGCGATCATGGTCATCGAGGCGCGCGAGGCGCTGTCCCAGTTCCAGGAGGATGATTCCGGTGAGGAGCAATGCTGATGCGGGCTTCCTCGAATTCGCCTGGGTGTGGAACCGGCGGCAGCGCATGGAGACACCGCCGGTGCATCGCCGCATCGCGCGCTGGCTGGAGGCGCGCCAGGCCGCTGGCGAATCGCGCCTGCTGCTGATGGCCTTCCGCGGCTGCGGCAAGTCCACGCTGGTCGGGCTGTGGTGCGCCTGGCAGCTCGCGCAACGGCCAGAGACGCGCATCCTGGTGCTGGCCGCCGATGCGCCGCTCGCGGTGAAGATGGTGGCGACGGTGCGGCGAATCGTCGAACGCCATCCGCTGTGCCGGCACCTGATTCCAGAGGGCGCGGAATCCTGGGCGTCGGATCGCTTCACCGTGGCGCGCGGGGGTGCGCTCCGAGATCCGTCGATGCTGGCGCAGGGCATCGGCGGCAACGTGACGGGGTCGCGTGCGGAGATCATCGTCTGCGACGACGTCGAGGTCGCCGGCAATTGCGACACGCCCGGCAAGCGCGCCGAGCTGCGCGAGCGCCTGGCGGAGGCAGAATTCGTGCTGACGCCGGGCGGCACCATCCTGTTTGTCGGCACGCCGCATTGCGAGGACAGCCTGTATCGCGACCCGAAGGAGGATGGCGCCTTCCTGCGCGGCTACCGGCGCCTCGCGGTGCCGGTGATGAATGCGGCGGGTGCCTCGGCCTGGCCCGAACGCTTCCCGCGCGAAGCGATCGCCGCCTTGCGCGACCGCGTCGGGCCGCTGCAGTTCCAGCGCCAGATGATGCTGCAGCCGGTCGCGGCCAGCGCCGTGCGGCTCGATCCCGCCGCCATCATCCGCTACGGCGACGAGCCCGACTACCGCGAGGCGCAGGGCAGGGGAGTGCTGACGTTGCTCGGCCATCGCCTGGTCTCCGGCGGCGCCTTCTGGGACCCGGCCTATGGGCGCCCGGGGGCGGGCGATGCCTCGGTGCTGGCCTGCTGCTTCTCGGATGGCGAGGGGCGGTTCTTCCTGCATCGCCTGGCCTACCTGACGCACGACCCGGCCTCGTCGATCGACCCCGCCACGCAGCAATGTCGCAAGGTCGCGGCGATGCTGGGCGAATTGCTGCTGCCGTCGGTGCGGGTCGAGACCAATGGCCTCGGCAAGTTCCTGCCGGCGCTGTTGCGGCGCGAACTGGGGCCGGCGGGGGTTGCGTGCCAGGTGATCGAGCACGCCAGTTCAAGGGCGAAGGAGGATCGCATCCTCGCCGCCCTGGAACCCGCGCTGGCGGCGCGCCGGCTGTACGCGCATGAAAGCGTGTTCGGTACGCCCTTCGCCGGCGAGATGGCGGAATGGCGCCCGGGTGCGCCCGGCGCGCGCGACGATGCGCTGGATGCGGTAGCCGGCTGCCTGCTGGCCGAACCGGTGCGCCTGGTGCGCGGCGCGCGTCCCGTGCCGCGCCCGTCCTGGCGCGGCGCTTAGGCTGCCCTGCGCTTCACGATCTCAAGCCCATGCCGGTCGCGGCCGGCATCGGTGATCTCGTAGCGCCCATCCTCGCGCGGCCGGGCCAGGCCCATCGACGTCAGCCGGTTCAGGCAGGGACCGTCCTTCAGACCGGGCGGGCGGCCATGCGGGCCCACCAGCGTCAGCCGGTGCAGGGCCGATCGGCAGCAGGTCTCGAGATACGGCTCGTTCCACATCGCGGCGCGGTCACTCCGGGGTTCCCCCCGAGGGTGGGCCGTCGGCCGTTTCCCTTCAAGGTTCCAGCAGAAGGCAGTTCAGAGAATGCCGATCCAGATCGAACCCACCTGGTGGATCACGGCCATCGAGGCGCCCATCGTGGCCGCGCTGTTCTACATGATTCACGGCCTGCGGAAGGACGTGAACGACCGCATCGAGCGCGGCGACCAGCGCGATTCGGATGCGCTGAACCGCACCCGCGAGGACCTGGCGCAGTTCAAGATCGAGGTGGCCCGCACCTATGTTCCGCTGTCGCTGATCCGCGACCTGGACCGGCGTATCGCCGACCACCTGGTGCGTATCGAGGAGAAGATCGACGGCGTGACGCGCGCCGGCATCGCCGTGGCGCAGGCCGCGCGCCGCATGGAGGACCGGGAATGAGCGCCGCCCTGCGTGTCGATAGCGCGGCGGACACCCTGGCCCTGACGCTGTGGGGCGAAGCCGCGGACCGCCCCGTGCGCGCCATCGAGGCGCTGGCCGCGCTGGTGGTGAACCGCGCGCGGGCGGGCGTGCCGCATTGGGGGCAGGGGGTGACGGGCGTGTGCCGCGCGCCCTTCCAGTTCCCGTGCTGGAACCGCAACCATCCGCGCCACGCGCGGCTGCGTGAGGTCCCGCCCGGCGATGCCGCGCTGGCGATCTGCCGGCGCATCGCGGCGCGCGCGCTGGCCGGGGGGCTGCCCGACCCGACGGGGGGTGCGACGCATTTCCACGATGCCGCCGCGCTGCCGGGTTGGGCGCTCGGGCGGCCCGCGGCGGCGGAGATTGGGGGGCTGTGCTTCTATCGCGCCGAGGACCTGACCTGAGCGCCCCGGCGCGCTACACCGCGCCGATGGAACGCTTCATCTACACCCTGGTCCGCGCGGCCGAGTGGCGCGCGGCTGAGACCGCCGGCGCCTATGCCGGCAGCGCCGACGATGCGCGCGACGGCTTCCTGCATTTCTCGACCGCCGCGCAGCTGCGCGCATCCGCAGCCAAGCATCGCCCTGGCGTGCCGGACCTGGTGATGGTTGAAGCCGATGCCGCGGCACTCGGCGACGCGTTGCGCTGGGAACCGGCCGCTGGCGGATCGCGCCCCGGCCTGTTCCCGCATCTGTATGCGCCGCTGCCGCTCACGGCGGTCACGCGCGCGGTGCCGGTCCCGCTCGACGCCGATGGGCGTCACGTCTTTCCCGACGGCATTCCCTGAACCCGTGTCGCGGCGCGCTGGCTCATCACCAGCGCGAAGACCACGACCACCGAACCCCCCAACGTCCAACCGGTCGGCCAGACGTGCCAGATCAGCAGGTCCAGGCCCACGGCGAAGACCAGCGCGCTGAATTCCAGCGGTGCCAGGCGCGCCGCCGAATCGTAACGGAAGGCGATGGCCAGGCACACCGTCGCCCCGCCCGCGAGCAACCCATTCGCCGCCAGCGCCACCAGGTCACCGAACCCCGGCGGCACCCACCCCATCGCCGCGAAGGGCGATAGCACCAGCAACCCCGGCAGCGACGACCACAGGATCAGCGCCGCGGCCCCCGTCTCGTGGCGCAACAGCCTGTTGATGGTCAGCACCGCCGCGTAGCAGACCGTGGCGCCGAAGGCCCATAGGTAGGCGCCCCAGGGCCCATCCACCGTCAGCCCCGGCCACATCGCCAGCGCCACCCCCGCGAAGCCCAGCAGAGACCACGCCCAAACCGCCGGCCCGGTGCGTTCGCGCAACACCAGCGCCGCCAGCCCCAGCGTCATGAAGGGCGCGGTGAAATAGACCAGGTAGCCCTCGGCCAACGGGATCGTCCGCAGCGCCTGGAAGAATCCGACGCCCGAGCCGATCATGAAGCCGGCGCGCATCAGGTGCAGGAAGGGATGCGCGGTATCGAGCCGTCCGCCCAGCCCCGGCACCGCGACGCGCGCCGCGAACAGCACCACGAGCAGCGCCGCGTAGCGGATCGCCACCACCTGCGCGACCGGATAGGTGCCGGACAGCAGCTTGGAATTCGCGTCCAGGAGGCCGAACAGCCCCATGGCCGCGACGATGTAGATCGGGCCCCGCACCCTGTCCTTCGTTCCGCCGTGTGCAGCCGGGCTTCTCGCCGGGCCGGGCAGGGTGCGTCAACCGGGCTTCCGTGCCAGCGCCGGCCAGGGCACAAGGGCGCGCCATGACCCCCTCCATCGCCTCCGCCCTGATGCCCCTGATGCGCAGCCTCGATGCCGAGACGGCGCACGGGATCGCGCTGAAGGCGCTGGCCGCCGGCCTGGCGGGGCGCGATTCCGGCCGCGACGACCCGGTGCTGGAGACCCACGCGCTGGGCCTGCGCTTCCGCAACCCGATCGGCCTGGCCGCCGGCTTCGACAAGGATGCGGTGGCGGTGGCGCCGCTGATGCGCCTGGGCTTCGGCTTCGTCGAGGCCGGCACCGTCACGCCGCGCCCGCAGCCCGGCAACCCGCGCCCGCGCCTGTTCCGGTTGGCCGAGGATGCCGCCGTCATCAACCGCATGGGCTTCAACAATGGCGGGCTGGATGGGTATGTCGCGCGGCTGCGCGACCTGCCGGCCGACCGCCCGGCGGTGTTCGGCGCGAATATCGGCATCAACAAGGACGGCGCGGACCCGGAGCGCGACTACCCCGCGCTCTACGCCGCCGTGGCGCCGTATGCCGACTACGTGACGGTCAACGTGTCGTCGCCCAATACGCCCGGCCTGCGCGACCTGCAGGGCGAGGAACGGCTCGCCGCCATCCTCGATGCCATCGCCGCGACGCGCGCGACGCTGCCGCGCACCCCGCCGCTGCTGGTCAAGATCGCGCCCGACCTCGCGGATGATGCGCTGGGGCCGATCGTGACCGCGTGCCTCACGCGCGGCGTTGCGGGACTGATCGTCTCCAACACGACCATCGCGCGACCGGCCCTGCGGTCGGCGCACGCGAAGGAGGCCGGCGGGCTGTCCGGCGCCCCGCTGTTCGAACCGTCCACCGAGGTGCTGCGGAAGGTCCACCGTATCGCGCGGGGACGCCTTGTGCTGGTCGGCGTCGGTGGCATCGCCACGGCCGAGCAGGCCTACGCAAAAATCCGCGCGGGGGCCTCGCTGGTGCAGGTCTATACCGGCTTCGCCTATGCCGGGCCGGCGCTGCCGCGGCGCCTGGCGGATGGGCTCGCCGCGCTGCTCAGGCGCGATGGTTTCACCTCGGTCGCCGACGCTGTCGGGAAGGATGCGTGATGGAGATCCTCGACGGCATCGCCGCCATTGCCGATCGCTACGATGGCTATGTGCTGGACCTCTGGGGCGTGGTGCATGACGGGCGCAAGCCCTATCCGGGCGTGCCGGAGGCGCTGGCGGCGCTGAAGGCACGTGGCAAGGCGGTGGTGTTCCTGACGAACGCGCCACGCCGCGCGCATGCGGTGGCCGTGATGCTCGACCGCATGGGCCTCGATCGCGCGCTGTATGACGGCATCGTCTCCTCCGGCGAGGTGTCCTGGCATCACCTGAAGCATCGCCGCGATGCCTTCTTCGCCGGGCTCGGCACGCGCTGCGTGCATATCGGGCCGGAGCGGGACCTGTCGGTGGTGGATGACGGCGTCGCGCAGATCGTCGCGGCGCCGCAGGATGCCGAATTCCTGCTCAACACCGGCCCCGATGACCAGCGCGGGCCGACCAGCCCCGAGCCCTATCGCGAGATGCTCGTCGCCTGCGCCGCGCAGGGGCTGCCGATGGTTTGCGTGAACCCGGACCGCGCGGTCATGGTGGCGGGGAAGAAGGTGATCTGCGCCGGCGCGCTGGCGGATATCTACCTGGAACTGGGCGGCGCGGTGCGCGAGATCGGCAAGCCCGACCCGGAGGTCTATGACCCGGTCCTCGAATTGATGGGCAACCCGCAGCGCGCCCATGTGCTCGCCATCGGCGACAGCCCGCATACCGACCTCGCGGGCGCGCAGGCGGCCGGGCTCGATGCGCTCTGGGCGCTGACCGGCCTGGCCGCTGATGCCCATGGGCAGGACCCCGACCCGGCCTACCTCGCGGCCATCGCGCGGGAGGAAGGCGTGCGCCCGATCGCCGCGCTGCGGTCGCTGCGCTGGTGAACCGGCGGGCGATCGCCCGGCTGCGCAAGATTTGCCTGGCCTTGCCGCAGGTGGAGGAGCGCGAGACCTGGGGCATCGCCACCTGGCGTATCCGCGACCGCATCTTCTGCATGTGGTCCACCACGGACACGCCTGAGGCCGCGCTGTGGTGCAAGGCGCCGCCGGGCATCCAGGGCATGCTGGTGGAGGCTGCGCCCGAGCGCTTCTTCGTCCCGCCCTATGTCGGCCACAAGGGCTGGATCGGCGCGGTGCTGGATGCCGGCGTGGACTGGCAGGAGGTCGCCGCGCTGGTGCGCCGGTCCTGGCGCATGACCGCGCCCAAGCGCCTGGCCGCGACGCTGCCGGATGATCCAGGCGACTGATCCACCGCGGCCGCTAATCCACGATGAACAGCTTCGCCCCGGTCGCCGTGCGCGACCGATGTGCCTCCGCCCCATCCGCGACCTGGTAGGACATGCCCGGCGTCAACGTGAAGACGCGCCCATCGGCCAGTGTGGTTTCCAGCTCGCCCTCCAGCACCAGCAGCACATGGCCCTTCTGGCACCAGTGGTCGGAGATGTAGCCGGGCGCATACTCCACCATCCGCACGCGGATCGGGTTCTCGGCCGGGCCGACATGGCGGGTGCGCCACAGCGCGTGGCCCGCATCGCCGGCATGCCGCGTCGGTTCCACTGCCGACCAGTCGGTGGTGTCGAAGGGGATCGCGGACATTTTCATCGGGCTTGCGCCTGCAATCGGGCTTGCGCCTGCATCAGGCGTGCCCCGCGGTGCCCGACAGCAGCGCCGGATCGACCCGCAGCTTCGCCAGCGCGGCATCCCAGCTGCCCGACAGGTCCTCGCGGAACAACAGTGCCTCGTCGGCCGGCACGTTGAGCCAGGCATTGTTCTGGATCTCGTCCTCGAGCTGCCCCGGCCCCCAGCCGGCATAGCCGAGCGCCAGCACGCCATCGCGCGGCCCGCCGCCCTCGGCGATGGCGGCCAGGATGTCGGTGCTGGCGGTCAGCGCCAGGCCGGGGGCGAAGGCCAGGCTGCCCTCGGTGGTCCAGTCGGCGGTATGCAGCACGAAGCCGCGCCCGGCCTCGACGGGCCCGCCCGAGACCATGCGGATGCGCCTCTGCGGGGGCAGCGGTTCCACCTTCAGCTGGCGCAGCAGGTCGTCGAACATCATCCCCGCCAGCGGCCGGTTCACCATCAGCCCCATCGCGCCATCCGAGGAATGCGCGCAGAGGCACACCACGCTGTGGTCGAAGCGCGGGTCCTGCATGCCCGGCATGGCGATCAGCAGGTGGCCAGCGAGGTAGCCCTCGCCGGGCTCGGTCGAGGGGTGCGAGGAGGAAGCCATCCCCATCACTTGGCGCAGCCCCCGCGGTCCCGCAAGGCGCCGCCCCATGACAGGCCGCCCGGCGCGCGCTACATCAGCCCGGCAAGCGAGGAGATCCAGATGCCGATCAGTGTTGGCGACGCCATTCCGGCCGTGAAGGTCATGCAGGGCACCGCCGAGGGCCCCAAGGAGCTCGACACCGCCGAGTTCTTCAAGGGCCGCACCGTGGCGCTGTTCGCCGTGCCCGGCGCCTTCACCCCGACCTGCTCGGCCAAGCACCTGCCGTCCTTCGTGCAGAATGCCGATGCGCTGAAGGCCAAGGGCGTGGACGCGATCGCCTGCATGGCGGTGAACGACGCCTTCGTCATGGCCGCCTGGGCCAAGGACCAGGGCATCACCGACCAGGTGACGATGATCGCCGACGGCTCGGCCGCCTTCACCAAGGCGCTGGGCCTCGAGTTCGACCTGACGGCGCGCGGCATGGGCGTGCGTGCCCAGCGCTTCGCCCTGGTGGCGAAGGACGGCAAGGTCACGCATGTCGCGGTCGAAGCCCCCGGCGCCTTCGAGGTGTCGAGCGGCCAGGCGGTCCTCGCCGCGCTTTGACCCCCTTCGATGCGTGGCGCTTCCTCGCGGAAGCGCAGTCCGTGATGCTCCGCCGCAGCCTGGCGCTGTGGGCGGAGCCTGAATCCGCCGGGCCGGCCCTGGCCCGGATGGTGGCGGAGAAGCAGCGCGCCTTTGTCGATGGCGCGATTGCGGCCAGCTTCGCCGTGGCGCGCGGAGCGAATCCGGCGGCGGTGGCCGCGGCCGCCATCCGCCCGGCGCGCAGCCGGGTGCGCCGGAACCTGCGGAGCAAGGGCCTGTCCTGACCGCGCCGGCATGCCTGCATGCCGGTTTTCCCCTGCCTTCTATGCCCGGCACGCGCGCCTGGCGGCGTATCCCCGCCGCCGGCTGAGCTTGATTTGGATCAAGCTTGGCTCTAGATTTCAGAAAATTCTGAAATGACGGTCAGAACATGAATCTCGCGCCGCTCGTCCAATCCTTCGTGCTGCATTTCGGTGAAATGGGGTCCCGCTGGGGCATCAACCGCACCGTCGGGCAGATCTACGCCCTATTGTACGTCTCGCCGCAGCCCTTGAACGCGGACGACATCGTGGAGGCGCTCGGCGTGTCGCGATCGAACGTATCGATGGGGCTGCGCGAATTGCAGGCCTGGAACCTGGTCCTGCCGCGCCACATCCCCGACGACCGGCGCGACCACTTCACCACGCCCGACGATGTCTGGCAGATCCTCCGTACCCTGGCCGACGAGCGCAAGAAGCGCGAGGTCGACCCGACCCTCTCGGTGCTGCGCGAGCTGCTCATGCAGAAGCCCGGCAGCGAGGAGGAGAAGCACGCCCAGGCCCGCATGGCCGAGATGCACGGCCTGATCGAACGCCTGACCACCTGGTACGAGGATGTCCGGCGGATCGAGACGGAGCGGATGACCGCGCTCCTTGCGCTCGGCGCGCGGGTCACGAAGTTGCTCGATGCGAAGGACAAGGTGGTGGGCCTGGTCCGCGGCAGGAAGGAGGCCTGAGACCATGGACGCGCTCATTCTCGCCCGCATCCAGTTCGCGGCGAATATCTCCTTCCACATCCTGTTTCCGACCATCACCATCGCGCTCGGCTGGGTGCTGCTGTTCTTCAAGCTGCGCTTCAACGCCACGCGCGACGAGAAGTGGATGGACGCCTACCGCTTCTGGGTGAAGGTCTTCGCGCTGTCCTTCGCGATGGGCGTGGTCTCGGGCATCACCATGTCCTTCCAGTTCGGCACGAACTGGCCGGGCTTCATGGAGCGCGTCGGCAACATAGCCGGCCCGCTGCTGGCCTATGAAGTGCTGACCGCCTTCTTCCTGGAGGCCACCTTCCTCGGCATCATGCTGTTCGGCTGGCGGCGCGTGCCGGGCTGGGTGCACACGGGTGCGACGGTGCTGGTGGCCTTCGGCACCACCATGTCCGCCTTCTGGATCCTGGCGCTGAACTCCTGGATGCACACGCCCCAGGGCTTCGAGATGCGCGACGGCGTGGCGCACGCCACCGACTGGTTCGCCATCGTGTTCAACCCGTCCTTCCCCTACCGGCTGTCGCACATGCTGATGGCCTCCACGCTGACCGTCGCCTTCCTGCTGGCGGGCATCTCGGCCTGGCGTTGGCTGCGCGGGGACCGTGCACCCGCGGTCATGGCGGTGCTGCGGACCGGCATCGTGATGGCCGCGATCGGCGGGCCGGTGCAGGCGTATCTGGGCGACAGCCACGGGCTCAACACGCTCGAATACCAGCCCGCCAAGATCGCCGCGATGGAAGGCAACTGGGAAACCGGGACGCATGTGCCCCTGCTGCTCTTCGCCTGGCCGGACGAAGCCGCGCGCGAGAACCGCTTCGAGATCGGCATCCCCTGGGGCGCCAGCCTGATCCTGCGCCACACGCCCTCGGGCGAGGTGCCCGGGCTGAACCAGTTCCAGGGCAACCACCCGCCGGTGGCACCTGTGTTCTTCGCCTTCCGAATCATGGTGGGCACCGGCGTGCTGATGATCGGCTTCGGCCTGTTCGGCGCCTACCGGATGTGGCGCCGCCGCGAATTCCCGCGGCTGATGCTGTGGGGGCTGGTGGCCATGACCTTCTCCGGCTGGCTCGCCACGCTGGCCGGTTGGTACGTCACCGAGATCGGCCGCCAGCCTTGGCTGGTGACCGGCGTGCTCACCACCGCGCAGGCGGTCGGGCCGGTGCCGGCCGGCAGCGTCTGGACCACGCTGGCGATGTACCTGGTGGTCTATGCGGTGCTGCTGGTGGCCTATGTCACCACCATCTACCGGCTGGCCGCCCGCGGCCGCGCGGCGGAATCGACGCCCGATTCCTTCATGCCCACCGAGAAGGGTGCCCCCGCATGACCCCCTTCGTGCCGACCGACTGGCTGCCGGTGATCTTCGCCGGGCTGATGGCGCTGTCGATCCTGTTCTACGTCGTGCTGGACGGCTTCGACCTCGGCGTCGGCATGCTGCTGCCGCGCGTGCAGGATGAAGCCGACCGCGACCGCATGATCGCCGCCATCGGCCCCTTCTGGGATGCCAACGAGACCTGGCTCGTGCTCGGCGTCGGGCTGCTGCTGGTGGCCTTTCCCTCGGCGCATGGCGTGATCCTGACGGAGTTGTACCTGCCGGTGGCGGTCATGCTGGTGGGGCTGATCCTGCGCGGCGTGGCCTTCGAATTCCGCGCCAAGGCGCATGACCTGAAGAACAAGCGGCGCTGGGACCACGCCTTCGTGGCGGGGTCGCTGATCGCGGCATTGTCCCAGGGCTGGATGCTCGGGCACTACGTGCTCGGCTTCGCGCAGGGCTGGGCGGCCTTCCTGTTCGCGGCCATGGCGGCAATCGGCCTGGCCATCGCCTATGCCTTCATCGGCAGCACCTGGCTGATCTGGCGCACCGAGGGCGCGCTGCAGCGCCAGGCGATCGGCTGGGCACAGCTGGCGATCTGGCCGCTGGGCCTCGGCATCCTGATGGTCAGCGCGGTGACGCCGCTGGTCAGCACGCGCATCTTCGACCGCTGGTTCTCGCTGCCGGAGGTCTTCCTGCTCGCCCCGCTGCCGATCGTGACCGTGGTGCTGCTGTTCGGGCTGGGCAACATGCTCAAGCACATGCCCTTCCCGGACGACGTGCTGCGGCGGGTGCCGTTCTGGGGCGCTGTGACGCTCTTCGCGATGTTCTTCGCGGGGCTTGCCTGGTCGTTCTTCCCGTACGTGGTGCCGGAACGCCTGACCATCTGGCAGGCCGCCAGTGCGCCGGAGAGCCTGTCGCTCATCCTGGCGGGCGCGATCTTCGTGCTGCCGATCATCCTCGCCTACACGGTGATCGCGTGGCGCGTGTTCGGCGGCAAGGCGCGCGACCTGACCTACTACTAGAGCGCGCCGCGGCATGGCACGATGCCGCGCATGGACTGGAACCGCACCGGCGCGCTGCCGCGCCTGATCACGCCGGACTGCCTGTGGACGGGCGGGTGCATCGCCGCCTCCGTCCCGGGCTTCCTCGCGCATTATTCCTGCTACCTGCTGAAGGGTTCGCGCGCGTCGATCCTGATCGACACCGGCCACCCGATGCATGCCGAGCAGGTGGAGCGCGACATCACCGCCTTCCTGGGTGATCGTCCGCTCGACTACGTGTTCCCCACGCACGGCGAATTGCCGCATGCCGGGCTGCTGGAACGCTGGCTGCGGAAGTGGCCCGATGCGGTGGCGGTGGGCGACATGCGCGACTGGCATCTCTACCTGCCGGATCTCGCGCATCGCTTCCGCCAGGTCGCGCCCGGTGACGTGCTCGACCTCGGCGACCGCGACTTCGCCTTCCTGCCGGCGATCTGGCGTGACCTGCCCGACAGCCTCTGGGGCTGGGACACGAAGGACCGCATCCTGTTCCTCTCGGATGCCTGCGCCTGCTTCCATCCGCATACGCCAGGGCAATCCGACCACTTCACCAGCGAGATCGCAGCCCCCGACGTGCCGCTGATGCAGGACTTCAATTCCAAGGCCCTGCATTGGCCGCGCTTCACCGACAGCACCGACAGCTTCGCGGTCATGGATGCGCTGCTGGCCGCGCTGAATCCGCGCCTGCTGTGCAGCGCGCATGGCGCGGTGGTGGATCGGCCCTTCGAGCTGATGCCGCTGTTCAAGGCCGGCCTGGCGCAAGCGGCATGAACCTGCACGCCGTCATCCCCGGCACGCTGTTCGCCGCGACCGGCTGGCTGCGCGCCGATGCGCGCCCGATCTCCTGGATCCCGCCGGGCCTGCCCGGATACCTGCCGGTCAGCGCCTACGTCCTGCGCGACGGCGACGAATGGATGGTCATCGACACCGGCCTGCCGGTGCATCTGCGCGAGATCGAGGCGGCCCTCGCGCAGACCATCGACGGCACCACGAACCGCCGCATGATGAACACGCGGCGCGAGCAGGATTGCATGGCGAATATCGGCCCGCTCGTGCGCCGCTTCGCCATCGCCGAAGTCCCCTATGTCGGCGTGCTCAACCCGGTCGAGATGACCGACGTGCTCGAGAACGACGAGGCCGAGGCGCGCATCCAGGCCATGGCCCCGGTCCGCGCCATCCGCATCGAGGTCGGCCAAATCGTGCCGGTCGGCCGGCTGCGGATCGAACCGCTGCGCGTGCAGCTGCGCCTGCTCGCCACCAACTGGTTCCACGAACACGCGACGGGCACATTGTTCACCAGCGAATCCTTCGGCTTCCTGACACGCGCGGCGCCCGACGAACCGCTGGTGCGCGCGCCCGGCGAAGCGCCCATCCTCGCCGCCGACATCGCCCGCATGCTGTCCGCGAAGTTCGACTGGCTGGTCGGCATCGACCCGGCGCCGATCCTGGCCGACCTCGACGCCATCTTCGCCGCGCGCCGCATCGAGCGCATCTGCCCTGGCTATGGCTGCGTCATCGAAGGCGTAGATGCCGTGGCCGAGGCGCTGGCGCGCATGAAGGACGCCATCGCGCTGCTCGCCGCGCGGCGCAAGCCCGCCATCGACCTTCCCGCCTTCGCCAAGGAGACCGCCTGACATGCTGCGCCGTTCGCTGCTGCTCGCCACCCTCGCCACGCCCGCGCTGGCGCAGTCCCGACCGCTACGCCTGATCGTGCCGTTCCCGCCGGGCGGCACGGTGGATATCCTCGGCCGCCTGGTGCAGCCGGAAATGGAAGCGCGCCTCGGCCAGACCGTGGTGGTCGAGAACCGCCCCGGTGCGGGCGGCATGATCGGGTCGGACGTGGTGGCGAAGTCGCCGGCGGATACGCCGGTGCTGGTGATCTCGAACATCGCCTCGCATGGCGTGGGCGCGGCGGTGAACCGCACCATGCCCTATGATCCGCTGCGCGACTTCACGCATGTCGGGCTGATCGCGGCAGTGCCGACGGCGCTCGCGGTCTCGGCGGCCGGGCGCTTCACGACGCTGGCGCAGTTCCTCGAGGAGGCGCGGGCACGTCCCGGCGCGGTGCGCGTGGGCTCCTCCGGCAATGGCACCACCGGCCACGCCAAGACCGAGATGCTGGCCCGCGCCGCCGGTGTCGAGCTGACCCACGTCCCCTATCGCGGCTCCACCCCGGCCTCCATCGACGTGATCGGCGGCCAGACCGAAGGCGTGATGGCGGCCGTCCCTGATGTCGGGCGCAACGACCGCCTGCGGCTGCTCGCCATCACCAGTTCCGATCGCGCCACGCGCTGGCCCGACGTGCCGACCTTCAAGGAGCTCGGCTTCCCGACGCTGGAGGCGAATAACTGGTTCGGCCTGTCCGGGCCAGCCGGCATGGACCCCGCGCTGGCCGCGCGCATCAACGCCGCGCTGGTCGCGGCCCTCGCCACGCCCGCCATGGCGCAGCGCCTGACCGACCTCGGCACCGCGCCCAACCGCATGAGCCCGGCCGACTACACCGCCCTGGTCGCGAGCGAATTGCCGCGCTGGGCGCGCATCGTGCAGGAAGCGAATATCAGGGCCGACTGACGCGCCCGCGCAGCCGGTCAGGCGGCGCCGCGCGCGGCTGCCGCCGTGACGGCGCGCTGGCGCTGGATCAGGAACCCCACCAGCGCCAACTGCACCAGGTTGACCGCGATGCCCGCCCACCAGGCCGCCGCGTAGAAGCCGACGGCGTCGTAGATGGCGCCCGCCAGCCAGGCGCCGAAGGCCATGCCGGACAGGCTGAGGAACAGCAGCGCCGGCACCCGCCAGGATGCCTCGACCGCCGGGAACAGCGCGCGCACCGCCAGCACATAGGCCGGGATGATGCCGCCGAAGCCCAGCCCATAGGCGGCCGCGACGAAGAACAGCCCTGCCTCGTCCTGCGTGGCGAGGAAACCCAGCATCCCCACCACCTGCGCGCTCGACCCCGCGAAGACCGTCCAGAGCCCGCCGATCCTGTCCGACAGCCAGCCCCAGAATTGCCGCGCGACGAAGGCGGACAGCAACAGCACCGACAGCATCGCCGCCCCGCGCGACGCCGGGATGCCGAGGTCCCCGCAGAATGCCACCAGATGCGCCGCCGGCATCGCCATCGGCACGCAGCACAGGAAGGACGCGATCGCCAGCAGCGCCAGCGCCGCGTTCGGCGCCATGCCCAGCACGCGCTGCCCCGGCACCACGCGCATCGCGGCACTGCCGGTCGGCATCGGTGCCGGCCGCACCACCAGCACGGCCAGCGTCACCACGATCGTCGCGGCAAAGGCGCCATAGGCCAGCATCGTCGCCTGCCAGCCGAAGGCCGCGATGGCGCGTTCGAACACGAAGGGCCAGACGAAGCCCGCGATGTATTGCCCGGATGACACGAGCGCCAGCGCCGTGCCGCGCCGCCTGTCGAACCACAGCGACACATAGGCGACCATCGGCGCGAACAGCGCGCCATTGCCGAACAGCCCGACACCCAGCCCGATCCCCGCCAGCAGCGACCAGCCCTGGCCGAGCGAGGACAGCGCCAGCCCGCAGAGGATGGCGCAACCACCCATCGCCGCCACCAAACGCTGCCCGAAGCGCGCCGCCAGCAGCCCGCACATCACGCCGCCGACGCCGGTGCCGAGATAGGCCAGCGACGTCGCGAGCGAGGGCAGTGACCGCCCGCTGGCCAGCGTCTCGCTGATCGGCACCAGGCCGATCACGACCGTCAGCGGCGCGCCCGCGGCGAGCGCCAGCATGGTCACGGCAGTGAAGGCGATGATCCAGGATTGGCGGGTTTCGACGCTGTCGGCGTCCGTCATGCGATTCCTTCCCGTGCGCAGTCTCCGCGCGCGAGCGCGTGTCGACAAGGGCTGGCCATGCAGACACCGTGCGTGCTGCAGTGGCCGCAACCAACGGGAGCCATCGCGATGACCACCGGCTTGAAGCGCGCGCTGCTGCTGACCGCGATGCTGGCCGCCGCCCCGGCGTTGTCGTTGGCGCAGGCCGTGCCGCGCCCGGACATCGCGACGGCATCGCGCGCGCTGACGCAGGAGGTGTTGGGCGTCTTCCAGACTGTCTGCCTGGCCTCGGCGGTGAGCGGCGAGGCCGTGCCCGCCGTCGTCGCCCGCGTGCTGGGTACGGCGGCTGCACCGATCCCAGCCGGCCAGCTGCGCGCCACGGACCAGGTGCGCGAGACCGGCGGCTGGATGGTGGCCGGGCAGCACGGCCGCTACCGCCTGAACACGATCGAGCCTGGCGGCCAATGCGGCCTGTTGGCGGAAGGCGTGGACCACGATGCCTTCCTCGATGGCACCACGCAGATCATGGGTCAGGCGGGCACGCTGATGCCCGGCTGGACCGCGGCGGGCGCGCCAAGACGCCAGTCCGGCGCGCGGCCCTTCGGCACGCTCACTTTCATCGGCGCCAACTTCATCGGCAACACCACGCCACCACGCATGCTGACGATCACCGGCTCGGCGGCATCGCGCACCGATGGGCGGCCGAATACCGGCGTGATCAGCAGTTCGCTGCGCGACCCTTCGGGCTGACGCTCACCCCGCGGCCGCATCCCGCGCCGCCGTCGCCAGCACGTCCGCGCGTTCGTTCATCGCGTCCCCGGCATGGCCGCGCACCCATTTCCACTCGACCTCATGCGGCTTGGCGGCGGCCAGCAGGCGCTGCCAGAGGTCCATGTTCTTCACCGGCTCCTTCGCCGCATTGCGCCAGTTGCTGCGCACCCAGCCATGGATCCAGCGGCTGATGCCGTCGCGCACATATTGGCTGTCGGTGTGCAGCGCCACGATGCAAGGCTTCTTGAGCGCCTCCAGCGCCATGATGGCGGCGGTCAGCTCCATGCGGTTGTTGGTCGTCTCGGGCTCGCCGCCGGTCAGTTCGCGCTCGTGCTCGCCGAAGCGCAGGATGGCGGCCCAGCCGCCGGGGCCGGGGTTGGGCTTGCAGCCGCCATCGGTCCAGATCTCGACATGCGGGCGCGGGTCGGCGGTCATGCGCCGAGCGCGGCCGCGCTGTCCGCCATCGCGAAGAAGCGCAGCTTGCGCAGGTATTCCAGCGGGTCCTTGCGCGTCACCAGCGCGCCGGGCGGCGTATGCGTCCAGTCGAACAGCCGCGTCAGCAGGAATCGCAGCGCGGCACCGCGCGCGAGCACCGGCAACGCCGCGCGTTCGGCCGCCGACAAGGGGCGCACCGCGTCATAGGCACTCAGCAGCGCACGCGCCTTGGTCACGTTGAAGGCGTAGTCGACCTCGAAGCACCAGGCGTTCAGGCAGACCGCGACGTCATAGGCGAGCAGGTCGGTGCAGGCGAAGTAGAAGTCGATCAGCCCCGAGACCTGCGGCCGCCCATCCGAACCGGGCAGGAAGAACACATTGTCGGGGAACAGGTCGGCATGGATATGGCCGCACGGCAGCGCGCCCTCGGCCGGCCAGGCCGCCAGGATGCCGGCCAGCGCGGCATCGAGTTCCGCGACCAGGCCCGGTTGCACCTCATCCCCGCGCGCGCGGCAGCCATCGAGCAGCGGCGCCCAGCCCGAAGGCCCCAGCGCATTCGGGCGGAGGATCGAAAAGCCTTCGCCCGCCACATGCATGCCCGCCAGCGCGCGACCGAGCGGCGCGCAGTGTTCCGGCCGCACGCGCCGCGGCCAGACGCCGGGCAGGAAGGTCACGATCGCCGCCGGCCGCCCGGCCAGTTCCCGCAGCGCCTGCCCGTCGCGCCCGGCCACCGGCGTCGGGCAGGCCAGCCCGCGCCCCGCCAGATGGTCCATCAGCCCGAGGAAATACGGCAACTCCGCCGGATCGACGCGCTTCTCATACAGCGTGAGGATGAAGTCGCCGGCCTCGGTCTTCAGCGCGTAGTTGGAATTCTCCACGCCTTCCGCGATGCCGCGAAACGCCAGCAATTCGCCCAGCGCGTACTCCGCCAGGAAGGCGCGCAGCGCCTCGTCCGAGACCTCGGTATAGACCGCCATCAGGCGGTCGCGCGCATGCGCGGCACGCGGAAGATCACGTCCTCGACCGCGACCGTCACTTCCTCGGTGGTGACGTCGAAGCGTTCGCGCAGCCGGTCCACCACTTCCTGCACCAGCACCTCGGGAGCCGAGGCGCCGGCGGTGATGCCGACGGTCGCACAGCCATCGGCCAGCGCCGGGTCGAGCTCGATGCCACGCTGCACCATGACCGCGCGCGGCGCGCCGGCGCGTGCCGCGACCTCGCGCAGGCGCACGGAATTCGACGAATTCGGCGCGCCCACCACGACCACCAGGTCGGATCGCGCCGCCACCGCCTTCACCGCCGCCTGGCGGTTCGTGGTGGCGTAGCAGATGCTCTCCTTCGCCGGCTCGGCGATGCCGGGAAAGCGGTCGCGCAGGATGGCGACGATCTCGGCGGTGTCGTCGACCGACAGCGTGGTCTGGGTGGTATAGGCCAGCGCCTCGTTCGCGGGCGGCACCACCGCGCGCGCCGCGGCGGCGTCCTCGACCAGCGTCATCGCGCCCTCGGGCAATTGGCCCATGGTGCCGACCACCTCGGGGTGACCGGCATGGCCGATCAGCAGCAGGTGGTGCCCGCGCGCATTGTGGCGCTCGGCCTCGCGATGCACCTTGCTGACCAGCGGGCAGGTGGCGTCGAGGAAATACATCTCGCGCGCGGCGGCCTCGGCCGGGACGGATTTCGGCACGCCGTGGGCGGAGAACACCACGGGCTGCCCGTCATCGGGAATTTCGTCGAGTTCCTCGACGAAGACCGCCCCCTGGCGTTCCAGCCCTTCCACCACGAAGCGGTTGTGCACGATCTCATGCCGGACATAGACAGGCGCGCCGTGGCGCTTCAGGGCTTCCTCGACAATCTTGATCGCGCGGTCGACGCCGGCGCAGAAGCCGCGCGGGCCGGCGAGCAGGACATGGAGGCGGGGCTTCTCGGGCGTCATGGACTCGCGCGGGGGTGCGGGGGCGGGCAGGTTGCCGGGTGCCCAGGTCGGGCCGCACACTATAGATGGGGCGCGTGGGGTCAAAGGGGGATGCACAGGTGGGTTTCATGCGTCTGAGGGCGGCACTGGGTCTGGCGGCGGGAATCGCGGTGGCTGGCTGCGGCGGAGGCAGCAGCTTCTCGACCAGCCCGCCCGCGCCCTGCCCGCGCATCACCATCCTGGCCGATGGCGCCGACCTGACGCGCCACCGCGAGGGCGCGGTGCCCGACCTCGCCGCCATGACGTCCGACGCCCGCCTGATCGGCTTCAACGCCAGCTGCGACTATACCCGCCGGCGCGAGGGCGTGGCCGTCAGCATCAGCGCCATCTTCGATGTCGAACGTGGGCCGGCCTCGACTGTTCCGCGGGCCTCGCTGCCCTGGTTCATCGCGGTGACGGATGCCGGCGATGGCCAGGTGATCGAACGGCGCGAATACGTCACGCCGGCCGAATTCACCCCCAATGCCAATCGCGTGCGCGTGGCGAGCACCCCGGTGGTGATCACCCTGCCGGCCGATGAGCGCCTGGTCGAGAACCACAATGTCCGGCTGTCCTTCCAGCTCACGCCCGACCAGCTGGCGCTGAACCGCCGCCGCGGGCCGCGCTGATCCCAGCTGCGTCGTTGCGCGGGGAGCGTACCGGCGTCATTGCGCGCGCCGGGCTGATCTGTCAGGAAGGCGCACCCCGCAGATCCCGCGCGGGAGAGAGGGGCGGCGACGCCCCCGCCGAAGGCGCAACCGGCCCCCGGAAACGCTCAGGCACCAAGGGCCGCGCGGGGAAGGGGCCTCTGGAAAGCCCGTGGCATGTTCGCCACGGCACCGACGGAGTAAGGCGAGGGAACGCCCCCGCCGAATCTCTCAGGTCCATCCGACAGAGGGGGGCCACGGAACTGAACCCCAATCGCCGCGATGCGGCGGGAGGCACCGTGGCCGATTCGACCGATTCCGTCCTGGAAACGCCATTGGCGTCGCTGCACCGCGAACTGGGCGGGCGCATGGTGCCCTTTGCGGGGTATGCGATGCCCGTGCAGTACCCGGCCGGCATCATGGCGGAGCACCTGCATTGCCGGAGCGCGGCGGCGCTGTTCGATGTCTCGCACATGGGCCAGGCCGAGCTGGTGGGCGAGGGCGCGGCCGCCGCGCTGGAACGCGCGACACCGGCGGATGTGCAGGTGCTGAAGCCAGGCCGGCAGAAATACGGCCTGCTGACGCTCGATGATGGCGGCATCCTCGATGACTTCATGGTCGCGAACCTGGGCGACCGGCTGTTCCTGGTGGTCAATGCCAGCCGCAAGCACCTGGATTTCCCGCGCATCGAGTCGCTGCTGCCGTCCGGCGTGACACTGAAGCCGCTGCCCGACCGTGCGCTGATCGCGCTGCAAGGACCGCAGGCCGTCGCCGCCATCGCGACGCTGGTGCCGGGCATCGCGGAACTTGGCTTCATGGGCGTGGGCAGCTTCACCATCGCGGGGGTGCCCGCGCTGGTCTCGCGCTCCGGCTACACGGGCGAGGACGGCGTGGAAGTTTCGGTCGCCGCCGAGGATGCCGAACGCTTCGCCCGCGCGCTGCTGGCGCTGCCCGGCGTGCAGCCGGCGGGCCTCGGCGCGCGCGATTCGCTGCGCCTGGAAGCCGGGCTCTGCCTGTATGGCAACGATATCGACGAGACGACCAGCCCGGTCGAGGCCGCACTCACCTGGACCATCGGCAAGCGCCGCCGCATGGCCGGCGACTTCCCCGGCGCGGCGCGCGTCGCGCAGGAATTGGCCGACGGCACGAAGCGCCTGCGCGTCGGCATCCGGCCCGAGGGTCGCCAACCGGCGCGCGGCCACACGCCTGTGCACGCGCCTGGCGGTGCCGCGATCGGCGAGATCACCTCCGGCGGCTTCGGCCCCTCGCTGAACGGCCCCATGGCCATGGGTTACGTCGCGCGCGAGCACGCTGCCGACGGCACCGCCCTTGAACTCATGGTGCGCGGCAAGCCCTTGCCGGCGCGTGTCGCGCCCATGCCCTTCGTTCCCCACCGCTACGCCCGCTGAGGATCCGCACCGATGCCCGAGACCAAATTCACCAGCGATCATGAATGGGTGCGGATGGATGGCGGCGTCGCCACCATCGGCATCACCGACCACGCGCAGAACGCGCTGGGCGACGTGGTCTTCGTCGACCTGCCCGAAGTGGGCCGCGAGGTCACCGCCGGCGAACCCATCGCGGTGGTCGAGAGCGTGAAGGCGGCCTCCGACGTCTATGCGCCGATCGCCGGCAAGATCGTCGCGGTGAACGCCGCGCTGGCCGACAATCCCGGCGCGATCAACGCCGCGCCCACCACCGATGGCTGGTTCTTCAAGATCGAGACCTCCGACCCCGGCGCGCTGGACGGGCTGATGGACGAGACCGCCTACGCCGCCTTCGTGGACACGCTGGCATGAGCGGCCCGACCGACCTCCTCGCGCTGGAGGAGCACGACGAATTCGCCCGCCGCCACATCGGCCCGTCCGAGGCCGAGGTCGCGGCGATGCTGAAGGTGGTGGGCGCCGAGAGCCTGGCCGACCTCGCCGCGCGCACCGTGCCCGGCGCGATCCGCGGCGCCGACCTCTCGGCCCTGCCGCCGCCGGTGACGGAAGCCGAGGTCATCGCGGAACTGCGCGAGCTTGCCGGGCGCAATCGCGCTGACATCAAGTCGCTGATCGGCCTGGGCTACCACGGCACGCTTACCCCGCCGGTGATCCTGCGCAACGTGCTGGAGAACCCCGGCTGGTACACCGCCTATACGCCCTACCAGGCCGAGATCGCGCAGGGGCGCCTCGAAGCGCTGGTGAACTTCCAGACCATGGTTTGCGACCTGGCGGGGCTGCCGGTGGCGAATGCCTCGCTGCTGGATGAAGGCACCGCGGTGGCCGAGGCGATGGCGATCGCGCACGCTGCGACGCGCGGCAAGTCCGACGCCATCGTGGTGGCTGCCGACCTGCACCCGCAGACGCTGGCGGTGCTGCGCACGCGCGCCGAACCGCATGGCTGGCGCGTGCACGTCGCGGCCGTGGCCGACATCGCAGCCGCCTGCGCTGCCGAAAAGCCGTTCGCCCTGGTCCTGCAATACCCTGGCACCACCGGCGAAGTGCGCGATCTGACCGCCGAGATCGCCGCCGCCAAGGCCGCCGGCGGCATCGCCATCGTCGCGTCTGATCCGCTCTCGCTCACGCTGCTGAAGCCGCCTGGTGAGATGGGCGCGGACATCGTCGTCGGCAGCGCGCAGCGCTTCGGTGTGCCGATGGGCTATGGCGGCCCGCATGCCGCCTTCATGGCGGTGACCGATCCGCTCAAGCGGCTGATGCCCGGGCGCCTGGTGGGTGTCTCGGTCGATGCCGCCGGCGCGCCGGCGATGCGCCTGGCGCTGCAGACCCGCGAACAGCACATCCGCCGCGAGAAGGCGACATCCAACATCTGCACCGCGCAGGTTCTGCTGGCGGTCATGGCAGCGATGTACGCCGTGTGGCACGGGCCGGAAGGTCTGAAGCGCATCGCGCGGCGTGTGCGGTTGCAGGCGCGGTTGCTCGGCGATGCCGCGGTCAAGGCCGGGCTGTCGCTGCGCCACGAGGGCTTCTTCGACACCATCGCGATCGAGGCCGGGTCGCGCGCCGACACGCTGATGGCCGCAGCCCTGCGCCGCGGCTTCAACCTGCGCCGCGTCGATGATGGCTGCGTCGCCGTGGCGATGGACGAGACCGTCACGCGCGCCGACCTCGACGTGCTGTGTGCCGTGGTGGCGGAAGTGACGGGCACGGCGCCGGCCTCGCTCGGCATGCTCTCGCCGGCGGGCGACCTGCCGGAGAGCGTGCGCCGCACCAGCCCCTTCATGACCGCGGACGTCTTCGACACGCATCACTCCGAGCACGGGATGCTGCGCTACCTGAAGTCGCTGGAAGACAAGGACGTCGCGCTCAACCGCAGCATGATCCCGCTGGGGTCCTGCACCATGAAGCTGAACGCGACGGCGGAGATGATCCCGGTCACCTTCCCCGGCTTCGGCAACATCCATCCCTTCGCGCCGGTGGACCAGGCGCCGGGCTACATCGCGCTGATCCGCCAGCTGGAGTCCTGGCTGGCGAAGATCACCGGCTTCGCCGCGGTGTCCTTGCAGCCCAATGCCGGCAGCCAGGGCGAATATGCCGGGCTGCTCGCCATCCGCGCGTATCATCATGCGCGCGGGGAGGGGCATCGGACCATCTGCCTGATCCCGTCCAGCGCGCATGGCACCAACCCGGCCTCCGCCGTCATGGCGGGCATGCAGGTGGTGGTGGTGGGCTGCGACCGCGACGGCAATGTCGATGTCGCGGATTTGCACGCCAAGATCGCGCAGCATGGCGCGAATCTCGCCGCGCTCATGGTGACCTACCCGTCCACGCACGGCGTCTTCGAAGCCGCGATCAAGGAGATCTGCGCCGCAGTGCACGCGGCCGGCGGGCAGGTCTACATGGATGGCGCGAACATGAACGCGCAGGTGGGCCTGACCAGCCCCGGCGGCATCGGCGCCGATGTCTGCCACCTGAACCTGCACAAGACCTTCTGCATCCCGCATGGCGGCGGCGGGCCGGGTGTCGGGCCGATCGGGGTCGCAGCACACCTCGCACCGCACCTGCCGAACCATCCGCTGCTGGCCGAAGCCGGCCCGGCCACGGGCTTCGGTCCGGTCAGCGCGGCGCCCTTCGGCAGTGCGTCCATCCTGCCGATTTCCTACGCCTACATCCGCATGATGGGCGCGGAGGGGCTGACCCGCGCGACCGAGGTCGCGATCCTCTCCGCCAACTACATGGCGAAGCGGCTGGAGGCGCATTTCCCGGTGCTCTACCGCGGGGCCAACGGCATGGTCGCGCATGAATGCATCCTGGATTGCCGCGGCTTCCAGCAGGGCGGCGGCGTTCTCGTCGAGGACATCGCCAAGCGCCTGCAGGACTACGGCTTCCACGCGCCCACCATGTCCTGGCCGGTGGCGGGCACGCTGATGGTGGAACCCACCGAGAGCGAGCCCAAGGCCGAGCTCGACCGCTTCATCGACGCCATGGTCGCGATTCGCGCCGAGATCCGCGCGGTCGAACAGGGCCGCATGGACAAGGCCGACAACCCGCTGAAGAACGCGCCGCACACCGCGGCCGAAGTGGTGGCCGACACCTGGACGCACCCCTACAGCCGCGAACAGGCGGCCTTCCCGCTGCCCTTCGTTAAGGCGCGCAAGTACTGGCCGCCGGTGAAGCGCGTCGACAACGTGTATGGCGACCGTAACCTGGTGTGTTCCTGCGCGCCGCTGGAGGCCTACGCCAACCAGCACCAGATCGCGGCGGAATGACCGCGCTCAAGCCGTGGACGGTGACCGCCAGCCGCATCGTGCTGGCGGATCGCTGGATCCGCGTGCGGGCCGATAGCTGCGTCGCCGCCAATGGCGACGCGATCGACCCGTTCTACGTGCTGGAATATCGCGACTGGGTGCATGTCGTCGCGCTGACGGATGACGACCGGCTGGTGATGAACCGGCAGTACCGGCATGGCGCGGGAGAGGTGCATCTGGAACTGCCCGGCGGCGTGATGGACGCCGCCGACGCCGATGCGGTCGCTGCCGGCGCGCGGGAGTTCCGCGAGGAGACCGGCTTCGGCGCGCGCGAGTTCCGCCATGTGGTGAGCCTGCGCCCGAACCCCGCGACGCATACCAACCGCGTGCATACCGTGCTGGCGCTCGGCGCCGCGCCGGCCGGCGCGCAATCCTTCGACAATGGGGAGGAGATCGCCGTCGAGCTGCTGCCGGTGCCCGAGGTGCTGCGTGTGATCCGCGAGGGCGGCGTGCAGCAATCGACGCATGTCGCCTCGCTGCTGCTGGCGCTGGCGGCGGCCGGGCGCGTCGGCTTCTGACGGCGGTGCCGGTCGCTTTCGCCTGGGACGGGCCGCCGGCCGGCTGCGAGGCCGCGTCGAAGGCGCGGCTGCTTCTGGTGGATAGCCTTGGCTGCATGATCGCGGGGCTGGGCCATGCGCGGGTGCGTGGCTTCGGCGCGACGTTGGCTGTGACCATGCCCGGCGCGATCCGCCTGCCTGGAATCGCGCCCACGCTGTCGCAATCCGGCGCCGCCGCAACGCTGGCCGCCGCGATGTGCTGGGACGAGGCGAATGAAGGCCTGGCGCGCGCCCATGGCCGCCCCGGGCTGGCCGTGGCGCCGCTGTGCATCGCCGCGCTGGCCGAAGGCCGCGCGACGCTGGGCGAGGCGCTGACCGCTCTCGTGCTCGGCTACGAGGTCGCGGCGCGCGCTGGCGAGGCGTGGCGCATCCGCCCCGGGATGCATGTGGACGGATCCTGGCACGCGCTGGGCGCCGCGGCTGCGGCAGTGCGCCTTGCCGGTGGCGATGCGGCGGCGGCAGCACGCGCGGTGCGCCTGGTGGGCTGCCAGGTGCCGTTCTCGATGTATGCGCCGATCGCGGCCGGGATGGACGGGCGCAACACCTACCCGGCGCATGCGGTGCTGCTGGGCACGCTGTGCGCCGCCGGCGCGATGGCCGGGATGGATGCGCCGGCGACTGGCTTCGACGAGGCGCGACGCGTCGCGCTTGGCCTGGGCGCGCCGGCCATCGTCGCGCCGCCCGGCACCTGGCTGATCGACGAAGCCTACATCAAGCCCTTCGCCGGCGTGCGCCACGCGCATTACGCGGCGGCGGCGGCGATCGCCCTGCGCAACGGCATCAGGGCGCCGGAGGATATCGCGGCGGTCACGCTGCACACCTATGCCGAGGCGCTGCGCTACGCCGGCAACCGCGCGCCAGGCAGCGCCATCACCGCGCAGTTCAGCCTGTCCTGGGCGGTGGCGGCGGCGTTGGTACAGGGCGACCTCGGCCCCGCGGCCTATACCGACGCCGCGCTGGACGACCCGGCGTTGCGCCGGATCGAAGCGCTGGTGACGTTGAGCGAGGACGAGGCGCTGACGCAGGCCGGGCTGCGCGGCGCCGCGCTGCGCGTGGTGCTGCGCGACGGCACGGTGCTGTCCGCGTGTGCCGACCGCGTGCCCGGCGACCCGGACCTGCCGATGCAACCGGATGCCGTGCGTGCGAAGGTGCTGCGCTTCGCCTCGCCCGTGGTCGGCGATGCCGCCGCGCGTGCCGCGCTGCACGCGATGCTCGACGGGCCGGAGGATGCGCGGCCCGGCGCCGCGCTGTTCACTGCGCGGGCTTGATCCCGCCGGCCCGCGCGTCGCTTGGCGTCAGGTCTGCGTCGACGCAGCAGCGACGCGATTGAAGACCAGCTTCGCGTGCCCGTGGGATTTCGGCATGCAGCCCGCCTTCCGCGCATCGCGCACGGTTCATCGGGTGCTCGCGGGCGAAGGCCATGGTGACCAGCTTGACCAGCGGGCCTGCCGGTTCGCGCCGCCGGTGCAGCGGCGCTACACTTCGCGCGTCAGCCAGGAGACAGGACCATGCCGAAGCTTGCACGCCGTGCCGCGCTGGGATTGATCGGCGCTGCCACGCTCGCCACGCCGTCGCGCGCACAGGCCTTCCCGAGCCGCCCCATCCGAATCCTGGTGCCCTTCGCCGCCGGCGGGACCACGGACATCCTGGCGCGCGCGATCGGCGAGCGGCTGTCGGTCGCGCTCGGCCAGCCGGTGGTGATCGACAATCGCGGCGGCGCCGGCGGCACCGTGGCGGGCGAGGCCTTCGCCCGCGCCGAACCCGACGGGCATACGCTGCTGGTGGCGACGGCCTCGCTCATCTGCATCAACAAGGCGCTCTATGCGCGGCTCCCCTTCGACCCCGACACGGATTTCGCGCCGGTGGCGATGCTTGCGCAGCAGCCGAATGTGTTGGTGGTCAATCCGCGCGCGCTGCCGATGGCCACGCTGCCGGAACTGATCGCGCATATCCGTGCCAATCCGGGGCGGGTGAATTTCGCGTCCTCCGGCACCGGGTCGCAGCTGCACCTGACGGGCGAGATGTTCCGTGCCGCGGTCGGCGTGGAGATGACGCATGTGCCCTATCGCGGCAGCGCGCCTGCGATGACGGATCTGGTCGCTGGCAATGTCCCGATGATGTTCGACGGGTTGGGGACGGCACTGCCGCAGGTCCGCGGCGGGGCGATCCGCGCGCTGGGCGTGGCGTCCGAAGCGCCGAACGCGGCCTTGCCTGGCGTGCCGACGATTGCGTCGGTGCTGCCTGGCTTCATGTCGGTGAACTGGACCGGCTTGTTCGCGCTGCGGGCGACGCCGGAGCCGGTGGTGGCGCGCATCGATGACGTGACGCGCCGTGCGCTGGCTGGGCCTGAGATGGTCGCGCTGTTCCGCGATCGTGCCTTCGACCCCATGCCGGTGTCGCGCGCGGATTTGCCGGCCTTCGTCGCGGCCGAAAGTGCCCGCTGGCGCGAAGCGGTCCGCGCCTCCGGCGCCCGCGCGGACTAGGTTCCCCCGGATCCAAGGGGCGGTTGCCCCTTGGCGGGGGTCCGAGGGGGCGGCGCCCCCTCGCCTTTACTGCCCGACGCGCACCAGCCTGAGCGGGAAGAAATTATCCGCCAGCTGCTGCAGCGTGATGTTCTGCCGCGCCGCCCAGATCACCACCTGCTGGTGCAGCGGGATGTGCCCCGCCTCGCTGGCATGCAGGCGCATCGCTTCCTCGATCAGCGCGGTGCGGCGTGCGCGGTCGGTCTCCACCGCGATCCGGTTGGTGAGCTCGTCGAATCGCGGGTTGGAATAGCCGCCGGGGTTGAACACGCCGCGCGTGCCGTCGCGCGTGCCCATCAGGTTGTACAGCGCGTTGTGCGCGTCGTAGGTCGGCGGCGTCCAGCCCAGCATGAAGAAGGACGTGCGGTAGGTTGGCCCGAGGATCTCGGAGAAATACCGCGCGCGAGTCTGGGCGTTGAGCGTCACGCGCACGCCGATGCGCGCGAGCATTGCCACCGCGGCGGTGCAGATCGCCTCGTCATTTACGTAGCGATCGTTCGGGCAGTCGAGCGTCACGCCGAAGCCGTTGGGGTAGCCAGCCTCGGTCAGCAGGCGGCGCGCCTGTTCGACGTTGGGGCGCACGCGCACGGCGGTGTCCAGCGCCTCGGTATGGCCGTTCACGCCGGGGCCGACCATCAGGCCGGTGGCGCGCGCCTGACCGCGCATGACGGTGCGGACGATGGCCTGGTTGTCGATGGCCATCTGGAAGGCCTGGCGCACGCGCACGTCGCGGAAGGGGTTGCGGCCGCGCACGTCGGACTTCAGCAGCTCCTCGCGCGTCTGGTCCATGCCGAAGTAGATGGTGCGGAGTTCCGCCTGCTGATGCACGCGGATGCCCGGCGTGCGCGACAGCCTGTCGGTGTCCTGCGGCGGCACGGTGTAGACCATGTCGACTTCATTGCTGATCAGCGCAGCGACGCGCGTGGCGTCGTTCGAGATCACGTTGAACTCGACGCGCGTCAGGTTGTGCTCCGGCCGGTCCCACCAGGTCGGGTTCGGCGCCAGCACGGTGCGCTGGTCGGGTTCGCGCGAGACCAGCACGAAGGGGCCCGTGCCCATGGCGTTGCGCGTGGCGAAGTTCTCGGCGCGCTGAGTCAGGTCGGCGGTGCGCTGGGCGTTGTTCCGCTCGGCCCAACCGCGCGACATGATGCCCCAGAGGGTGATTTCCTCGAGCAGGATCGGGTTTGGGTTGTGCGTCTCGAGCTCGACGACGGTGGGCGAGACGGCCCGCGCCTCCTTCACCGAGGCCAGCACGGCGGTGATGTTCGACCCCTGCGCGCGGGCGCGCTCGAAGGAGAACACCACGTCGTCGGCGGTCAGCGGCGTCCCGTCGGAGAAGCGCACGCCCTCGCGCAGGTGGAAGCGCCACACGGTGGGGGAGGGCTGTTCCCAGCGCACCGCCAGCGCCGGCTCGACCGCCAGGTTGCGGTCGCGGCGCACGAGCGGTTCGTAGATGTTGGCGTTGAACGAGAGCAGGAAGGTCTCGTTGCGCGCATAGGGGTCCATCGAGTTGACGTCGCCGTCATTGGCCCAGCGGAAGGTGTTCGCCTGCGCGGCGAGCGTGCTGCCCGCGAGCAGCGCGGCAGCAAGGGTGAGGCGGATCGTCATGGGGGGCGTCTCCCGAGTTCGTTCGGCCGGATGGTTGCCGAAGGTAGGCAAAAGGAAAAGGGGCTGTGCCGCGCGCATGAAAAAAGGCGCCGCCCATCGGACGGCGCCCTGCTTCGTGGCAGCGCGGATCGCGTCAGGCGGCGCGCAGTGCCTTGGGCAGTTCGGCGACCGACTGGTCCACCAGCGCGGCATCGGCCTGCGCGTCCAGGGTCTCGGCGATGACTGTGCGCGCGGCCGCGCCGGCGATGTCGGCGGCGGCGTTGCGGACCTCGGCGACGGCAGAGGCCTCGGCGGCGGCGATGCGGTCCATCGCCATGCGCTCGCGGCGCTTCGCGGCGGCCTCGGCCTCGGCGGCGGCGGCGGCGGCCAGGCGCTCGGCCTCGGTGCGGGCGCGGGCCAGCAGTTCCTCGGCCTCACGCGCGGCGGCGGCGCGCTCGGTCTCGGCCTGCGCGAGCATCTGCTCGGCCTGGGCGCGCAGTTCGGCGGCCTCGGCCAGCTGCTTGCGGATGCCCTCGGCCTTGCCGTCCAGCGCGGCGGTCAGCACGCCCCAGATCTTCTTCCCCAGCAGCAGGAAGAAGACGACGAAGGAGACGGCAACCCAGAATTTCGGATCGGACATCAGGCCCTCCCGCTGCTGGCGAGCACGCGGCCCACGGCGGCTTCGACGGTGGCGCGGTCGGCGCGGCCGACCAGGCGGGTGACCAGCGCCTCGGCGGTGTCGGTCGCGACGCCGCGGATGGCACCCATGGCGGAGGCGCGGGCGGCATCGATCTGCGCCTCGGCATCCGCGATCTGCTTGTTCAGGCGCGCGGCGAGCGCGGCAGACTTGGCATCGGCATCGGCCTGCGCGGACTGCACGGCACCCGCCACGGCGGCGCGGGCCTCGGCGCGGGCGGCCTCGGTGCTGGCGCGATGCGCGGCCATGGCGGCATCGGCTTCGAGCTTGGCAGCCTGTGCGGCCTCGAGGTCGGCGGCGATGCGGGCGTGGCGGCCTTCGATCACGGCGCCAACGCGAGGCAGCGCGATGTTGGCCATCATGAAGTACAGTGCCGCGAAGATCAGCAGCAGCCACACGACCTGGCCGACCAGCAGGCGGCCCTGCTCGGGGTGGCCGAAGGCGAGCTGCGGCATGCCTTCGACGGGCACGGTCGAGGTGCTCGCGGCGATCGCGATGCCGGGCAGTGCGGCGGCCAGGGCCGCCAGGAACATCATTCGGCGCATCGCCGTCTCCTTGCCGCTGTCAACGCAAGAGCCCCGCCGCGCCCGGATGGGCGGGCGGGGCACAGGCGTCAGGCGAACAGGATGAGGAAGGCGATCAGCAGCGCGAAGAGCGCCACGGCTTCCGTCAGGGCGAAGCCCAGGATGCCGATCGGGAACACGACGTCACGGGCGGCCGGGTTGCGCGCCACGGAGTTGATCAGCGAGGAGAAGATGTTGCCGATCCCCAGCCCCACGCCGAACAGCGCGATGACGGCGATACCGGCCCCAAGGGCCTTCGCGGCGGCGACTTCCATGATGTTCGTCCTTCTATCACATGGAGTTTCTGAACGTACGCGTGTGCAACCGCACCCCGGTCACATGGCGGGTCAGTGCAGGTGCACCGCGTCGTGCAGGTAGATGCTGGTCAGGATCGCAAACACATAGGCCTGCAGGAACGCGACCAGGAATTCGAAGCCCACCAGGGCGACATTCACCGCCAGCGGCATGGCCGCGACGAAGGGGCCGATGGCGCCCAGGCCGCCCAGCAGCACGACGAAGGTGGCGAAGACCTTCAGCATGACGTGGCCGGCGACCATGTTGGCGAAGAGGCGGACCGAAAGGGACACCATGCGGGAGAGGTAGGAGATGATCTCGACCGGGATGATGATCGGCGCCAGCCAGGTCGGCGCGCCCTCGGGGAAGAAGTAGCTGAAGAAATGCGTGCCGTGGCGCTGCAGCGCGACCACCGTGACCGATACCCACACCACCACCGCCAGCGTCAGCGTGACCGCGATGTGCGAGGTATAGGTGAAGGCGTAGGGCAGCATGCCGAGCAGGTTGCCGAACAGCACGAACATGAAGATGCAGAAGACGAAGGGGAAATACTTCTTGCCCTCGTCGCCGACCTGGTCGCGCACCATGCCCTGGATGAATTCATACGCGCTTTCGCCCAGCGCCTGGAGGCGCCCCGGGACAAGCGCGCCACGGTCGGCGGTCGCCTTCATCAGGAACCAGGTGAGCGCAACCGCCACCACCATGAAAAGGTTCGACTGGCTGAAGGAGACGGCATCGCCGAAGATGCCCAGGACGGGCTTCAGTTCGAACTGGCTCAGCGCGTCGATCGTCTTGCCTTCAACCGCCACCGTCTGGTCCCCCGTTCGACTTGCTACCAGGGCGCGGCATGAAGAGACGATAGACGTTCCCCACCCCGGCCAGGCTGCCCAGGACGAAGAACACCAGGAACAGCCAAGGCCAGGTGCCCAGCCAACGGTCCAGCAGGAAGCCGATCCCGATGCCCACACCCAGGGCCGAGACCACCTCGACCCCCGCCCGCAGGCCGATCCCCCAAGGGCCCTGCGGCAGGTTCCCACGCCCTTCTGGACGCTTGTCGAGCCCTTCGCGGGCCCGCGCCTGCCGCAACCTCTCGTCGAAACCGTTGCGTTCGTTCACCTTGGCTCCCTGGCGACACCCCGCCGGAAGGCAGGCCGCGCTTTACGGTTCGTCCATGCGACTGTCAAGCGCGTGCGCCGCACAATCGCGCGGAATGCGGCGCTTTTCCTAAGCCTCCACGAAGCCGCCGGACTGCCTTTCCCATAGGCCGGCATAGACGCCGCCTAGGGCCAGCAGTTCCGCATGCGTGCCCTGCTCCGCCACCCGCCCGTGGTCCATCACCACCAGCCGGTCCATTCGCGCGATGGTGGACAGCCGATGCGCGATGGCGATGACGGTCTTGCCCGCCATCAGCGCCGCGAGCTGTTCCTGGATGGCGGCCTCGACCTCCGAATCGAGCGCGGAGGTCGCTTCGTCCAGCACCAGGATGGGCGCATCCTTCAGCAGCACGCGGGCGATGGCGATGCGCTGGCGCTGCCCGCCCGAGAGCTTCACGCCCCGTTCCCCCACATGCGCGTCATAACCTGACCGCCCGCGCCAATCGGTCAGCGCCATGATGAAGTCATGCGCCTGGGCCTGGCGCGCGGCGGCCTCGACCATGGCGTCGGTCGCGTCCGGCCGGCCGTATCGGATGTTGTCGCGGATCGACCGGTGCAGCAGGGCGGTGTCCTGCGTGACCATGCCGACCGCACCGCGCAGGCTTTCCTGCGTGACAGTGGCGACATCCTGCCCATCGAGCAGGATGCTGCCTTGCTCGGGGGCGAAGAAGCGCAGCAGCAGGTTCACCGCCGTGGTCTTGCCCGCGCCGGAATGACCGACCAGGCCGACGCGCTCGCCCGGCTTCACCACCAGGTCGAAGCCGCGCAGCACGCCGGCCGTCCGGCCATAGGCGAAATGCACGCCCTCGAACCGGATCTCACCTTTCGTCACGCTCAGCGGCGTTGCGGCGGGCGGGTCGGCTGCCGTGGGCGGCACGGCGATCGATCCCATGCTCTCCTGCACCACGCCGATGTTTTCGAAGATGGCGGTCACGTTGAACGCCACCCAGCCGGAGATATTGGCGATCTGCCAGGCCATGGGCAGGGCGGTGGCGACCGTGCCGATCCCGATCTCCCCGCGCTGCCACAGCACGACCGACACGGTGGCCACCGCCACCATCAGCGAGGCATTCAGCATCGACAGCAGCAGCCCGTTCAGCGTCACCAGCCGCACCTGACGGCCGAATTTCTCGTTGAGTGCGAGCAGCCCTTCGCGCACGAAGGCGTCCTCGTCCTGCGCGCGGGCGAACAGCTTCACGGTCAGGATGTTGGTGTAGGAATCGACCACCCGCCCGGTCAGCGCGCTGCGCGCCTCCGACGCCGCGCGGGAGCGGTCCCGCAGCCGCGGCACGAGAAACCGCAGCAGCACCGCGTACAGCACGAACCAGACCAGCACCGGCAGCGCCAGCCAGGCATCCGCGCTCGCCAGCCACAGCATCGCGCCGGTGCCATAGACCAGGATGTACCAGACGGCGTTGACCGACTGGACGATGCTTTCGCGCAACGCCGGGCCGGACTGCATGGCTCGCGTGGCGATGCGCCCGGCGAAATCCTCCTGGAAGAAGGCCCAGCCCTGGCGCACCACATGCCAATGCGCCTGCCAGCGGATCATGGACGTGACCCCCGGCACGATCCCCTGCTGGGTGATCAGGTTCTGCGCCGTGATCGCCACCGGCCGCCCGACCAGCAGCACCGCCGCCATGCCGACCAGCGTGTGCCAGGCATTGTCCCACAGCGCTTCGGGCCCATGCGCCGCCAGCAGTGACACCAAGGTGCCAATGAAGACCGGGATCAGCGCATCGAGCAGCGCCACGCACAGCCCGGCGACGAACAACGCGCCGAACAGCCCGCGCGCCTGGCGGGCGAAATGCCAGTAGAAGCCCAGCAGGCTGCGCGGCGGCGCATGGTCGGGGACCGGCACGCCCAGGAAGCGCGAGGCAGCCTCACCCGGCGGCGTGACGGGATCGACCAGGCGCTCGAAGAACCGGACAGGCATGGGTGCAGAACGCGCCTGCGCGGCCGTCGGCGTCAACCGTGCCTCATCATTCCTCCGGCATGGCTGCGATGCGCCGCTGCGCCTCCTCGGTGCTGACCTCCTCCACATGGGTCGAGACGGTCCAGCGATGCCCGAAGGGATCGCGCAGCGACCCGCTGCGATCGCCGTAGAACTTGGTCTCGACGGGCGAAACCTCGATCGCGCCGGCTGCCACCGCGCGCGCGCAGACCGCGTCCGCATCCTCGACATACAGATGCAGCATGACCGGCACGGCACCGCCTTCCGGCGGCGCGAAACCCAACTGCGGCCAGGCGCCGCCCAGCATCATCACGCTGTCGCCGATGTCGATCTCGGCATGGCCGATGCTGCCATCGGGCATCATCAGCCGCATCCGCTCGGTCGCGCCGAAGGCCTTTGCGTAGAAGGCGATGGCGCTCGCCGGGTCGGATACCGAAAGATACGGCGTCAGCGCCGGGTAGCCCGGCGGGATGGGGGGCACGGTCATGATGGCGATCTCCCTTCGACCGGGCCGATGCTGCCACCGACGGCCAAGGCACGATAGAACAAAAAAAGAACAATCGCGTGACGCTCGGTGGGGCGCAGCCGGCCACGCCGCTTGCGTCCGTACGCTGGAACCCGGCGCCGCGCCTCAGACCACGTCGGCCAGGCGCGCCACTGGCCGTGGCACGACCGGCGCGTCCTCCACCGCCAAACGCAGCAGCGCCTCGGGTGCCATCGGCTTGCCCAGCAGGTAGCCCTGCACGTCGTCGCAGCCGATGGCGCGCAGCCGCGCGAGCTGCATCGCATTCTCCACCCCCTCCGCCACCAGCGTCGCGCCCAGCCCGTGCGCGATCCGCACCACCGCCGCCACGATCTGCTCCGTGCGGTCGCTGGTGCCCAGCCCCATCACGAAGGACCGGTCGAGCTTGATGACGTCGAAGGGCAATTGCTGCAGGTACCCCAGCGACGCATAGCCGGTGCCGAAATCGTCCAGCGCCAGGCGCACCCCCTCGCGCTGCAACGCCGCCAGCGTCTCCGCCGCCTCGCCGGCATCCTTGATGAAGACATCCTCGGTCACCTCGATCTCGAGGCCCTCCGGCCGCTCGCCCTCGGCCGCCAGCGCCTCGCGCAGCAGCGCCGGCGCCTGGCCGGAGACGACATGGCGGGCCGACAGGTTCACCGCGACGGCGATGTCGTGACCGGCCTCGCGCCAGGCGCGGCGCTGGCGCAGCGCCGCGCGCAGCGTCAGCAGCGCGAAGCGCGTGGACAGCCGCGCCGTCTCGGTCAGCGGCACGAAGACCGAGGGCGGCACCACGCCGCGCACCGGATGCGTCCAGCGCGCCAGCGCTTCGCACCCCACGAAGCGCAGGTCGCGCACGCTGAACTTGGGCTGGAAGTCGAAATGCAGGGAGCCGTCCTCGATCGCCTGGTCGAGGTCCGCCTGCAGGCGCCGCTGCTCGACAAGCTGCGCCTCCATCGCACCGGAATAGCGCTGCGCCCGGCCCTTGCCGGCGGCCTTGGCGCGATACAGCGCGATATCGGCGCGCTGCAGCAGCGCCTGGCCGTCCATGCCGTCCACCGGGCCGATCACCGTGCCGATGCTGGCCCGCGCGCTGACCAGCTGCCCCTCGATCGCCTCGGGCGCGGAGAGCAGGTGGCCGATGCTCTCGGCCTTCCGGTCGGCCTCCGCCTCGTGCCGGATATCGGTCTGGATGACGGCGAATTCGTCGCCGCCGAGCCGCGCCAGCAATTCACCCGGCTGCAGGCTGCCGCGCATGCGCGCCGCTGCCGCCACCAGCAGCGCGTCGCCGGCGACATGGCCCATCGAATCATTCACGTCCTTGAAGTCATCGAGGTCGACCAGGTGCAGCGCCACCATGCCGCCACGCGCCAGCGCGGCGTCCAGCGCCTCGCCGAAGACATGGCGGTTGGCCAGACCGGTCAGCGGGTCGTGCTCGGCCAGGTGGCGGATGCGCTGCTCCGCCTCCTTGCGCTCGGTGATGTCGAGGCTGATGCGGACCGCGGTCTCGGCCCGCCCCTGCGCCTCGTCGACTGGCGCGGTGGTGGTCAGCAGCGTGCGCGGCCGGCCGTTCGCGTCGCGGGCCGCGACCTCGCGGAACCCCAGCCGCTGCCCGCCCGACAGCGCCGCGGCGACATCGCCGGCATCGCCCGGCTGGCCGGTCACGTCAGCCAGGCGCCGGCCGACCAGCCGGTCCTCCGGCTGGCCCAGGAAGTCCGCCAGCGCGTCGTTCGCGAGCACGAAGCGCCCCTCGCGGTCATGTGCCGAGACCATCACCGGCAGCGCATCCACCAGCACGCGCAGCAGCCGCTCCGAGCGGTCGGCGCGGGCACGCGCGCCCTCGGTCTCGGTCAGCAGCCGCTGGGTGCGCCGCCACTGCCAGAACAGCAGCCCCGACAGCAGCGTCACGCTCGCGACCAGGCCGAGCGCGCTGAAGGCGAAGGCCGTCCGCAGGCGGCCGAGCCCCTGGGCGGTCGCCTCGGCCATGATCTGCCGGTCGTGGTTCAGTTCGCGATGCGCGGCGCCGATGTCGCGCACCAGGTCGTCCATGGTCGCGCTCGCCTCGGCGAAGGCGGTCGGGTCGCCGGCGACCATCGGCGCGAACAGCCGCTCCATCTCGTGCAGCCGGTCGAAGACCCGCTGCAGCTCCACGCGCACCGCCTCGAGCGCCGGCAGCCTGTGCCCGTCATTGCCCGTCGCCGAAAGTATGTCGAGCCGGCTCCAGAGGATATCGAGGCGCAGCCGCACCGCACCGCCATCATCCCGCGTCACGTGCTGGCGATAGATCTCCGCGCGCAGGCGCTGGGCCTCGCTCAGTGCCTGGCTGCTCTCCCAGAAGCCGACGCGGTTGGCGTTCTCCTCGAGCCGCGACTGGTGCACCAGCCGCGTCCCGGTGACCGCCAGCGACGCCACGAACACCATCGCAGCCGCCAGGATCCCCACCAAGGGCAGGGCCACTCCACCGTGGCGGCGCGTCCATCGCATGCCAGTGCTGTCAGCTGACGTCGATCCGCGCGAGCTGCCAGACGGCCCATTGCCGCACCACCGCGGAATCGAGCTCGGCACGGCGGCTCCACGGGAACACGATCCAGAACGGCCCGCGCTCCCGCACGCTGAGCGGATGCCCAGCCAGCCGCGTGGCGATGGTCGCGTCGGCGGCGAGGGCGGGGGCGCGCGGAATGGTCACCTGGTAGTCGTTCAGCGCGATCGCCGTCAGGGTTTCCCCGCGCGCTCCCAGGCTGGCAAGCAGCGCGCGCAGCGGCACGCCGGAGAAATGCTGCAGGCCGTTCGTCCAGGGCGTGGTGGTGGGCACCTCGACCAGGCCCAGCGCTTCGAGTTCCGGCAAGGACAGCCGGCGTCGCGTGGGTGGCGCGATGGTCCCGGTGACATCGAGCGCCGCGATCGGCTGCGCGGCCGCGATGCCCGGCAGCAGGCTCGTGGCAAGTATCGCGCGACGACCGAACCGCATCTGCCGGGCCTTCCATGTCCAACCCGTGACATGGCTACAGCCTGATGCGTAAAGCCCCGGTTAGCGGGGTGCCGGTCAGGCCGCGACCGGCCCCTCCGCCATCTCCACCGCCTGGCCGAGATCCACGCTGAGCAGCCGCGACACGCCGCGTTCCTGCATGGTCACGCCATACAGGCGATGCATCCGCGCCATGGTCAGCGGGTGGTGCGTCACCACCAGGAAGCGCGTGCCGCTCTCGGCCGCCATGGCGTCCAGCAGGTCGCACAGGCGCTCCACATTGGCGTCGTCCAGCGGCGCATCCACCTCGTCCAGCACACACACGGGCGCGGGCTGGCAGCGGAACACCGCGAAGATCAGCGACAGCGCGGTCAGCGCCTGCTCGCCACCTGACAGCAGCGACAGCGTGGCGAGCTTCTTGCCCGGCGGCTCGGCATAGATCTCAAGGCCCGCCTCCAGCGGATCGTCCGATCCGACCAGCGCCAGATGCGCCCGCCCGCCGCCGAACAGCTTGGTGAACAGCGACCGGAACTCGGCATCGACGCGGTCGAACACCTCGCGCAGCCGCTCGCGCCCCTCGCGGTTCAGGTGGCCGATCGACCCGCGCAGCTTGGCGATCGCCGACGTCACCTCGTCGCGGTCATTGCCGATCTGCGCGACGCGTTCCTCGATCTCCGCGACCTCGATCTCGGCGCGCAGGTTGACCGGGCCCATCTCCTCGCGCTCGCGCGCCAGGCGCTCGACCTTGCGCCGCGCCTTCTCCTCGGCGGCATCGGTCAGCTCGTCCGGCGCCGGCGGCAATTCGGCATCCTCGCCGAGCCGCTCCGCGATGCGCGCGGCGACCGCCTCGCCGGCGGTTCCGGCGGCCTCGGCGGCGGCCTCGGCGCGCACCTGGCTTTCGCGCGCGGTGGCGAAGGCGGCATCGATGCGGCGGCGGGCATCGGCGGTGTCGCGCAGCCGTGCCTCGGCCTGCGCCAGGGCGGCGGCGGCGGCGGCATGGGCGGCTTCGGATTCCGCCAGCATTGCGGCGGCACCGCGCAGCCGAGCGCCGGCATCGTCGGGCGCCTCGGCCAGCGCGTCGCGTTCGGTCTGCGCCTCGTTGCCCCGGCGGCGCAGATCGATGACGCGGGCTTCGGCATCCTCGCCGCGCGTGGTCCACAGCGCGGCTTCCTCACCCACCGAGACCAGGCGCGCGGCGACGCGGATGGCCTCGGCCTCCAGCGCGGCGATGTCGCTGCGCGCCGTCACCTCGGCAGCGCGCGCCGCCGCCAGCGCATCGCGCGCGGCGGCCACGGCCGCGCGCAGCACATCGAGGTCCGGCAGCGCCGCCTGCTGCGCCACGGCCTCCGCCAGCGCCGCCTCGGCCTCCGCACATTCGGTGGCGAGTCGCGCCAGCTGCGGCTCCAGCGCCGCCAGCCGGCTCTCGGCCTCGGCCGCGCGGGTCGCCAGGGTCGATTCATGCTGGCGCGCGCCGCGCGCGGTGTGCTCGGCGGCGCGGCGGGCCTCGCGGGCGGCGTGCTCGGCAGCCTGGGCGCGGGTTTCGGCGGCGCCGGCTTCCTCCGCCGCGCGACGCAGGGCGGGCAGATCGGGCAGGGCGGCCTCGGCGGCCCAGGCGGCATCCTTGGCGCCCTTGGCCTCGGCGCGGTCGGCGTCGAGGCGTTCGAGCTGCGGCGCGATCGCCGCCAGCCGGCTCTCCGCGCGGGCGTGGCGGGCGGCCAGCGCGCCCTCCGCCTGGCGGGCGGCGTTCAGCGCGTCCTCGGCGCCGGTCCGGGCCTCGCGGGCGGTGGCTTCGGCGCGGCGCGCCTCATCCTCGCGTGCGGCGGCGGTGGCGCGGTTGGCCTCGGCGGTGGCGGCCTCGGCCTCGGCGCGATCGAGCTTGCCCTCGGCGGCGCGCAGGGCGTTGCGTTGTGCGAGCCGCACCGCGCCCGGCGTCGGTGCCCCAGCCCGCGCGGTATGGCCATCCCAGCGCCACAGCGCGCCTTCCTCGGTGACCAGCGACTGGCCCGGGCGCAGCGCCGCCTGCATGGCCGCGCCATCCGCCCCCTTGGGCAGCAGGCCGATCTGCGACAGCGCACGGGCCAAGGCGGCCGGTGCTTCCACCAGCCGCGACAGCGGCACCGCGCCATCGGGCAGCGCCGCGCCGGCATCGAGCGGCGGCAACACGCGCCAGAAGCGCGGCCCGCCTTCGTCCGACGGGCTTTCCAGCGCCTCCCCCAGCGCCGCGCCGAGCGCGGCTTCCAGCCCCGCCGGCACGCCCACCTGGTCCAGGATCGGTGCGGCCGCACCCGGTTCGCGGGCGGTCAGTACCTCGGTCAACGCCGAGACCTCGGCCTGCGCGCGGGCGCGTTCGCCGGCGGCGGCGGTGGCTGTTCGGGCGGCTTCGGCCTGGGCGGCGGCGGCCCAGGCGCGCATCGCCTCGGCCTGTTCCAGCGCGGTGGTGGCCTGCGCGACCGCATCGGTTGCCGCCTGCACGGCGGCGGCGGCGGCCTCGCGCTCGGCGGGCGGGATGTGCTCGGCAAGTGCAGCGTCGCGATCGGCCAACATCGCGGCGTGCTGCGCGGTGATGCGGGCCAGGCGGTCCTCGGCGGCGCGGCGATCCGCCTCGGCGCGGCTCGCGGCGGCGGTGGCCTCGGCGGCGGCGCGGCGGGACTGGGCATGGGTTTCGGCGGCGGCGGCGCGCGCGGCCTCGGCGGTTTCCAGCGCGGTGCGGGCGGCTTCCAGCGCGGCGTCGGCGGCGGCGACCTCGGCGGCCGCCTCGGCGCGCGCCTCGGCAGGGATGCAGGCACGCGCGGCGGCGGCGTGGTCCGCGGCGAGGCGCGCGTGGCCATCCTGCGCGCGGGCGTGGCGGGCCTGCGCGGCATTGCGCGCCTCGGCGGCGGATTGCACGCGGGCGGCGGCCTCGGCGGCCTCGATCGTGGCGGCCTCGGCGGCGGCTTCGGCGGATTGCGCGGCCTCGGTGGCGGCGGCCAGGGCGGCGACCGCAGCGTCGCGGCGGCCGGGCAGGGAGGCTTCCACCGCCCGCAGCGCCTCGGCTTCCGCGGTCAGGCGTTCGCGGGCGGTGTCGGCGTCGCGCAGCACGCCCTCGGCATGGGTCAGGTCGCGCTGCAACTGCGCGAGGCGCGCCTCGGCGGCCGCCAGCGCTTCGCGCGCGCGGCGGTCCTCGGCTTCCAGCCCCTCGGTCTCGACGCGGCGGCGTTCCAGGGCGGTGCGGGTGGCGGCCTCGGTCGCGCGCGGGCCGGGGATGGCCTGCTCGGCCTCGAAGGCGGCGATGGCGGCGGCCTCGGCTTCCGCTTCGGCGGCGCGCACGGCGGCCTTGGCCGCGGCCAACTGGTCGGCGGCGGCGCACGACGCGGCATCGGCGCGCGCGGCCAGGATCGCGAGCCACTCGCCCTCCGCCTGGCGCACCAGGCCGGAGAGGTTCCGATACCGGTTGGCCTGCCGCGCCTGGCGCTGCAGCCCCTGGCGCTGGGTGTCGAGCTGGCCGAGCAGGTCCTCGGCGCGGCCGAGATTCGTCTCGGCCTGCCGCAGCTTGAGCTCCGCCTCGTGCTTGCGGGCGCGCAGGCCGGCGATGCCGGCGGCCTCCTCCAGCACCTGGCGGCGGTCCTCGGGCTTGGCCTGGATCAGCGTCGAGACCCGCCCCTGGCTGACCATCGCGGACGCCCGCGCACCGGACCCGATATCGGCGAACATGGTCTGCACGTCGCGCGCGCGGACTTCCTTGCCGTTGACCCGGAAATTCGACCCCTCGCCGCGGTTGATGCGGCGGATGATCTCGAGTTCCGGCTGCTCGTGGTTGGGCGGCGGCGCCAGCCCCTCGGCATCCTCCAGGCTGAGCATCACCTCCGCCAGGTTGCGCCCCGAGCGCGTGGCCGTGCCGGCGAAGATGACGTCGTCCATCTCTCCGCCACGCATCGCCTTGGCCGAGGTCTCGCCCATCGCCCAGCGCAGCGCCTCGACCACGTTGGACTTGCCGCAGCCGTTCGGGCCGACGATGCCGGTCAGCCCCGGGCGCACCTCGACCACGGTGGGCTCGGCGAAGGACTTGAACCCGGCGATACGGATGCGCGCGAGTGTGGCGCGCACCGATGCGATGCGCTGCGCCTGGCTGCGCGGCGCGCCGTCCTCCTCCTCGGGGCCGGACGCAGCCGGCGGCGGGGCGCCGTCGTCCATCACGGGGTCGCGGCCTCGCGCGCGAACCGGTCGAAGGGAATGGCGCCGCCGACCACGCGGCGGTTGAACACGAAGGTCGGCGTCGCCTGGACGCGGTATTCCTGCTCGCCCTTCTGGCGCTCGGACAGGATCCAGCGGGCCAGGTCCACATCGGTCCAGGCGGCCTCGAAGGCGGCGCCCGACATGCCGGCCACGGCGGCGATCTTGCCGATCTCGACCTTGTGATCCACGCCGCGGGCATAGGCCCAGCGGTCCTGGGTGGAGAACAGCGCCGTCAGGAAGGCCTCGTAGCGATCAGGCGGGAAGGACCGCGCCACCACGGCGGCACCCAGCGCCACCTGGTCGAGCGGGAAGTCCCGCCACACGAGGCGCACGCGGCCGGTATCGATGAGCTCCGCCTTCACGCGCGGGAAGGTGTCGCGGTGGAAGGCCCCGCAATGCGAGCAGGTGATCGAGAAGAATTCCTGCACCACCATCGGCGCATCGGCGCGGCCGATGGAGCGTTCCGTCATGCGCTGGTCAACCGCCGGCGCCGGGATGGGCGCATTGGAGGGCGGCGCGGGATCCGCGGTCTGGGCGACGGCCCGCCCGGCGGCGAGCAGGCCACCCGTGGCGAGAATGGTACGACGGTCGAACATCCGCGGTCTCCTGTGAGTGCCGGCCGCAGGCAGGCGCGGCCGGGACGGATATGGGGGCGCGCCGCGGAGATGGGACTCGGGCGCGGCTACCCCCTGTTCCGATAGACGCCGCGCGCCAATCTTGCCAGCGCATCCCGCAATTCGGGGGAGTCGATGCCGGCCAGCGCCGATTCGACCCTGTCCGGCAGGGCGATGGTGGTTTGGCGCGGGGACGGGCGGGGTGTCGAACCGGCGGGCGCGCGCTGGACGAATCGGAACCGTTCCACCGCCACGCGCCCCAGCGCGGCATTGATCCGCTGCGCGAGTTGCGGCGCCAAATGCTGCATCTCCATCGCCACCGGCCCCGAACACGCGAGCGTCAGCGTGCCCGAGGATAGCCGCACCGGCTGCGACACGGCCGCCAGCGCGGGCCCGACCAGCGCGGGCCAATCGGCCATGATCTGCGCCCCCGCCGGGCTCTTGCGCTTGAAGGCCGGGCGTGTGAGGGCGGGCACCAGGGCGCCGAGCGGCCTCGGCCCGCCCAGGAACCGCCGATCCTCCTGATCCCGTGCCATCCGCCACACCCCCTGCCGCTGACCTGCTCGCCTGGTACGACCGGCACCGGCGCATCCTGCCCTGGCGCGCCGGCCCCGGCGAGCCGCGCGATCCCTACCGCGTCTGGCTGTCCGAGGTCATGCTCCAGCAGACCACGGTGGCCGCGGTCGGCCCGCGCTATGCCCGTTTCCTGGCCCGCTTCCCGACCGTGCAGGCGCTGGCGGCCGCCGATTGGGCAGAGGTCGCGGAGGAATGGGCGGGCCTTGGCTACTACGCCCGGGCGCGGAACCTGCATGCCTGCGCCCAGGCCGTCGCAGCCGCCGGCGGGTTCCCGCGCGGCATCGAGGGGCTGGCCGCCCTGCCGGGTATCGGCACCTATACCGCCGCCGCGGTCGGCGCCATCGCCTTCGACGCGCCGGTTGTCCCGGTCGATGGCAATGTGGAACGGGTGGTGGCGAGGCTGCATGCCGTCGAGGATCCGCTGCCAGGCGCCAAGAAGCATCTGACCGCCCTGGCCGCGGCCTTCATGGCCGATCCCGTGGCGCGCGCGCGGCCGGGCGATTTCGCCCAGGCGCTGTTCGACCTCGGCGCGACCATCTGCACCCCGCGCAACCCGGCCTGCGCGCTGTGTCCCTGGCAGGCCGGCTGCGCCGCGCGTCGCGCCGGCATCGCCGCGACGCTGCCGCGCAAGGCGCCCAAGCGCGCCCGCCCGCTGCGCCATGGCGCGCATTTCCTGCTGCACGACGATGCCGGGCGGGTGCTGCTGCGCCGCCGGCCGGCGAAGGGGCTGCTCGGCGGCATGCTGGAAGTGCCCGGCACGCCATGGCGCGATGCCCCGTGGGACACGCTGGACGCGCTGGCCCATGCCCCTGCGGCGGCCGCCTGGCGCCTGCTGCCCGGCCTGGCCCGCCATGGCTTCACGCATTTCGAACTGGAGATGGTGCTGTTCACTGCCGCCCTGCCGCCGCGCGCCGGCCTGCCAGACGGCGAATGGCTGGCCGAGCCGGACGCGCTGCGCGCCCTGCCGAGCGTCATGCGCCGCCTGCTCTCTCTTGTCCCGGCCGAATCCACCCCGCGATAGTAGAGCCCGGACCCAGCGGGAGCCGCTCCGATTCGCGCTCAGACGACGACCGCCGCCGCCCTGCGCGACGCGGCGCTGCGCCGCGGCACCGGGCTGGCCCGGGCGGCTTGCCCGTGATCGCCTGGCTGCGCGACGCGGCCTGGATGACGCCGGAGCGCGTGCGCCTGTATGGCGCGGCCGGCGCGGCCCTGTCCTTGGCGCTGGGCTTCGGTCTGTTGCGCGAGGTGGCGGGCTGGGGCGGCGCGCTGCCCGGCGATGTCGACTTCATCGCCTTCTACACAGGCGCCCGGCTGGCACTGGAGGGGGCGGGCGTCTGGAACACCGACCTGCAGGTCGCCATGCGCGAGGCGGTGCTCGGCGCGCCGACGCGGATCTACACCTTCCTCCATCCGCCGACCTTCCTGCTGCTGGTCCTGCCCTTCGGGCTGCTGCCCTATTTCGCGGCGATGGCAGGCTGGGTGGCGACGACCGGCCTCGCCTTCCTTATGGCGTTGCGTGCCTGGGGCGTGGGGCGGGCAGCGCTGGTGGCCGCGCTGCTGTCGCCGGCTTCGGTCATCAACGCGGCGCATGGGCAGACCGGCTTCCTGACGGCGGCGCTGGTGGCGCTGGCGGGGCTCGGGATCGGGGTGCGCCCATGGCTTGCCGGACTGGCCTTCGCGCTGTTGGCGACGAAGCCGCAGCTGGGCGTGCTCGTCGTGCCGGCGCTACTGGCGGCGCGGCGCTGGCGCGAGATCGGCTGGGGCGCCGCCTTCCTGGCCCTGCATGTGCTGCTGTCGGTTGCCGCCTTCGGTCCGCGCGCCTGGCACGACTTCATCACCCTCGCTGTGGCCTACCAGGAGGTGGTGCGCACCGGCGCGCTCGATCCGTGGAAGCTGCAATCGGTCACGGCCTTCGTGACCACGGCCGGTTTCGGCGGCACGCCGGCAGCGGTGGCGCAGGCGGTGGCGGCGGTCGTCACCGTCGTCGCGGTGATGGCGACGCTGCGCCGCCGCCCGGGCGGCCTGGCGGAGGCCGCCGCGATCGCCGCCGGCCTGCCGCTCGTGACGCCCTACATCCTCATGTACGACCTGGTCATCCTGCTGGTGCCGATGGCCTGGGTGCTGACCGAGGCGCGCCGCAGCGGCTTCCTGCCATGGGAGAAGACGGTGCTGCTGCTTGCCCTGCTGGTGCCGGGTCTGGCGCTGTTCGCGGGACTGGGCGCGGGGGTGTCGATCACGGCGCCGGTCGCGGCGGCGCTGCTCGCCGTGGTGCTGCGGCGGATCCGGCACGCCTGAGGGCGCGGCCCTGCGGAGCCGCCATAGCGCTGCGGGGCCGACGAAACCCAGCGGGGACGGAACCGTGCGCGGCCGCAACACCGGGCGGGCGAAAGCCCCGGCGGACGCGCGTCGCCCCGCGCAGTCCGCCGTGCCGGGTGCGATGCGCCGGAGCCGGCCGCGCCTGCCCCCTGACCGGCCCCCGCCCCTGGCCCGTCAGCGCCCGCCGCGCGCCGACACCATCACGAAAGCCACTGCCACCAGCACCACCAGCAACCCGATCCCGGCGATCATCATCGCCGACTGCTGCGCCACCGCCACTGCTGGCACCGACAGGCCGAGCACGCCCCCCACCGCCATGATCCGCCACGACCCCGCATGCACGCCGGCCACGAAGGTGCCCAGGCCGAGCAGCAGCAGCAGGCCGATCTCGGTCGCGTTGTCGTTCACCACGCCGCGCACGGAGGGCGCGAACAGCAGCATCATCGCCACGATGAAGGCGATCCAGTGCAGCGCCTGGGTCCAGATGAGCCGCGTCTTGCCGCCCTGCGCCGCGGCATGGGGCCACCCGGCAACGATGCACAGCAGCCCGAAGATCGGCGTCAGCACGTACCAGTAGAGCAGGTTGGGTTGCTCCGACCCGCCCACCCAGGCCACGCCGGCGAAGCCCGCAATCAGCATGGCCAGGAAGGGCGCCTCCGACAGGATGATCCGCGCCCAGGACCGGCCGGGCACGGCCACCGGTGCCGGCGCGGGCGGTGGGAGCGGGGCGTCGTCGAGTTCGCGATGCAGTTCCAGATCGCGCGCGCTCGGCTGCGCCATGCGGGGCTGTGCTGCGTCGCCTCCGCTCACGGTGTCGCTCATCGCGTGGTCTCCTGCCTGTCGCCTGCCGAGCGTAGCCCACTGCGCCGCGCGCGGAACGCCCCGAATGCCGGGGGGCTACATCTGGCGCAGCACTTCCTCGCGCAATTCGTCGATCACGCGCAGCCGGCCGTCGCGCTGTTCCAGGTGCCAGAACAGCCAGCCATTGCACGACGGCGCTTCCTGCACGGCCGCACCGACCTTGTGGATCGACCCGGTGGCGTGGCCGCAGCGCAGCGTGCCATCGGCGCCGACCGTCGCCTCCCAGCGCTTCTGGCGGTCGAACAGGCGGGCACCGGCCGGCACCAGGCCGCGCTCGACCAGCGAGCCGAAGGGGATCCGCGGCTGTTCCTTCTTCGACGGCAGGGCGGCGGCGGCATCCTCGGGCGCGGGCTCGGTCGCGGCGATGCGCGCCAGCGCGGCGTCGGCGTAGGATTGCTCGCGCTCGATCCCGATGAAGCGGCGGCCCAGCCGCTTGGCCACCGCCGCCGTGGTGCCGGAACCGAGGAAGGGATCGAGGATGACCTCGCCCGGCGATGTGCAGGCCAGGATCACGCGATGCAGCAGCGCCTCGGGCTTCTGGGTCGGGTGCAGCTTCGCACCCGCATCGTCGCGCAGGCGCTCGCCGCCGGTGCAGAGCGGGATGAGCCAGTCGCTGCGCATCTGCAGGTCGTCATTCAGTGCCTTCATGGCCTGGTAGTTGAAGCGGTAGCGGCTTTCGGGCCCGCGCGCCGCCCACACCAGCGTCTCATGCGCGTTGGTGAAGCGCCGGCCGCGGAAATTCGGCATCGGGTTCGACTTGCGCCAGATGACGTCGTTCAGGATCCAGTAGCCTTGGTCCTGCAACGCCGTGCCCAAGCGGAACACGTTGTGATAGGCGCCCATCACCCAGATGGTGCCGTCGCGCCGCAGCACGCGCCGGCATTCCGACAGCCATTCCCGCGTGAAGGCGTCGTAGGCGCCGAGGTCCGCGAAGCGGTCCCATTCATCATCCACGCCATCGACCAGCGAATCATCGGGCCGCCGCAGCGTGCCCTTCAGCTGCAGGTTGTACGGCGGGTCCGCGAAGATGGCGTGCACCGAGGCTGGCGGCAGGTGCTTCAGCCACGCGATGCAATCCCCGACCAGGACCTGGTCGAGCGGCAGATCGATCTGCGTGCCCAAAGCGTGACAACCCCATCCCCACGAAGCCGGCAGAATCGCTCGTGCGACTCGGCAGGTCAATCTTTGTCGCGTTGTGTGCCCTCGGACGGCGGGCGGGCCGCATCCGCGGCCGGTGCCTTCGCGCCGTGCACTGCCGCGCTGGCGGCGATGGGCGCGTTGGGCGCGGTCGCGCCGTTCGCTCCCGGATCGGGGCAAGGCCTCGATCCGCTGTGTTTTGCGCGTCGCCACTGCGGCGTTGCCGCCGGTTCCCGGTCAATGGCCGTGAACAATTTCGCCGCAGGCGGCGCAGGCGATCCGTGTGGTCGCGAGCGTGCCGCCCTCCTGGATCACGCGGAAGCTCGCCGGGCAGTCGTCCACGCGCAGGTCGGGATGCGCCCTGCCGGGCGCGCCATCCTCCGACACCTCGGCATCCCCCAGCACCCAGCAGGGCTGGCAGACCAACGTGATGATGGAGCGGATGCGCGCCGTCATGGCGCGCCGCCGCGCGCTCGCGGCAAGCCGCCCCAGCGCAGCAGCGCCTGGTCGACCGGGCGGAAGCCGCGGCGGTGATGCGGGCTTGGCCCCAACGCGTCGAGCGCCGCCACATGCGCCGCTGTCGGATAGCCCGCATGCCGCGCGAAGCCGTAGCCAGGCCAGCGCGGGTCAAGCCGCGCCATCGCCCTGTCCCGCACCACCTTCGCCAGGATCGACGCCGCCGCGATCGACAGCGACAGCCCGTCGCCCCCCACCAGGTAGCGCACCGGGCAGGGCAGGGGCGGCGCCTGGTTGCCATCGACCAGCGCGAGGTCGGGCGCCGCGGCCAACCGCGCCAGCGCACGCACCATCGCGAGGTGCGTCGCGCGCAGGATGTTGTGCGTGCCGATTTCCATCGCCGAGGCCGCGCCGATGCCGCAATCCACCAGCCCGCCGCGCGCCGCCTCGCGCAGCGCGGCGAAGGCGGCGTCGCGGCGCGCTGCGGTCAGCCGCTTCGAATCATCGATCAACAACGCCAAGGCGGCCGGCGGCGCACCCAGGAACACCACGGCCGCGGCCACCACCGGCCCGGCCAGCGGCCCGCGCCCGGCCTCGTCGATGCCGGCGACGCGGCCCAGGCCGGACTCGGCGCTGAGATCGGGGCGGGGGCGGGCCATGGCGCGGAGGTAGACCAGAACCCGGCTTGCTGGAATCCACGATCTCCAGACCTGCGACGCAGGGCCGAAACCTTCGGCTTCCATCGGTGCCGCCGGACAAGCGGCGGGCGGCGTGCGCGGCCTCGGCACGGTTTCAGCACGCGCGCCGGTCGTATCGCGCAGCCGGCCGCGCCGGCCCGCACAACCGACGGGTGCGGGCGGCTCCCGTTTCACAGGGCTCATCCGATCGCGTGGCGACGATCGCATCAGCAACGGCTGGCCGACGCCGCACGGCGCGAGTGCCCATGGAACGCGCCATGGCGTGGCGCGAAGACAGCGTGGCGCGCATCGCAGCCGCTGGCGCCGCCATCCGCGCGCCGGTAGCCTCGGCCCGAAGCGGGCAGGGGAGTATCCGGCAGATGGCTTCGAACACACCCGCCCGCGGGCCTCAGGCCGCCCGCGCCGCGGCCTTCTGCGACCGCTTCGGCCTGCGCATCCCGATCCTGCTCGCGCCCATGGCCGGCGCCTCGCCGCCCGGCCTGGCCGCGGCGGTGGCGAATGCGGGCGGCATGGGCGCGCTGGGCGGCCTGACCACCACGCCCGAGGGCATCGCCGACTGGGCGCGTGCCTTCCGCGCGCAGTCCAACGGGTCCTTCCAGGTGAACCTTTGGATCCCCGACCCGCCGCCGGTGCGAGACGCGGCGCGGGAGGCCGCGATGGCCGAGTTCCTCGCCACCCACGGCCCCCGGCCGGCCATTCCCGAAGGCCCCTTCCTGCCCGACTTCGCCGCGCAATGCGCCGCCATGATCGAGGCAGGGCCGGCGGTGATCTCCTCCATCATGGGCGTGTTTCCGCCCGATGTGGTCGCGGCCGCGAAGGCGCGCGGCATCGCCTGGTTCGCCACCGCCACCACGCTGGCCGAGGCGCGCGAAGCCGTCGCCGCCGGCGCCGACGCCATCCTCGCGCAGGGTGCCGAGGCCGGTGGCCATCGCGGCGCCTTCGACCATGCCGCGGCGGAAGCGCAACTCACCGGCGGCATGGCGCTGATCCCCCGCTTCGCCGATGCGCTGGACGTGCCGGTCATCGCCACGGGCGGCATCGCGGACGCGCGCGGTATCGCGGCGGCGCTGACGCTGGGGGCCAGCGCGGTGCAGATCGGCACCGGCTTCCTGCGCTGCCCGGAGGCCGCCATCGCGCCGGCCTGGGCCGATGCCATCGCGGCCGCCGAGCCCGAGGGCACCATGCTGACGCGCATCTTCTCCGGCCGGCTCGGCCGCGGCGTCGCCAATGCCGTGACGCGGGCCCCGGCGCCTCCTGCCGCGCCCTATCCGGTGCAACGCGCGCTCTTTGCGCCGGTGCGCGCGGCGGCGGAGAAGGCCAACGACCCCGCCGCGATGCAGATGTGGGCCGGCCAGGCGGCGCACCTGGCCCCGGCCGAACCCGCCGGCGCGCTGGCTGCGCGACTGTGGTCGGAAGCGCGCGCGTTGCTGCCCTGACGCGACAGGCGCAGCGCGCGTCCGGGCCGCGCGCTACCGCGCCGCCCCGCGCGGCAGCGCCAGCCACCCCACGACACCCGCCAGCAGCGCCACGCCCAGCACCGCGAACCCCGCCCGATACGCCGCCTCCGGCCGTGCCGCGCCGACCTCCGGGAACAGCCCCACCACCGCCCCCATCAGCATCGGCAGCAGCGCCGAGCCCAGCACCTGCGCCAGGTTCACCGTGGTCGCCCCGCGCCCGACCAGGTGGTCGGGGAACAGGCTGCGCGCCTCCGCCACCACCAGCACCGGATAGGCCGAGAACAACACCAGCAGCACCAGCAGAAGCACCGCGCCGGACAATGGCGCCCCCGGCCAGATGGCCAGCCCGCCCAGCATCGCCGCCGAGAGCATTGCGCCCGCCGTCACGATCCGCCGCCGTGGCGGGAAGCGGCGCTCCAGCGGACCGACCGCCAGCAGCCCCACCGGCATCGCCACCCCCATCGCCGCCAGCACCCAGCCGCGCCCCGTCGCGTCCAACCCATGCACATCCGCCAGGTACGGCCCTGCCCAAAGCCCCAGCACCGTCGCCGCCGCGGCATAGGCCACCAGGTGCATCGACAGCACGCGCGGCAGCCCGGGCAGGCGCCAGATCGAGACCTGTCCGACCAGCGCCTCGCGCAGCGTCTCGGCGCGGCGGGGTGGGGCAGGGCGGTCGGGCGGGTCGTCGCGCACCAGGCGCCACCACACCAGCCCACAAGCGGCGGTCAGCAACGCCGAGGCGCCCAGCGCCCCGCGCCAACCCACCAGCCCCGCCAGCCCGGCCAGCGGCGCCCCCGCCAGCAGGATGCCGAGCTGCGACAGCGCAAACACACGCGACAGCGCCAGCGTCATCGCCGCCCCGGCATACCAGCGCGCACACAGCACCACCGCCGCCATGAACGACGCCGCGCTGCCCAGCCCGACCAGGAAGCGTGCCGCCAGCAGGGTGGCGCCGTCGGTCGCGAAGGCCTGGCACGCCGCGCCCAGCACCGCGATGCCGGTCAGCGCGCCGACCGTCCGCCGCGGCCCCGCACGATCGAGCGCGATGCCCACCGGCACCTGCGCCACCAGCAGCGCCACGAAGAACATCCCGTTCGCCGCCCCCAGCACGGCAGGGCTCAGCGCCAGGTCCACCGAAAGATCCGGCGCCACCACGCCGAGCGCGGCGCGATGGAACTGCGACAACCCGGTCATGGCGGCGACCGCCGCCATCATCGCCACCGCCGCGGTCATGCGGCGGCGGACGTCATCGCGAAGGCGGCATTCATGCGGCGGCGAACCTCATGGCGCGGCCGACAGGATGCAGGCCGTCCCGCTCAACGCCAGCACGGCCGCAGTGGTGGCGCCTTGCCGAGACGATCAAGCACCGCCGCAAGGCGCGTGGCGACACGGCGTGCCCCGTCACGCCGCGTCGATCCCGAGGCTCTCGTGCAGCCCGCGCGCGCCCTCGGGCGTCAGCGACAGGCGGCGGCGCGCCAGGATGTCGCCCTCGCCCGTCGCGGCAGCGCGGCGCAGCCAGCCGCGGCCGATCCAGGCATTCGCCATCTCGCGCCCCAGCCCACCTGCGAGGTGCGGGCGGCGTTCGCTCCAATCCATGCAGTCGCAGGCGAAGTGCCGCGCGGCGGTGGCTCGGTCGAGGTCGATGCCGGTCGCCGCCAGGCGCGCGTGCCCTTCGGCCGAGGCCTCCCAGCCGCCGGGCGCGGGCGTCAGCCAGCCCTGGCCGGTCAGGCGCTGGTGGACCGCCACGCCCAGCCGCCCGGCCAGGTGGTTCCAGCACAGCCGGGCGTCCCGCGCTGCCTCGCCATGCTTCCATGGCCGCGTCGGCGGCGCGAGGCGCGCGGCCAGCCCGCCCAGCGCCTCGATCGCCGCCGCCACTTCCTCGGAGGCCAGGCGGTAGTAGCGGTGGCGCCCCTGGGCATGGACCGCCAGCAGCCCGCCCGCCGACAGCCGCGCGAGGTGCCCGCTGGCAGTGGCGGGCGTGACGCCGCCGATGCGCGCCAGCTCACCGGCGGTCAGCGCCTGGCCGCCCATCAGCGCCGCCAGCATGCGCGCGCGCGCGGGGTCGGCCATCAGGGCGGCGATGGCGGCGAGCGGGCCGGGGGCGGTGGGGTCGGTCATGGCGCGAGGCTAGCGCGCTTCGCGCCGCGATGCTTCGGAGCCGGGCGAAGCGCGCAGGGGCGCCGGGTTCCTGCGGCGACGACCTGAATGGGCTCGCCGAGCGATCCGTCGGCAAGTGATGCGGCTCGCGCGGCACTGTCCGGCCCGCGGCGCGCAATGGCCGATCGCGGCCCTGGCGCGAGGCGGCACGGCGCCGGCGCGCATCGGCCGATCCGGGGCCGCCCCGCGATCGTCGCCCGCCCTACGGCCGCAGCCAGGCCGCGAGTCGCCCGGGTGCCGCCGCCATGTCGGCCTCGGTGCCGCAATAGGAGAACCGCAGGAACCGGCTCCCCCGGTCGCGGTCGAAGTCGAGGCCCGTGGTCGCGGCGATGCCCGCCTGGTCCAGCATCCGCGCGCAGAATTCGGCGCTGTCGTTGGTCAGGTGGCCGACGTCGCACCACAGGTAGAACGCGCCATCCGCCGCCGCGATATTGGTGAAGCCCGCGCGCGGCAGACCCTCCAGCAGCGCGCTTCGGCTGCGCGCATAGGCGGCCTTGTTGGCTTCCAGTTCGTCGGTGCAGTCCATCGCCGCCTCGGCCGCCACCTGCGCGATGTGCGGCGCGCTGATGAACATGTTCTGCGCCAGGCATTCGACAGGGCGCACCAGGTCCTCGGGCAGCATGAGCCAGCCGATGCGCCAGCCCGTCATGGACCAGTATTTCGAGAAGGAATTCACCACCACCGCGCTGTCGCTGAACTTCGCCGCGGTGCTCTCGGCCACCGTGCCCCAGGTCAGGCCGTGGTAGATCTCATCCGACACCAGCCGCACGCCATGCGCGTGGCACCAGCGCGCGATGGCGGCCAGTTCCTCCGGCGCCAGCATCGTGCCCGCCGGGTTGCAGGGGCTGGCGACGATCAGCCCCTCGGGTCTCGGGTCCATGCGTTCCAGCATGGCCAGAGTCGGCTGGAACCGCGTGGAGGCATCGCAGGGCAGCAGCACGGGCTGCATGCCGAGCGCCGTCAGGATATTCGCATAGGGCGGGTAGAAGGGTGCGGCCATGGCCACCCGGTCGCCGGGGTCGAAGGCCGCCAGGAAGGCCAGCGGAAACGCGCCCGAGGCACCCACGGTCACCGCGATGCGCGCGGGCGAGACCTCCGCGCCGTAGCGATCGCGATAATGCCGCGCGATGCGCGCGCGCAGGGAAGCCAAGCCGAAGGCTTCCGTATAGCCCATCGGCGTGCCGATGCTGAGTGCGCGGATCGCCGCCTCGGCGGCGCCGCGCGGTGCGCCGGTGCCGGGCTGGCCGACCTCCATGCGGATGACGCCGGGCGCGCCCGGCGGCAGCGACGCCGCGCGCGCATTGGCCGCGGCGATCACGTCCATCACCAGGAAGGGCGGCGCATCCGCCGCCCGGCCGACCTTCATCGCGCGAAACTGCCGATCGCCACGCCGCCGCCGCGCGGATCGGCCGCGCCCGTGCAGGTCGCGGTGCTGCCCGGCGCATAGCCGGGGCAGGAGATCACCAGCCCGCGGCCCGGCTGCGGCACGGACGCGAAGATGTCGGCATTCGGCACGCGCCGCAGCGCCGCGGCCATCGCTATGCCCGCCGCGGCACCCGCCTCCTGCTGGCCCGACCCGGCGCTCGCCGCGCGGAAGCCGCGCAATTCGCGGTTGGTGGCCAGCGCCACGCCCAGCGGCGCGGGCGAGACACTGCCCGACGGCGCGGCACCCAGCACGATGCCGATCTCGGGCAGCACGCGCCCGGTGCCGAACAGGTTGTTCATGGTGAAGGCGCAGGTCACCGCATTGCCTTGCGGGTCCAGCGTCACCAGACCCGCCTGCGCGCCCACCGGCGGCCCGCCGGTTGATGCCGGCTGCCCGGCCAGCGCCGCCTGGAAGGCCGTGGCGGTGCCCGCCCCGCCATCGCCGGATGCCGGCAGGAAATGCACCACGTCGTTGCCGGCGGCCACGCGCACCGGCTGGGTGGCATCGGCGCGCCCGGCGCGCAAATCGCCATCGGTCAGCCCGCCGCCGGCCAGCAGGGATGCCGCGGCCACGCGGTTCGACAGCGGTCCCTGGTACAACTCGCCCACGCCGCCATTGCGCATCTGCGCCAGCGTGGCGCCGAGGTCGAGCTGCGTGATGCGCTCGCCGGCGCGCAGCGGCCCGCCGCCGGGGCTGCCGAAGACGCGCCGCGCATTGGGGTCGGCCAGCAGCGGCGCGGCGACGGCGGCGAGGTCCTCGGCAAGGACGCGGCTGATCTCGGTGCCGAAGCGGGCCAAATCCTCGGCCGGGCGCAGCATCTGCTCGAAGGGCAGGCGGCCGCCGCGGGTGTGCAGCAGGAACAGCCCGCGCGCCATCATCGGCACGGCGGCCGGGCGGTCGGTGCCCGGCGGCAATTCGGTGCGCGCGCCAGCCGGGAAGACCACCGCCTCGACTTCCCGCCGCGTGGCCGAATAGACCAGGCAGGCGCCGCCGCCGCCGAGCCCGGCGCGGGACGGCAGCGTGACGGACATGGCGAAGGCACCGGCCACCGCGGCATCCACGGCCGATCCGCCGGCGGACAGGATCTCCCGCGCCACGATCGCCGCGCGGGGTTCCTCCGCCGCCGCGCCGCCGAGGAAGCCGGTGACATGCCCCGCCGTGCCCAGCGGCACCGAGGGCGGGCCGCCGAAGCTCGGCATCATCGAACTCATGCTGGAGCAGCCAGGCAGCAGCGAGGCCAGCAGCAGCGCAAGGCCGGGCCTGGCACGGCGCGGCCTGGCGGGGGCGTCGGTGCGGCGAATGGTGCTGGTCGTCATGGCCCGGGTCGCGGCCTCCCCTGATTCGCAGCCCGCCCAAGCGACGGGCGGTCGTGATACGGCAGCTGGAGGGCCGGCCCCGGACCCTGGCCCCCCTCGGCCCGCGACCCGCCCCCGTCTCCGCATCCCGCGGCTGCCGGGTCGGCCATAGACGCCTTCGCCCCGACCGGCAACCGCCGCGCCCGCGGGCGGTCCCCGGCGAAACCGCGCGCCGCTGTTGAGCGAAACCTCCGCTGCCCGCATTCTGGACCCAGGCGGGCGGTGGCGGGTAAGCCGCATCGGGAACGCGCCGCCACCCCATCTGGTGGCGGCCAGGCAGGCGCCCAGGCGCCGGGAGAGAGCATGAGGCGATCCTTGTTGCTGGCCGCGGCCGGCCTGGTGCTGGGCGGGCGCGCCATGGCGCAGTCCTTCACCGACGCCCAGCGCGACGAGATCATCGGCATCCTGCGCGAGGCGCTGCGGCGCGACCCGTCCATCCTGCGCGACGCCTTCGCCGCCATCCAGGCCGCCGAGGAGCGCGACCGCGGCGAGGCCCAGCGCGCCGGCATCGTGGCCCAGCGCGCCGCCCTGTTCGAGACCGCCGAGGACCCGATCCGCGGCAACCCGCGCGGCGATGTCAGCATCGTCGAGTTCTTCGACGTCCGCTGCCCCTACTGCAAGCGCCTGCACGAGGACATGGCGGAGCTGCTCAACCGCGACCGCAACGTCCGCGTGGTCATGAAGGACATCCCCATCCTGGGCCCGGCGAGCGTGCTGGCCTCGCGCGCGCTGCTGGCCGCGCAGCGCCAGGGCAAGTACGTGCCATTGCACGACGCCCTGATGCGCAGCCGCGGCGAGCCGACCGAGGCGATGATCCGCGCCGAGGCGCAGCGCGCGGGCCTCGACGTGCCGCGCCTGCTGCGCGAGATGAACGACCCCGCCATCCAGCGCCAACTGGACACCAACCTGGCGCTGGCCAGGACGCTGCAGATCGAGGGCACGCCGGCGCTGGTGATCGGCGACACGCTGATCCCGGGCGCGGTGCCGCTGGCGCAGCTCGAGACGCTGGTGGCGCAGGAGAGGCAGCGGCCGCGATGAGCGCCGGCCGGCCGGGCACGGCCTTCGTCTGCGCCACCTGCGGCACGCAGCACGCGCCCGCCGCCGTGCCGCCCGCCGGCTGCGCGATCTGCGAGGACCCCCGCCAATGGGTGCCCGCGACCGGCCCGCAATGGACCACCACGGAAGCCCTGGCGCGCCGCCACGCGATCGGCTGGCGCGAGGTGGCGCCCGGCCTGCTGGGCTGCGGCATCTTCCCCGATTTCGCCATCGCGCAGCGCGCCCTGCTGCTGCGCACGCCCGCGGGCAATGTGCTGTGGGACTGCCTGGGGATGCTCGACCCCGCCACGATCGCCATCGTGAAGGCGCTGGGCGGTCTGCGCGCCATCGCCATCAGCCACCCGCACTACTACGGCGCCATGGTGGACTGGGCGCATGCCTTCGATTGCCCGGTGCTGCTGCACGAGGCCGACCGCCGCTGGGTCATGCGCCCCGACCCCGCGATCCGCTTCTGGTCGGGCGAGACGCAGGCGGTGCTGCCGGGTGTCACGCTGCATCGCCTCGGCGGGCATTTCGCCGGCGGGACCATCCTGCATTGGTCGGAGGGCAAGGGCGCGATCATGACCGGGGACATCGCCTCGGTCGCGCCGGACCGGCGGCATGTCTCGTTCATGTGGTCCTACCCCAACTGGGTGCCGCTGCCCGCCGCCGAGGTCGCGCGGATGGGCGCGGTGCTGGATGCGATCGACTTCGACACCGTTTATGGCGCCTGGTGGGACCGGGTGATCCCGCAGGACGGCAAGGCGGCGGTGCGGGCCAGCGTGGACCGTTACCGGCGCGCGCTCGCAGGACCCGGTCCGCTGGCGGATTGACCGGTCAGGGACGGCTTTAGAGGCCTGGTATCGGCCTTCAGGATGCGCCGCATGGCGCAGTCGCGGACGGCCACTCACTTGGGAGTCGGTGTCGTTCGCCATTCAGGGTATCGCGGTCCTGGCGTGATGCCCCCTGGTGCAGACAGTCCAGGCCCGGGTGCCGGCGAGGAATTGGCATGAGTGGCTGCAATGCCCGCCCGCCGGGGCGGGATGACGACACGACAGGCCGCGCGTCCGGTGCCGATGGGCCCGCTGGCGGCTCGGACGGCCACGACGTGCCGGGCGCGCGCAGCGTGGTCACCGCACTCGACGTCGACCCCGAGGACAGCGCGGCCTGCTTCGTCGAAGGCACGATGATCCTGACGCCCACGGGCGAGGTGCCGGTCGAGCACCTACGCGCCGGCGACCGGGTCGTGACCCCTCGCGCGGCATCTCCCGCCGCGAGGCTCGTGTGGGTCGGCCGGATCGCGGTGGACCTGACGCGCCAGCGCTTCCGCGAGGTCGCCGCGCCGGTGCTGGTGAAGGCCGGCGCCCTGGCCGAGGGCGTGCCCTTCCGCGACCTGCAGGTCAGCCCGAACCACGCGCTGTTCGTCGATGGGCACCTGGTGCCCGCGCGGCTGCTGGTCAACGGCCTGACGGTGATCCATCAGCGCTGGCTGCGCGCGGTGACGTATCACCACCTGGAACTCGACCGGCACGACCTGCTGGTGGGCGAGGGCGCGCTGACCGAGAGCACCCGCGGCGACGGCAATCGCGCCGCGTTCGAGGCGCCGGCGGTCGTGCCGGTCACCGCCGATTTCGCGACGCGCCGGGCGGACGGGCGGCACGCCGTCGCCTGCGCGCCCGCCCTTGCCGAGGGCGATGCGCTGCTGCACGCGATCCGCATGCGCCTGGGCATCCGCGCGGGGCATCTGCAGGCGCGCCGGCGCCCGGTCTGACGCTGGCCGGCACAGGCGCGCGATAGTATGCCTGCGGCGCGGCATCGGCCGGCGCGATGCGCCCCGGCCGCGCCGCCACCCGAACACGAGGACCGCGTCCATGCTCAAGATCCACGGCATTCCCCGCTCGCGCGCCTTTCGCTGCATCTGGGCGGCCGAGGAAGCCGGCCTGGCCTACGAGGTGATCCCCATCGGCTTCCTGCCCGGCTTCAAGCTGGAGCGCGCCGTGGCCATCAACCCGAACAACAAGATCCCGGCGCTGGAGGACGGGGACCTGGTGCTGTTCGAGAGCCTGGCGATCAACCTGCACATCGCCGCCAAGGCCGGCGCGCCGCTGATGCCCGCCGGCGACGATGCCTCGCGCGTCATGCAATGGACGCTGTGGACCGCGACCGAGGTCGAGCCGCATGTCATGCGCTGGTCCTACAACGCCTACCTGAAGCCCGAGGCCGAGCGCGTGGCGTCGGAAGCCGTCGCGGGCAAGGACCTGCTCGATGCCCGGCTGCGCGTGCTGGATGGCGAATTGGCGCAGCGGCCGCACCTGATCGGGGCGGACTTCACCGTGGCGGACCTGAACCTCGCCTCGGTGCTCTATGGGTCCTGGCTGAACGGGTATGACTACGCGCCCTTCCCGAAAGTGAAGGCGTGGATGGATGCCTGCATGATTCGCCCGGCCGCGCTGCGCGCGCGCCAGCTGCGCGAGGGCTGAGAGACAGTTGGAGAATGCGCCTCACGGCGCATTCTCCAACGGTCTCTGAGGCGTCCGTGGGCGGCGCCGTCCGCGGCCAGGCGCTCACACGCGCAGCGTCAGCGGATCGGACGGCCCGGCCCTATCGCCAGGCGTAGCTGCGGACCGAGCAGGTCTCGACGTTGCGCTGCTCCAGGATGCGCCCGTCCATGTAGACGACGCGCATGTCCACCGTGCAGACGCCCACCGGCGGCAGGCCGATCCGCATCGACGCCCCCGGCGGCAGGATCTGCCGCGGGCCCAGCCGGTCGCGGCCCCAGCTGCGCTCGCTGGTCAGCGAGACATAGATCTCGCGGATCGGTTCGCCGCTGCGGTTGACGAAGGTGAAGGAGGGGTCGTCGCGCTCGACCTCCTGTTCGGGCGGCGGTGGCGGCGGCGTCGCGGCCTGCGGCACCTCGCGCCCGAAGGTGATGCGCGACAGCGTGCAGGCATGCACGCCCAGGTGCCCATCCTCGGTGCCGTCGGCGAAGCGCACGCGGATGTCCAGGTAGCAGTCGCGGAAGCTGGGCTCGACAAAGACCTGCATGCCCGGCCGCAGCGGGCCGCGCACCAGGATGTTCGGCCCCCATTCCGTGACGCGCGAGGGCGAGACATTGGCCGACACGATGGTCTGCCCGGTGTTGTTCTGCAGCCAGAAGCGGTTCTGCGCCGCGGCCGGGGTGGCGGCGGCCAGCAGCAGGACCAGGGCGGCGAAGAAACCAGGCAAGCGCATCGTCGTCTCCCGCAAGGGCCGTCATACTACCCGCATACGCGCGGCAGGGTGATGGCGACGTGAAGGATGGGCGGATGGAGGCGGTACGGCCGGCGATCCTGGTGCTGGGCTCGGGCGGGCACGGCAAGGCGGTGCTGGACCTGCTGATGGCCCATGGCGGCTGGCGAATTGCCGGCGTGGTCGATGGCGCGCCGCGCGTGGCGGCGGTGCTGGGCGTGCCGGTGCTGGGGGATGAAACCGCCGTCGCGGGGCTGGTCGCGGACGGGGTGGCGGCCGCGCACCCCGCGATCGGCCACAACGCGCAGCGGATCGCCGCCGGGTCGCGCCTGCTGGCCGCTGGCTTCGCGCTGCCGCCGCTGGTGCATCCTGCTGCCGTCATCGGCCATGGCGCGACGCTGGGTGAGGGTGTCGCGGTGCTGGCGCGCGCGGTCGTCGGGCCTGACGCGCGTATCGCCCGCCTGGCGCTGGTGAATACCGGAGCGATCGTCGAGCACGACTGCGACATCGGCGAGGCCGCCCACATCGCCCCGGGCGCCGTGCTGGCCGGCGGCGTGCGGATCGGCGCCGGTGCGATGGTCGGGGCCGGCGCGGTGATCCGCCCTGGCGTGATCGTGGGCGCGGGCGCCATCATCGGCGCGGGGGCGGCCGTGCTGGCCGACGTGCCCCCCGGCGTGACCGTCGCCGGCGTGCCTGCCCAGCCCCTTCGCCCGGAGCCATCGCCATGACCCTGCCACGCCGCGTGATCCTCGCCGCCCCCGCCCTCGCCATCGGCAGCGCGCGGGCGCAGACGCCCGGCTGGACGGTCGCGACCGAATACCCGGCGACCTCCATCCCGGGCGAGGGCGTCGCGCATTTCGCCGCCGCCGCAACCGCGCGCGGCGTGCCCGTCACCGCGGCGCCGGGCGCGCCGGATGGGTACCGTTCGGCCGCCGCGCTGGACGTGCTGGCGTCCGGGCGCTTCGCCGCGGTGGATTCCTTCACCGGCGCGATGAATGCCGTTGACCCGATCTTCCTGCTCTCCTCGCTGCCGTTCCTGACGGGGTCGCATGCCGATGCGGCGCGGCTGCGGGACCTCGCGCGGCCGCGCTATGTCGCGACGCTGGAATCGCGCGGCGCGGTGCTGCTCTGGACGACACCCTGGCCGCCCTCGGGGCTATGGACCAATCGGCCGGTGTCGAAGCCCGAGGACCTGCGCGGGCTGCGCGTGCGCACCTACGACGCCACCGGCACCGAGGTGCTGCGCGCCGCCGGCGCGGTGGCCGAGGTGCTGTCCTTCGCCGAGGTCGATGCACGCCTGGCGGCGGGCACGCTCGATGCCGTGCTGTCCTCGGGCGATGGCGGGGCGGGGCGGCGGCTGTGGCGCTGGCTGCCGCATTTCACCGAGCTGAACTACGCCTGGCCGCTGTCGCTGGCCTTCGCGTCGCGCAGCGCGCTGGCGGCGCTGACACCGGCGCAGCAGCAGGCCGTGCGCGAGGCCGGCGCCGACACCGAGGCGCGGCAATGGCAGGCGATCGAAGGGCGCCTGGCCGCCAATCGCCAGGTGATGCGGGATAACCAGGTCGCTATCCACGAGCCAGACGCGGCGCTGCGGGCGGCGCTGCGTGGCGCCGCGGCGGGCGCCATCACGGCGTGGGAGGGGCGCGCCGGCGAGGCCGGGCGCGCGATCCTCGCCGCGTATCGCGGGTGAGGGGTTCTTGACCCTCAGGCGGCGGGCGGCGGCCATCCGGTTTCTCATGCGCGTCGCCGAGCAACGCGACATGGGGCCTGTTCGGCCGCCATGCACGGGTGCGCCGGCGGCGACTGATGGTCTGGGCGCGGTCGCGCATTCGCGCTCGCGGCCCGATGCGGGGCATCGGGCCGGTTGGTGCCGTCAGTCCCCGATCGCGTTGGTCAGCGTGCCGATGCCCTCGATGGTCAGCGCCATCACGTCGCCGGTCTTCATGGTCTGCGGCGGCACCATGGCGTAGCCCACGCCTTCCGGCGTGCCGGTCATGATGACGTCGCCCGGCAGCAGGGTGAAGCCGGACGAGAGCTGGTGGATGATGTCCTTCACGTCGAAGATCATCTTCGACGTCCGTGACGCCTGCCGCTGCTCCCCGTTCAGCGTCAGCCCGATGGCCAGGTCCGACGCATCGAGGTCGGCCCGCGGCACGATCACCGGCCCCATCGGGCAGGAGCGGTCGAGCGACTTGCCCTTGAACCACTGCCCGTGCCGGCGCTGCAATTCGCGCCCGGTCACGTCATTGCCGATGGTCCAGCCGAACACATGGGCGAGCGCCTTCTCCTTCGGGATGTCGCGCCCGGCGGTGCCGATCACCGCCACCAGCTCGACCTCGTAGTCGAGCCATTCCGTCACACCCTTGTGCGAGGGAACCAGCGCGCCCGGCGCGATCACGCTCTCCGGCGCCTTGGTGAAGAATTGCGGGAATTTCGGCACCTCGGAGGTGGTGATGCCGCGCGTGCGGTCGCCTTCCGCCACATGGTCCATGTAGTTGCGCCCGACGCAGAACACGTTGCGACGCGGGCGCGGGATCGGCGCCTGCAGCGCGACCGAAGCCAGCGGCAGCACGCAGCCCGCTGGCGGGTTGGCGGCCAGCGCGCGCACGGCATCGAGCGCGGCCGGCCCGGCCTCGATCAGCGCGAGCATCTCGCGCCCGGGAGGCATGGCGCGGCCGAGGTCGAGCACGCGCGCGCCGTCGAGCAGCACGCCGGCGCGGCTGCCCTCGGCATCGGCGAAGGTGATGAGCTTCAAGGCAGCCATGGCGCGTTTCCCCAGGGGTATCGGTCGGCCGCCACGCAAGCGCGCCGAGCGCCGACGCGCAACCCCCTGGCCGACAATCGTCGCAGCGCGCGCAGTCACCACAGACAGCGGATCGAGGCCATGCCTCGATCCGGGAGCGCACGGCGCGACCGCGCCCAACCGATCAGCCGCGCCCGGGGCATCAGTGCATGGCGCGCAGGCAAGCCGGCGCATGCCGGCGCCCGCCGATTCAGCGCGACGAACCAACGCAGCGCGCACCTCGTAACCGCAAACAGCGGATCGAGGCCCCGCCTCGATTCGGGAGCGCACGGCGCGACCGCGCCCAACCCATCATCCGCGCCTGGCGCACCAGTGCGTGGCGCGCAGGCAAGCCGGCGGATGCCGGCGCCCGCCGATTGAGGGCGAAAAAAAAGAGACCCTACTCCACGAACCGCGCGAGCCGCACCGCGGTATGCCCGCGCGGCACCATCGGCGTGGGCATGACCAGAAGGCAGTCGTCATGGGGCGTGCGGATCTCCGCCTCGCCATCCAGCGCGATCAGCGTATTGGCGCGCGCGATCACCTCGCCGCCGCGAAACTCGCGCAGGAAGGCGAAGGACCGTGTCGCGGCGGTGACGGTGCGGCTGACGCGTGCCAGCCGCGGCGCAGTGGGCAGCGGCGCCGGCCGGGGCCCGTCGGCGGCCTGGCCGGTCAAATGCAGCACCCGCCGGCAGACCTGCTCCATGGTCGCGACCGTCGGGTCCTCCCAATGGTCGCCGGCCTCCACCAGCACGGCGGCGGCGGCGCCATCGGGCGCGGTGAAGCGCGCATAGTCGATCAGCCGGCGCCCGCCGACATGCCCGGCATCGGCCACCACCGTCGAAGGCACGCCGATCGCGAGTGCCAGGCGCGCCGCCTGCTCGGCCTCGCCCGCCAGGATCAGTGGGTCGGAGCGCCAGAGCATCGAATGCAGGTCGGCCAGCACGTCCACGGTGTCGATCAGCGGGCGCAGTTCGCGCGCGCGCCGCAATTCCGTGGAGCGCCGCGCACCATCCAGTTCGCCGGTGCTCCAGATCCGGTTCATGTCCTCGTCGAGGAAGCGCGTCGCGGTCGGGTCGGCGGCGTCGAAGCGGGCGAAAGCCTCGAGGTTGCAGAACACCAGCGACAGCCGCCCGCGCGCGGGGCGCACGCCCTGCCGCAGCAGCCGGTCGAGCACGACCGCGCCGGCGATCTCGTTGCCATGCACGAGCGCGGTCAGCGCGACATGCGGGCCGGGGATCTCGGCCGCAAAGGTCCAGGCGCCGGGAATGCCGCTGTTGCCGGCCAGCCAGCGCCGCAGGTCGGGCTTTGCGATATTGACGGGAACATCGGGCGGTCGCGCCTGGGCGCGCCCCGGCCCCGGTATGTCATGCATGGCGCGCCATCCCGTGGGCGCGGGCCACCATGCGCAGCCTTGCCGGGCGAACCCCGCGATCCGACGCGCTTCGCGCGTCACACAATCGTGCTCCCTGCCTGCCCCTCATGGTTACAGTCTATACAGGTGGCGGGTGTCGTCCATCCGGGCGGGTCGGCGGGCCTGGGCGCGCAAAGCGCCGCACGGCCGCGGCCTTCGTGCCTGACGGGCATCGCGCTGCGCGGGCCCGTCTGCCGGGTTGTGACCAGGATCACACCGCGTGCACCACCGCCTTGACGAACGCTGGGCCGCGCAGCGCGCCGCTATCGTCGCGCCGCCGCTTCCTCCCGGATCGCCAACGCCAGCGTCTGCACCGCGCCGTGAAAGCGGCGCAGCAGCAGCAGCCAGACCACCAGCACCAGCGCGGCCCACAGCACGCCGAAGGCCTCCCAGGCGAGCCCCGCCGCCGCCACCCAGCCCAGGCCAAGCAGCACGCCCGCGCGCAGCACGCCGAGCACGGGATGCGCGCTGCGCGGCGGCGCTGCCTCGTTGCTCATGCGCCGCGCGCCCGCCGCGTCACATGCCGCCGATGTAGTTCGGTCCGCCGGCGCCCTCGGGCGTGCACCAGTCGATGTTCTGCGACGGGTCCTTGATGTCGCAGGTTTTGCAATGCACGCAGTTCTGCGCGTTGATCACCAGCCGCGCGCCAGGGGCGCCGGCCTCGACCTCGGCACCCGCGCCGGTCGCCTGGGCGTCGGGCGTACCGCGCAGGTCGCGCTCCGCCTCGGGGCCGACCGCCTCGTACACGGCGGCGGGGCAGTAGCGGCTTTCGGGCGAGGCGAACTTCACCCAGTTCTCGCCGAACCACTTCGACGGGTCACGCAGCTTCAGGTGCGCCGGCTGGTCTTCCTCGTGGTTGGTGTTCGACAGGAACACCGACGACAGGCGGTCGAAGGTCAGCACGCCATCGGGCTTCGGATAGGCGATGCGCGGCGCATCCCCCTTCAGCTTCAACGACGCATTGTCGGCATGGTGGCCGAGCTTCCAGAACCGGCCCTTGGCGACATAGGTCTCAAGCGCCGCATTCACCATGCCGCCATAGAAGCCCCATTTCGCGAAGCCGGGGCGGATGTTCTGCACCGCCTTCAGCTCCTCATAGACCCAGGAATTCTCGATGGCGGTCGGGTAGTCGGCCAGCACCGGCGGGCGCGCGTCCTGCGCCAGCGCCGCGGCGACCGTCTCGGCCGCGATCATGCCGGACTTCATGGCGGTGTGGCTGCCCTTGATCTTGGGCACGTTGAGGAAGCCGGCGGTGCAGCCGATCAGCGCGCCGCCGGGGAAGACCAGCTTCGGGATGGACTGGTAGCCGCCCTCGTTGATCGCGCGCGCGCCATAGGCGATGCGCTTGCCCCCTTCGAAGAAGGGCTTCACCAGCGGATGCGTCTTGAAGCGCTGGAACTCGTCGAAGGGCGACAGCCAGGGGTTCGGGTAGTCGAGCCCGACGACGAAGCCGACCGCCACCAGGTTCTCGCCGAAATGATAGAGGAACGACCCGCCATAGGTGTCGGACTTCATCGGCCAGCCGGTGGAATGCCAGATCAGCCCCGGCTGGTGCTTCTCCTTAGAGATCTCCCACAATTCCTTGATGCCGAGGCCGTAGGTCTGCGGCTGCACGCCGTCGCGCAGGTTGAAGGTGGCCTCCAGCTTCTTGGTCAGCGAGCCGCGGCAGCCCTCGGCGAACAGCGTGTAGGTGGCGCGCAGTTCCATGCCCGGCTGGTAGTTGGGGCCTTCCTCGCCATCCTTCGTGATGCCCATGACGCCGGCCACCACGCCGCGCACCTGGTTGTCCTCGATGATGGTCTCTGACGCCGCGAAGCCCGGGTAGATCTCGACGCCCAGCGCCTCGGCCTTGGCGCCGAGCCAGCGGCACACATTGCCCAGGCTGACGATGTAGTTGCCGTGGTTGTGCATCTGCGGCGGCGTGGGCAGGCGGAAGCCCTTCGTCTCGGTCAGGAACATGAAGCGGTCGTCCTTCGCGGGCGTCGCCAGCGCCGGCGGGTCGTCGCGCCAATCCGGAATGAGTTCATCCAGCGCCCGCGGTTCCAGCACCGCGCCCGAGAGGATATGCGCGCCGATCTCGCTGCCCTTCTCGACCAGGCAGACCGTGGCATCCGGGTTCAACTGCTTGAGCCGGATCGCCGCCGCGAGGCCCGATGGCCCGCCGCCCACGATCAGCACGTCGAACTCCATTGCCTCGCGCTCAGCGGCCATGTCCGGGGGTTCCTCTCATTCTGGGTGTCATGTAGCGGCAGGGCGGGTTGCGCGGAACCCCGCGCGGGGCCGATATGGCGGCGATGGAGCAGGACCGCGCGGCGCTGCTCGCCGCCCTCGCGCTGCAGACGGACTGGGGAGCGGACGAGGCGCTGGAGGATGCGCCGCCCGATCGCGCCCGCGCGCCCTCCACGCCGCGCGCCGAACCCGCGCCCGACCGCGCCCCGGCGCCCTCCGCGCCCACCCTGCTGCGCGCCGCCGCGCCGGCCCCGGTCGCCGCCCGTGCCGCCGCCGCCGCTGCCGCAGCCGAGAGCCTGGAAGCCCTGCGCGACGCGATCGCCGCCTTCGACGGCTCCTCCCTGCGCGAGACCGCCACCAACCTGGTCTTCGCCGATGGCGCACCGGAGTCCGGCCTGATGATGATCGGCGAGGCGCCCGGCGCCGACGAGGACCGCCTCGGCCGGCCCTTCGTCGGCCAGTCGGGACAGTTGCTGGACCGCATGTTGGCTTCGGTCGGCCTGTCGCGCGAGAGCGGCTTCTACATCACCAATATCCTGCCCTGGCGTCCGCCGGGCAACCGGACGCCGACGGATGCCGAGATCGCGCTGTTCCTGCCCTTCGTGATGCGCCACATCGCGCTGGTGCGGCCGCGGCATGTGGTGCTGCTGGGCGGCGTTTCGGCCAAGGCGCTGCTGCGCGCGAAGGAGGGCATCACCCGCCTGCGCGGACGCTGGCACCCGGTCGAGGTCGAGGGGCTGGGCAGCCTGCCCATGCTAGCCACGCTGCACCCGGCCTATCTGCTGCGAACCCCGGCCGCCAAGCGCGATGCCTGGGCCGACCTGGTGCTGCTGCGCCGCACGATCGATGCGCGATCGCAGCGGGAATAAACGGACGGAGTCTGCGCCGCGCATCGTAACATCTTGATTTTGTTAAGAGCCGTCTCGTTAAGCGGGATTCATCTTGTTCATCGCCGTTGCGCGCCGACGAGAAGCATCCTTAGTCGCGACTCGCCATGCAAGCGATCTGCCCCATGGCCCGCCGCACGCCCGCCGCCGTTTTGGCCGCGTTGGGCGCGCCGCTCTGGTTCGGAGCCCCCCTTCCGGCCGCAGCGCAACGGGCCGACCAGACCGCCTCGGGCGTTCCAGCCGCCGCGGTGACGGGTGCCGGAGCGGTCGTGGTTCCGCGCCCGCTCGCCCCCGCCGATGCGGCGCGGCTGGTCCGCATCTTCCAATTGCAGGCCGAGGGCCAGGCCGCCGCCGCGGCGCGCGAGCACGAGGCGCTGCGCGACCGCCGCCTCGATGGCCATGTGCTGGCTGACCGCTGGCTCGGCCCGCGCGCCGTCGCACCCCGGCCGGAGGAACTGCGCGCCTGGCTGCTGCGACACGCCGACCAGCCCGATGCACCCGCCATCCATGCCCTGCTGGTGCGCCTCGCGCCGGACGGCAGCGCCATCCCGCCCGCCCCCGTGGAAGCCGCCCTGCCCGAGGATGGCGAGGCGGTGCCCGAGGAACGCGAACCCGCCGCGCGCGGCTTCACCCGCAACCCCGCGCTTGACCGCACCGTGCGCGAACGCGCCTTCACCGGTGACACGCGCGGCGCGCTCGACCTGATCCGCCGCACGCGCGGCATGACGCCGGCCTATTCCGCCGCGTTGCGCGCCGACATCGCGCTGGCGCTGTTCCGCCGGGGCGAGGACGCGGCCGCCTTCCGCATGGCCGCCGAGGTGGCGCGCGGTGGGCGCGAACGCACCGGGCGCGCCGCCTTCGCCGCCGGCCTCGCCGCCTGGGGGCTCGGGCGATACGAGGTGGCGCTGCCGTATTTCGAGACCGCCGCGCGCGCCGAGGGGGGCTCCGCCGCCGCGCGTGCCGCCGCCGCCTTCTGGACCGCGCGCGCCGCCGTGCGCGCCCGTCGACCCGCACAGCATGTGCCCTGGATGCTCCAGGCGGCGCAGGAGCCGCGGACCTTCCACGGCCTGCTGGCACGCCGTTCGCTCGGCCTGACCCCCGGCTTCGCCTGGCATGGCGAGGCCGCCGAGGGGGCCGGCGGCGCCGCCCTGGTCGAGACCGCCGGCGGCTGGCGCGCCCTGGCGCTGATGCAGGTCGGCCAGCGCGCGCGCGCCGAGGCCGAGCTGCGCGCGCTGTGGCCGGCCGCGCGCGGCAATGCGGTGCTGCTGCGCGCCATGCTCGGCGTGGCCGGCCAGCAGGGCATGACACATCTTGGCGCGCAGCTCGCCGGCCTGGCGCAGGGGGCGGATGGGCGGCCGCGCGACCTGGCGCGCTTCCCCCTGCCGCGGCTGGAGCCGCCGCAGGGCTTCCGCGTCGACCCGGCGCTGCTCTATGCGCTGGCGCGCCAGGAATCGAATTTCGACCCGGCGGCGGTGTCGCGCGCCGGCGCGCGCGGGCTGTTGCAGGTGATGCCCGCCACCGCCGCCTATGTCGCGAACGACCCGTCCTTCCGCGGCGAGGGCGCGGCCAGGCTGCACGACCCGGGGCTGTCACTCGAGATCGGCCAGCGCTACCTGCTGTACCTGGCGTCGCTGGATTCGGTGCAGGGCGACCTGATCCGGCTGCTCGCGGCCTATAATGCCGGGCCGGGCAATCTGGCGCGCTGGCTGCCGGCGTCGCGCCACCGCGACGACCCCTTCCTGTTCATCGAGGCGATCCCGGTCGAGGAAACCCGCCTGCATGTGCAGCGCGTGCTGGCCTATTCGTGGATCTACGCCTCGCGCCTCGGGCTGCCGGCGCCGAGCCTGGAGGCGCTGGCGCGCGGGGCCTTTCCGCAGTTCAACGCCGCGGGGGGACGTGCTGGTGCCGCTGGTCGGCGCGCGGCGTTGAACTGAGTTTTTGCATGCCCTCAAGCGGCGGGCGGCCGGCATCCGCCGGCCTTGCCTTCGCGCCGTGCGCTGGTGCGCCGGAGGCGGCTGATGGTTTGGGCGCGGTCGCGCTTCGCGCTCCCGGATCGCGCGGGTGCGCGATCCGCTATGGGCGCGAGCGGACATGCGGCGCGGGTTCTGGCCGTTTTGCCCCGCCCCACGCGCTCGCACGAGCTGATGGTCGGGGCGCGGTCGCGCCATGCGCGCGCGGATCGCGCGGATGGGCGATCCGCATGCCCCGGCGTCAGGCATGGGGCGCGGGGTCTGGCCGGTCGGCTGCGCGCGACGCGCCGGTGCAGGCGAGGCTGCGGATGGTGGGAGTGCCGTCGCGCCGTGCGCTCCCGCACCGCGCCGGGGGGCCGCCGTGCCGATGGGCAGGGCGGGCCGCGCGTCGTGCTCGGCGCGCCTGCGACACGCGCCGCTGCGCGACACGATGCGCCGCGCACGCCGGTCGCGCGTTGCGTCCCGCGCCGCCGGCAATGTCAGCGCGCGGCCGGAGCGGACCGTCGTGCCGGCTGCCGCGCCGCGACCGTGCCGGCGTCGCCCAGCCCGAACGCGAAGCGTTCCTTCGCATCGGGGATGTACAGCGTGCCGAACATCCAGTCCCACAGCGCGAAGACGGTGGCGTAGTTGCGGTCGTGGTGGCGCGGCTCGACGCTGTGATGCACCTGGTGCATGTGCGGGCTGACCAGCACATGCGACAGCCAGCGCGGGAACCATAGCGCGACATGGCTGTGCCGCAGATGTGCGAAGGCCAGGTTCCAGACCAGCGAGAAGGCATTCACGCCGAGCAGGGTGAGCGGCCCGACCGCCGCGCCCAGCATGGTCGCGAACAGTCCCAGCCCCAGCCCGCTCATGAACACATTGGCCGTGATGTGGACGACCTGCTCCTGCGGCCAGAACCGGAAGGCGGTGATCGGCGTGAGGAATTCCGGCGCATGATGCAGCCGGTGCGCGCGCCACAGCAGCGCGACGCGATGAAACAGCCGATGCGTCCAGTACAGCGCGAAATCGCCCGCCGCGAAGGCAACCAGGGCCGCCAGCGCGCTCGCCGCCAGCGTGTCGATCCGCGTGCCGGGCTCGGGCGCGCCGACGAGCGGCACCATCAGCAGATAGCCCGCCGTGGCGCCCATGGCGCTGACCAGGAACAGCAATGGCGCCGCCAGGAAGGGGATGGCCGAATTCACCACCATGAAGCCGAGATCCACCGGCATTTGGCGCCAGAAGCGCCTGGTGGCGCGCGGCAGCGCCTCGGCCCGCGCCGCCCGCCAGCCCGCGCCGGTGAGCGTCGCGACGATGCCGAAGCCCACCAGCGCCGCCAGCAACGACGGCCACCAGAAGGGCGAATGCGGGTCGGTCAGGATACGCGCCAGGGAGCCGAGCCAGTCCCAGGCCGCCGCCAACGGGTCGTAGTCCGGCCGGGACATGCGGGCGACGGGCCTCGTAAACAGGGACAGCACTGATCCCATACGCGCAGGCCCGAGGGAACGGAACTCCGCGCAACACGGGCGGGATTGGCGATGCCGCCGGATCCTCTGCCGGCGGACGGGCGGCGCCGATCCGTCGCGGAGCGGCCCGGCGCGCGGCGGGCACGCCCACCCTGCCTTGCCGGCGCGCAGGCCGATCCCCATGGTGAAGCCGTACGCGAGGACCACGCCATGCCGATCGACGAAGCCCTGCCGTTCCTGCCGGTGAACATCGCCGTGCTCACCGTGAGCGACACCCGCGACCTGTCCACCGACCGATCAGGCCAGACCCTGGTCGAACGCATCGAGGCCCGCGGCCACCGCTGCGCCGCACGCGAGATCATCCGCGACGAAGCCGACCTGATCGAAGCGCAACTGCGCCGCTGGATCGCCGACCCCGCCATCGACTGCGTCATCACCACCGGCGGCACCGGCATCACCGGGCGCGACGTTACGCCCGAAGCCTTCAAGCGCGTGATCGAGAAGGAAATCGAAGGCTTCGGCGAATTGTTCCGCATGCTGAGCTACCAGAAGATCGGCACCTCCACGATGCAATCCCGCGCCCTGGGCGGCGTGGCCGACGGCACCTACCTGTTCGCCCTGCCAGGTTCGACCGGCGCCTGCAAGGACGCCTGGGACGACATCCTGATGTGGCAACTCGACAGCCGCCACCGGCCCTGCAACCTGGTCGAACTGATGCCACGCCTGCGCGAACACCTGCGCGCGGCTTGATCGTGGCGCGCGGCGGGGGAGGGCTTTGCCCTCCCCCGTACCCCCGCCCACCAAAGGCCTAAGGGCCTCTGGACACCAATACCTGATCGGGGAAATTGGGGAGGGGCATCGTCAGTGCCGCTGACGCCGTGGGCGCGCCGCGCCCCTCCCCAATTTCCCCGATTAAAGTCGAGGGTTCCAAGGGCCTTAAGCCCTTGGTGGGGGAGGTTCGGAGGGGGCACAGCCCCCTCCGCTGCGCCCGTCACAGCAGCGCCAGCTGTGCCGGCGCGGTGTGGGCACCGGCCGCCGGGGGCACGTGGAACAGGGTGCAGTCCAGGGCGCCTACGCCGCCGCCGCGGCGTTCCAGGTTCAGGCGGCGCGTTGCGATGGCGAAGCGTTGGGCGAGCAGGTCGGCGTAGGGGCCGGTGCCTTTCTGGCGGGTGGCGAAGCGGCTGTCGTACAGCGCGCCGCCGCGGGTCTGGCGGACCAGGGAGAGTACCCGCGCGGCGCGGTCGGGCATGTGGCGGATGAGCCAGTCCTCGAAGAGCTGCTTAATCTCGTGGGGCAGGCGCAACAGGACGTAGCCGGCGGAGGACGCGCCGGCGGCGGCGGCGCGGTCCAGGATGGTCTCCAGCTCGGCGTCGTTGACGCCGGGGATCATGGGGGCGGCGAGCACGGCGGCGGGGATGCCGCTTTCGGACAAATGCCGCAGGGCGGCCAGGCGGCGTTCCGGGGTGGCGGCGCGCGGTTCCATGATGCGCGCCAGGCGCGCGTCGAGCGTCGTGATGGACAGGCAAACCCGCACCAGGTTGCGCTTCGCCATGCTGGCCAGGATGTCCATGTCGCGCAGGACGCCGGCCGACTTGGTCACGATGGTGACCGGGTGGTCGAAGCGGTCGAGCACCTCCAGCACCGCGCGGGTCAGCCTCAGGGTGCGTTCGACGGGCTGGTAGGGGTCGGTGTTGGAGCCCAGCGCGATGGGCTTGGGCTCGTAGCCGGGCTTGCGAAGTTCCTTCTCCAGCAGCGCGGCGACGTCGGGCTTGAACAACAGCCGGGTTTCGAAATCGAGGCCGGGGGACAGGCCGAGATAGGCGTGGGAGGGCCGGGCGTAGCAATAGACGCAGCCGTGCTCGCAGCCGCGATAGGGGTTCACGGCGCGGTCGAAGCCGATATCCGGGCTGTCGTTCCAGGCCAGTGCGGATTTCGCGTGGTCCTTGGTGAGGGTGGTGGGCAGCGGGGGGAGGTCGGCGAAGGCGGCTTCCAGCGTGCCCCAGCCATCGTCGAAGGCTTCGCGGGCGGTGCTTTCGAAGCGCACGGCAGGGTTCAGCCCGGCGCCGCGGCCGTGCCGGGCGGTCGGCGGCAGGGCATAGCCGGGGGCTGCGTCCAGGCTGAGATGCGGGGTACCGTCGGGCATGGTGCTGCTCCTGAAGTTCCCAATTTGTTCACGTCCATCCTGGGCAGATCGGCCAAGAAGGTCAAGAACATCTTGCGAACGACAGGTTAATGCTCTCTTAACCGTGATCGGGCCGTGATGAGAACACACGGCGAACTGACGGCCGTGATCCCGACGCTGAACGCCGCGGAATCACTGCAGTCCACGCTGGATGCGCTGGCCGGCGCGGTCGACCGGGTGATCATCGCCGATGGGGGCAGCACCGATGCCACCCGCGCCGTCGCCAGGGCCGCGGGCGCGCTGGTGGTGGATGCACCGCGCGGCCGCGGCAGCCAGATCGCCGCCGGCATTGCCGCCGCCGACACGCCCTGGCTGCTGGTGATACATGCCGATACGCGCCCCGCCCCCGGCTGGCAGGCGGCCACGGCAGCCTTCATCGCCGACCCCGCGAATGCCGGCCGCGCCGGTTACTTCCGCTTCCTGCTGGACGACGCCGCCCAGCAAGCGCGCCGCCTGGAACGCGCCGTCGCCTGGCGCTGCCGCGTCCTCGGCCTGCCCTATGGCGACCAGGGGCTGCTGATCCGCCGCGATACCCTGGCCCAGGCGGGCGGCTTCAGACCCATCCCGATCATGGAGGATGTCGACCTCGTGCGGCGGCTCGGGCGGCGTCGGCTGGTGGCGCTCGATGCCGCCTTCATCACCTCGGCGGCGCGTTGGCGGGGCGAGGGGTGGTGGGCGCGCTCCGCACGCAACCTCTCGTGCCTGGCGCTGTGGTTCGCCGGCGTGCCGCCCGCGCGGATTGCCAGGCTCTATGCGCGGCGGCGCTGATGCGCTGTCCTGGCCACGCATGCCCCGCCCCATCGTGATCCTGTTCGCCCGCGCACCGCGCCTGGGTGCCGTGAAGCGGCGCCTGGCGGCGGGCATCGGCGACCGCGCGGCGCTGCGCTTCTACACCGGCACGCTCGCCGCCGTGGCGCGGCCCATCGCGCGCGACCGGCGCTGGCGCACGCTGCTCGCGACCACGCCGCGGGGCGCGCGCGCGCCGTGGTCGCGCTTCGTGCCGGCCACCACGCCGCGCATCGGCCAGGTGCGCGGGGACCTCGGCGCGCGCATGGCCGGGGCGATGCGTCCACACCCGGTCGTGGTGCTGGCCGGCAGCGACATACCGGCGCTGCGCCCGGCCGACATCGCCGCCGCGATCCGCGCGCTCGGCCGCGCCGACGCCGTGTTCGGGCCGGCGGAGGATGGCGGCTACTGGCTGGTCGGCATGGGTCCGCGCCGGCCCGCGCATCCCTTCGCCGGCGTGCGCTGGTCGAGCGAACACACGCTGTCGGACACGCGGCGCAACTTCGCCGGCCGGCGCGTCGCGCTGCTGCGCCGGCTGCGGGATGTCGACACCGCCGCCGACCTCGCCGCGGTTCGGCGCGGCGCGTGAGGCATCGCCCCGTCATGCCGTAGGCTGGCCACCGGCGTTCCTGCTCGTCCGCTACGGAGACGTGCACCGCGCGGCTTGACCCTTCGTGACTGCGCCGACCCGCACATCGTGACGCCCGGCAGCGGTGCCCTGCTCTGCCGGTGGCCCATCCGCGATCCTTTCGTCGCGCGCAGAGGCGCCCATGGCGCAACGGGCGCCCTGCGCGCCGACGGCTGGTCCGGGCGGTCTCGCGCCGCCTAGCAGGGCACGCCCGCGCGCGGGTGGGCCGGCGGGCCCGCAAGATGGTCAGGGCCGCTCGGCGCGGCGCGACCCCTGGTCGCCCCGCCGCGGCCATGCGAGCCTTTGCCGATACCGGAGGACCCCGCCATGACCACGCCGCTGCGCTTCGGCTTCCTGCTCTTCCCGCGCGTCACGCAACTCGACATGACCGGGCCGTTCGAGGTGCTCTCGCGCGTTCCCGGCGGCGAGGTCCACCTGGTGTGGAAGTCCCGCGATCCCGTGACGTCGGATACCGGCCTCGCGATGCTGCCCACCATGACCTTCGCCGAGTGCCCGCAGCTGGACGTGATCTGCGTGCCCGGCGGCCCCGGCGTCGCGGCGCTCATGGAGGATGACGCGGTGCTCGGTTTCCTGCGCGCGCAGGCGGCCGGGGCGCGCTTCGTCACCTCGGTCTGCACCGGCGCGCTGGTGCTGGGCGCGGCCGGGCTGCTCAAGGGCAAGCGGGCGACGACGCATTGGGCGAGCCATGATTTCCTCGCCGCGCTGGGTGCGGTGCCGGAACACGCGCGCGTCGTGCGCGATGGCCGGATCGTGACCGGCGGCGGCGTCACGGCGGGGATCGACTTCGCGCTGTCGCTGGCGGCGGAACTGGCCTCGCCCGAGGTGGCGCAGGCCTTCCAGCTGCAGATCGAATACGCGCCGGCGCCGCCCTTCGATGCCGGGTCGCCCGACACCGCGCCGGCCGGCGTGCTGGCGGCGGCGCAGGCGCGCGGGGCGGGGATGCGCGCCGAACGCGAGGCGCTGGTCGCGCGCGTCGCTGCGCGGCTCGCCTAGGCCGCGATACCGCGCGCGTCTTCACCGCTGCTTCACGCGAGGCGGGCATGCTGGACCCTGGAGACCGTCCATGGACCATCCCGCCGCAATCACCGAGGACGAGCGCGAGGCCCGCGCGCGCATCGCCCGCCACCTGCAGGAGCTGCATCGCCTGCACCTGCTGCTGGCCGAGGAAAGCCGCGGCCTGAAGCGGTTCACGACCGAGGGGCGCGCGGCGGTCGAGATCGCGCTCGCCTCCGACATGCTCGAGCAATACCTGGGCGCGAGCGGCGCCTTCCTGGAGAACATGCGCGGGCGGTTCGAGGCGCGGCTCGCCCTGCTGCGGCGCGGCGAACCATCCTTCGGCGGGCGGCCGGAACAGGCGCCGGAGCATGGCGCCTTCTGGCTCGGCTTCTCGCGCCTCTGCGCGGTGCTGCGGCGCGCCGGGCGCTGCGCCGAGGGGTAGCGCGGAGCGCAACGAGAGCGCGCTATCCGACTGGGTGGCGTGGTGCGCGACGGTGCGGTGCGATCGGCGGCGGGCGCGGCGCGGAGACCCGCAGGCGCCCGTCGCGGAGCGTGGAATCCGCGCATCGACCAGCGGCCGCGAACAGACCGCTTGATACGGACGGCACGGGCATCCTCCCGCGCGGGCCACCCGGCGCACCGGCGGCGCGCACAGCGCGCGACGGCAAGTTCCTGGATCGGGCGCCACGTCCCGGACAGGCGGATGCCGCGCGTCCAGGACGGACGTCCCGTCGCAGTCCCGGCCGCGCCGCCAGGAGACCGTTTGAGAATGCGTCGTGAGGCGCATTCTGAAGCCCGGCACCAGCCCTCTCCCCCACCGGGCCACCCAACGACAGTAGCCTGGATGGGTGGCCGGGCGGTGGAGAGGGCCGGTGCCGGCATTCTCAGGCGGTCTCTAAGGCCGCGCGTGTCGCATCGTGCCCTGCCAGACGCAGACCAGGTGTGTCTCCTCCCCCCGTTCGATCAGCACCGGGCGATCGAAACGGCAATGCCGTGCCGCGACGGCGGCGGCCATGCTGTCGCCCGCGAAGGTGAAGTGCAGCAGGTCGCCGGCGGTGCAGCCATCGCCGGTGAGCAGGCCGATGAAGCGGCGTTCCAGCGGCAGCGGGTCGTTCGCGATGAAGCGCGCCGTGCACAGGCGCGGATTGACGTCATCCGCGCGCAGCGGTGCGGCGGTGACCAGCAGGGCGACGATCAGGACAGGCAGGTGATGCATGGATGCGCCATGATGGCACGGCGCAGGCTAATGATGGGTTCACCAAGCGAGTAGGAGATGGCGCCGGATGATGGGTCGCTGGCAGGGGGCCGGCCGGGTCGCGGCGATGGCGGTGTTGGGCCTCGCGATGCCGGCCATGGCGCAGCGCGCGCCCGATCCCGCGCGCCCGCACGTCGCCGAACGCGCCTGGGTCGAGGCCTGCGTCCTGACCGCCCATGCGCATCCGCCGCGCGCCGCCTTCGGCCGCTGCGCCTGGCGCATCGCCGCGGTCTGCCAGGGCGAAGCGGGCGAAGGGCTGCTGGTCGCGCGGCTGCCGGCGCTGCCCGGCCGGCCGATGGCGCCGCAGGCCTGCACGCTGGTCGAGACGGCGATCTGGCAGCAGCAGCTCGATCGCTGGCAGCGCGAATTGGGGCTGCTGGCGAGCGGCCCGCCGGCCGAGGCGCTGCGCCGCGCGCAACGCGCCTTCCCCGGCTATCGCGACGTGGTCTGCGCAGCGGAGGCGGCGCTGTCGGCGGATGCGGAGGCGGAAGCCAACCGCCTGTCCTGCCGGCTGGAGCAGACGGCATTGCGGGCGCTGGAGCTGAAGCGCCTGCGCGACGAGATGATGCTGGCGATCGCCGCGGCGTCGGTGGAGGGGCCGTAGAGACCGCATGAGACTGCGCCCAGCCGCGCATTCTTGAGCGCGGCACCGGCATGCTCGAACAGTCTGTTGGTACCCGTCGAGTTCATCGCCGCGCCAGGCGCGTCAGCGCGAGGCCCCGCGGAAGGAACCGCATGGCCGGCCGCGTGGGTCCGGGAGGCCGCAGCCGGCTACCGCGATGGCCCGGCGTGGCGCGCCCGGCAGACGATCTGCGACCAGACCGTCGCGACCCGGCGGTGTGCCCGCCGGGCCAGGGTCATGCCAGTGCTTCGGGCGGCGCCTGGCCCCGCCCGGGTCGCGTCAGCGCTTCCACCAGCCCTGGCGCTTGGGCAGAGCGGCCTCGGCGCCGGTGCCGAGCACGACCGGCTGCACCGGTGCGCCGACCACGGGTTCGGCCGGGGTGGCCGGCGCGGCGGGCGCAGCCTGGGCAGGGGTAGCCGGGGCAGGGGCTTTGGCCGGTTCTGCCGGGGCCTCGACCGGCGTCGGCGGGGCAGCGGCCTCGGCCGGCGCGGCGGCGACAGGCGCCGCCTGGTCCGGCGCCACCGTGGCGGCTTCCGGAATGGTCGCGGCCGTGAGGTCCACGATTGCCGGCTGGCGCGGCACCGGGGCCTCCTCCGGCGTCGCGGCGGGCGGCTGTGCAGCCTCGACGACCGTCACGGAGGCGGTCGCCTCGACCTCGACGACGCCTTCGGCCGGGGCGGGGGTGGCGCGTGCCGGGCGGGCGTTGGCGGCGCGTTCGGCTGCGGCCTCGGCGGCTTCCATCGCCTCGAAGATGTCGTCGATCTGGCCGGCGAAGGGGTCCGCAGGGGTCGGGCCGGTGTAGCGCGCGGGGCGCGGGGCCGGGGCCGGCGCAGGCTCGGCGGTGTCGGCGGCGGGCTCGGCGGCATCGGGGGCCGTGCCGTCCTCGCGCCGGCGGCGACCGCCGCGGCGGCCACGGCGGCGGCGGCGGCCATCGGCGTCCAGGCCGCCATCGGCGGCGTCGTCGCCCTCGGCCGGCGGCGGCGCGGATTCGGCGGCGGCTTCGGCCTCGGCGGTGTCGCCGGGTTCGGCGTCGGTCTCGCCCTCGGCGCCGGCTTCGAGGTCGCCCTCCTGGCCGGGGGTGTCCTCGCGGCCATCCTCGCGCCGGCCGCCACGGCGGCGGCGGCGACGGCGGCGGCGGCGTTCGCCTTCCTCGGCGGTCTCGGCGCGTTCCTCGTCGCCTGGTCGGCGCGGGGAGTCCGCATCGGCACGGCGCGGGGAGTCGGCATCGGCGTCCGCGCGGCGCGGCGCATCCGCATCGCGGCGGCGCGGCGCCTCGTCGGCGGCCTCCATCTCCTCGTCATCCGCCTCGGCTTCGGCGGCGGCGGGCTGCGGCGCGTAGTCCATCCGCAGGGCGGAGGGCGCGGAGGGGATGGCGCCGGGCTCGGCGGCGCGGGTGCGTTCGATCTTGACGGCAGGGCCCATCAGCGCGTCGTCGGGTTCGAACATCACGGCCATGCCGAAGCGCTGTTCGATCTCGGCCAGGCGCTCGCGCTTGCGGTTGAGCAGCCACAGCGCGACCGGGGAGGCGACATGCACGCAGATCTCGGCGGCGCGGCGCTTGGCCCCTTCCTCCTCGATCGCGCGCAGCACCTGCAGGGCGCTGGATTCGACGCTGCGGACCAGGCCGCGGCCCTGGCAATGCGGGCAGGCGACGAAGGTCTGTTCCGCGATGGAGGGGCGCAGCCGCTGGCGCGACATCTCGAGCAGGCCGAAATGGCTGATGCGGCCGACCTGGATGCGCGCGCGGTCCTGCTTCAGCGCATCCTTCATGCGCCGTTCGACCATGCCGTCGTGCTTGGCCGATTCCATGTCGATGAAGTCGATGACAATCAGGCCCGCCAGGTCGCGCAGGCGGAGCTGCCGCGCGATCTCGTCCGCGGCTTCGAGGTTGGTGCGCAGCGCGGTGTCCTCGATGTGCCGGTCGCGGGTGGCGCGGCCCGAATTCACGTCGATGGCGACCAGCGCCTCGGTCTGGTTGATGACGATGTAGCCGCCCGACTTCAGCTGCACGACCGGCGAGTGCATCGCGTCGAGCTGCTGGTCGACGCCGTGGCGGGCGAACAGCGGCACGGCCTCGCGATGCGCGCGGATCTTGCCGGCATTGGCCGGCATCAGCATGCGCATGAACTCGCGCGCGGCGGCGTAGGCCTCCTCGCCCTCGACCACCACTTCCTCGATGTCGCGGCCATAGACGTCGCGGATCGACCGCTTGATGAGGTCGGCTTCCTCGTAGATCAGCGCCGGCGCGGTGGAGGCGAGCGTGCGTTCGCGGATATTGTCCCACAGGCGCAGCAGGTATTCGCAGTCGCGCTTGATCTCGGGCTTGGGGCGCTGGGCGCCGGCGGTGCGCACGATGAGCGACATGCCCTCGGGCATGTTCATTTCCTCGACCGCCTCGCGCAGGCGCTTGCGGTCGGCCGTGGAGGTGATCTTGCGCGACACGCCGCCGCCGCGCGGCGAATTCGGCATCAGCACGGAGAAGCGCCCGGCCAGCGAGATGTAGGTGGTCAGCGCGGCACCCTTGCCGCCGCGTTCCTCCTTGACGACCTGCACCAGCATGATCTGGCGGCGCTTGATGACCTCCTGGATCTTGTAGTGGCGCAGGAAGCGGGGGGGGATGCGGCGCTCGCGGCGCTCATCCTCGGTCTCGGCGGGCATGTCCTCGCCGCCGATGGTCTCGGGCGGCGGGGGCTCGTCGTCGGTGGACAGGGCCTCGATGTGGCCGGCGTCGCTGGCCTCGGCCTCGGGCGCGTCCGCATCGGCGGCGGGCGCATCGGGGGCGTCGGCCGGCTCGGCGGCCGCGACCGCGGTGACGCGCTCCTGCGCCATGTCGAGCGGCAGGGCGGATTGCGGGGCGGGGGCCTCGGCCGGTGGGTCGATGGCCTCGGGCGCGGGGGGCGCTTCGCCGGGCGGCGGAGCCGGTTCGGCGAGGGCCTGCCAGCCCTGCGCGGCATCCTCGGCCGCGACGACCGCGTCTGCTTCGACCGCGACCGCGGCTTCGGCCACATCGCCTTCGCTGTCGCCCTTGCCTTCGCCATTGGTCCAGGACTCCGCGCCCTCGCCGTTCCAGGCGGCGCGGTCCATGGCGGATTCGGGGGCCATGTCGGCCTCCTCCTCGGCGCGGGCGTCCTCGGCCTGCATCTCGATCAGGCGCTGCCGGTCGGCGATCGGGATCTGGTAGTAGTCGGGGTGGATTTCGCCGAAGGCCAGGAAGCCGTGGCGGTTGCCGCCGTATTCGACGAAGGCGGCCTGCAGGCTGGGTTCGACGCGCACCACCTTGGCCAGGTAGATGTTGCCCTTCAGGGCGCGGCGGGTGGCGGTTTCGAGGTCGAATTCCTCGATGCGGTTGCCGTCCAGCACCACCACCCGGGTTTCCTCGGGGTGGGATGCGTCGATCAGCATGCGCTTGGTCATGGGTGGCGGGTCTCCGCGCCGCGGCAGGGCCGGCGGCGCATGGAATTGGCGGGGCCCGGGCGAAGGCGGGGCGGAAGCGCTGCGTCCTTGGGCATGCGCCGTCCGTCGTCCTCGCTCGGCGGGCCCGTCCGCGCGCGGCGCGGTGCGGGCCCGGGGTGGGCGCGCCTGGTCTCGTGCCCCGATGCCCTCGGACGGCCGCAGGCATGCGGCGGTCACAGGCGCAGGCGGGCCGGCAGTCGATGCGGCTGCCCGGCGCCGGCATAAGGGGCGGGTCGGGCGATGCGCGCACCGGGTTCCGCGCCGGCGAAGACCGCAGGAGGGGCGCCCGGCAAGACCACGGAACGCTGGGGGCCGCGAGGGCCGCCCCGGTTCCAGGCCGGGCACCCGATGATCCGCGCCGGCCGCGCCCCGCCTCAGGCCCTGGGGTCGCTGGCCAGGCGAAACCGCCCGGGACTCCGCCCGCAGCGGCAGCCGCCGGGGCAGGGCACCATAGTCATGCTGCCGGGTTGTCACAACCCTTCGGCGAGCCGCCGTCGCTGTTGAAGCGTCATGTCAGGCTTTCCATGGCAAACCCCTGGCAGAAATGGCATAATGCCAGTGACCCGGCGGGGGGCCGGGCGGTTGAGGGGAAGTCTGGATGTTCGTTCTGGGCCGCCGCCCCCTGCTGGGGCTTGGCCTGTTCGCCGCCATGGCGGCCGTGCCGGCGCGGGCGGGGACTATCACGGCCGCCGGCATCGCCGCGGTCGGCCGCAGCGCCCGTTTGAGCCTGCCGGTGCAAGGCGACCAGCGCTGGTCGGTGCGGGTGCTGGACGATCCGCGCCGCCTGGCGCTGCACCTGCCGGGCGTGGCCTGGCGCGGGCCGGCGGCGCTACGCGGCGCCGGGCCGGTGCGCGCGGCGCGGTTCGTGGCGGCCGACGACCTGCTGCTGATCGACCTCTCGGCGCCCGCCCTGCCGCGCGGCGGGCCGGCGCGGGCGGGGCATATCGTGATCGATATCCGACCGGCCAGGGCCACCGATTTCGCCGCGGCGGCGCGGGCCGCGCGCGACGCGCTGGCCGGTTCGGCGCGCGGCGCGGCGCCATTGCCGCTGGTCGTGCTGGACCCTGGCCATGGCGGGCGCGACCCGGGCGCGATCGGCGCCTCCGGCACCCAGGAGAAGCGCATCGTCCTCGCCGCCGCCCTTGACCTTAAGGCGCGGCTGGAGGCGAGCCGGACCTGCCGGGTGGCGCTGACCCGATCGCGCGACGTGTTCGTGCCGCTGGCCGACCGGGTGGAATTCGCCCGCCGGCGCGATGCGGCGCTGTTCGTCTCCCTGCATGCCGACAGCGCGCCGGGCGCGCGCGGGGCGTCGGTCTATACGCTGTCCGAGACGGCGTCCGACGCCATGAGCGAGGCGCTGGCGCGGCGCGAGAACCGCGCCGACATCGCCGGCGGGCTGCGCCTGCCCTCGGTCAGCCCCGAGGTGCAACGCATCCTCATCAGCCTGGTGCGGCAGGAGACTCGGGCGGGGTCGGCGCGCATCGCGCGGCTGGCGGTGCGCGAGCTGGGCGAACAGGTGCCGCTGCTGCCCAATACCCATCGCGAGGCATCCTTCGTGGTGCTGAAGGCGCCCGAGATCCCCTCCGCCCTGGTCGAGCTCGGCTTCCTGTCGGACCCACGCGACGAGGCGGCGCTGCGCCGGGCCGACCACCGCGCGAAGCTGGCCGGTGCGCTGGCGCGGGCGGTGAGAGACTGGCTCGAGGCGACCGGCGCGCGGGCCGCGGCGGGCTGAGCGACCGATCGGGGATGCGCGGGCCGGCGCATTCTGAAGGCCGGCATGAGCCCCCCCGACGCGACCTCGCGCAGCGCCATCCCGGATGACCGGCACGGCTCGGTGCCCATTTCGCGCATCGTCACCCGCCGCGGCAACCATGGCGCCGCCCCGCCGTTGTCAGCATCACGCCGACGTGAACCGCGCCGCACTGCGGCATCGGGCGCGCGCCACTGTCGCGGGGATGAAGGAAATCGTGTAATTGCCCGACGTGTCCTCGAATCCTCTCCGCGCCGATGCCCCGCTCGACCCTGCCCGCGTGAAGCGCCGGCGCAATGGCGAAGCCGCGCCCGCCGCGCCGCCACCCGGCGACGCGCCCGCCGAGGAGGCCGCGCCCGCGCGCCGGCGCCGTCGCGACAAGACGGACAAGCCGCGCCGCCGCCGCCGCGGCATCGGCCTGTTCCGGCTGATGTTCATCCTGCTGGTCGGCGGCGGGCTGGTTGCCGGCATCGCCGGTTACGGGCTGTACAAGCAGATCGCCGAGGACCTGCCCGACTATCGCTGGCTGGCGGATTACGACCCGCCGCAGATGAGCCGCATCTACGCCGCCGACAGCCGGCTTTCGGCCGAACTGGCGACTGAGCGGCGCGTCTTCGTGCCGATCGAGGCGATCCCGCGCCGCGTGCAGCAGGCCTTCGTCTCCGCCGAGGACCAGCGCTTCTGGGACCATGCCGGCGTCGATCCGCTGGGCATCGGGCGGGCGCTGCTGACGGCGGCCGAGAATTACGGGTCCGGCCGGCGGATGGGCGGCGCCTCGACCATCACGCAGCAGGTCGCGAAGAACATGCTGGTGGGGGCAGACCGCACGCTGATGCGCAAGGTGCGCGAGGCGATCCTGGCGGTCCGCATCGAGCAGGCGCTGAGCAAGGAACGTATCCTCGAACTCTACCTGAACGAGATTTTCCTGGGGCAGTCCGCCTATGGCGTGGCGGCGGCGGCGCAAGCGTATTTCGACAAGGGGCTCGATGACCTCACGACGGCCGAGGCCGCCTTCCTGGCTGCGCTGCCGCGCGCGCCCAACAACTACAACCCGGCCCGCTTCCCCGACCGTGCGCGGGCGCGGCGCGACTGGGTGATCGACCGCATGGCCGAGGACGGCCACATCACCCGCGAGGAAGCCCGCTATGCCAAGGCCGAGCCGCTGGTGCCGCGGCCGACGCGCCGGCCCGAGGTGATCCCGGTCGGCCAGCACTTCACCGAGGAGGTGCGCCGCGAACTGATCCAGCGCTTCGGCGCGGAACAGACCACGATGGGCGGCCTTGTCGTGCGCACCAGCCTCGACCCCGAATTGCAGGCGGCGACGGAACGCGCGCTGCGCGACGGGCTGATGGCCTATGACCGCCGGCGCGGCGGCTGGCGTGGCGCCTTCGGGCAGATTGCCGCGACGCCGACCGAATGGATGCCGGCGCTGGAGGCCTATCAGCGCCCGCCGGGGGGGCTGCCGGAATGGCGGCTTGCGGTGGTGCTGGAGGTGCGCCAGGCGGATGCGCGGCTGGGCTGGGTCGATCGCGGCGATGGGCGCGGGGCGCCGCAGGCGCGCACCGGGCTGATGTACCTGCAGGACCTGGCCTGGGCGCGCCCGGCGCGCGATGGGCGGGTCGGCGGAACGCCGTCGCGCATGCAGCAGGTGGTCAATGTCGGCGACGTGGTCTTCGTCGAACCCATGGCCACGCAATTGCCGGCGCAGGGGCGCGCGGCGCGGCCGGAACGGCTGGAGCTGCGCCAGATGCCGCAGGCCGAGGGCGCGGTGGTGGCGCTCGACCCGCAGACGGGGCGCGTGCTGGCGATGGCCGGCGGCTGGTCCTTCGAGCGTTCCTGGTTCAATCGTGCGACGCAGGCGATGCGCCAGCCCGGGTCGTCCTTCAAGCCCTTCGTCTACATCACGGCTCTGGAGCAGGGCATTCCGCCGAACCAGGAACTGCTCGACGAACCCATCGAGATCATGTCGGGCGGGCGCGTGTGGCGGCCGCAGAACTACACCGCCGGCCAGGCGAATGGCTGGGTGACCATGCGCAGCGCGATGGAGCGCAGCCTCAACATGGTCACCGTGCGCCTGGCGCAGCAGATGGGCATCGACGCGGTGGCGGATGCCGCGGCGCGCTTCGGCGTCATCCCGAACATGCCGCGCTACCTGGCGCTGTCGCTGGGCGCGGGCGAGACGACCGTGATGCGGATGGCGGCGGGCTATGGCGCCTTCGTGAATGGCGGGCGCGAGGTCGTGCCGACGCTGATCGATTCCGTGCAGGACCGCCGCGGGCGGGTGATCTGGCGCGCCGACCGCCGCGCCTGCACCACCTGCACCACCGGCGGGCCGGAAGCCGGGCCGCCGGAACTGGCCGATCGCGAGCGCCGCCAGGTGACCGACCCGATCGCCGCCTACCAGATGGTGTCTCTGCTGCAGGGCGTGGTGCAGCGCGGCACCGCGGCGAATGCCATCGGCAGCCGGCTGGGCCGCCCCGTTGCCGGCAAGACCGGCACGACGGACGACTACAAGGACAATTGGTTCGTCGGCTTCACGCCGGACATCGTGGTGGCGGTGTGGATCGGCTTCGACGAACCCCGCAGCCTGGGCAATGGCGAGACTGGCGGCGGCAATGCCGCGCCGATCTTCCGCGAGGTGGTGGCCGCGGCGCTGCGCGACAGCCCGCCGGTGCCCTTCCGCGCGCCGCCCGGCGTGGCGCTCGTGCGCATGAATGTCGGCAACGGGTCCATCCTGGAAGCCTTCCGGCCCGGCACGGAGAATGCCGCGCGGCGTTGGCGCACCGATGGCGACCCGGAGGGCGGCGGGTCGGCCGGGCGCGTCGACAGCAACCTGGGCGGGCTTTACTGACCCGCCATCCGGCGCGGGGCGCGCGCCGGCGCGGTTGCACCACTCGACAGCGCGCGACCCGCACCGTAAGGAACGCGCCATGCGCGCCGAAGCCGAATCCCTGAACGAGCAGATCACCGCATCGGTGTCCCTGCTGAGGAGGCATCTTTGACTGGGATGCCGCCGTCCGCCGCCTCGAAGAACTGAACGCCCGCGCCGAGGATCCGGCGCTGTGGAACGATGCCGCAGAAGCCGGTCGCGTCATGCGCGAACGCGGGCGGCTGTCGGGCCAGGTCGATGGCGTGCGCAAGCTTGAACGTGATGTCGCCGATGCGATCGACCTGATCGAACTGGCCGAGGCCGAGGGCGACACCGCGACGGTCGATGCCGCCATCGCCGACCTGGAAGGCTTCGCCGCCGAGGCCAAGCGGCTGGAGATCGAGAGCCTGCTCTCGGGCGAGGCCGACGCCAATGACTGCTACGTGGAAGTGAATGCCGGCGCCGGCGGCACCGAGGCGCAGGACTGGGCGCAGATGCTGCTGCGCATGTACATGCGCTGGGCCGAGAAGCGCGGCTTCAAGGTCACGCTGACCGAGCAGTCGGAGGGCGAGCAGGCCGGCATCAAGTCGGCCACGCTCCAGGTCTCCGGTGCCAATGCCTATGGCTGGATGAAGACGGAATCGGGCGTCCATCGCCTGGTCCGCATCAGCCCCTTCGACGCGGCGGCGCGGCGGCAGACGTCCTTCGCGTCCGTCTATGTCTATCCGGTGATCGACGACAAGATCGAGATCGAGGTCAACCCGGCCGACCTCAAGACCGACACCTTCCGCGCGTCGGGTGCGGGCGGGCAGCACGTCAACAAGACGGAATCGGGCGTGCGCTTCACGCATATCCCGACCGGCATCGTGGCGGCCTCGACCCAGGACCGCAGCCAGCACCGCAACCGCGTGATCGCGATGGAGATGCTGAAGGCGCGGCTGTACGAATTGGAACTGCGCAAGCGCGAGGCGGTGTCGGATGCGGTGGAAGCCGGCAAGACCGACATCGGCTGGGGCCACCAGATCCGGTCGTATGTGTTGCAGCCCTACCAGATGGTGAAGGACCTGCGCACCAGCGTGGAGAAGGGCAATCCGGCGGCCGTGCTGGATGGCGAGCTCGATGAATTCATGGCGGCCGCGCTGGCGCAGCGCGTCGGCGCCACACGATCGGATGCGAGCGCGAACGCGCGGTGACCTTCTGGCGTACAGCGGAGGAGCCACGCTTGCGTCGCATGGCTCCACCCGAAACGCTGAGCCTGCAGCTGATCGAGAATGCGACGCTCCTTCCGGTCGCGCGCGCCCATCCGCCGCTGCTCGCCGCGCGCAGCGGGGGGCTCGGCTTTCTTATCGGTGCGCATGGCGCGGGCGAAGGCTGGGTGCGCGCGCTCGCCCATGAACGCCATGGGGAGACGGCAACGCCGCCGACGTCGCGCGAGGCCGAGGAGGAGTGGCGCGGGGAATACGTCTATGGCGGCATTCTCTGGAGCCATTTCGGGCATTTCCTCATCGAGGGATTGAGTCGCGCCTGGGGGCTGCCACGCAGGCCTGGCCTGCCGATCGTCTGGCACCGCACCGGCGGCAGCCCGCTTGTGCCGCGAGCGCCGTGGCAGCAGGAGATCCTGGATATCCTTGGCCATGGCGGGCGGGAGCACCGCGTCGTGGAGCGACCGGTGCGGATCGAGAAGCTCTGGGTGCCGGACCAGGGTTTCGTGCTGCGCCGCTACTTCCACGCCTGCCAGGCTGCCGCGCTGGGCGTGCATCGTTTCGCCCCGCCGGTGCCGGGGCGGCGCATCTGGCTGTCGCGCTCGGCGCTGCCGCGCGGCCTGCCGGCGATCGACGGCGAGCGGGCGCTCGAAGCGTTGCTGGTCGAGGCCGGCTGGACGATCCTGCACCCGGAAACCCGCGGCGTGCGTGACCAGCTGCGCGCGATCGAGGATGCCGAGGCGATCGCCGGCTTCGAAGGTTCGGCCTTCCACCTGCTGATGCTGGGGCGCGAGGTCGGCGCGCGCGTCGCGATTGTCGAGCGGGGGCGGAAGCTGCTGCAGGCCTACAGCATGATCGGCCAGGTGAAGCGGCTGGACCAGTTCGGGGTGCGGGTCGCGACGCGTCCGGTGCCGGGGCTGGGGAACCGTCCGAGCAGCCGGCTCGAAGACCCGGTTGAGGTGATCGCCAGCCTGGACAAGGTCCTGTCCTTGCCGCGCGAGGCCGTGTCGTGATCTGGTCCACGACACGCAATTTCTGCTTCATCCATATCGCCAAGACCGGCGGCACCTCGATCGCCGCGGCCTATGAGCCGCACATGCTGTTCAACGACATCATCCTCGGCGGCACCGTGATGGGCGAGCGGCTGCAGGAGCCCTATCGCCGTCGCTTCGCGTTGCACAAGCACTCCGGCGCACGCGCCATCATCCAGGCCGCCGGCGCCGAGGCCTTCGCGCGCACCTACAGCTTTGCGGTGCTGCGAGACCCCGTGGACCGGATGGTCTCGCTGTACCGGTGGCTGCGCGGGGCGACGGCCGGCGACCATGCGCTGCGCGCCCCCGCGCTGGCCCATGGGCTCGAGGCCTTCGCCGCGATCGCGCGGCAAGGCGTCCCGTCGCAGGCGGCGCAGGTGAAGGTGAACGGCATCGTCGCGGTGACGCGGCTGTATCGCTTCGACGAGCTCGCCGCGTCCTGGGCCGTGGTCGCGGCGATGCTGGGCATCGATGCGCCCATCCCGCACAGCAACCGGTCGAAGGGCGAGCCGGTCGAGGTCTCGCCCGCTGCCCGCGCGCTGATCGAAGCGAGCTACGCCGAGGATTTGGCGCTCTATCGCGCCCTGCCGCGCCTGTCCGTCGGCGGCTGATACCAGGCGCACGACGTTCCGACCTGCGGCCCGCAGGGCCGAGCGGCCGCCGCGGCAAGTGCCGCGAAGCCAAGGGCCGCGGCTGCGGCCCGCCCGGCGCCTCAGGGGCACGAAGGTGACGCCTTCGTGCGCTCGGTATGAGCGGTCACGGCGCGATCGAATCGTAGATCGCGTATTCGTCGGCCAGGCGGTGGCGCAGTTCAGCGAGGTCGATGCCGTCGAGGTCGTCCTGCTGGCGGGCGCGCGAACGATGCGTGACCTTCAGCGCGATCGGCGCGCCGGCGAGGGCTTCCAGCTGCGCGACCAGCCGGGCGTTCTGCTCGTGGCGGAACACCTCGATGCCGTCGAGGCTGCCATCGCGCCCGCGCAGGAAATCCGATTGCCGGAGCACGCCACCGACGCGCGGCGGGCGGTTCGAGAAATACGCATCGAGGAAATCCGCGAAGCGGGCGTAATGCGGCTTCGAGGGCTTGGGTTCCGCCGGCGGCTCCCCGCCATAGGCGTAGCGGTACCACGAATAGAGCCATTCGACCGGGTCGCGCATCAGCGACAGGATACGCGGCTGGAAGGGCACCGGGGCCGCACGCGCGGCCAGCATCGGCACCACCCATTGTTCGACGAAGGCGTGGTCCACATGCTTCATGCGGCCGCGGAAGCGGATGTCGCAGATCGGCGTCAGCGCCTCGTGCAGCGAGGTCGAGGCGCATTTGGGCATCGACAGGACGATGAAGCCGTAGCGTATCGAGGCCATCATGTGCAGTGGATCCGTGCGGCGTGGGGAAGCGTTAGCGTGCCGGCGCGCTACCAGCGCAGGCCGCGGCCTTCGGGCAGGCGCGCGAGGCGCGGCGCGATATAGGCGGCGACCTCGTCGTAGTTGGCGATCACGCGATGCTTGTCGGGCGCGGTCGGGCGCATGCGGACCGCGCCGAACAGGCGCTGCACCTCCTCGGCCGACAGCCCCAGCGTGCGGGCGACCGCGGCGACGGCATCCGGGGCGATGCGATCATTGGCGATGAAATCCGGATAGGTCAGTTCGACGTAGCGGCCATTGCCGCGGAAGGCCTCGCGCACAAGGTCACGCGTCCGCATGGCGGGCAGCACGTAGTGCAGCGCGCGTTCGGGGTCGAGCGTGATCGGCGCCTCGTCCGGCAGGTCGACCGGCTTGTCGGTGTGATAGAGGTTGCGGGTCTGCGCGAGGATCACGCTGGCGTAGCAGTCGAGGATGTTGTCGCGCACGAGGTGGACCACGGCGATGCCGCGCGAGCGCAGGTAGCCCAGCAGGAAGTTCCGGTGCGGCAGCCCGATCGGATAGGTCCAGACCGGCGAGAGCATGCCGAGGTTGTCGTACATCACGTCGAAATGCAGCCAGTCGCGGTCAATCCGCGCGCGCACGCCGTCGAGGAAGCCATCGAGGAACGCGGTGAGGGCCTTGGGCGAGAAGTCGCAATCGGGATGCGCGCCGAGATGTTCCGCCCAGGCTCGCGTCAGGCTTGCCGGCTTGTTCTTCGGCATGAAGACTTCGTAGACGGAGGTCACCAGGGAACCGGTGTTCAGCGCCTGCGCGAAGGCCTTGGTGCCGGTGCGCTGGGTGGCGAGCGTCACCATGATGCGTGGATGCGATGGGGGTGTGCTCGACAAGCCGATTCTCCGCAGCGTTGGTTCCGGCGGCGCGCCGTGGCGGCGACAGGGCACGTCCCGGGCAGTGCCGTTCCGCATGACCCGACACGCCGCAAAAGTCCAGCGCGGCATGGCTTGCGCGCCGGTTGACCGTCGCCGGTGCGCGGTCTACCCCGGCGCCGGTTCGGGAAGTCGGTCCCGGCGCGCCAGCAGGCCGACGATCGGCCTGCGACGCCGGACCCTCGGTGGGGCGCGCGCGTGGCACTGACGGTGATGCACGTCTCGCACGGTGCCGGCGGCGGCGCCGGTCGCGCTGCCCGCCGCGCGCATCGCGCGACGCGCGCAGCCGGCATGTTGTCGGCCTTCGCCTTCCTGGACGGCGGTGCTGGCGAACCCGACGACATCCGGCTGCAGCCGCGCGCGCCGGAAGCGTCCGGCGAGGCCGCGCTGGCCGCCGCGCTGCACGACCGCGTGCAATGGGGCGTGGTGCAGTCGGCGCGCAGCGCCGCGACCAACACGCTGTTCTCGATCGCGCATCCGGCACCGGCGCTCGAGCACCAGGCGCTGTTCGCCGGCGCCGACGTGATCCACCTGCACTGGACATCCTGGGCGGTGGCGCCGGCCACGCTGCGCCACTGGCTGGCGGCGGGGCGGCGCGTGGTCTGGACGCTGCACGATTTCTGGCCGATGACCGGCGGCTGCCACTACCCGGCGGGCTGCGAGCAGTATCGCACCGCCTGCCTGCAATGCCCGAAGCTGGCCGATGCCTGGTCGCTGGTGCCGAACGCGTTTGCCGAGAAGCGTGCCGCCTGGTCCTCGCCCGGACCCGTGGTGGTCGCGCCCTCCGCCTGGATGGCGGTGCGCGCAGCGGAAAGCACCATCCTGCGCGGCTGCCGGATCGAGGCGATCCCGAACGCTGTCGAGACCGACATCTTCGCCCCGCGGCCCGACCGCGACGCGCTGCGCGCCGCCTGGGGCCTGGCGCCGCGGGACCTGCTGCTGGTCGCCGGCGCGCATGACAACCGCGAGGCGCGCAAGGGCGGTGCGCTGCTGATCGACGCGCTGCGTGCGCTGGCAGCGGATGGCCGGCTGGCGGCGCTGCTGCCGCCTGGCGCGCAGGCGGCGCTGGCCGGCTTCGGGAAGTCGGCGCTGCCGCCGGTGGCGGGGCTGCGCCGCCTCGATTTCGGCGAGGTCGCCGAGGACGCGGTGATGGCGGATATCCTCGCCGCCGCCGATGTCGCCTGCATCCCCTCGATCGAGGACAACTATCCGAATGTCGCGCTGGAGGCGCTGGCCTGCGGCACGCCCTGCCTCGCCACGCCGGTCGGCGGATTGCCGGAACTGGTGCGCGCGGGCAGCAGCGGGATGCTGGCCGAAGCCGCGACTGCTGACGCGCTGGCCGAGGCGCTGCTGCGCTTCGTCGCGCGGCATCACGGCGATGCCGCGCTGCGTCGCTCGGCGCGCGCGCAGGTGCAGGCGGAGAACGCCGTGCCGGTGATCGGCGCGCGGCTGTCGGCACTGTATCGCGACCTGGCGGGGGAGGGCGGCAGCCCCGATGCCGCCACGCATGGCCGCGCGCTGCGCGCCTTCGCCCGTGCGCCGGTGCCCGGCGGCGCGGTGCCGGGCGCGCCCTTCCTGCGCTTCCCGACGAACCTGCTGCTGCGCGATGCGGCCGGGCCGGCGGTGGCGAGCGTGAGCGCGCCGCCGGACGACGCGCCCGCGCCGGGCGTGTTGCGCGTGACGGCGCTGCGCGCGCAGCACGTCCATCACGGCGCGCGATCCGGCCCCTGGCAGTTCCTGCGGCATCTGCCGCCGGGGATCGACGCGGCCATTCGCGCAACACCGCTCGGCGATGCGTTGGCTGGCACGCAAGCGGGTGGGCTGCGGGAATGGGGGCGGCTGCTCGGCACCGTGCCCTTCGGCCAACAGGGCAATGCCTGGCTGGCCGAGGCCGACCTGCTCGCCGAATGCGCCGCCGCGCCGGTCGAGGTGATCCATGCGATCGATGGCGAGCTGGCGCTGTGGCTGCTGCCGCGCATGCCGGCCGCGCTGTTCCATGGCGGGCGGCGCCCGGCGATGGTGGCGACCTTTCACCAGCCGCCGGCACTGCTGGCCGGCATGGTGAATGCCGGCCTGCTGGCGCGGCTCGATGCCGTGGTGGTGCTGTGCGAGGCGCAGCGCGCCGCGCTGGCGCGGGCCGTGCCGCCGGCGCGGCTGCATGTCATCCCGCATGGCGTCGATGCCGGTTTCTTCACCCCCGGCCCGCAGGCGCCCGGCGAGGGCTTCCGCCTGCTGGCGGTCGGCCATTGGCTGCGCGACTTCGACACGCTGTTCGCAGCCCTGGCGCTGCTGCGCGATGCGGGTCTCGATGCGCGGCTGCGGATCGTCTCGCACAATCCGCCACGCGGCGTGCCGACGGGCGTGACCATCGAAGCCGGCCTGCCGGACGAGGCGCTGCGCGACGCCTATCGCGATGCCGATGCGCTGCTGCTGCCGCTGTCCGACGCGACCGCCAACAACGCCATCCTGGAGGCCATGGCCTGCGGTCGCCCGGTGGTCGCGACCGATGTCGGTGGCGTGGCGGAGATGACCGGCGCGGCCGCGATCCTGGCACCGCGCGGCGATGCCGGCGCGCTGGCCGATGCGGTGCTGTCGCTGGCGACCGACCCGGCCGGAGCGGCGGCGCTCGGCCGTGCGGCGCGGGCGCGGGCGGAGGCGCTGGACTGGCGGCACATCGCGGCGCGCCATGCCACGCTCTATGCGGCCATCGCGGCGGAACGGGCATGAGCCGCGTGGTCGTGCTGCCGCCCGATGCGTGGCGCGTCGAAGGCGCGCTGCCGCAGGCGCATTTCGCCGCCCCCGGCGATGGGCGGATCACCATCTGGGCCGAGGGCGCGAATGCCGCCCGGCTGCATCGCGCTGATGGTCAGGTGCAGGATTTCGCCGTGCTGGGCGGCAGCGCCTTCGCCGGCTGCGACGCGCTGGCGGGCGAGGCGTTTCGCATGACCGCGCCGACGACGCCGCGCCGGTGCCTGGTGCTGTTGCGCGCGGGAGGCGGGCCATCGCCAAGCCTCGCGATGGGCTGCCCGCGCGCGGTCGCCCGCCCGGCGCGTAGCGGCGCGCCCGAAGCTGCGGCGACGCGCGCGCGGATGGATGCCGCGCTGGCCGAGAGCGAACTCGACGCCGCGTTGGCCGCGCTGGCCGAGATGCTGGTGCTGGCGCGCGACGATGCCGCGACCACCGAGGCCGCCGGCGCGCTGCTGCGCCACCTGGCGCGCCATCCGATGCTGCGCGGCGCGGCGCTCGGCGCGCTGGCCGCCGCCCTGACCGAGGTGCCCGCATGACGCTGTTCATCCTGGACCCGAACCTGGCGGGCGAGGCGGGGCATCACCTCGCCTACGACCTGGCGATCGCGCAGGAGGCGGTGGCGCGTGGCGAGGCCGCGACGATCATCGCGCATCGCCGGATGGGCGCCGCGACCATCGAGGGCGTGCGGATCGTCCCGCATTTCACCGAGACCACCTATGCGGTGCGCCACAGCGATCCGGTCACCGGGCGGCTCGACGACTACCGCGTCTTCAACGACCTGCTGCTCGACGAACTCGCCGCCCTGCCGCGCGGCGAGTTCCGCCCGACCGACTGCGTGCTGGTGCCCACCACCACCGAGAACCACCTGGCAGGCTACCTCGGCTGGATGAAGAGCTTCGATCCCATCGAGGCGCCGCTGTTCGTCATCCACCTGATGTTCCCATCCGGCATGGCGGTGGATGCGGCGGGCGAGGCGGTGGTGGATGACCCGCTGCGCGCGCTGTTCTACCGCCTGGCCGACCGCATCGCGCAGGAGGGTGGGCCGCCGGTGCATGTCTTCGCCAGCGGCGGGCAGCACGCGGCGGAGTTCTCGGCGCTGCTGGGCCGGCCGATCGCGCCGCATCCGCTGCCGATCCGGCCCGAGCCAGCCGCCGCGCTGACCGCGCGGCGCGCCCTGCTGTTCGCAGGCGATGCGCGGGTGGACAAGGGGATCGCGCTGCTGCCGGCGTTGCTGCCGCAACTCGCGCAGGCGCATCCCGACTGGACCTTCTGCGCGCATGTCAACGCGGACAGCGCCTGGGGCGAAGCGCGCGCAGCGGCCGAGGCGCTGCCCGCGCTGGCCGAAGCCGCGCCGAACATCGCGCTGTCGTTCGGGCGGCTGGCGCCGGAGGCGTACCTGGATGTGCTGCGCGGTGCGCGCATCGCGCTGTTCCCTTACGACCCGGCGCTGTACCGGCGCAAATCCTCGGGCGTGTTGTGGGAGGCAATCAGCCTCGGCCTGCCGGTGGTGGTGCCGCAGGGGACCTGGCTGGAGCACGAGGCACGGCACTGGGGTGCCGGGCATGTGACCTACGAGACCCACGGCGCGGCGCCGATCGCGGAGGCCTTCGCGCAGGCGCTGCCGCGCATCGCCGAATTGGAGGCACTGTCGGCCGAGGCCGGTGCGCGATACCGCGCCGCCAATGGAGCGGGCGCGCTGATCGACCAGGTGGCGGCGCTGTGGGTGCGCCACAAGGCGACGGCGTCTCTGGTGCGCCGCGCGCAACGCACGCCGCTCGACCTGATGCGGATGGAGGCCGGCTGGCACCGGCCCGAGACTGTGGATGGCCGCCAGGTGCGCTGGACCGCGCAGGAGCCGGTGGTCACCTTCGACTGGCCCTTCGAGGAACCCTGGGAGGTCGAGGCGACGGTGCTGTCCGTGCTGGGCGCCGATCAACTCGTGGGCATCGAGGCGGTGGCGGGGACGACCCCGGTGGCGGTGTCCGTCACGCGGATCGGCCATGGCGCGCGCCTCGCCGTGCAGGGGCCGGGGCCGGGGCGCGCGCAGCCGCGGGTGGCGCTGCGGCTGCGCCTGGGCGCGACCTATCGCCCGTCGAACGAGGCGCGGGACCTGGGCGTGCTGGTCGCCGGGCTGCAGGTCGGCCCGGTCGCCGCCGGCGGCGCGGTGCGGCCGCCAGGCGTGCAGGGCGGGCCGGTGGCGCGCGTGCTGAGCGCCGCCGCGGCGGGTGGTGGCTGGCCGGTGGCGCCGGCGCTCGGCGGCGAGGTGGCGGCCGACCCTGCCGTGCCCTGCGTGCTGGCCTTCCGCTTCGCCCCCGGCGCGGCGCCTGGGCTGGCGCTGCATGTCAATGCGGTGCCGGTGCCCATGGAGATCGGCAGCGCGGCGGGCGGGGAATGGCTGGCGACCGCGACGCTGTCGCCGGCGATGCTGCGCCTGGGCGCGCCGTCGCGCTGGGACCTGGTGGCGGGGGAGGGCACGGCGCCGGTGTTGCTGGGGGTGTCCGTCGCCCCAATGGCGGGCACGGCGCTGCCGGCGCAGGACAGCCCCGCGGCGGCCGCGGTGGCGCCGGCCGAGCCGCTATCGGAAGGCCGGCGCATCCGCTGGGACCTGTCCGCCGGGATCGGGCCGGAGGAAGGCCCCTTCGAGGAACTCGGGATTCCTGCCGGCGTGCGCTGGGTGGTGGCGCGCAGCGCGCGGCTGGCGGTGGAATGCTCGGCTGGGGGTCCGGCGCGGCTTGCGCTGCGTTATCGCAGCCTGCTGCCGCGGCAGGGGCTGCGCGTCGTCGTCAATGGCGCGGCGGCGCTGGAGCACGAGGCGCCCGGCGCTGGGCTGCGCGAGGCGTTGGACCTCATGGTCGACCTCACGCTGCGGGTGGGGTTGAACGAGGTCAGCCTCGACTTCACCGGCGGGGTGCGCGAGCCCGGGACGGGGCGCGAACTGGTGCTGCTGGTCGAGCACGCCGCGCTGGATTGAACCATCAGCGCATCGCCGCTTTCAGGACGGTGGTGACTTCCTCCAGGATCAGCGGGTCGTCGATGGTGGGCGGCACGGCGTAGTCGTCGCCATCGGCGATCTTGCGCAGCGTGGCGCGCAGGATCTTGCCGGATCGCGTCTTGGGCAGGCGGGCGACCACGCGCGCTTCCTTGAATGCGGCGACGGGGCCGATGCGATCGCGCACCATGGCGACCAGGTCGGCGGCGATGGCGGGCTCGGCGCGGGTCACGCCGGATTTCAGCACGACCAGGCCCAGCGGCACCTGGCCCTTCAGCGTGTCGCGCACGCCGACCACGGCGCATTCCGCGACGTCGGGGTGCGATGCCAGGACTTCCTCCATCGCGCCGGTGGAAAGCCGATGGCCCGCCACGTTGATGATGTCGTCGGTACGGGACATCACCGAGACGTAGCCGTCCGTGTCGATCATCCCGGCATCGGCGGTGCTGTAGTAGCCGGGATGCGCGGCGAGGTAGGCGTCGCGGAAGCGGTCATCGGCGTTGAACAGCGTGGGCAGTGCGGAAGGCGGCAGCGGCAGGCGGATGGCGAGGCTGCCGATCTGCCCGCGCGGGACTTCCTGGTTGGCCTCGTCCAGCACCACCACGTCGTAGCCGGGGGCGGGCTTGCCGCCGGAACCGGGGCGCGTTTCGAACAGGCCGAGGCCGCGGAAATTGCCGGTGATGGTCCAGCCGGTCTCGGTCTGCCACCAATGGTCCACCACGGGCTTTTGCAGCAGGCGCTGCGACCAGGTGATGGTGTCGGGGTCGCAGCGCTCGCCGGCGAGGTAGAGTGCTTCCAGGCGCGACAGGTCGTGGCGCTTCAGGAAGGCGCCCTCGGGGTCCTCCTTCTTGATGGCGCGGATGGCGGTGGGCGCGGTGAACAGCACCTTGACGCCGTGCTGCGCGCAGACGCGCCAGAAGGTGCCGGCATCGGGCGTGCCGACTGGCTTGCCCTCGAACAGCACGGTGGTGCAGCCGGCCAGCAGCGGCGCGTAGACGATGTAGGAATGGCCCACCACCCAGCCGACATCGGATGCCGCCCAGTACACGTCGCCGGGACCGACGCCATAGACCATGGCCATGGAGCGGTGCAGCGCGACGGCGTGCCCGCCATTGTCGCGCAGGATGCCCTTGGGCGCGCCCGTGGTGCCGGAAGTATATAGGATGTAGAGTGGGTCGGTTGCATCGACGCTGACGCAGGCGTGTGGCGCGGCGGCGGCTTCGGCTTCCAGCAGGTCCTCGTCGCGGCCGGGCGTCAGCGCGCAGGGCGCTTGCTGGCGCTGGAGGATCAGCACCGATGACGGCTTGTGCGGGCTCAGCGCGATCGCGGCGTCGATCAGCGGCTTGTACTGCACGATGCGACCGGGCTCGAGGCCGCAGGAGGCCGTGACGATGGCGCGCGGCTTCGCGTCCGCGATGCGCGCGGCGAGTTCCGCGGCCGCGAAGCCGCCGAACACCACCGAATGCACCGCGCCGAGCCGCGCACAGGCGAGCATCGCGATCGCGGCTTCGGGCACCATCGGCATGTAGATGACGACGCGGTCGCCCTTGGCCACGCCGCGCGCCGCCAGCGCACCGGCGAGGCGCGCCACGCGGTCGAGCAGCCGCGCGTAGGTGATCGTCTCGACCTGCCCGGTCATCGGGCTGTCCCAGATGATGGCGGCCTGGTCGCCGCGCCCGGCTTCGACATGGCGGTCCACCGCGTTGAAGCAGGTGTTCAGCCGCCCGCCGGGAAACCAGCGGCCGTAGACGCCCAAGGACGGGTCGAAGGCGCGCGCCGGCGGCGTGTCCCAGGCGATGCCCTGCGCGGCCTCCATCCACCAGCCGGCGGGGTCCTGCTGCCAGCGCGCATAGGTCTCATCGTAGCGCGTCATGGCGCGTGCCCTCCCGTGTTCCGCCGAAGCCTGGACCGGCGCTTCGCTACGCCGCAAGGGGTGCTCCACGGTTGCGTTGGATCAATCGACGCCCTCGGCCGGGCATGCCACGGTTTCGCGCATGAGCGGGATCCTGCGCCGCACCGCCGCCGCGATCGCCAAGGGGTTGAAGCCCTCGGCGCGCGACTTCGTGCGGGCGCGGGCGCATTTCCATGCCGGGCTGCCGGAGGGTCCGCTGCCGTTCCAGGACTATGTCGTCTTCGACCTGGAATCGACGGGGCTGAAGCCGACGAACGGCGATGGGCTGCTGTCGATCGGCGCGGTGCGGCTGCGCGATACGGAGGCGGTGGCGCGCTTCACCACGCTGGTCGATCCCGGGCGGCCGATCCCGTCGACGTCCATCGCCTATCACGGCATCACGGATGCGATGGTACGGGGCGCCCCCAGCCCGGTGGAGGCGATCGCCGGCTTCCTGGACTTCGCCGGCGACGCCGTGCTGGTGGCGCACAACGCAGCCTTCGACCGCACGCTGCTGTTCATGGAGGAGCATCGCGGCGCGCCCGCGGTGCCGAATCCCTTCCTGTGCTCGATGGTGGTGTCGCACTGGCTGGACCCGCAGGAGCCGGACCATTCGCTCGATGGCCTGTGCGGGCGCGCGGGCATCGTCATCGACGGGCGGCACGAGGCGCTGGGCGATGCCGAGGCGACCGCCGCGCTGTGGGTGCAGCTGATCGCCCGCGCCGCCGCGCGCGGGGTCGAGGACCTGGCCGAGCTGCTGCGGCGCACGCGCATGCTGCCGCAGATGGCGGCGTCGGCGGAGCATTTCTGAGCGCATTCTTGAGAGTGCCGGCACCGGCCCGCTCCCCCACCCGGCCACCCAACGACAGTATCCTGGATGGGTGGCCGGGTGGGGGGCCGGGCCCGTGCCGGGCTGTGGAATGCGCCTACCAGAGCTGCCCGGTGAACGACCCGAAGGAGGCGCGGCTGAACGACCGCACCGCCTTCAGCGCATCGCGCAGCGCGGTGCGCTCGGCCCTGGGCAGCGCGGCGGTATCGACCAGGTTGCCGGGCTCGGCGCCGGCCGCGTGGTCGCCCAGTTGCTGGCCCAGCACGGTGTCGAGCAGCAGGTCGAAGGCGGTGGTCAGTTCCGCGGCCTCGCGCGGCGACAGCGTGCCGTGATGCGCCAGGGCCGCCAGCCGGTCCGCCGTGCCGGTCGCGGCGATGCCGTCGCGCAGCGCCATCAGCCGCGCCGCCGCCACCAGCGGCATCAGCCCATGCAGCTTGAAGTCGGTGCGCGTGCCGGGGCCGGGTTCATCATCGGTGAAGCCGCCCCACAGGGTCAGGCCGACCGTCAGCGCCTGGTTCTGCGCCGCCATCGCCGCGAGCAGCGCGGGGTTCGCGGCGAGCACCCGGCCGAGATGGTCGCGCAGCGTCACGGCCGGCGCGGTGTCCCCGGCGACGGCGCGGAAGTCGAAGGCGATGTCGGAGGATAGCAGCGCGGCGCCTGAACGCCGGCGCGCCCAATAGGCGAACTGGGCCTGCCATTGCGGCAGGGTTTTCCGCCACAGCGGGTTCATCGCCATGATGCCACCCGGGCACAGCGGGAAGCCAGCCGCGTCGAGCCCGGCATTGAAATCCGCCGCGGCGGCGCGGAACCACGTGTCGATGCGCGCATGCTCGGCATCGGGGTAGTCGGCCAGGATGAAGCCATTGTCCTGGTCGGGCCGCAGCAGGCTCTCGCCGCGCCCGGCGCTGCCCATCACCAGCAGCGTGAACCGGACGGGCGGTGGGCTGTGTTCACCCAGCACACGGTCCAGCACGCGGCGATGCAGGTCGATGTTGATGCCGCTGACCAGGCCCACCAGGTCGCGCGCCGGCACGCCCTCGTCGCGCAGCGCGACCGCCACGCCGGCCTGGGCGCGCTTCACAGCGGCATCGTCGCCGGCGAGCGCATCCAGGTGCAGCAGCAGCCGGCCCGAGACGGCGGCCAGCGTCTCGGCCCGGTGCAGCATGCCGATGCAGCGCCCGCCGGCATCCACCACCGGCACATGGCGCAGCCGCCCCGGGCGCAGCAGCGCGACTGCCCGCCACAGCCCGGCATCCTCGGCGCAGGTGACGACGGGCGCGGTCATGGCGGCCGCAAGCGGCGCATCGGGCGGCAGGCGGAAGGCGACGCGGCGCGTGACGTCCTGCTCGGTCAGGATGCCGGCCGGGCGGCCCGACGCGTCGATGGCGAGCGCGGCGGAGGCGCGCGCCGCCGTCATGCCGGCGAGCACCTCGGCGAGCGGCGCGGCGGGCGGGAAGGCCGGCGGCGCCACGGACATCGCCGCGGCGATCCCGCCGGTCAGCGCGACGGCCGGCGAGGCGATCGGACGCGGAGGGGTTCGGCGCATGCCGCCCGCTGGGTCTGCCACGCGCGGAGTATGGCGCCCGGCGATGCGCCGGGCCAATGCCGTTCAGGGCAGGCGCAGCTTTGCGTCATCGCGGCTCGGCGCGGCCCGCGACCAGCCGCGCGGCCAGTGCGGGCGCGTCGAAGGCCCGCTCCATCTCCTGCTGGGTCGAGACGATCAGGAAGCGCAGCGCGCCACGGATGGCCGGGTCTTCGCCGATGCGCTGGTCGGGATGGATGGGCAGGGTGGCGAACAGCGGCGCCTGCGCCAGCAGCGGCATGGTGTGGGACCGCTGCGGCGCGGCGATCTGCATCCGTGCCAGGTGGCTGCGGATATCGATGGCGGCGGCGGCCTCGGCTTCCGCGGGCGGGATGGGATCGGCGACACGCGCGGCGTCGTGCAGGCGCGCCAGCGCTTCGGCCAGCGCGGCTTCGTGGCCAGGGGCGTGCGGCCTCAGCCAGGCCTCGGCCAGCGCGGTCACGTCGGCCAGCGCGCCGAAGAAAACCTGCCAGCGGCAATGCAGCAGGGCCGCCTGGAACGTCGGTTCCGCGAACAGCGTCTGCTCGTGCCGGCCGGACTTGACGCGGCAGTAATCCAGCACCGTCTTCTGCGCGACATAGGCGCCCTGGGCGCGCAGGAAGGCGCCGAGCACCGCCGGGTCGTCGGATCGGCGGCGCTTCAGGTAGCGGCCGAGCAGGCCGAGAAGTCCAGACGCCATGGCGAAGCAACCTTATTGCGTGCGAATGCCATCGCATGGCAGCGTTCTTCCAATGGGTCCAGCAGGCAGGGTCGGACGACTCGACCGCGACTGGATCTTAAGGCGCGTCGGACCGATTCGGCCGACGTCGGGGAACAAGAAGAGGGGGTCCAGGAAGAATGGCATCAATGGAACCGGGGGCCGGCCCGCCGGCGAATACCCAACCGTCAGTCGACGCCGCCACGGGCGCCGCGTACTGGTCGAAGACATCAGGGCTCATGTGGCTGATGCTTATCATCTGGGCGGTGTTCGGATTCGGCATTCACGCGTTCGTCAATCAATTGAACCAGTTTGTGTTCTTCGGCTTTCCGCTCGGCTTCTACATGGCGGCGCAGGGCAGCCTGATCGTGTTCGTCGTCATGCTGTTCTGGTTCGCCCGGCGCCAGAACGCCATCGATGCCGAATTCGGCGTGTCGGAGGACTGAGCGATGTCCGACCCCTCGGCCAACAAGGGCGATTTCCTCAACAACCTCGGCAAGGTCTACCTGATCTACACCGGCGGCTTCGCCGCCTTCGTGCTGTTCCTGGCCTTGCTCGAACAGATGGGCGTGCCGAACCGCATCATCGGCTACCTGTTCGTGTTCCTGACCATCGGCGTCTATGCGCTGATCGGCTACCTGTCGCGCACGGCGCAGGTCTCGGAATACTATGTGGCAGGACGCAAGGTGCCGGCCTTCTACAACGGCATGGCGACCGGGTCGGACTGGATGTCCGCCGCGTCCTTCATCGGCATGGCGGGCACGCTCTACCTGCTCGGCTATGACGGCCTCGCCTTCGTGCTGGGCTGGACCGGCGGCTACGTGCTGGTGGCGATCCTGCTCGCTCCGTATCTGCGGAAATTCGGCGCCTATACCGTGCCCGACTTCCTCGGCGCGCGGTATGGCGGCAATTTCGCGCGCTTCTGCGGGGTCATCGTGCTGATGTCGGCGTCGTTCACCTATGTGGTGGCGCAGATCTTCGGCACCGGCATCATCGCGTCGCGGTTCCTCGGGATCTCCTTCGAACTGGCGGTCTTCGTCGGGCTCGCGGGCATCCTGGTGTGCTCGATGCTGGGCGGCATGCGCGCCGTCACCTGGACCCAGGTGGCGCAGTACATCATCCTGATCATCGCCTACCTGATCCCGGTCGTGCTGCTCTCGGCCAAGGTGACCGGCGTGCCGATCCCGCAGCTGATGTACGGCCAGGCGATCGAGCAGATCGAGATGCTGCGCGTCACCAAGGAAGCCTTGGCAGGCGCGCCATCGCACATCACGCCATTCCAGACCTACGATCCGCTCAACTTCTTCGGGCTGATCTTCTGCCTCATGGTCGGCACCGCTTCGCTGCCGCACATCCTGATGCGCTACTTCACCACGCCGTCGGTGCGCGATGCGCGCAAGTCAGTGGCGTGGTCGCTGTTCTTCATCTTCCTGCTGTACTTCACGGCGCCGGCCTATGCGGCCTTCGCCAAGCTGGAAGTGTTCCAGAACGTGATCGGCACGCCGATCGCGAGCCTGCCCGACTGGGTGCGCGTCTGGAGCGAGATCGGCCTGGTCAGCGTGCGCGACGCCAATTCCGACGGCATCCTGCAGTTCCGCGAGTTCACCATCAACGCCGACGCCATCGTGCTGGCGACGCCGGAGATCGCGGGCCTGCCCTATGTCATCGCCGGCCTGGTGGCGGCGGGCGGCCTGGCGGCGGCGCTGTCCACCGCGGATGGCCTGCTGCTCGCCATCGCCAATGCGCTCAGCCACGACATCTACTACCGGATGATCGACCCGCGCGCGAACACGCAGCGTCGCCTCATCGTCGCGCGTATCCTGCTGGTCTGCGTGGCGATCGTCGCGGCCTGGGTGGCCAGCACGCGACCGGCGGGCATCCTGGCGATGGTGGCCTGGGCGTTCTCGATCGCCGCTTCGGGTCTGTTCCCGGCGCTGGTGATGGGCGTGTGGTGGAAGCGCACCACCTCGGCGGGGGCCATCGCTGGCATGGTCGCCGGCTATGGCGTCTGCCTGTTCTACCTGATCGGCACGCAATACATGGGCATGCCGCTCTGGTTCGGGGTGCGCAACATCTCCTGCGGATTGTTCGGCATCCCGGCGGCGTTCCTGGTGACCTACGTGGTCAGCCTGATGACGCCCGCGCCGTCGCAGGACATGCAGGACTTCGTCGAGAGCATCCGCACCCCGCGCGGCGGTGTGCGCATGGCGGGCGGCGAGGTGGCGCCCGAATAGGCGCCACGCGGCTTCGGCACGCAACGGGGCGGGACCTTGCCAGGGTCCCGCCCTTTCTGCATGAGGTCGATCGATGGGCGATGATTTCCTGCTGTCCTACCTGCCGTTCTGGATCGTCACCTACGTGCTGGCGGTGGCCGGCTGGTCGTGCATCGGGCGCTTCATGATGCAGTTCGTGGTGCAGGCGGACAGCACCAACTACATCTGGCGGGCGTTTCGCGCGCTGTCGGCCTGGCCGGTGGCCGCGGCGCGGCTGATGGTGCCCTCGTACATCCATGGGCCGTTCCTGCCGCTGATCGCGGCCTTCTGGATCTTCATCCTGCGGATCGGCTTCGGCATCGCGATGCTCTCGGCCGGGCTCGCGCCGCGCGTGACGCCGCCGGGGGCCTGAACGCATGACGCCGCAGACGCTGTTCACGCTGGTGGTCGCGACCAGCCTGCTGGCGGGGCTGTCCAGCCCGGCGCTGGCGCTGGTCTTCGCGCTGTATCCGCTGTGGCTGCCCGAGATCTTTCCCCGCACCACCGAGGTGGTGTTCTACGGCGCCAGCCTGATCGTCGCGACCGCCACGCTGCTGGCCTCCGCCATCCCGGCGGCGGTCGCCGAACGCATGGGGGCCGACGAAGGCACCGCCATGCGTGTGTGGCTTGCCGCGGCGGCGCTGCTGACCGGATTGGGCATCCTCGCGCGGTTCTGACGCGATTGTTCTCCCGCACGGCGCGCCGGCACGGCATGCTGGGCGCCTTTCCACGGGAGGTGCGATGGAACTCCTGCCGATGCTGGCCGACCTCACGATCCGCCGGGCCTGCGGCTTCGCCGCGCTGGGCATCGGCACGGTGATGCTGGCGCTGTCCTTCGACATGCCGCTGGCGCTGCGCTCGGGCGCGGTGCTGACATCCATCGCCTGCGGCGTGCTGTGGCTGATGGCCTGGGCCACGCCGCGGCGCGACATCCGCCAGACCGAGATGTGGTCCCTGCTGGTGGCCGAGCGCCGGCACCTCACGCGCGGCGCCGAGGCCGCCCGGCTGCAGGCCCTGGCGGCGCAGGTGCTGCGTGACAGGCTGGTGTGGCACGCCGAGCGCGTTGCCATCGCCGCGCTGGCCATGTGGGTCTGCACCGGCGTCGCGTTGCTGGCGCGGGCGATCCTGGCGGCGTGATCCGGCAGGGACGAGGAGTGACGGGCTTCGGCTGACGCGGGCCGGACCGCCCGGTCAGGCGGGCTCGCTGGCCGCCACGATCCGCACCCGCGCGCGCCCGAGGCCCGCAAGGCGCGCCGTCCAGTCCTCGCCCGCCGCCGCCGTGGCGGGCGCTGTCAGCCCGGCCACCACCAGCAGCCCGCCGGCGGGCAGCCCGCCCAGCGCGCGCGCGGCATCGGCCGCGGCGGCGAAGGCGGCGGCCAGGTCCACCGGCACGCCGCGCGGGCGCTTGGGTTCCATCGCGCAGGATGCCGCGACCGCTCGATCCGGCAGCGCGCCGCGCTTGCCGGTGACGACATGGCCGAGCCCGCCAATGTCGGCCGCTTCCTCGCCCGGTCCTGCCGCGCCGTCGCGAAAGCGGCTGGTGGCGATGTCCAGCGCGGGCAGCACCGCGGCGAGCACCGGCGGCCCATCGGTGAGCGGCGCGCCCAGCACGCCCACCGCGGCCGCGCTGACGCGCGCGTGGCGCAGCATCGCTGCCGGCAGCGCGGCGCCGTCGCGCAGCAGCCGCGAGTCCAGCATCGGGCCGACCCGGGCGCTGCCGTCGGGCTGCATCACCAGGCGCAGGCCGCAGGGGGCGAGTTCGAGCACCTCGAGCACGGCCTCGGCGATCGCTTCGCCGGTCGCGGCATCGGCGGGGCCGCGGCCGGGGGGCAGGGGGGCGATCGGCAGGCCGGTCTCCAGCGCCTCGACGATCGCGGCGGCGAGGATGCCGCGCGCTTGCTGGTCCATGCGCGGCCTCAGTTCAGCGACGGCAATTGCGGTTCCTCATCGACCTGGAAGCCGCCGGAGGGTGCCTGGAGCACGTCCGCGCCCGACCCGGCGGTGGGTGCCACGTCATAGAGGTAGGAGGGCAGCCAGGTGACGATCTCCGGGAAGACGTACACGCAGACCATCGTGAAGATGACGATGTAGATGAAGGGCATGCAGCCGCGGAAGATGTCCTCCAGCCGCACATGCTTGGGTGCGACGCCCTTCAGGTAGAAGGCCGCCATCGCCACCGGCGGCGACAGGAACGATGTCTGCAGGTTCAGCGCCACCAGCACGCCGAAGAACAGCGGGTCGACGCCGAAATCATCCAGCAGCGGCAGGAAGATCGGCACGAAGATGACGATGATCTCGGTCCACTCCAGCGGCCAGCCGAGCACGAAGATCAGCGCCTGTGCCAGCAGCATGAAGGTCAGCGTGTTGAGCGGCAGCGACTTGAAGAACTGCTCGACCAGCTCCTGCCCACCCAGGTAGCCGAAGACCGAGGAGAAGATCGCGCTGCCCACGAACAGCCAGCAGACCATCGCCGAGGTGCGGGCGGTGAGATAGACGCTCTCGGTCAGCTTGGCCCAGGTGAAGGACCGGTAGGCCAGCGCCAGCAGGATGGAGCCGAGCGAGCCCATCGCCGCCGCCTCCGAAGGCGTCGCGAGACCCATCAGGATCGACCCCAGCACGACGCCAATCAGTGCGGCGAGCGGCAGGAAGGAGGTCAGCAGCGAGAACAGGATGGTGCCGAAGGGCACGTTCACCTGGTCGGGCGGCAGGCGCGGCGCGACCGAGGGCTTCACGATGGCGATGCCGATCGCATACAGGATGTACAACCCCGCCAGCATGACGCCGGGGATGAAGGCCGCGGCATAAAGCTGCACGACCGACACGCCGGCGGTGGCGCCGAACAGGATCAGCATGATCGAGGGCGGGATCAGGATGCCCAGGCACCCGCCGGCGCAAATCACGCCCGAGGCCAGCTTCACGTCGTAGCCCGCGCGCAGCATCGCCGGAAACGCCAGCAGCCCCATCAGCGTGACGACCGCGCCCACGATGCCCGTGGCGGTGGCGAACATCGCGCAGGTCGCGAGCGTGGCGACGGCCAGCGAGCCGGGGATATTGCCCGATGCCATCTGCAGCGACCGGAACAGCCGGTCGAGGATGTTCGCGCGTTCGATGACGTAGCCCATCAGCACGAAGAGCGGCACCGAGATGAGCACATCGTTCGCCATGACCGAATAGGTGCGCTGCACCAGCAGGTCGAAGATGCGTTCCTGCATGCCGAGGTAGCCGAAGAACAGCCCCATCGCCATCAGCGTGAAGGCGATGGGGAAGCCCAGCATGATGAAGAACAGGAACAGGAAAAGCTGCAGCAGGCCGAGCGCGCCGTCGGTCATTGGTCTTCTGCCCTCATGCGCCGGGCGCGGCCTGCGGCCGCTGGGGCGTCGCGCCCTGCGCTGCCGCACGGGGTGCCGATGGTGTTCTGGGCGCGGGAGCGCTTCGCGCTCCCGGATCGCGCCGGTGCGCGATCCGGGATGGCCTGGCTGTCATGCGACATCATCAGCGTCCGCTCACCTCGTCGCCGGCGCGTTCGCCAGGTATGTGGCCGGTCGCCGCCATCTCGCGCGCCAGCTCCTCGGGGTCGCGTTCCGCCGCTGCGGCGAGGATCTGCTGTTCCATTTCCTCGACATCCGACAGGCGCGCCGGCCAGGCGCCGGTGCGGATGCAGCGGATGCAGCGCACCACCTCGGCCAGGCCCTGGAGCAGCAGCAGGAAGCCGGTGATCGGGATGAGGAACTTGAACGGCCAGACCACCGGCCCGGTCGGGCTGAACATGCTGCGTTCATTCTGGAAGAACGAGATGGCGGCGAAGTCCCAGCCCGAGATCATGAAGGCGAAGATCGCCGGGAAGAAGAACAGCACGTACAGCAGCAGGTCGAGCCGCGCCTGGTTCACCGGGCGGAAGTTGCGGTACAGGAAGTCGCCGCGGACATGCCCATTGCGCGACAGCGCATAGGCGCCCGCCATCATGAACAGCGTGCCGTACAGCATGTAGGAGACGTCGTAGGCCCAGGTGGTCGGCGCGCGGAACGCGTAGCGCATGACCACTTCATAGACGACCACCCCGGTCAGCAGCACGATGCACCAGGCGAAGGCCTTGCCCATGAAGGCGCTGAGCCGGTCGATGCCCAGCAGCAGAGACTGCAAACCCATACCGCGGGTCCCCCCCTTTCGTGCGAACGCCCGCCCCGGTCGTGCCGGGGCGGGCGCTTCGCGACACGCCGCGGTTTAGCTCCGCGCGAAGAAGTGGTTGTAGGCCAGGGCGGGGGACGCCTGGTAGCGCAGGTAGAAGGCGCTGACGCGGCGGCACCAGTCGCGCTGGCTGTCGGTCACCTTCTTGAAGAAGGGGTCGGCCTCCAGCGTGCGGATCACGCCGTCCCAGGCGCGCAGCTGGGCATCGAGCACCGGGCGCGGCGTGACCTGCACATTCACGCCCTGGGTCGCGGCCATCTGCTGCAGGTCGTTGGGGTAGCGCAGCTGCTGCTTCCACGACATGTCGGCCGAGGCGGCCTCCGACGCATGGCGCACGATCGCCTTCAGTTCGGCCGGCAGGGCATCGTACTTGCCCTTGTTCAGCAGCACCTCGAAGGTCTCGGTGTTCTGGTGATAGGACTGGATCATGTAGTTCTTGGCCACGTCCGGGAAGCCGAGCACGCGGTCGGAGGACGGGTTGTTGAACTCGGCGCCGTCGATCACGCCGCGTTCCAGCGCGGGCACGATCTCGCCGCCCGGCAGCGCGGTCACGGCCGCGCCCATGGAATTGAACAGGTCGGTGGCGAGGCCCACGGTGCGGTACTTCAGGCCGCGCATCTGCTCGGCATTGGTGACCGGGTTCTTGAACCAGCCCAGCGGCTGGGTCGGCATCGGGCCGGTCTGGAAGCCGACCACGTTCACGCGCAGCACGGTGCCGATCAGCTCGTTGTACAGCGCCTCGCCGCCGCCGTAGTAGAACCAGGCCAGGTAGGAATTGGCGTCGTAGAACCAGGCCGGCGGCGTGCCGAACAGGCTGAACGCCTTGTTCTTGCCGAACCAATAGGCCGAGACGCCATGCCCGCCATCGAGCGTGCCGGCGGAGACCGCGTCGATCAGCTGGAAGGCGCCGACCACCGCGCCGGCGGCGAGCAACTCCATCCGCAGCCGCCCGCCCGACATCGCGTTGACGCGCGTGACGTAGTCATTGGCGAATTCGTGGAAGATGTCGCGCTGCGGCCAGGTGGACTGGAAGCGCCAGGTCACGGTCTGCGCGCGGCTGACATTCGGCGTGGCGAGCACCGCTGCGCCGACGCCGCCCACTGCCGCGGCCTTGAGGAAACCACGACGCGCCGGAACCGGCGCCTTTTCGTCGCTCATGCGACCCTCCCGAAAAGCCGTGGCCATTCTTGAGCGGACCCGGCGTGTTGCACCACCAACCCGGATATCCGACGACGCGGGGCGGCGCAATGATGATCGCTTTCGCGCCGCGCGATGGCGCGCATGCAGCGCGTCGATGCGCCGCTACTTCGTAACGAACGCCTTCTCGACGACGTAGGTGCCCGGGGTGTTGTTCGATCCTTCCTCGAAACCGCGGGCTTCCAGCAAAGCCTTGCAGTCGCGGTTCATCGCCTCGGACCCGCAGAGCATCACGCGGTCATGCGCCGGGTCCAGCGCCGGCAGGCCGAGATCGGCGAAGATGCGCCCGGATTCGATCAGCGTGGTGATGCGCCCCTGGGTGCGGAACGGCTCGCGCGTGACCGAGGGGTAGTAGAGCAGCTTGCCAGCGACGATCTCCCCGAGGAATTCATGCGCGGGCAGATCCTGTTCGAACAACGCGCGATGCGCGAGCTCGCGTTCCTCGCGCACGGTATGCGCGACCACGACCTTGTCGAAGCGGTCATAGACATCGGGTTCGCGCGCCAGGGACAGGAAGGGGGCTAGGCCCGTGCCGGTCGCCAGCAGCCACAGCTTGCGGCCGGGCTTGAGGTTGTCGGTCACCAGCGTGCCGGTCGGCTTGCGCCCGATCAGCACCGTATCCCCCACCGCGACATGCTGCAGGCGCGAGGTCAGCGGCCCGTCCTGCACCTTGATCGACAGGAATTCGAGTTCCTCGTCCCAGGTGGGGCTCGCCATGGAATAGGCGCGCACCAGCGGCTTGGCGCCGACCATCAGCCCGATCATGGCGAATTCGCCGGCGCGGAACCGGAAGGCGGTGTCGCGCGTGCAGCGGAAGGAGAACAAGCGTTCGGTCCAATGGTGCACCCACGTCACGCGCTCGCCGAAATAGGCGGCGGGGATGGCGGGGGCGGCGGGCAGGATGGCGTCGTTCATGGCGGGCAGGGTTGTGGTCCGTCACCGCGTGCGGCGCAACATCAAAGCGTTGCTAACGGCGCGACAGCCATGCGCCAGCCGTCCTTGCGCGCGCCGGCGCCCCGCGCTCTCCTTCGGCCATGACAGACCTGCCCGAGGGCGTGCCCTTCGACCCCGCCACCGACCCGCCGGTCGGCCCCCTTGTCGATGCCACCCCGCGCCCTCTGCCCGCCCGCGTGCCCCATCGCGGCGCCTCGGTGGACCTCGAACCACTGCATGTGCGCCACGCGCCGGAACTGTTCCGCGCGGCGCAGGGGCAGACCGCCGAGGCCTCCTGGGCCTACCTGGCCGCCGGCCCCTTCGCGACCGAGGCCGCCATGCGCGCCCATGTCGCCGCCTTCGCCGCGACCCACGACCCGATGGCCTGGGCGATCCGCCCGCACGCCACCGGCACGGCGGATGGCTGGCTGACGCTGATGGAGATCCACCCGGCGCATGCGCATATCGAGATCGGCAATATCTGGTTCTCGCCGCGCATGCAGCGCACCCGCGCGGCGACGGAATCGATGTTCCTGCTGCTGCGCCATGCGATGGACGAGCTCGGCTATCGGCGCATGACCTGGAAGTGCAATGCGCTGAACATGCCCTCGCGCCGCGCCGCCGCCCGGCTGGGCTTCACCTATGAAGGCACGCTGCGCGACCTGCTGGTGGTGAAGGGGCGGGTGCGCAGCACGGCTTGGTTCTCGATCCTGGCGGACGAATGGCCATCGCGGCGCGATGCCATGCTGGGGTGGCTGGATGCCGCGAACTGGGATGCGAATGGCCGGCCGAAGCGCAGCCTGGCCGAATTCCGGGGCTGAACGCCACGCCGCGCGCGGGCTCGCCGCCGGGCGCTTCGAGTTCCCCTGACTGCAACCGCGCCGTCACGCGGTTGCAATCCGCGCGCGCTAGGTCCGCCCCCGACCACACACCACGGGGGTTCCATGCGCCGCTTTCTTCTTGCCACCGCCCTGATCGCCGCCGGGCCGGCGCTCGCCGACCAGCGCCTGGAGGCGACGCTCGCCGGCCACGCCATCCTGCCGGCGGCGACCTTCATCGCGCCGCCCGAGGGCGCGCCGCCGGGCTTCGCCGTCTCCGGCCGGTTCACCGGCGCGAGCAATGCGCGCAACGAGCAGGTCGGCAGCACGCCGGGCGACACGGGTGCCATGCATGGCCGCCGCCCGACCGGCATCGCGCTGCCCTTCCGCGGCCAGCCGGTGCAGGGGTTCTCGGGCATCTCGCCGGTGCGCGGCGAAGCCGGCGCGTATTGGGTGTTGACCGACAACGGCTTCGGCAACCGCCGCAACAGCCACGACGCGCTGCTGATGTTCCACAAGGTGCGGCCGGATTTCGCCACTGGCCAGGTGGCGGTGCTGCAGACCATCTTCCTGTCCGACCCGAACCGCGTGGTGCCCTTCCACATCACGACCGATCCCTCGCCGACGCGCTTCCTGACCGGCGCCGACTTCGACCTGGAATCGATCCAGCCGATGGCCGATGGCACCTTCTGGATCGGGGAGGAATTCGGCCCCTACCTGCTGCACGTCGATGCGCAGGGCCGCGTGCTGCGCGTGGTCGAGACCATGCTGGACGGCCAGCCGCTGCGTTCGCCCGACCATCCGGCGCAGTCCGTGCCGGCCAGCCCGACGCAGGGCGTACCCTACCAGGTGCGGCGCTCGGGCGGGTATGAGGGCATGGCGGCGAGCCCGGACGGGTCGCGGCTCTATGCGCTGCTGGAACAGCCGCTGTTCCGCGCCGGCACCGACCAGCCCGAGGGGCAGTTCCTGCGCATCCTCGAACTCGACACGGCGCGCGCCGCCTGGACCGGGCGGACGATGCGCTACCGCCTGGAATCGGGTGCCACCGCGATCGGCGACTTCAACATGATCGACGACCGCCGCGCCCTGGTGATCGAGCGTGACAATGGCGAGGGCGATCCCGGCCTCGCCTGCGCGCAGGGCACGCAAAGCACGGCGGAGCGCCCCTGCTTCCCGCTGCCGGCGCGCTTCAAGCGCGTGTATCTGGTCGATCTCGGCGCGGTGGATGCGGAGGGCTATGTCCGCAAGATCGCGCACGTCGACCTGATGGCGATCCGCGACACCGAGGGCCTGGCTCGGGTCCGCGGCGACCTTCCTGCGAATGCGCCAAACGGCCGCTTCACCTTCCCCTTCTTCACCATCGAGAACGTGGCGATGGTCGATGCCGACCACATCATCGTCGCCAACGACAACAACCTGCCGTTCAGCGCGGGGCGCCACCTGACGCGCGCCGACGACAACGAGTTCATCCTGCTGCGCGTGCCGGAACTGCTGCGGGCGCGCTGAGGCCGAACCGCGCGGGCGGCGGCATCCTGGCCGCCGCCCCGTGGATGCCCTGCAAAGCCCCAGGACGCGCTGCTGCGGACGCGGGCGATGCGGCAGGCTAAGGTGGCGCGATCGCCGGTGCCGCCGCGCCTGCGCCACGCGCCGCGCGCGCATGGCGCAGTGACCGGGACGGCGCCCATGCCCGAGGGAAGGAACCGCCGCATGTCCCAGCCGAACGCCCCCGCCGGCCTGCTCGATGCCGAGGCCGCGACCGACCGCCTGATGCGCTACCTCGCCATCGAGGGCGTCACCGGCCACGAGAAGGCGATCGGCGAGGCCATTGTCTCGGATCTCAAGGCGCTGGGCATCCCCGACGACGCCATCCGTTTCGACACCGCGAACCAGCGCATCCCGCTGCCGACCGAGACCGGCAACCTGATCGTCGACCTGCCGGGCACCAGGCCCGGCAAGCGGCTGCTGTTCTCGACGCACCTCGACACCGTGCCGCTCTGTGCCGGTGCCAAGCCGCGGCGCGAGGGCGAGCGCATCGTCTCCGACGGCACCACCGCGCTGGGTGGGGACAACCGCACCGGCTGCGCGCTGCTGGTGTCGCTCGCCGAGACGCTGATCCGTCACAAGCTGCCGCATCCGCCCATCACCCTGCTGTTCACGGTGCGCGAGGAAAGCGGCCTGCATGGCGCGCGCGAGCTGGTCGCCGCCGACCTGCTCGGCGCCGAGATGGGCTTCAACGTCGATGGGCGGCTCGCGAACGAGCTCATCATCGGCGCGGTCGGCCAGGAGAACTGGCGCGCGGAGATCAAGGGCCGCGCCTCCCATGCCGGCGTCGCACCCGAGAAGGGCATCTCCGCCACGCTGGTCGGCGCCATCGCGCTGGCCGAGGCGCACAAGGCCGGCTGGTTCGGCAAGGTGGTCAAGAATGACGGCCACGGGACCAGCAATGTCGGCATCTTCGGCGGCAAGCCTGGCCAGCCGGCCGGCGATGCCACCAACGTCGTGACCGACCTGGCGGTGCTGGTGGGTGAGGCGCGCAGCCCGGAAGCCGCCTTCGCCGCCGCCATCACCGAGGGCTTCCGCACCGCCTTCGAGACCGCGCAACAGGCGGTGAAGGCCGCCGACGGCAGCACGGCCGAAGTCAGCTTCACCCACACGCCCTCCTACCCGCCCTTCAACCTCGCCAAGGACGGGCCGGTGGTCTCGCACGCGAAGCGCGCCGTGGAATCGCTCGGCATGGAGCCCGTGCTGGTGTTCTCGAATGGCGGGCTCGATGCCAATTGGATCGCCGGCAAGCATGGCGTGCCGTCGGTCACCATCGGGGCCGGGCAGTACGAGATCCACACCATCAAGGAATACGTGGACCTGCCGGAATTCGAGCGCGGCTGCCGCCTCGCGGTGGCGCTCGCGACCCTCTGACCGACCGTTCCGGAATGCGGGTGGGTGCCGGACACTCGTCGGCGACGCACGACGCATTCGCAAACGGCATCGGGGCGCGGCGCCGCGCCGGTTGTCAGCGCGCCCCCGCTGCGCCACGATTCATCACCTAGCCGTGGAGGTGACGTGCATGACCGAGGATCGGGTGGGCGCCTTCGTGCCCGGGCCGCGCACCGTCAGGGCTGGCGCGGCCGAGGGTCCGCTCGCCGGCCTCACATTCGCGGTGAAGGACCTGTACGACACCGCCGGCGATGTCACCGGCTACGGCAATCCCGATTGGGCGCGCACCCATGCGCCCGCCACGCAGGATGCCGCGGTGGTGATGGCGCTGCTGAATGCCGGGGCACGGCTGGTCGGCAAGACGAAAACGGTGGAACTGGCCTATGGCCTGACGGGCGAGAATGTCTGGCACGGCACGCCGATCAACCCGGCGGCGCCCGACCGCTTCCCGGGCGGGTCGTCCTGCGGGTCGGCGGCGGCGGTGGCGGCAGGGCTCTGCGATATCGCCATGGGGTCGGATACCGGCGGGTCGGTGCGCATCCCGGCATCGTATTGCGGCATCTATGGCATCCGCCCGACCTGGGGCGCGGTCAGCCTGACCGGCGCCTGTCCGCTCGGGCCGGCCTATGACACCGCGGGCTGGTTCGCCGGGCGCGCCAGCCTGCTGCGCCGCGCCGGCGAGGTGCTGCTGCCCCCGCAACCCGATGGCGGCCTTGGCCCCCTGCTGAAGGTGCAGGAACCCTGGGTGAATGCCGACCCGGCCACGGCCTCGGCGCTGGCGGACACCATGGGGGCGGTGGAATCGGTGCTGGGCGCCGCGCTGCCGGTCGGGGTGGCGCCCGAGGGGCTCGACACCTTCTACGAATCCTTCCGCTGCGCGCAGGCGGTCGAGGCCTGGGCCAGCCTCGGCCCCTGGATCGAGGCGACCGACCCGCAATTCGGCCCGGGCGTGAAGGAACGCTTCGCCGCGGCCAAGGCGATGGACCCGGCCAAGGCGGCCGCCGGGCGGTCCTTCCGCCGCGCCGCGCAGGCCAGGCTGTGGGGGCTGCTGGGCGGCGGCGCGGTGATGGTCTATCCGACCTCGCCCGGCCCGGCGCCGCTGCTGAGCGCGACCCAGGCCGAACAGAACGGGGTGCGGGAGAGAACGATGGGTGTGACGGCGATCGCCGGGCTGTGCGGCCTGCCGGAGGTGACCATTCCGGCCGGGCGGGTGCGCGGTGCGCCGGTCGGCTTGTCGCTGGTGGCGGGCCCCGGGCGCGACCGCGCGCTGCTGGCGCTGGCCGAGCGCGTGGCCGCCGCCGCGGGGCTGCCGGCATGACGCTGCGCCTGCGCGACGCGACGGCGGACGACCTGCCCGCCATCACGGCCATCTACGCCCATCACGTGCTCAACGGCACCGGCACCTTCGAGGAAACCCCGCCCGACCAGGCCGAGATGGCCGCGCGCATGGCCAAGGTTGCGGCGGCCCGCTGCGCCTGGCTGGTCGCCGACGACGAGGCCGGGCTGGTGATTGGCTTCGGCTACTTCGCGCCGTTCCGCGAGCGGTCCGCCTATCGGTTCACCGCCGAGGATTCGGTCTATATCCGCGATGACATTCGCGGCCAGGGCGTGGGCAAGGCGCTGGTGGCGGAGCTGATCGCGCGCGGCGAGGCGCGCGGCTTCCGGCAGATGATCGCGGTGATCGGCGATTCCGAGAATGTCGGGTCGATCGGGCTGCACCTGTCGCTGGGCTTCCGCCAGGTGGGCGTGCTGCGCGCGGCGGGCATGAAGTTCGGCCGCTGGGTCGATGTGGTGCAGATGCAGCGCGCGCTGGGCGAGGGGGAGCGGACCACCCCCGCGTGAGGCCGCGGGCAACGCCGGGGGGCGCGGCGCGTTGAGAACCATGGCCGGGACATCGCCGCCGATGGGACGCAGATGACAAGCCGCATCAACGCTTTCCGCGAGTGGCTGGGCGACGTGTTCTGGGTGGTGCCGGCGCTGCTCTCCCTGGCCGGTGTGCTGCTGGCCGAGGCGGCGCTGCGCGTCGGCGCGCCCACGGCCGGGTTGGTGCCTCCGGCGCTCATCTTCGCCGACAGCGTGGGCGGCGCGCGCAGCCTGCTCGGCGTCATCGCCGGGTCGGCGATCGGCGTGGCGGGGACGATCTTCTCCATCACCATCGCGGCGTTGTCGCTGACCTCGGGCCAGATGGGGCCGCGGCTGCTGCGGAGCTTCCTGCGCGACAGCGGGAACAAATGGGCGCTCGGCGTCTTCCTGATGACCTTCGCCTATTGCATCGAGCTGCAGCGCGGCATGGGCGCGCCCGGCAAGGAATCGGTGCCGCATCTGGGACTGGCCCTCGCGGTGGCGCTGGCGCTGCTGTGCACCGTGCTGCTGGCCTGGTTCGTCCACCATGTGGCGGGCGGCATCAATGTCGAGACGGTCATCGCGCAGGTTCAGGAGGAGTTGCTGTCGGCCTGCGACCGGCTGACGCTGGCGGAGCCGCCGGCGCCGGGGCTGCTGCTGGCCGACCCGCCGCCGGGCGGCGCGCCGGTGCGCTGCGACGGCACCGGGTATCTGCGCGCCATCGACCATGATGCGCTGGCCAATTGGGCGGCGGGGCAGGGTGCCGTGCTGTCGGTCCTGGCGCGGCCGGGGGATTTCCTGCACCCGGCCGTGCGGGTCGCGGAGGTGTGGCCCGAGGCCCGCACGGCCGAGGCGGCTGAGGCGCTGCGCGGCGCGATGGTGCTCGGCCCGCGCCCGGCCGCGGCGCAGGACCTGGAATTCGCGGTGCGGCAGCTGGTCGAGGTGGCGCTGCGCGCGCTTTCGCCGGGCATCAACGACCCCTTCACCGCGAAGGCGGTGCTCGACCGGCTGGGCGCGGCGCTGAGCGGGCTCGCGGGCCGCTACCTGCCGCCTGCCGTGTTGCTGCGCGACGAAGCCGTGGTGCTGCACCGGCGGGTGACGACCTATGTCGGACTGTGCGACGCGATGTTCCACATGATTCGACAGGCCGGCGCCGGCCAGGCCGCGGTGCTGATCCGCCTGGTGGAGGTGATCGACGAGGCGCTGGACGTCGAGACCGAGGCGGCGCGGCGCGCGCATCTGCTGCACCATGTCCGGCTGGCCGCGGATGCCGGGCGGGCGGGCATTGCCGATGCGGCGGGGAAGGCGGACCTGGAAAAGCGGGCGGAGGCGACGCTGGCCCGCGGGTGAATCGGCCGCTTACGCCGCGCGGAAGCGCGCCCGGGTCAGGGCATCCTCGCGCAGCGCGGCGGCCACCTGGGCCTGGCCCGGCGGCGTCAGGGCCAGCACCGCGACGCGGTCGAACCACGGGCTGCGGCCGCGAGTGCGGGCCTGGAACAGCCGGTCGAAGGCCACCGCGGCGGCCGATCGCCCGGCGCAGCAGGCGCAGCCGAAGCGGTGCGGCGGGCGCGGGTCGAAGGCCTCGGACGCGACCGGGCCGTCCAGGGCGGTTGCGGCGTCGCTGAGCAGCGCCGCCGGCCCGCCCGCATCGAGCCAGGCCGGCAGGGCGGTGGCATCGGGCAGGATGGTCACGGGTATGAAGGGGTTCTGGCGCATTGAATGCTGGACATAAGGATATCTTTATGAGTATGTCCAGCACATCATGGATGCCCTGCTCACCGAACTCCGCGCCGCGGCCGAGCCGACCCGCCTCCGCCTGCTGGCGCTGTGCGCGCGCGGGGCCTGGTGCGTGTCGGACCTGGTGGCGATTCTCGGACAGTCCCAGCCGCGCCTGTCGCGCCACCTGAAGCTGCTGGTCGAGGCCGGGCTGCTGGTGCGCACGCCCGAAGGCGCCAATGCCTGGTTCCAGCTGGCGCAGGATGCGGATCTCGCGCGGCAGGTGCTGGCGCGGCTGCCCGAGGAGGAGCCACTGCTGGCCGCCGACCGGCGCGCCGCCGCGCGGCTGGCGGCCGAGCGCGCCCGCGCCGCCTCCGAGAGCTTCCGCCGCCATGGTGCCGATTGGGACGAGGTGCGCGCGCTGGGACTGCCGACCGCGGCGATCGAGGCCGCGACGGATGCTGCCCTGCCGGCGCGCATCGGCAGGCTGCTGGATATCGGCTGCGGCACGGGCGGGCTGCTGGAACGGCTGGCGTCGCGCATCGACGAAGGCGTGGGGGTGGATGCCTCGCGCGACATGCTGGCGCTGGCGCGCACGCGGCTCGCCGAACGCGGGCTGTCGCACATCGCGGTGCGCCAGGCGGATATGTATCGGCTGCCGATGGCCGATGCCTCCTTCGATGCCGTGACCCTGCAGATGGTGCTGCATTACGCCGAGGACCCCGCCGCCGCGCTGGCCGAGGCCGCGCGCGTGCTCAAGCCCGGCGGATCGCTGGTGCTGATCGACCTGGCGCCCCATGCGCGCGCCGAATTGCTCGGCGGTGCCTTCGCGCATCGCTGGCCGGGCTTCGATGATGCCGGCATCGCCGGCTGGCTGGGGGCGACGGGCTGCGTGCCCGCACGATCCGCCACCGTCGCGGTGGGCCGCGCCGAAACAAGCGAGGCCGATCTTCCCGTCCGGGTCTGGGTCGCCGAGCGCAAGACCCGCCCCGTTGTCGCCGCGACTTCCTAGAGAGACCGCATTGATGACCCGACCGCATCTGCTCGACGCCCTTCGCGACCAGGTCCTGCTGTGCGACGGCGGCATGGGTGCCCGCGTGCAGGCGATGACGCTCGATGTCGCGAAGGACTATTGGGACAAGGAGAACTGCACCGAGGTGCTGAATCTCTCGCGCCCCGACATCGTGCGCGAGATCCATCGCAGCTACTACGAATCCGGCGCCGACATGGTGCTGACCAATACCTTCGGCGGCAGCCCGATCACGCTGGAGGAATTCCAGCTCGGCGAGCGCGCCTTCGAGATCAATAAGCTGGCGGTGGAACTGGCGCGCGAGGCGGGCGAGGGCTTTGCCGATGGCCGACACCGTTGGGTGGTGGGCGATATCGGCCCGGGCACCAAGCTGCCGAGCCTGGGGCACATCACCTACGACACGCTGGAGGCCGCGCTGGTCGAACAGTGCCGCGGGCTGATCGCCGGCGGCGCCGATGCGCTGCTGACCGAGACGAACCAGGACACGCTCTACATCAAGGCCGCGGTGAATGCGGCGAAGATCGCGCGCGCGCAGGCGAAGTCGGACATCCCGATCTTCGTGCAGGTGACGGTCGAGACCACCGGCACGCTGCTGGTCGGCCCCGACATCGCTGCCGCCGCCGCCGTGGTGCATGCGCTGGATGTGCCGCTGATCGGGCTGAATTGTGCGACCGGTCCGCAGGAGATGGCGGAGCATGCGCGCTGGCTGTCGCAGAACTGGCCGGGCCTGCTGAGCGTGCAGCCCAATGCCGGCCTGCCGGAACTGGTCGATGGCAAGACGCACTACCCGCTGGGCGCGGAGGAAATGGCGACCTGGATGGAGCGCTTCGTCACCGAGGATGGCTTCAACCTGATTGGCGGGTGCTGCGGTACGTCCACGCCGCATATCAGCGCGCTCGATGCGATGCTGCGGCGGCTGGGTGGTGCGAAGGCGCGTCCTGCGCCGGTGCGGCGCAAGTTCCATTGGGTGCCGTCGGTCGCCTCGCTGTATTCGGCCACGTCGCTGCGCCAGGAGAACGCCTATTTCTCCATCGGCGAACGCTGCAACGCGAATGGCTCCAAGGCCTGGCGCGTGGCGCAGGAAGCCAATGACTGGGACAGCTGCCTGGCCATCGGGCGCGAGCAGGTGGCGGAAGGGTCGAACAGCCTCGACATCTGCACCGCCTTCGTCGGCCGCGACGAGATGCGCGAGATGAGCGAGGTGATCACCCGCTTCACCGCATCGGTGAACAGCCCGCTGGTGATCGATTCCACCGAGACGCCGGTGATCGAGCAGGCGCTGAAGCTGCATGGCGGCAAGCCGATCATCAACTCGATCAACTTCGAGGAAGGCGAGGGTGCTGCGACCGACCGCATGAAGCTCGCGAAGAAGTTTGGCGCTGCGGTGATCGCGCTGACCATCGACGAGGTCGGCATGGCCAAGACCGCCGAGGACAAGCTGCGGATCGCGCGCCGCCTGGTGGACTTCGCCTGCAACAAGCACGGCCTGCCGCAATCCGACCTGATGATCGACCCGCTGACCTTCACCATCGCCACCGGCAATGAGGACGACCGCAAGCTTGGCCTGTGGACGCTGGAGGGCATCCGCATGATCCGGGAGGAATTCCCGGACATCCAGATCATCCTGGGGCTGTCCAACATCTCCTTCGGCCTGAACCCTGCCGCGCGGCATGTGCTGAATTCCGTGTTCCTGGATCATGCCGTGAAGGCCGGCATGACCGGGGCGATCGTGCACGTCTCCAAGATCAAGCCGCTGCACAAGATCCCGGCCGAGGAAGTGAAGGTCATGGAGGACCTGATCTTCGACCGCCGCACCGAGGGCTACGATCCGCTGCAGAAGCTGCTGGAGATGTTCGCCGGCCGGAAGGCCGCCGACAACGTGGCGAAGGTGAAGGCGGAGACGGTCGAGGGGCGCCTCAAGGACCGCATCGTCGATGGCGACCGCAAGGGGCTGGACGACGAGCTGGCCGATGCGCTGGCGAAGGGCATCGCGCCGCTGACCATCATCAACGACATCCTGCTGGATGGCATGAAGGTGGTGGGCGAGCTGTTCGGCGCGGGCAAGATGCAGCTGCCCTTCGTGCTGCAATCCGCGGAGACGATGAAGGCAGCCGTCGCCTACCTCGAGCCGCACATGGAGCGCGTCGAGGGCCAGGAGAAGGGCATCATCGTGCTCGGCACGGTGAAGGGCGATGTGCACGACATCGGCAAGAACCTGGTCGACATCATCCTGACCAACAACGGCTACCGGGTGATCAACCTCGGCATCAAGGTGCCGCTGTCGCAGATCGTCGAGGCCGCGGTCGAGCACAAGGCGCATGCCATCGGCATGTCCGGCCTGCTGGTGAAGTCGACGGTGGTGATGCGCGAGAACCTCGAGGAGATGTCGCGCCAGGGCGTGGACATTCCCGTGCTGCTGGGCGGCGCGGCGCTGACCCGGAACTATGTCGAGGAGGATTGCGTCAAGGCCTATGCCTGCGGCCGCGTGGTCTATGCGCGCGATGCCTTCGACGGCCTGCACCTGATGGACAAGGTGATGGGCAACGACTTCGACGGCTACCTGGGCGCCGTGCAGCAGAAGCGGTCGGGCAAGTCGAAGAACGAGAAGCGCGTGCTCGGCCAGGCCGATCCACGCGGCTTCGCCCCGGTGGATCTGGGCTATGCGCAGGAACGTCGCCGGCGTGTGGCCGCCGAGAGCACCGCGCCGAACCCGCCCTTCTGGGGTGCTCGCGTGATGGAGGCCGACCCGCGCGCGCTGGTGCCCTTCATCAACGAACGCAGCCTGTACCAGTTCCAATGGGGCTTCCGGAAAGCCGGGCGGTCGCTCGATGATTTCCTCGGCTGGGCGAAGCAGGAACTGCGCCCGGTGCTCAAGCGCATGCTGGCGCTGACCGATGAGCAGAAGATCCTGAAGCCGCAGGCCATCTATGGCTACTGGAAGTGTGCCGGCCAGGGTAACGACCTGATCCTGTTCGAGGAAGACGGCGTCACCGAGGCCGCGCGCTTCAACATGCCGCGCCAGCCCAAGGCCGATGGCGAGTGCATCGCCGATTTCGTGCGCGACATCGATGATCCGCAGCGCGACGTGATCGGCCTGCAGGTGGTCACCGTCGGCCAGAAGGCGTCCGACCTGGCGCGGGAATGGTTCGAGGAGAACCGCTACCAGGACTACCTGTACCTGCACGGCCTCTCGGTCGAGATGGCGGAGGCCATGGCCGAATACACCCACAAGCGCATCCGCGCCGAATGGGGCTTCGCCGCCGAGGATGAGCGCGACATCGAGAAGATGCTCTCCCAGGGCTATCGCGGCGGCCGCTATTCCTTCGGCTATCCCGCCTGCCCGAAGCTGGAGGACCAGGAGCCGCTGCTGCGCCTGCTGAAGGCCGAGCGCGTCGGCGTGACCATCAGCGACGAATGGCAGCTGCACCCGGAGCAATCCACCTCCGCCATCGTGCTGCACCACCCGCGCGCGAAGTACTTTTCGGTCTAGGCCGCGGCGGGTAAACCCCGCGTATGAGGGAAGGCAGGCTCGGCCACGCCACGACGCTCGCCATCGGCAGCGTCGTGGTGGCCATCGCGGTGCTCGCGTTGAAGGCGGCGGCCTGGTGGCTCACCGGGTCGGTGGCGCTGTTCGCCGATGCGCTGGAAAGCGTGGTCAACGTCGCCGCCGCCACCGCGGCGCTGGTGGCGATCAGCTATTCCGCCCTGCCGGCGGATGCCAACCATCCCTATGGGCATGCGAAGGCGGAGTATTTCTCCGCCGTGCTGGAAGGCGCGCTGATCATCGTGGCCGCGCTGCTGATCCTGCACCAGGCCTGGGGCGCGCTGGCCGCGCCGCGCGCGCCGGACCAGGCGGGGCTGGGGCTTGCGGTCTCGGCTGTGGCGTCGGGCATCAATGCCGCCTGGGCGATGCTGCTGATGAAGCGCGGCACCGCGCTGCGATCGCCTGCGCTGGTCGCGGATGCGCGGCATCTATGGTCCGACGTGGTGACCTCGGCCGGCGTGATCGTCGGTGTGGGGCTGGTGGCGGCGACGGGCATCCTGTGGCTCGACCCGCTGCTCGCCGCGCTCACAGCGGGCAACATCCTCTTCTCCGGCTTCCGGCTGCTGCGCGAATCGGTTGGCGGGCTGATGGACGAGGCGGTGCCGGCCGCCACGCTCGAGCGCATCCGCCACATCGTCGCCGAACAGGCCGAGGGCGCGATCGAGGCGCATGACCTGCGGTCCCGCCATGCCGGCCGCTTCACCTTCCTGGAATTCCACCTGGTGGTGCCGGGCGCGATGACGGTCGCGCAGTCCCACGAGATCTGCGACCGGATCGAGGCCGCGCTGAAGGCCGAACTCCACACCGCCGTCATCACCATCCATGTCGAGCCCGAGGGCAAGGCCAAGCACAAGGGCGTGCCGGTGCTGTGACGCCGGACGGGCGCATCCCGCCGCGCGCCCCAGGCGGCCAGGGCCGCTGGCTGGCGCTGGGCGTGGCGGCGTCGGTCATGCTGCATGGTGCGCTTTTGGCGGCGCTGCTGCTCTGGCCGGATCGCGAGCCGACGCCCGAACCACCCGGCGAGGGCGCGGTGGCGATGGTCTTTGCCGACATTGTCGATCCTGGCGGTGGGGGCTCCGAGGCGCCGCCGCCGCCGGCATCTGCTCCGCCGCCGACAGTTGCGCCATCACCCGGCACGCCGCCGGCGCCGACGGTGCCAGTGGCGGCAGTCGCACCGCCCCCTCCGCCACCGCCCCTGGCCGCCGCCCCGGCGGCGCCTGCGCCACCGCCGGCGCCGCCTCTCGACGTGCCGGATGCGGGCCCGCCGGCCGAGACAGGCATCCTGCCGCCGCCGGCGCCGGAACCGCCCGCGCCCCCGGACCCGGCGCTGCCCCCCGCGCCGGTCGCCGAGGCCCGGCCCGCGCCGCAGAGCGACCCAGCGCCCGCGCCGCAGAGCGACCCAGCGCCCGCGCCGCGGAGCGAGCAAGCATCTGCGCCGCAGAGCGGCCCAGCGCCGGCGCTGCCGCCCGACCCCGCCCCAGTGCCGCCCACGCCTCCGCAGCCACCGACGCCGCCGGCCGAACCCACACCCGCGCCGATCCAGCACGCCGAGGCGCCTCTGCCGCTGCCCCCCCAGCCCCCTGCCGAACCCACGCCGCCAGCCGCAACACCCGCGCCGCCTCGCGAACAGCGCCCCGCACGGCCACAGGCCGCGCCCGGGCAGATGCGGCTCGATGCCGGCATCGGCGCGCTGCCGGACCCGTCCTTCGGGGCGCAGGCGATGGGCGCGGTGGTGCCGCCGGGCGCCGATGCCGGCCAGCGCAACGCCCCGCCCGCCTACCCATCCGAAAGCCGGCGCCGTGGCGAGGAAGGCGTGGTGCGCCTGGCCTTGCGCGTGAGCAGCGACGGTCGCGTCGAGGCGGCCGAGGTCTCGACCAGCTCAGGCTTCCCGCGGCTGGACGAGGCGGCGCTCGAGGCGGCGCGGCGCTGGCGCTTCCGCCCGGCGATGCAGGCGGGCCAGCCGGTCGCCGCGACGCTGCCGACCGCCGTGCATTTCCGGCTCACCGACGCGCGCGGGCGATAGCGCCGGCCTGCGCAGGCCGGCCGACGCGACGTGGATCGCACCGGAAGCCCTTGCCGTGCCGCCCGCAGGCGCCATAACCGCCCCGCCGGATCAGAAGGACACCGCCATGGTGAAGCTCGATATCATCACGACGCGCGGCGGCGATGGGGGGGAGACCTCGCTCGGCGACGGGCGGCGCGTGCGCAAGGACGCGCTGCGCGTCGAGGCCTTCGGCACGGTGGACGAGGCGAATGCCGCGCTCGGCCTGGTGCGGCTGCATGCGGATGCGGTGTCGGATGCGATGCTGGCGCGCATCCAGAACGAGCTGTTCGATGTCGGCGCCGACCTCTGCGTGCCCGGCGAGGCGGGCGCGCGACTGCGCGTGGCGGATACGCAATCGGCGCGGCTGGAGGCCGAGATCGCGGCGATGAACGCCGACCTGCCGGCGCTGAAGTCCTTCGTGCTGCCTGCCGGCTGCCCGGCGGCGGCGCACGCCCATGTCGCGCGCACCGTCGTGCGGCGTGCCGAGCGCCTGGCAGTGGCGCTGGCGGCGGAGGAGGAGGTGAACCCGGCCGTGGTGCGCTACCTCAACCGCCTGTCGGACCACCTGTTCGTGCTGTCGCGCCACTTCAACGCGCAGGCAGGCGGCGACGTGTTGTGGGTGCCGGGCGCGACGCGTTGAGCGCGCCCGAGCCGCTCTGTCGCGCGCGCGATCGCATGGCCTGGAGGGTCCGCGCCCGCGATAGGGAGCGGATCGCGCGTAGGCGCGATCCGGGAGCGCACAGCGCGACCGCGCCCAACCTGTCCGCGGTGCCAGGCGCGCCAGTGCGGGGCGCGCAAGCCAAGCCGCCGGAGGCGGCGCCCGGCGTCTGAGGGCCTAGACAAACCAGGGGCCGCTCTCGCGACCCCTGGCATCAGAACTGCCCGCGCATACCCACGATCGCGCTGCGCCCCGGCACCACGAAGGCATTCGCCGGCTCGTAGCGGGTATTGCCGATGTTGCGCACCTCGACGAAGGCGGTGAGCTGCGCAGTGACCGGCAGCGAGGCCGTCAGGTTGAACAGCCAGCCATCGGGGTTCTTGCCCGCGGTCGGGATGGAGTTGCCGTTGTCGTCGTAGCGGGCGAAGGCGCCTTCGGGCGATGAACCGACATACAGGACCTCCGGCGCGATCACGAAGCGCGAGCGCGGCACGCCGAACCAGCCGACCTCCGGCGCGATGCGCGCGTTCAGGCTGGCGACGTTGCGCGGGCGGCGCGGCAGCGGCGTGTCGGTCTCGACGTCGCGCGCCTCCAGCACTGTCCAGGATCCGGTCACCGAGACCCAATCAACGGGCCGCACCGTGACCGAGAACTCGCCGCCGCGGATGCGCGCGCGGTCGATGTTCTCGAGCGTGGTGAAGGTCGGGTCGAAGTTGATGAGGTTGGTGATGCGGTTGTCGAAATACAGCGCCGAGAGCGTGGCATAGCGCCCGATATCGGTTTCCCAGCCGACTTCCCAGGATTCCGACGTCTCGGCCTCCAGGTTGGGATTGCCGCGGAAGAATGTCCCGATCTGGCCGAAGCGCTGGTACAGCGACGGCGCCTTGAAGGCCGTGCCGCCGGAGGCGCGGAGGCGCGAGCCGATTTCGGGCAGCTCCAGCACGGCGCCGAGCCGCCAGCTGGTGTTGGACCCGTAATCCTCGGTGTCGTCGAGCCGCGCGGAGGCGGTCACGTCCACTCGGTCGAACAGCCGCGCCTGGATGCCGACATAGCCATAGCCGGCCGTCGATCGCGCATCGGTGGTGGTGCGGAAGAAGGGCGAGCCGGCGGCGGCCTGCACATCCTCGCGGTCCCAGCCGCCGCCGAAGGTCACGACGGCGTCGGTGAAGACGCTCTCGGCCGTGGGCAGGCGCAGCGTATTGTCCCAGGCGATGCCGCGGCGTTCGCCGGTGTACAGGTCGTCCGCCGTCGATGCGCTGAGGCTGTCGGGGAAGTTGGTGTAGCGGCGCCGGTCATGGCTGCCCGAGACGCGGAACCCCGTCGTCCAGGCGCCGCCCGCCAGTTCGGTGCGCGTGCGCAGGTAGCCGAACCAGTTGCGGTCCTGCCCGGTGTAGTTCGGGTCGTCATTCGGCACGCTGTCGAGGCCCGCGGTGTTCTCGCGCCAGCGCAGCAGGCCGTCGATGCGGGTGCGGCCGATCGCGGCGTCGGGCGTGGTCTCGCCGATGTTCACGCCCACACGCGCGGTCATGGCGGCGGCGCGCAACCCGTCACGCTCGCCCTGGTTGGTGGTGATGCGCGGGGCGATGACGTTGAAGCCCTCGGTGGAGAGTGCCTGGCCGGTGACGCCGTAGTCGAAATTGCCCACCGTTCCGCCGGCGCCGACATAGCCGCGCGCGGTGCGCTGCGTGCCGCCGGCGACCTCGCCATAGGGGGCGAATGCGCGGTCGCGCGGCGCCTGGCGCGTGATCAGGTTGACCACGCCACCGATCGCCGCCGTGCCGTACACCGCCGAGACGGGGCCACGCACCACCTCGATGCGTTCCACGTCGCCGAGCAGCTCGTTGCCGAAGTTGAAGGCGCCGTTGGGGTCGGAGGAATCGTTCAGCGGCACGCCGTCGCGCAGCACCAGCACATGGCGCGAATTGGTGCCGCGCACGAAGCCCGACGCCTGCTGGCCCTGCGCGCCCAGCTGCACCATGCGGAAGCCTGGGACGGCGGCGAGCGCATCGGCCAGGGTGACGTAGCCGTAGTCCTCGATGTCCTGGCGCGTGACCACCGTCGTGGCGGCCGGCAGGCGGTCGGCCGGCGTCGGTACGCGCGTGGCGCTGACGATCATTTCGGGCAGGGGTTGCGGGTCCTGCGCCCAGGCGGGGGCGAAAGGCAGGCAAGCAAGCGTAGCGAGGATCCGGTGTTTCATCCGGGAATCCCTCCGTGCACGGGCCGCGTTGCGTGCCTTGCCTGGGTGGGCAAGGCACGGGCTGGCGTCGTGCTCGCATACGGAAGGGGCGCCGCGCGTGTTGCGGGCGTACCTTGGGTCCGTTGCGCCGGTGCACCCCGCCCGGCACGCGCGAGACAACTCTGCGCCGGCCGGTCTCCTGGCTCGCGACGGGAAGGGGGCTGCGGCCTGGTCCGCCGCAGCGGACCGCGCGTGAGCGCCACTTCCGCCGGCCCCGCCTTCTCGCGCTGTCGCGCAATGGCATTCGGGACCGGGCACGTCGCCTACAGTTGCGGGGGCAGCCGCGGATGGGCGGTGGGTTTCACCGCGTCGCGCGTTCCCGTTTCAGCCCTTTCGGGCCACCGGCGCATGGGCGGACCCTAGTGCGGGGCCGAGGCGGCGTCCATGGGTGCGTGGAGATGCCGGAACGCACGCGACGCCCTCGACGGCCTCTCCCGGCGCGGACTGAAGCCTTTTGGATCGCGGCTTTGCCGCGATCCGGGAGCGCACAGCGCGACCGCGCCCAGACCATTAGCCGCGTTCAGAGCACCAGTGCATGGCGCGCAAGCCAAGCCGGCGCATGCCGGCGCCCGGCGCTTGAGGGCTAAACAATATATCCCAACGCCTCGATCCCGAACCACAGCAGTGCCAGCAGCACGACCGTCGCGAACAGGTTGCCCAGGAACGTCAGCGCCATCCCCAGCCCGACCACCTTGCTGTCGTTCTCGACCAGGCCGAGCGCCATGACGATGGTGCCGAAGGCCGGCGGGCCGTTGGTGCCCGGGCCGGGCAGGATCAGCATGACGGCCGCATAGGCGGTCAGCCAGCCCACCGTCTTGTCGGCCAGCGGCCCGGTGAAGGGCCCCGGCCGTGGCCGCACCCAGCGTTCGATCTTGGCGATGGCGCGCGAGACCCGCGTATCCGAGCCCGCCGAAAGCCGCATCAGGTCGGTGCGCTTGAGCGACTGCCGCGCGATGAACCCCGGCAGCTTCGGCTTGTGGAAGCCCAGGCCCATCTGCACGCCCAGGATCAGCATCGGCGTGCCGAATACGCTCGCCATGCCCGGAAGCAGGCCGGGCAGGCAAAGCAGCAGGATCAGCAGGCCGAAGGCGCGGTCGCCGAAGGCTTCGGCCATTTCGCCGAGCGTGATCCGCTCGCCGGGGCATTGCGCCGCGACCTCGGCGATCAGCCGGGTGATCGGGGCGGTGGCGTGGTCGTCCGCGGAGGTTTCATGCACGGCATGATCCGGCGCGATGCCACTCGCCTTGGTGTCGTTGGATCCGTCCACGCCCCTGTCCCGCTCCGGCCGATCATGCCCTGGACGGCTTGGCGGCTGCCCGGCTGTGCAAACCTAGCACATGCGAGGGTTACGGCGGAACGGCCGCGGGCGTGACGTCTCGGCAATCGTACGGAAGGGTCGCCAAGGGGGCGGCGCGATGCCCGCGCGCCCTGAGGCCATCAACGCCGCCCGGCGATGCGTCGGCCGGCCGGCCGGCGGTGCGCCCGCCAGCCACGCCGGGCGCACGAGACGGGCGCCCGGCTGCGCGCGCCGGTGCCCGGTTCAAGCCGAGGCCACCGGGCCCCGTTCAGCGCCCCTGGAAGGCGGGCTTGCGCTTTTCCATGAAGGCGCGGCGGCCTTCCTGGTAGTCGGCGCTGTCGAAGCAGGCGGCCATGGCGGCGTTCAGCGCGGCGATGTCGCGGTCCACGCGGTCCTGCAGCACCGCCTGCACCGTGCGCTTGTTGGCGTAGAGCGACAGCGGGGCGTTGCGCGCCAACGTGGCGGTCAGCGCCGCCACTTCGCCGGCCAGCGCATCGGCCGCCACGACCTTGTTGATCAGGCCGACGCGCTGCGCCTCGGCCGCATCGAAGCGTTCGCCGGTCATCAGGATCATGTGGGCATGCGCCGGGCCGACCAGGCTGACGAGGTGGCGCACCATGTCGAAGCCGTAGGCGATGCCCAGCCTGGCCGCCGGTATGCCGAACTGGCTGCCCTCGGCGGCGATGCGGATGTCGCAGGACATCGCGATGCCAAGCCCGCCGCCCATGCAGAAGCCGCGGATCTCGGCGATCACTGGCTTGGGGAAGGTGGCCAGGCGCAGCCGCCCGCCGGCGGTCTGCTTGCTGTATTCACGCTGCGCGTCGGCGTCCGAGCGCAGCTTGTCGAACTGGCTGATGTCCGCACCCGAGACGAAGGCCTTGTCACCCGCGCCCGTGAGCACGACACAGCGCACGGATGCGTCCTTCTCGAACAGGTCCAGCGCCTCGCCCATGCCGGCCCACATCGTCACCGACATGGCGTTGCGCTTCTCGGGCTGGTTGAAGGTGATGCGCCCGACGCCGTCCTTGATCTCGGCGAGGATCTTCCCGTCGGCGAATTCCATGGTGCTCAGCTCTCCATGATGACGCCGAGGCCCTTGAGGCGGGCGACATCGTCATCGGTGTAGCCGGCTTCCTTCAGAATCTCGGCCGAGTGTTCGCCCAGGCGCGGCGGGACCATCCGCACCTCGCTCTCGATCCCCTCCATGTTGATGGCGGTGGAGACCAGATGCGTTGCCCCGCGCGTCGGGTGGGCAATGGGCATCGCCATCCGCAGGTGCTGCACCTGCGGGTCGGCGAAGACCTCGTCCACCTTGTTGATCGGCCCGCAGGGGATGCCGATGCGCTCCAGCAGGTCGATCCAGTATTCGCTGGGCTTCTGCTTGAACACCTCGGCGATCGCGGCGTTGAGGCGCGCGCGGTCCTTGGAACGGCCGGCGAGGGTCTTCCAGACCTCGTCCTCGAGCCATTCGGGGTGGCCGACGGCCTCCGCGAACTGCGCCCACATCTTGGTGGACGACGCGGCGATATTCACCGGCTTGTCGGCGGTGGGGAAGGCGCCCATCGGGATGTTGACGGGGTGGTCGTTGCCGGCTTGGCCGGGCACCTCGCCATCCATCAGGTAACGCGCCGCCTGCAGGTCCAGCATGAAGACCATGGCTTCGAGCAGGCTGGTATGGACATAGCGCCCCTTGCCGGTCTTCTCGCGTTCGAACAGCGCGATCATCACCGCGAGCGCCAGCAGGTTGCCCGCCGTGAGGTCCACGAAGGGAATGCCTGCGCGCATCGGCCCGCGGCCCGGTTCGCCGGTGATGGTCATCATGCCGCCCATGCCCTGGGCGATCTGGTCGACGCCGGCGCGTTCGCTGTACGGCCCAGTCTGGCCGAAGCCGGAGATCGAGGCATAGACGATGCGCGGGTTCACCGCGGCGACCTTGTCGTAGTCCACGCCCAGGCGGTGCTTAACCCGCACGCGCATGTTCTCGACCAGCACGTCGGCCTTGGCCGCCAGCTTGAAGAAGGCGGCCTTGCCTTCCTCGGTCTTGAGGTCGAGCGCGATGGACCGCTTGTTGCGGTGCAGGTTCTGGAAGTCGTAGCCCTCGCGCGATCCGCCCAGCCCGTCATTGAAGGCGGGGGGTTCGATGCGGATGACCTCGGCGCCCCAGTCGGCCAAGTGGCGCACGCAGGTGGGGCCGGCGCGGGCGAGCGTCAGGTCGAGCACGACGATGCCCGAAAGCGGCAAGGTGCCCGCCATGGCGTGGCGCGCGTCTGTGGGGCTGTCTGGCATGGCGTCCTCCTCGGCTCAGCGAGACTAGGGCGCGATGGCGGGGGTGCCTAGACCAGCCCCGGGGCGCCCTACCGCAGGCGCTGGAAGATCTCCTCCTCGACCTCGATCTGCGAGCGTTCCAGGGCGCGGAAGTCGCTGCGGAGCACCAGCGCGCGGACGCGCCCGTGCTCGACCACCGGCAGGTGGCGGAAGCCGCCGTCATGCATCAGGTGCAGCGCATCGATGGCGCGTGCGCGCGGACCCAGCGTCTCGACCCGTGCGGTCATCACATCGCCGAGCGTCGTCGTGGCGGCGTCCAGCCCGCGGGCGAGCATGCGGCAGACCGCGTCGCGCCCGGTGAAGATGCCGAGCAGGCGGTCCTCGGCATCGGTCACCATCACCGCGCTCGCCTGGTCCTCGTGCATCCGCGCGCAGGCCGCCTGGACCGTGGTGTGGGGCGGCAGGCAGATGGCGTGGCGATGGGGCGCGACCTCGATAAGCGGGCGATCCTTCATGGCCGTGTGCTCCGGTGCCTTGGCACGACCCCCGGGGGCGTGCGGCCCGATCATAGCGCGGCGCGCCGGCCAGCGGGGGCGTGAATCGCCGGCGCCGGCGGTCGTGAATGGCGGTTCAGCGCAGCGTCTCGAGGAAGCCCGTGACCTCGTCCATCCGGGCGTGTTCCCTGGCGCGGAAATCGTAGCGCGAGACGATGCCGGCGACCCGCCCCTCGGCGACGATCGGCAGGTGGCGGAAGCCGCCATCCTGCATCGCCTGCAGCGCTTCCTGCGCGGTGGCGCGCGGGCCGAGCGTGGCAGGCTCGCGCGTCATCACCGCATCGACCCGCGCGTGCTTCGCGTCCAGCCCCTCGGCGAGCAGGCGCACCGCGTCGCGCCCGGTGAAGATGCCGAGCAGCCGGCGATCGGCATCGGCCACCAGCACGGCGCCGACGCGGCGCTGGTGCATGGCCGCGCAGGCCTCGGCGACACTGGTCCCGGGGCCCATCACCAGGGGATGCTGGTCGCGGACGATCTCACCCAGGGTGCGCTGCGGCATGGCGGCGTTCCTCCGTCGCAGGACCGCAACATGCCCCCGGCTGGCGCCGCGCGGCTTGACGCAGAGCAATCAGGCCGCGCCGGTCTCCATCGGCAGGGCCGGGTCGCGGCCCCATTCGTCCAGGCTGCCGTCATAGACCGCGACATCGTCCCAGCCCGCCCGCAGCAGGTTGAAGGCAAGGGTCGAGGCCGCGATGCCGCCGCCGCAATAGGCGATGACGCGCTGGCCAGGCGCGATCCCGGCCTCGGCGGCCAGCGCGGCGATCGCCTCGGGTGCCAGGTTCGCGTCGCCCAACCGCGGCGCGGGCAGGTTGGTGCTGCCGGCGATGCGGCCCGGCCGGTGATAGGGCAGCCCGCCCGTCCCGGCATGCTGTTCGGCCGAGAGCGCGTTGACGATGGCGATGGCAGGGTCGCCGATCGCCGCCAGGACCTGTGCGCGATCGGCGATGGTGGCGTTGCGCGGCCGCGGCACGAAGGGGCGCGCGGCGGGCACCGGCTGCTGGGCCGGGCCGCTATCCACCGGCAGGCCGGCGGCGCGCCACGCCGCGAAGCCGCCCTCCAGCAGGCGCACATCGTCGAAGCCGATCCAGCGCAGGGTCCAGAAGGTGCGCGCCGCCCAGTTGCCGCCGACGCGGTCGTAGACCACCACGCGGCTGCCCTCGCCCACGCCATGAGCCGCGAAGGCCGCCGCGGTGGCTTCGGGGGAGGGCAGGGCGAAGCGGAAGGGCCGCGTGCGGTCCCACAGCCAGTCCAGCGCATCGAGATGAACCGATCCGGGGATGCGGTGCTTCTCGAAGGACGACCGCGCGCTGTCCTGCAGCATGGTGGAAAGGTCCGGCGCGGGGCGCTGGAAGACGCTGCCATCCAGCACCACCAGGCCGGGCGAACCGAGTTCCGCCGCCAGCGCGGCGGGGGTGATGGTCGGGCTCATTCGGGCTGGAAATTCGCGATGCGGAGCAATTCGGCGTTGCGGCGCACATCCTCGGTGATGAAGCGCTCGGCCTCCGCGACGCTCTCGGCCACGGGTTCGAAGCCCAGGCCGGTCAGCCGCTCGACCACCGCGGGTTCGCGCAGGCCGTCGGCCAGCGCGGCGTTGTAGCGTGCGACGATCTCCGCCGGCACGCCGCGCGGCGCCCAGATGCCATACCAGGAATAGAATTCGAAGCCCGGCAGCCCGGCTTCCGCCATGGTCGGCAGGTCGGGCGCGAGCGGTGTGCGCGCCGCGGTGGCGATGCCCAGGCCGCGCAGCTGCCCGCCGCGCACCATCGGCAGCGTGGCCAGCACCGGGTCGAACATCAGATGCGCGTTGCCCGCCGCGACATCGGTCAGCGCCGGCGCGGTGCCGCGATAGCCGACGATCTCGATATTGGCGCCGGTCACGCGGTTGAACTCGATGGTCCCGAGATGCCCGGCGGAGCCGAGCGAGGAGGTCGCGAAGGACCAGCGCGCCGGTTCGGCCTTCGCGGCGGCGACGATCTCGGGGACCGTGCGCTGCGGGCGTTGCGGCGACATCACCAGCACCAGCGGGCCGCGCGCGGTGCGCGCCAGCGGTACGAAATCCGCCACCGGGTCATAGGGCACGTTGCGCATGACATGCCGCGCCATGACGTGGATCGAGGCCGAACCGAGGATGGTGTAGCCATCGGCCGGCGCCTGCAGCACCGCCTGGCTGCCGACCTGGCCATTGGCGCCGGAGCGGTTTTCCACCACCACCGTCGCGCCCAGCTTCTCCTGGATTTTCTGTGCGGCCAGGCGGGACATCGCATCGGTCGCGCCGCCGGGCGGGTAGGGCACCACCATGCGGATATTGCGCGCGGGGAAGCCGCCCTGCGCCAGCGTGGGGGCGGCGAGCAGCGTGCCTGCCGCGCCGCCCAGAAGGTGCCTGCGTCGCATGGTCGGTCTCCGGTTTCGATCCGGGCAGATTGCACGGGCCGGCGGGTGCGTCCAAGCGCCGTGCATGGCAGGATCGGGCATGGAGAATGTCGATCTCGCGCTGTGTCTCGCCGTGGATGCGTCTTCCTCGGTGGACTATGACGAGTTCGCCCTCATGCTCGGCGGCTATGCGGCGGCGTTGCGCGACGGATCGGTGGTCGCGGCGCTGACCGGCGGGCCGCGCGGCGCAACGGCGGCGGCCATGCTGCTGTGGTCGGGACGCGGGGAGCAGGCGGTGGCGGTGGCCTGGACGCGGATTGCCGATGGCGCCGCGGCGGCGCGATTCGCCGATGCCGTGGACAATGCGCCGCGCCTGGTGCCCGCCGGCGCCACCGCGCTGGGGGAGGGGATGGCGGCGGGTCTCGCGCTGCTCGCCGCCTGCCCGTTCGAGACGACGCGGCTGGTGCTCGATGTGTCGGGCGACGGGCGGCACAATCAGGGGCGGCCGCCCGGGCCGGTGCGCGACATCGGCGTGGCCGCCGGCGTCACCATCAACGCGCTGGCGGTACTCAACGAGGAACCGGACCTGCTCGACCACTACCGGGCGGAGGTGATCGGCGGGCTGGGGTCCTTCGCCATGCACACGCCGGACTACGTCGCCTTCGCCGAGGCGATCCGCGCCAAGTTGCTGAGCGAGGTCGGGGGTGCGGCGATCGCGTGACACGAGGGCTCGCAGGCTGAGGCCGGAGATGGCCCGGTGCCCTGCGAAGGCGTCGTGGCGAAGCCATGCCTTCACGCCGCCCCAGCACGCCTGCCGTTCCGGCACGGGTGAGCGTCCCGTGCCGGCGTGACAGGCGGATCAGGCCGGGACCGCGATGGCCTGCGCCGCCTCCACTGCGCGATCGATGCGCGCGGCGAGCGCGTCGCTCACCGGCGTCATCGGCAGCCGTACCTCGGGGCTGGCGATCAGCCCGGCGCGCCAGAGCCAGTGCTTGATCGGCGCCGGGCTGGGTTCCGCGAACAGCAGCGGCGGCAGGTCGCTGATGGCGTGCCAGGCGGCCAGCGCGCCCGGTGCATCGCCGGCGCGCACCAGGTCGCGCACCGCCGCGAAGCCGCGGGGCGCGACATGCGCAGACGCCGTGATGCCACCCCGCGCGCCGGCGGCGAGCATTGGGTGGAAGAAGCCGTCCTCGCCGGTCAGCACCGCGAAGCCGGGCGGGCTGCGGCGGATCAGGTCGAAGGACTGCGCCATGTCGGCGCAGCAATCCTTCACGCCGACAATATTGGGCCGTGCGGCGAGTTCCAGCATGGCCGCATTGCCGAGGTTCACACCCGTCCGATACGGGATGTTGTAGATCATGATGGGCCGCGCGGTGGCCTGCGCCAGCGCCGTGAAGTGCCGCACCATGCCGCCCTGCGAGGGCCGCGTGTAGTAGGGGCAGGCAACCAGGTATCCGTCGATCGGCCAGGAGGCGGTGCGTTCCAGCGCGTACCCCATCCTGCGCGTGTCGCTGCCGCAAAGGCCGAGCAGCAGCGGCAGACGCCGGCCCTCGGCCGCGAGGGTTTCGACGACGACCGCGACCAGGCGCTCGGTCTCTTCTTCTTCGATGGTCAGGCCCTCGCCGGTCGTAGCGGCGAGGATCAGACCGTCGATCGGCTCCGCCGCGTAGTGCCGCACCAGGCGGCGCAGCGAGGCCTCGTCGAGCGCGCCGTCGCGGAAGGGTGTGACCAGCGGCAGCCAGAGGCCGTCGAACCCGGGGGTTTGGGGGTGCAGCATGATGCGTGTCTCCTGAACATGCCGGAGACGGGACCTGCCACCTGACCCCGTCCGAAACGGCGGGGTCCAACGTGATCCTGGGGTCGCGGTGGCTAAGGCGCGCGACGATCCGTGGTGCCCCTGGGGAGGCACTTTTTCAGCGACACGAAGGCGGCGCGGGACGGGATCACGCAGCCAGTCTCGGCGCGCGCGGTCGGCGGCGTCAAGGCGGCCTGCCGGGGAAGGCCTTCGCCCCAACCCCGCGCCGCACGCCCGGTGCCTGCCCCCGTAGCGTCGGGCCTTGCCAATTCCTTCCCGCCATGGCTTACCTGCCCGCGCATCAGGAGTTGGGCCGACGCCCAACGCCAACCTGCCTTCCCGGGCAAGGTGGCGCCCCCGCATGGGGGGATGCGGCCGGTCCGGCAACCAAACGGGAAGCGCCGCTGCGTCGACTCCGCTCCTTCGACCGAAGGAGGAACGCGATGCGTGACGTGGCACCCGCCCCCGACCTGGCCTTGCTGCTTGCCGCCGACGATCAGGCGGAATTCGTGGCGCTTTGCGACTGGCCGACGCGCATGGGGCGGGTCGAGCCGTCGTGGCTGTATGTCGTGCTGCATCGCGGCCATGGGCTCTGGACGCACGCCTATCGCGTGGTGCCGGACCGGCGGCCGGGGCACCTGGCGGTGTTCCTGGAACGCGCCGAGGAAGGCGACCGGCGCGCCGCCTTGGCCGACTGGCTCCGCGCCCAGGTCATGGCAGCCGATACGCGGCGTTGACCGGCTTTCGGCGGCGGGCGTCGGCCGGCTTGCATCGGCGCGGCGCGGCGGGGCAGAAGGCGCGATCCCTTGCGTGATCGGCCCGCCATGCTCCTTCTCATCCCCGGCCCCGTGCAGACCCGTCCGGAAACCCGCGCCGCCATGGCCCAGGACATCGCCCCCTGGGATGTCGACTTCCAGGCCGTCTATGCCCGCATCCGGGAGCGCGTGCGCGACATCGCCGGCGGCACCCCCGGCATCCACGCTACCCTGCCGCTGCAAGGCGCCGGGCATTTCGTGACAGAGGCCGCCATCCGCACCTTCGTCGCCCCCGCTGCCAAGGTGCTGATCCCGATGAACGGTGCCTATGCCCAGCGCATGGCGCGTCTGGCGCGGGAAGCCGGGCGCATCGTGGTGGAACTGCCGCTGCCCGACACAAGCGGCGCCACCGCCGCCGACATCCTGCCCGCGCTGGACGCCGACCCCGCCATCGGCACCGTCGCCATGGTGTTCAACGAGACCGGCAGCGGCATCGTCAACGACGCGCCAGGCATCGGCGACGCGCTGCGCGCACGCGGCGTGCGGCTGATCCTGGACGCCGTCTCGGCCTTCGGCGTGCTGCCCTTCCCGCTGGCCGACCACCCGGAATGCGACGTGCTGGTCTTCACCTCCGGAAAGTGCCTCGAAGGCATGCCCGGCATGGGCTTCGCCGTGGCCCGCATGGACCGCGCCGAAGCCTGCGCGGGCCATGCGCAATCCTGGTCGCTCGACCTGTCCGACGTGCTGGCCAATGCGAAGCGCGCCGGCTGGGGCTCGATCCGCTTCACCCCGCCGGTCCAGGCCATCGCCGCATTCGACGTCGCCCTCGACCTGTACGATGCCGAGGGCGGCCAGGCCGCGCGCCACGCCCGGTACCGAGCGAATGCCGATGCGCTCTATGACGGCCTCGCCGCGCTCGGCCTGCGCCCCTACCTGGAGAAGCAGCACCAGGGCCCCGTCATCGTCACCATCCACCAGCCCGCCGACCCACGCTTCGACCTGATGCAGTTCGTCGAAGCGCTGAAACGCCGCGGCGTGCTGATCAGCAACTTCTACAACACTGCAGCCCCCACCCTGCGCATCGGCGCCATCGGCGCCATCACCACCGACGACATCCGCCGCGCCGTCGCCGCGATCGGCGCAACGCTGGACGAGATGCTGGCGAAGGCGGCGTAGGGCGCGCGCGCCGGAGAGGGGCTGTGCCCCCCGCCGGACCTCCCCCCACCAGGGGGCTACGGCCCCCTGGACCGCGGGGATTAAT
>JBHYEQ010000007.1:0-252542 GCA_051860065.1 Roseomonas sp.
GGGAGGGGGGTCCGGGGGAGGGCAAAGCCCTCCCCCGCCGCGCCCGCCCTACACAACATATTGCGGGTCCCCATTGCTGCGACCACCAGACGTGGTAGAATTGGGTCATCGCACGCTTGGGGGATTGACCGATGGCTGATGGCATCGCGACGGATGAATTGCCGATCAAGTTCGACTTGCTCACGTCCAACCCGGTCTACAAGCCGTTCCGCTACCCTTGGGCCTATGATGCCTGGCTGACCCAGCAGCGCATCCATTGGCTGCCGGAGGAGGTGCCGCTCGCCGACGACGTCAAGGATTGGCAGAAGACCCTGACCGATGGCGAGCGCAACCTGCTCACCCAGATCTTCCGCTTCTTCACCCAGGCGGATGTCGAAGTGAACAACTGCTACATGAAGCAGTATTCCCAGGTGTTCAAGCCGACCGAAGTGTTGATGATGATGTCGGCGTTTTCGAACACCGAGACCATCCATATCGCCGCCTACTCGCATCTCCTTGACACCATCGGCATGCCGGAAATCGAATACACGGCGTTCCTGAAGTACAAGGAGATGAAGGACAAGTACGACTACATGCAGACCTTCTCGGTCGATTCGAAGACCGAGATCGCCAAGACGCTGGCGGCCTTCGGCGCCTTCACCGAGGGGCTGCAGCTGTTCGCCTCCTTCGCGATCCTGATGAACTTCCCGCGCTTCAACAAGATGAAGGGCATGGGACAGATCGTGTCCTGGTCGGTGCGGGACGAGACGCTGCACTGCCTGTCCGTGATCCGCCTGTTCCGCACCTTCGTGCAGGAAAACCCGGAGATCTGGACGGCCGAGCTCAAGCGCGATCTGTATGAAATCTGCGCGACCATCGTGGAGCACGAGGACGCCTTCATCGACCTGGCGTTCGAGCTGGGCGGCGTGCAGGGCCTCGATGCGGCGCAGACCAAGGAATACATCCGCTTCATCGCCGACCGCCGGCTCCAGCAGCTGGGCCTCGATCCGATGTACAACATCGAGAAGAACCCGCTGCCCTGGCTCGACGAAATGCTGAACGCTGTCGAGCACACCAACTTCTTCGAGAACCGCGCCACCGAATACTCCAAGGCCAGCACCGGCGGGACCTGGGAGGAAGCCTTCGCGGACAGCGTCTTCTCCTCGCCCCAGCCCGACGGCGCGATCGAAGGCGTGCGCCACTGACCGCCTGCTGACCCCGCACCGGGCGCACCAGCGCCCGGCGCGGGGCCGTGGCGCGACCCCGCACCTTGCCGCCACCCCCGCGGCGCGCCTATCTGCGCTCCATGATCCGTTTCATCCGCCTGTTCTCGCTGTTCCTCGTGCTGCTGATCGGCGGTGTCTGGGCGGTTGCCTGGTTCGGCCGGGCACCTGGCGAATCGGTCGCCGATGCCTTCCTGCGCCGCATCGCCACGCTGACCGGCGGCGAGATGCCCGCGCCCTCCACCGGCGGCATCCAATTGCCGCAGGGCGTGGCGCTGGGCGGCCCCTTCACGCTGGTCGACCACACCGGGCGCACCGTCACCGAGCGCGACTTCGCCGGCCGTCCGATGCTGCTGTATTTCGGCTTCACCTATTGCCCGGACGTCTGCCCGACGGAACTCGGCACCATCGCCGCCGCCCTCGACGCGATGGGGCCGGCGGGGGAGCGCGTGACGCCGGTGCTGGTCACCATCGACCCCGAGCGCGACACGCCAGCGGCCCTGGCGGATTATGTGTCGCGCTTCCATCCCCGCATGATCGGCCTGACCGGCACCGCGGAGCAGATTGCGCAGGCCGCACGCGCGTATCGCGTGTATTACGCCAAGGTCAGGCCGCGCGATTCGACCGATTACCTGATGGACCACTCGTCCTTCATCTATTTCGTCGGGCCCGATGGTCGCGTGCGAAGCCTGTTTCGTCCCGAAACGACGCCTGAGGCGATTGCCGCCGCGATCACATCGCAACTTCGCGCTTTATGAGACACGGGGTTCCGCAACCGGGCCCCCGTCGTTATTGTCCGACCGCCGAACCGGTGCAGAGTCCCGGGCCTGGGGGCGCGCGGCGGCGGAGGTTTTGAATGTCTGACGACCTAGACGACGGGTCCGTGTCGGAAGGTGGCCGCGGCAGCGCGCCGGCGCCGCGCCACACGCGCCGGCTTTCCGACAAGATCCTGATCGCCTTCCACCACGCCTGCGACCAGGGCGATTTCGAGGTGGCCGAGGATCTGCTGCGCATCCTCGAGATGATGCTGACCAGACGTCCGGCCTCGCCCGACACCAACCGCCGCAAGAACCTCGAAAGCCTGGTCGCGGCGCATGAACGGTTGTGGCTGCTGCGGCATCCTGAGGTGAAGGACCAGTAGGGTCGGCGGTTTCCGTGGCGGCTCCCAACGATCACACGTGGTGAGCGACCATTGGCGTGACACGCACGTTGCGTGATCACCGGTGCTTTTCATCAGGTGACGTGGCCGTATGGCCGATGGGCTGGAGCATGCTGCGTTCGCTCGTGTTCGATTCGCAGGTTCCAGCCGGTTGTTTTCAGAGCATCATCACGCGTTCAGATGAATCCATCTGAACGCGATCTGGTCTAAGCCACCAGCGGCGCCGCATCCCGCAGCACGGCCTGCGCCGCCGCCGTGAAGGCGCCGCCTTCCTCATGCAGCACCAGCGCCGGCAGCAGCCGCGCCGGCCCCCGCCCGCCGCGGCGCCCGCCCAGCAGCACGCGCTTCGCCGGCGCCCCGGCCCGCGGCGCCACCGGCAGCAGCGTGACCGACCCGCACCCCGCCGCGCGCAGCGCCGCCACCCCCGCATCGAATCGCGCCGCCGGCAGCACGAGGCTGAGCGTGCCGCCCGCGCGCAGCGACGCAGCCAGGAACGCCGCCCAGGCCGCGAGGCCCGAACAGCCCTCATGCGTCGCCGCGCGCCGCACCGCGCCAGGCGGCGGCGTGCCGCCCGGCCAATAGGGCGGGTTGGCGAAGGCGTGGTCGCAGGGCACTAGGCCGCGCGCGAGGCCCAGATCCGCGACATCGCCCTCGATCACCTCCGCCGCGACTCCATTCGCCGCGGCATTGCCGCGCGCCAGCGCCGCCATGGAGGCTTCCCGCTCGACCGCCGTCACCGAGAGCCCCGGCACGCGCGCGGCCAGGCACAGGAACACCGCACCGCTGCCGCAGCCGGCCTCCAGCACGCGCTTCCCGGGCGCGGCCGGCACGAAGGCCGCCAGCAGCACCGCATCGAGCCCCGCGCGGAACCCCTGCAGCGGCTGGCGCAACGCCACGCGCCCGCCGAGCATGCGGTCGTCCGAGGTCTCGCTCACGCGGTCTCCTCGCCGGCCTCCGCCAGCACGGCGCGCGCGCGCGCCTCGTCGTCGCTCGCCACCGCAAGCCGGCGCGGAAAGGCGCCGATGCCACCCTCGATCGCGCTGATATGCGCGTCGAGCACCAGCGTATCGATCCCCGCATCGGCCAGCAGCGCGCGCAGGAAGGACAGGCGCACCGGGTCCGTGGTGGTGGCGACTACCCGCATCGCAAGTCCCAATCCCTTGTTTTTCCAGCGCTTGCCGCACCGGCGGGCGCTGACTATGGTGCCCGCCGCATCAGGAGAAGTGCAAGGGTGAGTGCCGCAGCCACGCCGCTTGTCGCCCCGCCGGCGCCGCGGGGCGAGGACGCGCTGACCACGCTCACGCGCCTGGTCGCCGACGACCTCGAAGCCTGCAACCGCGTCATCATCGCGCGGATGGAGAGCGACGTCGCGCTGATCCCGCAGGTCGCCGCCTATATCGTCGCCGCCGGCGGCAAGCGCCTGCGCCCGCTGCTGACCATCGCCGCCGCGCGCATGTGCGGCTATCGCGGCGACCGCCACGCCACACTCGCCGCCTGCATCGAATTCATCCACACCGCGACCCTACTGCACGACGACGTGGTGGATGAATCCGCCCTGCGCCGCGGCCAGGCCTCCGCCAACGCGCTGTTCGGCAACAAATCCTCCGTGCTGGTGGGGGATTTCCTGTTCTCCCGCGCCTTCCAGGTCATGGTAGCCGACGGCTCGCTGGAGGTGATGCGAATCCTCTCCGCGGCCTCGGCCACCATCGCCGAAGGCGAAGTCCTGCAGCTGATGACGCAGAACGACACCACCACCACTGAGGCCCAGTACCTCGCCGTCATCGAAGGCAAGACCGCCGCGCTGTTCGCCGCCGCCACCGAAGTCGGCGCCGTCATCGCGGGCGAGCCACCCGCCCGCCAGGCCGCGCTGCGCGAATACGGCATGGCGCTCGGCGTTGCCTTCCAGCTGGTGGACGACGCGCTCGACTACAGCGCCGACCAGGAAGCCCTCGGCAAGACCGTCGGCGACGATTTCCGCGAGGGCAAGATCACCCTGCCCATCCTGCTCGCCTTCGCCCGCGGCACCGACGAAGACCGCATCTTCTGGCGCCGCTGCCTGGAAGACCGCGACCAGACCGACACCGACCTGGCCCACGCCCAAACCCTCATCACCCGCCACAACGCCCTGGCCGACACGATCGCCCGCGCCCGCAGCTACGGCGACCAGGCCCTCGCCGCCCTGTCCGACCTCCCGGACACACCGGAACGGCGCGCGCTGGCGGACGTGGTGGCGTTTTGCATCGAGCGGGCACGGTAGCGCCCGGAGAGGGGCTTTGCCCCCCTCCGAACCTCCCCCCACCAAGGGCTTGAGGCCCTTGGAACCCCTGACTTTAATCGGGAGAATTGGGGAGGGGCATCGTCGGTGCCGCCGACGCCGTAGGCGGACCATGCCCCTCCCCAATTCTCCCGATCAGGTATTGGTGTCCAGAGGCCCTTAGGCCTTTGGTGGGTGGGGGTCCGGGGGAGGGCAAAGCCCTCCCCCGCGCGACCGCGCCAGCCCGGCGCAAACCGCCACCGCCAGCAGCATCGCGGCGATCCACCAGGCTTGCCAGGCGCCGAAGGACAGCAGGGCGGTGATGGCGGCCGAGGCCAGGGCGCCGGCGGCGGCGGGTGGGCAGGGGCTGCGGGCGACGGCGGAGCCCAGGGTCCAGGCCAGGCCGGCGGCGATCAGGGCGCCGATGGCGCCGAGTTCCAGCCAGATCTGCAGGGCGCCGTTATGGGGGTGCAGGGGCAGGGTCTGCACGGCGGGCAGGCCGAACCACTGGCGGCGCGCGGGGTCGGTGACGCGCAGGCGGTCGAGTTGTGCCGGGGTTGCGCTGTCGCGCCCGCCCGGGACGGTGCGGCTGGCTTCCATGCCCCAGCCGAGGATGGGGCGCTCAGCGATGCGCGCGCCGGTGAAGTCCCAGATCATCATGCGGTGCAGGGCGGTGATGGGCAGGCGGTCCACCGGCAGGGCGGGGATGGCGGCGGCGAGCAGCGGCATGGCCAGGATGCCGGCGCCGAGACCGGCGCCGACCAGGCGCGGCACGATCCGCGGCGCCAGCACGGTCGCGCCGGCGGTGGCGAGGCCCAGCACGGCGGCGATCTTCGCCGTGTCGCCGGGCAGCGCGACCAGGATGCCGGCGCCGCCCAGCAGCAGCAGCGCGCGCGGCAGGATGGGCCAGGGCAGCGCGACGGCCAGCGGCAGCAGCAGCGCCATGACCGAGGCGGCGGGCTTCAGCCCGAAGGCGAGTGTGGCGGGCGCCTCCGCCAACCCGCGCACGCCGGCGCGGATGGCATGGCCGGTCAGCGCATCGATGGCAGCCGCCGCCAGGCCGATGGCGAGGCCGATGACCAGCGACACCGTCAGCGCGCGCCGTGTCGCTTCGTCGTTGTCCTCCAGCGCGCGGGCCGCGCCGCCGGCGAGCAACGCCATGCCGGCCAGCGACAGACCGGTGGTCAGCGCGCGGCCCGGTTCGGCGGCCCAGGCTGCGGTGGCGGCACCCCACAACCCGAGCGCCACCGCCAGGCCCACCGCTGCGCCGCGCGGCCATGGCAGGGCGCCCGTGGCGCGGAAATGCGCCACCACGCACAGCGCAAGCGCCACCAGCCCGATGGGCGCCATGGCCTTGGATTGCAGCACGACGGCCAGCGGCGCGAGCAGCAGCGCCACCGCGACCGGCAGGGCAGGGGAGGTGATCCTCACGCGCGGTGAACCCGCCCCGGCGCGCCGGGGCGGGCGCAGTGCTCAGACGGCCGCGATGCTCTCGCGCCGCAGGTCGACCGCGAGCGCGTCCAGCGCGCGGCCGACGCGGTCGAGCATCTCGGTCACCTCGTCCTTGCTGATGATCAGCGGCGGCGAGAAGCCCATGCTGTCGTTGATCATGGCGCGCAGGATCACGCCCTGTTCCTCGCCATGCTTGACCAGGCGCGCGCCGGCCTTCTTCGCCGGGTCGATCGGCTTGCGCGCGGCCTTGTCCGACGTCAGCTCGATCGCGCCGATCAGGCCGATGCCGCGCACCTCGCCGACCAGCGGGTGGTCGGTGAAGCGGCGGCGCAGTTCGGCCTGCATGTGCGCGCCGACCTCCGCGGCATGCGCCACGATGTTGTTCTCGTCGTAGATCTTCAGCGTCTCGATCGCGACGGCGGCGGCGACCGGGTGGCCGGAATAGGTGAAGCCGTGGCCCCAGGTGCCGACCGCGCTGCTGCCCTCGGCGATGCCCTGGAACACCGCCTCGTTCACCATCACCGCCGAGATCGGCAGGTAGGAGGACGACAGCGCCTTCGCGCAGACCAGGATGTCAGGCTTGATGTCGAAGGTCTGGCAGCCCCAGTAGTTGCCGGTGCGCCCAAAGCCGCAGATCACCTCGTCGGCCACGAACAGCATGTCGTACTTCTTCAGCACGGCCTGGATCTTGGGGAAGTAGGTGGCGGGCGGCAGGATGACGCCGCCGGCACCCATCGCGGGCTCGGCCCAGAAGGCCGCGCATTCCTCGGCACCGCCTTCCTCGATGATGCGCGCTTCCAGTTCCTCGGCCAGGCGGGTGGCGAAATCCTCCTCGGATTCGCCGGGCTTGGCGTTGTGGTAGTGGTGCGGGGTGCCGACATGGCAGAAGCGCCCGCCGGCGATCGGCGCGTCGAACAGCTTGTGGTTGGCCGGCAGGCCGGTCAGCGAGGCCGCGGCCAGCGTGATGCCGTGATAGCCCTTCAGCCGCGAGAAGACCTTCTTCTTCTTGGGCCGCCCCAGCGCGTTGTTCATGTACCAGACCATCTTGAGCGCGGAGTCGTTCGCCTCGGACCCCGAATTGCCGAAGAACACCTTGGACATCGGCACCGGCGCGCGCTCGATGAGCATCTCCGCCAGGTCGATCATGGGTTCGTGCGACTTGGCGGTGAACGAATGGTAGAAGGGCAGCTTCCGCATCTGATTGGTCGCGGCCTGCACCAGGCGCTCGTTGTCAAAGCCGAGCGACGCGCACCACAGCCCAGCCAGCGCCTCGATGTATTCCTTGCCCTGGTCGTCGTAGATCTTCACGCCCTTGCCGCGCGTGATCACCAGCGGCCCGTTCACCATGTGCGCCTTGGCGTCCGTGTAAGGATGCAGGACGTTGGCGATGTCGCGGGCGGCATTGGAATTGCGGGGCGGGGTCATGGGGCAGTGTCCTCGACGGGCTGATAGCGCAGTCTAGGCCCGGATGGCGCCGGCCCCCAAGGGCCGCGGTTGCCCAGGCGCCCCGCCCGCGCCACGATTTGCCGGCAGGAGCAACGCCATGACCGAATTGAAGCCCCACGCCGCCCATTGGGGCACCTATGACGCCGTGGTCGAGAACGGCCGGGTCGTCGGCGTGCGCCCCTTCGCGCGCGACCCGTTCCCGGGCAGCCTGATCGACAGCGTGCCGGACATCGTCCACGCCGCCTGCCGCATCGACCGCCCGCATGTCCGCAAGGGCTGGCTGGAAGGGCGCCGGCGCGGCCACCTGCGCGGTAGCGATGCCTTCGTGCCGGTCTCCTGGGACCGCGCCACGCGCCTGGTCGCCGAGGAAACCCGGCGCGTGCGCACTGAGCACGGCCCGACCAGCATCTTCGGCGGGTCCTATGGCTGGTCCTCGGCCGGGCGCTTCCATCATGCGCGGTCGCAATTGCAGCGCTTCCTGGGCCTCGGCGGCGGCTATACGGGACAGATCAACGCCTATTCCTACGCGGCGGCGCAGGCGCTGCTGCCGCATGTGCTCGGCACGAACGAGGTGCTGCTGGGCCGCACCACGGATTGGGCGGCCATCACCCGTCACGCGAAGGTGATGCTGTGCCTGGGCGGGCTGCCGCTGCGCAACGGGCTGGTCACCTCGGGCAGCGCCGGGCAGCACACCAACGAGATCAACCTGCGCGCGGCCGCCGAGGCCGGGCTGCGCTTCATCCAGGTCTCGCCCAACCGCGCCGACGTCCCCGACTGGTGCCAGGCCGAATGGATCCCGATCCGCCCGGGCACCGACACCGCGCTCCTGCTGGCCATGGCGCATGTGATTGTCAGCGAGAACCGCCAGGACGACGCCTTCCTGGCGACCCATTGCGTCGGATGGGATCGCCTGCGCGCCTATATCCTGGGTGAGACCGACGGCACGCCCAAGACGCCCGCCTGGGCATCGCCCATCACCACCATCCCGGCCGACCGCATCCGCGCCCTGGCGCTGGAACTGGCGGGCACGCCGGCCATGCTGACCGCCACCTGGTCGCTGCAACGTGCCGACTACGGCGAGCAGCCTTATTGGATGCTGGCCGCACTCGCCGCGATGCTCGGCAAGATCGGCAAGCCGGGCGAGGGCGTCGCCTTCGGCTATGGCAGCGTCAACGGCATGGGGCATCCGCGGCGCGACGTGCCGTCCTTCTCCATGCCCGCCACGCGCAACCCGACCGGCGCCTTCATCCCGGTCGCGCGCATCACCGACATGCTTGAGAATCCCGGCGGCGCCTATGACTTCAACGGGCGCGAACAGAGATACCCCGATGCACGCATCATCTGGTGGGCCGGCGGCAACCCGTTCCATCACCACCAGGACCTGAACCGCATGCTGCGCGGCTGGGCGCAGGCCGACACCATCATCATCCAGGAGCAGCACTGGACCGCCGCCGCACGCCACGCCGACATCGTGCTGCCGGCGACCACGACGCTGGAGCGCAACGACATTGCCAGTTCCGGCCGCGACCGCTTCCTGCGCGCCATGCACAAGGCGATCGACCCGGTCGGCCAGGCGCGCAATGACCACGACATCCTGGCCGACATCGCCGAGGAACTGGGCTTCCGCGACCGCTTCACCGAACAGCGCAACGAGGATGCCTGGCTGCGCCACCTGTTCGAACAGTGGCGCCAGGCCTGCGCGCGCGGCGGCGTCGAGACGCCCGACTTCGACAGCTTCTGGGACAAGGGCTGGTGGGAGGCGGAGGCCCCGCTGCGCGGCGAGGAATACACCCAGTTCGCCGATTTCCACGCCGACCCGGAGGAACACCCGCTCGACACGCCGACCGGCAAGGTCGAGCTGTTCAGCGAGACCATCGCCTCCTTCGGCTATGACGACGCACCGGGGCATCCGGTGTGGATCGAACCGCGCGAATGGCTCGGCGCGGAGCAGGCGCAACGCTTCCCGCTGCACCTGTTGTCCTTCCAGCCCGCCACGCGGCTGCATGGGCAGCTCGACCCCGGGCGCGTCGCAGCGGCGGACAAGATCGCTGGGCGAGAGCCGATCACATTGAACCCGGACGACGCCGCCGAACGCGGCCTGAAGGCCGGCGACATCGTGCGGGTGTTCAACGATCGCGGCGCGTGCCTCGGCGGGCTGCGCACCGATCCCGGATTGATGCGCGGCGTGGCCATGATGGCGACCGGCGCCTGGTTCGACCCGCTGGAACCGGGCGTGCCCGGCAGCCTGTGCGTGCATGGCAACCCGAATGTGCTGACGCCGGATATCGGGACGTCGCGGCTGGGGCAGGGGCCGTCCGCGCAATCCTGCCTGGTACAGGTCGAGAAATTCACCGCCGCGCTGCCGCCGGTGCGCGCGCACCTGCCGCCGCGCATCGAGGAAGCCGCGCCGTGACGGGCCGCCGCGCGCTGGTGCTGGCGGCGCCGGCGATGCTCGCCGCGCCGGCGCTGCGCGCGCAGTCGCTGACCATCCGCCAGGACGACCAGGTGGCGGCGGGCTGGCGGCGCGGCGTGCTGATCCGCTGGGGCGACCGCGTGGCCTTCGATGCGCTGCCCTTCGAACCGGGGCAGCCCTCGGCGGACGCGGCGGCGGCGCAGTTCGGCTGGGATGCGCGCATCATCGCGGTGATCGCCTCGCCCACGCCGGATGGTGTGCCGCGCGCGCTGCTGGCGGTGGCGCACCCCACGGTCGAGGCGCGCATGGCCTTCCCCGGCGGGCGCGACCTGCCGGATGTGGCAGGCGCGATGCAGGGCGTGTCGATCCTGAACATCGAGAAGCGCGCCGACTGGGCGGTGGTCGATGGCGGCTTCCAGAACCGCCGCCTGACCGCCGGCACGCTGAGCCGCGTAAGCCTGGACGGCACGCTGGCGGCGGGGCTGGTCGGCGTGACCGGCGGCTGCGCCACGCCCTGGGGCAGCCTGCTGCTGACCGAGGGCGATGCGCCGGCCTGGCGCGGCCGGCTGCCGGGGCTGGATGCCACCACCACCGGGATGGTGGTGGAGATCGACCCGACCAATCCTTTGGCGGTGCCCTCCAAGCGTTCGGCGCTCGGTCGCTTTGCCCCGGCGGATGCGGCAGCGGCGCTGTCGGCCGATGGCCGCGCCGTGGTCTGGCTGACCGATGGGCGTGCCGGTGGCCACCTTTACCGCTTCGTCTCGGACGCCGCGGCGGGGATGGAGGCGCTGGATGCCGGCCGTCTTTCCGCCGCGCGCATCGAGGGCGGCTCCCTGCGCTGGCTGCCGCTGCCCGAGGGCGATCCCGTCGCGGGCGCGCAGGCGGTGGGCGCGACGGGCTTCGACCGGCCATGGGGCCTCGCTTTCGATGCCGCGCGCGGGCGGTTGTGCATGGCGCAGCGCGGCGGCGCGGGCAGCGTGCTGGAGCTGCGCGCCGCAGCCGGCGACGCGGCTGCCGAGACCGGCGTGGCCGAGACCCTGATCGACGGCATCGCCGTGGCCATGCCGGACCCGCGCGCGCCGGCGGCCGCCGTGCCGGCCTGGCCCTGGGCGCCGGCGACGCTCGGCTTCGATGCGGGTGGCGCGGTGCTGATCGGCACCGATCGCGGTGCCACGCCGGGGCCATTGCCGGAGGCGATGTACCGCGTGCCGGTGGAGGGCGCGGATCGCGGACGCGCGGCCTTCCTCCTGGCCGCGCCGGTCGGTGGCGCGATTGGCGGCGCCGCGGCGGCACCCGATGGCAGCATCCTGGCCGCCATCGCGCATCCCGGCGCGGCTCCGGGGGCCAGCTTCGACCAGCCGGCGACGCGCTGGCCGCAGCTCGACCCGCGCCTGCCGCCGCGTTCGTCGGTGGTGACGCTCGAGCGGGGGTAGGGGCCGAGGCTCAAGCGCCGGCTGTGCCCACGGGCGGAAGGCCGCGTGCAGCGCCCCACGGACCGCGAACACGTTCCGATGGACGGTGCGACCTGGACCCCCGGGGCAGAAACGCAAGCGCCGCGCCCGGCATGGCCGGACGCGGCGCGCGGTTGTCAGGCCAGCGGCGTCAGGTGCCGATCACGCCGCCATCGTTCTTCGTGATGACCAGCGTCGCCGAGAGCGGCACGCCCGAACCCCCATGCGGCCACCGGCTGTTGATCCGCCCCGCGGCGAAATCGGCCGCCGAGGTGGTCGCGCCCGGATGCTGCACATTCACGAACATGGTGCGGCGGTCCGGCGTGGTGATGACGCCGGTGATCTCCTGGCCGGTCGGCCCGGTCAGGAAGCGGCGGATCTCGCCGGTGACCGGGTTGGCGCAGAGCATCGCATTGTTGCCGAAGGGCTCCAGCGCGCCGCGGTTCTGCTCTTGCTCGCCGATATCCGTCTGGATCCACAGCCGGCTGTCGGCGTCGAACCACAGCCCGTCAGGGCAGGCGAACAGGCTGTCGGCCGTGAGCGTGGCGCCGCTCGCGGTGCGGCTGGCCTCAGCCGGGCCGGCGATGACGAAAAGGTCCCAGGCGAAGCGCGTGGCGGCGTGGTCGTCATTCGCCTCGCGCCAGCGGATGATCTGGCCGAACTGGTTGTTGGCGCGCGGGTTGGCGGGCTCCACCTGCTCGGCCGTGCGGCGGACATTGTTGGTCATGGTGAAGTAGACGCGCCCGTCGCGCGGATCGACCGCGCCCCATTCCGGCCGGTCCATCTTGGTGGCACCGACCGCATCGGCGGCGCCGCGCGTGTTCACCAGCACGGTGGCCTGGTCCGGGAAGCCATTGGCGGCGGTCAGCGGTCCCTGGCCATGCACCAGCTGCAGCCATTCGCCCGACCCGTCCGCGTTGAACTTCGCGACATACAGCGTGCCCTCGTCGAGCAGCGCGCCATTCGCCGTGGCGCGCACGAAGGGCCGCGCGCTGACGAATTTGTAGACATACTCGTTCATCGAATCGTCGCCCGAATACGCCACCACCGGGCGGCCTTCGCGGGCCGGGGCGAAGACCACGCCCTCATGCGCGAAGCGGCCCAGCGCGGTGCGCTTCACCGGCGTGCTGTTCGGGTTGAAGGGATCGATCTCGACCATCCAGCCGAAGGTGTTGGGCTCGTTGCGGTAGTCCTGCGTGGCGTCGGCGCCGGTCGAGGACGCATTGAACCGGATGAACTCGTCGCCGCCGCTCACCTGGTCCCAGTTGTAGCGCCCGACATTGGTCGGGATGCCGTAGCGGGCATTGTGCGGCGCGCGCAGCGGTTGTCCGTCGCGGGTGTCGAGGTTGCGGAAGTAGGCCGCCCAGTTCTCCTCGGCCGCCATGTAGGTGTTCCAGGGGGTCACGCCATGCGCGCAGTTGTTCAGCGTGCCGCGCGTGCGCGTGCCGTCGGGGCTGTACTTCGTGCGCACCAGCGCGGAACCGCGCACCGGGCCGGCGATCTCCATCGGCGTCGCGCCGGTGATGCGCCGGTTGCGCGGGTCGTTCACCACCGCCCAGCGCCCGTCGGCGCCGCGCGCGATGCGCACGACCGAGACGCCATGCGCGTTGATCTCCTTCAGCGCCTCCTCGGCCGGGCGTTCGTTGTTCACCAGCGGGATGCGGCCGTCGCCGATCGACTGGCCGGCGGCGCGCGCGTGCAGGAAGCGCGGCGCGACATATTCGTGGTTCAGCACGAGCAACCCGTCCGTGCTGCTGCCCTGGTCGGGTTCGCGGCCCTCGATGGGGAAGAAATGCATGCCATCATGGTGCGAGCCGACGGCGAGCGCCTGCTCGGCAGCGGTCATCTGCAGGACGTCGCGCGTCGCGGGCTGGCCGTTCAGGGGCGTGCCGTGCGGGATGATGACCTGCACCGAATAGCCTTCCGGCACCACCACGGCGTCGGTGGCGTTGACCGGCACGGGCTTGAAGCCGATCGCGGCGGGGGCTGCGCCCTGGGCCGCGGCGGGGCGGGCACCGGCACCGATGAAGCCGGTCAGCGCGGTGGCCAGGCCACCCATCATCATGCCGCGGCGGCCGAGCCGCGCGGTCGCGACCTCGGTGAAGGTCGGGTTGGCCGAGGCGTTGGAGGGCACCTCGTCGCCCGCATCGAGGTCGTGGGGCAGGTGGCGCAGATCGTCCGGCATCGTCGTGCTCTTCCCTGGCGGTGGCTGGGTCGCCGGGGGTTTACCCCGGCTCGGCGACAGACCGACGACGGAGAGGTTGCAGAATGATGACAGTGGCCGCCCGACGGCGGCGGATGCGGGGAAGCCACCGCCCTGCCGCGGTGGCAGGGCGCGGAGGATCAAGCGGACCCGCGCTGCGGGCCGCCGGCCCGGGTGGCGGCGACCCGCGTAAGGGCGGCGAGCCCGCGACCGATGCCCTGGCGCGGCTCAGGCGCATCGCCGCGCGCGTTGAGCGTGTCGGATGATCCCATCCGACCGGGGCAGGTCCTATTGCGCGACGGGCGCCGGGGCGGTCGTGCGCGGCGTGCGGCGGCTGGCGGAGGCGGTCTGCGTGCCGCGGCGCTGGCGGGTGCTGTTGGCCTCGGTGCGGGTGCGGCGCGAGGACCGGGCTTCGCCGCGGGCGCGGCGCTGGCGCTGCGCCTCGGTGCGGCGGGTGCGGCGGCTGGAGGTGGCACGCGGCGCCTCGGTGGCGCCGGCGGCGGCCTCGGTGGTGGTGGCGGGCGCGCGGGTGCGGCTGCGGGTGGCGTCGGCGGTGCTGAGGGTGCCGAGGGCAAGCAGCAGCCCCGCGGCGACCAGGAAAGTGCGGAACATGGCGAGGAAGTCCTTTCGGGCGGTCGGGTGACAGGACGACTCGGTCGGGGGCCCGCAGTTGCCTGGGGCGCTTCTAACCCTGTTGTCCTGTCTCAGCCCTCACCGGCAAATGACTGATTCGCCATGTTTTCAGGCAGGCGCTGCGGCTCTAGTGGCGCAGCGCCATGCGCGCCTGGCGCACCGACTTCAGCGCCTTGCCGGCGTCGCCGGCGCCCAGTTCCTGCGCGGCATCGCGCAGATGCGCCGCCAGCCATTCGACATGGGCGGGCTGCGGGGCGCCGCGCATGGCATCGAGGCTCATGCGCGTGCCGGCCAGGCCGAGCGCGGTGGTCGCGGCGTCCTTGCGGCCGGCGACCAGGTCGTCCTCGACCTCGGCCAGCAGGCCGTCGAGCATGGCCTGCGGGCCCTCGACACGCGTGGCGAGCCGGCGCGTCGGGTCATAGGGGTCGATCGCCGGCGGCTTAGCATCGGCGGCCGGCAGCGTGATGTGGGACAGCAGGTCGAACATCGACTTGGCGAGCGGCGGATTGGGCATGGTCTGCGTGCGTTCCCTAGCGGGTCCCTGGGCTGTGGTCCGGGGCATGGGCCCCGGTTGTCGGAGAGAGGCGCGACCGGCACGGCTGCGTGCCGTGATCCGGCACAAGCCCGCCGGGCTGCAGCCCCGACCTCGGCGGCAGTCTATACCGCGCGGCCGCGCCGGCGCACACCATCCGCGACAAGTGTGCACCCGGCGACCGTCGCCATGATGGCAAGGCCCGGCCAGACGGCGGCCCAGGGGGCGCTGAACACCAGCTCCTGCGCGTTCGCCAGCATGTTGCCCCAGGAGGGGGCGGGCGGGCTGATGCCCAGGCCGAGGAAGGACAGCGTCGATTCCGCCAGGATCGCGCCGGCGACCGCGAGCGCGGTGGCGACGGCGATCGGCGGCAGCAGCGCCGGCAGGACGTGACGGCGCAGGATGCGCGCTTCGGTCGCGCCCAAGGCGCGCGCGGCGCGGACATGGTCGCGCGAGAAGGTGGCGAGTGCGGCCGCGCGTGCCAGGCGCGCCACGCCCACCCAGCCGAAGACCGCGAGGATGACGACGATCCGCAGCACGTCGCCGGCGGCTTCTCCGCGCGCCGGCAGGCCGATGCGCGACGGGTCGGCGGCGGCCAGCAGCACCAGCAGCGGCAGCGCGGGCAGCGCGAGCATGAAGTCGGCCAGGCGCATGATGAGCGCATCCGTGACCCCACCGCGCCAGGCGGCAAGCAGCCCGGCGGCGGTGCCGATGATGGTGGCGGCGAGTGCGGCCGCCAGCCCGACCGCGAGCGACACCCGCGCGCCATAAAGCAGCCGCAGCAGGATGTCGCGCCCGAGGTCGTCGGTGCCGAGCGGGTGTGTGGAGGACGGCGGTTCGAAGCGCGCGAAAAGATCAGGCGCGAAGGGGTCGTGGCCAAGCAGCGTCGCCACGAAGGGGGCGGCCAGGGCACCCAATGCCAGCGTGCCGAGCAGCGCGAGGCCAAGATGCAGGCGCGTCATCGCTCGCGCAGCCTGGGATCCAGCGCACGCTGCGCGAGGTCGGCGCCGAGCGTCGCGAGCATCGTGGTGAGCGCGACCAGCAGCAGCGCCACCAGCGCGAGGTTGGTGTCGTTGCCCATCACCGCGTCGTAGAGCAGCTTGCCCATGCCGGGGCGGGCGAAGACGGTCTCGGTGACCAGCGCGCCGCCGGCCAGCGCGCCGGCGTCGAGTGCTGCGATTTGCAGCACCGGCAGCGCGGCATTGGGGAAGGCGTGACGGACCAGCACGCGCGCTTCCGAGGCACCGCGCGCGCGGGCGGTGCGGATCCAGGGTTCGGTCAGCGTGGCTTCCAGTGAAGCCGCGGAATGGCGCGCATAGGCGGCGAGATGCCCGATGGCGAGTGTGGCGACCGGCAGCACCAGGTAGATCAGCCCGGCACCGGCCTCGGCGGCCCCGCCGGCGGGCAGCCAGCCGAGCGTCACGGCGAACAGGATGATGAGCAGGATGCCGAGCCAGAAAGTCGGCATGGCCTGGCCCATGACCGCGATGGCATCCACACCAGGGGCGGTGCGCGGGCGCGAGGCGGCGAGCGCGCCGAGGGCGACGCCGAGCGTCAGCGCGATCAGCAGCGCGGAGCCCGCCAGCGCGAGCGTCGAGAGCAGCGCGGGGCCGAGCAGCGACGCGACCGGCTGGGCGAACAGGCGCGAATAGCCGAATTCGCCGCGCAGCAGCCCGCTGGCCCAGGCCAGGTAGCGTTCCACGAAGGGGCGATCCAGGCCATGCAGCGCGCGCATCCGCGCGGCGTCCTCGCTGGTCAGGCGCGGGTCGCCGGCGATGGCGACCTCGATCGGGTCGCCCGGCATGAGCGCGATCAGCGCGAAGGCGCAGAAGGACAGGATGACGAGTGTGGCCGCGATCTGCGCGAGGCGGGTGGCGAGGATGCGGGTCATGGCGGGCGGTGGCAGGCGGCCTCGACCCGGTTGCCGTCGGGGTCGAGCAGGAAGGCCGCGTAGTACTGCGCGTGGTAGTGCGGGCGCAGGCCGGGCGAGCCGTCATCCGCGCCGCCGTCCGCGAGGCCCGCGGCGTGGAAGGCATCCACCGCGGCACGGTCCGGGGCGCGGAAGCACCAGTGGCGGCGGTCGGCGGCGATGGCCGCGCCGGTCGCGCGGATGGTCAGGTAGGTGTGGCTGTTGTCCTCGGCAGTGCTGCGCGTGCCGTAGCCGATGGCGTCGTGCTCCCGCCACACGCAGGGCACGCGCAGCGCTTCCATCACCGCATCGTAGAAGCGCGCCGCGCGCGCCAGGTCGCTCACGGTGATGGAGACGTGGTCCAACATCAGCGCAGCCGCCATTCCTCCGCCCAGAGCGTCGAGACGTTGAGGTGCCCGGTCGGGCGCACGCCATCGAGCCATTGCGGCCAGACATGCGCGTCCGAGCGGAACCACAGCGGGATGGCGGGCAGTTCCTCGGCATAGATCGCCTGCAGGCGGCGCCACATCTCGCGGCGCCGTGCTGCGTCGAGCTGCTCGGGGATGGTGTGGGTCAGCACATCCATCTCGGCATTGCGGAAGCCACCGTAATTCTGGCCGGACCAGTTGCGCTCCTCGCGCGGGATCTCGTCCGAGTGCAGGGACGACCGCGGCACGGATTCCGGCGCACTGATCCAGGCAAACAGCGCCAGGCCTTGGAAGCGGCGGCGCGACAGCGTCTCGGCGAAGAAGACGCGCGGCGGTTCGTTGCGGATGCGCGCCTCGATGCCGGCCTGGCGCCACATGCCTTGCAGCACCTGCTGCACCTGTTCGCGCGCGCGGTTGCCCGCGGTGGTCATGAATTCGAGCGACAGGCGCTCGCCGCCGGCGTTGCGCCGGATGCCGTCGGGGCCGGGGGTCCAGCCGGCTTCGTCCAGCAGGGCACGCGCACGCGCGAGGTCGAAGGGGTGACGCAGCACATCCGGGTCATGCATCGGGTCGAGCGGGTTGACCGATGTATGCGCCACCGGCTGCCGCCCGCCGAACAGGCGTTCGGTGATGGTCGCGCGGTCGGTCGCGAGCAGCAGCGCCAGGCGCACGCGGCGATCGGACAGCGCGACATGGTCGTGGCGCAGGTCCATGTGCTCGTAGATCAGACCGGGCTGGTAGGTGAAGCGGAAGCGGTTGCCGGTGCGCCGTTCCAGCGCGATGGCCTGTTCGATCGGCAGGCCGAGCTCGCCGGCGATCATGTCCAACTGGCCGGCGAGAAGCTGCGCTTCCAGCGCCGGCGTATTCTCGACCGTGCGGATCGTGATGCGGCGGAAATGTGGGGCCGCGCCGTTCCAGGCCGGGTTGCGGTCCAGCGTGACCGAGGCGCCAGGCTGCACGCCACTGATGCGATACGGGCCGTTCCACAGCGCGGGGTTCGTCGTCTCGGTATCGTAGGCGGTGCGGGTGCGATAGGCGCGCGGATCGGCTTCCCAGCGCGCGCGCTCGACATGGGCAGGCAGCGGCTGGAAGTCGCCCATCGAGGCGTATTCGAAGGTCACGCGGTCGAAGCGCAGGGTGACGGTGCGCGGGTCCACCACGATCAGCTCGTAGGCGCTGCGGTAGAATTCGGCGGGGCCGAAGCCGGTGGCGGCGTCGCGCCCGGCGTCCCAGGCGAAGCGCAGGTCGTCCGACGAGACCGGCGTGCCGTCGCCCCAGCGCAGGCCCTCGCGCAGGCGGTAGGTGACGCGGATGCCGGGCTTGCCGTCGGGGGTGGTCTCGCGCTCGGCGCCGCCATTTTCCAGCGAGGGGAGGGTTTCGCAGGTGAGGCACGTCAGCCGCCAGTCGGCGCCATAGGCGGTGAGGGGGCGGCGCGCGAAGCCCAGCACATAGGACTTCGCGGCCATGTTCTCGATGTTGGGGTGGAAGGTCGAGGGGTATTGCGTGATGCCGATGGTCAGCGTGTCGCGGGGTTGGGCGGCGGCGGGCAGGCTCACGAGGAGAAGGGCCAGGGCAAGTCTCAGGGCCATGCGCGTGCTCCATGCCAGACAGCCTGGATCACGATACGATCCGGCAGGACGCGATAAAACAGGCTGTAGGGCGTCGGCGGCAGTGCAAAGGCGCGGCGGTCGCCGCGCAGCGCGCGTCCCGCCAACGGGAATTGCTGCAATGTCGCTGCCCGTGCGGCGATCAACGTGACCAGCGCGTCGGCCGCTTCGGTATTGTCCTGGGCAATGAAATCCCGCGCCTCCCGCAAATGACGTTGCGCTGTCCGCGACCAGACGAGCCTCACCGCGCGGTATTGCGCGCGCGGATGGACTGCGCCCAATCCCGCATCTCGCGCATCACCTCCTCATGGGAAACGACGCGGCCGGCGGCGAGGTCGGCCTCACTCTCCGCAATGGCCGCCTCGAAGGCATCACGGTCGGCGAGCATGGCCTCGGCAGCCTGCGCGAGCAGACGTTCGGGTGAGGACTGCATCTCGCCGGCGGCCTGGCGGAGGCGCTCGGCGACCTCATCGGGCAGGTCGATGCTGATGCGGACCATCGGGTGCTCCTTGTCGTCCGGATCAGGACATGGGGAAGGCGGGCCGAGTATGCATGGGCGTGGACGATCGCGGAACGCCCCGCCGCCCCGCTACTCCACCCCTTCCTTCGCCTTCGCCTCCCCAACCCCCCCATGCGCCACCGACCACGCCACGGGGTTCTCCAGGAACTTCCGCACTTCCTTCAGCGCCGCGTCGCTGAAATACGGCTTCTCCCGGCACACTTCGAGCACATCCCACCAGGTGCACAGGTGATGCAGGTTCAGCCCCATCTCCTTCAGCTTCTCGAAGGACCCCGGGAACACCCCGTAGTAGAACACCACGAAGGTATGGTCGCAGACCGCGCCGGCCTCGCGCAGCGCGTTCGCGAAGCGGATTTTCGACCCGCCATCCGTCGTCAGGTCTTCCACCAGCAGCGTGCGCTGGCCGACCGGCACCTCGCCCTCGATCAGCGCGTTGCGGCCGAACCCCTTCGGCTTCTTCCGCACATAGGCCATCGGCGCCATCATCCGGTCGGCGATCCAGGCGCCGAAGGGAATCCCCGCCGTCTCGCCGCCCACCACCACGTCGATCGATTCGTAGCCGACATGCCGGCCGATCTTCTCGACGCCCAGTTCCATGATGCGGTTGCGCGCGCGCGGGAACGAGATGATCTTCCGGCAGTCGATATAGACCGGCGATGCCCAGCCGCTGGTGAAGGTATAGGGCTCCTCGGGTCGGAAGTTCACGGCCTTGATCTCGAGCAGGATGCGCGCGGTGGTCAGGGCGGCGTCGCGGTCCCAGTCGGAGGCGTGCAGCGCGGTCATGGCGGTCTGTCCTGGTGGTGGTGCTCTGTCGCACCGTCCTAATCGGCGGGGCGGGCCGCGTCCATGACGGAACGGGTCTGGGTGCTGGCCGACCCGCGCGCCGGCACCGCGGCGCAGGCGCTGGGCATCGCGGAACGGCTGGGGGTGCCGTTCCGCACGGTGGCGCTGGAATGGGGGCCGTTGGCGCGGGTGCCGCTGCGCTGGGGCACGCTGGCGGGGCTGGCGCCTGGGTCGCGCGCGGCGTTCACCGGGCCATGGCCGAATCTCGCCATCTCGGCCGGGCGGCGGAGCGCCCCGGTGGCGCTGTGGCTGGCCGCGCGCGGCGTCCGCACCGTCCATTGCATGCGCCCCGGCTTCGGCGAGGCGCGCTTCGACCTGCTGGTCGCCGGGCGCCATGACGACCCGCCCATCGCGCCCAACACCCTGCCCATCCTGGGCGCCACCCACCGCATGTCGCCCTCCCGCCTGGCCGCCGCGCGGGCTGAGTTCTCGGCCTTCGCGGAGCTGCCCAGCCCGCGCGTGGCGCTGCTGCTGGGCGGCCCGCCGCGCGCCGAGGGCATGGCGCCCGCCACCGCCGCCGCCATCGCCGGCGCCGTCGCGGGCTTCGCTGGCAGCGTGCTGGCCACCGGGTCGCGCCGCACCGGCCGCGCGGCCGAAGACGCCGTGGCGGCCGCGCTGGCACCCGTGCCGCATCGCCTGCATCGCTGGGGCGATGCCGGGGCCAACCCCTATGCCGGGATGCTCGCCTGGGCGGATGCGGTGGTGGTCACAGGCGATTCCGTCTCGATGCTGTCGGAATCGCTCGCCACCGCCGTGCCGGTCTTCATCGCCGATCCGGGCGGGCTGGGGCCGCGGCATCGCCGCCTGCATGACAGCCTGCTCGGCGCCGGCCAGGCGCGGCTGCTGGCCGTGGCGCCCACCCCCTTCGCGCGCGAAGCCCTGGACGAGACCGGGCGCGTCGCGGCCGAGATCGTGCGTCGCGGACTGCCCTGATCAGCGCGGCGCCGCCAGCACCATCGTCCAGAAATACCGTGGGATATTGCCCGCCATCATCCCCGGCCCCGCCGCGAAGCCCAGCCCCACCTGCGTGACATCGGCGGCGAGGATATTGTCCCGATGCCCCCGGCTGCCCATCCAGCCTGCCATGGCCTGGCGCAGGTCGAAATAGCCGGCGCCGACATTCTCCCGCGTGCTGCGCCAGGCGTAGCCTGCGCGGGTCACGCGCGATGCGGGGTCCGACCCGTCGCCGCCGCGATGCGTCAGCTGGTCGCGCTGGAGCATGTCGATGGAATGCCCCAGTGCGGCGCGCGACAGGCGTGGGTCGAGCGTCAGCGGCGCGCGCCCGGCGCGGGCGCGGATGGCATTGACCTCCGCCAGCATGGCCTGTTGCAGCGCCGGGTCGGCGGCCTGCGCCGGCAGCGCCAGCAGCATCGCGACAAGCAGGATGATCGCCTTCACGCCGTGTCTCCCGACCAATGCGGTTTGGACCGGTAACGCAGGCCGCGCCGATGGCATTCCGATGGCGTCGTCGTTCGACGCGCGGGCGCCGTGTCGCCGTGGCGGCAGCATGCCCGGCGGCCCTGCGCCGGCCGCGGCGAGCCGCGGCCGCATCGCGCACGGGTCTGCACGCATCGCCGTGGGCGGCATGCCCTCAGCCGCGCGCGGCGAGCAGCGCCAGGTATTCCCACCCCATCGTCGCCGCGGCCAGCGCGGTGATCTCCGCAACGTCGTAGGCCGGCGCCACCTCGACCACATCGGCGCCGCGGAAGTCGATCCCGCCGAGGCGCCGCAGGATGCCCTGCGCCTGCCAGGTCGCCAGCCCGCCGATCTCCGGCGTGCCGGTGCCCGGTGCGAAGGCGGGGTCGAGTCCATCGATGTCGAAGGACAGGTAGGCCGGCCCATCGCCCACCACCACGCGCACCTGCGCGGCGATGGCGGCCGGCGTGCTTTCGTGCACGTCCTGGGCGGGCACGATCGTGACGCCCTGGCCGCGCGTCCAGTCGTACATTTCCGGCCAGGCGGGCGCGCGGATGCCGACCTGGATCATGCGCTTCGGCGCGACCAGCCCCTCGGTGATGGCGTGCCAGAACACCGACCCGTGCGCGAAAGGCTGGCCGAAATTGTCCTCCGACGTGTCCAGATGTGCGTCGATATGCACCAGGCCGACCGGCTCGCCGATGCGCTTCACCAGCGCGCGCAGCAGCGGCAGGGTCACGCCGTGCTCGCCGCCGAAGGCGAGCAGGTGGTTCAGCCCGGCTGCCTGGTCCTCGATGCGCGCCAGGCTGGCCTGGATGTCGCCCAGCGCGATCTCGAATTCGCCAAGGTCCGACAGGTCCAGCCCGGCGGGATCGACGCCGGTCACCGGGTGGCGCCCATCGGTCAGCATGCGCGCAGCGGCGCGGATGGCGCGCGGGCCGTCGCGCGTGCCGGCGCGGTTGGTGGTGCCGATATCCAGCGGGATTCCGGCGACGCAGACCGCCGCGCCGCGGTCCCCTGCCCGCGCGCCGAGGAAGGCATGCGGGGCGGCGAAGGTGATGGGCGTGCTCATGGCACGATCCATGCCCGGCGGCGGGGCGGCCTGTCCAGCGGCGCGGTCACCCGCTAGATGCGCGCCATGACCCGCTTCGCCCCCACCCCGCGCCCCGCCCTCGACGCCATCGAGGGGTCGCTGATCCGCGAAGTGTCGGAGGCCGGGCGCGCCATCCCCGGCCTGATCCGCCTGTTCTTCGGTGAGCCCGATACCGTCACGCCGCCCTTCATCCGCGACGCCGCCAAGGCCGCGCTCGATGCCGGGGAGACCTTCTACGCGCCGAACGCCGGCATCGCGCCGCTGCGCGAGGCGGTGTCTCGTTACCTGAGCCGCAACGGCCGCCCGGTGGGGCCGGAGCGCATCGCGGTCACCGCCTCGGGCGTCAATGCGCTGATGCTGGTGGCGCAGGCGCTGCTCGACCCTGGCGATCGCGTGGTTATCCCGATGCCGGCCTGGCCGAACATGGATGGCATCGCGCGGGTGCTGGGCGCGGAGGTCGCGCCGCTGGAACTGCGGATCGAGAACGGCGTCTGGCGCGCTGACCTCGACGAGTTGCTCGCGGCGATCACGCCGGCCACGCGGATGGTGTTCCTCAACAGCCCCGGCAATCCGACCGGCTGGACGCTCACCGCCGAGGAACAACGCATCATCCTCGACCATTGCCGGCGCACCGGCACCTGGATCCTGGCCGATGACGTCTATGAGCGCCTGTATTTCGCCGGTGATGCCGCGCCGTCCTTCCTGTCGATCGCGACGGAGCAGGACCGCGTCGTCTCGGTCAATTCGTTCAGCAAGTCGTGGTCGATGACGGGCTGGCGGCTCGGCTGGATCGTCGCCCCGCCGGCGCTGATGGACGCCATCGCCAAGCTGAACGAGTTCAACATGTCCTCCGCGCCGACCTTCGTGCAGCACGCGGGGGTGGTCGCGCTGGACCAGGGCGACGGCTTCGTGGCGGAGAGCCAGGCGCGCTACCGCGCCGCGCGGGACATTGCCCACGGCATCCTGTCCGCCGTTCCCGGCGTGACCACGCCGCGGCCCGATGGCGCGATGTACCTGTTCCTGCGCGTGGCGGGCTGCACCGACAGCGTCGCGCTGGCGAAATCCCTGCTGCATTCGGCCGGCGTGGGCCTGGCCCCCGGCGCGGCCTTCGGCGCGGGCGGGGAGGGCCATCTGCGCCTATGCTTCGCGCAGAGCGAGCAGCGCCTGCACACCGCCTGCACGCGCCTGGCGCAGGCGCTGTCGGATCACGTCGCGAGGGGCTGACGCGCGGGATTGACCTGCGTGGCCAGGGGCGCAGCATTCCCGCCCGCGACGCAAGGACCCCGCACCCATGCCCGACCCGATGGACAAGCCGCAATTCGACGCGCTGATGGCCCGCCACGGCCTCCCGCTGACCGAGGCCGAGCGCGAGGGCATCCGCGCCGTCTCCGGCCATATCCTGGGCTTCGCCGCGCGCGTGCGCACCCCGCGCGAGGCCGGCGCCGAAATGGCCGTGACCTTCGCCCCGAAGGACGCAGCCCGGTGATCCCGACCATCGCCGAGGCCGCGCGCCTGATCGCCTCGAAGCAGCTCTCCCCGGTCGAGTTCATGAAGGACCGGTTGGCCAGGGCCGAGGCGCTGAACCCCGAGATCCACGCGTTCATCCGCTTCACGCCAGAACTTGCGATGGAACAGGCCAAGGCCGCCGAGGCACGGCAGATGGCGGATGCGCGGCGCGGGCCGCTCGATGGCATCCCGATCGCGCACAAGGACATCTACGAGACCGCCGGCATCCCGACCACGGCGCATTCGCGCGTGCTGGAACACCATGTGCCCAAGGCCGATGCCGCCGCCGTGCGTGCCTGGGCCGAGGCCGGCGCCGTCTCGCTCGGCAAGCTCGCGACGCATGAATTCGCCTGGGGCGGGCCGTCCTTCGACCTGCCCTGGCCGCCAGCGCGCAATCCGTGGGACACGGCGCGCTTCACCGCGGGGTCGTCGTCCGGCACCGGCGCGGCCGTTGCGGCGGGTGTCATCCTGGGCGGGACCGGATCCGACACCGCCGGGTCGATCCGCATGCCGGCGGGCCTGTGCGGCACGGCGGGCATCAAGCCGACCTATGGGCTGTGTTCGCGCGTGGGGGTGCTGCCACTGTCGCACAGCCTGGACACCGTCGGGCCGCTGGCCTGGACGGTCGAGGATTGCGCCATCCTGCTCGATGCCCTGACCGGGTATGACCCGGCCGACCCGTCCAGCGCCGACCGGCCGAGGCCAGACCTGCTGTCTGGGCTGAACGGCGGCGTGAAGGGGCTGCGGATCGGCGTGATCCGGCATTTCCACGAGACCGATTTCCCGGTCAGCGCCGGTGTCGCCGCCGGCATCGCCGATGTGGCGCGCGTGCTGGAAGACCAGGGTGCGATCGTCACCGAGGTCACGCTGCCGCCCTTGCAGGATTTCAACGCGGCTGGCTGGCTGATCCTGGCCGCCGACGCCTTCGCCGTACACGAGCCCTGGCTGCGCACCAAATTCCGTGACTATGGCGAATACCTGCGCGAGCGCCTGGCGCTGGCCGGCACCATCTCGGCCGCCGACTACCTTCAGGCGCAGCGCCGCCGACGCGAGCTGTGCGATGCCGTGGCGAAGGTGATGGAAGGCTGCGACCTGCTGCTGACCGCGGCCCAGCCGAGCGAGGCACCGCTTATCACCGTGCCAGGCAAGTGGACGTCCTTCGAACTCCCGAACTTCACCGTCGCCTTCAACCTGACCGGACAGCCGGCGCTCACCGTCTGCGCCGGGTTCGGGGAGGGCGGGCTGCCGGTCGGCGCGCAGCTGATCGGCCGGCCCTTCGAGGATGCGACGGTGCTGCGCGCCGGGCATGCCTATGAACAGGCGACCACCTGGCGGGCGCGACGGCCGGCGATGGCGGGATAGGGGCAGTCGCCGCAGGGCGCCGTGGTGCGCGCTGATGCCGGGGCAGCCGGCGGACGCCGCGCCGTCAGCGCAGGAAGATCGGCTTCACCGCGTATTCCCACAGGGTGAAGACGACTTCGATCGCAACCAGGATCACCACCGCCGCTTCCAGCCCCAGGGCGCGGCGGCCATGGATCAGCGACAGCACGCCCTCGGTGGTGTCGCCGATCAGCGACAGCTTGCGGTCGAGCGCGGCGGAGCGTTCCTTCAGCTCGTACTCGTCCGCCAGGCGCGCATGCAGGCGTTCGAGTTCTGGGTGGTCCCAGAGCAGTTCCGGCTTGTCCTCGGCCTCGACGCGCGCGGTGGTGCGGCTGCGCGCGGCCAGGGCGTGCCCGATCTGCCGGTGCAGCGCGCGCGACGACGCCGCCAGCCGCCCTTCGGTCTTGAGCGTGGTGACCACCGGCTCGAGCCGGTCCAGCGCATCGGCCAGCAGCGCCTCCTGATGCGCCAGCGCCGCCGATTTCGCGAGTGCATCCGCCACCACCGCGAGCCGCGGCGTCGACAGGTCGCGCAGGCGGATCACGCCGTCCGGGTCGATGCCGTCCTGCTCGGCGCCGGTCTCGATGCGCGCGACTTCCTCGACGGGCGCACGCAGCGGCGCGGTCAGGCGCGGCTTCAGCATCTCGATCACCGCCGCCTCCTGCGCAGCGGTGGCGCCGATGAAGACCACCGCGCCCCAGCGGAAGGCGAAGGCGGTGAAGCCCTCGGGTGTGGCGAGCGGCACCGGGTCGGCCAGCGGCGCGCCCTCGCGCGGCAGGCCGCGATGGTCGAGCCGTTCGCCGAGCAGCAGCGCGCGCGCCTGGGTCACGGTCAGGCGACCTCGCCCTCGGCGCGCAGGTCGGTGAGCGCGGCGCGGAAGGCGCGGGCGGTGGCCTCGATCTCCGCCGGACCATGCATGGCGCTGACCGGCCCGCCCGGCCAGGCGGAGAAATCCACGCCATGGGTCCGCATCGCCAGCAGCAGCTTGGTGATGGTGGCGTGCCCGCGTGGCGCCTTGAGGTCGGCATAGCCCAGCGCCAGCGGGTCGAAGCCGCGCGGCGTCACCGGCAGGCGGTTCCAGTTGGTGAAGATGTGGATGCCGGTGTGCTGGCCATAGACCGCCCAGGGGATCGAAAGCGCCTCCAGCACGTCGTTCATCGCCCCGCGCAGCGCGGCGGCCGTCGCATGCGTGCGGGCGATGGCATCGGTGTCGCGCAGGATCTCCAGCGTGGCGATGCCGGCGGCGGCCGAAAGCGGGTTGGCGTTGTAGGTGCCCTGGTGCGGGATCTTCTCGACGCCCCGCGCGGCCGCGCGCTCGGGGTCCAGCAGTTCCAGCAGGTCGGTGCGCCCCACCACGGCGCCGCCTGGCAGCCCGCCGGCAAGAATCTTCGCGAGCGTCGTGAGGTCGGGCGTGATGCCCAGCGCCTCCTGCGCGCCGCCTTTCGCCACGCGGAAGCCGGTGACCACCTCGTCGAACACCAGCACGACGCCGTGCCTGGCCGTCTCGGCGCGCAGCAGGTGGACGAAGTCGGGGCGCAGCGGCACCTGGCCGTAGGTCGAACCCGTCGGTTCCAGGATGGCGGCGGCGATGGACGCGCCGTGCTCCGCCATCAGCGCGCGCAGCCCGGCCTCGTCATTCGGGTCGGCCAGCAGGACGTTGTCGGACAGGCCTTCCAGGATGCCCGGCGTCGGCGTGCCGTCGAAATGATTGGTCACGCCGAAGGCCATGTGGTCGTGCCAGCCATGGAAATGGCCGCGCAGGCGCAACAGCTTCGACCGCCCCGTCGCGGCGCGTGCGACGCGCAGCGCCATCAGCGTCGCCTCGGTGCCGGAATTGGTGAAGCGGATCATCGCCGCGCTCGGCACCATCTCCTTGATGAGTTCCGCCCAGCGGTTTTCCAGCGCGTGGTTGGCGCCGTAATGCGTGCCCTTGGCGAGTTGCTCCGCCACCCGCGCGGTCACCACGGGATGCGCGTGGCCCAGGATCAGCGCGCCGTGGCCGCCGGCGTAGTCGATGTATTCATTGCCATCGACATCCCATTTCCGCGCGCCCGCGGCATGCGCGACGGCGATGGGATGCGGGCGGACATAGCGCGTGTCGTGCGTGACGCCGCCGGGGAAGTGGGTGCGGGCCTCGGCATAGGCGGCCGCGCTGCCCGGCGTATGCGCCGTGAAGGCGGCGATGATCGGCGAATTGGTCGGCGGGATGGCGTTCATGGCGGGCCTCGGCGGAGCTGGTTCGGGCGCAGCCTGCGCGGCTCGCCATGCGCTGTCCATGGGGCTGATTCTCCGAGATGTGGTGTGAATTGCACCCCCGGAAGTCTATATGAAGGGGGTCACCGACCGGTCCGCCGGTCGCGGCACCTGAGGATCGAATGGACGGCTTCGCCCCCGCGCCGGCGCCCCCGCCGGCCCCTGCCACGCCCGGTGCGCCACCGGGCGCCGCCTTCGGCACGGCCCCGCTGCCCGCGCGCGGCTTCGACCCGGGCATGGGCCTGGCGGTCGCCCGGCGCACCGTGCTGCGCGCCGAGGATGGCGAGGATTTCGGCCGCGTTGCCGACCGCGTGGCGGCGGGCAACCTGGCGCTGCTCGGGCGCGACCTGGCGCCCGCCGACCAGGCGGAGCAGGCGCAGCTTCGCAATGCCATCGCGACCGGCGCGCTGGTCACCTCCGGACGTCACCTCCAGCACGGCGATGCACGGCAGGTGCTTCGCAACATGGAGGTCTTCACCAACTGCGCGACCGCCGGCGCGTCCTTCACCAAGTTCTACCTGCTGCTGAACGGCGCGGGGGTCGGGCGCGCCTATGACGATGCGCTGTGCCCGGTGGACTGGGCGCAGGCGCCGGATGTGTTGCTGTATCTCTCGCCCACCCATCCCGACTGGCCGCAGGGCCGCGCCGCGCTGCACCGCTTCGGCGTCGAATTCGGCCTGCTGCGCTGGGGCATGGGCCCGGACGCCTTCGGCGACATCGAGGAAGCCGATGTGCGCGGCTTCCTGGCACGCGAGCTGGTGCACGATTTGGCCCGCGTGCCGGCCGATGCCGTGCGCCATCGCATCGCCGACACGCGCGAGGGCTGGGCGCGCGCCGTCGAGATCCTCGAAGGCATGGCGCACCAGGGTGCGCGCGGGCGAACGCTGCTGCTCGACCTGTCCGATGTCCGCCCGCTCGGCCAGCCGATCCAGGGCATGCAAGGGCGCCCGGCATCGGGTCCGCTGTCGCTGCTGCGCGCCTTCATCACGCTGCGCCGCGACGTGATCGAGGCGGCGCGCGATGGCGAGGCGATGCGCCCCTGGGAACAGGCGCTGCGCGCCGACCACATCCTGTCGACCGAGGTGCAGGTCGGCGGCGCCCGCCGTGCTGCGCGCATGGCGACGAAATCCTGGCGCGACCCCGGTGCGCTGCGCTTCGTGCGGCTGAAGGCGGAGGGCGGGCTATGGACTGCCAACCACTCCCTGATGGTCGATGCGGAATTCTGGGACCGCGTGGGGCGCACCGATGACGAGCCGCTGACCCGCCATGCGCGCGCGCTGTTCGATGCCGCCACCGCCTGCGCCTACGTGAATGGCGAGCCCGGCTTCATCAACGGCGACCGGCTGGAGGATGCGCGCACCGGCTTCGCGCGCGAGAAGCCCGCCACCGCCGAGGCCGGTTCCTCGCGCTACCGCGTGCAGGAAGGCGCGCCGCTGCTGGCCGATGTCGCGCGCCGAGCCGCCACAGCACATTTCCCGGTGACCACCAACCCCTGCGGCGAGGTCGTGCTGCACGTCACCGGCGGCTATTGCGTGATCGCGGATTTCGCGCCGCTGCTGGCCTGTCCGGTGCCCTTCGACACGCTGTCCCCCGGCGCGGTGCTCGCCGATGTTGCGCGCGATTGGGATGCTCGCGTTGAGGCCGCCGTGCGGCTCGGCGTGCGCTTCCTGATCCGCGTGAACCGCATGGATGCGCTCTATGCGGCGGAGGTCGCGCGCACCAACCGCATCGGCATCGGCCCGACCGGGCTGCACGAATGGGCGTGGGCGCGCTTCGGCCTGGCCTTCCGCGACCTGCTCGACGAGGATCGCGCGCGGCCCTTCTGGGATGCGCTGGCGCGTCTGTCCGACGCGGCGAAGGATGAGGCGACGTCCTATGCAGCCGCACTCGGCATGGCGCCGCCGGCGACCGTCACGACCATCAAGCCAGCCGGCACCACCAGCAAGCTGTTCGGCCTGACCGAGGGCGCGCATCTGCCCGCGCGCCGGCAATACCTGCGCTGGGTGCAGTTCCGCGGCGGGCCGGACGGCAAGGGCGGCTGGCTGGCCGGCGGCGATCCGCTGATCGCGGACTATGCCGCGCGTGGCTATCCGGTACGCGCGCTCGAGACCTTCCCCGGCGTGTCCATCGTCGGCTTCCCGACGCTGCCGCTGATCCAGCGCCTGGGCATCGGCGATCGCCTGGTCACCGCGCCGGAAGCGAGCCCGGAGGAACAGTATCGTTGGCTGATGCTGCTCGAACGCCACTGGATCGGGGAGCGTCGCGGCAACCAGGTCTCCTACACGCTGAAGATCGCGACGGATCGCGTGGGGCTGGACGAATTCCGCGCCATCCTGCGCGCCCACCAGCCGCATCTGCGCTGCTGCGCGGTGCTGCCGTCGCGGCCCGACCGTGACCTCGGCTACGAATATTTGCCGGAGGAGGAGGTCGATGCCGACCGCTTCCGCGCCATCGCCGCCGCGATCGACGACCCCGGCGTGGCGGAGGCCGTGGACCTCGCGCGGCTGCAATGCGAGGCGGGGGTCTGCCCGATCTAGCGGCGCAACGGCTGCATTAGCAGCCGGTCGATCCGCTGCTGGTCGTCGGCGCGATACCCCTCCACGCCGATCACCATGCCGAGCTGCCCCTTCTCCGGTTCCGCGACATAGGTGCCGAACACCCGGTCCCAGACCGACAGGCAGAAGCCGAAATCGCTGTCGGTCTCGCGTCGGATCTCGGAGTGATGGACGCGGTGCATGTCGGGCGTGACCAGCACCCAGCGCAGCGGCGTATCGAGCCAGCACGGGATGGCGACATTCGCGTGGTTGAACAGGGATGTCGCGTTCAGCAGCACTTCGAACACCAGCACCGCTTCCGGCGGCGCGCCCAGCGCCACCACCGCCACGCCCTTGATGCCGAGCGAGAGCAGGATCTCGACCGGATGGAAGCGCAGCCCCGAAGACGCATCGAGTTCCGGGTCCGCGTGATGCACCCGATGCAGCCGCCACAGCACCGGCACCGCATGGAACACCCGGTGCTGGAAGTAGATCAGCAGGTCTAGCAGCAGCACCGCCACCGGCACCGCCGCCCAGAACGGCACGCCAAGCGCCGGGAAGAGCCCCAGCCCACGCGATTCCGCCCAGATCGCGATGCCCACGGCCCCAGCCGGCGCCACCAGGCGCAACAGCCCCGTCGCCACCGCCACCAGGCCGAGGTTCGACGGCCAGCGCCGCCAGGCCAGGCGCTGGGGCCGGCGCGGGAAGGCATGTTCCAGCGCCGCCATCGCCAGCAGCACGGCGGCGAAGACCGACAATCGGATCAGCGGTTCCTGCGCGAGCATGCCCTGCATGTAGCGCGCCCGGGCCGGGCGTGCAGGGGCGCGCCCCTTGCGGCGCCGCCCGCCTAGGGGGACGATGCCCCGAAAGGAGACTCACCCCATGCCACTTCGCCCTGCACTCATCCTCGCCCTCGCGCCGCTGCCCGCGCTCGCGCATCACCCGATGGGCGGGGAGGTGCCGTCCACGCTGTGGCAGGGCTTCGCCTCGGGCATCGGGCATCCGGTGATCGGGCTGGACCACCTGGCCTTCCTGCTGGCGGCGGGCGTGCTGGCTGCCACGCTCGGCACGCGTCGCGGGACGGTGGCGGTGCTGGCCTTCGTGCTGGGCGGCTTTGGCGGCAGCCTGGCGCATATCGCCGGCATCGGCTTCGGGCCGGTCGAAGCGTTGGTGGCGGGCAGCGTCGTCGCGGTCGGCCTGGCGCTGCTTTGGCGCGGGCTGCCGGCGGCGCTTGTGCCTGCCGGCTTCGCGCTGGCCGGCCTTGCGCACGGCCACGCCTTCGCCGAGGCGATCATCGGCGCCGAGCAGGGGCCGCTGGTCGCCTACCTGTTCGCGCTGGCGCTGACCCAGGCGGCAATCGGCCTTGGCGCGATGCTGCTGGCGCGCCGGCTCGGTGCCGATGCGCCGGGGCTGCGCATCCCGCTGGGCGCGGTCGCGACCCTCGCCGGCGTGGTGTTCTTGGCCGGCGCGCTGGGCGCCTGAGGCACGAGAAGTCCTCGCCGCACAACCAGGGCTGGCGCATGCTCCCGCGGCAGCGGCCCGCACGTGGCCGCGAGATGGGAGAGCATGACCATGATCCGCATCGCGACCCTCTGCGCCGCCGCCGTGCTGGCAGCTGGCGCCGCCCAGGCCCAGGCGCCGCAGCCCGCGCAGATGAGCTTCTTCGTCACCAGCGTCGGCAGCGGGCGCGGCGCCGATCTCGGCGGCCTGGCCGGAGCCGATGCGCATTGCCAGGCGCTGGCCCAGGCCGCAGGCGCCGGGCAGCGCACCTGGCGCGCGTACCTCAGCACCAGCGCCGCTGCCGGCGCGCCCGCGGTGAACGCGCGCGACCGCATCGGCGCCGGGCCCTGGCGCAATGCGCTGGGCGTCGTGGTGGCCGCCAGCGTCGATGAGCTGCATGGCGCGAACAACCTGACCAAGCAGACCTCGCTGACCGAACGCGGCGCCGTCGTGAATGGGCGTGGCGACACGCCCAACACGCACGACGTGCTGACCGGCTCGCAGGAGGATGGCCGCGCCTTCGCGGGCACCGAGGACCGCACCTGCCGCAACTGGACCTATGGCGGCCCGGACGGTTCGGCGATGGTCGGCCACCACGACCGCATCGGGCTGCGCGACGACGCCGCTTCGCGGTCCTGGAACACCTCGCACCCCTCGCGCGGCTGCACGCAGGAGGGGCTGGTGAGCACCGGCGGGGCCGGGCTGTTCATGTGCTTCGCGATCAACTGATCGGCGCCGGCCGGGCCGCCGATCACGCGGCCCGGCCGAACCACCGCACCGCGGCGTAGCCCGCCAGCACCACCAGCGCGACATGGCCGAAGGCGAGGCCCCAGGCCAGCGCGCCTTCGCCCCCCGCGGCATCGAGCACCACGCCGCACATAAGCGGCCCGGCGAAGCCGCCCGCGTAGCCGGCCATGGAATGCAGCCCCATGGTGGCGCCGCGCAGCGCCGGGTCGGCCGCCTGGACCGTGCCCGCGGTCAGCGCCGAACTGTCCAGGAAGATCGCCGCGTACCAGGCGAACACGAGACCCACCACGACCAGTGGCGCCGAGCCCATCGCGAAGCCGGTGACGGCCGCGAAGCCCGCGCCGCCCAGCATGGCGATGGACACCACGCGCCCGCGGCCAAGCCGCTCCGACGCCGAGTTCCCCCACAGCGACACCGCGATGCCGATCAACCCGGCCAGCGTGAACAGCACCGTCGGCCCGGGCAGCCAGGCCGGCGGCGCGTGCAGCGCAAAGGATGCCGCCAGGAAGGCCACGGCCCAGGCGCGCAGCACGGCCATCTCCAGCGTATGCACGCAATATCCGGCGATCCAGGCCATGGCACGACGGTTCGCCAGCACGGGTCGGAAGTCGAGCAGTCGCCCGGCCAGCGCGCGCGGCGGCGGCGGCGTGTCGGGCATCACCAGCAGCGCGATGGCGAAGGCGCCCGCCGCCAGCACGCCGCCCACCAGGAAGGCGAAGGACGGCCCGCCGAGCGCGGCGCAGGCGCCCGCCAGTGCGAAGGACACCGCCCCCGCGATCCCCACCCCCGCCGCATGCCAGCCCACCGCGCGCGACTGCGCCGCCCCGCTCAGCGGATCGGCGATCGCCTTCAGCCCGGGCATGTAGGCCCCCGCCCAGCCGATGCCGGCCAGCGCGCGGAAGGCCAGCGCGCTCCAGAACCCGTCGGCCAGCAGCGCGAAGCCCAGATGCGCCAGCGCCGTGGCCCCGGTGCCCACCAGGTAGATGCGCCGCGCCGGCAGGCGGTCGGTCAATGCCAGCAGCACCGGCACGGCGGGCACATAGGCGGCGAAGAAAATCCCGATCAGCCAGCCCGCCTGCGTGCCGGTCAGCGACCAGGCGTCGATGTAGCCCGGCAGCAGCGCCGGCAGCGTGAAGGCGCCGATCTGCGTCAGCACCTGCGCCGTGACCATGGCGATGATGAAGTGCTTCGTGCCGGGGGCGATGGCCATGCGCGACCGTAGGGCTGGCGCGCGCGCGCCGGAAGCGGGGTTGATCACCGCGCCGCCCCGCCCGACACTCCGCCAGCATATCCAGGAGGAAACCCATGCGGGTGGTGGACACGCCGGAGGCGCTGAAGGCGCTGGTCGGCCAGGAACTCGGCGTCGGCGAGTGGCTCGAGGTGACGCAGGAGATGATGGACCGCTTCGCCGATGTCACCGGCGACCACCAGTGGATCCATGTCGATGTCGAGCGCGCGCGCAAGGAAATGCCCGGCGGCAAGACCATCGCGCATGGCTACCTGCTGCTGTCGCTGCTGCCGAAGCTCGGGGCGGGCGTCTACAAGGTGTCCTGGCCGTCGCGCACGCTGAACTACGGGTCGGACAAGGTGCGCATCATCAACCCGGTGCAGGCCGGCGACCGCGTGCGGCTGCGCCAGGCGCTGGTCGCGGTGGACGACGCCGCGAACGGCACGCACCGCATCGTGGTGCGCCAGACCATGGAGATCGAGGGCAAGGACAAGCCCGCCTTGATCGCCGACACCATCCGCATGACCTTCCCCTGAGCGAAGGAACCCCACGCATGAAGATCACCTGGTTCGGCCATTCCGCCTTCAGGCTGGAATTCGGCAGTTCGGTCGTGATGATCGACCCCTTCCTGACCGGCAACCCGGCATTCGACGGCGATGCCGAGGCCGCCAGCGCCGGCGCCACGCATGTGCTGCTCACGCACGGCCACGCCGACCACATTGGCGACACGGTCGCGATCTGCCAGCGCACCGGGGCGAAGCTGGTCGCCACCTACGACCTGGCGATGCACCTCATGCGCAAGGGCGTCGCGGCGATCGACCCGATGAACAGCGGCGGCACCACCGACCAGGGGGACTTCACCGTCTCGCTGACCCAGGCGCTGCATTCCTCGGTCGAGCAGGACGAGAACGGCGTATCGCACTGCCTGGGCAACCCCAACGGCATCGTCGTGACGCCGAAGGACAAGGCCGAGCCGGTCGTCTACCACATGGGCGATACAGACGTGTTCTCCGACATGGCGCTGATCGACGAATTGTATCGCCCCGCCGTCGCGATGGTGCCGATCGGTGACCGCTTCACTATGGGCCCGCGCGGCGCCGCCATCGCGGTGAAGCGCTTCCTGCCGTCGGTGCGCATCGCCATCCCCTGCCACTATGCAAGCTTCGGCCTGCTGCTGCCCGACGCCTCCGGCTTCGTGCGGGAGATGGAAGGGGCCAATGCCCGCGTGCTGGTGCCCGAGCCGGGCAAGGCCTTCACGCCGTGAGCAGCCTTCCCGGACTCGAGGACCTCGCGACCCTGCGTGTCGATGTCGCGGAGGGTGTCGCGACCGTCACCCTCGACCGTCCGCCGGTGAACGCGCAGAACGGCGCTTTCCGGGACGACATCGTGCGCGTCTTCGACGTGCTGCACGAATCCGACGCGGTGCGCGCCATCGTGCTGACTGGGGCGGGCAAGACCTTCTCCGCCGGGGCGGATCTGAAGGACCGGCCAGACGCCTCGCGCCCCGGCGCCTTCCCGCGCCATTCGCGCGCGGTGCGCGCCGGCTTCGACTGCGTGATGGAATGCCGCAAGCCGGTGATCGCCGCGGTGAATGGTGCGGCGATCGGCGCCGGCTGCGTGCTTGCGCTGGTCTGCGACATCATCCTGGTGGCGGATGACGCCTTCATGTCGATGACCGAGGTCGATGTCGGCCTCGCCGGTGGCGTGGCGCATGTGCTGCGGCATTTCGGGCAATCCGATGCGCGGATGTTCCTGCTGACCGCGCGGCGGCTGTCGGGCACCGAGCTGTACCGCATGAACGTGGCCTCCGGCTGCTTCCCGAAGGCCGAGCTGCTGCCCGCGGCGCAGGCCATGGCGCGCGAGATTGCCGGCAAGGTGCCGCTGGCGGTCGAGGCGGCGAAGCGCGCCTTCACGCTGAACGAATACATGCCCCTGCACGAGGGCTACGTCTACGAGCAGACGCAGACTGCCCTGCTGGCCAAGACCGAGGATACGAAGGAAGCGCTGGCGGCCTTCGCGGAGAAGCGCAAGCCGGTGTTCAAGGGGCGGTAGCGCGCCCCGGGCGGCCGGCGGGCATCACTCGGCCTCCGGCCTGCCCAGCCGCTCCGCCAGCCGCTCCGCCGCCGCCGCGCAGGGTTCCGCATCCGGCCCTTCCAGCAGCTCCGCCACGATGCCCGGCATGATCCAGGCCAGCGCTGCGATCAACGTCCCATCACGCCCCGGCGCCACCTGATCGAGGCCGACCACCGCCGTGTCGGTCAGCACCAGCACGAATTTGTCGCCATAGGCGTCGGCCTCGGTGCCGGGCCAGGTCTCGAAGGCGCGCGGCCAGGATGGCGCGCGGCGGAACTCGAGGATGACGTCCGCGCCGGCGATGCCGAACTTGAACTTCAGCTCGCGCCACCGCTCGCCGCGGAAGGCCAGGCCGCGCAGCCGCAGGTCGAGCAATTCCCACCCGCTGCCGCTCTGCCGCGCATCGAGCACGACCTCGGTGAAGGCGGGCACGCGCTCGGCATCCTCCGTGGGCGCGGTCAGCAGCCCGGCGGAGGCGGTGCCTGGCGCGTCCGGCGTGGCGCGCGGCTGGTCGGGCAGGGAGGTCTCGCGCGGGTAGGATGATTCCAGCGCACGCAACGCTGGCGCGGTGACGACGCTCGCCACCGGCGCGGCCGCGGGTGGGCTGTCCGGGGCGTCGGGATCGGCGGGCATGCGCGGGAAGATCACCGGTGGCAGCAGGGTCACCACGACCGCGCCGCTGCCGCGCAGGTCCAGCGCCAGCACGGGCGTCCCGCCGGCGACGGGCAGCGCGATGGCGCGCGCTTCGCCCGGCGTGAATACGCGCCATTCGGTGGCGGCGTCGGGCGATTCCAGCAGCAGGCGCGCCTCGATCGCCGCGCCGTCCAGCGCGATCGCGCATCGCACGGCCGCCGCGTGCTCGGGCAGCGCGCCGAGGTCGATCCGCGTGGCGCCCCAGCCGTCCGGCAGGTCGATGGCGAGCCGGCCGCCTTCCGGCGTGCCAAGGCTGCCGGGACCGTCGATGCGCGCCTGCGCGAGCGCCTGGCACGGCGCGAGGCGGGGAAGGCCCGGCGGCGCATCATCCTCCCAGGCCGCCCAGTCCATGTGCCGGGGCTGCACCAGGCGCGCGCCCGGCGGCAGGGTGGCGAAGCCGAGCGCGGGGTCCTCGGGCGATGCCTCGGCGCGCGACAGCGGCACGCGGCCCGGCGCCGGCCCGTGCGCGGCCAGCTGCAGCACCAGCGTCTGCGGCCGTCCGACGAGCGGCTCGGGCGTCTCGAGATGCAGCCAGCCCGGCGCCAGCGCCGCCGCCGGCACCCGCCAGGCACCGAGCACCCGCCCGGATTCCGCGCCGATGGCCTGCACCGCCAGATCCGCCGTAGCCGCGCCGGCCAGGTGGATGGACAGCCGGGCAAGGCCGGCGGTGGGCAGGCCGGGTTCGACCAGCAGCGGCGGCGCGCCGGCCTCCAGCGGCACGCTCGGCGCGCCGGTATCCGGCGTGGCTTCGAAGCGCGTCTGCGGGGTCGGCGGTGGATGGCCGCCCAGCGTGGTCAGCAGGGCGGCCACGGCGCCGCGCAATTCCTCGGCCTCGGCGCGCAGGGCGGCGACCTGCTGTTGCAGGGCGCAGACCTGCCGGGCGTCACGGTCCGCCGCGCCGAGTACCGCGGCCAGCAGCGCGGGCAGGGCGGCGAGCCCGCCCTCGGCCACCACCACAAGCGGCGCCGGCATGCCGTGGCGCGGCCACCAGGCCGCCAGCGCATCCATGCCGCGCGGTGTCGGCGTGACCAGGCCGATCACCGCGGCGGGGGCGTGGTCCAGCGTGGCCAGGGCTTCGTCGGCGGCGGGCCGGCGCAGGCGCAGCGTGACGCCATCGGCGGTGAATTCGGCGCGGCACAGGCGCGCGCCGGCCTCGTGCAGCGCCACCGCGTCGGGCAGCCGGCTGTCGGCGATGATCAGCGGCCGCCCGTCGAACAGCGCAGCCAGGTCGCCGCGTGGTGCGCGAACATGCAACAGGGCGGTCATGGCGCCATTGCGCCCGCAAGAAATGCGTGCCGCGCGCGGGCAATGCCTGCGCTTTTGTCGGCCCGGACGATCATTGGCCATGTCGGCACCCGTGCCGGCGACGCGCCGTGGCGGCGCAGCCCGGAGACGCCGGAATGGATGGAACGCGATTCGTTGATGCACCGGCGTGCGAACTCGCGGTGATTGTTCCCCTTTTCCGGCAGCCGTCGCTGTTTTCCGAGGCAATGGCGTCGGTCCTGGACCAAGTATCGCCTCCGGACTTTCGTGTTGTCATCGTTCTTGACGGTTGTATTTATCGACAGTCGCTGGAGGCCGCAACAATTTGGGCGCGCGCGCATCCCGGGCGCTTCGTCATCCTGCCGCAGGCCAATGGCGGCGTGGCGGCGGCACGCAATGCGGGGATGCGCTTCGCGCTTGATGCCTGGCCGGACTGCCGCGCGCTGTTCTTCCTCGATGCCGACAACCGGATCGGCCCGCACATGCTGCGCCGCGCCTTCGACGCCCTGGCCGATGCGCCGCCCGGGATCGGCTGGGTCTATCCGGATTTCGACCTGTTCGGCATCGCCGGCGCGTGGTCCACCGCCGGGTCGCACCACCTGCTCCAGCACCTCAGCGAGAATGTCTGCGATGCCGCGGTGCTGGTGCGCCGCGAGGTCGCCGAGGCGGGTGTGGCCTTCGACCCGACGCTGAAGGCCGGCTTCGAGGATTGGGACTTCTTCCTGCGCGCCGCCGACGCCGGGTTCCGCGGCGCCCACCTGCCGCAGGCCGGCTTCCTGTACCGCCGCCGCCCCGAGAGCATGCTGCGCGACGCGCGGCGCGAGGCCACGGCGCTGTTCGCCGGCTTGCAGGCGCGCCACCCCGCCCTGTACGCGCCACGCCGCATCCTGGAACTCGAGGCCGCCGAGGCGCCGCGCTTCGCGGTGTTCACGGCGCAGGGCGCGCGCGCCTGCCTCGACCCCGCGGTGCCGGCCGCGATGGGGCCGGTGGCGGCGCTGGCCGGCCGGCTGGCGGCCGCGCGGCAGGCCCCCGGGCGCGTGCATGCGCCGGCGGTCTGCGTCTTCGCCGAGGCCGCCGCGCTCGATGCGCTGCGCGATGCGGGCCTGCTGCGCGCCACGCTGGCGCATGCCGAACGGCTGCTGGACGCCGCGCCGCTGTGCCTGGTGACGCTGTATCCGTCGGTCGATGGGCGGATCGGGCTGGAGCCCGAGGTCGGGCCGGAGATCGACGCCGCGCAGATGATCGTGGCGCGCAGCGGCGCGCTGCCGGCCACCGGAACGCCGGACACGCTGGCGGGCATGGCGATGTGCGGGCTGTCGGCGTCGATCCCGGCGGTGCTGCCGCCGCCCGGCGGGGCGCTGGCGATCGCGCAGGCCGGCGTCGCGGCCTTCGGCGAGGCGCTGGCCGCACAGCCGCGCGCACGCGTCTGGCGGCCGGATGGGCGGGTGGCGCGCGACCAGGCGGCCAGGCGCGTCGCGCGCTCGGCCCTGCGTGCCTGGCCGTTGCTGCCGATGGCGCCCGACCCGGCGCGGCGCGACATCGCCTTCGTCACGCCGGTCTTCGACCTGGGCGGGGTGGAGCGCGTGCTGGCCTGCCTGGCGACCGAACTGCGCGCGCAGGGCTGGCGCACCCACCTGGTGGTGACCGGCGCCGAGCGCATCGCCTGCCCACCGCCCGGCGCCTTCGACGGCATCGCGCTGCTGCCCGCCTTCGACAGCGAACGCCATGGCGGCGGGCGCAACGCCTATGCCGGCGCCGCCACCTCGCTGCTGGCCGAGGATGCGGAGGAGGCGGATGCGCTGCTTGGCCTGTTGGCGCCGATGCAGGCGGTGGTGACGACGCATGCCTTCGCCGGGCACGCGCTGGCCGGGCGGCTGCGGCGGATGGGCGTGCAGACCGCCTGCGCGCTGCACCTGGCCGAGCGCGGGCGCTTCGGCGAGCCGATCGGCAATCCGCACAGCGCGCTGGCCTATGAGCACGCCTACGACCTGTTCATCGCGCATTCGCGCCGGCTGGCCACCTGGTGCGCGGCAGCGGGGGTGCCGGGCGAGAAGATCGTCGCGCTGGAGAATGCGCCGGGATACCCGGGCAATGCCGAGCGGATCGCCGCGGCGCGCATGGCGCGGGAGGCGCGCGCGGGCGGGCGGCTGCGCGCGCTGGTGCTGGGACGGCTCGATCGGCAGAAGGGGCCGGACCGGCTGCCGGCGCTGATGGCGGCGACCGGGCATGCGGTGGATTGGCGCGTGGTGGGCCGCGCGGTGCTCGACGAGCCGCCGGTGCTGCCGGTGCGGGTGGAGCCGCCCGTCTCGGCGCCGGCGGCGTTGGATGCGCTCTATGCTTGGGCGGATGTGCTGGTGATGCCCTCGCGCTTCGAAGGCGTGCCGCTGACCATCCTGGAGGCGCAGCGCATGGGCTGCATCCCGGTGGCAACGGGTGTGGGCGGCGTGGCGGAGGCGGTGACGGACGGGGTGGACGGGGTGCTGGTGGCCGATGGGGCGGATGGGGCGGTGGTTGCGGCGATGACCGGCGCGCTGCTGCGGATCGCTGAGGACGACGCGCGGCGTCGCGCCCTGGCGGAGGGCGCGATGGCGGCCGCGCAGACGCGCGGATGGCCAGGGAATGCGACGGCGCTGCTGGCGCGGCTTGCGGCGGCGCCGGTCGGCCGATGAAGGTCTTTGCGATCACGGTGGCGCATAATGAGGATTTCTTCCTCGATCGCTGGGTGGCCTATCACGGGGCGCAGCTGGGCCACGAGAACCTGTTCGTGATCGACCACGGGTCGAACGACCTCTCGGTCGCCCGGCTGCGCGCCGCCTGCCCCGTCAACGTGCTGCGCGTGCCGCGCACCAGCTTCAGTGACGCCCGGCGCGCCCGCGCCGTGGCCGCCCTGCATCAGAGCCTGCTGGAATACTTCGACGCCGGCTTCGTCACCGACTGCGACGAGTTCCTGGTGGTGGATCCGGCGAAGTTCGATGGGCTGCGCGGCTTCGCGCAGCAGCTTTCAGCCGCCGGCAGCGCGACCGCGATCGGGCTCAACCTGGTGCACATGCCGGACATCGAGCCGGCCTTCCAGCCGCATATCCCGATCATGGCGCAGCGCCGCCACCTGCGCTTCGAGACCGCGATGTGCAAGACCGCCTTCGCGTCGCGCCAGGCCCGCTGGTCGGGCGGCTTCCATGGCAGCAGCTTCGAGCCATCCTTCCATGACGGCTTCTATCTGTTCCACCTGAAGCTGTTCGATCATGCGTGGCGCCTGGTGCGCCAGGGCGTGTCGCGCGGGTGGGACTGGGCGGGCAATCACGGCCAGCATGTGCGGGGCCCGGACAGCGATGTCGAGCGGCGCAGCGCCGAGATCGTCCAGCGGCGCATGCGCCTCGGCGTCGTCGAGGATTTCGACTTCTCGGCGCAGATCCGGGCTTTGGGCGCGCTCACCCGCAAGACCGCCGATGGCCAGTTCGTGTTCGATCGCCCGGAGGGCCCGATCGACCCGTCCATCCGCCTGGCGCCGGAATGGACGCGGCTGCTGTTCTGACCCTATGTCGGCGAACCCGCCGCGGCCAGCGCGGCCGGCGCCGCTGGAGACCCGATGCCGACACGCCAGGACCTGTTCTCGAATGGCAGGACCTTCATCCGCCACGTGTGGACGCCTGGCAGGCCGCAGGCGACGGTTGTCGTGACCTTCGCCGAGATGCACATGAACGACCCGGACAAGCCGGGCTTCTCGGAGGAATTCCTCTCGCGCAACGGCTACGACATGGTGGTCGTGCAGAAGAATGCCGAGAGCTGGTACCAGGATCTCTCGCTCGACGCCTTCCACCAGGCTGTCGCACCGGTCACGCGGCAATACGACCGCTGCGCGTCCTATGGCGTGAGCATGGGCGCCTATGCCGCGCTGTATTTTTCCGGCGCGGTGGGCGCGCGGGCGCTGGCGATCTCGCCGCTGGTGTCGATCCATCCGCGGCATCCGAGCCTCGGCCATCGCAGTTTCCGCCAGAGCGTGCCGTTCGAGCATGGCGGCTTCGACAAGGTGCCCCGCACGGCCGAGGGCACGATGATCATCTACGACCCGCGCATCAAGGCGGACACGCTCTACGTCACCGCCGAGATCGCGCCGCATTTTCCCGCCCGCCAGATCATGCCCGCGCCCTTCCTGGGGCATCCCTGCAGTCACGCGCTGCAGGAGATGAAGGCGCTGCGAAGCCTGGTCTTCGACTTCCTGGAGGCGCGGCCGATGGCCTTCCGCACGATGGTGCGCGCCGGGCGCCGCGCGTCGCCCGCCTATTTCCGGAATATCGTGCGGCACCTGATCCGTCGTCGCCGCTTCGCGCTGGCCGACCGGCTGCTCGTTGAGGCGCAGCGCCTGCATCCGGCCGCACCCGCGATCGAGGAGGTCGCGGCCATGGCGCGGGACCGCTGAGGGTGCCGCCGGCCGTCATTCCGGCGCGGCGAATGCGTGCTCCAGGCCGCGCAGGAAGGCCTCGCGCCCCGGCGCATCCGCCAGCGTCGCGGCGATGGTCGCACGCTGTCCTTCCGCCGCCGCCACCGTCATCACCCGCGCCAGGTCCTGCACCGACCCGCGCGTGAAATGCAGCCCATCGACCCCCGGGCGCACCTTCTCGGCCATGCCGCCGATGTCGGAGACCACCAGCGGCGTGCCGGCGCGCATCGCCTCCTGGATCACCACCGGCGAGTTCTCCCACCAGATCGAGGGCACGACCACCCAGCCCACCGTCTGCATCAGGCCCAGCACCTGCGCCTGGTCGTAGCGCCCGAAGAAGGACACCGCAGCGCCGGCCTGGTCCAGCGCGCCCGTCAATTCGGGGAACATGCCGACCACATCCTCGCGCTCGCAGCCGAACACCGATAGCGTGAGCCCCGGCGCGCCCGCCAGCGCCAGCGCGAAGCCGCGCAGCAGCACATCGAGCCCCTTGAACGGCGTGGGCTGGCCGAAGAAGCCGAAGCTGCGCGCCAGCGACGCATCCGCCGCATCGCGTCGCGGGAAGGCGGTCAGCGCATTGCCGAGGTAGTTCTCCAGCAGCACCTCGCGCGGGCCAACCAGGCCCCAGTCGCGGAAGCGCCGGCGCACGAAGTCGGACGGATACACCACCGCGTCGAAGCGCCGCAGCACCGACAGGAACGCGGCGCGGCGCAGCGCGAAGTGCCGCGGTGCGTGCTCGGGGAAGCAGCCTGCGCATTGGGCGGGCGCGAAGCCGTTGCACAATTCGCGCCCGCGCGTGCGGATCATCTGGCCGTGATGCGCGCAGATCGCCAGCATCTCGTGCAGCGTCACCACGAAGCGCGCATCCGGGCGCGCCTCCATCAGCGCCGTCACCAGGTCGAGGCCAACGCGCCAAAGGTGGTGGACATGGAACACGCCCACCGGCTGCGCCGCCAGGAAGCGCACCAGCGCGCGGCGATCGGCGATGTCGGACCACCACAGCCGATCCTCGCTCATGCCGCCGATCGCGAACAGGTGCTCGTCGGGCGCATGGCGCAGGACCAGCGCGCCGCCCAGATCGGAATCGGCTGCAGCCACCAGCACCGCCGCGCGCCCCGCCGCGCGCAGCGTCAGGAACGCGCGATGCGCCGCGGTCTCGCCGCCACCCTTTGAGAAATCCGGATGGGCATGCGCGACGATGCAGACTGCGTCAGGCGGATTCATGCGCGCCTTCGGCCAGGAAACGCGGGGCGGCGTCGTGCCAGAAGCCGGCCAGGTGGTCCGCGAGCAGTTGCCCGAAGGCGCCCTTCACCGGGCCGAAGCGCAGCGCCCCGGCACCGGCATCGAGGAGCAGCGCGAGCCGGCCCAGCGTCTGCGCCCCGTCCAGCGTGCCCGCCACGGCGGCGAGGCGCAGCAGGGCGGGCAGGCTGGCGCCGTCGATGTGTCGCGCCGGAGGCGCGCCGTGGTCATGTCGCGCCAGGGGCGCGCCATCCGCGCGACCGCCGAACAGCGCATCCACGCCCGCGCCACCCGCCAGCAGCGCCTCTCCCAGCGCCGCGATGTCGATCAGCACCAGCCCGCAACGCGCATAGGTCCCGCGCCGCACCGCGGCGGCGAGGTCGAGGCTGGTGCGCGCGGGAATGCGCCCGCGCTCCAGAAACACATCCGCCACCGCCCCGGCCGCCATGCGCGGGCCGACCACCAGGACCTCCGCCGCATGCCGTTCGATCGGCGCGGCGGCCAGCAGCGCAAGGCGCGCGGCAAAGGCGTCATCCACCCCATGCAGCACCGCCACCAGCGGCGCATCGGGCGCGAGCGCACGCGCGGCCGGCCGCGTCATGCCGGCGAAGGCCGCCGCGCGGTCCTCCAGCACGCGGCGCAGCCAGGTGAAGCCATGCATGGCGTCGCCCGCCGCCGCGCTGCCGGCCAGCGCGCCCAGCGCGGCCAGGAAGGCGGGCGAATCCAGCCGGTCCGGCTGCGTGCGGAACCAGGCATTGCCGCCCGGCCGGCGGAGTTCGACCACCAGCGCAGGCGAGGGCGCCGGCAGCGAGACCTCGGCCGGCAGCCGTCCATACAGCGCGACCAGGCTCTCGCCACGCAGCGCGCCCGGCCCCTCCAGGCGGTGCGGCACCGTGCCGTCGGCGCCGGGCAGCAGCGCGACCACGCGTAGCGCGCAATCCTCCGGCAGCGGGTCCTTCAGCGTCACCGCCAGCGCGCACTCGCCCGAGGGTGCCGCCATGGCGTCGACGCGGCGCAGCCCGTGTCGGTCCTCGGCGCCGGGCGGCAGCACCGGCAGGCGATCGTGCCAGCGCGCGAAGACGCCCAGCGCCTGCCCATCGGCCCGCACCAGGCAGGCGAGGCGCGGGTCGCCCGCCGCCGCTTCCAGCAGGTCGTGCACAACGGCCCAGGGTGCCGCCGCCAGCAACTCGCCCACGGCGGGCCCAAGGGGCATCGGCGGCAGCGCGAAGGATGCCGTCGCCCCGGTGCCGTGCAGCGCCACCGCGAGGCTGCCTGCCGCCCGCGCATCCGGCAGCGGCGCCACCAGGAAGAAGCCGAGCGGTTCCCGCGAGCCCGACGGCAGGCCGATGATGTCGGGCCGGTCGTGGGTGCTGAACAGGATGCTCGGCCAGGGCACGCCGTCGCGCACCAGGGTGATGGTGGGCTCGGGGCGGTCCCGCGGCCAGCACAGCCAGCCGCGGATGAACAGGTGGGACGACGCCACGCGCTGCACGCAGTCCAGGACCAGGTCGATGCTGTCCGCCGGGGGCGCCGGCACTGTCATTCCCATCGTGGTGGACGATCCTGCGCCGGTGTCGGCGGCGTCAAGTCGTATGGTCGCGGTGCCGCGCCGTCATGGCGCAGGGCCAGCGGCGCGTTCATCGCGCGCGCGTCGCCCCTGGTCGCTCGATCCGTTGCCGTTCGCGCTGGCTCACGGCAACGTCTGAAGGCGTGCGGTCGCTCGGGCATCGTCGCCCGGCCAGGGTTTTCCACTTGGCCGGGCGATGCTTCAGCCGCGCACCAGCCCGGCCGAGCGCATCGCGTCGCCGAGCGTGGTGTCGGTGCGTTCCATGTGCTGCGCGAAGCCGGCGGCGTCGCCCCACACCATCCCGAAGCCGCGGGCGTTCATGAAGTCCTTGAACTCCTGTCCGTTCCAGACCTTCTGCAGCGCGGCCGTGAGCTGCTGCGCGATCGGCGCGGGCAGGTTCAGCGGCGCGGCGATCCCGCGCCAGGCGCCGACGCTGTAGTTGATGCCCAGTGTCTCGTTCAGCGTCGGCACATTGGCGAATTGCGGGTTGCGCTGCGGCGCCATGATCGCCAGCGAGCGCGCGCGCCCGGCCTCGATGATGGCGCGTGCCTCGGGCACCGAGCAGGTGACGATGTCCACGCCGCCGGCCGCGAGGTCCTGCATGGCCGGCGCGGCACCGTTGGAGGGCACCCAGCGCACATGGTCGGCGCGCAGGCCCATGGCACCCAGCCAGCCGGCGAGGGCGAGGTGCCAGATGCCGCCCTGGCCGGTGCCCGACGCCTTGAACTGCCCTGGCCGCGACGCCTTGATCGCATCGGCCAGCGCCTTGATGTCGCGGTAGGGCGAGGTGTTGTTCACCTGCACGCCCGGCGGGTCCTCGTTCATCAGCGCGAGCGGCGTGTAGGAGGTGCGCTTCAGTTCGGTCAGGCCCTGCCAGTGCATCATGCAGATCTCGACCGTGATCATGCCGATCGTGTAGCCGTCGGGCGCCGCGCTCGCGATCGCCGAATGCCCCACCACGCCCGACCCGCCGGTGCGGTTCACCACGTTGAAGGGCTGGCCCATTTCCTTTTCGAGCAGCGAGGCGACGATGCGCGCGGTGGCGTCGGTGCCGCCGCCCGCACCCCAGGGCACCACCACCTGCACGGGGCGCGCGGGGTAGCGCGGCTGCGCCAGCGCCGGGCGGGCAAAGGGAATGATCGCACCGGCGGCGAGCGCGCCGCGGCGGGTGATGATGGACATGGTGTTCGTTTCCTCCTGTTGATGACGCGACGCTATCGCGCGGGTTGCGCCGGCCGCAAGCGCTGCAGCGCCCAGACCGCGACCGGCCATAGCAGCGCGGCGATGGTCAGCGCCGCCAGCACCGATGCGACCGGGCGTTCGAAGAAGGGCAGCACCTCGCCGTCGGACTTGATGAGGGAACTGACCAGGTTCTGCTCGACCATGGTGCCCATGATGATGCCGAGGACCAGGGCTGCCACCGGGTAGCCGTTGCGCTCCATCAGCCAGCCGATCACGCCGAAGGCGGCCACGATCAGCACCGCAAACAGGTTGTTGCCGATGGCGAAGGCGCCGACCGCGCACAGCAGCAGGATCAGCGGCATGGCCGCCGCGCGCGGCGCGCGCAGCACATGGCGCGACAGCCGGATCATGATGATGCCGAGCGGGATCATCAGCACGTTGGCGATGATGAAGATGATGTACAGCGCGTACATGCTGCTCGCCTTCTCGGTGAACAGCGTGGGGCCGGGGTTCAGCCCCTTCATGTAGAGCACGCCGATCGCGATGGCGGTGATGGTGTCGCCCGGGATGCCGAACAGCAGCGCGGGCACCCAACCGCCCGCCAGCGCGGAGTTGTTGGCGGCACCCGATTCCACCAGGCCCTCGGGATGGCCGGTGCCGAATTTTTCCGGCTCCCTGGAAAAGCGCTTCGACGTCGCATACGCGACCCAGGCGGCCATGTCGGCGCCGGCACCGGGCAAGGCGCCGATCAGCACGCCGATCACGTTACCGCGCCACATCTGCTTCTGATAGCGCCGCGTCAGCGCCCATTGCCCGCCCAGGATTGACCCAAGCCGCTTGTTCGGGATCGGTGGCGGCAGCGGGCTGGTCATGGCGCGCATGATCTCACTGACGGCGAAGACGCCGACCAGCGCGGGCAGCGCCTCGATCCCACCCAGCAGGTCGGTGCTGCCGAAGGTGAAGCGCGGCACGCCGCCCGGGTTCTCGATGCCGACGCAGGCGACCAGCAGCCCCAACAGCGCCGCCGCGATCGCCTTGATCGGCGAGGACCGCGCCACCAGCGTCGCGCACATCAGCCCCAGGAAGGACAGCCAGAAGTATTCGTAGGTCGAGAAGGACAGCGCGAATTCCGCCAGCACCGGTGCCAGGATCATCAGCGCGATTGTGCCGACGATGCCGCCGATGGCGCTGAACCACAGCGCGGCACCCAGCGCCGTCTCGGCCTGGCCCTTGCGCGTCATGGCATAGGCTTCGTCGGTATAGGCCGCCGAGGCCGGCGTGCCCGGTATCCGCATCAGCGCGCCGGGGATGTCGCCCGAAAAGATCGCCATGGCGGATGAGGTGATGATGGTCGCGACCGCCGCGATCGGCGAGAGGTAGAAGGTGACCGGCACGAGAAGCGCCGTCGCCATCGTCGCGGTCAGGCCCGGCAACGCGCCGATCACCATGCCATAGACGGCGGAGGCGAGGATCGCGATGGCGACCTCGGTGGTCGCCACCATCGCAAACGCTTCGAACATGGCGTTCATGCCCAGGGCGCCGCCAGCAGGCCTTCGGGCAATGGCACGCGCAGCAATTTGTAGAACACCAGATGCACCGCGGGCGGCGTCAGCACCGCCATGCCGAGTGCCAGCCGCCACGACGCGCCGAGCGCCAGCGCGCAGGCCAGCACCATCGCCGAGGCCGTCAGCAGGAAGCCGAGGCGTTCGGCCGCCAGCATGTAGAAGATCAGCAGCGCCGGCGGCACCATCGCGGCGAGCGGCGCGAAGCGGCCGAGCATCCCGGCAAGCCCCGGCGTCGCCTGCGTGTCGTCAGGTTCCGGCGCCTCGAAGGACCGCCCGATGCCCAGCGCGATCAGCGTCCCGCAGATCACCAGCCCGGCGCCGATCACCATGGGAAACACCGCCGGCCCGACATCCTGCCCCGGCACGCCGGGCAGGCGCGACCCGCCCCAGAAGGCCAGCGCGCCGAGCAGCACCAGAAAGCCGCCCGTGACCCGATCCGACAGATGCATTCCCGGATTCTCCCCCCTGCGGACGTTGCCGCGCCGTGACGCTAGACCATTCCGCGTGCCTGTCACCACCGTGCGCTTGCGGCGGTGCGGGCTGTCGTGTGCGGGAATGCGCCGGGGTGGATGCCCGGTCAGGCGATGCGGTCGAACACCAGTCCGCGCGCCCGCGCGCCATGCACCTCCAGCGCGCCGTTGGGCAGCAGGCGGACGTCGTACCAGCCCTCGAACAGCACGCCCGGCACATGCACGCGCAGCAGGGCAGGGGCGATGGCTTCGATGCGCCAGGGGCCGTCGCTGGCGTGTGGGCCGCGGGCGGTGATGCGGTGCGTCGCGTCGATGCTCCATTCGGCGCCGAGTTCCGCGCAGGCGTAGCGGCCGGGGAGGCCGGGCGGCAGGGCGGCGTCTGCCGGCGCGCGGTGGCAGCGGCGACGCTCGCCGGCATCCTCTTCGAGGACCAGCCCATCATCCGCCGGATGCAGCGTGAAGCAGAATACGCCGCGGCGCGCGGTGAGGCTGCCATCGGCCTGCGGCGCCAGCGCGAAGGGCACGCCATGGCTGCGTGCCATGGGCCGCCCGGCATCGAACGTGACATCGAAGGATGTGGTGCCGTCCTCGGTGATCCAGCGCCCGGTGAAGGCATCGAGCGGGGGCATGGCGGGCGGAGCGGTGAGGCCCGGCGTGCCCTCCAGCGCGGCGTCCAGCACCTGCGCGGCGATCAGGCCCGGATCGGCGCCGCCATGGTTGGTGATGACGATGGCGGCGAGGCGTTCCGCCGGCGCGCGCAGGAAGGCGGTCTTGTAGCCCGGCCACAGCCCGCCATGGCCGATGGTGGGCACGCCGCGATGCTCGCCCGCTTCGAGGCCGCGCGCGTAGAGGTTCAGCGCGCCATGCGTGAAGGGCAGGCGATGTTGCAGGGCCTCCACCAGCGCGGGGCCGCCGATGCGGCCGGTCTCCATGGCGCGCGCCCAGATCGCCAGATCCTCGACGCAGGACACCAGGCCGCCTTCGCCGCCCAGCGCGAAGCCATGCGCCGCGCGGATGAAGCCGCCATCCTTCGGCAGGTACCCCGCTGCAAGGCCAGGCACGACATCCGTGGTGAACGGCGTCAGGCGCGTGCGCGCCATGCCGAGCGGGACGAAAATGCGCCGTTGCAGGAACTCGCCGAGCGGCATGCCCGCCACGCGTTCCACCGCCAGGCCGAGCAGGAAGAACCCCGAATTGCTGTAGAGAAACCGGCTGCCCGGCGCGAAGTTCAGCCCGCGCTGCCGCCCGATCATCGCCAGCAGGTCGTCGCTGCCGGCCGCGCTGCCGAGGTCGAGCCCGCCCAGCCGCGCCAGTTCCAGCATGTCGCGGATGCCGGAGGTGTTGCGCATCAGGTGGTCGAGCGTGATGCGCGCGCCGAGATCGGGCAGTTCCGGGATGATCGCGGCGATGTCGTCATCCGACGACAGCGCGCCGTCCTGCGCCAGCAGCAGCACCGCCGCGCAGGTGAATTGCTTGGTGACGGAGGCGATGCGGAAGGTGGTGTCGTGGCCGACCGGCACGCCATGCTCGATGCTGGCGAGACCCGCGCTGCGATGCAGCACCAGCGCGCCGTCGCGCACCAGGCCGATGGTGCAGCCGGGCGAACCCGGCGCGGCGAAGGGCGCGAGCAGCGCATCGATGCGCCGTTCGAGGATCAGGTGGTCGAGGTCGCGCATCGTCATCCGCAGGAAGTTGCCCTTGCCGCCGCTAAGCGACAAGCAGGGGGTTGCCCGCGGCGCATCGCGGTGTCTAGGCTGCTATAGCAAGCCGGCCACTCGGGAATGCCGGCAATAACGAGGAAACGGCATAATGAAGCTTGGCGCAGCCATCGCCGAGATCATGAAGCGTGAGGGAATCCAAATCCTCACGGGTTATCCGGTGAACCACCTGATCGAATTCGCGGCGGAGATCGACATCCGCCCCATCATGGTCCGCCAGGAGCGCATCGGCCTGCACATGGCCGATGGCATCAGCCGTGTGACATCCGGCCGCCAGATCGGCGCCTTCTGCATGCAGCACGGGCCTGGTTCCGAGAACGCCTATGGCGGTGTCGCGCAATGCTACGGTGAGAGCATTCCCGTGCTGGTGCTGCCGATGGGCTATCCGCGGCGGCTCGCGCATATCGACCCGAACTTCAATTCATCCGTGCAGATGCGCGGCATCACGAAGTCGGCCGAACCGATCATGTCGGCGGCCGAGGTGCCCAACATCCTGCGCCGTGCGTTCAGCAAGCTTCGCAACGGCCGCGGCGGCCCCGTGCTGGTCGAGATCCCGACCGACATGTGGAACGAGGAAGTGCCCGAGCCGCTGGTCTATACGCCCGTCATCGCCACGCGCTATGGGCCCGACCCGGCCGATGTGGCGCGCGCGGCGGATATGCTGGCTGCGGCGAAGCGCCCGGTCATCTATGCCGGCACCGGCGTGCATTGGGCGAAGGCCTGGCCGCAGCTGAAGGCGCTGGCGGAATTGCTGGCCGCACCCGTGACCTCCAGCCTCGGCGGCAAATCGTCCTTCCCGGAGGACCATCCGCTGGCGCTCGGGTCCGGCGGGTTGGCGATCCCGAAGCCGGTGCGGCACTTCCTCGACAATGCCGACCTGATCTTCGGCATCGGGTGTTCCTTCACCGAGACCAATTTCGGCGTGAAGATGCCGGCCGGAAAGAAGATCATCCACGCCACGCTCGACCCCGACCACCTGAACAAGGATGTGGTCTGCGAGGTCGGCCTGGTGGGCGATGCCGCGCTGACGCTCGATGCGCTGCTGGCGGAACTGGCGGGGCGGGTGAAGGAGAAGCGCGACCACGCGCCGGTCGCGAAGGAGATCCAGCAGCACCGCGCCGAATGGCTCGCGACCTGGGCCCCCAAGACCGACAGCGACGACGAGCCGCTCAACCCCTATCGCGTGCTGCGCGACCTGTGGCGGACGGTGGATGTCGACAACACCATCATCACCCATGATGCGGGCAGCCCGCGCGACCAGCTCTCGCCTTTCTGGGTGGCGCGCACGCCGCTGTCCTACCTGGGCTGGGGCAAGACGACGCAGCTCGGCTATGGGCTGGGGCTCGCGATGGGTGCCAAGCTCGCCGCCCCCGACAAGCTCTGCATCAATGTCTGGGGCGATGCCGCCATCGGCTTCACCGGCATGGATTTCGAGACCGCGGTGCGCGAGCGCATCCCGATCCTGTCCATCCTGCTGAACAATTTCTCCATGGCGATCGAGTTGAAGGTCATGCCGGTCAGCACGGAGAAATACCGCTCGACCGACATCTCCGGCGACTATGCCGCGATGGCGCGCGCCTTCGGCGGCTATGGCGAACGCGTCACGAAGATCGCGGACATCATCCCCGCGATCCAACGCGGCATCGAGCAGACCAGGAATGGAACCCCGGCGCTGCTGGAGTTCATCACGTCCAAGGAAACCACCGTCTCGCGCCTCTAGGCCGGGAAGAAGGCAAGACACGCCCGCAAGGTCTGGGGAGGCTGAATGGCGACGGTCGATATCCGCGAAGTCTACAAGAACTTCGGGACCACGAAGATCCTGCATGGCGTGAGCGTCGGCATCGAGGACGGCCAGTTCGTCGTCCTCGTCGGCCCCTCGGGCTGCGGCAAGTCCACGCTGCTGCGCATGCTGGCGGGCCTGGAGAACATCACCGGCGGCGAGATCGCGATCGGCGGGCGGGTGGTGAACAACGTCCCGCCCAAGGATCGGGACATCGCGATGGTGTTCCAGAACTACGCGCTCTATCCGCACATGACCGTGTTCCAGAACATGGCCTTCTCCATGAAGCTCGCCGGCGCGCCAAAGGAGCACATGGAGCAGGAGGTGCAGAAGGCCGCGAAGATCCTGGGCCTCGAGATGCTGCTGCATCGCTACCCGCGGCAGCTCTCGGGCGGGCAGCGCCAGCGCGTCGCGATGGGGCGCGCCATCGTGCGCAACCCGCAGGTCTTCCTGTTCGACGAACCGCTGTCCAACCTCGACGCCAAGCTGCGCGTGCAGATGCGCTCCGAGATCAAGGAGCTGCACCAGCGGCTCAAGGTCACGACCGTCTATGTCACGCACGACCAGATCGAGGCCATGACCATGGCCGACCTGATCGTGGTGATGAATCACGGGCGTATCGAACAGGCCGGCGCGCCGCTGGAACTCTACGACCGCCCGGCGAATACCTTCGTCGCGGGCTTCATCGGCTCGCCGGCGATGAACATGATGGACGGGCACATCGCGGACGGTGCCTTCCATGGCCCGGGCGGCACGCGCTGGCCATTGCCGCCAGGCGCGCCGGCCTCGGGCGAGGTGATCTACGGCATCCGTCCCGAACACCTGCGCCTCGATCCCGGCGGGCTTCCCGCGACGATCCAGGTTGTGGAGCCGACCGGCTCCGAGACGCAGGTCCTGCTGCGGATCGGCGAATCCTCGCTGCTCGGCGCCTTCCGCGAACGCATCTCGGAAGGGCATGGCGCGTCGCTTCCCGTCAGCCCTGATCTCGCGCTGGTCCACCTGTTCGACAAGAAGACAGGCCAGCGGATCTGAACAACCAACGACAAGCAAGGGAGAAGACAATGGCCAACATCATCACCCGCCGCAGCGTGCTGGGCACCGGCGCCGCACTTGCGGCCACGCCGGCCTTCGCGCAGTCGCGCATCCAGACCGCGCCGGCCACCGCGCCCAACCTGCCCATCGAGAACGGCGCGACGCTGCGCATGCTGCGCCCCGTGCGCTTCGTGCAGCCGGATGAGGAAGTGTTCCGCGCCAATTGCGCGCGCTTCACCCAGCAGACCGGCGTGCAGGTGCGCGTCGACTTCGTGGGCTGGGAGGACATCACGCAGCAGACCGCCGTCACCGCCAACACCGGCGCGGGTCCAGACGCGATCATCGGCTTCAACGAGGCGCCGCACATCTACGCCGACAAGCTGGTCGAACTCAGCGATGTCGCGGAATACATCGGCACCAAGTATGGCGGCTGGCTCAACCTGGCGCAGCGCTACGGCAAGCGGCACGGCACCAACACCTGGATCGGGCTGCCCTTCGGCGCTTCGGGCGGGCCGCTTGTGTGGCGCAAATCGGCCATCACCGCGGCCGGCTTCCAGGCGCCGCCGGATGACCATGCCGGCTTCCTCGACCTGTGCCGCAAGCTGCACCAGGCCGGCAAGCCGCCGGGCTTCGCGCTCGGCAATGCGGTGGGCGACGGCAATGGCTTCGCGAACTGGCTGATCTGGTCCTTCGGCGGCCAGCTGGTCAACGAGGACGGCTCCGTCGCGATCAACAGCCCCAACACCATCCAGGCGCTGACCTACCTCAAGGACCTCTATGCGACCTTCGTGCCCGGCACGATTGCCTGGGGCGACATCAGCAACAACCGCGCCTATGCGGCGAACGAGGTGTGGCTCACCGCGAATGGCGTGTCGCTGTATTTCGCGCTGAAGAACGACCCGGCTACGCGCCCGATCGCCGACGACACCGAGCACACGCTGCTGCCCAAGGGCCGGCTCAGTGAATCGCCGATGGCGGGCCTCACGCTCAACGCCATGGTGTTCAAGCACAGCCGCTTCCCCAATGCCGCCAAGGCGCTGCTGACCTTCCTGCTCGAACAGGAACAGTACGACCCCTGGCTGCAGGCCAACCTCGGCTACTGGTCGCAGCCGCTCGAGGCGTATTCGAATTCCGCGGTGTGGGACAGCGACCCGAAGGTGCGGATCTTCAAGGACGTCATGCGGTCGAATTTCTACATCGGCTACAAGGGTCCGATCAGCCAGGCCTCGGCCGCGGCGAATGCCGACTACATCATGGTGCAGATGTGCGCCCAGGTGGCGTCCGGCCAGGCCACGCCCGAAGCCGCGGCGCGGGAGGCCGAACGTCGCGCCACCCGCTTCTTCCGCCGCCGCTGACCCGCAAGCAACGCCGGCGGTCCCTGACGGGGCCGCCGGTGCGCGCGAAGGATTGACGATGTCCGCCACCGCCACCGAGGCATGGAAGCGACGGGCCGCCCAGCAGGGCGCGCTCTCGCGGCTGTTCGACAACAAGGCCTTCCTGATCGTCATGTGCCTGCTGCCCACGGTCGGGCTGCTGGGGGTCTTCCTGACCTATCCGCTGGGGCTGGGCGTGTGGCTCGCCTTCACGGACACGACGATCGGCCAGCGCGGCATCTTCGTCGGGCTCGAGAACTTCGAATACCTGTTCACCGACCCGATCTTCTGGAACGCGATCTTCTTCAGCGTGTTCTATACGGGCGTGGCGACGATCGGGAAGTTCGCGCTCGGCCTGTGGCTGGCGCTGCTGCTGAACAACCACCTGCCGATCAAATCCTTCCTGCGCGCGATCATCCTGCTGCCCTGGATCGTGCCGACGGTGCTCTCGGCGATCGCCTTCTGGTGGATGTACGACCCGCAATTCTCGATCATCTCCTGGACGCTGATCGAGCTCGGTTTGCGCGACACCAATGTCGACTTCATCAACACCGCTTGGCCGGCGCGCTGGTCGCTGATCGCGGCCAATATCTGGCGCGGCATTCCCTTCGTCGCGATCTCGCTGCTGGCGGGGCTGCAGACCATCTCGCCCTCGCTGTACGAGGCCGCGATGCTCGATGGCGCCACCGCCTGGCAGCGCTTCCGCTACGTCACCTTCCCGATGCTGCTGCCGATCCTCGCGATCGTCATGACCTTCAGCATCATCTTTACCTTCACCGACTTCCAGCTGGTCTATGCGATCACGCGTGGCGGGCCGGTGAACTCCACGCATCTGCTGGCCACGCTGGCCTTCCAGCGCGGCATTCCGGGTGGGCAGCTCGGCGAGGGCGCGGCGATCGCCGTTGCGATGATTCCGTTCCTGGTCTTCGCCACGCTGTTCTCATACTTCGCGCTGGCGCGCCGCAAGTGGCAGCAGGGAGAGTCCAATGACTGACGCCACCACCGCCGAGGAACAGGTCCCGACCTCGCGCACCGCGCCGCCGGAGCGCCTGTCCTGGGACAGCGGCATGCGGCGCTTCGTGGTGCTGTGGCTGCCGCTGCTCTGCTTCATCTTCATCCTGCTGTTCCCGTTCTACTGGATGACGATCACGGCCTTCAAACCGGATGCCGAGCTGTACGACTTCGCCACGCACAACCCGTTCTGGATCAGCTCGCCCACGCTGCAGCACATCTACAAGCTGCTGTTCGAGACGGCCTATCCGTCCTGGCTGCTGACCACCATGGGTGTCGCGGTGGGCTCGACCTTCCTGTCGCTGCTGGCCAGCACGCTCGCGGCCTATGCGATCCAGCGGCTGCGCTTCACCGGCAGCCAGTATGTCGGCCTGGCGATCTACCTGGCCTACCTGGTGCCGCCGTCGATCCTGTTCATCCCGCTCGCGACCATCATCGTGCAGCTGGGCCTGTTCGACAGCCCGCTGGCGCTGATCCTGGTCTATCCGACCTTCCTGGTGCCCTTCTGCACCTGGCTGCTGATCGGCTACTTCAAGTCGATCCCGTATGAGCTCGAGGAATGCGCACTGATCGACGGTGCGACGCGCCTGCAGATCCTGCGCCAGATCACGCTGCCGCTGGCGGTGCCGGGCCTCATCAGCGCGGGCATCTTCTCCTTCACGCTGTCATGGAACGAGTTCATCTACGCGCTCGCCTTCATCCAGAGCAGCGAGAACAAGACCGTCTCGGTCGCCATCCTGACCGAGCTCATCACCGGCGACGTCTACCAGTGGGGCGCGCTGATGGCGGGCGCGCTGCTGGGCTCGCTGCCGGTCGCGATCTTCTATTCCTTCTTCGTGGACTACTACGTCTCCTCCCTCACCGGCGCGGTGAAGGAATAGGGGCGGCTGCAAACCAGGAGAGACCACCTTGGCGAAGTACACCATCCTGACGCCGGCCGGCGCATCCTTCACCACCTCCGGCGGCGGCTATGACTACGAGATGGAGGCGCTGGAGGGCACCGGCGCCGAGATCATCGAATGCCCGGCCACCGAGGCCGGCTTCATCGAGGCCGCGCCCAACGCCGACGCCGTCTACGCCAAGGGCATGAAGTTCACCGCGGCGATGATCAACGCGCTCACCAAGTGCCGCCACATCGCGCTTGGCACCGTGGGCGTGGACTACGTGGACGTCGCGGCGGCCACGGCCAAGGGCATCCCGGTCACCAACTGCCCCGACACCTTCATCGAGGAAGTCGCCGACCACGCGATGATGCTGCTGCTCGCCGCCCATCGCCGCTGCATCGAACAAGACCGCATGGTGCGCGAAGGGCGTTGGGCCGAAGGCCGCCCGCAGCTTCTGCCGATCCCGCGACTGATGGGCCAGACCCTGGGCTTCATCGGCTTCGGCCGCGTGGCCCGCGCCACCGCGCGGCGCGCAAAAGCCTTCGGCCTGCACATGAAGGCGTATGACCCGTATGTGGAGGAGCTGACGCTCTCCGCCCTCGGCGTCGAACCCGCCTCGCTGTCCGAAGTGCTCTCCACCGCCGACTTCGTGTCCATGCACCTGCCCGACACGCCCGAGACGCGCGGCTTCCTCAAGGAGCACCACTTCCGCCAGATGAAGAAGACTGCGATCTTCGTCACCACCGGCCGCGGGCCGACGGTGAACGAGGCCGCGCTCATCAAGGCGCTGGAGGAGAAGTGGATCGCCGGCGCCGGCCTCGACGTGTTCGAGATCGAACCCACCCGGCAGGACAACCCGCTGCACAAGATGCCGCACATCATCCTGTCGCCGCACAACGCCTCGGCCTCGGCGCGCTTCGACCCGGCACGCAAGCGGCGCGTGGGGCAGGAACTCGCGCTGACCATGCAAGGGAAGTGGCCGATGTCCTGCGTGAATCCGACCGTGCTCGAGAAATCCACGCTGCGGCGGTGGCAGCCTTATTCGATGGAACGCGGGCCGAACTCGTAAGGACACGGAGGGGCGCCGCCCCTCCGCACCACCCCGCCAAGGGCCGAAAGGCCCTTGGATCCCTTCACTTGGCGTCTTGCGCGACGGGCAAACCACGCTTAACGGCGGACGGCACCACGCACCAAGGACGCGACCATGGCGGACGTCATCATCGACATCGGCGGCGAGACCTTCGAAGCCGTCTACGAAACCAAGGACGCGCCCAAGACCGTCGCGCGCTTCCGCGACTTCATCCCCTACAGCAACCGCATCATCCACGTCCGCTGGTCCGGCGAGGCGTGCTGGATCCCGATGGGCGACTACGACCTGAACCTGTCCTTCGAGAACGCCACCTCCCACCCGGCGCCGGGCCACGTCATCGTCTACCCGGGCGGGGTCAGCGAGACCGAGATCCTGATCGCCTACGGCCCGACCGCCTTCGCGTCCAAGGCCGGGCCGCTGGCCGGCAACCACGTGCTGACCATCACGGGCGGGCTCGATCGCCTGGCGGTGATCGGGCGGTCCGTGCTGTGGGACGGCGCCAAGCCGATCACCTTCCGCCCGGCCTGACCACGGCGCGGCCGGCCAGCAGCCGCGCGGCAGCCTGCGCGCGGCGACACGCCCGCGAGAAACAGCCAAACGCACCTCTCGCGGCGCCAGCGTCCATCGTGCAGGCGCCGATGATCGACGACGGCGTCGCCAGAGACCCGCACGCCGCCGACCCTGATCCGGCGGCGTGCCGCGCCACGGCCGGCAGGCGGCCACGTGTCGTACGGACCGGCTTCACGACGAGCCGCGGGCATGGCGCGATGGTCGCGAGGCCTGAGCCAAGGGATGGTGCCATGGGTGCGCGATTATTTGCGCGGCGATAGCCGCCTGGGCGCACCACGGGAGGCAGGGCGCCGCGGCATCTGCGGCGCGGCCAAGACGGCGCTGTTTCGCGCTGGAATCGTATTGCGCCGGAAGGGTCGGCTGGCCGTACCGGCCAGCGGCTCGTGTGGCTGGGGGACCTGGATTCGAACCAAGAATGCCCGAGTCAGAGTCGGGAGTTTTACCGTTAAACTATCCCCCAAGCGGGACCCCGCCATTGGCCGGGGGCGCGCATGTAGCACCCTCCCGCGGACCCGGCAACACCGCCCCGGCACCCCCGGCGTGGAAAGCGCTTGCCCGGCGCCCCACATCTCCGGATCATCCCACGGTGACCGGCCGCCACCGCGACCGATCCGGATTGACCATGACCGAGACCGCGCCACGCCTGCCCGCCGAATTCCCGTCGCAGCCCGCGGCGGATGCGTGCGTGCGCGCCGAGCACGGGCCCTCGCCCTTCGCGGCGCTGGATCTCGGAACCAATAATTGCCGGCTGCTGATGGCCGCGCCGACCTCGACCGGCTTCCGGGTGGTCGATTCCTTCAGCCGCATCGTGCGGCTGGGGGAGGGTTTGGCGAATACCGGCCGCCTGGGCGACGTGCCGATGGAACGCGCCGCGGCGGCGCTGCGCGCCTGCGCCGACAAGCTGGCCCGCCGGCCGGTGCGCCGGCTTGAGGCCGTCGCGACCGAGGCCTGCCGGCGCGCCGTGAACGGCCCTGCCTTCCTGGCGCGCATCACGGCGGAGACCGGCCTGCGCCTGCGCGTGATCTCGGCGCGCGAGGAAGCCGAGCTCGCGATGGAATCCTGCGCGCCGCTGCTCGAACCCGGCGACCGGCGCGCGCTGCTGTTCGACATCGGCGGCGGCAGCACGGAGATCGCCTGGATCCGCGTGACCGCCGAGGGCACGCCGGAGCTGATCGGCTATGTCTCCCTGCCGCTCGGCGTGGTGACGCTGGCCGAACGGGCGGGGTCGTCGTGCTTTACCGAGCACGGCTTTTTCGAGGTGGTGGACGAGGTCGCCGCACATCTGGCGCGCTTCGACCAGGTGCACCGCATCGGGCAGGAAATCCGGGCCGGCGGGGTGCGGCTGATGGGCACCTCGGGCACCGTGACCACGCTGGCGGGGGTGGCGATGGCGCTGCCGCGCTACCGGCGGCCGCTGGTGGACGGCAAGACGCTGGATTGCGAGGCGGCGGACCTCGCCCTGGGCGACCTTTTCGCGCTGGGGCGCGAGGGCCTGGCGCAGCACCCCTGCGTGGGGCCGGAGCGCGTCGAATTCGTGCTGCCGGGCTGCGCGGTGTATGCCGCCATTCGCCGGGTCTGGCCGACGCCGCGCCTGACCGTGGCCGATCGTGGCCTGCGCGAGGGCATGCTGACGCGCATGATGCGGGCGGAGCGGGCGTCTCGCCGCAAGGCGCGCTGAAGGATTTCTGGCATGGCGAAGAAGCCACCCGGCGCAGGCCGGGGCATGAGCACGCGTCTCAAGACGGCCGAGGGGCGGTCCACCGCCTCGCAGCGCTGGCTGACGCGGCAGTTGAACGACCCTTACGTGAAGGCGGCGAAGGAGCGGGGGTTTCGGTCCCGAGCGGCCTTCAAGCTGACCGAGATGGACGAGAAGCTGCACCTTCTGAAGCCGGGGATGCGGGTGGTGGACCTCGGCGCCGCACCGGGCGGCTGGACGCAGGTGGCGGTCCAGGCGGTGGGGCCGCGGGGCCAGGTGGTCGCGATCGACATCCTGCCGATGGACCCGGTGGCGGGTGCCACCGTGCTGCAAGGCGACTTCCAGGAGGAGGAGGCCGAGCAGCGGGTGATCGAGGCCATGGGCGGTCGGGCCGACCTGGTGCTGTCGGACATGGCGCCGAACACCACGGGGCACCAGGCGACGGACCATCTGCGGATCATGGGGCTGGCGGAGATCGCGCTGGATTTCGCGCGGCGCGTGCTGGCGCCGGGCGGGGCCTTTGCGGCGAAGGTGCTGCAAGGGGGGACGGAGGCGGAGATGCTGGCGGTGCTGAAGCGGGATTTTGCCAGTGTGAAGCATGTGAAGCCGCCGGCGAGCCGGAAGGACAGTGCGGAGATGTATGTGGTGGGGGTGGGGTTCCGGGGCTGAGGTTGGGTGCGGCGCACTCGCGATTCCAACCTTTCTTTTTCCCGCGCTTGCCGTAACCCCCCCACACGACTAAGGAGGGCCGCCAAGGTACGGACCCCGAAAGGTTCCCCATGGCTCCCGACACCACCCCGCCCACGTCCCGCAGCGGCCTCAGCCGGATCGAGGAGGCCTATGCCTTCGACGACGTGCTGCTGGTGCCCGCTTACTCCACCGTCCTGCCCTCGCAGACCGACACGCGCACGCGCATGACGCGCGAGATCACGTTGAACATCCCGCTGATCGCCGCGGCGATGGACACGGTGACCGAGGCGAACATGGCGATCGCCATGGCGCAGTCGGGTGGCATCGGCGTCATCCACAAGAACCTCACGCCCGAGGACCAGGCCGCCCAGGTTCGCCAGGTCAAGAAGTACGAATCGGGCATGGTGGTGAACCCGCTGACCGTGCATCCCGACCAGACGCTCGCCGAGGTCCGCGCCCTGCAGGACCGCCACCGCATCAGCGGCATTCCCGTCACGGAGCGCGGCACCGGGCGGCTGGTCGGCATCATCACCAATCGCGACGTGCGCTTCGCCACCGACCCGAACCTGCGGGTCTACGAGCTGATGACGCGGGAGAACCTGGTCACCGCCGGCCCCGAGGTCACCCCCGACCAGGCCCGCGCGCTGCTGCACAAGCACCGCATCGAGAAGCTGCTGGTGGTGGACGATGCCTTCCGCTGCGTCGGCCTGGTCACCGTGAAGGACATGGACAAGGCCCACGCCAACCCCAACGCCGTGAAGGACGCCATGGGCCGGCTGCGCGTCGCGGCCGCCACGGGCGTCGGCGAGGACGGGCTGAAGCGCGCCGAATTGCTGGTCGCGGCCGAGGTCGATGTGGTGGTGGTCGATACGGCCCATGGCCACTCCCATGGCGTCATGGAGGCGGTCGAGCGCATCAAGCGCCTGTCCAATTCCGTGCAGGTGGTGGCCGGCAATATCGCCACGCCCGAGGGCGCGCTGGCGCTCATCGATGCGGGGGCGGATGCGGTCAAGATCGGCATCGGGCCGGGGTCCATCTGCACCACGCGCATCGTCGCCGGGGTGGGCGTGCCGCAGCTGACGGCGGTGATGGAATCGGCCGCGGCAGCGCGCGAACGCGGCGTGCCGGCGATCGCCGATGGCGGGATCCGGACGTCCGGGGACCTGGCCAAGGCGCTCGCCGCTGGGGCCGATTGCGCGATGATGGGTAGCGTCTTTGCCGGCACCGACGAGGCGCCAGGCGAGGTGTTCCTGTACCAGGGCCGGTCCTACAAATCCTATCGCGGGATGGGCTCGCTGGGGGCCATGGCGCGCGGCTCGGCGGACCGCTACTTCCAGGCCGAGGTGCAGGACAGCCTGAAGCTGGTGCCCGAGGGCGTGGAGGGTCGCGTCGGCTACAAGGGTCCGGTCGGCGCGGTGCTGCACCAGATGGTCGGCGGGCTGCGCGCGGCCATGGGCTATACCGGCTGCGGCACCATCGCCGACCTGCAATCCAATGCCCGGTTCCGGCGCATCACCGGCGCGGGGCTGCGCGAGAGCCATGTGCACGACGTGGCGGTGACGCGCGAGGCGCCGAATTACCGCGCCGACGGGTAGCCCTTCACGAAACTTGGCGCGGCGGGGGCATCCGGTTCATCCTGGCGTTACACGCCAGGGAACCACGCCATGTCCGCGCCGGAAGCGGTCGTCTTCGACGCCTATGGAACGCTGCTCGACGTCAATGCCGCCATGGAGGGCCATGCGGCGCGGCTCGGGCCGCGCTGGGCGGCGCTGTCGGCGGAATGGCGGGCCAAGCAGCTTGAGTATACCTGGGTCCGCAGCCTGACCGGCGCCGCCCATCATGAGGATTTCTGGCTTTGCACGCGCGATGCGCTCGACTTCGTCTTTGCCCGCAACGGCATCCATGACCGCGACCTGGCGCGCCAGCTGATGGAGGCCTATCGCGTGCTGCCGCCCTATGCGGAGGTGCCGGCCATGCTGCGCGCCCTGCGCGAGGCCGGCGTGGCCACCGCCATCCTGTCCAACGGGACGCCAGGGATGTTGGCCGATGCCCTGGCCGGCGCCGGCCTGGCGCCGCTGATCGACGAAGTGCTGAGCGTGGAGGAGGTTGGCGTCTACAAGCCCGATCCGCGCGTCTATCGGCTCGCGACCCGGCAATTCGGCTGCCCGCCGGACCGGCTGGTGTTCGTCTCGGCCAATGCCTGGGACGCACAGGCGGCGCATGCCTTCAACATGCGGGTGGTGCGGGTGAACCGCACCGATGCGCCCGACGAATACGGGCTGGAGGCGGCGGGCGTGCCGGTGCTGACGGATCTCTCCGGCCTGCAAGACCTGGTCGCGTGACCCCATCGGCACGGGTTTCGGCGGCGATCGCGCTGCTGGGAGTTCTGGAGGAACACTGCTTCGCCCCGGGCGCGCGGCGCCGGCCGGCGGATGCGGTGGCGGCGGATTTCTTCCGCGAACGGCGCTTCATCGGCGGCGGGGACCGGCGCGCGGTGGCCGAGCACGCCTGGGGCGTGGTGCGGCAGCGGCTGAGGCTGGACTGGCACCTGGCGCGGATCGGCATGGCGCCGACGCCGCGACTGCTGATGCTGGCGCAGATGCTGTTGACGCAGGGGGGCGACGATCATGGCCGCGCCCGCCAGGGGGTTGAGGCGGCCTTCGACGGCACGCATTACGGGCCGCCGGTGCTCGATGCCGCCGAGCGACGCGCCGCCGCCGCGCTGGCCGGGCGCGCGCTGGTCGACCCCGCCATGCCCGATGGCCCCCGGTTGAACCTGCCCGACTGGGTGCTGCCAGCCTTCCGGCAGCGCTTCGGCGATGCCTTGGCGGCCGAGGCCGCGGCGCTGGAGGGCGAGGCCCCCGTCGACCTGCGCGCCAACCTGTTGAAGGGCGACCGCGGCCGGGCGGCGGCGATGCTGGCGGCCGACGGCATCGCCTCGACTCCGACGCGGCTGTCGCCCTGGGGGCTGCGCCTGCCGGCGCGCCGGCCGATCACCGGCGCCGCTGCGTATCGCGACGGGCTGGTCGAGGTGCAGGACGAAGGCAGCCAACTGATCGCGCTGCTGGCGGATGCGCGGCCGGGCATGCGGGTGGCGGATTACTGCGCGGGTGCCGCGGGCAAGACACTCGCCATGGCCGCCACCATGGGGAACCGCGGGAAGATCACGGCCTGCGATACCTCGGCGGCGCGGCTGGACGGGGCGGCCAAGCGCCTGAAGCGCGCCGGGGTGGACAATGCCGAGCGGCATTTGCTGGCGCCGGGCGACCGCTGGGCCAAGCGGCGCGCGGGCAGCTTCGACCGCGTGCTGGTGGATGCGCCCTGCACCGGCACCGGCACTTGGCGGCGCAACCCGGATGCGCGGCTGCGGACGCAGCCCGCGGACCTGGCCGAGCTTGTTGCGGTGCAGCATGACATTCTCGGCAAGGCTGCAGAATTGGTGCGCCCGGGTGGCCGCTTGATCTACGCTACCTGTTCCCTCCTGCCAGAGGAGAATGAAGGGCAGATGGAACGCTTCCTGGCGCAGGGCGGCGATCGCTTCGCGCCGGTCCCGCTCGACGCGCTGTGGGCCGGGCTTTTGCCGGGCGTCGCGCAGCCCTGCGCGGGGCCCTGGCTGACCCTGTCGCCCGCTGGCCAGGGGACGGATGGCTTCTTCTGCGCGGTGCTGGAGCGCGCGGCGTGATCTCCATCCGCCGCGCCCGGCCGGCCGATGCCCAGGCGATCGGGGAGATCCATGCGGCGGTCTGGCGGTCGAGCTATGCCGGGATCCTGCCGCAGGCCTATCTGGCGGCGCTGAGCCCGGATCGCCTGGCTGGGTTCTACCAGCGCGCCATCCTGGACCGGCGCGAGGGGCATGCGGTGTTCGTCGCGGTGGCGGGCGGGGCGGAGGCGCCTTCCGGCGGGCCGGTGGCCGGGGCCGGGGTGGTGGGATTCGCCTCGGGTGGCCGGGCGCGGCGTGCCGGCATTGCCGATGGCGAGGTAGAGACCCTGTACCTGCTGGAGGATTGGCGGGAGCGTGGCGCGGGGCGTCGGCTGATGCGCGCCATGGGGGCGCATCTGCGCGTCATGGGCTGCCGGTCGGCCATGTTGTGGGTGCTGCGCGACAATCCGACTCGTTGGTTCTACCGGCACCTCGGCGCGCGCGAGGCGGCGCGCGAGGGCATCCGCGTCGGTGGACAGTCGGTCGAGCAATCGGCCTTCGTGTGGGACCCGATCGAGGCGCTGCTGGCGGCGACGGCGCCGGCGCAGGAACGGTAGGCGCCCGCGCCCCCGCCGGAGCAGCGGGCGGTGTTCTCAGCGCACGACCGGCCCTGCCGCGAAGCCGCCGCCGAAGATCAGGTAGATCAGCAGCACCACGAGCAGGATGCCGAGGATGCCGCCGAAGCCTGCGCCGCCATAGGCGCCCGACCGGTACCCATAGTAGCCGCCGCCGCCGAAAACCATCAGCACGACGATGATGACGATGAGCGTGGTCACCGCGCTTCTCCTTGATGTCTGCCAAGGCAGCGCGTGGCGCGGCGAAAGGTTGCGCCGTGCCGTCTTGCCGGCCGGCCCGCGGTGTGCTTCACGCCGCCATGGCCGACCCCACCGCTTCCTCCGCCCCCCGCCACGACCGCATCCTGATCCTCGACTTCGGCAGCCAGGTGACGCAGCTGATCGCGCGCCGCCTGCGCGAATCCGGCGTCTATTGCGAGGTCTGGCCGTTCAACAACGCCCCCGAGGACCGCATCCGCGCCTTTGCGCCGCGCGGCATCATCCTGTCCGGCGGCCCGGCCTCGGTGAATGAGGGCGAGAGCCCGCGGGCGCCCGACGCGGTCTTCAGCCTGGGCGTGCCCGTGATGGGCATCTGCTACGGGCAGCAGACGCTGGCGGCGCAGCTGGGCGGCGTCGTCGAGGGATCGGACCACCGCGAATTCGGCCGGGCCTTCGTGGACGTGACGGGCGAATGCGCGATCACGCAGGGCGTGTGGGCGCCTGGCGCGCGCGAACAGGTGTGGATGTCCCATGGCGACCGCATCACCGCGCTGCCGCCGGGCTTTCGCAGCGTTGCTTCGAGCGAGGGCGCACCCTTCTCGGTGATCGCCGATGACGAACGGCGCTTCTACGGCACCATGTTCCACCCTGAGGTCGTGCATACGCCGCACGGCGCCGCGCTGCTGCGCAACTTCACCCATGGCGTCTGCGGCTGCACCGGCGACTGGACCATGGCCGGCTTCCGGGCCGAGGCGGTGGCGCGGATCCGGGCGCTGGTCGGCACGGGGCGCGTGGTCTGCGGGCTGTCGGGGGGCGTGGATTCCTCCGTCGCGGCGGTGCTGATCCATGAGGCGATCGGCGACCAGCTGACCTGCATCTATGTCGACCACGGGCTGATGCGCGCGAATGAATCGGCGCAGGTGGTCGCCACCTTCCGCGACCGCTTCAACATCAAGCTGATCCATCGCGATGCGTCCGACCTGTTCCTCGGCCAGCTGTCCGGCGTGACGGACCCGGAGGTGAAGCGCAAGACCATCGGGCGGCTGTTCATCGAGGTCTTCGAGGAGGAGCAGAACAAGCTCGGCGGCGCGGATTTCCTGGCACAGGGCACGCTGTATCCGGACGTGATCGAGAGCGTGTCGGCCACCGGCGGGCCGTCGGTCACCATCAAGTCGCACCACAATGTCGGCGGCCTGCCCGAGGGCATGCGCATGCGCCTGGTGGAGCCGCTGCGCGACCTGTTCAAGGACGAGGTGCGTGCGCTCGGGCGCGAGCTCGGCATTCCGGAGGAGATCGTCGGCCGCCACCCCTTCCCGGGGCCGGGCCTGGCCATCCGCATTCCCGGCGAGGTGACGCGCGAGAAGGCGGACCTGCTGCGGAAGGTGGACAGCATCTACCTGGAGGAGATCCGCGCCGCCGGCCTGTATGACGCGATCTGGCAGGCGTTTGCGGTGCTGCTGCCGGTGCGCACGGTCGGCGTGATGGGCGACGGGCGGACCTATGACATGGCGTGTGCGCTGCGGGCGGTGACCAGCACGGATGGCATGACGGCGGAGTTCTATCCGTTCGACATGGGGTTCCTTGGGCGCGTTGCGAACCGGATCGTCAATGAGGTGCGCGGGGTCAACCGCGTGACCTACGACATCACCTCCAAGCCGCCGGGGACGATCGAGTGGGAGTGATGCGATAGGCTTCGGCATGGTTCGAGACCTATCGCGCGAACGGCATTAACCGACGGAAATCATTAAATATATCTGGTGAGATGCTTCGCGCTCTATCGCGCGCAAGCGCGTTGATCTGACGGCATCATTGACGGTATGGTCTGGGAGTCACCACCAGCTTGCTGGAGCTTGCCCGCCTGGAGAGCCATCAAACGTGACCTCATTTCCAAGGCTAAAATACTGATTTAATTAATAATTTTTGGGGCTCTGACGGTATTAGCTCTGACGGTATGGACGGCCCTGCAGCTGGGCGTATCGTAGTCGTTGAGGAGGGTGCCATGCTGACCGATATCGCCATCAAGCGGCTGAAATCCAAAGACAAACCGTACAAGGTCGCTGACCGTGACGGTATGTATGTCGCGGTCCTGCCGTCCGGAGCGATCTCATTCCGCTACGACTATCGGCTGAACGGGCGCCGCGAAACACTGACCCTCGGTCCCTACGGACCTGGCGGACTGACGCTTGCCGAAGCCCGGGAACGCTGCCTCGTTGCTCGGAAGACTGTTGCGGCCGGACAGTCGCCCGCCCAGGAGAAGCAGCGCGCGAAGCGCCGCGCGGCAGCAGCACTCACCATCGCGGCCGCCGGAGCGCGCTGGTTCGAGGGCGCGCGAATGGCCGAGAGTACACGGGCCATGCGCAAGGCAATCTTCGACCGAGACATCCTGCCGACGTGGAAGAACAGGCTCCTGTCGGAGATCACACCCGACGACCTGCGCGGGCTCTGCGCCAAAGTGAAGGAGCGAGGCGCGCCCGCAACCGCGATCCATGTTCGCGACATCATCAAGCAGATCTACGGCCACGCGATCCTGCATGGCGAGAAGCTCGCGAACCCGGCCGACGAAGTGGGGCCGGCATCAATCGCGACCTTCTTGCCGAAGGATCGCGCGCTTTCGCCGTCGGAGATCCGCATTCTGTTCGAGCAGATCGAACAGGTCGCAACCCTGCCAACCATACGGCTCGGGCTCCGCCTCATTCTCCTGACCATGGTGCGCAAGAGCGAGCTGCTCGATGCAACCTGGGACGAGGTGGATTTTGAGAACGCTGTCTGGACTATTCCGAAGGAGCGCATGAAGCGCTCGCGTGCGCACAACGTCTATCTGGCGCGACAGGCACTCGACATCATGGTCGCGCTGAAAACTTGCGCTGGCAATTCACCCTATGTGTTGCCCTCTCGCTATGAGGCCGACCAGCCGATGTCGCGTGCGACCTTCAATCGCGTCATCTACGCGGTCGTCGGGCGTGCGAAGACAAGCGGGCTGCCGTTGGGCGCCTTCACGGTGCACGACCTGCGCCGGACTGGCGCGACGTTGCTGAACGAGCTCGGCTTCAACAGCGACTGGATCGAGAAAAGTCTTGCCCATGAGGACAATCGATCGTCGCGCGGCGTCTACAACAAGGCGGAATATGAGCCGCAGCGTCGACACATGCTCCAGGAATGGGCGGACATGATCGACGCATGGTGCAGCGGACAGAAGCGGATGCCCACGCTCTATCCGCCGACGATGCAGCTTGGGCCAACTGACATCATGCCTTCACAGGCCGTGTTCGCCGCATCCTGACGTCGGGTATTGGCGCGCGCATTGATGCGGCACGGCCAGCGCCGTGCCGCCGCTCCGCGAGCCATGCTGCGACCTCTGCATAGTCCCAACCCACGCAACGCGGCGTCAGATTGAACCGTCGTGGAAACTCGCCTCGCTGCTCCATCTCGTAGATCGTCGTGTCCGATAACGGGACGAGATCCCGAAGCTCGTGCCGTCGAAGGGTGCGGCGAAGGGCGGGGACGCTGCGCTGGCTTTCGGACATGTGCCACTCCGTGACGATCGCTATCGCCATGCAGCGGCATCTATCGAGCGTAGAAAAGCCGAGAGTGAATGCCGTAGTGCCGCGTCGCGCCGCTGCGCGCAAATCGGAGGGCGTTCCGCTGGCAAGGTGGACGTCTGACCGCGCCGGCGAGGGTGAGAGTTAGGCGGCTGTCGCCGTGACGGGCTTCGGGGCCGAGAGAGAGGCTCGCGGCCGGCCCGTCATGGAGAACCGCCATGACCCGCTCCGCGACGCGGCCGGCCCCGAGCGGCCGAGCTTCAGGTGACCGCGCGAACCTCTACGACGAGATCACCGACAGAATCATCGCCCAACTCGAGGCCGGGCGCCTCCCCTGGGTGCAGCCCTGGGGAACTTCCGGTGTGGCCGCGCCGCTTGCCCTGCCGAAGAACGCTGCGACCAGCCGACGCTACTCCGGGATCAACGTGCTGATCCTCTGGGGCGCTGTCGTCGAGCGCGGCTACGCCGGCCAGAGCTGGCTCACCTTCCGCCAGGCGCTCGCGCTCGGCGGCAATGTGCGCAAGGGAGAGCGCGGCACAACCGTCGTCTACGCCGACCGCTTCATTCCCGGCGAGGAACGCCAGCGCGCGCAGGAGACGGGCAAGGACGCCCGTGCGATTCACTTCCTCAAGCGCTTCACCGTGTTCAATGTCGAGCAGTGCGACGGCCTGCCGCCCGAACTGGTGGCGGCGGCGCCGCCTGCGGATACCTCGCTCATCGAGCCGCGGGTCCAGGCGCTGATCGCCACCTCCGGCGCCGACCTTCGCATCGGCGGGGAGCGCGCCTACTACGACGTGCTCGGCGACTTCATCCGCGTGCCGCCGCCGCAGGCATATTTCAAGCCGATCGACTGGCACCGGACCGCGCTGCATGAGCTCGGCCACTGGACGGGGCATGCGTCGCGCCTCAGTCGCGAAATCGCCAACAGCTTCGGCTCGAAGAAATACGCGCAGGAGGAACTGGTCGCCGAGATGACCGCGGCCTTCACCTGCGCCGCGCTTGGCATCGTGCCGATGGTGCGCCACGCCGACTACATCGGCTCCTGGCTGGAGGTGCTGCGCGAGGACAATCGCGCGATCGTCCGGGCGGCGAGCGCGGCGTCAAAGGCGGCCGATTACCTGCTCGCCTTCGCGCCCGAGACCGAAGCGGTCAACGATGATGCAGACACGGCGGAGGCGGTGTCGTGACCCGGCCGCGCAACGCCATGGCTCCGCTTATCGCAGCGGAGGCGGAGGAGCGCTACGGCCACTACATCCGCGAAGCACTGACCACGGAGGGAGGACACCTCGCCATCGGCCGCGGCGGCTTCACCCTGTACTTCGCCCGCGGTGCATATCTCAGCGGGTATGACTGCGAAACCATCAAGCCGGCCTGCATCACCGCTGGCCTGCCGGTGATCGATAGCCGCGGGCTCCCCTTCGAAGTCGTCTGCGATCTCGCGGTGCGCGGCCCGATGGTGGCGGTCGGTGAACCCGCCAGCCCCGCGCCCTGGGGTGCCTTCTCCTACGCGCCACTCGCGGCTGTCGCGGATGCCTATCGCGCGGCCGGCGCGGAGGTGTGGAACCTCCCCCCTGTCCCGCACCAGCGGCGCGAATAGAGTGAGAGGGCCGAGGCGGTCTTCGTGACGGGTTGAGGGTCGGGAGAGAGGCTCGCGGCCAGCCCGTCATGGAGAACCACCATGTCGAAGTCCGCCCCGAAGGTCGCGCTTTCCGCCTCGCGCGACATCCCCTTCAACCGCCTCGTCCTCAGCCACGCGAATGTCCGCCGCATCAAGGCCGGCATCGCCGTCGAGGAGCTGGCCGAGGACATTGCCCGACGCACCCTGCTCCAGAGCCTCACCGTCCGCCCCGTGCTGGACGATGACGGCCGCGAGACCGGCATGTTCGAGGTCCCCTCGGGCGGCCGTCGCTACCGCGCGCTCGAGCTGCTGGTGAAGCAGAAGCGCCTGGCCCGCACCGCGCCGATCCCCTGCATCATCCGCACCGAGGGCATCGCCGAGGAGGACAGCCTGGCCGAGAACGTGCAGCGCGCGCCGCTGCACCCGCTCGACCAGTTCCGCGCCTTCCAGGCCCTGCGCGAGCGTGGCCGATCGGAGGAGGAGATCGCCGCGGCCTTCTTCGTGTCGGTCGGCGTCGTCCGGCAGCGGCTGCGCCTCGCCGCCGTCTCGCCGCGCCTACTCGACCTCTACGCCGAGGACGGCATGACGCTCGAGCAGCTGATGGCCTTCACCGTCAGCCCCGACCATGAGCGCCAGGAGCAGGTGTGGGAGGCGCTGCAGCGCTCCTACACGAAGGAGCCTTACCAGATCCGCCGCCTGCTGACCGAGGGCGCGGTCCGCGCCTCCGACAAGCGCGCCCGCTTCGTCGGTGCCGAGGCGTATGAGGCGGCGGGCGGGCTGATCCTGCGTGACCTGTTCCAGCCCGACGATGGCGGCTGGTGGCAGGATGCCGGATTGCTCGACCGCTTGGCGCGCGAGCGGCTGGAACGCGAGGCCGAGGCGATCCGCGCCGAGGGCTGGCGCTGGATCGAGGCCGCACCCGACTTCCCCTACGGCCACAGCTACGGCTTGCGCCACCTGGCCGGCGAGGCGCAGCCGCTGAGCGAGGAGGAGACGATGCGGCGCGATGCGCTCCAGGCCGAGTTCGACCGGCTGGAGCAGGACTGCGCCGAGGCCGACGAGGTGCCGGAGGAGACCGACCGGCGCCTGGCCGAGATCGAGGAGGCGCTCGCCGCCTTCGAGGACCGGCCCGTCGCCTACGATCCCGAGGAGATGGCGCGCGCCGGCGTCTTCGTCAGCATCGACGGCTCGGGCGCGCTGCGCGTCGAGCGCGGCTATGTCAGGCCGGAGGACGAACCGCCGGTCGCGGCCGAGCCCGAGCCGGAGCAGGTCGAGACCGAGCAGCCCTCGGCTGAGCCGGAGACGGAGGGCGAGACCACGGCCGAGCCCGTCGCCGGCACGACCGCGCCGCCCGCCGAGCCGCTGGAGGAGGACGAGGGCATCCGCCCGCTGCCCGACCGGCTGCTTACCGAGCTAACCGCGCACCGCACCCTCGCGCTGCGCGACGCGCTCGCCGCCGATCCGCAGATGGCCTTCCTCGCCGCGCTGCACGCGCTCTGCCTGCGGCTGTTCTACCGCTACGGCCTCGACTCCTGCCTGGAGATCGAGCCGAAGAGCGCGCTGTTCTCCGCCCAGGCGCCAGGCCTCGCCGACACCGCCTCGGCACGCGCCATCGAGGCCCGCCACGCGCGCTGGCAGGCGCAGATGCCGACGGAGCCTGGCGAGCTCTGGCCGGTCCTCGCCGGCTTCGACGCCGACAGCCGCGAGGCGCTGTTCGCGCACTGTATCGGCCTCACGGTCAACGCGGTGCACGAGGCCTACAACCGCCGGCCCAAGGCGATCGCGCATGCCGACCGCATCGCCGCGGCCGTCAGCCTCGACATGGCCGCGGTCGGCTGGCGGCCGACGGCGGAGGCCTATCTCGGGCGCGTCACCAAGGGCCGCATCCTCGCCGCCGTGCGGGAGGCGCGCGGAGCGCGGGCGGCGGAGCGCATCGCCGCGCTGAAGAAGGCGGAGATGGCGACGGCCGCCGAGGAGCTGCTCGCAAGTACCAGCTGGGTGCCCGAGCCGCTGCGCACGCCGGGCCAGGTCTTCGCGGTGGTGGAGCCGGAGACCGAGGCCGCGCCGGAGGGCGAAGCGGAATCGGCGGCGGAGGGCGGCGAACCGGCCATCGCCTCGGCGCCGCCGGCCGAGGACACTGAGGCCGCGGCGATCCCCACCGCCGCGATCGCCGCCGAGTAACCGGCCTCCCTGCACCTCGCGGGCCCGTCGCAAGGCGGGCCCGCATCTTCATGGAGGGACCGATGCGCGAGGATGCTGCCGCGCTCGCGCGCCGCCTGGCCCGCAACGCCGAGGCGGTCTGCCGCCACTACCTCTCCAACGGCCGGCGCGAGGGCCGCTGGTGGACCGTGGGCGATGTCGCGAACACGCCAGGGCGCAGCCTGTTCGTGCGGCTGCACGGGCCGGAGGCTGGGCGTGGCGCCGCAGGGAAGTGGACCGACGCCGCGACCGGCGAGCATGGCGACCTGCTGGACCTGATCGCTCGGGTGCGCGGCCTCGACAGCCTGCGCGACGTGCTGGACGAGGCGCGGCGGTTCCTGAGCCTGCCGGCGCCGCAGCGGCTCGAGCCGCCCGCGCCGGTCGCGGCTGGCTCGCCGGATGCGGCGCGTCGGTTGTTCCACGCCGGGCAGCCGATCAAGGGCACGCTCGCCGAGACCTATCTGCGCGCGCGCGGCATCACCTACTTGGACGACCTCCCTGCGCTGCGCTTCCACCCGCGCTGCTACTACCGGGCGGACGAGACCGCGCCGGTCGAGACGTGGCCCGCGATGCTCGCCGCTGTGACGGACCTCGACGGCACGATCACCGGCGTGCACCGAACCTGGCTCGCGCGCGACGGCAGCGGCAAGGCGCCCGTCGCGACGCCGCGGCGCGCGATGGGGCGGCTGCTTGGCAACGGGGTGCGGTTCGGCGTGGTGGAGGATGTACTGGCCGTCGGCGAGGGCATCGAGACGATGCTCTCCCTGCGGTGCATCCTGCCCGCGCTGCCGATGATTGCCGCACTGTCGGCAAGCCATCTCGCGGCGCTTGTACTGCCGCTTGGCCTGCGCCGGCTCTACGTAGCCGGAGATAGCGACCGCGCGGGCGTCAACGCCACCGCGATAATGATCGAAAGTGCGGACCGGCAGAACATTGAATCTTTTGCCCTGCGCCCGCGCTGTGGCGACTTCAACGATGATCTTCGCAAGATCGGCCCTACGGAGTTGTCCGCGTCGGTGCGCGTACGGCTTGCATCTGCGGACGCCGGGTACCTTTTGGGATAGGCGATCCTTGAACCAGCTGCTACGAGCGAAGGGCCGAGCCAGCCCTTGTCGTTCCCTTTCCGTCCATCCCGGTCGCGAGCGCGTGGTCATGCCCGGCCCGAAAGCGACCGCTCCCCTGGACCTCGAGCACCCGCCATTGGGTCAGCACTTGGTGGGTGTGGGACGCGTGCCGGCCTGCCCGGCCGTTGCAACCTCGACCTGCGCCCCGACCTCGCCGACTACCCCTCTGCAAACACAACACAGCGCTGCGCGAAGTTTCAACACCTGCGCTTCCTTTGGACAGACTCGTAGTTCAAGGGCAAGGTAACCAGGAGGAGAGCTTGGTGGCCAGTTTTGACGTGATTTACCTCACCGGCGCTCCCGCGGCCGGGAAGAGCTCGACAGCACGGGCGCTTAAGGAACGGGTCCAGGCGCTCGAGGTGTGGGAGTTTGGGGACCGGCTGAAACAACATCTGGCGCGGCGGTTCTCCTCTGTCTCGCAGGAGGACCTTCGGCGGGAGTCCGAACATCTCATCACGCCGGAGGACGTCGCCGCCGTTGACCGTTGGCTCATCGAATGGGCGCACGACGCGCGGAAGACGTCGCACGTTGTGATCGACAGTCACCCGGTCACCAAGGAGCGCTACGGCTTTCGCGTCACGCCCTATAGCCTCGCCGATTTCGCCCGCCTCGCGCCAACAAAGATTTGGGCTCTCTACTGCTCGCCCGAAGTGACGCTCCAACGCATTGGGCGCAACCCGGCCGGCCGCCCCTCAGTGACGCCCGAGGAGGCGAGGATGCATACGCTCCTGCAAGCGTCGGTCGCTGTGACCTATGGCATGTCGCTCGGCATCCCCGTCCACTTTTTTGACTCTGATGGGGACCCCGCCAGGCTGGCCGACGAATTAGCGGCCCGTTTGCAATGACACTTCCACACGTGGCCATTGGAGGAGAGGACGGCCAGTGGCCGGCGCGCTTTGGCGGTCAGCGCGGGAGGAAACGAGAGGCGGGAAAGACGGGAGCAGCCTGGGCCGTTGCACGCCCGCGGCCGGCACAATGACCATCCCGAGCCGCGCGCTCACCGTGAGGGGCTCGCAGCGTTGGATGGAGGTCGCCGTCCTCTGCTGGACGCGGATGCAGACGGAGGCAGGGCAGGCGCTCCATCACATCGTCGCCCGCAAAGAGGCAGAGCGCCGCGCCAGCGCGGGCACCTTCTTCTGGGGCGTTGGCAACGCTCCACCGTCATCCCTGGCGGCGCTTTCCCACGCAGGACTTCGCATCCCCGTGCTGTTCTCGGTGATGAAGTCACGGCCGAAGCCTCACGACGTGTCCCCGGGGCGCGTGCTGGCGTGGCGGAGGTTCATGGGTGCCACGGGCACCTCGCATCCGCTGCCCCACAACGTGCTGGTGACCAGCCGGGCGACGACGCGCAGCTTCCACTATGCGCTCGTTTGCCGCTCCGAGGAGCCGCTGTCGCTCGAAGACCTCGGCCCCTTCGATCCCGGCGCCTACCGTAACTTCGGCGGCACCGGTGCCCCAATCGGGCATTCGCAGGTCACGGCAATCCTTCAGCGACAAAGGCCGCCCGCGGGCGGCGAATACAGGGTCTACATGGTAGCCGAGCTCCACCAGCACATCTGGGTGAAGCTGCTGGACCCGGTGGAACTGACCCCGGCCGAGTGCTCGGCCTTGAACGCGCCCGAGGTGTGGGGGGCGACGGAGTGGACGGACTTTGTCGCGTCCCTGTGCCTCGCCGGACGCCCCTGCGCGTCCCTGAGACTTGCGGATCAGCCGGCGCTATTTGTGAATTGAGTGGATGCCCTCGATTCGAGGCTGGCGGGCGGAGGACGTGACGGACGACGCGCAGAGCTTACGAAAGCGGCTTCGCAATGCCGGCCTGAGCGCCGCGGCGGTTGATGCCGCTTGGCCGGGTTGGTGGACCGACGACGCCGACAGCTCTCCGTCGGCCCGGGCGGAGCTTCGCTTCGCGCTCGCGCGCAACCTAGGTCTGTCGGCAAAGGCTCTGGTGGGCGAGCGGGTGGATTTCGTTTGGCGCGATTCGGCGCGCTTCAAGCACTTGGCAGATTGCGACGCCGGCGACCGCGCGGCGCTGAATTCGTTTGGCGCCAGCGTGGGGCGGCTGCTCATGCGCGCCACCGAAGGTGGTCCAGGCCTCGTAGGAATCCCGGCCGTGGAGCTGCGGGCCATGCTGTTGGGCGGCAGCAGCGCGGTGGAGCTGGTTGGGCTTCTTGCCGCGTGCTGGTCCGCGGGCATCCCGGTCGCGTACCTTCGGGTCTCGCCGCTCCCGACCAAGTCCATGCACGCGATGGTTGTCGGCAACGCTGGCCGCCACGCGATCCTGCTGAGCCGCGATGCGAGGTACCCCGCGATCACGGCCTTCACCCTGGCGCACGAGATCGGCCACGTGGCGCTGGGGCATGTCCGCGGAGCCGACATCATCGTGGACGCCGAGGACCCCGCGCGCGGGGCGGATGGCGACGAAGAAGAACGCGCCGCCGACCGGTACGCCCTGGAATTGCTGATGGGATCGGCGGAGCCCACCATCAGCATCAATTTTGACACCTTCAACAGCGCGGAGCTCGCCGACGCCGCCCTGCGCGCGGGACCGGAGTACGGCATCGACCCGGGAACGCTCGCCTTAGCCGTCGCCTACCAAAGAAACGCCTACCCCGTCGCGATGGCGGCGATGCGATTCATCTACACCAACCCTTCGCCAGTGTGGCTGGCGGTGAACCGTGTCGCGTCCCGCCACCTGCGCCTCGACACGGCTGGCGACGATGGTGCGGAGTTCCTCGCCCGTGTGCTCGGGCTAGCCAGTGCCTGAAGGCGCCGTTCTTGACACCGACGTGCTCTTGAAGGTCGCAGCCTGGGACCTTGGAGGTGTGCTGTGCGGTGTGGTGGCACCGCTCGGACAGCCCGGCGTACTCGGGCTGACGCATCTAATCGCCCGAAAGCAGCTCCACCGACTGAGGAACCTGCCCGATGCCGAGGCGGCAGACACAGCTCTCTCGGCCCTCCTCGCGCAGCTCGCACGATTGGAGCCGAGCGAGGACGAGGTGGCCCTCGCCGCGGAATTTGCAGAAGCCGCCCTTGTGCAAGACCTACCTCTCGACCGGGGAGAAGCGCAAATCGCCGCGGTGGTCGTCACTCGCGGCCTGCCGCTGATGATCAGCGGGGACAAGCGTGCTCTTGGCGCGCTGCGACCGGTGCTGCGCGAAGCGGGGCGGCAAGGTTCCTGCGACGGTCGCGTAGCGTGCCTGGAGCAAGTCCTAGCCGCGATGGTGGAGCGTGTCGGTGCGAGCGAGCTGCGCCGGAAGGTGTGCGCGTGGCCCGGTGGCGACGTGGCCGCGAGCATCTGCTTTGCGTGTGGCCGCGATGGCTTCTCGGAGGAGGCCGCGGTCGAAGGCCTGACGAGCTACATCGGGCACGTCCGGAACACCTCGGGCGGGACCCTTCTGTGCGAAAGCATCGCGCAGGCGCTAGCCAGCGCTAGGACGGCGGATAGCCGAGCAGGCGGGCCGCCCAGCGCACGAGAGGGCGGTACAGCATCCCCAAGCCAAGCGACGTAACCGGACACCTGCCCATGCTCCAGAGGGCGCGGGCAGGGTCCGTCCCGTCGCGGCTGGGTTGCGTCAATCCTCTCGCAGAAAGACAGCGTAAGGTTCGGCCAGTTCTGCAACGAGGTTGATCTCGACGATTTTGCTGGGCTCATTGGCCCGGTCAACTTCGATCACCTCCAAACACGCCTTGTCGGCCTGTCCTTGGACGTACCGGCTTCCGAGACGCCCTTGGTTGGGCCCCACGGCAACGCGCGTGGCGGCGAGGTCCAGGGTGGCCTCGTGTTCCCGAAGGTCCTTGAGCACGAGCGCGAAGCGCGAGCCGAGCACGTTGATGCCCGACGGCACCAACTTCCATGTCACGCCGTCCACCGAATACTGCTTCGCGCGCACCTGCTCGGCGTAGTGGCGGGAGTTCATCTTCTGCATGACCAGGTGGATGGGCTTCCGCTGCGCGACGAAATCTCGCGCGAAGGGTTGGACCATTGAGGATGGGTGGCAGGTGTTGCCGCCGTAGCCCCACATCGCGACCCCCTCGTCCTCGATCTCCTTGCGCTTACGCGCGATGATCGCGGCGAGATCCTCCTGAGCGTGCGTGCCCACCTTCATAAACAGAACGCCCGCTCCCGGACGGATAATTTCGTTCATGCTGGTGCCTCGTAGCTTTCGAGCTCGAACTCGCTGGGATGGGCGCCCTCGGGGTCGGTCGGACGCTTGTCGCGCACGTACCGAAAGAGGACGTGCTTATCGCGACCATAGAAGTGCCGGAGGGTCGCGGGATCGGTTATCGCGGCGCTCTCACTGCGCGGCGTGTTCCCCGGGAGCGCCTCGAAGAACAGGTTGCAGGAGCGAAGGAGGCGGTCGTCGTCGAGGTGGTATTGGTGCATCTGCGGCTGCATGCGCGAGACGAAGTAGCCGCACCCGGCAGCATAGGTCTGAGTCGTGGCCAACACGCGCTTAGGCCACTCCAGCTCCTCGTCGTCTCCGATCACTACTAAGCCTCGACCCCGATATCCGCACGCCTCAATGCCGCGCTTCAGAAAAGCGTGGACGCTCGCGCCATCGTTCCTCTGGCCCCAAGGGGGGTTCGTGTAGAAGCAGTCGAAGCGGTTCGGCTGGGGAAATGCGTCAATGCAATTGTAGAGCTCTGCGTCGAGGCCGCGTATCTGTTCCCGCTCGGCGAAGCGCTTTACCGCGTGGACGATCCGTTCGTCGAAGTCGAAGACGGTGATGCGGGAGGGTCCGTAGTCAACGATCCCGCGGTTCCGCATATAGGCAACGCATACGCTGATGGCGTCGCCGTCGCCGATGAAGGCAAGCTTCTTCTGGTCGGCCCAATCGGCGACGAGCTCTGCCTGCATCACCATGTCGCCAGCCTTCATGTAGATCTGGTCGAACGCCCTGATTGGGCGTGGCCGGTTCTGGACAACGTCCGAAATGGCGTTGACTGCGTCTCGCAGATCGATTCGTCGGCGCTCTGCCACTGCATCCTCTGATCGTGGGCGGGTAAGGTCACGCAAGTAGGCCATCTTGCTCAAGATTCGTCTATGCTTCGGTGACCACCTAGTGGGGTCCGCTATACTTCAGGTTGGCGAGTTCACGCGTGGCCCCCGATCCGAGCGGGCGCGTTAAGTGCGGCAGCACGGAGCTGCGTATCGTCGCTCGTCCTCCAAGGATCCGGCGCGCACCCTTCAGCCACGCCCACGACCTTCTCTCCGGCGATCGGGCCGGAGCCGGGCCCTCCCCGCAACGCCGTCGCGCAGCTTTCTTCCCCGCGGCCCTGACGGGCCGCTTCCTCGCGAGGCAAGAAAGCCGCGCGCCGCCGTCCTCCGCTGCGCTGCGGCCCTCCGGCTTCGCCTGTGGGTGCCGGTCCGTCCCGACCCCGGCCGGGTGATCGCCACGAAGGCCGCGATGGGCGCGGCCCGTGACAGCGAGGACCCAGCCATGACCGACCGCTTCGACGACGCCGAACCCACCCACGCCGACTGCGCCACCGCGCACCTGCTCGACGAGCTCCAGCTCCACGGCTACCGCCCCTTCGCCGACGAGCCCGACCCGCGGCCAATGCCCGATCCCGACCGCCTCGCCGGCGCCGTCGCCGACATCTTCGACGCACTCGTCGCCAGCCTCGGCGAGACGCGCCTCGAACCCGACCTGCCCGACCTGCTCTGGTCGCTGGTCAACCTCTTCCATCGCGGCATCGACCGCATCGGCCGCGAGCTCGACACCAACGAGGCCGCGCAGCAGCGCTCCCAACGCGAGCAGGACGGCTCCGAGGTCCGCTCCGTCGAGCTGGAGCGTCTCCTCGCCCAGGGCCTCACGCTCATCGAGCGCCGCAACGCCTTCGAGTTCCTGCGCGACGCCGCCGCCGAGCACTTCGAACACCACACCGGCTCCGCCTGGCGCCCGCGCGCGGGCTCGATGGTCAGCCGCCGGACGATGACCGCGGCGATGATCGACAGCCGCGACTTCCTCGCCGCGAGGCGCCGCGCCGAGACCGAACCTCTTCTGCCCACTGGCGTGCGTATCGCCTTCGCCGGCGGGGGCGAGTGCAACGACCACCAGCGCATCTGGGCCGCGCTCGACCGGGTGCACGCGAAGCACCCCGAGATGGTGCTGCTGCATGGCGGCACGCCGAAGGGCGCCGAGCGCATCGCCGCCTGCTGGGCCGACCAGCGCAAGGTGCCGCAGATCGTCTTCAAGCCGGACTGGCACCGCCACGCCAACTCCGCGCCGTTCAAGCGCAACGACGCGCTGCTCGAGACGCTGCCGATCGGCGTCATCGTCTTCCCCGGCTCGGGCGTCACCGACAACCTGGCCGACAAGGCGAAGCGCATCGGTATCCCGCTCTTCGACTTCCGCGGGGGCGGCGGGTAGCGCCGCCCGCACGATAATGCGCTCGCGCAAAGGCGAACCGCTCCGCGCCCGCGATCCGCTACAATCGGAGTGCATCATCGCGCCTCGACCGGGGAGGGTCGCATGACGCTCGGTGTCATCGTGAGCCTGTTCGGCCTCGGCACAATGCTCGTGCTGCTGTTCACGCTCGCCATCTACGCGGTGCCGTTCTTCGTCGGGCTGACGGTCGGCATGTGGGCGTTCGAGACAGGCGCGGGCGTCATCGGGGCGGTGCTGGTCGGTATCGTCGCGGGCGTGATCGCGCTGTTCGCCGCGCAGCTGCTCTTCGCATCCGTCCGCTCGCTCGCCCTGCGCGCCGTCATCGCGCTGCTGTTCGCCGCGCCGGCCGCCGTGGCCGGCTACCACGCGGTGCTCGGAATCTCGGCGCTGCTCGTGCCGTCGGAAGCCTGGCGCCACGTCTTCGCGGCGATCGGCGGCCTGGCTGTGGGTGCCTCGGCGGCAGTGCAGCTGGCTGCGTTCGCGGGCGCCGGCGCCCAGCCGAGGCAGGTCACCGTTGGCGGTCCTGACGCGGAGTTCACCGAAGGGGCGGGACCGGATCAGCCTTGCCTGCCATCCCCCTCTACAGCCCGCCTGCCCGCGCCGTCATCGGGCTCGCGAGGCTGAGCCGAAGGAAAGCAACCCTCATCGGGAACATCCGCGCCACGGCCCCGTCCAGCCCGGATGATGATGCACCACAGGGCCACCGTTTCGCGTTCCCCGTTCCGGCCGGATCCTCCCTTGTGCACGCCGAGGGCGCCGCGACCGCGATGCCTGGTTCATCGCGCTTGTGCCGGGCGTGGCGACAGTCGCCTGCTGTCTCCATGGTCCGTCCGGTGTCGCGCTGCCACGCTGCCTCGGATGGCCTGATCTGGCCGAGGGACGGCTGACGCCTCGGGCGCCTCGGCCGCAACGGCGCCGGTGCGACTTTCTTCCCCTGCGCGTGCCGCGCATTCCTCGCGAGGCAAGAAAGTCTCCCAGCCCCGTCCTTCGCTGCGCTGCGGCCCGCAAGCGGGTGCGTCGGCGCCCGCCCCCGGCCGGACGATCGCCATCGAGGCCGCGATGGGCGCGGCCCGATCGACAGACAGGAGACAGTCATGGCGACCATCGGCACCTTCACCCGCACCGGCGACGGCTTCACCGGCACGGTCTCGACGCTCACCCTCGACGCCAAGGTTCAGGTCCGGCCGGCCGAGAAGAGCAGCGACAAGGCCCCCGACTTCCGCATCTTCGCCGGCCGCGCCGAGATCGGAGCGGCGTGGAAGAAGACCTCGAACGAGGGCCGCGACTACCTCTCGGTCAAGCTCGACGACCCTTCCCTGCCGGCGCCGATCCTGGCGAACCTCTTCGAGATGGAGGGCGGCGAGTTCGAGCTGATCTGGTCCCGGCCGAACGGCAACCGCAGCCGGGAGTGAGCGGACAGCGGCGCCCCGCCCGGGAGGGCGGGGCGCCAGCCTCACAGGTTCAGCGCGAGACCACGCCTCGTCGGCACGGCGGACTGGCGTCGCAGCGATCGGCTTCGTAACCTTTGGTTGAACACGATCACCGAAGCGGATTCGCACCGACCCATGGCTGATTCTCTCTCCGCCGCGGTGTCGCGCTTCGGCGCCTCGCTCAAGGCAAAGCTCTCCGGCAAGGCAGCGGTCGGCGCACCGGAGGACCAGCTCCGCGCGCCGCTCGAGACGCTGATCGCCGACCTCGCCGCCATCCTGCTGTTCAAGGCGGGCGACGTGGTCGCGATCGGCGAGACCACGCTGTCCTCCCTGAAGACACGCCCCGACTACGCCGTCCGCGCCAGCAATGCCCTCGTCGGCTTCATCGAGGTCAAGGCGCCCGGTAAGGGCGCCGACCCGCGCCGCTTCAAGGACGAGCACGACCGCGACCAGTGGACCAAGCTCAAGTCGCTCCCGAACCTCATCTACACGGACGGCAATGCCTTCTCGCTGTGGCGTGACGGCGCGCTGCAGGGCGAGATCGTCCGGCTGGCCGGCGACGTGGAAACCGCCGGGGCCGCGCTCACGGCGCCGGATGCGCTGACCCGCCTGTTCGGCGACTTCCTGCGCTGGGAGCCGATTCCGCCGACCAACGCGCGCTCGCTCGCCGCACTCAGCGCCGGCCTGTGCCGCCTGCTGCGCGACGAGGTCACGGAGCAACTCGACCAGAAAGTTCCGGCGCTGAGCGGCCTCGCCGAGGATTGGCGCCGGCTGCTGTTCCCCGAAGCCAGTGATGAGGACTTCGCCGACGGCTACGCGCAGGCCGTCACCTTCGGGCTGCTGATGGCGCGCGCACAGGGCATCGTGCTCGCCGATGGCCTGGACCGTGTCGCCAGGGCGCTGGCCAAGACCAACACAGTCATCGGCGGAGCCTTCCGCGTGCTGACCGACGATGTCGATGGGCAGGAAGCGCTGAAGACGTCGCTCGGCACCCTCACGCGCGTGCTTGATGCCGTGAACTGGGCCGCCATCGGCAAGGGCGACCCTGAGGCCTGGCTGTATTTCTACGAGCACTTCCTGGAGGCCTACGACAACGACCTGCGCAAGCTCACCGGGTCCTACTACACGCCGCCCGAGGTGGTCACCGCGATGGTGCGCCTGGTGGATGACGTGCTGCGGGACCCGGCGCGCTTCGGACAGCCGGAGGGCCTTGCCTCCAACGAGGTTACGCTGGCGGACCCGGCCGTCGGCACGGGCACCTACCTGCTGGGCGTCCTGCGGCGCATCGCGGAGACCGCGCGCGCCGATGGCGCCGGCACCGTGCCGGGCGTCATCCGCGCGGCGCTGAAGCGCATCATTGGCTTCGAGCTGCAGTTTGGCCCCTTCGCCGTCGCGCAGCTGCGCCTGCTGGCGGAGGTCGCCGACCTGCTCAAGGTGAAGGGCACGGTGCCGTCCGACGTGCATCTGCGCCTCTATGTCACCGACACCCTCGGCAATCCGTATGCCGATGAGGAGTACATCCCGCAGATCCTGAAGCCGCTCGCGGAATCCCGGCGCGAGGCGAACAAGGTGAAGCGCGCGGAGCCGATCACCGTCGTCATCGGCAATCCGCCCTACAAGGAGAAGGCGAAGGGTCGCGGCGGGTGGGTCGAGGCTGGCAGCGCGAATGCGAAGGAGGCCGCGCCGCTCGCGCGCTGGATGCCGCCGCCGGAATGGGGCGTGGGCGCGCATTCGAAGCATCTGCGCAACCTCTATGTCTATTTCTGGCGCTGGGCGACGTGGAAGGTTTTTGGCGATGCGGCGGCAGCGCCGCAGGCGCGGGCGGACCGGCGCGGCATCGTGTGCTTCATCACCGTGGCGGGGTTTTTGAACGGGCCGGGCTTCCAGGCGATGCGCGCCGATCTGCGCCGCACGGCGGATGAGATCTGGGTGGTGGATTGCTCGCCGGAGGGGCATCAGCCCGCCGTCGCCTCGCGCATTTTCCAGGGCGTGCAGCAGCCCGTGTGCATCGTGCTGGTGGCGCGTACGGGCAAGACGGATGCCAGCAAGCCCGCCCGTGTGCGCTATCGCGCGCTGCCGGTCGGGCGGCGGGAGGAGAAGTTCGCGGCGCTGGCGACGCTGACGCTCGACGGCGAGGGATGGATCGAGTGTCCGGAGGAGGAGCGCGCGGCCTTCCTGCCTGCCGCGACCGGCGGATGGGCGACCTATCCGGCGCTTGATGCGTTGTTCGCCTACAACGGTTCGGGCGTCATGCCGGGGCGAACCTGGGTGATCGCGCCGGATCGCTGGTCACTGGAAGAACGGTGGAAGCACCTGGTGGCCGAGCGCGATCCGGCGCGGAAGGAAATGCTGTTTCATCCGCACATCCGTAACGAACAGCTCGGCGACAAGCACTCCGGCAAGATCGTAGAGGAAGGCCTTGCAGGCCACGCCCATCGCAGCCTTCCTGTCGCAAAGGATAAGGGGGCGCTCGTCGCGCCGACGCCATACGGCTTCCGATCCTTCGATCGCCAATGGGTCATTCCTGATGCTCGCTTGTTGAACCAACCGAACCCGACCCTGTGGCGCATGCATTCGGAGAGGCAGGTCTATCTCACCGCGCCGCATGACCGCACACCAAGCGGTGGCCCAGCAGTGACCTTCTGCTCGCTCATCCCCGATCTGCACCACTACAATGGTCGTGGTGGTCGCGCCTTTCCCTTGTGGGCCGACAGCGCTGCGGCGACGCCGAACATCTCTGCCGCGGTCCTCGCCGCGCTCTCCTCCGCGCTCGGCACGCCCGTCTCCGCGCCCGACCTCCTCGCCTACATCGCTGCCGTCGCCGCACACCCCGCCTATGCCACCCGCTTCGCGACCGACCTCGTGCAGCCCGGCCTGCGCATCCCGCTCACCACCGACGCCGCGCTGTTTGCCGAGGCCGCCCGCCTCGGCCGTCGCGTCATCTGGCTGCACAGTTTCGGCGAGCGCTTCGTCGATTCGTCCGAGGGCCGTCCCGCCGGCGCGCCACGCCTGCCCACGGCGGAACGCCCGACCATCCCGGAAGCCGGCGCCATCCCGACCGACCCCGCTTCGATGCCGGACACGATCCGCCACGACGCCGCCACCAGCCGGCTGCATGTCGGCCAGGGCCATGTGGACAATGTCTCGCCTGCGGTCTGGGACTACGAAGTCTCCGGCAAGCAGGTGCTGACGCAGTGGTTCAGCTACCGCGGCCGCGACCGCTCGCGCCCGATCATCGGCGACCGCCGCAAGCCCTCGCCGCTCGGCGACATCCAGCCGCCCGGCTGGCTGCCGGAATACACGACCGAACTGCTCAACGTGCTGAACGTGCTCGGCGGCCTCGTCGCGCTGGAGGCCGCGCAGGCCGACCTGCTGGAGCGCATCTGCAACGGCCCCACGCTGCCGGCCTCGGCGCTCCATGCCGCGGTTGCGGCGGACACCACGAAGGCGCCCGCCGCACGGCGCGGTCGCCGGCGCGTGGCGGCGCAGGGTGATCTGCTCGGCGGCAGCGATTCCTGAGACGCCGGCGGCGCGCCGCTCAGCCGTTGCGCTGCGCGTTGCGCCAGGCGGTCCAGTCGACAATGCCGTGGTCGCGCACGACCTCGACCGCCTCCGGTCCGGCGACGCCGCAGAACACCACCAGGTTGGGATGGGCGGAGCGCGCGCTCGGCACGAACAGGCCATCGCGGCCGTGGAAATGCGCGGCCTCCGCGATCTCCTGCGTGCGCGGATATTCGAGCTGCCGTTCGCTGTAGGACAGCTGACCGAACGCGTTCGTCTTGAGACCGAGGCCCGCGAGCACCTCCAGCGAGGCGATGCGCACGCAGGCGTCGAGTGTGACGCGAAGCTCGTGCAGGCCATAGCGCACCTGGGACGGCATCACCGGCTGGCCGCGGCTGAGATGGAAGAACATCTCCGCCCGCGCGCCATCCTGATGCGTCGAGGTGTAGAGAACCTCGAAGCTGCGATCATCCCAACGGCCGCCGACTGCGCTGCACTGCGTCGGGTCGCGCCCTTCGCGCACGACGCGCCACACCGGGCCGCTCCAGGCCTCCCGCGGCAGAGCCTCGACGGCGTCGAGCAGGTGGTTGTCGCGGGGGGAGCGGGCCGCGGCCATGCGTCAGAGATACACGTCCGAGTCCAGCCGATCGAGGATGCGCAGGATCTCCTCCGACCGATTCTGGTTGATCAGGTCGATGGCGCGCTGGCCGTCGAGCTGCGGATGCCGCGCATAGAGCCAGGTGCGGATTTCGTCAGCGCTGTAGTACTCCGTGAGACGCTGGACGATGAAGTGCAGGTCCGACAGCACCAGCTGCGTGTCCGGCTGCGGCTTGACCGTGCCGGACTTCCAGCGCGAGACCGTCGCCTTGGAGACATCGGCGATGTTGGCGATGTCGGTGCCGGACAGGCCGCCGAACTCATTCAGATCGTCGATGTAGCGGGGCATTGCGCCCGATTTGCCGCTCACGGCTGCCCCTTCGCGGACTTGGGTGCTCCTCCACTCCGAAGCGCGGCCACGCGTGCGCGGGGCACGTCGTTGCCACGGGTTTCGTGAATGGTCTCGAGCGTCGTGCGAATCTTCTCGGTCGTCCGGCTGTGGTCCGCAAGCCGCTTCATCAGGGCTTCCGGATCGATGTTGTGGCGCGCCGCTTCGGTAGCGTCCGGGCGCAACGCCTTGATCTCGCGCGCCGTCCTGTCTGCCTTCGCCATGGGACCGTCGTGGCCGAGAAAATACGTCTCGCGTCGCAGGTCCGGCACGGCCTCCAGCTTTGCGATGCTGGTGAAGAACTGCCGCGCCGCATGCCCGCGCGGATCGGCGACCATGCTGTCGTAGCCGTGCTTGCAGCACGCGCGATCAGAGCATCCGCAGATGCGACGGCCATTCTTCGCGCTGGCGAGAACGTCGAGCTCGCTGCGCGTCAGTGAGCGGTTGAGGCCGGGTATCGAGAGCCGCACCCCGCGGCCGAACTTCGCGTCGTCGGGTCGCGGCTTGGCTGGTTTGTGCCAATCGCCCGTATCGAAGCGCTCGCGCTCGCCGATGCCCTGCGCGATGCCGGAGACCCCGCCGAACGCTAGGGCCGCCTGGCCTGGCAGCCCGCCCAGCTGATCGGCGATCACGGGCTTGCCGAGGTTGTGCAGCCCCGCCACGGCCGAGAGGTAGCGGCTCAATTGCAGGGGACCGGCATCGGCGCCCAAACCCGCGACGCGCAGCCAGACGTAGTCGATGGGAAGCGCGGCCAGCGTCGCGACCAGCATTCCGCGCTGATTCGGCTGGTTCAGCACCGCGTTCGGAACGATCAGCGGATAGTCGATCGCGATGCCCTGGCCCCCCTCGCGGTCGAGCGCTCTCCGCAACGCGATGCAGGCGTCGCGATCCACCGAGATCCAATCGTGGAATGCCGGATCGCCCAGGTGATGCGCCGGCGACAGGACAGCGGTGATGCCTGACGACACCGCCAGGCGCGCGATCTGGCCGATGACGTCGGACTTTGCGTCAGCCCGGAAATGATCGGGGCCGAGCGGCCCGGCACCTTCGGGCAAGGCCCATGGTGCACCGCGAACCCGCCCGGAGTGCCGCCCGACGCTGGCGAGCTCTGCCGCTTCGGTGTCCAGGACGATCTCGCCGCCGGCGTCGCGGACTGCCGCGATGAGCTCTTGCTGGTGGCGCAGGCGGGAGGCTTCCACGACCAGGCGGCGGGCGGGCAAGTGCCCTGCTCCATGAAGATCCGCGAGCTTCCGATGGGCCTCGCCGACCCAGAGATAGGTTGCGATCGGCGACGAAGGGGCCGGGGACGGCTTCGGGAAGGGGAGGATCTGGGCGGCCACAGCGCACCTCGCGCATTCGAGTTTCACAAGAAGCTATCTCTGAAACGCCAATGCGTCAAGGAAGGGCTGGCTTTGGTGTACTCCGTCTCGGGGATTGAGGGGTGGTGGGCATCTACCGCGGCTTGCCCGCGGTGCCGGAGCGACCGCCACGGCGAAGCGGAGCGGCGGCATCGCTCTCGCCGTCCGGCGCGACAAGCACGACGTGGCTCACGCCGAGCGCGGACGCCAGCTCGAAGAGCGTGACGATCGTCGGGTTACGGCGGCCGCGTTCCAGGCTGCTCAGATATTGCTGGCTGAAGCCCGAGGTTTCGGCGAACGCCTCCTGCGTCAGGCCCTTCTCGAGCCTGATCCGCCGCACGTTCCTCCCCACCAGCCGGCGCATGTCCATGCCGGCACGGTCGTCGCGCTACATACTTTGAGTTTATCACCTATAGTATGTATCGACCGCGACCCCCCCAAAAGCGCTTGGGGGATGGCGCATCACGCACCAGTCGACGACGCTGATGAGGTGCGTGCATCGAGTCGTCGATGCTGAGAGGAGCTTGCATGGGCAGCAGGAAGATCCTCGACAGGCCGCCAGACGAGCCGACCGTCACCGAGTACGATCTTGCCCACAAGGTGATCTATCTCCGTCTGCTTGATGCTGCCGCCGATCAGGCCGACTGGCGCGAGGCAAGCCGCCTCGTTCTTGGCCTGGACCCGGCGCGCGACCCTGACCGCGCAAAGCGCATCCACGACAGCCACTTGGCCCGCGCCCGATGGATGACCGAGGCCGGTTATCGCGACCTGCTGCGGCATAGCTCGACGAACTGACCGGCGTTGCACCCCCGGCAACACGGTTTGCCTGGCGCGCGCCTGGACAACACACGGAATGGTCGCATGTCTCGGCGTGCTGCGCGCGGAGCGTGTGCTCCGCGCTGTGTCGGAGCCTTGCCATGCCGTCGCGAGACTGGCGGTCGGCGGCCGCCTATGCCGATCTGGAAAACGCCTCGGCGCGCGATCTCGCCTGGGAATTCCTCCGGCGCAACCCGCGCTATCTGCGCGACTGGGAACAGCTCGACGACCGGCGGCCCGACGATGCGGCCGACGCCGTCGCCGAGCGCTGGGGGTTGCGATTTCGCGGCCGACCCGGCGGTCGACGCGCGCAGCGCAACGGTCCTCTGGGCGCCGACCATCTCTACCGCCACCGTTGCGCTGTCGGCCTTGCCGCCGTCCTTCTCGCCTCCCTTGCCGGCTGCCCTGCCGCCCTTGAATTCACCGCAGCTGGGGAGTGACGGGCTGCACGGAACCGTAGGGACGCCGCCGCTGCCGGTCTGGTTGATCGGCGACCCGCCGCCCGACGCGCCGCTCGGCGTCCTGGTGCCGCTCGATGCCCTCACGCCAAAACGCCTGGCTGCTGCGCTACAATTCTGGACTGCGCTCCGGGGTCGACCCATGCGCGAGCACGCTCTTTCGCGCAACCGCCGACGGGTCCTGATCGTACGCCTGCGCGCACTCGATGGCGATGCGGAGGGCGCGAGCATCCGCGACCTCGCGGTCGGCCTGTTCGGCCCGTCGCGCGTCCCTCGTGGCGCCGCCTGGAAGAGCCACGATCTGCGCAGCCGCACCCTGCGCCTCCTCTCGGCTGCTCGCGCACTCCGAGATGGCGGCTACCGCGACCTGCTGACCGCGGGAGCCAGCGTCCGCGTCTGACCTTCGCACGGGGTCCGGTTTCGCCGCCGCGGTCTTCGGACTCCCCCGCCGCGACCCCGCTTCGCCAGCCTCCGACCTGACCGCCGCGCCCGATGCGCGGCATCCGACAGCATCACCGGAGGCTCCCGATGCCCGACCCGAACGCCGGCCTGCCACCACGCTACCTCCGCACGCCCGAGGCCGCGCGCTTCCTCGGCCTGTCCGGCCGCACCCTCGAAAAGCACCGCACCTACGGCACCGGCCCGCGCTACTCGAAGCTCGGCGGTCGGGTTGTCTACGCCGTCACCGATCTCCAGGCCTGGGTGAACCGCGGCACCAAGGCCTCGACCAGCGATGACACGGGCGAGACCGTGCTGTCCGCCAAGCGTCACGCAGCCATCTCGCCGGCTTATGCCGGTGCGGTGCGACGCTGAGCGCGCACCGCCGATGCGGCGCGACACCACAGCCAGCGAACGACTGCGCCTCAGTCCCTTCGACGCCCTGCCGGACGACGGGCCACCACGTCGAGACCAACGCGACCTCATGGAGCGGCCGTTCTTCTCACTGGCCAAGAGCCGCCGCATCGCGCCGATCCTCTACCGCGCCGGCGATGTCGAGGTGCAGGTCCACGCCGTCCCCGAACATGGCATGGCGACCATCTGGGATGCCGACGTGCTGATCTGGGCCGGCTCGCAGATCGTCGAGGCCGCCGACCGCGGGCTCACAGCCTCCCGGTTCATGCGCTTTGCGCCGCACCAACTGCTGACCGCAATCGGGCGCGGCACCGGCCAGCACCAGTACCTGCTGCTGAAAGCCGCCCTTGGCCGGCTCCAGTCCACCGTCATCCGCACCACGATCCGCCACGGCGCGCACTGGCGGCGCCAGCAATTCTCCTGGATCAACGAGTGGGAGGAGCGGGTCACCGCCTCTGGCCGCGCCGACGGCATGGAGTTCGTGCTGCCGGACTGGTTCTACCGCGGCGTCCTCGATCGTCAGCTCCTGCTGACCATCGACCCGGCATACTTCCGCCTGTCGGGCGGCATCGAGCGCTGGCTCTACCGCGTCGCGCGCAAGCACGCCGGCCACCAGCCGTCCGGCTGGGCGTTCGAGCTCCGGCACCTGCACGCCAAGTCCGGCAGCCTCGCGCGCTTCGCCGACTTCGCGCTCGATCTCCGTCGGATCGCCGCTCGGCAGACCCTGCCTGGTTATCGCCTCGCCATCCGTCGCGATGCCGGCGGCACCGAACTGTTGCGGATCACGCCGTGCAGCCGCCACGCCCACTCTGTGGATAACTTGTGCAGGCCTGTGGAACCGCACGGCAGATCAGGCGCAGGAGATTCGGCAGATCAGGCGCAACCGACACGGCAGATCAGGCGCACGAGCCGCCCGCAAGCCGTTGCGGCACAAGCGGAATTCTGGCCCGTAAAGACTCTAATTGAGTCTAATTCTAATGAAGGTAGGCCCAGCGCGGTCGGTGGAAAACACGACCGGGACGGGGAGCGGGAGGCCGCGCCATGACGGCGCTGACCCGCGTCGAGTTGCTGTGGCTCGAGGGCCGCGTCGAGCGCTGGATCCGCTTCGGGCGGATCGCCGAGGAGACGATCCTCGACCGCCGGCGCCGCGTCGTCGCCTTCGCCGCGGGTGAGGTCTTCGCCTTCGTGCGGTGGGCCTCCAACGGCTACGGCACCGTCGTCAGTCGCATCGACATCCTGCGCGCGGTCGCGCCCGGCGAAGCCTTCAGCACGATCGGCTTCGTGGAGCCGGGGGCGGAGATCCTGCTGCGCATATCCGGCTGGCCGAAGGTCAACGAGGTGCTGCGCGCGATCGACGCGGTCGAGCAGACCGGCGTCGCGCCGGAGGACGCCTGCCCCGACCATTGGCGGCACGTGATGAACCGCCTGGCGGCCGGCGAGCCGCCGCGCGCCTACACGCGCGAGCGCCACCGCGCCTGGCTGCTGCGCCGGAGGATCGACGCATGACAGCGCGGCGTAGACGGCGCGCGGCGCCGGTCGCGACCATGCTCGCCGGGCTGGGGCTGATCGCCGTCCCAGCGGTCGCGGGTTGGCAGCCGCGCATCATCTGGAACGTGTCGGCGAGCGTGCCGATCGGCCTCTACGTCACGGCACCTGCCGACCGCATCGCGCTGGGCGACCTCGTCCTCGTCCGCCCGCCGGAGACGCTGGCGGCGTTCCTTGCCGAGCGAGGCTATGTCGCGCGCGGCGTGCCGCTGCTGAAGCATGTCGCCGCACTGCCGCCGCAAGTGGTGTGCGTCGCGGGTCACACGATCACCGTCGACGGCGCGACGGTTGCCCACCGTCGCACGGCTGACCGCCTGGGTCGCCCGCTGCCGACCTGGCACGGGTGCCAAGCGCTCAAACCCGGTGAGGTGTTCCTCCTCAACGCCACCGAGCCGGACAGCCTCGACGGCCGCTACTTCGGGCCTCTCCAACGCACGAGCATCGTCGCCCGGCTGCGTCCCGTCTGGATCACGGGGCGCGGACCATGAGCACGACGCCCGCTTTCCACGCGCGCCCATTGGCGACGCGCGGCGCTCTGGCAGGGCGCGCTGGACAGCTCGCTTCCTCCCTCCCGTCCCGGTCGTGGCCCTGCATCGCAGCCATGCTGCTGCTGGTCAGCCTTCCGCTGTCCGGGGTGGCGGCACAGACGATCCATGCTGCCGAGATCGCTGCCGCATCGCAGCGTTTCGGCATTCCGGAAGCCTGGATCAGGGCGGTGATGCGCGCGGAGAGCGCCGGAGATCGGCACGCCGTGTCGCACCGCGGCGCGATGGGGCTGATGCAGGTGATGCCGGCGACCTGGGGGGGCCTTCGCGCCCAGCACAGCCTCGGCGCAGATCCCTTCGCGCCGCAGGACAACATCCTGGCGGGTACGGCGTATCTGCGCGAGATGCTAGACCGGTTCGGATCGGTGCCGCTGATGCTGGCGGCCTACAACGCGGGGCCACGTCGGGTTGAGGCGCATCTGTCGACGGGGCAGCCGCTGCCGGCGGAGACGCGGGTCTACGTCGCAACCCTCGCGCCGCTGCTCCCCGGTGACGGCGGCATTGTCGCGCCTGGCCAGCTTGCGGTGGGTGCTGAGCGTAGCGCTGAGGCAATCTTCGTGCAGCGTGGCGGTCACGATATGGCACCGACGCGGTCGATCTTCGTGCCGGTTGGCGGTGCGACGATCGCAGCCGCTGCACCACTTGCGCAGCCGTTCGTTGGCAGAGATCGAGCGGCCGGCGCACACGATGGCGACGGTCCTGCCGGCGATCGCCGTTCCGTCTTCGCCATTCGTCGCACGGCCGGCGGTGCACCATGAGCGATGGCGCTGGGACGCAGGGCATCGCGCGACCCTGCAATCTCTCCGCTGTCGCACCAGCGCGCACCTTCGGGTGCTTCTGTCGTGCTGCCGGCTACTCCCGTGCCGACCACGAACGCAATGGAGGGGGAGGTCCCAGGAACCCCGACCGCAGATTGCCAGATAAAAGCAGGGCTGGCGGGCGGTCGTATGTGCCTGATCCAGCACGGGAATTCATGCCTCGTGCAGAAGTGGTGGCTGGCGCTCCCTCCCGAACGCCAAGGCAATTCAAAGACCTCAGCGCCAGCCGCCGCTGCGCAACGGCGCATCGGCGGCCATGACGACCCGCGACGACGACCTGCATGTCCGCCCCGGCCGCATCGGCGACACGCATGCGCCGACCCGCCGCGCGCGAAGCTTCGTGGGCCAGGTCTTGCGCGCCGTCCGCAAGGCCGGCCATACCGGACACGGCTTCGGCCGCGGCGCAAGGGGGGCGGGCCGCTCGCACTTCGGGCGGGGTCGGGCCGCCGCGGCACAGGCCGCGCTCCGCTCACCCTCGCGACGCGTCGTGATCAAGGCGCGCGTCGTGCGCCATCAGGGCACGCGCTTTCGGTCCGCGTCGCTCGCCACCCACATCGGCTACCTCCAGCGCGACGGGGTGACCCGTGATGGCGCCAAGGCGCGGCTCTTCGACGCGGGCTCCGACAATGCGGAGGGCCGAAGCTTCGCGGAGCGCTGCACCGATGACCGCCACCACTTCCGCTTCATCGTCAGCCCGGAGGACGCGCCAGCGCTTGAGGACCTAAAGGCCTGGACACGCGACCTGATGCGCCAGGCCGAGCAGGATCTGGGCAGCCGCCTCGACTGGGTCGCGGTCGATCACTGGAACACCGACAACCCCCACGTCCACGTCCTGGTGCGCGGGCGGGCCGAGGATGGCGGTGACCTGGTGATCTCGCGCGACTACATCTCGCGCGGCTTCCGCGGTCGCGCCGAGGCGCTCGTCGAACTGGAACTCGGGCCGCGGACCGAGAAGGAGATCCGCACTGCGCTCGAGGCGGAGGTCGGTGCCGAGCGCTGGACCGGTCTCGATCGTGCCCTGCGCGCCGCTGCCGATGAGGGTGGCGGCATCCTGGACCTGCGCCCGGCCGGCGCGGACGGTACCGATCCGGAACTCCGTCGGCTGATGATCGGCCGAGCGCAGACGCTGGAGCGGTTCGGCCTTGCCGAACGCCACGGCCCCGCGGTCTGGACGCTCAGGCCCGGCATGGAGGAGACGCTGCGCGACCTTGGCACCCGCAGCGACATCATCAAGTCGATGCATCGCGCCATGCAGGAGCTTGGCGCCGACCGCGCGGCCGGCGACTTCGCCATCCATGGCGACCGGCCCGAGCCGATCATAGGCCGCCTCGTCGAGCGCGGCATCGCCGACGAGCTCAAGGGCAGCGGCTACGCCATCATCGACGGGATCGACGGCCGCGTGCACCACCTCCGCTTCGCGGACATCGAAGCGACCGGCGACGGGCATCCGGGGGCGGTCGTCGAGCTCCGCCGCTACCAGGATGCCGGCGGGCGCGAGCGCAGTGCCATCGCCGTGCGGTCGGACCTGCCGGTCGAGGCGCAGATTACCGCCAATGGCGCGACCTGGATGGACCGCCGTCTGCTCGACCGCGAGGGGCTGCCGCTGGCCGGGCAGGGCTTCGGCGCGGAGGTCGAGGGCGCGCTCGCCCAGCGGACCGAGCATCTCGTCGCAGCCGGTCTTGCGCGCCGGCAGGGTCAGCGCGTGATCTTTGCGCGCGACCTGCTCAACACGCTGCGCCAGCGCGAGGTGGAGGCGGTCGCGGCGCGGGTAACGGCCGAGACGGGGAAGGCATGGCGGCCGGCGCGGGAGGGGGACAGCGTCTTCGGAGTGTTCGCCCGTCGGCTCGACCTGGCCTCGGGGCGCTTCGCGATGATCGACGACGGGCTCGGCTTCCAGCTGGTGCCGTGGAAGCCGGCGATGGAGCGGCAGCGGGGACTGGCCGTGGCAGGGAGCATTGCGCCCGGCGGCGGTCTCGAGCTCACGCCCGCGCGCAAGCGAGGCGTCAGCCTCTGACCGGATGCCGTACCGTCGCATCGGCCCGGAAGGAGTCCCCCGCCGTTTCGCGCGATGCGCCCGCCGCCGGCACGATGCCGACCTCTGGCTGCTTGAACGTCACCGCGTCAATCGCGCACGTCTCGCCGCATGGTTGCTGCCCACGCCACCCAGCCATGACCGCGACGAAGATCCTCTGGGGCCAGGTCCTGGTTGTCTTCCTGATCGTGCTTGCCGCGGTCTGGGGCGCGACGCAGTGGGTCGCCTGGCGCCTCGGTTACCAGGCGCAGCTCGGCCAGCCGATGGACGTCTGGGCCGGCGTGCCGGTCTACCCGCCGCCGGCCTTCTTCCTGTGGTGGTACTGGTACGACGCCTACGCGCCGCGGGTCTTCTACGAGGGCGCCGTCATCGCCGCGGCCGGGGGCTTCGCGGCGATCGGCATCGCCATCGGCATGTCGGTCTGGCGCGCCCGCGAGGCGCGGGACGTGACCACCTACGGCTCGGCCCGCTGGGCGACAGAGCGTGAGGTGCGGGACACCGGCTTGCTCGCCCCCGATGGGGTCGTGCTCGGCTGGTTCGCCCAGCGCTACCTCCGCCATGACGGGCCGGAGCACGTGCTGTGCTTCGCGCCGACGCGCTCCGGCAAGGGCGTGGGCCTCGTCGTGCCGACGCTGCTGACCTGGCCGGGCTCGGCGATCGTCCACGACATCAAGGGCGAGAACTGGCACCTCACCGCCGGTTGGCGGGCGCGCTTTGGCCGGGTGCTGCTGTTCGACCCCACCAATCCGGCGAGCGCCGCCTACAATCCGCTGCTCGAGGTCCGCCGCGGCGACAGCGAGGTCCGCGACGTGCAGAACATCGCCGACATCCTGGTCGATCCTGAAGGCGCGTTGGAGCGACGGAGCCACTGGGAGAAGACGAGCCACTCCCTGCTGGTGGGCGCCATCCTTCACGTCCTCTACGCCGAGCAGGACAAGACCCTCGCCGGCGTCGCGGGCTTCCTCTCCGATCCGCGCCGTCCGATCGAGCGGACGCTGGCCGCCATGATGACGACGCCGCATCTCGGGGATCGGCCGCACCCTGTCGTCGCCTCCGCGGCGCGCGAGCTGCTCAACAAGTCGGACAATGAGCGATCCGGCGTGCTCTCGACCGCGATGAGCTTTCTCGGTCTCTATCGCGATCCCGTCGTCGCGCAGGTCACGCGCCGCTGCGACTGGCGGATCGCCGATCTGGTCGAGGCGCGCGAGCCGGTCACGCTCTACCTCGTCGTCCCACCCTCCGACATCGTGCGCACGAAGCCGCTGGTGCGGCTCGTGCTGAACCAGATCGGCCGCCGCCTGACCGAGGCGCTGGAGAACGAACGGCGACGGCATCGGCTGCTCCTGATGCTTGACGAGTTTCCTGCCCTCGGACGGCTCGACTTCTTCGAGAGCCAGCTCGCCTTCATGGCGGGCTACGGCATCCGGTCCTTCCTGATCGCGCAGTCGCTGAACCAGATCGAGCGCGCGTACGGGCCGAACAACGCGATCCTCGACAACTGCCATGTCCGCGTCGCCTTCGCGACCAATGACGAGCGCACGGCCAAGCGCGTCTCCGATGCGCTCGGCACGGCGACGGAGATCCGCGACAGCCGGAACTACGCAGGGCACCGCCTATCGCCCTGGCTCGGACATCTGATGGTCAGCCGCCAGGAGACGGCGCGGCCGCTGCTGACGCCCGGCGAGGTGATGCAGCTGCCGCCCACTGACGAGATTGTCCTGGTGTCGGGCTGCCCGCCGATCCGCGCGCGGAAGGCGCGTTACTACGAGGACCGGCAGCTTCGTGCACGCGTGGTGATGCCGCCGGACCCCGCGGTGGCTGCGCCGTGCACGCCGCGTCCTGATGACTGGAGCGTGCTGAAGCCTGTAGCGCGTGAGACAGCACCATCAGCCAACGGCGCGGGCGATGATGCCGACGGTGGCATCCGCCGGGAGCCGACCCTGCCTGAGCACGAGCAGATCGCGCCCGAGCCAGGACCGCCGCTCGAGAGGGAGTTCGTCTTCGCGGAGGACGAACAGGACGACGACACCGCGCGCACCCGTGCCCTTGCCGCGCGTGCGCGTCGCGTTGCTCGCCAAGCCGCGCTCGACCCCAATGACGGCATTGCCCTCTGATCCACAATGCGCACCAAGGTGACCTTTCGGCTGGCCCCAGATCTGACGCGCCGCCTCGCAGAATACGCGGCACGCAAGCGTGTGAGTCAGTCCGTTGTGGTCGAGGCTGCACTCGAGAGCTACCTCTCGGCGGATGGTCCCGACCGGCTGGAGGCGGCCCTGGCACGCCGGCTCGATCGCCTGTCGCGCGCCAGCGAGCGGCTGGAGCGCCATGTCACCATTGGCAACGAGGCAATAGCCCTATTCGTCCGGTTCTGGATAACTGCGACGCCGCCGCTACCTAACGCGATGCAGGCCGCCGCCCAGGTGAAGGGAAAGGAGCGCTACGACGCATTCGTCGAGGCTCTTGCTCGACGGCTTGCGAAAGGCCGCATGCTCGCCGATGAGATAACGACTGATGTATCAGCATCTCGTGCCATCGACGAAGTCGCGTCCGAAGAAAAGCCTCCCGCGTGACCAGCACCCTCACGACACCCACGACATGCATGCCAGAGAGCAAACAGCGGAAGAAATGAGCCCGCGCGAGCGATCAGGCCTGGTTCACGCCACCCGACGGCGCATCTGCAGATTCACGCCAGTCTGGTTCAAGCGCATACGCAGCAGAACCTGACTGGTTCGATACTGGCATGCAGCTTCTTCGGATGAAACGCCGCTCTGCACGATCCTGAGCAGTGCAGCACGAGGTAGCAGAAGAGCCGCAGCGAGCCAGTCGGCTTCTGCCTCCTGCCGCTTGTCGTAGGCGCTGAGCATGAGCGCACCCGTCGCTGCGCGGAGCACTTTGGAGGGTGCATGGTTCAGCACCACGTGCGCGCATTCGTGCATCAGGTCGTTCGACTGACGACCGTCCGAGTGGGAGGGATTAACAACGACGACCTTGCTGTCTCCCAGGGTCAGCATCACCGCCGACCAACTGGTTGGGTCGGCGACGGTAAGCTGCTGAAGTGCTTCCGCGCGAAGACCGGGGATCAGCCCGATATCGACGACCCGCAGCCCGATATGCGCGGCGAGCCGCTCTGCCGGGAGAGGGTCAGGTGCCTTCAGGCCTAACGCCGTCCGAAACTGGAGGGCCGTCGTCTCGCACCAGGACTTGAAGCCGCGCCGGAAGGTGGTCACGCGGCCTCCCCAGCTGCTCCACCTTCTTGCGCCTCGGACCGAACCATCTCGAACACAGCCATGACGAGCTCGCCGAGGGCCGCCGCCGTCGCTGGAGAGACCGCGTCCAGCTTCTTGAACTGGACTGTGCCCACGGCCTCCTGCGCCGGCCCGTCGAGGAATTCCGCAGGATCGGCCCCCATCCAGCGGCAAAGCCTTTCGAAGGTCTCAATGTCGGGCACGTGGCCGTTTTCGATGCGGGACAGCGTCGCCGGGCTGACACCAGCATCTCGCGCAGCGGCCCGCACGCCGATCGCGCCTCGCTTGGCGGCGAGCCTCAATCCGAAGCCGGCGTGGTCCATCTGACCTCCTCCCACGCACTCCGTCTCGCGCAGAACGAAGTGTTTGACATACGAGACACTCTTTGGCTACGAAGTGCTTAACACGTGAAACGCATCGAATCAGTTCACGATTCCGGCGTCAAGCCCATCGGCGGGATTGGCGCATCTATGGAGGCTGAGCGTCGGCTTGGCTGTCCCGAGAGCGGAGCAGGGGTTGGTCCGGTGCCGTAGGGGAAGAGGTGCATGCTCGACTCGACGACCAATCTTCGTGACGGCCTCCCTAAGGGGATCCATCGCATTCGGGCGCTTCCCGACCCGCAGCTCGCCCTCCTGTGGGATTCGATCCACGTGGGCGCTGGGCAGAAGGAACAGCTGCTGTCCCAGGCCGTCCTGAATTTCACCCTCCGAGCGCAGGTGCCCCGCACGGTCCTGCCGCTGCACGGCGTGATCCTGCTCGTCGGCCCCCCAGGGACGGGCAAGACCTCGCTCGCCCTTGGACTCGCCGACCGTGTCGCCAGATCGTTCAAGAGCAATGGCTTCAGGCTAGTCGAAGTCGACCCCCACCAGCTCGCCAATTCGGCCCTCGGCAAGACCCAGCGTGCCGTGTCCGACCTTTTCTCAGAAGCACTCAGGTCTGTGGCGGGCAGCGCGCCGACAGTGGTTCTGCTGGACGAGGTCGAAACCCTTGCGGTCGATCGGTCTCGGCTCAGCATGGACGCGAATCCGATCGACGTGCACCGCGCAACCGATGCCGTGCTTGTCCAGCTCGACTTGCTGGCCGAGAGCAATCCGAACCTTTTGTTCGTCGCGACAAGCAACTTCCCTCAGGCGTTGGACGAGGCCTTCACCTCGCGCTGCGACCTCGTGATTGAAGTCCCATTGCCGGACATCGAGGGCTGCCGACGCATCCTTGGTGACTGCGTGCTGGGCCTCGGCCAAACCTACCCGACGATCGGCAAGCTCGTAGGCGCCGAGGGATTTGACGCGGCCGTCGCCGCATGCGTTGGCCTCGACGGCCGCGCCATCCGCAAGGCCGTGGGCAATGCGCTGGCCAGCAGCCCGGAAACAGCAATGGACCCGGGCAAGGTGACCCTCGCCGACATCCACGGTGCCGCCGAGGCGGCCAGGAAGGCCCGTCTGGCCGCTGGAGGAAAGGCATGACGACCGTCATTCGCCGGATCTTCCGCGCGACACCGCACCGCGATGCCCACGGTACTTGGGCCGCGATCGTCGACCTGCTCACGCAAGGCGCCGTCGGGGAGGCACGCCGCGAGCTCCTCGCTGTCAGCGGCACTGCGGCGAGCATCATCTCCGACCAGGCCGCGCGCGACGAACCGATCGTCGTCACCTGCGAAGGCCCGCGCACCCGGATCTATTGCCTGTTCGACGACGACGCCATCGACGGTTCCGATGCGAACGAGGGACCCCTTGGCTACGACCCGCTGAAGGGTGACTGGCGGGTGTCCCTTCCCTGTGGGCAGGACGACCTCGCCTGGGTGCAGCGCGCCCTGGCGCGGCACAGTGCCCGCGTGACTGCGCGGGGTCCGGGCTCGTCCCCCGCCGCCGACGAGCGGGCCGGCACTGCGACTGCATCGGTCGCCATCCCTCTCACGCTCGACATGAAGGGCTTCCTCGGCCGATGAGCGCTGTCGTCGTCTCCGCCTATTCTCGCACAAACTCGGTGACCTACGTCGCCGAGAACATGCTCAAGAGCCTGAAGGATATCATTGTCCTCAGCGGGCTCGATCCGGCGAAACTCACCGACGACTGGCAGGTGCTCTCACGCGGGCTGCGGTGCTGGATCGCCTCTGAGCACCTCGAGCGTATCGTCCTTGAAGTGTTCAGGCCAGGCAGCAGTACTCCGCTAGGACGTTGGGACATCGACGTCGTCTACGGATGGACCGGCGGCGACGGCCACTTCTGGGTAGACACCGACCAGATAAGGCTGGCGGTGCGCAAGGCCGGCCTCTGGCCGGGCGACGCCGACTACCGCATCGTGGTGCAGAACAGCCCTGGAGCCGAGGCCGTGGACGGCTGGTCGGACACAACCCTCCGGTCCACCGCCGGCATGGTCCGGCAATCACTCGGCGGGACCATCGAGCACCACGGGCTCGGGGCCAGCGCGGCGTACTGGAGGGGGCTCTGATGCTGACCGTCGACGAGGCGTTCCGGAAATTCAAGAGCCGCCTTGAGCTGAACGACCGCGAACAGGCCAATGCGGCGGCTCGCCACAACGAGGTGCGGGATTTCCTGCGGACCAAGTTCGCTGTCGATAGCGACTTCCTCACGGGATCCTACCGACGTTGGACGAAGACCAAGCCGCTCAAGGACATCGACATCTTCTTCGTCCTGGGATCGTCAGAGCGGACGTACCGGGAGAAAGCTCCGTCCGTGGTGGTCGACGACTTCCACGCGCGCCTGCTTGAGAAGTACGCGGCTAAGGCGCTCCGGAAGCAGTCCCGCTCCGTCAACATCGATTTCGGCGTCGTGGCCGACGCGGACGATAACACCGACTACCGCGTCGTCAGCGTGGATGCAGTTCCGGCCTTTGCGGCTGGCGCAGACTACGAAATTCCTGACGCCGTGACCGGCAGGTGGATCAAGACCAATCCGAAGGTGCACGCGGACAAGGCCACCGTGGCTCATCAGGCATACGACGGCGAGTGGAAGGGCCTGGTCCGGATGATGAAGTACTGGAACAACAACGCGAGGCACGGCGAGAAGCCCATCAAGCCGTCTTTCCTGATCGAGGTCATGGCGTTGGAGTGCCTGCATGGCGGCTGGTGCGGGCAGTTCGACCGGGAGATCCAGGCGCTTTTCGCCACGCTTTCCGACCGGATCTTCGACATCTGGCCTGACCCTGCCGGCCTCGGCCCGCCGGTAAGCGACAGCATGGCTGCCGCGGAGAAGCAGCGCGCCCGGTCTCTACTCCTTGCTGCCAACCGCGAGGCATCGCTCGCGATCCATCTCGCCCGCCAGAACCGCAACGGCGATGCGCTCAGGGCTTGGCGCGCCCTGTTCGGTCCAAAGTTCCCGCTGTCATGACGGTACCTGCCCATGTTGCGGCCTTAGGGCGGCGCTGAGGAAAGCCCACAATGGCAAATGCGGTCGTCGCACCCTGGCAGGGGAACAACTACCAGGCTCGAGTGTTCTGGCTGAACGCGCTGAACCTGCGCGCGCGGGAATCTTGCGTCACGGAGGTAACATTCGAGGCCGCCGCGCCGCGGGCCTTCGACGACGTGGTCGTGCGCTATGATCCCCCCATCCCAGGCTCGGGCCCCACGCGCGTCCCGGCGGACTACCAGCAGGTTAAGTGGCATGTCGCTGCCGGCAAGCCGTTCGGCTCCGCTGACCTTGTGGACCCAGGCTTCATCGGCGCGGAGCGTGTCTCGCTGCTGCAGCGACTCCGCGCGGCGCGATGTAACGCCCCCGCCGGCTCACGATTCTCCCTTATCACAGTGTCGGGCATCGAGAGGGAGGATGCACTTTGGGATTTGATCTCCCAGAATGACCACACGCTGCTTCTGGACCGGCTCTTCGACGGCACTGGCAAGCGGAGCCGGATGGGCAGAGTCCGTACGCTGTGGCGGGAGCACCTCGCGCTTGATTCGGATGACGCACTGCGAGGGATGCTGGAAGGCTTTCGTATCCTGCACAGCCAACCTTCTCTTGAACAAATGCGGGATGCCGTGAACGAGCGCGCCCGCTCCGTCGGGCTTGCGACGTGCAGCGCCGAAGCATCGGATTTCCGCTACGATGAGCTCATCCGGCAGCTTACGGCGCGTGGATTGAATGGGCTCACGCGGGCCTCGCTCGATCGCATCTGTGGCGAGGAGCGCCTGATCGTAGCGCCCGCACCTGTCGCGGATGCTTTCCTGCCGGTAGCGATCCGCACTTTCCTCGGCCCCGCAGCCGATGTCTCCGGCGCAGCCCCCGACAATACGCTTTTGCTCACCGATCTTTTCCGCCAGCGCTACCTCCAGGAAGGACAGGACTGGCAGCGCAACATCCGCCCTCGCGTCGAGGAGTTCCTGCGCGACGCGGTGCGCCGCTCACCCCGGCTGCGCCTCATTCTCGACGCGCACGCCTCCATCGCGTTTATCGCGGGCGCCGTGCTCCACGTGAAGTCCGGCGTTGACGTGGAACTGGTGCAGAAGGGAAGAGCTGGTGGCTCGCGCGTATGGCGCGCCGACGACGGCAAGAGCGGGCCTTCGTTGGAGGTGGACGCGGACAGCTGTGGTCCGGGGGCCGGCATCCTCGTCGGCGTCGGCCTGACCCATGATGTCGCCCCGGAGATGCTGCGATTTGCGCAGGGGGCGGGGCTTGACTGGGGAGCAATGCTGACCTTTCGACCTCCGACGGGCCCGTCCGGCCAGGCCGTGGCGGGCGGCGCGCATGCCGCTGCCATCGCCGACCTGATCGCCCGTGAGGTGCGTGCGACGCGGGGCAACAATCCGGACCGCCTCGCGCACATCTTTGCCGCCTGCCCCAACGCGCTGCTGTTCTTCCTCGGCCAGCACCACCAGGCGGTAGGCCCGGCCATCATCTACGAGTTCGACTTCGACCGACAAGGTACGAAGACGTATCAACCCTCTTTCGTCATCGATTGAAACCGAAACGCGCTTAAGACCACGGCGTGTGCTTCGGCCGGGATCAGCCCCACCACGACGCCTGTCTTTCCGCGCCGTCCCACTACGAAACCTCTGTGTTGTTGAACCCGCCCCGAACAGCCGCTCTCTAATCGTCCCCGCTCGCTGCGGCGTCCTCGCCGCGGCACCACAACGGGGACCGCATGTCGCTGCATCCACTCAAGGCCGAGACGACCGCACGTGGCGCGCGGATGCTCCGCACTGCCTTCGGCCCGGGCATCGCAGCGTGGCTCGAGGACCCAGCCGTCGTCGAGGTGATGCTGAACCCCGACGGCCGTCTCTGGATCGACCGTCTCGCGGAAGGCCTCGCCGATACCGGCCGCTGTCTCTCCTTCTCCGACGGCGAGCGCATCATCCGTCTCGTCGCGCACCATGTCGGCGCCGAGGTGCACGCCGACCGCCCCTGCGTCTCGGCGGAGCTGCCCGAGACGGGTGAGCGCTTCGAGGGTCTGCTTCCCCCCGTGGTCGCCGCCCCGACCTTCGCGATCCGCAAGCCAGCTGTCGCGGTGTTCACGCTGGAGGACTACGTCGCCGCCGGCATCATGACGGCCGCCCAGGCCACCGCGCTGCGCACCGCCGTCGCTGCCCGCCGCAACATCCTCGTCGCCGGCGGCACCTCCACAGGCAAGACCACGCTGACCAACGCGCTGCTCGCCGAAGTGGCCCGCGAGGGCGGCCGCGTCGTGCTGATCGAGGACACGCGCGAACTGCAGTGCCACGCCCCGAACCTGGTCGCGCTGCGCACCAAGGACGGCGTCGTCTCGCTGTCGGAACTCGTCCGGCGTGCGCTGCGGCTACGCCCGGACCGTATCCCCATCGGCGAGGTGCGCGGCGCCGAGGCGCTCGACCTCCTCAAGGCCTGGGGCACCGGCCATCCCGGCGGCATCGGCACCATCCACGCTGGCTCCGCTCTGGGCGCGCTGCGCCGCCTCGAGCAGCTGATCCAGGAAGCCGTCGTCACCGTCCCGCGCGCGCTGATCGCCGAGACGATCGACGTCATCGCCGTTCTCGCCGGCCGCGGCACCGACCGCCGCCTTGCCGAGCTCGCCCAGATCCACGGCCTGACTGCGACCGGCGACTACGCCCTCACCCCAGCAGGAGACACCCCATGACGTCCACGCTGCGCACGCGCCTCGCCGGCGCGGCCACCTTCGCGCTCTGCCTCGCGCTCGCCGCGCCCGCCCATGCTGCCGGCTCCAACATGCCCTGGGAGCAGCCGCTGCAGCAGGTGCTGGAGTCCATCGAGGGGCCCGTCGCCAAGATCATCGCGGTCATCATCATCATCGTCACCGGCCTGACGCTCGCCTTTGGGGACACCTCGGGCGGCTTCCGGCGCCTGGTGCAGATCGTCTTCGGGATCTCGATCGCCTTCGCGGCGTCGAGCTTCTTCCTGTCCTTCTTCCAGTTCGGCGGCGGAGCGTTGATCTGATGGGCGCGCCGGCCGATCCCGTCCCGGGGTTCTCGGCGCCGGTGCATCGCGCGCTGATCGAGCCGATCCTGCTCGCCGGCGCGCCGCGCGCGGTCGCCATCGCCAACGGCACGCTCGCCGCGGCGATAGGGCTGGGGCTTCGGCTCTGGATCGCCGGCGTGTTGATCTGGCTGGTCGGCCACCTGGCCGCGGTCTGGGCGGCGCGGCGGGATGCCCAGTTCGTCGAGGTGGCGCGCCGGCACCTGCGCTACCCCGCCTGGCTGCGCGCGTGAGGCGGCGATGCTGAACCTCGCCGAGTACCGCCGGAAGCCCCAGACGCTCGCGGACTTCCTTCCCTGGGCCGCACTGGTCGCGCCGGGCGTGGTGCTGAACAAGGACGGCTCCTTCCAACGCAGCGCGCGCTTCCGCGGCCCGGACCTGGACAGCGCCACGCCGGCCGAGCTCGCTGCGACCGCCGCGCGGCTGAACGGCGCACTGCGCCGCCTCGGCTCGGGCTGGGCGATCTTCGCGGAGGCGCAGCGGGTGCCGGCGCGTGGCTACCCCACCAGCACCTTCCCCGACCCGGTCTCCGCCCTGGTCGACGCCGAACGCCGCGCCCAGTTCGAAGAGGCCGGCGCGCATTTCGAGAGCAGCTACCTCCTCACCTTCGCCTGGCTGCCGCCGGCCGACGATGCCGCCCGCGCCGAGGGTTTTCTCTATGAGGGCACGGCAGGCGCAGATGTGACGGGTGGCCGCGAGGCGCTCAGAAACTTCATCGACCGCACCGACCGCGTGCTCGACCAGATCGAGGCCTTCGTGCCGGAGGCGCGCTGGCTCGACGATGCCGAGACGCTGACCTTCCTGCACTCGACGGTCTCCACCCGTCGCCACCTGGTCCGCGTGCCCGAGACGCCGATGCATCTCGACGCGCTGCTCGCCGACCAGCCGCTGGTGGGCGGCCTCGTGCCGCGGCTCGGCGACGCGCATCTGCGCGTGCTCACCATCATCGGCTTTCCCAGCGCGACCTTCCCCGGGATCCTCGACGAGCTGAACGCGCTCGCCTTCGAGTACCGCTGGTGCACCCGCGCCATCTGCCTCGACCGGACGGATGCGCAGAAGCTGCTGACGCGCATCCGCCGGCAATGGTTCGCCAAGCGCAAGTCGATCGCCGCCATCCTCAAGGAGGTGATGACCAACGAGCAGAGCGTGCTGCTCGACAGCGACGCCGCCAACAAGGCCGCCGATGCCGACGAGGCCCTGCAGGAGCTCGGCCAGGACGTCGCCGGCTGGGCCTACGTCACGGCGACCGTGACGGTGTGGGACGAGGACGCCCGCGTCGCCGACGACAAGCTTCGCCTGGTCGAGAAGGCCATCCAGTCCCGCGACTTCACGGTCATCCGCGAGGGGGTGAACGCCGTCGAAGCCTGGCTCGGCAGCCTGCCGGGGCACCTCTACGCCAATGTCCGGCAGCCGCCGATCTCGACGCTGAACCTCGCCCATATCGTGCCGATCTCGGCGGTCTGGGCGGGACCGGAGCGGAACGAGCATCTCGGCGGCCCGCCCCTCTTCCATGCGCGGACGGAGGGCGCGACGCCGTTCCGCTTCTCGCTGCATGTCGGCGATGTCGGGCACACGCTTGTCATCGGCCCGACGGGTGCCGGCAAGTCCGTGCTGCTGGCGCTGATGGCGCTGCAGTTCCGCCGCTACGCCGGCGCGCAGGTGTTCGCCTTCGACTTTGGCGGCTCGATCCGGGCTGCGGCGCTTGCGATGGGCGGGGACTGGCATGATCTCGGCGGCGCGCTGGCCGGCGACATGACCGAGCCGGTCGCGCTCCAGCCTCTGGCCCGGATCGACGCGCCGGAGGAACGCGCCTGGGCCGCCGAATGGATCGCCGGCCTGCTCGCGCGCGAGGGTGTGGCGATCGACCCAGCGGTGAAGGACCATCTCTGGTCCGCCCTGACCAGCCTCGCCTCGGCGCCGCCCCACGAGCGCACCCTGACCGGCCTCGCCGTGCTGCTGCAATCCCAGGCCCTCAAGCGCGCGCTTGAGCCCTACACCCTCGCCGGCCCCTGGGGCCGGTTGCTCGACGCCGAGGCGGAGCGGCTGGGGGAGGCCGAGGTCCAGGCCTTCGAGACCGAGGGGCTGATCGGCACCGCCGCCGCCCCCGCGGTGCTGGCCTACCTCTTCCACGCCATCGGCCGCCGCCTCGACGGCCGGCCGACGCTGATCATTGTCGACGAGGGCTGGCTGGCGCTGGACGACGCCACCTTCGGCGCGCAGTTGCGCGAATGGCTCAAGACGCTGCGCAAGAAGAACGCTTCGGTGATCTTCGCGACGCAGTCGCTGGCCGACGTCGATGGCTCCGCCATCGCCCCGGCCATCATCGAGAGCTGCCCGACCAGAATCTTCCTGCCGAACGAGCGCGCGCTCGAGCCGCAGATCGCGGCGATGTACGCGCGCTTCGGCCTGAACGACCGACAGACAGAAATCCTCGCCCGCGCCACGCCCAAGCGCGACTACTACTGCCAGTCCCGCCGCGGCAACCGGCTGTTCGAGCTGGGGCTGTCGGAGGTCGCGCTCGCCTTCTGCGCGGCCTCCTCCAAGACCGACCAGGCCGCCATCGCCGAGACCCTCGCCTCCCATGGCAGCGCCGGCTTCGCGCGGGCCTGGCTGCTGCGCCGCGGCCTGCACTGGGCCGCCGAACTCCTGCCCGACCCTCCGGAGGACACCGCCCGATGATCCGCCGCCCGCTCCGCGCCGCGCTGCTCGGCGCGGTCCTCGTCGGCCTGCCGCTCCCCGTCACGGTCACGCCCGCCCAGGCGCAGTGGACGGTCTTCGACCCGTGGAACTACGCGCAGAACATCCTCTCCGCCGCCCGCGCGCTGGACCAGATCAACAACCAGATCGCCTCGCTCCAGAACGAGGCGCAGATGCTGATCAACCAGGCCCGCAACCTCGCGAGCCTGCCCTACTCTTCGCTGATGCGGCTGCAGCAGTCCTTCGCGCGGACGCAGCAGCTGATCGCCCGCGCCCAGCGCCTCGCCTACGAGGTCACCGACATCGAGCGCGCGTTCACGCAAGGCTACGGCAGCGCCGCCTCGCTCGGCTCCAGCCAGCAGATGTTCGCCAATGCCCGCGATCGCTGGCAGACCTCCGTCGCCGGCTTCCAGGACGCGCTGATGACCCAGGCGACCGTAGTCGGCAACCTGACCGGCACCCGCGCCGAGATCGAGGCGCTGATCGGCCAGAGCCAGGGCGCGACCGGCGCGCTTCAGGCGGCGCAGGCGGGCAACCAGCTGCTCGCGCTGCAATCCCAGCAGATCGCCGACCTGACAGCGCTCCTCGCCGCGCAGGGTCGCGCCCAGGCACTGGAGGCCGCGCGCGTGGCCAGCGGCGAGGAGCAGGCGCGCGAGCAGCTGGAGCGCTTCCTCGCCCCGGGCGCCGGCTACCAGCCGGGCTCGGCGCAGATGTTCCATGGCCGCTGAGGCTTGGTCGTGGCGCCGCATCCCCGCAGCCCCCGGGACGTGCCATGAACGGCACCGGCGTCATCGACCGTTTCCTCGACGTCTTCACCCGCTACATCGACAGCGGCTTCGGGCTGCTCGGCGGCGAGGTCGCCTTCCTCGCTGCGACCCTCATCGTCATCGACATCACCCTCGCCGCGCTCTTCTGGGCCTGGGGTGCCGACGACGACATCATCGCCCGCCTGATCAAGAAGACCCTCTTTGTCGGCGTCTTCGCCTGGATCATCGGCAACTGGAACTTCCTCGCCCAGGTCATCTTCGACAGCTTCGCGGGCCTCGGCCTGGTCGCCTCCGGATCCACCATCACGGCGCAACAGCTGCTCCAGCCGGGCCGGGTCGCGCAGGTCGGCCTTGATGCCGGGCGGCCTCTGCTCCAGGCCGTCTCCGGGCTCATGGGCTACATCTCGTTCTTCACGAACTTCGTCCAGATCGCGATCCTGATGTTCGCCTGGGCGATTGTCCTGCTGTCCTTCTTCATCCTGGCGATCCAGCTCTTCGTGACGCTGATCGAGTTCAAACTGACGACGCTCGCGGGCTTCGTGCTCGTGCCCTTCGGGCTGTTCGGCAAGACGGCCTTCCTCGCCGAGCGCGTGCTCGGCAACGTCGTCTCCTCCGGCGTGAAGGTACTGGTGTTGGCCGTCATCGTCAGCATCGGCTCGACGCTCTTCGCGCAGTTCACCGCGGGGTTCGGCGCCAACCAGCCGACCATCGACGAGGCGATGTCCATCGTGCTCGCGGCGCTGGCGCTGCTGGCACTCGGGATCTTCGGTCCGGGCATTGCCAACGGGCTGATCTCCGGCGGGCCGCAGCTCGGCGCGGGCGCGGCGGTCGGGACCGGGCTCGCCGCCGGCGGCGCCATGGCCGCCGGCGCGGCTGCCGTGCGCACGGGTGCCGCGGCGGTCGGCGCGGCGGGCTCAGCCATCGGCGCCGGCGCGCGGGGCTCCGCCTATGCACTCGGCGCCACCAGCACCGCCTATCGCAGCGGGGGCGCTTCGGGCGTGGCGATGGCCGCGGGCTCGGGCGCCATGAGCCCGCTACGCAGCGCCGCCGGCAGCCTTCGCGCCAGCCACGCCGCCGGCAGCGCGGCCGTCTCCGGCGGCGCCTCGCCCCCCTCGGACCCGCCGCCATCATCCGGCGCCCCGGCCTGGGCCCGCCGCATGCGGCGCGGCCAGGCGCTGAGCCACGGCGTCACCACCCTCGGCCACGCCATCCGCTCCGGCGACGGCGGCGGCGCCGGCTCCTCCATCCGCCTCTCGGAGGATCGCTGATGTTCCGCCGTCCCTCCGTCCGCTACAGCCGCACACCGGAGCCCGAGACGCCCTACCAGCGCGCCGCCCAGGCGTGGGACGAGCGCATCGGCTCCGCCCGCGTCCAGGCCCGCAACTGGCGGCTCATGGCGCTGGGCGAACTCGCCCTGATCGCCGGCCTCGCCGCCGCCCTGGTCTGGCAGTCCGCCCGCGGCACCATCGTGCCCTGGGTCGTGCAGGTGGACCGGCTTGGCGAGGCGCAGGCCATCGCCCCCGCCATCGCCAGCTTCCGGCCGACCGACCCGCAGATCGCCTGGCACCTCGCGCGCTTCATCGAGCAGGTGCGCGGCATCGCCGCCGACCCGATCATCGTCCGCCAGAACTGGCTCCGCGCGTATGATTTCGCGACGGATCGCGGCGCCCTCGCGCTCAATGACTTCGCGCGCGCGAGCGATCCCTTCGGCCGCGTCGGCCGCCAGCAGGTCGCCGTCGAGGTCTCCAGCGTCATCCGCGCCACCGACGACAGCTTCCGCGTCGCCTGGATCGAACGGGCCTACGAGAACGGCCAACTCGCCCGCACCGAGCGCTGGACCGCGATCCTGACGATCGTCGTCCAGCCCGCGCGCGATGCCGAACGCCTGCGAAAGAACCCCCTCGGCATCTTCGTCCACGCCATCAACTGGTCGCGGGAGCTCGGGCAATGAGGCACGTACATCCCACCCTGGCGTTGATCCTGCTCGGCCTCGGCGCCTGCGCCTTCCGCCCGCCCGAGATCAGCTACGACGACGAGCCGATCCAGGCGACGCAGATCCCCGAGCCGCCGCGCCCCGTCGAGATCGTCGAGGTGCCCACACCGCTGCCCCTGCCGGGCCAGCTTCAGCGCATCCCGCCCTCGCGCGGCACGCCCGAGCCCCCCGATCCCACCGTGCGGGTCAACCAGGCCAATGCCGCCGCGCGCGTGCAGCCCGTGCGCGCGGGCTTCATCAACGCGGTGCAGGTCTACCCCTTCACGCCCGGCGCGCTCTATCAGGTCTACACCGCGCCCGGCCAGGTCACCGCCATCATGCTCCAGGAGGGTGAGACGCTGGTCGGCAACGGCCCCGTCGCCGCCGGCGATACGGTGCGCTGGATCATCGGGGACACCGAGAGCGGCACCGGCCCCACGCGCCGCGTGCACATCATCGTCAAGCCGACGCGCCCCGACCTCACCACCAATCTCATCATCAACACCGACCGCCGGACCTACCTGCTGGAGCTGCGCTCGACCGAGCGCACCTACATGGCCTCGGTCTCCTGGCAGTATCCGCAGGACGCGCTGATCGCGCTGCGCCGGCAGAACGCCGCCGCACCCATCGAGCAGGGGCTCGATCTCGCGCGGCTGCGCTTTCGCTACGAGATCGAGGGCGGCAGCCCCGCCTGGCGACCACTCCGCGCCTTCGACGACGGGCGGCAGGTCTTCATCGAGTTCCCGCGCGGCATCGGCCAGGGCGAGATGCCGCCGCTCTTCGTCATCGGGCCGGAGGGCGAGGGGCAGCTCGTCAACTACCGCGTCCGGCAGAACTTCATGATCGTCGACCGGCTCTTCGCCGCAGCCGAGCTGCGCCTCGGCGACCGGCAGCAGCGCGTGCGCATTGTGCGCACCGATGGCCGGGCGCGATGAGCGGGGCGGCGCCGGAACGGGGCGGGAGCGAGCGCGACATCGCCGCGGCGCTCCGCCTGCGCCCCGATCCGCCGCGCGTGGTGCGGCTCTCCCGGCGGGTGCTGATCGGGCTCGGCGTTGCGGCTGGGCTCGGCATCGGGGCGGCGCTGATCGTGGCCCTCCAGGGCCGCAGCGGCGGCGAGGGGCCGCGCGAAATCTACAGCACCGACCGCAATCCGCAGGCCGACGGCCTTTCCGGCCTGCCCCGCGACTATGCCGGGATCCCGCAGCTGGGCCCGCCGCTGCCGGGCGATCTTGGCCGGCCGATCATGCGCGCACAGGAGCGCGGCCAGCCGGTCGTGCCGCCGGCCGCGCCCACGAGCGCCGATCCGGCCGAACAGCGGCGCCTTCAGGAGATCGAGGCGGCGCGCACGAGCCGGCTCTTCGTGCAGGTCGAGGCGCGGGGCGAGCCGCGCTCCGGTGCGCCGGCCGCGCCGCAAGCAGCAGACCTCGGCGCCATACCCGTGGGGCCCGACGCTACCGACCGACGGCTTGCCTTTCTGGGCGGGCCTGCGGACCGCCGTACTACCTCACCGGATCGGATACAGTCGCCGGCCAGCCCTTTCGTCATCCAGGCCGGCAGCGTCATTCCCGCTGCGCTGCTGACCGGCCTCCGCTCCGACCTCCCCGGGCAGATCACCGCCCAGGTCACGGCCAACGTCTTCGACAGCCCGACGGGTAGGCACCTGCTCATCCCGCAGGGCGCGCGCCTGATCGGCGCCTACGACAGCCGCATCAGCTTCGGACAGCAGCGCATCCTGCTGGTCTGGAACCGGCTCATCCTGCCCAACGGCCGCTCCATCGTGCTGGAGCGCATGCCGGGCGCCGACGAGGCAGGCTACGCGGGGCTCGAGGACGGCGTGGATTACCATTGGGGACGGCTCTTCCTCGCCGCGGGCCTGGCGACGCTGCTGAACCTCGGCCTGGAACTCGGCCGCGACGAAGAAAGCGACATCGCCCGCGCCATCCGCGAAAGCGGCCAGGACACCGTCGGCCGTGCGGGCGAAGAGATCGTCCGGCGGCAGCTCTCCGTGCCGCCGACGCTGACCGTGCGCCCCGGCTTTCCGGTGCGCGTCATCGTCCACCGCGACCTCGTGCTCGAGCCCTACGGAGGCTGACCCATGCCGAAGCTGAAGCTCGGCCCGATCCTCGACGACCGTCCGGTGAAGCTCACCGTGGAGCTGCCTGCCGAACTGCACCGCGACCTCGTCGCCTACGCGGAAGCGCTCTCGCGCGAGACGGGGCAGCAGGTCGAGCCGACAAAGCTCGTCGCGCCGATGCTGGCGCGGTTCCTCGCGAGCGACCGGGGCTTCCGCCCGGCACGCCGGCCCACGCCTCGATCGCGCGGGCCGCAGGCTCAGCCAGCGCGCGATCCCTGACTGGCACGCAGCTGCGCCAGGAACTTTCGCAGGGCGGGGTTGTCGCGCTTCGGGTCCCAGTACGCCGCAGCCTCCACCATCGTCGGACCGGTCTGGTCGCCAACGGGCCGGAACACGACGCCCGGATAGGACGCGCCTGACGCGGATTCAGCGAGCACGGCGACGCCAAAACCCGCGCCGACCAAATTGAACATGCCCTCCCGACTGACATCGTGCGCTGCGAAGCGAACTGTCGTCCCAGGCGGTAGCAGTCCTTGGACCGTGATGCGGGCCTCTGGTCCGGAACCACGCGACGTGACGATGAATGTCTCGTCCACCAAGTCCCGCCATCGAACGAAGCCGGCGTCGGCGAGGGGATGGCGCTCTGGCAAGGCAACCATGCCGGCTTCTTGCCAAAGCGCCAGGCGGTCCAACGCCGACTCATCCATTGGCCCCAGCAGCAGGGCGAGATCCACCTCGCCGCGGCGCAGGGTCAACAGGAGCTCATCGCGGTTTCCCTCGCGAAGCCAGATCTCGACGCCCTGGTTCTGCTCGACGAACCGCATCAGCGCCTCTCGGAACCGTCCCATCGAGGCCGAGAAATATGTGCCGATGACCAATCGGCCCGTCGCGGCCGATCCAGCCTCCCGTGCCCGCAACACGGCAGATTGCAGGCCGCCGAGCACGCGTGTCGCCTCAACAAGGAACTCGTCGCCGGCGGCCGTCAGCTTCATGCCCGACGGACGCCGCTCGAAGAGCGATACCCCAAGCCCGTCCTCAAGCGCCCGAATACTGCGGCTGACGGCCGAAACGGTTCGGCCCGCCTCGCGTGCCGCCAAACGGATGCTCCCGGTGCGTGCGACCAAAATTGCCAGAGACATTCCACGCAGGTCGATTTCGCCCCGGAGTGGTTCGCCTTGTTTCGGCCGCTGTAGCCATCGTGGCACTTGGTCCAGCCTCCAATGCCGGCCGACCCCGATCCCGGTCGCGCACGGGCCTTGGAGCGCGCTCCAGGCGCGCAGGACCGGCCCTCTCTTCTACAATAACGGGAGCATGCCGAACTCAGTTGTCCGTGTGCAATCACAAACGAGATGAAATAACCGTGCCCGAGACCATCTGTTCTCGGCCCGTTGCTTGCGGTCCTCGGCTCCAGCGTGGAAACCCAGCCCTCGATTGCAGACCCGTAAAGAGCATCGCCAACACATTCACCCGCGCGGTTCGGCGCTGATTCCGCTGTGTCGCAGTCCTCCTCCGGACCGTGGGACGCGCGTCGCAGAGGGCGCCGCTGGCGACTCGCGTTCGGAAAGACCCTGCAGGATCGGGCACTCGGGCCGGCCATCTCCGTGGCAGGCTTTCGCAAGGTGTCGCAGAGTCTCACCGACTGCCTGCAACGTCCTGACTTTCTGTTCGATCGTCGCGAGATGGCCAAGGGCAAGACGTTTCACATCCGCACTGCTTCGCTCCCTGTCTCGCCACAGGCCAAGCAGCTCCTCGATGTCCGCGAGCGGGAAGCCAAGGTCGCGAGCATTTCGGACGAACCTCAGCGCGTGCACATCCTCGGGCCGGTAGACGCGGTAGCCACTTTCCGTCCGGGTCGCCGCCGGCAGCAGGCCGATCGCCTCGTAGTGGCGGATCATCTTCACCGAGACGCCAGAAGCTCTCGCGGCATCGCCGATGTTCATCACACACCCTCCCGCGCGGTGGCTGCGGCGGCTTGGAACCGCCGCAGCCGGAGTGCATTCGCCAGCACGAAGACGCTGCTGAGCCCCATCGCCCCCGCTGCCAGCATGGGCGAGAGCAGCGTGCCGCCGAAGGGCCAGAGTATGCCCGCGGCGACCGGGATCAGCGCAACGTTGTAGGCGAAGGCCCAGAACAGGTTCTGCCGGATATTCGCCATGGTGGCCCGGCTGATCGCGAAGGCCGTCGCCACAGCGCCGAGGTCGCCCGACATCAGAACCACGTCGGCGCTCTCGATGGCGATGTCCGTGCCGGTGCCGACCGCGAGGCCGACATCAGCGGCGGCGAGCGCCGGCGCGTCGTTGATGCCGTCACCGACGAAGGCGACCTTCCGCCCGCCCTCACGCAAGCCCTGCACGGCGGCAACCTTGCCGTCCGGCAGCACCTCGGCGACCACCTCATCGATGCCGAGGCCGCGGGCGATTGCTTCTGCCGTGCGCCGGTTGTCGCCGGTCACCATGGCGATGTGCAGCCCCTGCGCCCGCAGCGCGGCGAGTGCCGCCGGCGTCCCCGGCTTGACCGGGTCGGCGACCGCAAGTGCCGCGACGAGCCGCCCGTCCACCGCGGCGTAGAGTGGCGTGCGCCCCTGGTCCGCGAGCGCGGTGGCCGTGATGGCGAAGGGCGCGACGTCTATGCCCAGCCGCGCCATGTAGCGGTCGGCGCCGACCCCGACCTGTCGCCCGTCCACCAGCGCCGTGGCGCCGTAGCCGGGCACGGCCTCGAAGCCAGTGGCGTCGGGCAGGACCAAGCCGCGCGCCTTGGCGGCGGTGACGATTGCCTGGGCAATCGGATGCTCGGACTGCGCCTCGACCGCGGCGACCAGCGCCAGGATCGCCGCCTCATCCTCGCCCCCTACGACCGAGAGGTCAGTCAGGCTCGGCCGGCCTTCCGTCAGCGTGCCGGTCTTGTCGAGGGCGACGACCTCGACATTCCGCAGCGTCTGCAGCGCCTCGCCCTTGCGGAACAGCACGCCGAGCTCCGCCGCGCGACCGGTGCCGACCATGATCGAGGTCGGCGTCGCCAGGCCCATCGCACAGGGGCAGGCGATGATCAGCACCGCGACCGCGTTCACCAATGCGAAAGCCAGCGCCGGATCGGGGCCGAACACCAGCCACACGCCGAAGGTCAGCGCCGCGATGGCGAGCACCGCGGGGACGAACCACATCGTCACCTGGTCCACTAGCGCCTGGATCGGCAGCTTCGATCCCTGCGCCTGCTCGACCATGCGAACGATCTGCGAGAGCACCGTCTCCCCGCCCACGGCGGTCGCGCGGAAGCGGAAGGCGCCGGTGCCGTTCACGGTGCCGCCCGTCACCCGCGCGCCGGGGGTCTTCCCCACCGGCACGGGCTCGCCGGTGATCATCGCCTCATCGACGAAGGAGGCACCCTCGGTCACCTCGCCATCGGCGGGGATGCGCTCGCCCGGCCGCACCATCACGATGTCGCCGGCGATCAGTTGTGCCGCCGGGATCTCCTGCTCCGCCCCGTCGCGCAGCACGCGCGCGGTGGGTGGCTGCAGGCCCATCAGTCGCCGGATGGCTTCCGAGGTGCGGCCCTTGCTCCGCGCCTCCAGCCAGCGGCCGAGCAGGATCAGGGTGACGATGACTGCCGCCGCCTCGAAGAAGACATGGCGCGCGCCCTCCGGCAGCAGGGCGGGTGCGAAGGTCGCCACAGTCGAATAGGCGAAGGCCGCGCCCGTGCCGATCGCGACCAGGGAGTTCATGTCCGGCGCGCCGCGCAGCAGCGCACGCCAGCCCTTGGTCTGGAAGCGCAGGCCGGGGACGAACATCACCAGCGCGGCCAGCACGAACTGGATCTTCCAGCTCAGCGCGAAGCCAATGCTGTCGCGGATGGCGTGGTGCAGCGCCATGGACAGGTGCGCGCCCATCTCCAGAACCACCAGCGGCAGGGTGAGCAGCGCAGCGAGGCCGAGGCTGCGCGCCAGGCCGCGAATCTCGGCCGCGCGAGCGGCACGCTCGCGGTCGCCGCGGTCGGCGGGGGCCTCCGCGCCGATGCGCTCCGCACCGTAGCCTGCGGCCTGCACCGCCGCGATCAGCGCCGCGACGCCGACGGCGGGCAGGTGCGTCACGCGGGCGCGGTTGGTCGCGAGGTTCACCGTGGCCTCCGTCACGCCCGGCAGGGCCTTCAGCGCGCGCTCGACGCGGCCGACGCAGGAGGCGCAGGTCATGCCCTCGATGGCGAGGTCGGTCGCCTCGGTGCCGACGCCGTAGCCGGCCTGGCTGACGGCGCCGAGCACCGCCGGCAGGTCCGGCGTGCCGTCGAAGCGGATTTCGGCCCGCTCGGTCGCGAGGTTCACGGTGGCTGAGGCCACGCCGGGCACGGCGGCGATGGCCCGCTCGACGCGTCGCACGCAGGACGCGCAGGTCATACCCTCGATCGGGACCGAGAGCGTGGCGTCCGGCGAAGCGGAGATGGAGGCCGCGAGCGCGGGCGTCCGCTCCTTGATGTTGGTGTCGGGGGCCATCGTGCGTGCTCCTGCCTCAGGCCTTTACGGAGTTCGCGTAGCCGGCAGCGGCTATGGCAGCCGAGAGGCTCGCCACGCTCGCACCGCTGGTCACGCCGATGCTGTGCGTGGCGAGGTCCGCCTGGACCTGCGCCGCCGCGTCGACCGATTGCACGGCCTGCGTGATCGTCTTCACGCAGTGGCCGCAGGTCATGGCGGGAATGTCGAAGCGCCGCATGTGTGTCTCCTGTTCAGCAATCGCTGGAGACGCCTTCGTCATCCCTCCCACGTTGGGAGGGTCAAGCGGAATCTCAACCCTGATAACGCCTGGCCCAGCTGGGCGTCGGTAGACGTCATCATGATGCGCCGCACTGCGTTCGTCTCTTCGATCTGCGGCACGGAGTCTGCTGTGCAAGGCGATGACGACTGACCGCGGCGTTGCCTGCGCGACTTTGGCGCCTGATCCCGGCGCACCAGCGAGCCTCCCGTTTTGCAATACTTTGTCATGATCGGGAAAAGACCCGTTCGCGTGGGGTCGTCATACCCGTCCGCACAGGGGCGACGCGGAAGGGGATTGAGTGCTGATCCGGTTCATCTTGGCTGCCGTGCTGGCGGGCGGTATCGCCACGGCGCATGCCAGTCCGCTGCGCGACGCTTTCGAGGCTGCGGCCGCGCTTAACCCCGAACTGCGGACACTCGAGGCGCAGCGTGCAGCGATCGATGCGCGACTGCGCGGCGCCAATGCGCTGACCCCAGGCGCCCCCAATGTTGGACTGGGCTACACCACCGATCGTTTCACCCAGAACCGTGGCTTCCGTGAAGCCGAACTGGAAGTAGGCGTCCCGGTGTGGTTGCCGGGCCAGTCCCGCGCGCAGCGCGGTCTCGCCGATGCCGAAGGCCAACGTCTTGCGGCGCAGATTGCGGCCCGCCGTCTAGCCATCGCCGCTGAGGTTCGTGACGCGTACTGGACGTGGGCGGCCGCGGAGGCCGCCCTGGCCGCGGCACGAACGCGAACGGCGAGCACCGCGGCGCTGACGCGCGACGTCACGCGCCAGGCTCGGGCCGGCCAGGTCTCTCGGGCGGAGGAATTGCTCGCAACCGCAGATGCCAGGGAAAGCGAGGGCGCATTGCGCGAAGCCGAGGCCGCTGTCCGCGAAGCACGGATCGCGTTTCGCGCGCTGACCGGACGTGATCCCGCGCCTGGATCGCAGGAAGTGTTGCGCGACGGTCCTGCGCCTGCCGAGCATCCCCGCATCGTCGCCGCACGGCTCGGGCTCGACGTCGCCCGCGCCGGCATTCGAATTGCCGAGGTCGAAGACCGCGAAAGCCCGGAGATAGGGGCGTTCATGCGACAAGAGCGCGACGACCGTGATTCCGGATGGGACACCCGGTTCGGCGTGCGCGTGCGGATACCGTTCGCTCATCCGCCGCGCAATGCGGAACGACGCGCGACCGCCCAGGGTGAACTTACCACCGCAACCGCAGAAGCCGGTGCGGTCGATCGCCTCGTTGCCGCGGAACGGGATCGGGCCCGCGCAGCCCTGGCCGATGCGCGGGCCGCCGCCCGCCTTGCCGATCAGCGGTATGCGGCGCTCGCGGAAGCGGCGGGCCTGGGAGAACGTGCGTTCCGTGACGGCCAGACAACTCTGGCGGAGACGCTACGGCTGCGGACCAGCCTTGCCGGCGCCGATGCCGATCGTCGGCGGATGCAGGTGGCGGTCCGCCAAGCCATATCACGCTACAATCAAGCGATCGGGGTCGAACCATGAAGCGTGCCACGTATCTGCTCCGCCGCCTGGTCGCCGCTGCCGCCGTCGCACTGCTGGTCGCGGCGCCGCCTGCGCTTGCCCATCCCGGTCACGGAGACGAGCCACCTCCGCCCGCCAACGCCGCTCCGCGTGCGGTCGCGCATTCCGACATCTTCGATCTCGTCGGCGTCCTCGGCCCGGATGCGCGCCTTTGGCTCTACCTGGACCGCTACGCATCCGCCGAGCCGATCGACCACGCCGAGATCACCGCCACGCTCGACGGGCAACCCGTCCCGGTCAGCCGCAGTGCGGAGGCGACCTACGTCGTGTCCCATCCCCTGCTCGGGCAGGCTGGCTTCCGCAGCCTCATCTTCACCATCACAGCAGGGTCCGACGTTGATCTGCTGCCGTTCGAGATCGAGGTCCCGGCCGTTGTGGCCGCGGCCGCGGCGGCGCCGGGCTGGCGCGAAACGGCGATGCGCGCCGCGGTGGAGCCCGTGGTTTGGGCTGCGGGCCTCGCGCTGCTTCTGCTGGGCGTGCTCGTTGGCAGGGTCGCAGCACCGCGCAACCTGCCGCCGGTGGTGGCGGCGGACGCCGTCCCGCTCAAGCCCCGCGTCGAACCGGCGTTGGAAACACCGCACAAGACCGCTGCCGGTGGCGTGCCGGTGCGGGCAGCAGCTGCCCCGATGGCTCTGCTTCTGGCGCTCGTAGCGCTGCCGGTCCTGGCACAGCCGTTGGACCAGCCGCGCCGCCAGCCGGACGGCAGCGTCTTCGTCCCGAAGCCGACGCAGCGACTGCTCGGCGTGCGCGCCACCATCGTCGACCGCGCCGACGCGCCCGTCTCGTTGCAGTTGGTTGGCCAGGTGATCGCCGATCCGAATGCATCCGGGCGCGTTCAGGCGCCCCAGGCCGGTCGGGTGGAGTCGCCGGAGGGGGGATTTCCCGCCCTCGGCAGCCGCGTCGACCGCGGGCAAACCCTGGCCTATGTGGTTCCGGTGCTCGGGGCGCAGGAGCGCAGCGGGGTGCAGGCGACCCTTGCCGAGCTCGACTCGCAGATCGGAATCGCCCAGCAGCGAACGCAGCGTCTTGCAGGCCTGGCGGGCAGCGTGTCGACACGCGAGATCGCCGAGGCACGCGCGGAGCTTGACGGGCTGCGCGCCCGCCGGGCCGCGGTGGCCGAGGGCCTGAACGGCAGGCTGGCCGTCCAGGCCACCGCGTCGGGCTTCATCAGCGTCGCGGCAGCCGTCGGCGGACAGATCGTCGATGCGCGCGAACCGCTCTTCGAGATCGTCGAGCCGACCCGCCTATGGGTTGAAGCCGTTGCCTATGATGGTGGGATGGTTGCCGACATCGCCGGCGCCAGGGCCACGACCTCGGCGGGACTCACCCTGGACCTCGCATTCATCGGACGCGGTCTTGCCTTGCGCCAACAGGCGGTTCCCCTGCAGTTCCGAATCGTGAACGCTTCGCCCGGCCTGTCGGTGGGAACGCCGGTGACCGTCACGGTGCAGACGAATCGGCGTGCAGCTGGGATCGTGCTTCCCGGCGAAGCCGTGATCCGCAGCGCGGAGGGTCCGCCCATCGTCTTTGAGATGACGACGGCCGAGCGCTTCGTGCCGCGCCCGGTGCGCGTGCAGCCGCTGGATGGACGCAACGTGCTCGTCCTTGCCGGTCTCGACTCGGGAAAGCGTGTCGTCACTGAAGCGGCCAGCCTCATCGCGCAGATCCGCTGAGGGCCGCATCGGATGTTTAGCTTCCTCGTCTCCACGAGCCTGCGCAACCGGCTCTTCGTGCTCGCAGCGGCGGCCATCCTTGTTGTCTATGGGTCGCTCACGCTCCGCCAACTGCCCGTTGACGTTTTCCCGGACCTCAACAAGCCGGTGGTCACCCTGCTGACCGAGGCCGAGGGATTGGCGCCCGAAGAGGTCGAGCTCCTGGTCTCCTTCCCGATCGAGACTGCCCTCAACGGCATGCCTGGTGTGACCCGCGTGCGATCGGTGTCCGGGGTCGGCCTGTCGATCGTTTTCGTCGAATTCGACTGGGGCACCGATATCTGGATCAATCGCCAACAGGTGGGCGAGCGGCTGTCGCTCGTGCGCTCGCAGCTGCCGCCGAATGTCGTGCCGCAGATGGCGCCGGTCTCCTCGATCATGGGCGAGATCATGCTCGTGGCCATGTCCACCGATGGGCGGGCGAGCCCGATGCAACTGCGCGAGCTGGCCGACTGGGTCGTGCGGCCACGCCTGTTGACCATCCCGGGCGTCAGCCAGGTGATCCCGATCGGCGGTGAGGTGAAGCAGTATCGCGTGACCCCGGACGTGGCCCGCATGCATGCGCTCGACATCACGCATGAGCAGATCGTCACCGCCTTGCGGCAGTTCGGAGCCAATAGCGGCGGCGGCTACGTCGATCAGGCGGGTCGCGAATACCTCATTCGTAACATTGGGCGCACGACGCGGATCGAGGATCTGGCCAATGCGCCCATCGCGCTGCGGAATGGCCAGCCCATACTTCTTCGCCAGGTCGCCGGCGTGGACTTCGCGGCACGCTTGCGCCGCGGTGAGGCCGGCAGCATGGGGCGGCCCGCGGTGATCCTGTCGATCCAGAAGCAGCCCAACGCCGATACGGTCGTCGTCACCCGCGCGGTCGAGGAAGCGCTGCGCGAACTGCAGCGCGTCATGCCGGCGGGCGTCACTGCCGACAATGTGCAGTTCCGCCAGGCGGACTTCATCCAGGCGTCGATCGGCAATGTCCAGACAGTGCTTCTGGAGGCCGTCGCGGTCGTCGCGGTCGTGCTGTTCCTGTTCCTGTTGAACGTGCGGACCACGGCCATCTCGCTCACGGCCATCCCGCTTTCGGTGCTGATCACGGTGGTCGTCTTCCACCTCCTCGGCCTGTCCATCAACACCATGACCCTGGGCGGCCTGGCGATCGCGATCGGCGAACTGGTGGACGACGCGGTGGTGGATGTCGAGAACGTCTTCCGGCGCCTGCGGGAGAACCGGGAAAAGGGCAATCCCCTGCCGGTCTTCACCGTCGTCGCGAAAGCAAGCCAGGAGGTGCGGTCGGGCATCGTCTACGCGACGATGATCGTGATCCTCGTCTTCGTGCCTCTGTTCGCGCTATCCGGCATCGAGGGCCGGCTGTTTGCGCCCCTCGGCGTCGCCTACATCGTCTCGATCATGGCGTCGCTGATTGTGTCCATCACGGTCACGCCGGTGCTCTGCTACTATCTGCTGCCGCGGATGAAGCGGATGGACCACGGCGACGGCTGGATGGTGCGCAAGCTGAAGGCCGGAAACGAGCGCGCGCTGCTATGGGCGTTCCGGCGCGAGCGGCTGATGTATGTCATGGCCGGTGGCGCTATCGCGGTCGCGGTGGCAACATTGCCATTCCTGCCGCGCGCCTTCCTGCCGCCCTTCAACGAAGGCACGCTCACGATCAGCCTGCAGTTCCAGCCTGGCATCAGCCTGGCCGAGGCCAACCGCCTGGGCACGGCCGCGGAACGGCTGATCATGCAGGTGCCTGAGGTGCGGTCGGTTGGCCGAAGAACCGGCCGCGCCGAACTCGATGAACATGCTGAAGGCGTCCATTCCTCCGAGATCGACGTCACGCTGCACCCTTCCAGCCGTGGCAAGCAGGAGATTGCGGCGGATATCCGTGCGCGCCTCGGAATCATTCCCGGAAGTCTGAATATCGGCCAGCCAATCGGACACCGGCTCGACCACATGCTTTCGGGCGTTCGGGCGGAGATCGCGCTGAAGATCTATGGCGACGACCTCGACACCCTGCGCACCATCGCCGAGCAGATGCAGCAGCGATTGGCCGGAGTGGCAGGATTGCGCGACCTGCAGATCGAACGGCAGGTGCGCGTCCCGCAGCTGCAAGTGACGGTCAATCACGAACGCGCGGCGCTTCATGGCGTCTCGGCCGCGACGATCGGCCAGGCGGTGCAGGACATGTCCGGCGGCCAGGTCGTCAGCGAGGTGGTCGACGGTGCCCGCCGCTTCGACCTTGTCATGCGGCTTGCCGACCAGGACCGCACCGGCAGCGGGCTGTCGTCGATCATGATCGAGACACCGGGTGGGCGTGTTCCGCTCTCGCTCCTGGCCGAGGTACGCGATACCGACGGTCCGAACCAGATCCTGCGGGAAAATGGGCGGCGGCGCATCGTGGTGCTGGCGAATACCGATGGGAGCGACACGGCGGCGATCGTGCAGCGCATCCGCACGGAGATGGCCAATGCGCCGCTCCCGCCGGGCTACTTCTTCGCGCTCGAAGGTACGTTTCAGGCGCAGGAGGAAGCAACCCGCCTGATTGCCATGCTCTCACTTGTCTCGCTGACGCTGATCTTCATGGTGCTCTACAGCCGATATCGCTCAGCAGTCCTGGCGCTGATCATCATGGGTAATGTGCCGCTGGCGTTGGTGGGCGCCATTGCGGCGCTTTGGATCGCGGGCCAGCCGCTATCGGTCGCCTCCATGATCGGCTTCATCACGCTGGCCGGTATCGCCGCACGCAATGGGATCCTGAAGGTCAGTCATTATCTGAACCTGGCCCTGCTCGAGGGCGAGCCTTGGGGGCTCGGGCTCGTGGTGCGCGGTAGCCTGGAGCGTCTCACGCCAGTGCTCATGACCGCACTGTCAGCGGGTTTTGCGCTAGTCCCGCTGATGATCGGTGCCAGCGAACCCGGCAAAGAAATCCTTCACCCCGTCGCCGTCACGATCTTCGGCGGACTGGTCACCGCGACGTTGCTCGACACCTTCCTCACGCCCCTCCTGTTCCACCGCTTCGGCAGGCCGGCGCTCGCGAGCCTGATGGATCGCCAGCAGGAGATGAAGGTTGCCGAGGCCTACTGATCCGATGAAAGGACAACACCCATGAACCGACGCATCCTCCTTGCCGCGACAGCGATGCTGCCGGTCCTCGCGCCAGCTGCGCTCGCCAGCATCACCCGCGGCCCGAATGGCGGCCAGCGGATCGACCTTGCCGGCGGGCACGCCGAACTTGTCGCCGACGGCAATGAACTCAGGCTCTATCTGAGCGACAACTCGTACCGCCCCCGGTCCGCCGAGGGCGCCAGCGGCCAGGCGGTCGTGCTGGCCGGCGGCCGGCAGACAACGGTACCCCTCACGCCCGCAGGCGCAGATATGATGCGAGGGCAGGGGGACTTTACCGCGGCTGCTGGAATGCGCGTGGTCGTTACCTTGACCATGCCGGGACAGCGCCCTTCGCAGGGGCGGTTCACGCCGAGGGATCAGGGTTGAGGATGACCGAATGGCGCCGGACCTGCTGACGCCGGAGGCGCATGTGCTCGTCGTCGAGGATGACGGCGAGATGCGTAACCTGATCGCGAAGTTCCTGCGTCAGAACGGCTACCGCGCGACCGGTGCGCGCGACGGCCGCGAGATGTGGGAAACCCTCGCGAATGCCGCGGTGGACCTCATCCTGCTAGATGTGATGCTGCCGGGGCAGTCAGGCCTAGACCTGACTCGCGCGCTGCGCGCGAAGACCCAGGTCCCGATCATCATGGTGACGGCGCGCGGCGACGAAACTGACCGCGTGCTTGGCCTCGAACTCGGTGCCGATGACTACATCCCGAAGCCGTTCTCTCGGCCTGAGCTTCTCGCGCGTATTCGTGCCGTGCTGCGTCGGGCTCAGGGGAGCGACCAGCGTGCCTCGGGACTGGTTGCGGACCGCCTGCTCTTCGCCGGATGGGCGCTCGACACGCGGCGACGCGAACTCATGGCGCCCGATGGCGTCGCTGTCGATCTCTCAGGTGGCGAGTACGATCTCCTGCTGGCGTTCTGCGAGCACCCACAGCGCATCCTCAGCCGCGATCAACTGCTGGACCTCGCCCGCAACCGGGTCTCGGACGCGCTTGATCGCACGGTGGACGTGATGGTGAGCAGGCTCCGCCGGAAGATGGAGCCGACCGAGGAAAGCCCGACCATCATCAAGACGATCCGCGGAGCCGGCTACATGTTCGTCCCTGCGGTCGCCCGCGGGTGAGCGGGACGCCTCCTGGCCGCTTCCGGCTCCGTCTTGTCCCCGATACCCTTGGCGGGCGCATCGTCCTCGTTCTGCTGATCGGGTTGCTGACATTCCACGTGGGCAGCCTCTGGCTGCATCAGGTCGGCACCGACGCCCTGCTCGGGTCTACGCGTGAACGCCAGACTGCAGAACGCCTGGCCGCGGCGAAGCGCGCCGTGGCCGAGCTGCCCGTCGCCGATCGCGACAGGACAGCGCATGCCCTATCGTCCGCCAGCCTCGACATGCATTGGACCCCGGCGCCAACCGTCCGCCTGGTCGATGAGACAAGCCCGCGGATCGAAGCGCTGCGGACCCGGCTCGTCGAACTGGTTCCGGAACTTCGGAGCACCGGCCTGCGGCTGGGCTATGCAGAGGACGGCACATCGCCGATGCCTGGTGGCGAGCAATTCCGTCACGTGATCATCGGTGCAGTCGAGCTGCCTGACGGGTCCTGGCTCAATTTCTCGGCCGGCCTGTTTCGCCCCCCTACCGCCGAACATGCGAGCCTGTTGTCCACCAGCGCCATGGCGGCCGGCATCCTGCTCCTGGGACTGCTCGTCGTGCGCCTCATCGGGCGGCCGCTGCGGCAGTTGTCGGATGCCGCCGATCGGGTCGGCATGCCCGGCGTGACGATCGCCATGCCTGAGACCGGCCCCTACGAGGTGCGTCATGCGGCGCTCGCCTTCAACCGCATGCAATCCCGCATCAACAAGCTGATCGCGGATCGTACGCAGGCGCTTGCGGCGGTCAGCCACGATCTGCGCACACCGATCGCGCGGCTGAGGCTGCGCGCTGGCTTCCTCGACGATCCTGAAGCGCAACGCCAGATCGATGCCGATCTCGACGAGATGGACGCCATGATCGGCGCGACGCTCGCCTACCTTCGCGGTGAGGACGAGCTCGAAGCTGAGCGTCCCACGGACATCGTTGCCCTTCTCGAAACACTGTGCGACGCCGCAGCCGACACCGGCGCAGAAGCGCACTATGATGGACCTGGGCAGGCTCGCCTCACATGCCGCCCCGTGGCCATCAAGCGCGCTTTCGCGAACCTCATCGAGAACGCGGTGAAATACGGAAAGGTGGCGCGGGTTCAACTCGATGATCTCGCTGAGCGCATCCTTGTGCGCATCGACGACGATGGCCCCGGAATTCCCGAAGCCGACATGGAGGTCGTCTTCGAACCGTTTCGGCGGCTCGATCCATCGCGCAACCGCGGCACCGGCGGAACCGGCCTTGGCCTCACGATCGCGCGCCAAGTGATCTCGCAACATGGCGGCACGATCCGGCTCCTGAACCGGCCGGCGGGTGGGTTGACCACTCTCGTGGAGTTGCCGCGCATGCACTGATGGCGTGCCCGCGGCAGGCTTCGTCCGTACGATTGCGTGGCCATGTCAGGCATTTCGACCGTTCCAGCCTCGCCTGACATGTTTTGTCACACTGTGTTGATGCGCGGGACATGCGCTGGTCCGAACTTCACCTCGTCACCGATCGGGTGCCGAGACCATGAAGGAGTTCGAGATGCGTCGTTCCATTCTTGCCGCGGTGGCCGCCGCCGCTCTTGTCGGCGGTGGCGCGGGCTACGTGCTCGCCCAGGGCATGCCGCCCGCCCACCGCATGCCCGGCGGCCAGATGATGCCCGGCATGCAGCACGGCCAGATGCCGATGCAGCAGGGCATGCAGCCCGCCGGGCCCGGCGCCTCCGCACCGTCATCGCAGGCCTTCGCGGCAGCGATGGACAAGATGCATCGCGACATGGCGATCCAATACAGCGGCAATGCCGATCGGGACTTCGTCGCCGGCATGATCCCGCACCACCAGGGTGCCATCGACATGGCGCGGATCGTCCTGCAGCACGGCCAGGACCCGGAGGTCCGGCGGCTGGCGCAGGAGATCGTCTCCGCGCAAGAACGCGAGATCGCCCAGATGCGCGCCATGCTGGCGCGGCTGCCGGCCCGCTGATCGGCGGACGCAGTCATGCAGCGCCTCGAAGACCGGCCCGCTGGTCCAGCCCGCAAGCGTCGGGGAGAAACGGCGGTCCACGACACTCTCGTTGCCGACTTCGAGGCGATCCGCCGGTGGCTCTTGCGTCGTTGCCGAGGCGATGCGCAGGCCGCCGGCGAGATCCTGGCCGCATTCTGCCTGCGCGCACTGACGCGCGCGCCAGAGTTGCGTGACGCGGCGGCGGTGCGCGGTTGGCTTGCGATCGTGCTGCGCTCCACCGTCGCGGATCACTCGCGTTCGGCACGTGCCGAACGCCGCAGGGTCCGATCCGACGATCCCCAGACCCTGGCACGTCGAGAGGAGTACACGGTGCCGCACCCGATGTCGTCTCGTCACCGCGAGCCCTGCGACTGCCTCCCGGATGTCGTGGCGCAGTTGCGGCAGGGGGAGCGTGATCTGCTGCAAGTGATCGATCTCGGGGGAGGTGATCGCGCCCAGCACGCCGAGCGCCTCGGCCTGACGCGCAATGCGCTCGACGTGCGCCTGCATCGTGCGCGGGCAGCGTTGCGGACCGCGTTCCTGGCGCATTGCGACGCGTGTTCCGAGGGCGGAAGTTTCGACCCGTGGACCTGCCCCGCTGCCGTCAGCGGCATGTAAGGAATCGTCCGCGGCACCGTCTGTTCCAATGTGGCCGGGCAATGTGTCAGCCGGCCATGCAATGGAAGGGGAGTGCATGCGATGCACCGCGAAGCAGAGTCAACCAGACCGTCGGCTGCTCCCGGACACCTCGATCCGATCACGCTCATCACGGACTTCGCCGCTCGTGTCCAGGAGATCACCGGCGCATTCGCTGCTGCTCAGGCCGGCGCCGCCCAGGACGCAATCGACCGATTGGCCGCGCATGGCCGTCAGCTCGCGGAGGCCCGAGACCCCTTCTCGGCCCTCGTCATGCAGGTGGATTGCTGCCTTGCCATGCTCGAAGTCACGACCACGCGGTTCAGGGCCGCGTTGACGGGACTGCCGCATCCTCGGACCGCCAGCACCGCCTTCATGCCCGAACCCTCGTCACCCTCCACGCATGACAGCGCTGAGCAAGCCGCGGACGCGCACCCATCACGCAGCCCTTCACGCAAGGCCAATGCAAGCATCGCGTCCGACGGTCGGGCGCCCGGTGGACGCCAGGAGTGAGAAGCATGTCCCAGCATTCACACGAACCGGCGGGCCAGGTGACGAGAGCAGGCTTCTGGCGCAGCCGCACCGGTCTCACCTTCATGATCTTCGCGGCCGCGGTCGCCGCCTACCTTCTCTTCAGTCACACGGCGCATGTCTTCCAGTGGCTGCCCTTCGGGCTGATCCTTCTTTGCCCCCTCATGCACATCTTCATGCATGGCGGGCACGGTGGTCACGGCGGCGATGCGGGCAAGCAGCCGTGAGTCCGACCGCCGGATACGGCTTCTGGCTGCTCGCCGCTGGAAACGCCGCGCTCTTCATTGGCTTCGCGTACAGCTTCGCCCGTCCGCTCAACCGGCGCGACTGGCGCAGCTTCGGCGCTTTCTCGGCCTTCATCGTGGCACTCTTTGCCGAGATGTACGGGTTCCCCCTGACCATCTATCTCCTCGCCGGCTGGCTTCAGACGCGCTGGCCCGGAGTGAACTGGTTCAGCCACGACAGCGGCCACCTGCTCGAGATGGTCGCCGGTCCGGGCATCAACCCGCATTTCGGACCATTCCACCTGCTCAGCACGGTCTTCATTCTTGTGGGGTTCTGGCTGATCGCGGCGGCCTGGCCGGTGCTCTACCGGGCCGTGCGGCGCGGCACGCTTGCAACCAGCGGCCCATATGCGCGCATCCGGCATCCGCAATACGCGGGCTTCATCCTGATCATGACCGGCTTCCTTCTCCAGTGGCCGACCCTCGTCACGGTGGCGATGTATCCGGTTCTGCTCGTGATGTACTTCCGCCTCGCGGCACGCGAGGAGGCCGCCGCGGCGGCGCAGTTCGGCGCCGAGCACGCCGCCTGGGCGAAGCGCGTCCCCGCCTGGATCCCAAGACTCAGCAGCTCGTCTCGCGGACCGGCGATCTCGCCGTGACCCTTCGCCCCACGAAAACGACCGCAGGGTAGTCCAACATGACCGAACACGCCGCACATCGCCATCATCAACATACTGCGCCCGCGAGCGACGGCGCACCGCACACCGGCCATGGCGAGGCAGGTCACGACCACGGCGCGATGGTCGCCGATTTCCGCCGCCGCTTCTGGATATGCCTCCCGCTGACCATTGCCGTCGTGGTGCTCTCGCGGCACATCCAGATGCTGGTGGGCCTGCCCGGCGTCCTGGCCTTCCCCGGCAGCGCGTTCGTCGAGGCCGCGCTCGCGAGCGTGATCTTCTTCTACGGCGGCTGGCCGTTCCTCGCTGGGCTGTCGGGGGAATTGCGGCGCGGCAAGCCCGGCATGATGACGCTGGTCAGCCTCGCGATCGTCTCCGCCTACGTCTATTCGCTTGCCGTGCTCGCCGGGCTGCCGGGCGACGTGTTCTTCTGGGAAACTGCGACCCTCATCCTGGTCATGCTGCTTGGCCATTGGCTTGAGGCCAAGTCCGTGCTCGGCGCTTCGGGCGCCCTTCAGGCCCTTGTGCGCCTGATGCCGGCAACGGCGACCCGGCTCGGCGAGGGCAGGGCGCAGGAGGAGGTGCCGATCGCCGCGCTGCGGCCCGGCGACCTCGTGCTCGTGCGCCCGGGCGCGAAGGTGCCGACGGATGGCATCGTCACCGAGGGCCGCTCGTCCATGGACGAGAGTATGCTCACCGGCGAATCCCGCCCGGTGGACAAGGCCGTCGGCGCCCGCGTCGTCGGCGGCGCGGTCAATGGGGAAGGCGCGCTGACCGTGCGGATCGAGCGCACCGGCGGCGAGACCTATCTCGCGCAGGTGATCCGCCTCGTGGAACAGGCCCAGGCCACGCGGTCGCGCACGCAGGATCTCGCCAATCGCGCCGCCGCCGTGCTCACCTGGGTCGCGATCGGGGTCGGTGGCGGGACATTCGGCGTCTGGCTGCTCCTGGACGCGCCGCTGGCCTTCGCGCTGGAGCGGATGGTGACCGTCATGGTCATTTCCTGCCCGCATGCGCTCGGCCTCGCCGTGCCCCTGGTGGTAGCCGTCAGCACCGAACTCACCGCCCGCAACGGCCTGCTGATCCGCGATCGCGCAGCCTTTGAACGGGCGCGCGCGCTCCAGGTCGTCGTCTTCGACAAGACCGGGACGCTGACCGAAGGTCGCTTCGGCGTCGCTGCCGTGGTCCCGCTCGGCGTCGGCTTCGACGAGGCCGCGGTGCTGCGTCTGGCCGCCGGTCTCGAATCCTCCTCCGAGCATCCGATCGCCAAGGGAATCCTGCGCGGCGCGGAGGCGCGTGGCATCGTGCCGCCGGCGGCGACCGAATTCCGCAACCTGCCCGGCGAAGGCGCGCGCGCGACGATCGAGGGGGTCGCGGTCGAGGTGGTCAGCCCCGGCACGCTTCGCCGCCGCGGCGTCGAGTTAACGGATGCCCGCGTTGCCGAGGAACAGGCAGCCGGCCGGACGGTCGTGTTCGTCACGGCTGACGGCGCGCTGGCGGGCGCGGTCGCGCTGGCGGATGTCGTGCGGCCCGAGAGCCGGGAAGCCGTCCGCCAGCTCCGCGCGCTCGGGCTGCGCTGCATGATGCTGACGGGCGATGCACGGCCGGTCGCCGAACAGGTCGGCCGCGAACTCGGCCTCGACGAGGTGCGCGCCGAGGTGCTGCCGCACCAGAAATCCGAGGTGGTGCAGTCCATACAGGCGCGCGGCCTGACCGTCGCGATGGTGGGGGACGGCGTGAACGACGCGCCGGCACTCGCCCAATCCGACCTCGGCATCGCGATCGGCGCGGGGACGGACGTCGCAGCCGAGGCCGCCGACATCGTGCTGGTGCGCAACGACCCGCGCGATGTCGTCGCGATCCTCGCGCTCGCGCGTGCGACCTATGCGCGCATGGCCCAGAATCTGGCCTGGGCGACCGGCTACAACGTCGTGGCGATCCCGCTGGCCGCCGGCGTCGGTGTGCCGTGGGGGATTCTGCTCACGCCGGCGGTCGGCGCGGCGCTGATGTCGCTCTCGACCGTCGTCGTCGCGGTCAATGCGCGACTGTTGGGGCGCCAGGGCGAACGCCGCCTCGCGGCGCTTCGCGCCGACGTCGCGCGCAGCGACACGGCTGCAGGATGATCGAAGGCGCCCTCCCGATGCCGACGGGCCACGTCACGCGCCATCCGGCGAACTGGCTGCCGGCGATGCGCGGCACCATGATCCGGCTCGTGCCGGCGATGCTCGCATGGGAGATCGTGCAACTGCCGCTCTATACGCTCTGGCGCGACGGTACGGCGTGGGAGTTGGCTTTCGCCGTTCTGCACTGCACCGCCGGCGATGCGCTGATCGCGCTCGCCGCATTGTCCTGGGCCTTGGTGATCGTCGGCGCGCCGCAGTGGCCCGAGCGGGCCTTCGGACGGGTGCTCGCCGCCACGGTCGTGATCGGTCTCGCCTATACGGTGTACAGCGAATGGCTGAACGTCGAGATCCGACGCAGTTGGGCCTACGCCGGCGCAATGCCGGTCCTGCCTACTCTCGGCACCGGGGCCGGCCCGCTGCTGCAATGGGCAGTGTTGCCGCCGCTTGCACTGGCAGGTGCGCGGCGTGCGCTGCGCGAGCAGGCCGCCAAGCCGTGACCTGCGCCTGCATCGCGGAGCGGTCGCGCGCCGCGATCGGACCTGGATCGGGTCCGCAAATCCCGCGCCGGAACTCCTGCGCGGCCCTACCGAGAGGAAACATGCCATGACCAGACACGCACCAGGCGCCGCCGTCGCGATGACGGCATTGTTGCTCAGCCTGCCGGCCGCGGCACAGCAGGCGCCAGCACCGGATCCCCACCACGCGGCGGGCGCGCCGCCAGCCACCCCTGCAGCACCAGCCCAGGCCACGCCCACGCCGGCTCCCGCGACGCAAGGCGGCATGGGAATGATGAGCGGCCCCGGCGGCATGGGCATGATGGGCATGATGGGCGGCGAAGGCCGACCGTCCGGCATGCCGGCGATGCGGCATCATGGCGCGTACGGCTCGCCGACGAACGTCATCATCAACATCGGCCCGGGGATCCGTCTCGAAGTCGAGGATGCCGACCGGTCGCCTGGACCACCCCGGCCCGGCATGATGCGGGGCATGATGCCCGGCGCCATGCAGGGCGCGTCGCCCATGGGCGGCATGGCGGGGCGTTCCGGCATGGCCGGCAGCTCGCCCATGGCGGGTCCGCTGCATGAGATGCTCGCCGAACGCGTCGAGGGCGGCCTGGCCTTCCTGCGCGCGGAACTGCGCATCCGTCCCGACCAGGAAGCGGCCTGGACCGCGTTCGCCGGGCGCATCCGTGAAGCCGCGGCGCGCTACCGCGGCGCGGTCGAACGGATGCCGGCACCGGCCGCCGGGCTCGAGGCGCGTCTTGCCCTGGCGGAATCCCGCCTTGCTGCCGAGCTCGAGCGCGCGCGGGCCTGCCGCGAGGCGGCAGCCGCGCTCCTGCCGGCGCTCGACGAGGCGCAGCGGCGGACCGCGGACGCGTTGGCGTGGCTCGTCATTCCTGGCAGCGGCGCCGGCATGATCGCCGGCGCCTCGAGCGGCACCGGCCGGTGAGGGATCGCCGGCGGGGACACGCACCCCGCCGGCCCTCGCCACATGGAAGGCAGGACGATGGCAGACCCCGGCAGCGCCACACCGACCGATCCCGCAAAGCCTGCGGTCCTGCCCGACATGGCCGATGCTGCCGGATACATGATCGACGCGTGGCAGCGCACAATTCTCTTTTGGGACGTGCAGCGCGAACGCGCCAACGACATCCTGAGCCAGTACAGCGCAGGCGCGCCGGATATCCTCGCGTTCCGGCACGAGACGCTGCTCGATGCGCGACGTTTTCCGCGCCCGGCGAACTACGCGCTCCTGCGCATCACGGCCTATGGGGAGGACGAGGCCGACCATTGTCTCGACCCGGCGAAGCCGCCCCTGATCGTCATCGACCCTCGCGCCGGGCACGGACCGGGGATCGGTGGAACCCGACGCGAGTCCGAGCTCGGCATCGCGCTGCACGAAGGATACCCCGTCTACTTCGCGACGTTCTTTCCCGCACCATGCCCCGGACAGACGCTGATCGACGTGCTGCACGCGCTGCGGCGCTTCGTGGATGCCGTCGCCGCGCGGCACGAGGGCAGGCCACCGATTCTCTACGGGAACTGCCAAGGTGGATGGGCGGCTATCCTGTTGGCGTTGCACTGCGAGGGATTGCTCGGCCCCGTCGTGCTGAACGGATCGCCGCTGTCATACTGGTCGGGGGAGCCGGGCGTGAACCCGATGCGGCTGGCGGGCGGCCTGTCCGGCGGCGTCTGGCCGATACGGCTGCTCGCCGATCTCGGCGATGGCCAGTTCGATGGCGCCTGGCTCGTGCAGAACTTCGAGGGCCTGAAGCCCGAGAACGCCTTGTGGGAGAAGTACCTTCCGCTGTTCCTCGACCCGGAAGGAGAGCGGGCCCGTTTCCTTGCCTTCGAGCGCTGGTGGAACACCTTCTACGCCCTGAGCCGCGATGAGATCACCACCATCGTCCGGCACCTTTTCATCGGCAACGAGCTCGAACGCGGCGTGCTCGACCTCGGCGACGGCACGCGCATCGATCTGCGGGAGCTGCGCAGCCCGCTGGTGATTTTCGCGTCGCAGGGCGACAACATCACGCCGCCGCACCAGGCCCTCGGCTGGATCGCGCGAGTGTACCGCGATACCGATGCGCTGAAGCAGGCGGGACAGCGCATCGTCTATCTGCTCAACCCGAAGGCGGGTCACCTCGGGATCTTCGTCTCGGCTTCGGTCGCCCGCTTCGAGCATCGCGCCATCCTGGAGGCGCTCGATGATGTCTCCCTGCTTGCGCCCGGCCTCTACGAGATGACGATCGACAACCCGACCGGCGATCCGGAATGCCGGCGACCGCAATACAGCGTCGGGTTTGTCGAGCGCCGGGTCGAGGACCTTCGCTTCGAGCCTCCGTCCGCCGCCTTCGAGCGCGTCGGCGAGGTCTCGAAGTGGAACGATGCAGTCTATGGCGCCCTTGTCTCGCCATGGATCCGGGCCGCAGCGAACCCCGCGGCAGCCGCGATGGCGCGCTGGATGCACCCGATGCGCGTCAGCCGTTATCTGCTTTCGGAACGGTTCGCACCTTGGATGGGCGGCGTCGCGGTCATGGCAGATGCGGTGCGCGCCGCAAGGGCACCGGGCGGGAACGACAAGTTCCCAACCCTGCGACTTGCCGAGCGCGACGCGCTCGCGGCGGTGACACAAGCCCTGCGCGCGACGAGGGAGATGCGCGACACGTGGCATGAGTTCCTTTTCCGGGCGCTCTACGGCGGGTTCCAGCGGAACGCGCCGGGCGACTCCGGCCCGACCATCCGGGAGCGGGATGCGTCGGGAGTGCCAACTGCCGGATGAGTGATCACGCGGAAACACTTTGTCGCGCTGCGTTCAATTCCGCGTCGTCTCACGGTGGGCAGACTTTCCCGGTTGTTGATTGGAGCGAAAACCATGAGCCTTTCACGCCGCGTCCTGATGGCCGGCGGCACAGCACTTCCCCTGTCGATCTGGAGTGCGGCCCGTCAGCCGGCAGAAGCAGCCACCGAGCCCACGGTGATCCGTGCAACGTCACGCACGCTCGACATCGACGGTCGCGCGGCGACGGTCCTGGGCCTTCTGCGCCCGGATGGCGGTCACGGACTGGTGCAACAGCCCGGCGAGCGGTTCCGCGTGCGCCTGGAGAACCGGCTGCCGGAGCGGACCATCATCCACTGGCATGGCCAGACCCCACCCTTCGCGCAGGACGGCGTGCCCGATACGCCGCTGCCGTTGATCGCAGCCGGAGCCGACCGTGCCTTCGACTTCGTGCCCAATGCCGGCACGCACTGGATGCACGCCCATGTGCCCGACCAGGAGATGCGCCTTCTCGCGGCGCCGCACATCGTGCGCAGCGCGGAGGATGCCCGGGCGGATCGGCAGGAGGTCGTGATGATGCTGCACGACTATTCGCTCACGCCGCTCGGCGAGATCCTCGCCCGGCTCGGGGTGGGCGGTGGCGCGCCGCATGCCGCGGCGGGCAATCCGCATGGCGGGATGTCGCCTGCCGCAGCGCCGCACGGTGGCATGCCGATGGGCGCGGCGGACATCAATGACATCGACTTCGACGCCTACCTTGCCAACGACCGGACGCTGGGCGATCCGGAGGTGGTCCGGGTCGAGCGCGGCGGCCGCGTGCTGCTGCGCGTCATCAACGGCGCGGCGGCGACGGTGTTCTGGATCGATACGGGGCGGCTCGAGGCGTCTGTGGTCGCAGTCGACGGACATCCGGTCGATCCGCTTCGCACGACGCGCTTCGCGCTTGCGATGGGCCAGCGCGCCGATCTCCTTCTCGAGCTGCCAGGTGAAGGCGGCACCTTCCCCATCCTCGCGCTGCGGGAAGGCGCGCGGGAGCGGAGCGGAATCATCCTGGCCACGACCAACGCTCCAGTTGCGCGCATCGCCCCGGAGGCCGACAGCGCCGCGCCTGGCTTCGACGGACGGCAGGAGCTGCGGCTGCATTCGGCGAGCCCGGTGCCGGCGCGGCGCGCTGATCGGAGACTGTCGGTCACGCTCAACGGCGGAATGACGCCCTATGTCTGGTCCATCGATGATCGCCGCTGGGTTCGGCACAGGGTGCTCGAAGCCCGCCGTGGCGAACGCGTAGAGCTGACGATGACGAACGTGTCGATGATGGCGCATCCGATGCATATCCACGGGACGGTGTTTCAGGTCGTGGGATGGGGATCGCAGCGTTTCGTCGGCGCGAGGCGCGACACCGTCCAGGTGCCGCCGATGGAGCGCGTTACGCTGGCCTTCGAGTTCGCAACGCCAGGTCGCTGGATGTTCCATTGCCACCACATGCCGCATCTCGCGACGGGCATGATGACGGAATTCGTCGTGGCGGGCTGACACCCACGGCACGAGCGCTTGACTCGTGCCGAGCGCCCGAATGGGCACCGCCGGGAGTCCGGCGTCACGCCACGGGCGTGCTCTTCGCACGACGCCAGGGAAACCGGAGGTTTCCGCCCGGCGCCTGCGGGTCGGCAAAGGCGGATACCAGCGATCGAAGAATTCGACCGTCGGTATGGGTGGCTCCTGCGTCGGCAGGGGGCGGTCAAAAACGCCACAACACTCTTCAGCGGTATGCTGAAGAGTGTTGCTTCGCGGCGATGACCGGGGTCTTGGAACCCTTGCCTGCAAGGCCGCCACAAGGCCCGGACCTTCGAGGCCCGGGCCCGCTTGGCTTATCGCAGCGACGGCGGCAGCGAGCGCAGGTTCCACAGGCCTGCGTTGTGGCCGCCGCCGACATTCGGCATGGCATGCGGCATGTTCGCGGCCTGCTGATCGTCGTACTCGACGCTGAGGTTCTCGCCGCTGCCCACGATGCGCGCAACCGGACGGGACACGACCATCCGCGGTGGCGCCGAGGTGTCGTACTCGATCTCGACATTCTCGCCGTTCGTGATGACGCGGCGGACCGGCAGGGACGACAGCGGTGATGCGCGATCCGAATAGATCATGAAGCCGGTGCGGCCGAGCATCATGGGTTCGAGCGACACCACGGGCTGGCCATCCGCCTTGGCCGCGGTGGCGATCGTGCCGAGGATGACCAGCGCGGTCGCGGCGGAGAGAACGAGGCGCGGATTGCGGATCTGGGTGGGCATGGATGCATTCTCCTTTTCGACCGTTGCTTGGCCGACGAGGCGAACATGCCGATCGGAGTTTTCCGGCTGACGACAGCGCTGTGACAAAGGATTCCCGCGCTGTAGCACTGTTGCAGCTGCGAAGGACGCGCGCGCGTGGGTGACGGCAACGCGCTGCGCTCAGGTGCCTCCGGGCGTGATCATCCGCGCGCCCGATGGATCGGATCCGCGCAGTGCCCATGCGCGAAATCGGCGAGTGTCTCGATGATCCTGCAGTCGCCGACCACGCCGCCCTCGCAGCTGGTCGCCATCCGCTGCAATTCGGCGCGCAGTGCCGAGAGGCGCCGCAGCCGCGCATCGATCTCGCTGATCTGCGCCGTGGCAAGCGTGTGCGCAGCCCCGCAATCGGCTTCGGGATGATCGGCCAGGTCGAGCAGCGCTCGGATTGCCTCGCTCTCAAACCCCAGTTCGCGCGCATGGCGGATGAAGCCGAGGCGTCGCAGATGCGCCGCACCATAAATCCGATGTCCGCCTTCGGTGCGTGCGGGAGGGGGCATCCAGCCTTCCTGCTCATACCACCGGATCGTCGTCGGCTTGACGCCTGTCTCGCGCGCGAGGTCACCGATCGAGTAGGTATCGGTCATGCGCGATCCTTATCTGCCTTCGCGACGAACCTTGCAAAGGCCGCAAGCGCCTTCTCGCTCGCGTGGTGCTCCAGTCCCTCCGCATCCTGCTCGGCGGTTTCCGGGTCGAGCCCGACCGCGATGAGGAAGCGTACCACGAGGTCGTGGCGCGCTTTCGCCGCCTCGGCCATTGCCCGGCCGGTATCGGTGAGGAACAGGCCCCGATAGGGCTTCGTCTCGACCAACCCGTCGCGCTGCAGCCGTCCGACCGTGGCCGTCACCGTCGCCTGCGAAACACCCATGCGCCGGGCGATCTCGACGGCCCGCGCTTCGCCTTCCTCGCGCAGCAGGTCGGCGATGAGCTCGACGTAATCCTCCGCGGTCGCCGTGCGGTCGGCCTCACGCTGGCGCGCGAAGCGCACGGCATGGTCATCGACCGGTGGAAGGGATCGCCTGGTAGGGCTGCGTGTCATGACTCGGATATGGAGATGGAAGCGGACCCACTTGATAGTCGTGTTGGCATAACTTAGCCTAGGCTTAACTTCGGAGCCGCGACATGACACCGCCTCCTGATGACGCCGCCGCCACGACGGCCGTATCCGGCCCGCCCAGCCTGCCGGAGGTTCACCGCAGCGTCGCGGTGCCCAATGCCGGCGGCTTCCTGCGCAAGCTGTTTGCCTTCATGGGGCCGGGCTACCTGGTGGCGGTCGGTTACATGGACCCGGGCAATTGGGCGACCTCGCTCGCCGGCGGCTCGGCCTTCGGATACACGCTGCTCGCGGTCGCACTCACCTCTTCGTTGATGGCGATCCTGCTGCAGGCGCTGTGCGTGCGCATCGGCGTCTCGACCGGACGCGACCTGGCCCAGTTGTGCCGGGAGCGGTTCCCCAAGGTCGTCGCCTATCCGCTGTGGCTGTTCGCCGAGATCGCCATCTGCGCCACCGACCTGGCCGAGCTGATCGGCACCGCCATCGCGCTCGAGCTGCTATTCGGCATTCCGCTGCTGTATGGCGTGTTCGTGACCGCGCTCGACGCCTTCCTGATCCTGTGGCTGCAGAACAAGGGCGTGCGCTGGCTGGAGGCGCTGATCTTCGGCTTCATTGCGCTGATCGTGGGCTGTTTCGGCATCCAGATCGTGCTGTCGGACCCGGATTGGGCGGCGGTGCTGAACGGCTACATCCCTGCCGTCTCGATCGTGACGAACCAGACGCAGCTCTACATCGCCATGGGTATCCTCGGCGCCACCGTGATGCCACACAACCTTTACCTGCATACCGCCGTTGTGCAGTCGCGGTCCTGGAACCTCGACGAAGCGGGCAAGCGCGAGGCGATCAAGTTCGCCACCATCGACAGCTCGCTGGCGCTGACGCTCGCGCTCCTGATCAATTCTGCCATCCTGATCACCGCGGCCGCCACCTTCCACGCCAGCGGCAACACCGAGGTCGCCGAGATCGGCGAAGCCTACCAACTGCTGACGCCGCTGCTGGGCGCGGGCATCGCCGCGACCGCCTTCGGCGTGGCGCTGCTGCTGTGCGGGCTGAACGCCACGGTCACCGCGACCCTGGCCGGGCAAGTGGTGATGGAGGGCTTCCTGCGGTTCCGTCTGCCGCCGGTGCTGCGACGGCTGGTCACGCGGCTGATCGCCATCATCCCGGCGGTGATCGTCACCTGGATGTATGGGGCGTCCGGCACCGCGCAGCTGCTTATCCTCAGCCAAGTGATCCTGTCGATCCAACTGCCATTCGCGGTGATCCCGCTGATGCTGTTCGCGCAGGACCGCAAGCGGATGGGGGTCTTCACCGCGCCGGCCTGGCAGCTCGCGCTGGGCTGGGCTACGGCGGCGGTGATCGTCGGGCTGAACATGAAGCTGCTGTTCGATGCCGCGTTTGGGGACTGAACCCCGTTGGAAGGAACGATCGCCATGGTCCGCCGCCGCGCTATCCTTGCCGCGACACTTCTCGGCGCATCAAGCGCCGCGAAGGCCGCGGGCGACCTGACCCGGCAGCCGCCGGTGGTCGTCGTCGTCGAACTCGGGCGGTCCGACGGTAGCCACGCCTTCGAGCCGAACCGGCTGCGCTTCGAGACCGGGCGCCTCTACAATCTCGTGCTGCGCAACGTGAGCCACGACCCGCACTACTTCACCTCCGACGAGTTCGCTGCGCGTATCTTCACCCGCAAGGTGCAGGTCACGCAGCGACAGCCGGATGGTCGTGAAGTGACGCTGGCGGAGTTCAAGGGCGTCATCCGCGAGGTCGAGGTCTATCCCGGCCACGCCGCGGAATGGTGGTTCGTGCCAGTGGCGACGGGTCGCATCACCGACCTGCGCTGCGGCATCGTCGCTGCCGATCGCCGCACCCATGCCGAACATGGCATGGTGGGCGAGATCGTCATCGAATAGGCGCGAGCCAGCTGTGAAACCCCTCAGTCATCGGCGGGTGGGAATGGAGAAAGGCACCGCCGACCTGCTCGCTCCGCCGTGGAGGGCATGGCGCCATGACGAAACCGCCGGCGCTGCTCGTGTGACGCCACTTCCTCTGCGGTCTGCGATACGCGTCAGTCAACGGTGCCGGCCGGACACGAGATATTTCGCGAGTGCCGCGCCGACGAGACCAGGATCGCCACCACGAGGGGGAAGATGATGCCCATCCCGAGCATCATCCAACCGCCGCTCATGATCCCGTCCATCATGCGCCTGCCTCATCGGCTTTACTCCGGCAAGGCGCGCTGCGCCGCGCCCAGGCGAAGGCGAGCAGCGGCACGATGATCCACTGCGCGATCGGGGATAGGCCCAGCTCAAAATCTCCCAGCCGGACCACAGGCATGTGTTCCGAGTACGCCCAGGAGGCACGTACGACGATGTTCAGCCACTCGCTGAACGCCGTATAGCCGACGCCGAACGCCATCGTGAGCGCGGCGACGGCGCCGAAGCGCCGCGCTGGCCAATCACCGTGCCCCGCAAGCAGCAACGCGAGTGTCAGCGAGGCCGTTGCAATCAACAGGTCGCCGCCGGTGCAATGCACGACGGCAAACGCGTTCTCGCGCCAAGTCCCTGTCCGCCAGATCGTATAGAGCGGCAGGTGCGCCGCCTCCCACAGGAGGTTGCCGGACCCCATGACCAGCAGCCAGGCGCGCAGGGCGGCAAGCCAGCCATGGGATGCCGCGATGCCGCCCGGCATCACGCCACCTCCAGCGCGCGCGGCGCGTCCGGCCCCGCGCCTTCGGCATCCGGTTGCGCCTCGCGCGGCAGGCGCCAGCCCTTCGCGATGGCATAGAGCGCTGGGATCACCACGAGGGTCAGCACCACCGACGACGCCATGCCGCCGATCATCGGCACCGCGATGCGGCTCATCACCTCCGAGCCGGTGCCGCTCGCCCAGAGCAGCGGCAGTAGGCTGGCGACAATCGCGGCAACCGTCATCGCCTTCGGCCGTACCCGCTCGACCGCCCCCTCCATCACTGCTGCGGTGAGGTCGGCGCGCGTCGGCGCCCGCCCCTCGGCAACGCGGCGCGCCCGCACCTCGGCCCAGGCGTGGTCGAGGTAGACCAGCATCACGACGCCGGTCTGAGCCGCGACGCCGGCCAGCGCGATGAAGCCGACCGCGACGGCGACGCTCATGCTGTGGCCGAGCCAGAGCATCAGCCACAGCCCGCCGACCAGCGCGAAGGGCACCGACAGCATGACGATCAGCGTTTCGGTCAGCCGGCCGAAATAGAGGTAGAGCAGCAGGAAGATCAGCGCGAGCGTCGCCGGCACCACTAGCTTCAGCCGCGCCTCGGCGCGTTCGAGGTACTCGAACTGTCCGCTCCACTGCAGCTCGTAGCCCGGCGGCAACACGACCCGGTCCGCCACCGCCTGGCGCGCCTCGGCGACATAGCCGCCGAGGTCGCGACCGCGCATGTCCACGAACACGTAGGCGGCGAGCCGCGCGTTCTCAGTGCGGATCGTGGATGGCCCACGCGCCGCCTCGACGCGGGCGACGCTGCCGAGCGGCACGCGCGCGCCGCCATTGCCCTCGACCAGCACCTCGGTGGCGATCGCCGCCGGGTCGTCGCGCAGATCGCGGGGGTAGCGCAGGTTGACACTGTATCGGCGGCGCCCCTCCACCGTCGTGGCCACCGCCTCGCCGCCCAGCGCCGACCGCACCGCGTCCTGCAGTTGCGCGACCGTAAGCCCTTGGCGGGCCAGAGCCTCGCGGTCGGGAATCACGTCAAGGTAGTAGGCGCCGGTGATGCGCTCGGCGAAGGCGCTGGTGGTGCCGGGCACGTCGCGCACCGCAGCCTCGACCTCGCGCGCGACACGCTCGATCACGCCGAGGTCAGGGCCGAGCACCTTGACGCCCACCGGCGTGCGGATGCCGGTCGAGAGCATGTCGATGCGGGCACGGATCGGCATGGTCCAAGCGTTGCTGACGCCGGGCAGGGTCACCGCGCGGTTCATCTCCTCGATCAGCGCGTCCAGCGTCAGTCCGGGCCGCCATTCGGATCGCGGCCGCAGGTTGACCAGCGTCTCCGACATCTCCATCGGTGCCGGGTCGGTCGCCGTCGACGCGCGGCCAGCCTTGCCATACACGGAGGCCACCTCAGGGAAGCCGGCCAGGATGCGGTCCTGCGTCTGCAACAGCTGGGCCGCGGTGGTCACCGAGATGCCCGGCAGCGTCACCGGCATGAACAGCAATGTGCCCTCATCGAGCGCCGGCATGAACTCGCTGCCGAGACGGCGGATCGGTTCGACCGCACTCGCCAGCACCACCAGTGCCAGCACGATGGTGACGGCCTTGAAGCGCAGCACCAGCGCGATGATCGGGCGGTAGACCGCCATGAGCGCGCGGTTGATCGGGTTCCTCGCCTCCGGGACGATGCGCCCGCGGACGAACAGGATCATCAGCACGGGCACCAGCGTCACCGACAGCAGTGCCGCCGCTGCCATGGCGAAGGTCTTGGTGAGCGCGAGCGGATGGAACAGCCGCCCTTCCTGCGCCTCCAGCGCGAAGACCGGCAGGAAGGACACGGTGATCACCAGCAGGCTGACGAAGAGCGCCGGCGCCACCTCGGCCGTGGCATCGAGCAGCACCTTGAGGCGCGGCGCGTCGGCCCCGGCGCGCTCCAGGCGCTTGTGGGCGTTCTCGACCATGACGATGGCGGCGTCCACCATGGCGCCGATCGAGATGGCGATACCGCCGAGGCTCATGATGTTGGAACCGACGCCGGCCAGCTTCATCGCCAGGAAGGCCGCCAACACGCCCACCGGCAGCATCAGGATCGCCACCAGCGCGCTGCGCAGATGCAGCAGGAAGACCGCGGTCACGACGGCGACGACCAGGCTCTCCTCGAGCAGCGTGGCCTTCAGCGTCTCGATGGCGCGCTGGATGAGGTCGGAGCGGTCGTAGACCGGCTCGATCACCGTGCCGGCCGGCAGCGAACCGGCGGCCGCCGCGAGGCGCGCCTTCACGCGCTCGATGACCGCCAGCGTGTCCTCGCCGTGCCGCTGCACGACGATGCCGCTCACCGCCTCGCCCTCGCCATCGAGCTCGCCGACGCCACGTCGCTCGTCGGGGCCGAATTCCACCCGTGCCACGTCGCGCAGCAGCACCGGCGTGCCGGCGCGCGAGCGCAGCATCACCTGCTCGAGGTCCTCCGGCGAGCGGACGTAGCCGCGGCCGCGCAGCACGTACTCCGCCTCGGCGAGCTCGACGACGCGGCCGCCGGCCTCGCCGGTCGCGGCGCGGATCGCCTCGCGAAGCTCGGCCAGGCCGATCCCGTAGCCGCGCAGCCGCACCGGGTCGGCCACCACCTGGTACTGGCGGACATAGCCGCCGACGCTCGCCACCTCGGCGACGCCTGGTGTCGCCGCGACGCGGTAGCGCAAGTCCCAGTCCTGCAGCGCCCGCAATTCGACCAGCGGCTCGGTCTCGGAGCGAAGGACGTATTGATACACCCAGCCGACGCCCGATGCGTCGGGGCCGAGCACTGGCGTCACGCTCGTAGGCAACCGCCCGGCGGCGCCATTCAGGTATTCGAGCACGCGGCTGCGCGCCCAGTAGATGTCGGTGCCGTCCTCGAACACCACGTAGAGGAACGAGACACCGAAGTACGAGAAGGCGCGCACCACGCGCGCCCGCGGCACGCTGAGCAGCGCCGTGGCGAGCGGATAGGTGACCTGGTCCTCGACCACCTGCGCCGCCTGGCCCGGCATCTCGGTATAGACGATGACCTGCACGTCCGAGAGGTCGGGGATCGCGTCGAGCGGCGTGTTGCGGACCGCCCAGATCCCTGCGACCGCCAGAAAGGCGGTGGCGAACAGCACCAGGAAGGGGTTGCGCCCCGACCAGCCAACCAGGCGGGCGATCATCGCACGGCCGCCTCGCCGGGCGTCGGCGCGGCGGTGAAGGCCGCGAGCGCCGCGCGCATGTTGCTCTCGGCGTCGATCAGGAAGGTGGCGCCGACCACCACGCGCTCGTCGCCGGCCAGCCCCTCCAGGATCTCGACCGCGCCGCCGGCGCGCGCGCCGGTCCGCACCTCGGCCGGGCGGAAGCGACCGCCGCCGAGCTCGACCAGCACGACCCGCCGGCGACCGCCGTCGAGTACCGCCGACGCCGGCACCGCCACCACTTCGCGCCCGTTGGCGACGGGGGCCGCGATCTCGACGGTCGCCAACATGCCGCCGAGCAGCCGGCCGCCGCGGTTCGGCAGCATCACGCGCACGCGTGCCGTCCGGGTGGCTGGATCGAGCGCCGGGTAGATGCGGTCCACCACGCCCTCGAAGGCCTCGCCGGGAAAGGCGGCGATGCCGACGCTGGCCGGCTGGCCGGCCCGCAGGGCGCCGGCGTCCTGCTCGTACACGTCCGTCATCACCGCGACGACGGACAGGTCGGCCAGCGAGAAGAGCGGATCGCCCGGCCGGAACATCATGCCCTCCAGCGCTGTCTTGGCGAGCACCGTCCCGGCGATGGGGGCCGGGATGATCACGGTGCGCGAGGCGCGGCCGGAGGCGCGGATGCCGTCGATCTGCGCCTCCGACAGACCAAAGTTGAGCAGCCGAACGCGTGCCGTGTCGGGGTCGCCGGGCCGGCGCGAGGCCTGGCTCGCCAGGTAGTCCGCCTGCGCCCGCAGCAGTTCCGGGCTGTACACCTCCATCAGCGCCTCGCCGCGCGCCACGTCGCGGCCGGTCTCGTTGACGTGGAGCCTCTCGATCCAACCCTCGAAGCGCGAGGTCACCGTGGCCTGCCGGCGCTCGTCCGGCGTCACGGTGCCGACGGCGCGGATGGTCCGTGCGAGGACGCGTCGCTCGACCGGCTCGGTCCGCACGCCGAGCGTCTGGATGCGCGCCGGGCTGAGCCCGACCGTGCCGTCCTGCGACGCCTCATCCGCGTAGACGGGGATGTAGGCCATTCCCATCGAGTCCTGCTTCGGTACCGGCGAGACGTCCGGCAGGCCCATCGGATTGCGGTAGTAGAGGATGCGCCGGTCGCCCGGAGGCGTTCCGGTCGGCGCCTCCGCAATCTGGGGGGCGGCCTCCGGCGTATCCGCGTCGCCGCGCCGCTGCGGCAGCGGCGGCAGGACGGGCGCTATCTGCGACGGGTAGATGGGCAGGAAATCCATGCCCATCGAATCCTTCCGCGGCGCGGTGGCCGTGGCCGATCCGCCCATCGGGTCGCGGTAGAACAGCGGTGCCTCGCCGGCGGCCGGCGCGGGCAGCGGGTTGGGCAGGCGCCCGAGAAGCGCCGCGACCTCGGACCGGCGCACCGGCAGGAAGTCCATCCCCATCGAGTCCTGGCGCGGCCGGGCGGACACCACCCGCTCGCCCATCGGGTCGCGGTAGAACACGACCGGGTCATCCTGCGCCGGCCGGCGCTGCGATTGGGCAGCGGCTGGACGGACCCAGTTGAGCAGGCCGTCGGGCAGGGTCGGCGACCCGGTTGCGACGAAGTGGCCGGCCGCGAAGCCGGCGACGCCCAGCGCGAGCGCGCCGAGCACGGCATGATGCTTCTTCATGGAACGCAATCTCCCCCGGCGGTTGATGCCGGGCCATCGGTGACGGGACAGCAGGTGAAGGCACGGGACGGCCATTGGCCGACGCCGCACGACGCGCTGTCAGGAGATTGGAGGACGCTGCTCGGGTGCCGAATCGGCACTTGCCATGGTCCGGGCAGCCGACATCGCCGGCCGGATGACATGGAAGGTGGGCTCGCCCGCGCCCTTGGCGGAAACCGAGATCGCCGGCGGCGCGGTCGGGCACTGGATGATGGCGCAGGCCTTCGCGGGCGTGTCGGGCCGCGGTTGATCAGGCCCGTCCTCGTCCATGATCATGCTGGCACACGGGACGGCAGCGTCGGCCGGCGGCGGGGCGCAGTTCGCCTGCACAGGCCCTGCGAGGGCAAGGGCCAGCATGACGAGCGTCAACAGACCGGCGCGCAGATATTGCATCAGGCGATGAGAGTAGCCATGCGCGTCGTCGCGGACAATGCGGCGCCAAGAGGTTCCGTGCATCGTGCCTATCGCTTCCTGCCCCGGTCTTCGCGCGGGACGCTCGGCAGGTTACGGCCAGGCGCAGGCATGGAACTGGGCGCTGGCACCCGACCCGTCGGCCGGCTTCCACGGTTGCTCAATTTGATCGGCCCCGCGCCCTGCGCCGGGCCGGGGGCGACCACCTCGCAATGGGGACGCAGGCCGTCAGTCCAAGCGGGATCGCGATGTGCTTCGCCATCACCGCCAGCGCGATCCTGCGAGGTGATCGTCGTGGTACCGTCCGACAACGGATCCAGATCGCCCGCCCACGTGTCGTCACGCGCCGCAACCGGGCCCACCCGCGCAATCCGCGCCGACCGCATCGCCGATCTGACTGGCCTGGATGGGCGGGCATGGCACATCGCCATACGAGCAGAAGACACAGCAATCGCCCCGCTTCGGGCGCAGGCGCGTGCCGCAGCCGGTGCACACGTAGAAATACATGCACGCATCGGTCGGCATGGTCTCGGCGCGAGCGTGGCCGCACTCCGGGCAAGTCAGGGTCGAGCGCAGGATCGCCATGGCTCAGGCGATCGCCACGGACAGGACCAGCAGCATGATGCCGGCCGCCAGCCCGACCAGCGTCGTGCGCTGCAGCGCGCCGCCCGGTGCGCAGGCCGTACCCGGTGCGCAGGCCGCCGCGGCGGCACGCCCGCGCCAAAGCAGGATGGCGGCTCCCGCCAGGCTGGCCACGGCCGCCACCAGGAGGACGCCCTGGTACGGACCCGTGATGGCGGCAATCCCGAGCAGGGATGCCGTGCCGACGCCGATCGTCGCGAACATGACGGGCAGCGCGCAGCAGGCTGCTGCCCCCAGGCCGGCGAGGATGCCGCCGGCCGTCAGGGCTGCGGCACCTGCCTGCCGCGCCTGGCCGGCCGAGGGGTTGATTGTCGGTTCGGTCATCGCCTGATGCCTTTCACTTGCGGTGGCTGCGGCACGCTACGATCTGTAGCGACTACAGACTCAAGCCCCATTCTCCGGGAGGCTGCGGTGGCCATCGCGCGCGCCATGACGATAGGCGGCCTGTCCCGGGCGACAGGCTGCAAGATCGAGACCATTCGATATTACGAGCGCGTCGGCGTCCTGCCGCGTGCCGAGCGCCGCGGGCGCTACCGCGTCTTCGACGGCGTGCATGTCGAGCGCCTCGCTTTCGTGCGGCGCGCCAGGGCGCTCGGCTTCACGCTGGAGGAGGTCCGCGCCCTGGTTTCACTGGCCGGCGCGCCGGGCGACAGCTGCGCGCAGAGCCGCGCGCTCGCCGCCGGGCACCTCGCCGACGTGCGCGCACGCATCGCTGCCCTTCAAGCAATGGAATCGATCCTGACCGAAGCGGTGCGACGATGCGATGCCGGGATCGACCAATCCTGCCCACTGATTGTCACGCTCGGGGCAGGGAGACTGGACGTCGATTCCGCTTGACCTTCCTACTGAGGGCAGGACGACCATGTCTGGAGCGGGGCACTCCGCCGCCCAAGCCAAGCCCATGAGGACCGTCCGATGACGTCACGCCGCTCGATCCTCGCCGCCGCCGCGCTCGCTGCGCTGCCGATCCCGGCCTTTGCCCAACGGGCCACGCGCGTCAGCGTCTGGCGCGACCCGAATTGCGGATGCTGCACCGGCTGGGTCGCCCATCTGCGCGCCGAGGGCTTCGCCGTGGTGGACCAGGAGGTGCCCTCGGTCGCCCCGGTCCGGCGTCGCCTCGGGACGCCGGCCGACCTGCTGTCCTGCCATGCCGGCGAGGTCGAGGGCTTCGTGCTCGAAGGCCATGTGCCCGCCACCGCCATCCGCCGCCTGCTGGCAGAACGCCCCGCCGGGGTCCGCGGCCTGGCCGTGCCGGCGATGCCGGTCGGCTCGCCCGGCATGGAAGTGCCCGGCGCGCCGGTCGACAGCTACGACGTGATCGCCTTCGGCAGTGGTCCGCACAGGTCCTTCATGCGGTTCAACGGGTCGCATCCCGCCTGAGGCGACCGGAACGCGGTCCCGCTCGCCATTCGGCGGCGTCCCGGCGCGGCCGTCAGGCGCCGGTCGCCGGCGTGAACAGGATGCCGTGCGGCGACCGCCCGACACGCGACACCCGCGCCACGCCGCTGCGCGGGTCGATGGCGGCGACGCGCCCGGTCCAGCGCAACGTCGCCCAGATCGTGCCGTCCGCGTCGAAGGTCAGGCAATCCGGCCCGCCGCCGATCTCATGGACGCGCTTGATCTCCAGTGTCTGTGGGTCGAGCGCGGTGATCCGGCTGTCGACGCGCGAGGTGACATAGACCAAGCCATCCTGCGGCCCTTCGAACAGCGCGTGCGCGCCGCGCCCGACCGTGATGCGCCGGTCGGCGCGCCGCGTCGCCGGATCGATGACGGAGACGTAGTCGCCGCCCATCACGCCGACCAGGATGCGCCCGCGATGCCACAGGATGCCGGCCGGGTCGCGCCCGACCTCGGCGCGCCAGGCCTCGGTGCGGGTGTCGAGGTCGATGGCGATCGCGGCGGCCTCGCCCTGCAAGGTCACGAAGGCGTAGCGTGAATCCGGCGAGAAGGTGACGTGGCTCGGCTTGCGCCCGGCCTGCAGTCGGCCCTCGAAGGCCAGGGCGGCGCCGTCCCAGCCGTAGATGTCCACCTGGTTGCGCCGCAGGCTGGTCACGACCAGCCGCCTGCCGTCTGGCGTGAAGCCGAGGTTGTAGGGATTGCTGATCGGCTCCCGCCGCCGCACCTCGCCGCTGCGCGGGTCGAGCAGGAACATCTCGTTGGCGCCGGAATCGCCGACCAGGATCAGGTCCCGCGCCGGCGTCAGCACCAGGTGGTGCGGTTCGCGGAGCACCGGTACGCGGCGCAGGTCGCTGCTGCTGGCGGGGTCCAGCACCTGCACATTGGCATCGAGGGAATTGAGCACGAAAAGCGAGCCGGCGGGCGGCGCGGGAGCCTCGGCCATAGGCTGGGCGCTCACGTCGCGGCTCGCGGCGATGAACGGCGCTGCCAGCGCAGCGCGCACAACGAGACGGCGACCGAGGCGCACATCTCGTGAATTGAACGACCGCACGGCAAGGCTCCTGGCCTGGGGGGAGCGATCTATCCCAAACATCGCGGTCAATGCGCAAGCGGCGTGGACCGCGCGCGCCACGTCCGGGGCGCGCGCCCGCGTGCGGGTGATCAGTGATGGCATGAGAGAGAAAAAAGCCCCTTGAACCTCTAGCCACTGGAAGTCCCATACCGGTGCCTGCGACGTTGGAACGGGTGCCATGGGTGATACGACCAGACTGACCTGGCGGGTGGAGGGCATGGACTGCGCCGCCTGTGTCGCCAAGGTGACCAGGGCCGTCGAGCGTCTGCCCGGTGTCTCGGACGTCCAGGTGAACCTGATGGCCGAACGGCTGACCGTCGCGCTCGCGCCGAACACCACGCAGGGCGACGCCATCGCCCGGCAGGTCGAGGCGCTGGGATACACGGTGGCGCCCATCGCGACCGCCGCCACGGCGGCGCGGGCCGAGCCGGCGCATGCCCATGGTCCCGATTGTGGCCACGACCATGGCGCCGATGGTCATAACCATGGCCAAAAGGGCGACCATGCGGGCCACGCGCACGGCGCCGAGCCGGGAGCCGCCGGCCCCGCGGCGCATGGCCACGACCACGACGACCCGGCCGATGCCGGCAAGCCCTGGTGGCGCACCGGCAAGGCGACGCTCGTCTGGCTGCTGGGCGGGCTGGTCGGTGCGGCCTATGCGCTATCGCTGGCGCTGCCGGAACGGCTGACCTACCCGCTGTTCCTGGCCGCGACCGCCGTCGCCCTGGTGCCCTTCGGCCGCCGCGCCATCGCGCTCGCACGCGCCGGCAGCCCCTTCAGCATCGAGACGCTGATGGTCACCGCCGCGGTCGGCGCGGCCATCATCGGCGCGGCCGAGGAAGCCGCCGTCGTCGTGCTGCTCTTCGCCGTCGGCGAGTTGCTGGAGAACGTCGCCGCCGGGCGCGCGCGCGCCGGCATCCGGGCGCTCGCCGACCTCATGCCGCGCACCGCGCTGCGCTTGCGGCCGGACGGTACCGCCGAACAGGTGCCGGCGGACCGGCTCGCAGTTGGCGACCTGGTGCTGATCCGCCCCGGCGACCGCGTGCCCTGCGACGGACTGATCGAGGAAGGCACCTCCGCACTCGACGAAAGCCCCGTGACGGGTGAAAGCGTCCCCGTCTCGCGCGGCCCCGGCGATCCCGTGGTCGCCGGCAGCATCAACGCCGAGAGCGCCATCCGCGTGCGGGTCACGCGCGCCGCATCCGACAACACCATCGCGCGCATCATCCGCATGGTGGAGGACGCGACCGCCTCCCGCGCGCCGACGCAGCGCTTCATCGAGCGGTTCTCCGCCTGGTGGACGCCGGGGGCGATGATCGTCTCGCTGCTGGTGATCCTGCTGCCGCCCTTCCTGTTCGGCTGGGATTGGTGGACCAGCCTGTATCGCGGGCTCGCGGTGCTGCTGATCGCCTGCCCCTGTGCGTTGGTCATTTCGGTGCCGGCGGCGATGGCCTCGGGGCTTTCGGCCGGCGCGCGGCGCGGCCTGCTGATCAAGGGCGGCGCGGCGCTCGAGGCGATCGGCAGCGCGAGGACCGTCGCCTTCGACAAGACCGGCACGCTGACCGAAGGCCGTCCGCGCGTCACCGACGTGCTGCCGGCCGAGGGCCGCACGGCAGAGGCGGTGCTCGCGCTCGCCGCGGCGGTCGAGCAGGGCTCCTCCCACCCGCTCGCCAAGGCGATCCTGGCGGAGGCGGCGGCGCGCGGTGTCGCGGTGTCGGCGGCAGAGGCGCAGTCGGCCATCCCCGGCCGCGCCGTGGCCGGCACGGTCGATGGCGTGCAGGTCAGCATCGGCAGCCCGCGCCATGCGCGGGAGTCGAACGCCACGCTCGGCCCGCTGGAGGCCGAACTCGACCGGCTCCAGGGCGAGGGCAAGACGGTGTCGGTCGTGCTTGCCGGCGGCGCGGTCGCCGCGCTGGTCGCTCTGCGCGACGAGCCGCGCGCGGACGCCGCGGCCGGCATCGCGGCGATCACCGCGCTCGGCGTGCGCCCGGTGATGCTGACCGGCGACAACCGCCGCACCGGGGAGGCGATCGCCATCTCGCTCGGCCTCGACGCCAAGGCGGAACTGCTGCCCGACGACAAGCTGCGCGAAATCGGCAAGCTGCGCGAGCGCGGCGCGGTGGTGATGGTGGGCGACGGCATCAACGACGCGCCGGCGCTGGCGGCGGCCAATGTCGGCGTGGCGATGGGCGGCGGCACCGATGTCGCGCTGGAGACCGCCGATGCCGCCGTGCTGAAGGACCGCGTGACGGGGGTGGCGGAACTCGTCTCCCTGTCGCGCGCGACCATGGCGAATGTGAAGCAGAACGTCGCCGTCGCGGTTGGGCTGAAGGCGGTGTTCCTGGTCACCACAATGCTCGGCATCACCGGGTTGTGGCCGGCGATCATGGCGGATACCGGCGCGACGGTCCTGGTGACGCTGAATGCGCTCAGGCTGCTGCGCTGGACGCCTGCCGGGCCCAAGGATGCTGCCTGATGTCCTTCGTCGTAGATCCCTGGGTGGCGCGGAACAGCACAAGGGCGACCGTATGACGCCCGGCAGCATTCCCGGGCGGCGCTGGCTGATGCCCGCTGTCCTCCTCGCGTGGCGCCTGATCCTGTCGGGCCCGGCTGCGGCCCAGGATGTTCAGGCGGGCGGCCTGCTTCTGACCGGAGCCTGGGCGAAGGCCGCCGACAACGACCAGCGCCTGTCGTTCGGGTTCGTGACGATCCGCAACCGGGGCAGTGAGGCGGACAGGCTGCTCTCCGCCACGTCGTCCGGCGCGGCCGCCGTGGAACTGCGTGAACCAGACCCGTCCGCCTCCGGCGGTGCGCGCGCCGTCACAGAGGGCTTCGTCATCCCTGCCGGTGACGTCGTCGCCCTGGAGCCCGGCGGGCGGCACCTTCTGCTGCGCGACCTGCAGGCACCGCTCGCGCTCGGCGACGAAATCCGCGTCACGTTGCGCTTCGAACGCGCGGGCGCAGTGGTCCTGCCGCTCCGGGCGCATTGGCACTGACAATGGGAAGGCCGGCCCCGAACGACAGCGCTGATCTGCACCGCGCCATGAAGGGCTTCGTGCTGCCGCGGACCCGCCACGACGGCGCGTGCGTGACGCGGTCGCAAGCGGCACGCGGACCAATCCGCCGCGTGACGCACCGCATGGCCTATGGCGCCACCGCGCTCGGGCTCGGAGCGCTCAGTGCCATCGCGCTGGCGCCACTGCACATCGCGCCCGCCGGCGTGGTGGCCTTCGGCGGCCTGTGGTTCCAGCTTGAGCGGACGGCGTCCCTGCGCGGCGCCTTCGTGCTTGGCTGGTTGTTCGGCCTGGGATCGTTCCTGGTCGGCCTGTCCTGGATCACCGAGGCGTTCAGCGCGGATGCGGCGCGCTTTGGCGCGCTGGCGCTGCCGGCCCTGGCCGCGCTCAGCGCCGGCCTCGCGCTGTTCCCCGCATGCTCGGTCGCTGCGGCGCGGCTGCTGGCGGGCCGCGCGGGCGGCGTGCCGCTCGCCCTGGCGTTGGCCGCGTTCTGGGTCGCGGGCGAATGGCTGCGCGGCGCGGTGCTGACCGGCTTTCCGTGGAATATCGCGGGCCATGCCTGGGGCGCCAGCGATGCCGGGCTGCAGGCGGCGGCGCTGGTCGGCATCCATGGCCTCGGGCTGCTCGCCGTGCTTGCCGCGGTGCTGGCCGGCGTGGCGGTGCGGCAGCGGCGCGTCGGGCCCGCGCTTGCCGCGACGGTCATCATTGCCCTGCCCTGGGCCTGGGGCACAACGCGGCTTGCCGATGCGATGCCCGCTGACGCGCCAGGCATCCGGCTGCGCCTGGTGCAGCCGAACATCGCGCAGGACCTGAAATGGGCCGAGGGCGAGCGCGAGCGCATCCTCGGCCGCCTGCTGGCGCTCAGTGCCGCGCCTGCGGCGGATGGCGTGGCACCGACCCACATCATCTGGCCGGAAAGTGCCGTGCCCTACCTCCTCGCCGAATCGCCGGCGATCCGCGCGGAGGTCGCGCGCATCATCCCGCCGGGCGGCGCGCTGCTGACCGGCGCGGTGCGACGGACCATCGCGGACGATGGCGGCCCGGCGCTGCTCAACAGCCTGGTCGCGCTCGACGACACCGGGGCGATCACCGCCGCCTACGACAAGATCCAGCTGGTGCCGTTCGGCGAATACCAGCCGCTCCGCCGGCTGCTCGCGGATCTGCCGAAGATCACCGTCGGGACGGTGGACTTCATCCCCGGCCCGCCTCGCGAGGCGATGCGCGTGGCCGGGCTGCCGCCGCTCTGGCCGCTGATCTGCTACGAGGCAATCTTCCCCACCACGTTGCCGGCGCAAGGTCCGGCGCCGGGCTGGATCCTGACGGTAACCAACGATGCCTGGTTCGGCACCTCCTGGGGCCCCTACCAGCACGCCCTGGCCGCCCGGCTGCGCGCCATCGAACTCGGCCTGCCGCTGATTCGCGTGGCGAACAGCGGCATCTCGCTGGTGACCGACGCGGTGGGGCGCGAGCGCGCGCGGCTGCCGCTGGCGACCGAAGGCGTGCTGGACCTGCCGCTGCCGGCGGCGCTGCCCGGCGGCACGCCCTATGCGCGCTTTGGCGACCTGCCTGTCGCGATCGGCGTCGCGGCGCTCGCGGGAATCGCGCTGGCCGGGAGGCGACGCGCGTGACGATCGACCTCACCCTGTTCGGCATGGTTCTCGCCTTCGGCGGGGGGCTGGTGTCGTTCCTGTCGCCCTGCGTGCTGCCGCTGGTGCCGGGCTACGTCGCCTGGGTGGCGGGGACCGACCTCGCCACGGCGCGCGCCGAGCGTTGGCGGGCGCTGCGCCTGTCCGTCTTCTTCGTGCTGGGCTTCGGGCTGGTGTTCGTGCTGCTGGGCCTCGGCGCGACCGCGATCGGCGGGCTGCTGCGGCGCTGGTCCTACGAGCTCACCGTCGTCTCCGGCCTGCTCATCGCGGCGATGGGGCTCGTGCAGATGGGCCTGCTGCGCGTGGCGCCGCTGATGCGCGACCTGCGCTTCAGGCCGCCGGGCGAGGGCGGCGGCCCGGTCTCCGCCACGCTGATCGGCGTCGCCTTCGGCTTCGGCTGGACGCCCTGCATCGGGCCGGTGCTGGCCGGCGTGTTGACGGCCGCGGCGCTGACACCCGGCGCCGGGGTCGGGCTGCTGGCCGCCTATGCGCTGGGCCTCGGCGTGCCGTTCCTGCTGGCGGCCTTCTACCTGCCGGCAGCGATGGCCCGTGCGCGGCGGCTCGGGCGGCTCGGGCGGATCCTGCAGGTCGCGAGCGGCGTCGTCATGCTCGCGGCCGGCCTGGCCATCGCAACCGGCGAGATGACCCGTCTCGCCATCTGGATCCTGGAGGCATTTCCATGGCTGGCTCGGCTGGGATGACGACGCCCGCCCCCCGCGCGCTGCGCCGCTTCGGCCTGATCGCGGCACCAATCGCAGCGGTCATCGACCAGGCGACCAAGGCCTGGGCGCTGGAAGCGCTCTGGCCGCCCTACAGCGAAGGGATCACGCTGCTGCCGGTGCTGAACCTGCGGCTTGGCTTCAACACCGGCGTCACCTTCGGGATGTTCGCCGACAGCGCGGCCGGCGCGGTGTGGCTGCTGGTCGGCATCAAGCTCGCCGTGGTGGCCTGGCTGCTACATTGGCTGCGGCGCGCGGCCAACCGGACCGAGGCGACGGCGATCGGCCTCATCATCGGCGGGGCGATCGGGAACATCGCCGACCGCCTGCGCATCGGCGCGGTCACCGACTTCATCGACGCGCATTACGGCGGCTGGCACTGGCCGACCTTCAACATGGCCGATGTCGCCATCGTCTGCGGCGTCACGCTGCTGGTGCTGACTAGCTTTCGCGCACCGTCGCCCCAGGTGCAGCCGCAATGACCACTATCCCAGAGCCGGAGGAACCACCCATGTCCCACACCATAACCCGCCGGGCGGCGCTTGCCGCCGCATTCGTCGTTCCGGCGGCGACCGCACTCGCCCAGGCGCCCGGGCCCCAGGCCTTCGAGCCGACGGCACCCGCCCCCGACACCCCGCGACCGCTGCCGGGCGAGCGCATCATCGGCCGCGCCGATGCCCCGGTGGCGGTCATCGAGTACCACTCGCTGACCTGCGGCAATTGCGCGAACTTCCACACCACGATCTTCCCGCGCATTCGCACGACCTTCATCGAGCCGGGGCTGGTGCGCTTCGTGATGCGCGACTTCCCGCTCGACCGCGTGGCGCTCGATGCGGCGGCGATGGTCCATTGCGGCGGGCCGGAGCGATACGAGGCGCTGATCTCGACCCTCTACGCGAACAAGGAGGCCTGGGCGCACAGCCCGGATGCGCGCACCTGGCTGCGCCGCGCCGGCACGCTCGCCGGGATCCCGGCGGCGCGGATCGACGCCTGCATGACCGACCGCGGCTTCACCGACCCGATCATCCTGATGCGGCTGCAGGGCGAGCGCGAGTCGGGCGTCAACGCGACCCCTTCCTTCGTGATCAACGGGCAGCTGCATCGCGGCGTGCAGAGCTTCGAGCGCTTCTCCGCGCTGATCCGCCCACTGCTGCCGCCGGGCGCGGCGCCCCGTGGCTGAGGCTCCGGGGTTGCCTTCCGGAGCGGGTCAAGGCACGGACCGCGCCATGATCCATCGTCCCTCCCTGATCCTCGGTCTCGCCTTCGTTCTCGGCACTGGGTCCGCCGCGCTCGCAGCCCCCTGTCCAGCGACCATGCCGGTCGCGGGCGAGTTCTCCTCGGGCTTCGGCTTGCGCCACGGCAGGCCTCATCCCGGCGTGGACATCCGCGCGCCGGTCGGCACGCCCGTGGTGGCGCCGAGCGACGGCGTGGTGGTCTTCGCCGGCCGCTACTACGACTACGGCCTGATGATCGAGATCGAGCACGCCGACGGCTCCCGCGCTCGATACGCCCACCTGGCACGCTTCGCGCCCGGCGTGGCGGCCGGGCGTCCGGTCGCGGCGGGCCAGGACCTCGGCGTGGTGGGGCGCACCGGCCGCACCACCGGGGCGAACCTGCATGTCGAGCTGCGCCGCGACGGGCGCGCGGAGAATCCCTGGCCCTGGCTGACCCGACAGTCCTGCATCCCCGGCATCGAGGTCGCCGAGGCGCCCGCCCGGCGATGAGGACGGTCGCGATCTACGCCGCGGCCGCGCTGGCGGAGATCGCTGGCTGTTTCGCCTTCTGGGCGTGGCTGCGGCTGGGCCATTCGGCGGTGTGGGCAGCCGCGGGCGTCGCCGCGCTCATCGCCTTCGCGTGGTTGCTGACCCTGGTCGAGGTGGAGCATGCCGGCCGCGCCTATGCGGTCTATGGCGGCGTCTACATCGCGGCGACACTTGTGTGGCTGCGGGTGGTCGAGGGTTTCGAGCCCGATCGCTGGGACCTGATCGGCGGTGCCGTTGCCCTGGGTGGCGCGGCGATCATCCTGTGGGGGCCGCGCGCCGCATGAGGCGGGCCTGGGCCGAACTGCGCGTGCCGATCTCCGCCCTGGTGCTGCTGGCCATGGTGGCGCGGCTACTGGCGCCGCTGCCGGCCTTCGCGGCAATGGACAGGGCCGCCTTCGACGCGATGCTGCGGGCAAGCCTGTGCCTGCCGTCCGGCCTGCCCGCGCCGGATGCGCCCGAGCAGGCGCCGGACGCCGAGGCCGCGTCGCATTGTCCGCTGTGCCGTCTGCCCGATGCGGCGGATGCGCCGCCGCCGGCCCCACTCGTGCTGCCGATGCCGGCCTGGACGACGCTGGCCGCGCACCGCGCCGCCTTCGCCGGCGCATCGCCCCTGCCGCCGGCGCGTGCACCGCCGCCGGCCCGCGCACCGCCTGTCGCTCCGACCCTCGGCTGAAGCCCGCCCCGCCTGGCGCGGGGCTGTTCCATCCCTTGTCGGAGCAACCTTCCATGCGTCGCACCCTTCTGCGCGCGGTCCTGATGACCGGCGCCGCCTTCGTCTCCCTGCCCTTCCTTGGCGCCCCGCTCGCCGCGCACGATTTCCGTGCCGGGGACCTGGCCATCGACCATCCCTGGACGCGCGCCGTGGGCGCCGCGGCGCCGACTGCCGCCGGCTACATGGTGATCCGCAACACCGGCTCCGCGCCGGATCGGCTGGTCGCCGCCGAGACGCCGCGCGCGGCGCGCGTCGAGTTGCACGAGATGTCCGTCACCGACGGCATCATGCGCATGCGCCCGATCACCGACGGCATTGCGGTGCCGCCAGGCGGGGAGGTGCGGTTGGCACCTGGCGGCCAGCATCTGATGCTGATCGGGCCACAAGGCGGCTTCCAACAGGGCGCCAGCGTGCCGCTCACCCTCGTGTTCGAGCGCGCGGGGCGTGTTGCGGTCGAACTAGCCGTCGATGCGCCGGGTGCGCGCGGCACCGGGCCGCACCAGGGGCATTGAGGCGACGATGCTGCGCATCATCCGTTGGGTGGCCTGGGGCGCCGTTGGCGTCGTGGGCTTCCTGCTGCTGGCCACCACCGGCGGGTGGCTGGTCTCCGATGGTCCGCTGGCGCCGCCGCGCGTCGCGACCGGGCCGCAGACGCTGGCGATCGGCGGGCCCTTCAGCCTGACCGACCACCGCGGCCGCGCGGTCACCGAACGCGACTTCCGCGGCCGGCCGATGGCGGTGTTCTTCGGCTTCACCTATTGCCCCGATGTCTGCCCGACCACGCTCACCGAGATGACGGGCTTCATCGAGGCGCTGGGCGCCGATGCGGACCAGCTTCATTGGCTGTTCGTGAGCGTCGACGGCGAGCGCGACACGCCGCAGGCGATGGCCGCCTACCTGGAGGCCTTTGATCGGAAGATCATCGGGCTGACCGGCACCGAGGCGCAGATCGCGGCGGCTGCACGCGGCTTTCGTGTCATCTACCGCCGCGTTCCGCTGGAGGGCGGCGGCTACACGATGGACCATTCCGCCAGCATCTTCCTGCTTGACGCGGCGGGGCGGTTCGCCGGGACGATCGACCACAAGGAAAGCGAGCGTGTAGCGTTGGAGAAGCTCCGCCTTCTGACGCGGCGCGGCTAGAAGTGCGCACTGATTGGCTGTGAGCGGCGATGCTCGGGCTGCCATCCGGGCGGGCTCTCTGAGGCTATCATCTGACGGTATGGATGACGGTATATGACGGCGTTATGGGGCGAATTTCTGAATGAAAACTTGTGCCTAAGACTCTGATTGACCATCGAGTGGGAGTGACGAGGCGCCGGGCCGAGTAGCCTCAGCGCGCGTTTGGCCGTTGCCGAGGCTTCGCCCGTCCCCATCCTGCGCGCTTGTGCGATTGGGCTGCCGCTGCGGTCGGCCCGAGGGGACGATTGGCGCGAACCAGGCGCCGCCACACCGACATGGAGCGCCCGCCGCTGCGACGTCACGCCGCCACCAGGCGGGCATGACATCGCGACAGTTCAGACGGTCTGCACGGTGCCGCCATCGATGACGAACTCAGCGCCATGGATGGCGGCGGCGCGTGGCGAGGCCAGGTAGGCGATCAGGTCGGCAACCTCATGGGGTTCGGCCGCACGGCCGATTGGGATTCCGCCGAGGCTGTCCAGCACGGCCTGCCGCGCTTCGTCGATCGTGCCGCCATTGGCCGCCTACAGCCGCCTGAGCAGATGGTCTGACGCCTCCGTCATGATCCAGCCCGGCGACACGGCATTCACCCGCACGCCTTTCGGTCCGACCTCCTTCGAGATCGCCTTGCCATAGGTCCTGAGCGCGGCCTTGGCGGCAGCGTAGGCGGTGGTCGACTCGGGAAGCGGCAGGACCGACTGGATGGAGGTCACGTGCACCACCGCGCCTGCGCCGCGTTCGAGCATCTGCGGGATCAGCAGGCGATCGAGACGCACCGTGGCCATCAGGTTGAGGTTCAGCTCGGCGAGCCAATGGTCGTCCGTCAGCGCGGCAAAGCCGCCGCCCGGCGAGGCCGAGCCACCGACGACATGGGCGAGGATGTCGATGCCGCCCAACCGTTCGAGCGCCGTGCTGGCCAGCAGCGCCGCGCCCTCGGCGGTCGTCAGGTCCGCCTGCACGAAGTCGACGCCGGCGATGGGCTCCGCGGCAGCGCGGGCGGCGGTGATCACGCGCGCGCCGCCGGCGAGGAAGCGGGCGACGGTCGCGCGGCCCAGGCCCTTGGTGCCGCCGCTGACGAGCACGCGCTGTCCCGCGAACTCCCCCGGATCAGCCTTGAGGATCACAGCGTGATCTCCAGAGCCTTGATCGCGCCATCGTCGAGCTTGAAGCGATAGGTGAAGCGGATCGGGCTGCCCTTGAAGTCGCCATGGGCAGGGCCTTCGACCACCACCTGGCCATCCTCGTGGCGGACGGCATCCGGTGTGAAGATCGCGCGGACGGCCACCACCTCGTCTTCGAATAATCTCCGCAACCCAGCCTGGCCTTCGAACCGCTTGCCGTTGTCGAGGATGACCGCGTCGCGCGCGAAGGGTTCCAGCATGCCGTTCACGTCGAGACGGGCATTCGCTGCGACATAGGCTGCGATCGGCTTGGGCAATTCGATGGGCATGGCGCGACTCCTTGACGGTGATGGGGCCAAGCTGGGGGTGGACACGCCATTCGATAATCGGGACAAATCGGCACGAGCCATTGCGAAAGGCGGGACAGTGCCGCGGGCGACCCTTATGGAGCTGCAGGCCGTGCTCGCCATCGGCCGGCGCGGGTCGTTCCGCGCTGCCGCGCTCGATCTCGGCGTTTCGACCACGGCGCTCAGCCATGCGATCGGCAAGCTCGAGCGGCAGCTCGGCGTGCGGCTGTTCAATCGCACCACGCGCAGCGTTTCGCTCACCGATGCCGGACGCCGCTTCGTGGAGCAGGTCGGCCCCGCGCTCGATGCCATCCATGGCGCGATGAACACGGCGCGCGCGCAGCAGGAGACACCCTCCGGCACCCTGCGGATCAACGCTTTCGCGACGGCGGCGCGCGAGATCCTGGCGCCGCTCATCCTGCCGTTCCTGCGACGTCATCCGCTGGTCCATGTCGACCTGGTCACCGAAGGGCGGCTGGTGGATATCGTGGCGGCCGGGTTCGATCTCGGCGTGCGCGGCGCGGACCTGGTGCCGAGCGACAGCATTGCCATTCCCCTGGGTCCGCCACGGCGCTACGCGGTCGTGGCATCGCCGGGGTTACTCGGCAGCCACGGGGTGCCGCGGCGTCCGCAGGACCTGCTGGGGCAGCCCTGCATCCGCGTGCGCCTGCCCAATGGCGCGCTCTACCGATGGCCGTTCGAGAAGGCCGGCGAGACCATGCGGATCGACGTGCAGGGGCCGATCACGCTGGATGAGGCCAGCCTGTCGCGGCGCGCGGTGCTCGATGGCATCGGCATCGGCTACTTCATGGAGGCCGATGTCCGCGAGGACATCGCGGCCGGCAGGCTTGTCCGCCTTCTGGAGGATTGGACGCCACCGCTCGCGCCGCTCTGCCTCTACTATCCGAACCGACGACATGCCTCGGCGGCATGCCAGGCCTTCATCGCCGCGGCGCGCGACGTCGCCGCGGCGGCCATGCGCGGCGAGGGGGCGTCGACGCCACCGCTCAGCCCCCCGGCAGGCGCCGATACCGCAGGATGACGGAGCCCACATCGAGCAGCCGGCATTCGACCATCGCCATGCGGGCCTCCGGCCGGCCGGGGCGGAACACCGGCGCGCCGTCGCCGAAGATCTCGGGTGTGAGCATCAGCCAGAACTCGTCCACCAGGTCGAGCGACCACAGCGTCTGCGCCAGCGTGGCGCTGCCGAAGGCGAAGACATCGCCGGTGGTTTCGCGCTTCAGCCGCGCCACCTCGGCCGCCAGGTCCGGCCCGGCGATGCGTCCGTTCCAGCCGGGGTCGCCGGTCAGCGTGCGGGTCACCACGGTCTTGGGCAGGGCGTTCATTCTCGGTGCGTAGGAGATGCCGGCGGCGATGCTGGACGGGTCGGTCGCGGCCGGGCTCCAGAAGGCGCGGTTGAATTCGAAGTTGACCCGGCCGTAGAGCAGGTGTCCCGCACGCGCGAGGGCGGCGGCCGACCAGGCCTCCTCCACCTCGTCCGACCAGGGCGGTGGGGAGAAGACGCCGCCAGGCTTCGCGGCATAGCCATCGAGGCTCGAGCAGATGGTCAGGACCAGGTCGGCCATGGCGGCGTCCTTTCGGGTGGTCTGGATCGGTGGCGGCGGGGCCGCGTAGTCTCGGGCGGAACGGGGCAGCGGAGGCGGGCTTGGCCATCACCATCCACGGCATCAGGAACTGCGAGACGATGAAGAAGGCACGCGCCTGGCTCGACAGCCACGGCGTTGCGCATGCCTTCCACGACTACAAGGTGGCGGGCATCGACCGCGCCACGCTGGAGGGCTGGGCGAAGCGCGTCGGCTGGGAGAGGCTGCTGAACCGCGCCGGCACCACCTTCCGCAAGCTGCCGGACGACCAGAAGCAGGGCCTTACCGAAAGCCGCGCGGTCGAGATGATGTTGGCGCAGCCCTCGATGATCCGCCGCCCGGTGCTGGCGATCGGCGAGCGGCTGGTGGTCGGCTTCGACACCGGGGAATACGAGGCCGCCATCGCGTCGCTGCCGCGCGACTAGAGCATCATCCGCGCAAACCGAATCGTTTGAGCGGATAGAGATGCTGGCGAAAACAACGGGCGAGAGACGTTGAAGCGAGCCATGGCGAGCGGGGGCGGCTCTACAGCGTGCGCGCCAGCGCGACCAGCTGGTCGGTCGCCTTGCCCCAGCCGTCATGGAAACCCATCGCCTCGTGTTTCGCGCGGGCCTCGGCATCGGCGTGCAGCGCCATGCCGCGATACAGCGTGCCGCCGGGGATGGGGTCGAAGGTGATGATGCCGGTCATGAAGGGCTCGGCCTTCGGGCGATAGCCGCCGGCCAGCGCATCGGTCCAGACCAGCCGGCGTTCGCCGAGGATGTCGAGGTAGCAGCCGACATTGGGCATGGCCTCGCCGTCCGGGCCGCGGATCACGCCGCTGAAGCGGCCGCCGGGGCGCAGGTCGAGCTCGATGTCGGTCATCTTCCACGGGACCGGGCAGAACCACTGTTCCATCAGCTCGGGGCGGGTCCAGCAGGCCCAGAGCGGGCCGGGCGGGAGGTCGATCTCGCGCTCGATCATCAGGTCGAGCGCGGGGTCGTAGTGCGGGTCCATCAGGCTGTCTCCGTCTGCACGCCGATCATCCAGCTGACGCCGAAGCGGTCGGTCAGCATGCCGAAGGCGGGGCTCCAGAAGGTCGGGCCAATCGGCATCTGCACGGTGCCGCCCTCGGCCAGCGCGTCGAAGTATCGCTGCGCCTGCGCGGCATCGGCGGCGGGCAGCGAGACGGCGAAGCCGCCGAAGCGCGTGGTGCCGGCGCAGCCGCCATCGGAGATCATCAGCGGTTCGCCGGCAACGCGGATCTCGGCGTGCATGATGCGGTTCTCGTTGCCAGGCGGCACCATGGCGGGCTCTGGGGAGTCGCTGTAGCGCATCCGCATCGTCACCGTGGCGCCGAGCGCCTTCACGTAGAAGTCCATCGCCTCCTCGGCGCGTCCTTCGAAGAACAGGTAGGGGGTGATGGGCACGGGGGTGTCTCCTGTCAGGCCTGCATCAGGACGGCGAAGCCGCCATAGATCATGCGCTTGCCGTCGAAGGGCATCTGCTCGCCTTCCATCTTCATGCGCGGGTCGTCCATGAGCGCCTTCCAGCCGGCGTCGCGGGCGTCCTTCGAGGGCCAGGTGATCCAGGAGAAGACGACGGTCTCGTCCTGGTCCTGCTTCACCGCCATGCGGAAGGAGGTCAGCTTGCCCTCCGGCACATCGTCGCCCCAGCATTCCACGACGGATAGCGCGCCGTGGTCCTTGAAGACCACGGCGGCCTTCTGCGCGTGGTCGAGGTAGGCCTGCTTCTTCGCATTGGCCACGGCGGCCACGAAACCATCGACATACATGATTGTGTCCTCTCCTTCGGATTCCATCAGGACGGTGAAGCCGCCGGTGATGAGCCGCCGGCTGTCGAAGGGCAGGGAGGCCGGGTCCGCATTGCGCGGGTCCGCCGAGACGCGCGCCCAGCCTTCGTCGCGTGCTGCCTTCGACGGCCAGGTCACCCAGGCGAGGACGACCGTCTCGTCCGCCGCCTGCCGCACCGCCATGCGGAAGGAGGTGAGCTTGCCCTCGGGCACGTCGTCGCCCCAGCACTGCACCATGGAGAGCGCGCCGCGGTCCAGGAGCACGGGCGCGATCTGCTCGATGTGCCGTCGATAGGCATCCTTCTGCGCATCCGGCACGGCGAGCACGAAGGCATCGACATAGGTCATGGTCCTGCCGCCGCGTCAGGCGCCGGCCACGGCGGCGCGCAGCGCGTCGATGTCGAGCTTCACCATGGTGTGCATCGCCGCCATGAAGCGGCTGCGGCCGGCCTCGTCGGTGCCTTCCAGCAGCGCCATCAGCCCGTCCGGCACGACCTGCCAGGCGACGCCGTAGCGGTCCTTCAGCCAGCCGCAGACGATCGGCGAGCCGCCTTCCAGCAGCGCATCCCACACGCGGTCGAGCTCGGCCTGGTCGGCGCAGGTGGCGACCAGAGAGATGGCGTTGGTGAAGGGGGCATCGGCATTGCCGTTCAGCGTCATGAAGGGCTGCCCACCGATGTCGAAGCGCGCCAGCAGCACGCTGCCCTCTGCGCCGGGGCCGCCGGGCGGGGTGCGGACGACCTCGCCCATGCGCCCGCCAGGAATGGTGGCGGCGTAGAAGCGGGCGGCTTCCTCGGCTTCGGTGGCGAACCACAGGCAGGTGGACAGCGTGGCCATGGCGTTCTCCTTCGCTTCGCGAAAAACTTAACCGAATCATTTAGTGTTTGGCAAGCGCATCGCCGCGTCACGGTCGCGTGACGGACGCGGCGCCAGGAACGCTTGACCCCATCCGCCGCCCCGGCCGAACCTTGCGCCACGGAGGATCCGCCATGGCCGAACCCACTGCCCGCCCGCGCACCGAGGTCAGCATCGCCGGGCGCATCGCCAGCATGTGCATCCTGGGCAGCACCGTGGTGTTCATCATCACCCTCGAGAACATCCGCGCGACGGCGTGGTTGCCCTATGCGCTGCACATCCTGGCGGGCGGGATCGTGCTCGCGGTGGTGGTGCCGATGCTGTTCTTCCGGCGGCGCGTCCCGTAGCGCGCGCTTGACGCGCGGCGGCGCGGCGGGGAGGCTTGTCGCAACGACAAGACAGGGGGTTTTCGATGCCGGGATTCCGTCGTGCCGCGCTGGCTGCGGCCGCCGCGCTTTCGCTGACCGCCGCGCCGGCGCTGGCGCAGAGGGTTCTCAACATCGGCGCGTCCTCGGCGCCGACGGGGATGGACCCGCACTACCATTCGTCGAACATGAACAACGCGCAGCTGCGCCAGGTGTTCGACCTGCTGATCGACCTGGACAGCTCGGGTGGCTTCGTGCCGCGGCTGGCGGAATCCTGGCGCGCCGTCGATGACCGCACCTGGGAATTCCGCCTGCGCGAGGGCGTGCGCTTCCACGACGGCACGCCCTTCACGGCGGAGGACGTGGCATTCTCCTACGCCCGCGTGCCGACCGTGCCCAACAGCCCCGGCCCCTTCACGCCGGCGGTGCGGATGATCAGCCGCGTCGAGGTGGTGGACCCGCGCACGGTGCGCTTCCACACGCGCGAACCGCACCCCTTCCTGGAGCACGACATCGCCGCCGTGTTCATTCTGTCGCGCACCGTGCATGCCAATGCGACGCTGCCGGATTTCAACGGCGGGCGCGCCATGATCGGGACCGGCGCCTATCGCCATGTCTCCTACACGATCGGCGATCGGCAGGAGGTGGTCCGCAACCCCGAATACTGGGGGCCGGCGCAGCCCTGGGAACGCGTGGTGACGCGCGTCATCGCCAATGCCGGGGCGCGGTCGGCCGCGTTGCTCTCGGGCGATGTGGATGTGATCGATTCCGTCCCCTCGCAGGACGTGCCGCGGCTGGAGCGCGAGCCGCGCATCGCGGTGTTCGGCGTGGCCGCCAACACCACCTCCTACATCATGCCCGACGCGACGCGGGAGACGACGCCCTTCATCACCGACAAGCAGGGCCGCCCGCTGGATCGCAACCCGCTGCGCGACGTGCGCGTGCGGACCGCGCTGTCGCTCGGCATCAACCGCCAGGGCGTGGTGGAGCGCCTGCTGAACGGCCAGGGCACGCCGGCCGACCAGTTCGCCGCGCCCGCGCTGCAGGGCCGCGCGCCGAACCTGCCGCCGCTGCCCTTCGACCCCGACCGCGCCCGCGCGCTGCTGGCCGAGGCCGGCTACCCGGACGGCTTCCGGATCACCATCCATGGCCCGAATGGCTGGTTCCCCGGTGATGCGGACGTCATGCAGGCGATCGCGCAGGGCTGGACGCGTATCGGTATCGAGACGCGGGTCGAGGTGCTGCCGCCGGCCAACCTGTTCTCCCGCGCCACGGCGCGCGAATTCACCATGTTCATGACGACCTTCACCGCGAACTACGGCGCCAACATGCTGCGCCAGGTGGTGATGACGCGGAACCAGGCGACCGGCACCGGGCCGTTCAACCGGCAGCACTGGTCATCCCCGCGCATGGATGAACTGGTGACGCGGGCGATGGTGACCATGGACGCCGCGCAGCGCGACGCCATCACCGCCGAGGCGCTGCGCATCGCCACCGAGGAACTGGGCGTCATCCCCATCCACTTCCTGCGCCTGACCTGGGCGACGCAGCGCGCGCGCGTGCGCTACGAGCCAGACCCGCGCTGGTACACCAACGCGATGTTGTCGCACCCGGTGAACTGATTTTCTTGACCTCCGCCGCGCCCGCGGCGGAGGCTCCCCCGGACGGCCGGCGACAGACCGGGCCGCGAGGGAGGGTGTGCATGTCGAAGCGGATCGCCGCGGCATTGGCAGTGGCTTGTGCGCTGGCCGTGCCGGCCATGGCGCAGCGCAGCCTAACCATGGGGGTGCAGACGCCGCCCTCGGCGCTCGACCCGCATTATCACAACACCACCAACAACTCGATGATGCTCATGCAGATCTTCGAGCGGTTGTTCGAGCTCGACAACCAGGCCGTGCCGCAGCCGCGGCTGGCCACCGCCATGCGCGCGATCGACGACCTGACCTGGGAGGTCACGCTGCGGCAGGGCGTGCGCTTCCATGACGGGACGCCCTTCGAGGCCGACGACATTCCCTACACCTTCGCGCGAATCCCGACCGTGCCGAACAGTCCGGCGCTCTACACGCCCGCGGTGCGGACCATCAGCACGATCGAGATCGTCGACCCCACCACCATCCGCATCCGCACGCATGAACCGAACCCGCTGATGCGCTTCGACATGGCGGCACCCTTCATCCTGTCGCGGCGCATCCATGGGCAGAACCCGACCACGTCCGACTTCACGTCCGGCCGGCTGGCCATCGGCACCGGGCCGTATCGGCTGGTGTCCTTCGCGCAGAACGAACGGCTCGAATTGCGGCGCAACGAGACCTACTGGGGGCCGCCGGAACCCTGGGACCGCGTGACGGTGCGCTTCATACCGCAGGCCGCCTCGCGCTCCGCGGCGCTGCTGGCGGGCGAGGTGGATCTGATCGACTACGTGCCCGTGCAGGATGTCGAGAATTTGCGCCGCGACCAACGCTTCGCTCTGTTCGAAGTGGACAGCGTGACCTTCGTCTACCTGTTCCCCGATTCGATGCGCGACACCTCGCCCTTCGTCGCGGACAGGCAGGGCAACCCGCTGCCGCGCAACCCGCTGGCGGATCGGCGGGTGCGCGAGGCGCTCTCGCTTGCCATCAACCGCGAGGCCATCGCGACACGGCTGTACAATGGCCTCGCCACGCCGGCCGACCAGTTCGCCGCGCCTATCGCGGAACACCGCCTGCCCACGCCCGGCCCGCTGCCGCATGACGTCGCGCGCGCCCGCGCGCTGCTGGCCGAGGCCGGCTACCCGGACGGTTTCCGCCTGACGGTGCATGGGCCGAATGGCTTCTTCCCGTCGGACCAGAACCTGTTGCAGGCGCTGGCGCAGCAATTCACCCGCGTGGGCATCGAGACCACGGTCCAGGCGCTGCCGCCCGCTAACCTGTTCACGCGGGCGACCAACCGCGAGTTCTCGCTGTTCATGACGTATTTCGCGTCCTACCTGACCATCAACCCGCTGCGCCAGGTGGTCGCGACGCGCAACCCCGATATCGGCTTCGGGCCGTTCAACCGGCAGCGCTATTCCAACCCCGCGATCGACGAGCCGCTGCGCCTGGCGTTGACCACCATGGACCCGGAGCGGCGGCAGGTGCTCACGCATCAGGCGGCCGCTGCCCTGCTGGAGGACAAGGGCGTGCTGCCGGTGATCTTCTTGCGGAATACCTGGGCTGGTCGCCGGGACCGGGTTGTCTACGATCCGTCGCCGGTCAACCATACCTCCGCGGTGCATGCGCGCCCGCCGAATTGACGCAAGGACGCACGGATGATCGACGCCGAAGCCCGCAACCGCATCTTCTCCGCCATCGACGCGGGCTTCGACAGCCAGGTGGCGTTCCTCCAGGAGCTCGTGCGCTTCCCCTCGCTGCGCGGGCGGGAGGCACCCTTGCAGGATTGGTTCGCGCGGCAGATGGCGACGCGTGGGTACGCGGTGGATCGGTTCAGCATCGCCGACGTGCCGGACCATCCGAAGATGGCGCCGATGGTCGATGTCGATCCGGCCGGGTCGATCCAGGTGGTGGCGTCGCATCGCCCGGCCAACCCGACCGGCCGCTCGCTGATCCTGCAAGGACATATCGACGTGGTGCCGGAAGGTCCGCACGAGATGTGGACCCACCCACCCTACAGCGCGACCATCCGCGACGGCTGGATGTATGGCCGCGGCGCGCATGACATGAAGTCCGGCGTCGCCTGCATGGTCTATGCGATGGACGCCATCCGCGCCGCCGGCTTCGAGCCCGCCGCCGATGTCTATGTGCAGACGGTCACGGAGGAAGAAAGCACCGGCAACGGCGCGCTGGCCGCCCTGCTGCGCGGCTATCGCGCCGAGGCGGCACTGGTGCCCGAGCCCACCGGCCACGCCATCACCCGCACCCAGACCGGCACCATCTGGTTCCGCCTGCGCGTGCGCGGCGTGCCGGTGCATGTGGCCGTCGCGCAGGACGGCACCAATGCGATCATGTCGGCCTATGCGCTGATCAATGCGCTCTACGCCCACACGAAAACGCTGAACGAGGCCGCGAAGTCCAGCGCGTGGTATGCCGACATCAAGGACCCCATCAAGTTCAACCCCGGCATCATTCGTGGCGGCGACTGGGCGTCGTCCACCCCCGCCTGGTGCGAGGTGGATTGCCGCATCGGCCTGGTGCCCGGCACCACGCCCGAACAGGCCATGGCCGGCATCGAGGCCTGCGTGAAGGCGGCCGCCACCGGCGACAGCTTCATGGCCAACAACCCGCCCGAGATCGTCTGGACCGGCTTCCAGACCGACCCCTACGTGCTCGAACCCGGCAGCGAGGCGGAGCAGGTGCTCGCCGAAGCCCATGCCGCCGTGCATGGCAACGAGATGCCGGCGCGCCGCACCACCGCGGTGAATGATGCGCGCTACTACGGGCTGTATTTCAACACCCCGGGCCTCTGCTACGGGCCGAAGGGTGAAGTGGCGCACGGCTTCGACGAACGCACCTCCATCGAGGACCTGAGGACATGCACGCGAACGATCGCGACCTACATCGCCACCTGGTGCGGGCTGCGGCCGCGCGCCTGACGGAGCCTTCGCCGGACGCAGCCACGCGGGACGCCGAAGCCCTGCCGGCCGCCGCCCGCATGCGCCGCCGCGCGCTGCTGCTGGGCGCGGCGGGCGCCGCGCTCGCCGCCCCGGCGCTCGGCCAGGCCGATTGGCCGACGCGCCCGATCCGGCTGATCGTGCCCTTCGCACCGGGCGGGTCGTCCGACGTGCTGGCGCGGCTGATCCAGCCGGGGCTGGGCGCGGCGCTCGGCCAGTCGGTGATCGTCGAGAACCGCTCCGGCGCGGGCTCCATGCTGGGCACCGAGGCGGTCGCGCGCGCGGCCCCCGACGGCTACACGCTGCTGCTGGCCGACCTGCCCTTCGCCATCGTGCCGGCGCTGCAATCGCGCATGCCCTATGACGTCGAGAAGGATTTGGTGCCGGTCGCGATGGTCGGCGCGGCGCCGCTGCTGATCTTCGGGCATCCCTCGCTGCCGGCGCGCAATGCGGCGGAATTCGCGGCGCTCGCGAAGGCGCGGCCGGGGCACTACACCTATGGGTCGGGCGGTGTTGGCGCGGCCTCGCACATGATGGGCGAGCTGTTCCAGATCGCCACCGATACGCAGATCACGCATGTGCCCTATCGCGGCGGCGGGCCGGCCATCCAGGATCTCGCGGCTGGCAACCTCAACACCGTGTTCGTCACGGTGGCCTCGGCGGCGCCGCAGCTGATGTCGGGGCAGATCCGTGGCCTGGGCGTGATGGCGACGGAACGCATGCGCAGCCACCCCGACATCCCGACCTTCCGCGAACAGGGCATCGACCTGGTGGCCGAACACTGGTGGGGGCTGCTGGCGCCGGCGCGCACGCCGGATGCGATCGTGCAGAAGATCGCCGCCGCCATGCCGCGCGTGCTCGCCGGCCCGGGCATGGCGGAGCGGCTGGAGGCGCTGGCGGTGATCCCGCGTTCGGACGGGCCCGGACCCTTCGCGGAACGCATCCGCGCCGACATTGCGCGCTACGCGCAGATCGCGCGGTCGCGCGGCATCACCGCGCAGTGACGCGACGGTAGCGCATGGCGGCGGACCTCGCGGGCTTCCTCGGGCGCGTCGCCGCGGACCCGCTGCTGGCGGCGGACTTCGCCGCCATCTGCGACACCGGCGGACGGTTGCAGGGCAGCGACAGCGCGGCGCGCGGCTTCGCGCTGCTGCATGACCGCATGGCTGCGATCGGCGATGTGCGGGACGAACCCGTGCCCTATGCCGGCTGGCGGTGCCACGGAGCGCGGGTGACTGACCTCGCGACCGGCCGCGACCTGGTCTGCGCGCCGCTGCTGGGCGCCGCCGCCACGCCGCCAGGTGGCCTGGTGCTGGACACGCAGGATTGCGGCCGCGGCGTCGCCGGTGACTACGGCGATGCGGCCGGGCGCGCGGTGCTGGCGAGGCACGAATATCCCTTCGCCTCCTGGACCGTGCATCGGCGCGTGAAGCTGGCGGCGGCGCAGGCGGCCGGGGCAGGGGCCTTCCTGATCGTGCAGCCGGAACCGGGCGTGGGCGCGGTGTCGGGCTCGTCCGGCCGCAATGGCGGCGCGGGCATCCCGGCGATCGGCATCAGTGCCGAGGCCGGCGCGCTGCTGGCCGAGGGGCGCGGCGTGCGGATCACGCTCGATGGCGAAGACCACGCCGCCACCACGCCGACGCTGGTGCTCGACCTGCCCGGGCGCGGGCCGGACCGCGTGGTGCTGTCCGCGCATCTGGACGGGCATCCGCTGGGCGAAAGCGCGATCGACAATGCGACCGGGCTCGCGGCCGCGCTGTGCCTGGCGCGTGCGGCGGCGCCTGTCGTCGCGCACTGCCCGCGCGGGCTGACGCTGTGCATCTTCGGGGCGGAGGAATGGGCCTTGTCGGGCTCGCGCGCCTGGCTGGCGGGGCTGGATGCGGAGCGCCGTGCGCGCATGGCGGTGAACATCAACCTCGATTCCATCGCCGGCGGGCCGCGGCTGACCGCGCTGACCAGCGGCTTCGCGCGGCTGGGGCCGTTCCTGCGCGGCGCGGCTGGGGCAGCGGGGCTACCGCTCGGCGTGCATGTCCCGCTGATGCGGAATTCCGACCACGCCAACTTCGCCGAGCACGGCATTCCCGCCGCGCGGCTGGTGGCGGGCTTCGACGAACCGGGCAGCGCGTTGCGCTACCTGCTGACGGGGGCGGATACGCGCGCGCTGGTGTCGATGCAGGAACTGAAGGCGGCGACCATCACCGCCGGGGCGCTGGTCTGGGCGGCCCTGCGCGCGCCGGACGACGCGGTGGCCGCCCTGCGCGCCTGAACCGCCACCCGGCCCTGGATGCCGCCTTCGGAAGGGCGATAGTCTCGCCCGACCCGTGCCACGGGCGCGCGGGATGGATTCTCGGGGGAAATGCCGCCTTGTACGACTTCATCATCATCGGCGGCGGTTCCGCCGGCTCCGTGCTGGCGCATCGCCTGTCCACGCCATCGGCCAACAAGGTGCTGCTGTGCGAGGCGGGGCAGGACACGCCGCCGGGCCAGGTGCCGGCGACCATCCTCGATACCTATCCGGGCCAGGCCTATTTCGACCCGCGCTTCCACTGGACGGAGCTGAAGGTCCGCACCCAGGTCGTCTCCCACAACAACCCGACCGAGAAGCCGCCGCTGCGCAAATACGAACAGGCGCGCGTGCTGGGCGGCGGGTCGTCGATCAATGGGCAGATGGCCAATCGCGGCGCGCCGCATGACTACGACGAATGGGAACAGCGCGGCGCCGCCGGGTGGAACTGGAACGGCGTGCTGCCCTATTTCAAGAAGGTCGAGCGCGACCTCGACTTCGACAATGAATGGCACGGGCAGGACGGGCGCATCCCGGTGCGGCGCATCCCGCGCGACAAGTGGCCGCTGCATTCCAAGGCGACCGCAGAGGCCTTCCGCCAGGCCGGCTTCAAGGAGCTGCCCGACCAGAACGGCGCCTTCGAGGACGGCTTCTTCCCGCTCACGGTGAACGTGACCGAGACTCGCGTCTCGGCCGCCATCGGCTACCTGGATGCCGAGACGCGCAAGCGGCCCAACCTGACCATCAGCACCGAGACGCAGGTGATGGGCCTGCTGATGGAGGGCACGCGCTGTGTCGGCGTGCGCGCGATGGTGCGTGGCCAGGAACAGGAATTCCGCGGGCGGGAGGTGATCCTGTCCACCGGCGCCATTCATTCGCCCGCGCACCTGATGCGGGCGGGGATCGGGCCGGCGGCGCATCTGCGCGAACGCGGCATCGCGGTGGTGGCGGACCTGCCGGGCGTGGGGCAGGGGCTGATGGACCACCCGGCCATCTCGCTGTCCTCCTTCGTGAAGCCGGAGGCGCGGCTGAACCGCACCGATTTGCGCCGGCACATGATGGTCGGGCTGCGATTCTCCTCGGGCATCGAGGGCGCGCCGGAGGGCGACATGTTCATGTCGGTCGCGTCGAAATCCGCCTGGCATGCGGTGGGCGAGCAGATCGCCTCCATGCTGACCTGGGTGAACAAGACCTACTCCCAGCGCGGCCAGGTGCTGCTGAAATCCACCGACTGGCGGGAGCACCCGGAGGTCGAGTTCAACCTGCTGTCCGACCAGCGCGACCTCGAACGCCTGATGATCGGCTTCCGTCTGGCGGCCTCGCTGGTGCTGAGCCCGCCGATGGCCGCCGTGACGACGGACCCGTTCCCGGCGGCCTATTCGGACCGCGTGCGGCGGATCGGCGTAGTGAACACCAAGAACCGCATCCTGACCTCCATCATCGCGAAGTTCCTCGATGGGCCGGGCTTCCTGCGCTCGGCCTTCATCGACCGCTTCGTCATAGAGGGCTTCCGCTTCAAGGAAGTCATGGAGGATGACGAGGCGCTGGAGGCCTTCATCCGCAAGGCCACCATCGGTGTCTGGCATGCCTCCTGTTCCTGCCGCATGGGGGCGGATGGCGACCCGATGGCGGTGGTGGACGCCGCCGGGCGGGTGCGCGGCGTGGACGGGCTGCGGGTGGTCGATGCGTCCGTCTTCCCGGTGGTGCCCTCGGCCAATACCAACTTCCCGACCCTGATGACCGCCGAGAAGATGGCCGACGCCATCCTCTCGCAGGCGGCCTGACGGGGCGCGAAGACGGCTCTTGGCGGCCCGGCACCAGGCACGGCATGCTGCGTCCAGGCCGCCCGAACACGGGCGGCCCCAGGGGTTCAACGGGAGACAATGAACATGACAGGACTTCGCACCCGCATCGCGGGTGTGGCCGCAGCCGCGGTCTTCGCCTTCGCCGGCCAGGCGCTCGCCCAGGGTGCGGCGCCGCCCGACACCGTCGCCGCCATCCGCGCCCGCGGGTCGCTGGTATGTGGCGTGGCGATCAACGCGCCGGGCTTCGCGCTGCCCGACAGCCGCGGCGAGTTCCGCGGCCTGGATGTCGACACCTGCCGCGCCGTGGCCGCCGCCATCCTGGGCGACGCCACCAAGGTGCGCTTCGTGCCGAACACCGCCGTGCAGCGCTTCCCGATGCTGCAATCGGGCGAACTGGACATGCTGGCGCGCAACACGACCTGGACGCTGGGGCGCGAGACCTCGCTCGGCCTCGCCTTCGCCGGCATCAATTTCTATGACGGCCAGGGCTTCATGGTGCGGCGCAATTCCAACGTGACCTCGGCCCGCCAGCTCGATGGCGCGACGGTCTGCGTGCAGCCGGGCACCACGACGGAACTGAACCTGGCGGATTACTTCCGCACCAACCGCATGCGCTTCACCCCGGTGGTGATCGAGAGCGTCGAGGAAATCCGCGCCGCCTTCGTGGCCGGGCGCTGCGACGCCTATACCAACGACATCTCCTCGCTGGCGTCGTTCCGCGCCACGCGCACCACCGATGCCGACAGCTTCCTGCTGCTGCCGGAGGTGATCTCGAAGGAGCCGCTGGGCCCGACCGTCCGCAAGGGCGACTGGCGCTTCTTCGACATCGTGCGCTGGAGCCTCTACGCGCAGATCGCGGCGGAGGAGCTGGGCGTGACCAGCGCCAATGTCGAGGAACTGGCCCGCACCAGCACCAACCCGGACATCCAGCGCCTGCTGGGCCGCACCGGCGACCTGGGGCGCTCCATGGGGCTGAACAATGACTGGGCGGTGCAGATCATCCGCCAGGTCGGCAATTACGGCGAGATGTACGAGCGTTCGATCACCCCGATCGGCATCCCGCGCGGGGTGAACAACCTGTGGAACAATGGCGGGCTGCACTACGCGCCGCCGATCCGCTGACGCGCGCATCAGACGCGTGATGGGGGAGGGGGCCGCGCGGCCCCCTTCTTCATTTTGGGGGCGCTCAGGGCGGGATGGCGAAGCAGGCTTGCGCCCGTGGTCAACCGGCGGGTGGCGGCGCGACCGGCAGGGCGGGCGTGTAGGGTTCGATCCGGTAGGTCTCCTGGCGAAGGATCGAGACGCGCCCTGCCGGGGCGTAGCGTGTCGAGCCGTCCGGCGCGCGGCCCACGACATAGCGCCAGGCGCCGATCTGCCCCTGCGCGGCAAGGGCTCGGCCGATCCGCTCGGCCTCCGGCCCGCTGCCGAGTGAAGCCAGTTCGGCCGCGGTCAGGCCGATGGTGATGGTGTCGCGCTGCGAGACCACGCGGAACAACTGGATGGCGGGTGCCTGCGCGGCCGCGGTGCCAGCCAGGGCAAGGAGCGGCAGCGCCAGCACGGTGCGGCGGGAGGGTCGGGTCATGGGCGTCTCCTCAGGGCGGCGGCCGATGCTACGCCGGCCGCGGCCGAACGCCAGCCCCGGAACGAAAAAAGGGCGGCAGGTTGCCCCGCCGCCCCTTCGCATTCAGTCCCGACCGTGTCAGCCGACGGTCAGGCGGCGCTCCGTGACCTGCTGCTTCATCGACTTCTGCAGCTTCTCGAAGGCGCGCACCTCGATCTGGCGGACCCGTTCGCGGGAGATGCCGTATTGCTGGGAGAGTTCCTCCAGCGTCGTCGGTTCTTCCTTGAGGCGGCGCTCGATCAGGATGTGGCGCTCGCGCTCGTTGAGGGTGCGCAGCGCGCCGTTGAGCAGGTCGCGGCGGTTGGACATGTCCTCCCGCTCGGCCAGTTCGCTCTCCTGGCTTTCGCCGTCATCGACGAGCCAGTCCTGCCATTCGCCTTCGCTGTCGGCGCGCACGGGGGCGTTCAGGCTCTGGTCGGAGCTCGCGAGGCGGCGGTTCATGCTGATCACGTCCTGCTCCGGCACCGCCAGGGCATGGGCGATCTTCGCCACCTGCTCGTCCTTCAGGTCGCCTTCCTCGAGCGCGGACATCTGCGCCTTCAGCCGGCGCAGATTGAAGAACAGCTTCTTCTGCGCCGCCGTGGTGCCCATCTTCACGAGCGACCAGGAGTGCAGGATGTATTCTTGAATGGCCGCGCGGATCCACCACATGGCGTATGTGGCCAGGCGGAAGCCACGCTCCGGGTCGAAGCGCTTCACCGCCTGCATCATGCCGACATTGCCCTCGGAGATGAGTTCCCCGACCGGCAGGCCGTAGCCACGGTAGCCCATCGCGATCTTGGCAACGAGGCGCAGGTGGGACGTGACCAGCTTATGGGCGGCCTTCTCGTCGCCCTGGTCCTTCCAGCGGCGGGCGAGCGACAGCTCTTCCTCCGGCGCGAGCATCGGGAACTTGCGGATGTCCTGCAGATAGCGGGAGAGGTTGCCCTCGGTCGCCATCGGGATCGACATGGAAGCCATGGTCTCATCTGCCTCCTGGACCGGGCGGGCCACCCCGAAATGGCGGGGCCCGCACCGGCCGTAAAACCGGTTGTGTCGCTTTCCTCAGGGCCCGCGCCGTGAGTCGCCTGCACCGGTCGTACCCGGGCCGGCAAGGGTGGGCGCCTTTCGTGGCACCCCTTGGAATCCGACAACGCTTTTTTAGCGCCCACGGTTGCGGTGCGCAAGAAAAACCGAGTGCAATAGTCGGGTTACTGGGCGTTACCATCCAGCAACGCAACCAACGCCGCCATGTCCTTCGGCACCGGGCTGGCGAAGGTTAGCGGCTGGCCCGTGACCGGATGGTTGAAGCCGAGCGTGGCCGCGTGCAGCGCCTGGCGGGGGAAGGCGAGCAGCGCCGAGCGCGCGGGTTCGGCCAGCAGGCGCGCGGCGCCGGGGGCGCGGCGCAGATAGACCGGGTCCCCCACGATGGGGTGGCCCAGATGCGCCATGTGGACGCGGATCTGGTGGGTGCGTCCCGTCAGCAGCCGGCATTCGATAAGCGACACCGCTGCGCCCCAGGCGCGCTGCACGCTGTAGCGCGTGGTGGCGGGCTTGCCGCCGCGATCGACCACCGCCATCCGCTTGCGGTCGCCGGGGTGGCGGCCGATCGGCGCCGAGACCTCGCCGCTGGTGGGCGCGGGCAGGCCCCAGGCGAGGGCGAGGTAGGCGCGATCGAGGTCGCGGTTGGCGAAGGCCTCGGACAGCGTGCGGTGGGCGCGTTCGGTCTTCGCGGCGACCATGACGCCGGAGGTGTCCTTGTCGAGGCGATGCACGATGCCCGGGCGCTTTTCCCCGCCGATGCCCGGCAGGTCGTCCCCGGCATGGGCCAACAGCGCATTGACCAGCGTGCCGTCGAGGTTGCCCGGCGCGGGGTGCACCACCAGCCCGGCCGGCTTGTCGACCACGATGAGGTCGCCATCCTCGAACAGGATGGTCAGCGGGATGGCCTGGGGCTGCGGCGTGGCGGCGACGGGTTCGGGGATGTCGATGGCGTAGCGCGCGCCGGCGCGCACGGTCTCGGACGGGTCAGTGAGCGGCGCGCCGTCGCGCGAGGCGCGGCCGTCCTCGATCAATGCCTTGACGCGGGAGCGCGAGAGCGAACCTATCGCGTCCGCGAGGAAGCGGTCGGCGCGCATGCCGGCGGCCTCGGGGGGCGCGAGGGTTTCGACGCGCCCGGCGGCGGTTTCGGTCGAGGGGGTTGGGGTGGCGGCGCTCAAGGCATTGGTGATCGGGATGGGGGTGCTCATTGTCGCGGGCACCGTGACGCTGGTGGTGCTGCTCGTCCAGCGCGCCGGGGGGGCAAGGGTCGCGCCGGAGCCCGGCGTTGTGGCGGGCGTCGCGCCAGGTGCGGGCGTGGCGGCGAGCGCGCCGCTGCAGGGATGGGCCGCGCCGGTCGTGCTCGGCCAGCCGGCGGGCAGCCGGATCGGCGGCGTGGTGAACGCTGGTGGGGCACTCGCGATCTGGGTGGTGCGGCCCGATGGCGACCGCGTGGTGGTGCTGGACCCGGCGAGCGGACGGCGGCTGGGCGAGGTCCGGCTGGTCGAGTAGCCATCGTGGCGCATCGCAAGCCGAACCTGCCGCAGAAGCCCTGCGCGGCCTGCGGGCGCGCCTTCGCCTGGCGGAAGAAGTGGGAGCGGGTGTGGGACGAGGTGCGGTTCTGCTCGCAGGCCTGCCGCGATGGCCGGCGGGAGGCAGCGCGGGCGCGGGAGGGGACCGTGAAGAAGGGAGCTTGATCCCGGCAAGGGAGGGGGCTAGAAGCGCGCCTCCGGCCAGGGTCCCCTTCGTCTAGAGGCCTAGGACACCGCCCTCTCACGGCGGTAACAGGGGTTCGAATCCCCTAGGGGACGCCAATTTTCTCAACGGGTTGGCAGGACCGGCGGACGGTATCTCCAACCAATTCCCTACCTTGCCGGGACGCGCGCAGGCTTTGCCGGCGCCGCGTCCTGCATCGGCCACTCCCGCCAGACACAATCTTGGACATGACGACCAATCCGATCGCGGTCATGAGTAGCCGCGCCCGCTAGCTTGCCGAGTGCGACGCACGCGCCGAACGCGCCGCGGCGTCTCGGTTGATCGGGGTTGCGCTGCGGAGGACAGGGAGGCGACGATCTACGAAATCTACAGCTTCATCCATGTGCTTGGCGTCGTGCTGCTGGTCGGCAACATCACGGTGACGTCGATCTGGAAGATCTCGGCGGACCGCACGCGCGACCCGACCATCATCGCTTTCGCGCAGCGCCTGGTCACGAGGACCGATTGGTTCTTCACCATGTGGGGCATCGTGCTTCTGGTGATTGGTGGCTACGGCGCGGCCTGGGTCGGCGGCCTAGACGTCGCGCGCGACGACTGGATCGTCTGGTCCGAGGCGATGTTCGTCATGTCGGGGGCAGTTTGGCTCGTGATGCTGGTCCCCATACAGATCAGGCAAGCGCGCATGGCGCGCGCCTTCAGCGCGGGTGCATTGATCCCGCCCGACTACTGGCGGCTGTGTCGACTATGGATCATCTGGGGCCTTATCGCGACGGTTCCTCTGATCATCGCCACATGGATCATGCTGCGAAAAGGTTGGTAGCTCCGTAGCGCATCGGCATTTGCGGCGGGCGATGCGTCTTCACGCGCCGATCTGGCGCAGCGTTCGATGCCCAACGTGTTCGACGCCCACCATCCGGTCAGGATCGTCGCGACGGCCATGCGCAGGGCGTCCGCGCGACAAATAGCTCCGCGCTGACTCACGGGCGGGCGCTGAGCCACCCCGCGAACGGCGGCGGCGGGCCCCGCGCGGCAGATGCGGGCGAGGTGTCGAACGCGGTATTCCATTTGCTCGGGACGGGCTGATGCTGCCGCGCGCTGCCCAAGGACCTGCCACCGAAGCGGATAGTTTGGGAATCATGTGCGCGTCGGCACTGCGAGAGGACCATTGAGCGAATCCATCACGCGCTCGAGGCTTCGGTGCGCGAGAAGTCCGGGCGCCACGCCAGCCCAAGGACGGGCATCATTGCCCTGCTGCCGCTTCGATGCACGCCAGGTTCAGCCTGTCCTGGCCAAACGCTCGAACGCCACGGCGCTACGATAGCCGACGGCCGAGTGGCATCGCGTCGGATTTTCCAAGCCGCTTGATGTCGTCGAACACGTCTGCCCGAGCGGCTTCGCGGGTCCGATAGGGTCTGCGGGCAAGGTGTTCGATCTTGAGCGATGCGAAGGCAGTCGCCGTCGCGACATTGTCGCACCCGGTGCCCAACCCGCTCATCGAGCGGGTCATGGCGTGGGCGGCCAGCAGCCGCGCGCGCAAGTCCACGCCGCCGCCGCGTGGGAAGGGTGCGATCAGACGGATCGGGCGCGCCTGCGCGGGCGCAGTCGCGGGCAGCGCGAGGGCGACGGATGCGCAAGCGCGTGGCTCCGAAGGGCGCGCGGGAGGAAGGCGCCTCCGCCCGTGCGACGACAGCACCAGGGAGAGGCAGATCGCGCGGGAGGCACGCGCAGGACATGCGTCAGAGGGCATTGACACGCATCGCGGAACGGCCCCAGCGTTTCGCAGCGCAGCATGGGATATCGCAATGTCCGAGGCGAGTGGCAGCGAAAGCCGGCGTGACCCCATCGCCTTCGAGTTGTTCCGCAACGCCCTGTTCTCGATCGCCGACGAGATGGCGCTGACCATCCACCGCACCACCTATTCCGCGGTGCTGAAGGACAACATGGACTACTCCACCGCCTTCTGCGACGCGCAGGGGCGGCTGGTGGCGCAGGGCCTCACGCTGCCCTCGCATCTGGGCTCGATCCCCGAGGCACTCGCCGCCGTGATGCGCCGCTACGGCGACGACATGCACGAGGGCGACGTCTTCGCGCTGAACGATCCCTTCGAGGGCGGGATGCACCTGCCCGACATCTTCGTCTTCAAGCCGATCTTCGTGGATGGCGTGCGCATGGCGATCGCCGCGACCATCTGCCACCACACCGATGTGGGCGGGCGCGTGGCGGGGTCGAACGCGTCGGACAGCACCGAGATCTACCAGGAGGGCCTGCGCATCCCGCCGCTGCGCATCATCAGCCGCGGCGTGCCGGACCCGGTCTTCTTCGGCATCCTGGAACGCAATGTCCGCGTGCCGGCGATGGTGATGGGCGACATGCGCGCGCAGCTCGCCGCCTGCACCATCGCCGAGCGCGCCTTCGCCGAACTCGTCGGCCGCTTCGGCGCCGATGACACCACCACCTACATGAACGACGTGCTGGACTATGCCGAGCGCCTGGCGCGCGCCGCCATCGCGGACCTGCCCGACGGCGAATGGTCCTTCGAGGACTTCATGGACGATGACGGCGTGGATGTCGGCAAGCCGATCCCGCTGCGCGTGCGCGTGCTGAAGCAGGGCAGCGGCATCACGGTGGACTGGACCGGCTCCTCGCCGCAGGTGCGCGGCGCGATCAACTCCACCTTCTCCTTCACGCGCAGCGCGTCCTATTGCGCGATCCGCTCCGTGCTGCCCGCCGGCATCCCGAACAACGAGGGCTATTTCCGTGCCATCGAGGTGATCGCGCCTGCCGGCACCATCACCCACGCCGTCCTGCCGGCGGCCTGCGCGGCGCGCGGCCTGACCGGCTTCCGCATGGTCGATACGCTGTTCGGCGCGCTGGCGCAGATGCTGCCGGACCGCGTGGGCGCGGCCGGCGATGGCGGCAATACCGGCGTGTCGATCGGCGGCTACGACGCGGAGCGCAAGCCGTACATCTACGTCGACTTCACCTGCGGCGCCTGGGGCGGGCGGCCCTGGGCAGACGGGCTCGACGGCAATTCGCACATGTTCGCGAACATGGCCTGCCCGTCGATCGAGGTGGTGGAGGCCGAGCAGCCGATCGAGATCCTCTGCTACGAATTCGTCCCTGATCGCGCCGGCGCGGGGCAGTTCCGCGGCGGCGTGCCCTTCGCGCGCGAATACCGGATGCTGGAGCAGGAAGGCGTCCTGCAGGTGCGCTCCGACCGGCGCGTCTTCCCGCCTTTTGCACTGGCGGGGGGCAAGCCGGGCGGGGCCTCGCGCAACTACTTGCTGCGCGATGGCACTTGGCAGGACCTGCCGTCGAAGTTCTGCATTCCCTTCCGCAAGGGCGACGTGTTCCGCCACGAACTCGCCGGCGGCGGCGGCTGGGGCGATCCCGCCGCGCGCGATCCCGCGGCGTTGCAGCGCGACATCCGCAACGGGCTGCTCAGCCCCGAAGTCGCGGCGCGCGACTACGGGGTGAAGCCATGAGCGGCTTCCGCGTCGGCGTCGATATCGGCGGCACATTCACCGACATCGTGCTGCTGGATGATTCCGGGCGGCTGTCCACGCGCAAGGTCTCGACCAACGACGCCGACCATGCCGGCGCCATCGCCGAGGGCCTGGCCGCCGCCTTCGCGCAAGCCGGCCTGTCCGCCGCCGCAGTGACCGAGGTGCTGCACGCCACCACCATCGGATCGAACGCCATCCTCGAACGCAAGGGCGTGCGCACCGGGCTGATCACCACGCGCGGCTTCCGCGACGTGCTGGAGATCCGTACGCTGCGGATGCCGCGCCTGTACGACCTTCGCTGGGAAAAGCCGCCGCCGCTGGTGGAACGCGAATTGCGGCTGGAAGTGACGGAGCGCTTGGGCGCGGACGGATCCATCCGCATCCCGCTCGATGTCGCGGAGGCCGAGCGCGCGGTGACCGCGCTGGTCGATGCCGGGGTGGATGCGATCGCCGTCTGCCTCATCCACGCCTATGCCAATCCGGCGCATGAGAAGGCGATCGGCGACATCGCGCGCCGCATCGCGCCGCATCTGAGTGTCTCGCTCTCGCACGAGGTGCTGCCGGAGCGGAAGGAATACGAACGCACCTCGACCACCGTCATCAACGCCTATATCCGCCCGATCCTGGCGAAGTATCTGGAACGGCTGAGCGCGCGGCTCGGCCAGGATGGCGTGACCGCGCCGCTGATGATCATGCAGTCGAATGGCGGGCTAATGGGTGCGGAGGAAGCCGCGACGCGCCCGGTGCACGCCGTGGAATCAGGCCCGGCTGCCGGTGTGGTCGGTGCGCGCGCGCTGGCGGTGCGCTGCGGGTTGCCGCAGGTCGTCTCCTTCGACATGGGCGGCACCACGGCGAAGGCGGGCATCGTCGAGGAGTATGAAGTGGGCCGCGCCGCGGAATACGCGGTGGGCGCGGGCATCATGGTGGGATCGCGCCTGCTGACCGGCGCGGGATACGTGCTGAAGGTGCCGGCGATCGACCTGGCGGAGGTGGGCGCCGGCGGCGGTTCGCTGTTGCGCGTCGATGCCGGCGGCGGCCTGGTGGTTGGTCCCGAGAGCGCCGGCGCCACACCCGGCCCGGTCTGCTACGGGCGCGGCAACCAGCAACCGACCGTGACCGACGCGAACCTCGTGCTCGGCTATCTCAACCCCGGCGCGCTGGTGGGCGGCGCGCTGGCGCTCGATGCCGCGGCGGCGCATCGCGCGATTGCTGAGCGCCTGGCCGCGCCGCTCGGCGTGGCGCCGGAACAGGCAGCCTATGGCGCCCATGCCGTCGCGGCGAGCAACATGATCCGCGCCATCAAGGCGGTGTCGTCGGAACGCGGGCGCGACGTGCGCGGCTATGCGCTGGTGGCCTTCGGCGGCAATGGGCCGCTGTTTGCGGCAGGCATGGCGCAGAGCCTCGGCATGGCGCGCGTGCTGGTGCCGCCCTCGGCGGGCGTGTTTTCCGCGCTCGGGCTGCTGTGTTCCGACGTGGAGGTGCATCTGTCGCGCACCTGGCGCGCGATGCTGCGCGGCGTCGATGCCGCGGCGATGCAGGCGGGCTTCGACGCGCTGGCGCGCGAGGCCGGCGGCAGCCTGGAACGCGACGGCTACGCGCCCGCACAGCGCGAAATCCGCCGCGCGGCGCTGATGCACTACAAGGGCCAGTCCTTCGACCTGGCCGTGCCGGTCGAAGCCGGCCTGCCCGATGCCGCGGCGTTGGAGGAACGCTTCCACGCCGAGCACGAACGCACCTATGGCCACCGCGCCGGCGCCGACGAACCGATCGAGGTGGTCGGCCTGCAGGTGGTCGGCCGCGGACTGGCCGAGAAACCGCGCATGCCCGAACGCCTGTCCGCGGTCGCCGAAGGCCCGCCGTTGGCCCCGCGCCGCGCCTATTTCGGCGCACAGGCCGGCTGGATCGAGACGCCGGTCTTGCGCCGTTCCGCGCTCGCCACGCCGCGGCACGGTCCCTGCATCGTCGAGGAATACGACGCAACCTGCCTGGTGCCGCCGGGTGCGCGCGCATCGCTGGACGATTTCGGGAATATCGTGATCGACTTGTGATCGGCACCGGGGCGCAGACCCCGGCCGGATCGAAGCAACAGGAGGCTTCCCATGCAGTTCTTCACCCAGGCGCGCCTGGCGATGGCCGCGGCGCTGCTCGCGGCACCGGCGGCATTGGCGCAGACCACGACGCTTCCGGCTGGCCCGCCGGTGCGCATCGTGGCGGTCACGCAGCCCTTGCCGACGCAGCCGCAATACACCCGCGTCGACATGCCCATCCTGCGCGACGGCATGGCCGCACGCAGCAACGGGCGCGTGCAGGTCACGCTGTCCACCCATGCCGAGCGCAACCTCACCGGCACCGAGATCGTGCGCCTGGTGCGCTCTGGCCAGGCCGAGATCGGCGGCGGCACGCTCACCACCCTTTCGGGCGACGTGCCGATCCTGGACGGCGTCGACCTCGCCGGACTCAGCCCGGACATGGCGCTGGCGCAGCGCATCGCCGAGGCCGTGATCCCGGTCGCCAACCGTGACCTCGAGCGCTTCAACACGCGCATCATCGCCATGTATCCGTTCCCGGCGCAGGTGGTGTTCTGCCGGCAGCCCTTCACCAGCCTGGCCGACCTGCGCGGCCGGCGCGTGCGCACCTTCGGCAATTCGCTGGTAGACTTCTTCACCGCCATCGGCGCGCAGCCGACCTCGATCGGCTTCCCCGAAGTCTATTCGGCGCTGGAGCGCGGCGTGGTGGATTGCGCCATCACGGGTTCGGGGTCAGGGGCGGCGGCGCGCTGGCCTGAGGTCACCACGCATATCTCGAACCTGGCGCTGTCCTGGGCGGTGTCGGGCTACTTCGTGAACGTGCAGTGGTGGAACCGGCTTGATCCCGCCGTGCGCGCCTTCGTCGAGGAAACCATCAAGGCGACCGCCGCCGCGCAATGGGAACTCGGCGCGCTGGCGTCGCGCGACGGCATCGACTGCAACATCGGCAAGCAGGCCGAATGCCGCATCCACAACCTGGCGTCTCGCCCGATGACCGAGGTGGTGACGACGCCCGCCGAGATCGCCCGCGTGCGCGAGATCTTCGGCGCCACCGTGTTGCCCGGCTGGGTGCGCCGCTGCGGTGCCCGCTGCGGCGAGATCTACAACGAGGTGATCGCGCCCATCTCCGGCGTGCGCTTCGGCGGGTGAGCGGCGCCGTCGTCCCGTCCCCCGCGCCGCTGCGGGCCGCGCGCGCGCTGCGGCGCATGGCGACCTTCGCCGCGGCGGTGATGGCGCATCTCGCGGGCTGGACCTACCTGGCTTGCGCGCTGTTCATCACCTTCGACATCGTGGCGCGCGCCTTCTTCGGCTTCTCGTCCCAGGCCACGGTGGAGGTGACCGGCTACATGCTGGCCGGCGGCATCGCCTGGGGGCTGTCGCATACGCTGATCCGCCGCGCGCATATCCGCGTGGACGTGTTCATGACGCGCCTGCCGGTGCGGCTGCGCGCGCCGCTGCACATCCTGTCGCTGGCGCTGCTGACGGCGATCGGCCTGCTGATCGCCTGGTCCGCCTGGGAACTGGTGGATGAGAGCGCGCTGTTCGATGCGCACGACAATTCCGCGCTGCGCATCCCGCTGGTCTGGCCGCAGGGCATCTGGGCGGTCGGCATTTCCACCTTCGTCGTGACGTGCTGCGTGCTGTTGCTGGAAGCCTGCCTGGCGCTGGCAGCGGGGCAGGGCGCGTCGCTCGATGCGCTGCTGGGCTCGCGCACGCTGGAGGACGAGACGGAGGAAGCGCTGGACGCCGTGGCCATGGCGCATGAGGGCGAGCGCCGATGATCGCCATCGTCTTCCTGCTCGGCCTGCTGGGCGTGACGATCTTCGCGGCATCGACCACCGGCCAGGCCGTGCCGGTCGCCGAGATCCTGATGCTGGTCGCGGTCTTCGTCGTGTTCTTCGGCTCGGGCGTCTATATCGCGGCGGTGCTGGGCGCGCTCGGCGTGCTGACCGCGCTGATGTTTTCCGACCGGCCGTGGTGGGCCTTCCTCGGGCAGACGCTGTGGGGGCCGTCCAGCAACTTCGTGCTTGTGGCGGTGCCGCTGTTCCTGCTGATGGGCGAGATCCTGCTGCGCGCGGGCCTGTCCGACCGGCTGTACAAGGCGCTGAACGTCTGGCTGAACCGGCTGCCGGGCGGGCTGCTGCACACCAACATCGCATCCTGCGCGGTGTTCTCGGCCATCAGCGGGTCGTCGGTCGCCACCGCGGCCACCATGGGGTCGGTCGCGCTGCCCTATTTCCAGGACACCAAGTACAGCCAGCGCATGGTGCTGGGCTCGCTCGCCGCCGGCGGGGCACTCGGCAACCTGATCCCGCCGGGCATCACCTTCATCATCTATGGGCTGATCACCGAGACCTCGGTCGGCGCGCTGTATATCGCCGCCATCATTCCGTCGCTGCTGGTGACCGGGCTGTTCATCCTGGTGATCCTGGCGCATGGGCTGCGCAACCCGATGGAGAAGCCGGCGCGCCTGCCGCTGGCGATGAAGCTGCGCGCGCTGGTCGACCTGATCCCGACGCTGCTGCTCATCCTGCTGGTGCTGGGGTCGATCTATGGCGGGCTCGCAACGCCCACGGAAGCGGCCGCACTCGGCGTGGTCGGCGCGGCCTTCTTCGCGGCGCTGGAAGGCAAGCTGAACCTGCGGATGCTCAACGCCTCGGCCGAGGCGACGGCGCGCAACACGGCGTTGCTCGGGCTGATCCTGTTCGGCGCCTATCTGCTCAACTACATCCTCACCATCATCAACGTGCCGCAGGCGCTGGCAGCGCTGATCGCCGGGCTGCCGATCCCGCCCTGGGGCATCATGCTGTGCATCATCGCCCTGTATGTGGCGCTCGGCACCTTCATGGAGGGTTTCTCCATGATCATCACCACCGTGCCGGTCGTCTTCCCGATCGTGGTCGCGCTCGGCTACGATCCGATCTGGTTCGGCGTGATCGTGACCATGCTGGTCGAGATCGCGCAGATCAGCCCGCCCGACGGCACGGTGATGTACGTGCTGCAGGGCATGCGAAAACGCGCGGGACCCATCACCGATGTCTTCATCGGCGTGATGCCGTTCCTCGGCGTCTATCTTCTTGCCGTGCTGCTGCTCATGCTGTTTCCCGGCATGGCGTTGTGGCTGCCCTCCGTGATGGGCTGAACCGGGAACCTTCGCGTGGAACATGAAGCGCGCCCCGTGCGCATTGCCGTCGATATCGGCGGCACCTTTACCGACCTTCAGATCCTCGATGCGCGCAGCGGCATCGCACGCGCCTGGAAGACGCCGACGACGCCGGAGGATCCGTCCATCGGCCTGCTGCGCGGCGTGGGCGAGGCGGCGGATCGCTTCGGCTTCGCGCTGGCGGATGTGGGGCTGCTGCTGCATGGCACCACCATCGCGACGAATGCGGTGCTCGAACGGAAGCTCGCGCGCGGCGTGCTGCTGACCACGGCGGGCTTCGAGGACGTGCTCGAGATCAACCGCCACGTCCGGCGTGACATCTACGGCCTCGCACCCGATCCCTTCCCGGTGCTGATCCCGCGTGACCGGCGGCTCGGCGTACCAGAGCGGATGCGCGCCGATGGCAGCGCGGAAGTCCCGCTGGACGAGGCCGCGATCCCGGCGCTGCTGGATCGCGTCGCGGCGTTGGGCGCTGAATGCGCCGCGGTGTCGCTGCTGCACGCCTATGCGAACCCCTCTCATGAGCAGCGCTTGGCGGCGATGATCCGCACCGCACGGCCCGACCTGCCGGTGTCCTTGTCCTCTGAGATCTCGCCCGAGATCCGCGAATACGAACGCACATCGACCACCGTGCTGAACGCACTCCTGGTGCCGGTGGTGAAGGCCTATCTCGACCGGCTTGAGGCACGGCTTGGCGAGGGCGGATTCCAGCCGCTGGTGTTTCTCGTGCAGTCCAATGGCGGGGTGTGCAGCCTGCGCATGGCGGCGGAACAGCCCGCACGGCTGCTGCTGTCGGGGCCGTCCGGCGGGGCGCTGGCCGCAGGGCGGCTCGCGGGGCTGCTGTCGCGGCCGAACCTGGTCGCGGTCGACATGGGCGGGACGTCGTTCGATGTCTCCGTCGTGCAGGATGGCCGCGTGGCGGTCATCACCCAGGGCGAGATCGACCGCCTGCCGGTGCGCCTGCCGATGGTCGAGATGCGCACGATCGGCGCCGGCGGTGGGTCGATCGCCGCGGTCGATGCCGGCGGCCGGCTGACGGTCGGGCCGCGCAGCGCGGGCGCGCGCCCCGGTCCGGTGGCCTACGGGCGCGGCGGGACGGAGCCGACCGTGACGGATGCGAACCTCGCGCTGGGGCGGCTCGATCCCGACTTCTTCCTGGGCGGGATGATGAAGCTCGACATGCCAGGCACCCGCGCGGCGCTGGAGGCGCGCGTCGGCGGTCCGCTTGCGCTGTCGGTCGAGCAGGCCGCCGAGGGCATGCTGACCGTCACCAATGCGAACCTCGGTGCCGCGATCCGGCTGTCTCTGTTCGAGAAGGGGCTCGACCCGCGCGACTTCTGCCTGCTGTCCTTCGGTGGTGCCGGCGGGCTTCATGCGACGGAAGTGGCGGCGGAGCTCGGCATCACCGAAGTGGCCTTTCCCCGCGAACCGGGGACGCTGTCGGCCTATGGCATCCTGTTCTCGGACCTGACGCAGGACATCGCGCGCTCGCGCATGATGCGCGCGGAGCCCGCCAGCCTGCCGCGGATGGCCGAAGCCATCGCCGCGCTGCGCGCGGAGGCGGATGCGCGCTTGGCGCAGGACGGCATCGCGCCGGACCGCCGCCGCATCACCATCGCCGCCGACATGCGCTACCACGGCCAGGCCTTCGAGCTGCTGGTGCCTTGGGGCGAGGTCGCCGCGCCCGATGCCGCCGCGCTCGCCACGCTGGTCGAGGATTTCCACGCCATGCACCGGCAGCGTTTCTCCTACGCCAACCCCGGCGATCCGGTGGAGCTGGTCACGCTGCGCGCCATCGCGACCGGTCTGCTCGACAAGCCGGAACCGGGCGACCCGCCACCCGCCGCCCGCCCCGCCCGCAAGGGCACGCGCCGCGCCTACGAGACCGGCGCCTGGCGTGACATCCCGGTCTGGGACCGCGAGGCGCTGACCGCCGCCGACACCATCGAGGGTCCCGCCATCGTCGAGGAAGCCTTCGCCACCCACTGGATCACGCGCGGATGGACGGCGCGGCTCGGCCCTGCCGGCACGCTGATGGCACGGAGGGACGCCGCATGACGCTCGGCCCCATTGAGATCGAGGTCATCCGCAACGCGCTGACCGCCGCGGCTGCCGAGATGGACATCACCATCTGGCGCACCAGCCGCTCCACCATCGTGCGCGAATTGCTTGACTACTCCACCGCCGTCTTCGACGCCGAGGGCAACAACGTCGCGCAATCGGCGCGCATCCCGCAGCACCTGAACTCCATGGGTGCGGCGCTGCGCACGCTGCTCGACCGCTTCGTGAACGCGGATGACTGGGGACCGGACGACGTCGTCACCACCAACGACCCGTATTGCGGCGCGCAGCACCTGAACGACGTGCTGGTGTTCAAGCCGGTGATGCATGAGGGGCAGCGCGTCGCCTATGTCGGCGCGCTGTGCCACCACATCGACATGGGCGGCATGGCGCCGGGTTCCTACGCCGCCACCGCCACCGAGGTGTTCCAGGAAGGCCTGCGGATCCCGCCGCTGAAGCTGATCGACAAGGGCGTGCTGAACCAGGCGGTCTGGGCGATGATCGGCCAGAACGTGCGCAAGCCGGCGCTGATGCTGGGGGACCTGCAGTCGCAGCTCGCCAGCCTCGATGTCGGCGCGGCGTCGATCCGCCGGCTGGCGGCGCGCTACGGCGCGGCGGGGCTGGTGGAAGCGACCGGGCGCATCCTCGACATGAGCGAGGCGGCGATGCGCGCCGCCATCCGCGCCATGCCGGACGGGCGCTACGAATTCGAGGATTTCCTCGACGACGACGGTGTCACGCCCGACCCGGTGCGGCTGCACGCGGTGCTGACCGTGGATGGCGATGGCATCACCGTTGATCTGTCCGGCTGCGCCGACCAGGCGCGCGGCCCGATCAACTGCACGCCGGCCATGTCGAACTGCGCCGTCTACTACGCGGTGATGGCGGCGACGGACGGCGCCATGCCGGCCAATGCGGGCTGCTACCGGCCCATCCGCATCATCCATCGCGAGGGCTCGGTCACCGCCTGCCGCGCACCGGCATCGGTCGCGCATCGCATCGCGGTCGGGCACCGACTGGCGAACGTCATGTTCGGCTGCCTGCACCAGGCGGTGCCGGACCGCATGCCAGCCGCCTACTACGGCGGGTCCTACGTCGCGACCTTCCAGACCGAGGGCGTGGACGGATCGCGCGACGTGTTGGTCGAGATCGAGATCGGCGGCACTGGCGGCACGCCGCACAAGGACGGCGTCAATGCCTGGGCCTTCGGCATGCACAACAACGCGAACATCCCGGTCGAGATGATCGAGAGCCAGATGCCGCTCACCATCACGCGCTATGGGCTGCTGCCCGGGTCGGGCGGTGCGGGCGAACACCGCGGCGGGCTCGGCCTGTTTCGCGAATGGCGGGTGGATAGTCCCGCCGGCGTCTTCACCGCGAACATGGATCGCTTCCGCTTCCCGCCCTACGGGTTGGCAGGCGGCGAGCCGGGGAGCCTCGGGCGGCTCACGCGCATCCGCGATGGGGTTGCCACGCCTATCGCGCCGAAATCGGATGGCGTGCGGCTGCTGCGGGGCGACATCGTGCGGCTGGAGACCTCCGGGGGCGGTGGCTTCGGCGATCCGGCGGCGCGCGATGCCGATGCCATCGCACGCGATGCGGTGCTCGGCTACACGGTCGTTTGAGGCCTTTCCGTTTGGCCCTGACCCAACGCGCGTTCAGGCAGCGGTTCGGAACGTCCCATTCAGGCTCTCGATGACCGCGTTCTCCGTGGGTTTGCCGCGCCGAAAGACATGAACCGTCACGTCGCGTTGGTAGGCCCAAAAATCCAGCGCGCGTGACACGAATCCGCTGCCCTTGGCCGAGACGGATGACCTGCGGAGATCCGTGCTCACGTCCGACGCTCCGAGCCCATCGATGACGTCGCCCGCACGGTAGCCGAACCGCGGCTCGATTGGCCGCGCATGGCGCGTGAAGGTGTCCACGACCGTCAGCACGCGGATTCTCCGCGCGGTCGCCAAACGGTCGTGCATGAAGTTCATCGACCTCGCCCCGGGCCGACGCAGCGATGGCCGCCGCGACAACGATGCGCACCGAGCGCAGCCGCAACCCGTTCCGTGCGCGAGCCGTCTCGCGTTGTTGTGCGCGTCCCGCCCGGCGCGGGAGCAACCGCCTCACCGCATGCCGCGTTGCCACAATGATCGAGAGTCTCGGTCACAGCAGGACAGGGAGCAACCCTGGCCCAGCTGGCGAACCGGGCGCTGTCGTGACGTTCCACATCATCGGGATCAAACGCCATGAAATCGCTGGTTGCCGCAACACTCCTCCTCGGCTGCGTCGCTTCCGTCGCCTCGGCGCAAACACAGTCACCGGCCGCGGCACCGAGCACGCCCCCGGCGACCGCATCGCGCGCCGCGGCAACGCCGCCCGCATCGCCGATCGTCAGCGCCGCCCAGCTGGAGGCGGGCGCGAACAGCTTCACCGAAGGCCAGGCGCGCAGCCGCCTTGAGGATGCCGGCATCACGGACGTGCAGTCGCTGACCAAGGATGACGCCGGCTTCTGGCGCGGGCGTGGCATGCGGGGCGGCATGCAGGTCGATGTCGCGATGGACTTCCGCGGCAGGATCGCGGCGGGTCCGGAGGTGGCGTCGCTGCGCGCACCCTCGCCGCCCGCAAGCGGCACTGCCACGCCGCCGCCGGCCAGCGGCACGACGACCCCGGCCCCCGCATCGCCGCGATAAGCCGCCATTCCCAATCCACGCCGCGCGAACCGCGCGGCGACACGCGAAGGAACTTCCCAATGTCCACGCAGACACAAACCTGGCTGTTCGACAGCCACGCCAACGCCGTCTCCGCCGTCCGTGACCTGGAATCGGCCGGCTTCGCACCGGCGGAGGTCAGCATCATGGCCCGGCAGGCGACGACAGAGCCAGCCTCGGACACGCCCGAAGGCGGCGCTGGTGTCGGCGCCGCCGTCGGCACGCTCGCGGGGGGCGGCGCGGCCCTCCTGGCCGGTCTCGGGGTCATTGCCATTCCGGGCATCGGGCCGCTGGTCGCCGCCGGTTGGTTCGCGACCATGGCGGCAGGCGCGGGCGCCGGTGCGCTGACCGGCGGCCTGATCGGGTCGCTGACCGGCACCGGCGTTCCGGAGCGCGACGCCCATGTCTACGCCGAGGGCCTCAGCCGCGGCGGCACGATCGTGACCGTGCGCACCGACCCGAGCCGCATGGGCCGGGCAGCCGACATCGTGGTGGCGCACCAGCCGGTGCACATGGCGACGCGGGAGGCGGAGTACCGCACCGCCGGTTGGCAGGGCTACGTGTCCAACGAGGCCGGGCATCCGCTGCGCGACGTGCCGGATGGCGCGCCCGGCAATCCGCCTGGCACCATGGCGAGCCGTGCGGTCGACGACATCGCCGGCACCAACATCAGCGGCGCGCGCCCGCAGAATGAGCGGCCGCCGCGCGCCTGATCGCGCGCACGCGACAGGGCGGGGGCGGGCAGGCATGTCCGCCCCGGCTCCTCATGGCAGGCAATGCGCTTGAGGTCGCTGCGTCCGGCGGGTCGGCACGGTGCACGAAAACGTGCGCAACCGAGATGTCGAGCCTTCTCAGTGTCCCGGCGCATTCTTCGCCGAGATCGCGTGATGCGCGATGGCGTATCTCCTGGAGAAATCCGGTGCGATGTGCAGGGTGACGCTTCATCGCAGAAGGGGTCGTTGCCATGGGGCGAGGGATCGAGGTCCTCTGCCTGGGGCCGGCACGCAATGTTTTCCAGGTGAGTGACGGTACGCGCTTCGGCGTGCTGGAGTTCGAAGCCGGTGACGCCGACCAGCGCGAGCGGCGACTGCAGCATCCGCATGTGATCGCATACCTGCAGCGATGGCTGGACAAGGAGGGCGCCTTCATCGGAAGCCAGGATGCTCCCCGCCTCGAATGGATCCACGTCGAGATGGCGGTCGTCGCGGCACGCGCCTAGAGCCGCTCTCATCGGATGAAAGCATCCGATCGGCTGACGGTGCTCGCGCAATCACAGGGCTGGCGGCGGCAGCGTTGGCGCCAGCCGTCGCCGGCGATGCCAGCTGCTGCGTAACCGGGGCACCGGCCGACCACCTGCGCGATCGCCAATCGCCACCCCGCCACCGGGTCCGGTCACGACCCTGCGTGTCGAAAATCGGGCCGGACCGGGAAACCTCACGCCGCACTCGCTCGTTGCTTCGGGAAACGGGCGCCCCTGTGCCCGACCATCAAGCCGGGAGACAGACTGTGCGTGACGCGTCGCTGCAGAGGCCGATGGCCCGACTGCATCCACTCCATTCCATCATCCTCGCCTTCCCGTTGCCGCTGTCGGTCGGCGCCGTGCTGAGCGACATCGCGTACCGCAACAGCTTCCATGTTCAATGGGCCAATTTCTCGGCCTGGCTGGTCGCCGGTGCGGTGACCATGACCACGCTGGCGGTGATCTGGGCCTTGGTGGATGTGGTGCGCGCGCACGCGGTGCAACGCGCCGGTGCGGCGCTTTACCTCGTGGTCCTGCTGGTGCTGTGGGGGCTGGGATTCGTCAACTCGCTGGTCCACGCCAAGGACGCCTGGGCCATGATGCCCGAGGGCCTCTACCTCTCCGCCGCGATGGCACTGCTGGCGCTCGTGGCTGCCTGGATGGGGTATTCCCGGGACGAGCGGAGGGTCGTGTCATGATGCGCCGAAGCCTTGTCCTCGGTGGCGCGGCCATCGCACTCGCCGCCTGCGATGGCGATCCCGCGCCGGTGCAGCGCACGGCGACACCCGACCTGCCGGCGCCGCAGAGCGGCCTGCTGCCGGAGATGACCATCCCACGCCCCGCGTCATGGGGCAGCGAGCGTCCGGTGGTCCCGGCCGGCTTCTCCATCCAGGCCATCGCCACCGACTTGCGCATTCCGCGCCAGACGCTGCTGCTGCCCAACGGCGACATCCTGGTGGCCGAAGGCTCCGGCGGTGCGGCGCCGCCGCTGCGCCCCAAGGACATCATCGCCGGCTTCATCAAGCGGCTGGGGCGCAGCGGCGTTCAGGGCGGCAATCGCCTGACCGTGCTGCGCGACGCGGATGGCGACGGTGTCTATGAAATCCGCCGCGTGTTCGCGGAGAACCTTAATGCGCCCTACGGCTTGGCGCTGGTCGATGGCGGCATCTTCGTCGCCAACCAGGACGAGCTGGTGCGCTTCGACTACACCGAGGGGCAGCTCACCGCGAATGGCCCGCCGCGGGTGATCGCGCAGCTTCCCGCGGCGATCAACCACCACTGGACCAAGGCGCTGACAGCAAGCCCCGATGGCCGCTTCCTGTATGTCGGCATCGGGTCCAACAGCAACATCACCGAGCGCGGCATGGCGGCCGAGGAAGACCGCGCCATGGTCTGGGAGATCGACGCGCGGACCGGCGCGCATCGGCCCTTCGCCACCGGCCTGCGGAACCCGACCGCGCTGACCTTCCGGCCCGGGTCGAACGAGCTCTGGGCCGTGGTGAACGAACGTGACGAGATCGGCCCCAACCTGGTGCCCGACTACCTGACCTCGGTGCGCGAGGGCGGCTTCTATGGCTGGCCCTGGAGCTATTGGGGCCAGAACATCGACCGTCGCGCCCAACCGCAGAACCCCGAGCGCGTCGCGGCGGCACTCGTGCCGGACTACGCGCTCGGCGCGCATGTCGCCGCGCTCGGCGTCGCCTTCTCGAACGAGGCGATGGGGCCGGACTTCGCCGAAGGCGTCTTCGTCGGCGAACACGGCAGTTGGAACCGCCGCGTGCCGTCCGGCTATCGCGTCAGCTTCGTGCCGTTCCGCGACGGAAGGCCCTCGGGCGAGGCGGTGGACTTCATCTCCGGCTTCCTCGATGCCGACGGCAATGCGCGTGGCCGGCCGGTCGGTGTGACACTCGACCCGCGCGGAGCCCTGATCGTCGCGGACGACCTGACGAATGCGGTCTGGCGCGTGACGCGCGATCGGGCGCGCCAGGCCGCCACAACCGCACCGCGGTGACCGGCGCGCGGCGCCTCGTCGTGGCCGCGCTGCTGCTGGCCGGCGCTTGCGATGCCGACGCGCCGGCGCCGCTGCGCGCGGCCGGCGGAGATGCCGAGCGTGGCCGCGCCGTCATCGCGGATGCGGGATGCGGCGCTTGCCACGTTATCCCTGGCGTGCGCGGCGCGCAGTCCTGGGTTGGGCCGCCGCTGACCGAATGGGCGCGGCGCGGCTATGTCGGCGGCCGGCTGCCGAATACGCCCGAGAACCTGGTGGCCTGGCTGGTCGATCCCGCGGCGATATCGCCGGGCTCCGCCATGCCCTCGCTGGGGCTGACGCAGGCGCAGGCGCGCGATGCGGCGGCCTTCCTGGTCACCATCGGCGCATCGCGCCTGCCGCCGGTGCCAGCGGGGATGATGCTCGGCCCCAAGGAAGGCGGGCCAAGGCCTGACCCGCGGTTGCGCCCACGCGGGTGAACCGCGTCAACCGCAGCCCGGCAGCATGACCGCCGGCAGCGCCTGGAACAGCACGGCGAGCGTCGACAGCGCCGCGCAACTGCCCGCGAACCAGCGCGTGAAGCGTGGCTCGCTCTCGCCGCCTTCGATCAACACCGTGCGGGGAGGTAGCAGGGCAGGGCGGAAGGCCCAGGCCAGCAGCGCCAGCGCGACGAGCGTGGCGATGCCCACCATGGCGGGCACCCAGGGCAGCCCCGCGACGCTGCGCGTCACCCATCCCCTTTCGCAGGCAATCGCCGTCAGCGCGTAGACGATGATGAAATGCGCCGCCCAGATCGCCAGGCCGGCCAGCGGGCGGAGCACCGGCGCGACGGTCATGCCAGCAGCCTCGGGAAGCCGTGCAGCAACGCCAGCCCGACCACGCCCTGGCCCACCGTGTAGAGCCAGAACAGCATCACGTTATCGAAGCTGAGCCGGCGCGTTCCGTCGATCATCCCGGCCCAGGATCGCGCCACCAGGTAGCCGGCCATGATCGCCGCGACGGCCACATGCGTGCCCTGCCAGACCGCCAGCGCGTAGGACACCGCGGCATGGGCGTGGATCGTCGGCCGCAGCCCGGCATCCCACAGCGCCATCAGGTCGGCGGCGAAGCCGGCGCACAGCAGCAGGAGGGCCAGCGGCATCAGAAGGATGGGCAGCACACCACGGCGGCGCAGCATGGCGGAGGCCAGCAGCACCACGCCGGCGCTCGCCCCATAGCCCACCAGCGCTGCCGCACCCCATCGCGCCACCGGCACGCCCATGCCGGCCGGCGGCCACATCGCGTCGCCATTCACCAGCCACAGGAAGACGTAGCTGCCCATGGTGCAGGCATAGGCCGTGCCGCTCACCAGCATCAGGCAGATCATCGCCCACCAGGATGTCGAATCCGGGCCGGTGACATAGGTCGGCAGGTCCAGCCCGCCGCCGATGGCGCCGTGGCGTGCCGGCAGCGGCCCGTGATCGGTGCCGGTCCACAACCAGCGCAGGAAGCCCGCCAGTGCGACCACGCCGAAGCCCGCCGCCGGGATCACCGCGCCGACCGCCAACGCCAGGAAGAACCCCGCCGTGCCAACCGCCGCGACAACATGGCCGAAGCCGGGGCCGGGAATCACCGCGACGTATTGCGGGATCGCCTCGGCCGGGCTGGTGATGAGCGCCTCCCGTCGGCCGGTCAGCGTGCCGGGCAGCAGGTGGCGGCCGGCGGCGACCTCCTCGGCCAGGCGCGGATTGTCCCACAGCGGGTAGCGACTGGTGATCCGCGGGATGCTGCGCGGGCCGTGGTCCTCGTTGGGCAGCCATTCCGCGGTGCCGGCCTTCCACGGGTTGCCCCCGCTGCCGCCGGTGACGCGGAAGTTCCGCGCGATATCCGCCAGCAGCACCACCCCGCCCACCAGCACCAGGATCGCGCCGGCGGAGGACAGCGCGTTCCACAGCTCCAGGCCCATGCCCGCCGGATAGGTAAAGATGCGCCGCGGCATGCCCATCATGCCGGCGATGTGCATCGGGAAAAAAGTCAGGTTGGTGCCGAGGAAGAGCAGCCAGAAGGCCCATGTCCCGAGCCGTTCCGACAACGGCGAGCCGATCGCCGGCGCCCAGTAGTACAGCGCCGCCAGCAGCGGGAAGACCATGCCGCCGATCAGCACGTAGTGCAGATGCGCCACGATGAAATAGGTGTCGTGCGCCTGCCAGTCGAAGGGTGTGACCGCTACCATCACCCCGGTCAGCCCGCCCAGCACGAAGATGAACAGGAAGCCGAAGACGAACAGCGTCGGCGTCGCGATGCGCACGCGCTTGCCATCCGCGAACGTGGCGATCCAGGCGAAGACCTGCAGCCCCGACGGCACCGAGACGGCGAAGCCGGCCGCCGAGAAATACGCCAGGCTCAGCCCCGGGATGCCGGTCGTGTACATGTGGTGCACCCACAGCCCGAAGCTGAGGAAGGCGGTGCCCACCAGCGCCGTCACCACCAGCCCATGCGCCAGCAACGCGGTGCCCGCCATGGCCGGCACGATCATCGAGACCATGCCCGCCGCCGGCAGGAAGATCACGTAGACCTCCGGGTGTCCGAAGAACCAGAACAGATGCTGCCACAGCAGCGGGTCGCCGCCGCGCTCGGGCAGGAAGAAGGGCCAGTCGAAGGCGCGTTCGAGCTCCAGCAGCGTGCTCGCCACGATCACCGCGGGGAAGGCGAACACCACCATCACGGCGAAGACCAACATGGCCCAGGCGAAGATCGGCATGCGCCCCAGCGTCATGCCGGGCGCGCGGCAGCGCAGGATGCCGACGATCAGTTCGATGGCGCCGGCGATCGCCGAGATCTCGATGAAGCCGATGCCCAGCAGGTACATGTCGGTGTTCATGCCCGGCGAGTGCTCCTTGCTGGTCAGCGGCGGGTACATGAACCACCCGCCATCGGGCGCCACGCCGAAGAACAATGAGCTGAAGAAGGCCAGCCCGCCGATCAGGTAGATCCAATAGGCATAGGCACCGAGCCGCGGCGTCGGCATCTCGCGCGCGCCCAGCATGGCGGGCAGCAGCGTGATGCCCACCGCCTCCACCGCCGGCACGGCGAACAGGAACATCATCACCGTGCCATGCATGGTGAAGACCTGGTTGTAGGTGGCCGGGTCGATGATGGTCAGGCCCGGCATCGCCAGCTGCACGCGGATCAGCACGCCGAGCAGCCCGGACAGCGTCATGAACATCAGCGCGGTGATGACGAAGAGCGGGCCGATCAGGTTGTTGTTGACCTCGCTTATCACGCGCCAGCCGCGCGGGCGCTGCCAGGCGGCGCGCAGCCGGGGCAGTTCGTCCGGCGGCCGCGGCAGGGGGTTGGGCAGCCCATCCATGCTCATTGCAGCGACCCCAGCCAGGCGGTGACCGCGAGCAGCTCCTCGCCGTCGAGCGAGCGGCCATAGGCCGGCATGGCGTTGCCCGGCTTGATGTCCTGCGCGCCGGCGATCCAGCCCGCCAGGTTGCCGCGATGATTCTCCAGCGCGCCCGCGGCCAGCGACAGGCGCGATCCGATGCGCGTGAGGTCCGGCGCCAGCCGGCCGACGAAGGGCGTGCCGCGCACCGTATGGCAGGCGCCGCAGCCGGCCTCGTCGAACACCCGCATGCCGCGGGCTTCCAATTCGTTCGCCGGCGGCGGGGCGGGGGCTTGCTGGCGCGCCACCCAGGCGTCGAAATCGGCAGGCTCGTGCGTCACCACCCAGAACGCCATGAAGCTGTGCTGGATGCCGCAGAACTCGGCGCATTGCCCGCGCAGCACGCCGACGCGGTCGACGCGCAGCCGCTGCCGGTTCACCCGGCCCGGGATCATGTCCATCTTGCCGTGCAGGTTGGGGATCCAGGCGCTGTGGATCACGTCGGCGGAGGTCAGGAGCAATTCGATCTCGCGGCCGATGGGCAGGTGGACTTCGTTGGCGGTGACCGTGCCCTCGCCGAGGTCGGGGTAGCGCACCTCCCACCAGTATTGCCGGCCGATGATCTCGACGCGCAGCGGCGCGCCGTCGCCCGGCAGCATCAGCGCCCGCGACACGCCGAGCGAATAGACCAGCAGCGCCGTCAGCACGACGACCGGGAAGGCGATGCCCGCGCCAACGACGAAGCGATGCGACCCGATCCAGCGGCGCAGCCGCTCGGGCGCCACCAGCGAGGCGACCAGCAGCCCCATCGTCAGCACGAAGATCACCGCGCCGCCGATGAACAGCACATGGGTGAGCTCGGCGATGCGCGCCGCCTGAATGCCCCACGGGTCGAGCGGCGTCTGCAAGCCGGAACACCCGGCCAGCGGCGCCAGCGCGAGAAGCCCGCGCGCCTTCATGCCGCGAAGCGTCCGCGCCGCATCGCCAGCACCAGGGCACCCAGCGCCACGCCGGCGAAGGCCAAGCCGCCCGGCACCCACATGATGAGGCCGCCGAGCTGTTGGTCCTCGAGCGGCGTCAGGCCCCAGGGCAGCGTGGTATAGGCATGCGGTGGAAAGATCGCGCGCGGCGCGAAGGTCAGGAAGGCGCCGAGCGCGCTCATCTGCGCCGCGGTGCCGACGCCAGCCGGCAGCACGATCTCCGGTCGTGCCGCGGCGGCCAGCAGCAGCGCGCGCCACAACCACACAGCCGCCGCCAGCAGGCTGGCATGCATCACCCAGTAGGTGACGTCGGATTGGAAGGTCGCCGTATAGGGCCCCGGCAGGTGCCACACCCACAGCAGCAGCGCGAATCCGGCCGCGGCCGCCGCGATGTCCGCGGCGGTGGCGTTGCGTCGCGGTGCCGCCAGACCGATGGCAAGCAGCGGCGCCGCCACCAGCAGGATCAGCAGATGCTGCCCGACGCGCGCCGAGAACAACGCCACCGACAGGCTGCACAGCGGCGAGACCAGCGCCAGCGCCAGCACCGCCCAGCCGGCCAGCAGCGCCCGTCGGTCGGCCGCGCGGGGCCAGGCCAGCGCGAGCCCCGCCACCAGCACCGCGCCGAGCCACGGGTCGAGGTTCCACGCCGCCTCGCCCGGTGTCGGCGGCGTGCCGCAATAGGCCAGCCAGGCGTCCGTCGGCGTCATCCCGCCCATCGCGGCGTGTCCTTCCTGTGATTGTCCGGGGGTCGGAGCCGGAACGGCCGCGCCGCACGCCAGCCGACCGCCAACAGCCCCAGCACCGGCAGCGCCGCAGCCGCCACCAGCACCGCCATCGCGCCATCCGGCCGCAGCACCCAGAGCGTTTGCGCGACATGGTGGACCAGCATCAGCAGGCAGACCGCTACCATGCGCCACACCGCCCATTGCGGCACCAGTGCCAGCGCGATGGCCAGCAGCAGCGCCGGCAAGGCGATGCCCGCCTGGACCCAACCCCAGACGCCGGCCGAGCGCTCCAGATACCACGCCACTTCCGTCGGCAGGTCGGCGGCATAGGCCACGATGAACTGCACGAAGCCGAGCCACAGCGCCGCCATCGCCAGGGTGAGCAGCGCCCGTTCCAGCCCGCGGCGCGCTTCCTCCTGCGCCACCGCCTGGCGCAGCGCGACCAGCGCCGCCAGCGCCAGCGCCGCGCCGGTCGGCTCGACCACCAGCGAGACGCCGCGCAGGCTGCCGGCCGCGGCATCGCCGCCCGACAGCGCCCAGGCCTCCATGGCGAAGGCGCCGGTCAGCACGAGCACCATCAGCGACACGCCCGCGGTCCACCCGTCGACGCGATCGCGCGACAGCAGGCGCCCCAGCACGGCCCAGACCACCAGCGGCGCCAAGGCGAAGCCGGCACCGTGCCAACCATGCGCCAGCGGCACGACGACGACCAGCGGCAGCGCCAGCAGCACCAGCACCGGCGCCGCCCGCGCCATTGCCGAGAGGGGCGGGCGCAGCGGCTCCAGCCACGCCTCTCCCAGCAGCCGCGCGAGTGCCAGCGCGACCATCGCGCCAAGCACCAGCCCCGCCGTCAGCAGGAAGACGACAAGCCAGGGGCTGCCGAAGCCCGCCATCACGGCGCGCCCAACGTCGCGACATGCCGCGCCACCGCCCAGCGCTGGCGCGGGTCGAGGCGGTCCGCCATCGGATGCGCGCCGGCCAGGTTGGCGGCGATCGCCGCCATCACGCGCTCCGCATCGGCGGGCAGAGGCGCGATCGGCGGATGGCCGCGCGCGACGACGATGCCATCGCCGCGGCCGCTCGGGCCGTGGCAGGGCGTGCAATGGATGGCGTAGCGCTCCGCGCCCTCGGCGAGCAGCGCGGCATCGACCGGCGGGCCGGGCGGCGCCAGCGCGGCGCGGCGGGCGGCATGGCCCTGCGGGATGGCGCCCTCGGGCGGCGGGGCCGGGGGTGGCGGCTTCGGGCTCTCCGGCCAGCCATCGCAGGCCGCCAGCAGCAGCAGGATGAGCAGCTTGCGCGTCATGCCGATCGCACCTCGCTGACCCGCAGCGCGTCCAGGCCACGCAGGAAGGCCAGCGCCGAAGCCGGCTCGAAGCGCGGATCATCCGCCATCAGGAACAGGAAGCAGCGGTCCTGGCTGGCGCGGTCGAAGCCGCGCGCGAAGAAGACCGGGTGATGCAGCCGCGGCAACCCGTTCAGCCAGAGCATCCCCAGGAGCGCCGCCGCCGCCGCCCACAGCACGCCGACGATGTAGGCGGCCGGCAGGAAGGTGGGCCAGGCATGCGGCGGCCGTCCGCCGACATTCAGCGGATAGTCGTGCACCGAGAGATACCACGCCGTGCCATAGGTGATGGCCGCGCCCGCGACGCCCGCCGCCACGGCGATCCTGGCCACCGGCGCTGCCTGCGCGCCGAGCGCCAGCGCCGCGTCGGGCACCGGATGCGGGGCATGCGCCTCCAGCCGCGACCAGCCGGCGGCGCGCGCGGCGCGGACCGCGGCGACCATCGCCTCGGGCGTGGCGAATTCGGCGATGGCGCCGTGCGGCGGGGGGCGGGTCATGCGTCCTGCTCCTCGACCTCGGCCAGCGATTCCTCGTGGCGGATCTCGAACATCGCGACGACCGGCACGGCACGGCCGAACAGCAGCAGCACGGCGGCGAAGAGTGCGGCGCTGCCGGCCAGCAGCGCCCATTCGGCCGGGCTGGGGGCGTAGGGCACGAAGGGCGTGGGCAGGCGTTCGCGCAGCAGGCCGTCGACCACCAGCGACCAGCGGTCCAGCCAGACGCCCGCGGCCGCCAGCAGCCCGACCGGGATCACCACCGCGGCGCGGTCGCGCAGCGCGCGCCACCACAGCAGCTGCGGCACCGCCACCGAGAACAGCACCGCCCCCCACCAGGACAGCGCGCCGGCGCCGAGGACCCGCGCCTGCAGCGCGGCGCGCGTCGCATCGCCGGCAAAGACCAGCCCGGTCACCAGCTCATGCGCATAGGCGGCGCCGGAGGCGAGGCCCGCACAGGCCAGCAGCCGCGCGAGCAGATCCATGTCGGCGGCATCGATGATGCGTTCGATCGACAGCGCATGGCGCAGCACCGCCGCCATGGCCAGCACCACGCCAAGCCCTGAGGGCAATCCGGTGATCACCATGTGCACCGGCAGCCGCGCCTGGTGCCACGCGGGCACCAGCGTCACGGCGAATTCGAGCGCCACCACCGTCTGCGCCGAGAGCAGCAACGGCAGCACCAGCGCCGCGACCAGCCGATACGCCGCCTGGTGGCGATGCCAATGCACCACCGATCCGCGCCAGCCCAGCGCGAACAGCCCATAGGCCCGCGCCAGGCCAAGCCGCCCCCGCGTCGCCGCGCGGTCGCGCAGTGTCGCGAGGTCCGGGATGAGCCCGATGTACCAGAACAGCGCGGTGACGATCACATGCGCCATGATCCCCCAGAAATCCCACACCAGCGGGCTGCCGAACTGCGGCCAGAGCCCCGTGGTCGCCGGGTAGGCGATGGTCCAGTGGAACAGCCAGGGCCGGCCCAGATGCAGGATCGGGTACAGCGCCGCGGCCAGCACGGCGGCCAGCGCCACGGCCTCGGCGAAGCGGTTCACCGCGGTGCGCAGCCCGTGGCGGCGCAGCACCAGCACCGCGGCGAACAGGCTCGCGGCATTGGCGATGCCGATCCACCAGGCATAGGCGATGAGGTCGAAGCCCCAGACATGCGGGATGTTGTTGCCCCACACCCCGATGCCAAAGACCAGCAGCCCGGCGACCGCCGCGGCCAGCACCGCGACCCCCGCCAGCGCCAGCAGCAACCCCACGCGGAAGCCCCATGCCCCCGGCCGCAGCGTGGCGGCGACGACCGGCGTGGTCGAGACGCTCATGGCCTGCGCTGCGCGAGGTACGTGGTGCGCGGCCTGGTGCCGAGCTCGCCCAGCAGCGCGTAGCTGCGCGCGTCATGCCGCCTGGCCGCGACGGCGCTGCCGGGTGCGTTCAAGTCGCCGAAGGTGATGGCCTGGGTCGGGCAGGCGCGCTGGCAGGCCGTCTCGACCTCGCCATCGCGCAGCTCTCGGCCATCGCGGGTGGCGGCGATGCGCGCGGCGCTGATGCGATGGCTACAATAGGTGCATTTCTCCATCACGCCGCGCGGGCGCAGCGGCACCTCCGGGTTGCGCCGCGCGGGCTCCATCGCGGGGCGATGGTCGTCCCAGTTGAAGCGGCGCACCTTGTAGGGGCAGTTGTTGGAACAGGTGCGCGTGCCGATGCAGCGCGCATGCACCATGACGTTCAGCCCCTCAGTGTCATGCACCGTCGCGTTGACGGGGCAGACCGGCTCGCAGGGCGCCTTCTCGCACTGCATGCAGGGCACGGGCTGGAAACTGGCGGATGGGGCGTCGGCGCCGAGGTCGTCGTAGCGGTCGATCCGCAGCCACTGCATGCCGCGGCCGCGCGCCAGGTCGTCCGGCCCGACCACCGGCACGTTGTTCTCCGCCTGGCAGGCCACGGCGCAGGCGTTGCAGCCGATGCAGGCATCCACGTCGATCGTCATGCCCCAGGCGCGGCCAGGATAAGGCCAGTCCGTGTGCAGCGAGGCGCCGGGGGCGATCGGCGGGAGGGCCTCGCCCGGACGGACGCGCGGCACCGCGCCGGCTTCGTCGCGGCGCAGCGGCGCCGTGGTGGCGACCAGCGGCGCGCGCCGCCCGGTCGGCCGCACAACCAGCCCCGGCGCGGTCCAGGCGCCATCGGCGGGGCGCAGCAGGGCGGCGTCGAAGCCCCTGCCGGTGCCGACCGCCCCTGCCGCCTGCCGCCCACCGCCGAGCGGCAGGGTCACGCAGCCCGGCGCCTGCCCCGGCATGGGCCAGCACGCGGCCAGCGTAGTCCGCCCATCGAGCGTGAGTTCGACCTCGTCGCCCGGCGCGAGGCCGAGCGTCGCCGCGGTCTGCGGATCGAACAGCGCCGCATTGCCCCAGGCGAGGCCGGTCATGGGGCGAGGCAATTCCTGCAGCCAGGCGTTCTGGGCCTCCTCGCGCAGGCCGGGATCCGGGGCAAACAGGGCGGTCACCGCGGCCGGCGCGGCGTTGCCCGGGCGGTCCCAATCGGGCAGCAGCGCGGGCGTGATGCTCTCGGCCGGGTCGCCAGCGATGCCCTCCTCCAGCGCGGTAGCCCAGCGCGCCTCGAAGGCATTGCCCCAGGCCGCGCGCCAGGTGGCGGCGACGGCCTCGCGCGCCGGAATGGCCAGGCCGACCAGCGCCGACAGCAGCGTGGCGGCGTCGCGCGCCTCCTCCGCCAGCGGGACCGTGACGGGCTGGCGGATCGCCGGCGTGCCGTCGAAGGCGCGTGAATCGCCCCATGATTCCAGCGCATGGCGCAGCGGAACATGCCAGCGGCTCGCTTGCGCCGTTTCGTCCACCCAATGTCCGGCATGCAGGGTGAAGGGCACGCGGCGCAGGGCCTGCGCGAAGCCGAGCGCCGCCGGCGCGTCCTGCACGGGATTGACGTCCAGCAGGACCAGATGCGTGACCTCGCCCGCCGCCATCGCCCGCGTCAGCGCCGCGAGGGATGCGGCCATCGGTTCGGGTCGCGCCAGCGGCGAGGCGGTCAGCCGCAGCGCCGTGCCGATCGCGCCGAGTGTCTGGTTCATCGCATGCGCCAGCGCATGGACCGCCGGCGGCTGGCCGCGCCCTGCCAGCACCACGGCGGCGGGCGCGGCGTCGCGCAGCGCCGCGGCAATGGCGGGGGCGGCGGCATGCGCGGGCGTGCCGGCGAGGCCAGGCACGCCGAGCGTGGCCGCGACGGCACGGGCGACCGCTTCGGCCTCGGACGGGTGCACGGGAATGCGGCGGTCGGCGCGCGCGCCGGTCAGGCTGGGCGTCGCTTCGGCCACCAACAGGCGCGGCGGCGTGGCGGCGCGGCGGGCCGTGCTCCAGTCGCGCGCCTGGCGCAGCTGCGCCGGGCCGGGGCCGAGCGGATCGGCGCCCAGGCACAGCACCGCCCGCGCGCGGGCGAGGTCCGGCAGCACCGCGACGGGTTCGCCAAAGGCCGCGAGCGCGCCGGCCAGCGCGGCGTCGTCGGCGAGCGGGTCATGCTGGTGCCAGCGCGCGCCGGGGTAGGTGGCGAGCACCTCGCCCATCAGGCGCGCCAGCGTCGGCGAGGCGATCGGCCCGGTCAGCACCCTCAGCCCGGCGCCGCCATCCGCCCGCAGCGCCGTGCGGAGGTCCGCCAGCGCGGCATCCAGATCCGCCGGGACCCGCGGTGCGCCGGCGCGGCGGATGCGGCGCGACCTGTCCGGGTCGTGCAGCGAGAGCACCGCCGCCTCGGCAAAGATGTCGGTCGCGCCGAGGCTGGCGGGATGGCGCGGATTGCCCTCGACCTTGATCGCATGGCCGGCGCGGGTGCGGACGAGCACGCCGCGGCCGAGGCCCTCGAGGTCGAGCACGGTGGCGTAGCTGGCCGCTTCGTCGGCCACGCCGCGGGGTCGGGCATGCAGCGGGTGGCCGTGCTCATCCGGCCCATCGCAGCCGGCGGCGGCGAGGGCGACGGATGCGCCCATCAGCAGCGTGTCGCGACGCCCGGTCATCGGTGGCAGGTCGAGCAGCGCGTGAGCGCGCCGACCTCGATCCCCTCATGGGCCACCACGCGCGCGGCCAGGCCAGGCTGCGATGCGCCCTCGGCCGTCGCCGGCTGTGACGATCGGCGGTGGCAGTCGAGGCACCAGCCCATCGACAGCGTCTCTGCCCTGACCGTCCGCGGCATCTCGCGAACCGCGCCGTGGCAGGTTTCGCAGCCAAGGCCGACGCGCAGATGGGCGGCGTGGTCGAAGCGGACATGGTCCGGCAGGCGGTGCACCGACGACCAGGCGACGGGCGTGCCCTGCGCCAGCGCGGTGGTCAGCGGGGCCAACTGCGCCGTGACGGTCCAGACCTGCGCATGGCATCCCATGCAGGTTTCAGCCGTCGGCATGCCGGCGCTGGCGGATCGTTCGACAGAGGCATGGCAGAACCGGCAGTCGAGGCCGAGGCCACCGGCATGGACGGCGTGGCTGAAGGGGATCGGCTGGGCAGACGGACGCCCGACCGCCCAGGCCTCGCCCGAGCGGACGTACAACAGGGAGAGCGCCGCGGCGCTCAGCACGGCCACGACGGTCAACGCCACCGCCCATGTGAGGCGGCGATCCGAACCCGGCGAGAAGATCTGCGGCATCGTTCCCGTGCTGCATTGCGACGAGGTTTAACGCACGCAATGCGGGAGAGTTGCCTGCCGACGACGCAGCAGGCGCTCGCGGCGCGAAGCGTGCCGCCGCCGACCAGGTCAGCCCGCAACCGGCGCGCGAAGGATGATCAGCCGCCCCGATCCCGAACCGGTGGAGGAATCGCCCCAGGACGACGCCCGATGCGCGACAGGCGGCGGCAACGGTTCTCGGGTCCTCATGCGACACCGAACCCGGGCTGCGGCCGCGCCCTCGGGAGATGGCGCCCGCGCGGCCCAACGCCGCCTACCAGCCCCGCCGATACGCCCTTCGATCGTAGCCGCGCGAGCGGTACACGCGCGGGCTCGAAGACGCGCCGAGCAGTGCCCCCACCGCCACCAGCGCCGCCGCACCCACGCCCAGCGCGATGCCCTGACCGACCGCCTGTTCCTCCTGCGCGCGGCGCTGCGTGGCGCAGGCCTCGACCGCCGGGTCGGGCTCGGTCTCGGCGCTGTCCTTCACGGGCAGGGCGGCGGCAAGGCCGAGCTGCTCGGAACAGGCGCTGCGATGGGTGTCCATGCTGGCGCAGGCACCCAGCAGGACGGCGGCGGCGATCGGCAGGAACGGGCGCATGGCAGAGGGATGTTGATGCCCCGTCGCGGTCGGATGACGGCGAAGCGACGGCAGGATCAGGGCGCATCGCCCCGCGCAACCGGACACGCGCCCTGGCGTTCTCGGGAACGTGTGAACGACAAGGAGGATTGCGACATGAAGATGTTCCCCGTCCTGGCGGCTTCGCTGCTCGTGGCTGCCTGCGCCCAGACGGCGCCTGGTACACAGAGCGCGCCCGCCCAGACGGTCGGCGTGCCGGGCGTCATGCCCATGACCTATGTGCCGGGTAGCGGCGCCGTGCCGGGCCAGGCGGCCTATGTCACCGGCGCCCAGCAGGTGGTGATCTCGGGCGACCTGCTGACCAGCCGCGTGCCGACCATCACCAACACCGCCCCGAAGCACGACCTGGTGGTGCGCGTGAACGGGCAGCCGGCGGTCTCCGGGACGCTCGCGACCTACGGCACGACCACCCTGGAGGGCCAGGCCGGCACCCTTCCGGTCTCGACCACCTGCCTGTCGCGTGAGCTTGCTCCGGCCGACCGCCAGTTCGACTGCCGCGTCAGCCTGAACGGGCAGCCGGCGTCGATCCTGTCCTTCCGCGCGACACCGTTCGGGCCGCAGCAGCCCGTGGCGCCGGTGGTGACGCTGGCTGGCGGCTGACCCCGGACGGCCCGCCGGTGGAGCGATCCGCCGGCGGGGCCTCGCCCGCCCAGGCGCCGCCCCTGCGCGACATCGGCCGGTTTGGTAGGGTGGAGGGAATCCTCCCGCAAAGGCGCGCCACAATGCCCACCCCCGCCAATACGCTGCGCGTCGCCGTCCTGCCCGGCGACGGGATCGGCACGGAGGTGACCGAGGCGACGCTCGCCGTGCTGGAACCGCTGACGCGGCGGCACGGCATCGGCATTGCCTTCGACACGCTGCGCGCCGGCGCCTTCTGCTACCGCGACACCGGCACGGCCATGAGCGACGAGACCTTCAGCCGCGCCGCCAGCGCCGACGCCATCCTGCTCGGCGCGATGGGCTGGCCCGAGATCCGCGCCGCCGACGGCACCGAGATCGCCCCCCAGCTCGACCTGCGCTTCCGACTGAACCTTTATGCCGGCGTGCGGCCTTTCAGGGCGATCCCGGGCGTGCCCTCCGCGCTGGCCGACCCACGGGCGCGCCACATCGACCTGGTGATCGTGCGCGAGAGCACCGAGGGCCTGTTCTTCTCCCGCGACCGCGGCGTGGTCACGCATGATTCGGCCGAGGAGACGCTGCGGATGACGCGGCCGGTCACCGAGAAGCTGGCGCGCTTCTCCTTCGGCCTGGCGCGCCGGCGTGCGGCGGCGCGCGGGCGCCCGGGCGTGGTCACGCTGGTCGACAAGGCCAATGTGTTCCGCGCCTTCGCGTGGATGCGCGGCATTTTCAACGACGTCGCGACGGAATTCCCCGACGTGGCCAGCCGCAGCCACTACGTCGATGCCATGGCGCTCGACCTGGTGCGCCGGCCCTGGGATTTCGACGTGCTGCCGACCGAGAACATGTTCGGCGACATCCTGTCCGACCTCGGCGCCGGGCTGGTGGGTGGGATGGGCTTCGCGCCGAGCGCCGATATCGGCGACACCCATGCGGTGTTCCAGCCCGCGCATGGCACCGCGCCGGACATTGCCGGCCGAGGCTTGGCCAACCCCACCGCGACGTTGCTGAGTGCGGCGATGATGCTGGAATGGCTTGGCGCGCGCGGCGCCGGGCAGGGCTTCACGGAGGCCGGGGCGGAGCTGGAGGCGGCGGTCGATGCCGTCTTCGCCGGCGGGCTGCGAACCCCCGATATCGGCGGCACGGATGGCACGGCGGCGGTGGCGCGGGCGGTCGCGGCGCGGATCGGGGTGGGCTGAGTACGCCGGCCAGGACGGGGCGCGGCCCCATCCTGGCCGATTTCACGCGCCATTAACGCGCGATGGTTGAAAGTCTATTGCCGAAATAATCGCAAGGGTTGAGGTTTCCGGCGGCTTCCTTAAGCCTTGGGAGAAGCAGAGAGGATCGCGCTGACGGCATGGAGCAACCGCACGGCATCGTCATTCCCGGCTTCATGCGCCTGGGCGAGGCAGCGTTCGATGGCTGCCGCGGCGGCGCCGATCGGGTCGGCCGCGAAAGGGGTGACCCCGCCCTGCGCGCTGCTGCGTTCCCTGAGAAACCTGCCGGTGACCACCTGATTCATCGAAAATCCCCCTGAGCGCACAGGCGCATCCGGCGATGCCCCCGCATCGGTCCGGCTCTGTCCTGCGGAGCGGCATCGTCCTGCCTGCTCGATGGCGCATATTGCCGCGCCGGTTTGCGCCGAAACATCCCTTTCGCTGCGTTCTTCGAAGCCGGCATCATTGTCGGGCGCGGGTGTTGCAAAAGAGAATCACCTGGGTCCCGCATCCCACTGCGGCCGATGCTCCATGATCCAAGTATTGATAAATAGACGCCCCAATGATTACGGACGGTGGGCGCGGTTGTGGCGATGACCCCTGCGGCACGCAGCGGCGACATTCCCAGCGGGTCCGGTGTCGATCCAGATGCGCGGGCCCACAACCATCTGCGCCGTGCCTGGGCGAATCGATCGCCGAACTGGCGCGCGGAAGTTGTGAAACGCAGCGGCCATGCACCCTAAATGATTGAAGACCTTTTATTGCACAAGCCCGTGATTTACTCGATTACTTCAGGCATCCGGCCTTGTTCCGCGGCGGCCGGAACCCCCATCCACCGCGTTTCCACCCCCCTGGAAACGCGCCCCGCCGGCGGGTCGCCGGAGGAACAGGTCCCGCCATGACGCGCTGCGGTCCACCCGCCGCCCCACCGGCTCCGCCATGCGGGCGGCTCTGCCGCACAAGGAACGGCGCGAAATGACGCGGCCCGGCCCGGACGCGCCCGCCGCGGAACCGCCATGTCTCATCGGGGCGCTGCCGCTCGCCGCCGCCTGCTGCGACCGCTGGGCGGATGGCACGGCCCGCCCGGCGCTGTTGTTCCCGCGCCCCGATGGCGGCGCCGAGGCCATCAGCTTCGATGCGCTGCGCGCCACCTCCTCGCGCCTCGCGCATGTGTTGCGCGCGCAGGGGCTCGGCCGGGGCGACCGCGTCGCGATCCTGCTGCCGCAGGGGGCCGAGACGGTGGTGGCGCTGCTCGCCGCCTGGCGTATCGGCGCCATCGCGGTGCCGCTCGCGCGCATGCTGGACGGGCCGGCGCTGGCCTTCCGGCTGCAGCATGCCGGGGCGGTGGCCTTGGTCACCGACGATGCCGGGCTGGCCGCCACCGCGGTGTTGCGGCCGGTCCTGCCGGCGCTGCGCCTGCTGCTGTGCACCGACGGCGCACGCGCCGGCGCGCTGTCCTTCTGGGAGGAAGCCGGCCGCGCCGCCGACGGCCCGCTGGAGGAGGCGATCGCGCCGGACGACCCCGCGCTGATCCTCTATACCGCCGGCCCGGCCGGGCAGGTGCGCGGCGTGCTGCATGCCCATCGCGCGGTGGAAGGGCAGTTGCCCGGCGTGGCGGCGCAGCATGGCGGCTTCCCGCGCGAGGGCGACCTTGTCTGGACCCCGACCGACTGGGCCTGGCGCAGCGGGCTGTTCGATGCGCTGCTGCCGGCGCTGTGGCACGGCGTCGCGGTGCTGGCCGCGCCGATGGCGCGCTTCGATGCGGCGCGGGCGCTCGGGCTGATGGCGGGGCATGGCGTCCGCAATGCGGTGCTGCCGGTCGCGACGCTGCGCACGCTGCGCGCGGCCGGGTTGCCGGCGCCGGAGGGGTTGCGGCTGCGCAGCATCGCGACCAGCGGGGAGGCGCCGGACCATGCGCTCGGTGCCTGGGCGGAGGCGACGCTGGGGGCGGCGCTGCGGCACGCCCATGGTGTCGCGGAATGCAACCTCGTGCTGACCGGTTGCGAGGGCGCGCTGCCCTCGGGCCGTCCCGTGCCGGGGCACGAACTCGCCGTGATCGGCCCGGATGGCGAGGCGCTGCCGGCCTGGGAGACCGGGCGGCTGGCCGTGAAGCGCGACCATCCCGGCGTCTTCCTGGGCTATTGGAACGACCCGCAGGGCAGTGCGCGCATGCTCGACGGGCCCTGGATGCCGACCGGCGACGTGGCGGCGATGGCCGAGGATGGCGCGGTGCTGCTGCCGGAGACCGATGCCGATGCCCTGGCGCCGCCCGGCTCGGGCGACGGCATGGGCCCCGACGATGTCGAGCACTGCCTGCGCCGCCACCCCGCCGTCGCGCTGGCCGCCGTGATCGGCCCCGCCGATGCGCTGGCGAGCGAGGACGCCACCGCCATCATCGTGCCGCGCGGCGACGCGACGCCTGGTCCGGCGCTCGCGGAGGAATTGCGCGACTTCATGCGGGCCAGCCTGTTCGGCCATCGCTATCCGCGCCGTGTCGCCTTCGCCAAGGTGCTGCCGCGCGCGCCCGAGGGGCGCGGGGCGCTGGGCAGCGCGGTCGGCCTGGGGGCGCAGCGGGGCTGAGCGGCGGTTCGCGCGTCTCGGTGCCGACCGGCTCCCCCACCCGGCCAACCATCAAGGATACACACGTCGCGCGGAGAGCGAGCCGCCGGCGCGGCGGTGCCCGGCTGGGGAAGCGGGCCGGTGCCGGGCTGCACGATGCGCCGCGGGCGCACGCGCGAAGGGTGTCTGGGCCGCCCCCTGGTCCCGTTCGGCGCGAGCCTGTAACACCGCCCGACGGCGCGCAGGCGCGCGCGACACCAGGCAGCGGAGATCGAGAGTGACCGACACCAGCATCGGAACCGGCGCGGAGGCCACCCCGGGCCAGTTCATCACCGTCCACTACACCGGCTGGCTGTTCGACGAGAACGCGCCGGACAACAAGGGCCGCAAGTTCGACAGCTCGCGCGATCGCGGCGACCCGTTCTCCTTCGAACTGGGTGCTGGGCGCGTGATCCAGGGCTGGGACAACGGCTTTGCCGGCATGCGGGTCGGCGGCACCCGCACGCTGGTGATCCCGCCGGAGCAGGGCTATGGCGCGCGCGGCGCCGGCGGCGTGATTCCGCCGAACGCGACGCTGATCTTCGACGTGGAACTGCTCGCGGTCGGCTGAGGCGCGCTGCTTTCGCGGCGGCGCGCGGCATGCGCCGTGTCGTGACCCTGCGGACAGCGTCGCTCTGCCCTGCGCGGCCGGGGCGGGCGCGCAGGTGCCGCGCGGCTGCGACCATCCGTGGCGGATGCGCGCGGCCGGCCGATGCGCGACCGGCGGTGGTCCGCATGGGCGTAGGCGGCTGGCTGGCCATGCCGCCTGGCAGCGGCCGGCGCTGACGGGGCGGCGATGTCGCCACGCGAGCTGGCGCGGCTGCTGCCGATCCTGATCGGCATCGCGATCGTGCCGCTGGACAGTTCGGTCAACGTCGCCTTTCCCGCGATCGTCGCCGCCTTCGGGCTGGAGGTGGCGGCGATCCAGTGGATCCCGATCTGCTACGTGCTGACCTATGGCAGCCTGATGCTGGCGGTCGGGCGGCTTGGCGACATCTTCGGGCATCGGCGTGTGTTCCGCATCGGCCTGGCGTGGTCGGCTGTGGCGCTGGTGCTGTGTGCGCTGGCGCCGAGCTACGGGGCGTTGCTCGGCGCGCGGGTGCTACAGGGGATCGGGGCGGCGCTGGCCATCGGCTGCGGGCCGGCGCTGGCCGCGAGCTTGTTTCCCGAAGGCATGCGCGTGCGCGCGCTGGCGGCCTATGCGACGGGCTTCGCGGCGGCGCAGGCGATCGGGCCGTTGCTGGGCGGCGTGCTGGTGGAGGCCTTCGGCTGGCAGGGCGTCTATTGGTTCCGCGTGCCGCTGGCGCTGGCGGCGCTGTGGCTGGCGCGCGGGTTGCCGGTGGGGCCGCCGGGCACGGCGCGGGAGAGCTTCGATGCGCTGGGCGCGGTGCTGCTGACGACGACGGTGGCGACGGCGCTGCTTGCGGTGAATCGCGCGCCCTCGGCGGTAGCGCTGGGCCTGGCGACGGTCGCCGCGGCGACCCTGGCCGGGTTCCTGTGGCAGAGCCGGCGCAGCGCGCGGCCGATCATCGATGTCTCCCTGTTCCGCACGCCGGGCTTCGCAGCGATGAACCTGGCGCATGCGATGGTCGCCTTTGCGGGCTTCGCGGTGATGCTGGTCGGGCCGTTCTACCTGGCGCGGGTGGCGGGGCTGTCGGCGCTGGCGCTCGGCGCGATGCTGGCCACCAGCCATGGCGGGGCGGTGCTGGGCGGGGCGGCGGGCGGCTGGGCGGTCGCGCGGTTCGGCGCGCGGAGCGTGGTGGTGGTTGGTGCGGCGCTGACCACGGCGGGGCTGTCGGCCATCGCGACCTGGGGGGCCACGACGCCGGCGCCGCTGCTGGTGGGGGCGCTGGTGGTGCAGGGGCTCGGCACCGGGCTGTTCACGCTCGCCTATACCGAGGCGGTGATGGCGCGGATGCGGCGGGAGGATCGCGGCGTCGCGGGCAGCCTGACGATGCTGACGCGCACGCTGGGCGTGGTGAGCGCGGCGTCCTTGCTGATGCTGCTGCTGCGGGTGCGGGAGAGTGGCTTCCTGGCCGCCGGCGCGACGCCGGACGACGCCTTCCTCGGCGCCTTCCGGGAGGTGTTCATGGTCGCCGCGGGGCTGGCGGCGCTGGCGGTCGGCGTGCTGCTTCGGCGGTAGGGCAGGTGCTGATGAGGTGGCACTGCCTGATGCGGGTCAGGGCGGTCGCGGGTGCGGGGCCGGCGATGTGGTCGCTGGCCGGCGCGATTGCCGCGTCACGCTGCGCGGCGGATGATCTCGGCGGCGCGTTCGGCCAGCATCAGCACGGCCGGGTGGATGTTCGACGACGGCACCAGCGGGAAGACCGAGGCATCCGCCACGCGTAGCCCCTGCACGCCGCGCACGCGCAGGTCGGTGTCCACCACGGCGCGGTCGTCGGCGCCCATGCGGTTGGTGCCGCAGGGGTGGTAGACCGTCGCGCCATTGGCGCGGATGTAGTCCAGCACCTGGTCATCGGACTGCGTGTCGGCGCCGGGGAATTCCTCGCGCTCGACCAGCTTCGCGAAGGGCTCGGTCGCGGCAATGCGCCGGCCCAGGCGGTGGCTTTCCAGCATGATGCGGATGTCGGAGGCGGCCGAAAGGTAGTTGGCGCGAATGACGGGCTTCGCGTCGGCGGTGGGGGCGCGCAGGGTCAGCTCGCCGCGGCTGTCGGGGCGGCAGACGCAGTAGTTGAAGGTGAAGCCGGGGTATTTGGCGAGGCTGCTGGCGCCGCGCGACTGGTCGCCCAGCGAGAAGTTCACGAACTGGAACTGCACCTCGGGTTCCTCGGAGCCCGGCAGCACGCGGGCGAACAGGCTGGCTTCCGAGGCGCCGACCGCCATCTGGTTCTTCCGGCGCAGCAGCCAGCCGAGGCCGAGGCTGGCGGCGCGCACCGGGTTCGCCATGATCTCGTTCAGCGTGCCGCATGGCTTCGTGCGGAAGGCGTAGCGGACCATGAAGTGGTCCTGGAGGTTCTTGCCGACCTCCGGCGCGTTGACCGCGACGGGGATGCCCATGGATTGCAGGGCGGCACCGTCGCCGATGCCGGAGAGCATCAGCAGCTTCGGGCTCTCGATGGCGCCGGCGCAGAGGATGACCTCGCGCCGCGCGCGGAAGGTGCGTTCGCCCTCGGGGCCGCGCACGACCACGCCGACGGCGCGGCCGTTCTCGATGAGGATGCGCTGGCCGACCTGTTCGACATGGACGGCAAGGTTGCTGCGGCCAAGCGCGGGCTTGAGATACGCCGTGGCAGGCGACCAGCGCCAGCCGCGATGGACGTTGAGCTGGTTGGGCGCGACGCCCTCGAACCATTCGGCATTGTTGTCGGGGTTGCGGGAGAAGCCGAGCGTCTCGCAGGCCTCGACGAAGGCGCGGCAGCCGGGGGAGGGTTCGGGCACCTCGCCAACCTGCACGGGGCCGTCCTTGCCGCGGAAGTCGCTCTCGGGGCCGGCGAAGGTTTCCAGCTTGCGGAAGGCGGGCAGGCAGTCGTCATAGGACCAGCCGCGCGCGCCCGATTGCGCCCAGCGGTCGTAGTCGCGCGGGGAGCCGCGCAGGAAGACCAGGCCGTTGACCGACCCCGAGCCGCCGATGACGCGCCCGCGCGGCCAGTAGAGCGCGCGGCCGTTGAGTTCCGGCTCGGCCTCGGTGGTGTAGTTCCAGTCGAATTTCTTGGTCACGTACAGCCGCGCGAAGCCCATCGGGATGTGGATCCAGGGGTTGCGGTCCCAGGGGCCGGCTTCGAGCAGCACCACCTTCGCGGAGGGGTCCTCCGACAGGCGCGCGGCCATGACGCAGCCGGCGGAGCCGCCGCCGAGGATGACGTAGTCGGCTTCGAGCGCGCTGTCGGTCACGGTTCCATCCCTTCGTCGTCCTTGCGGTCACGATAGCGCGGGCGCGGCGTTTGGCACCCCCCTTCAGGCGTGATGGCAGGCGACTTCGGTGGCGCCGTGGGGCGCCAGGGTTGGGCGTTCCGCGCGGCAGATCTCCGTCGCGCGCGGGCAGCGTGGATGGAAGGCGCAGCCTGGCGGCGGCGAGAGCGGGGAGGGGAGTTCCCCGGCAATGGGACGGAAGCTGACGGCATCGGCATCGAGGCGCAGCTTCGGCACGCTGTCGAGCAGGCCCTGGGTGTAGGGGTGGCGCGGGTTTGCGTAGACCTCGGCGGCCGGGCCGATCTCGACGATCCGGCCAAGGTACATGATCGCGACGCGATCCGAGACGTGCCGCACGACGGAGAGATCGTGCGAGATGAACAGGCAGGTCAGGCCGAGGGCGGCGCGCAGGTCGAGAAACAGGTTCAGCACCTGCGCCTGGATCGACACATCCAGCGAGGCGACGGGTTCGTCGCAGACCAGGATGTCGGGCTTCATGGCGAGCGCCCGCGCGATGGCGACGCGCTGGCGTTGCCCGCCGGAGAACTGGTGCGGGAAGCGCGTGGCGACGGCCGGGTCGAGGCCGACGCGCGCGAGCCAACCCGCGACGAATGCGGGCGCCTCAGCGCGCGTGACGAGGCCATGCGCGATCGGCCCCTCGCTGATGATGGCGTCGATGCGCCGGCGCGGGTTGAGCGAGGCGAAGGGGTCCTGGAAGACGGTCTGGATGCGCGTGGTGGTCTTGCGGCCACGGCGCATGATGGGCGCGCCGTCGATGCGGATCTCCCCGGACGTCGGGCCGAGGATGCCGGCGACGAGGCGACCGAGGGTGGATTTGCCGCAGCCGGATTCACCGACCAGGCCCAGCGTCTCGTTGCGGAGGATGGTGAAGGAGACGTCGGTGACGGCGCGCACTGGGCGGGTTTCGACAGGCGCGCCGAAGGCGGCGGCGATGCGGTCGCCGATCGACAGATGCGGATCGAAGCGGCGGGTCAGTGATGTGGCGGCGACGATGCCTGTCGCGGGTGCCTCTGGCGCGATGTCGGTCATGCCGCGGTGTCCAGCGGGTGGTGGCACAGCGCGTGGCGGCCGGGCCGTTCGACGCGCGGTGGCGGTGCCGTGCAGGCGGTGGTGGCGTGTGCGCAGCGCGGGGCGAAGGGGCAGCCTGCCGGCAGCGCGAGCAACGACGGCGCGCTGCCGGGTATCTGCGCCAGGCGCTGGCCCGGTTCGGCCATGGCGGGCAGGCTGTCGAGCAGCCCGCGCGTATAGGGGTGCAGCGGCGCGCGCAGCACGGCGCCGACCGGGCCGCTCTCGACGATGCGGCCCGCATACATGACCAGCACGCGGTCGGCGAGCGAGGAGACCGTCGCGAGGTCGTGGCTGATCCAGATCAACGCGGTGCCGGAGTCACGCGCGATGGCTTTCATCTCAGTGAGGATCTGCGCCTGGATCGAGACGTCGAGCGCGGTGGTGGGCTCGTCCGCGATGATCAGCTCCGGCCCGTTCAGCAGCGCCATGGCGATGGCAACGCGCTGGCGCATGCCGCCGGAGAATTCATGCGCGTAGTTGTTGAGGCGCGTGGCGGCCTCGGGAATGCCCACGCGCGCCAGCATGGCACCGGCGCGTTCTGCCGCCGCGCGGTCCGACACACGGCCATGCGCCTGCAATGCAAGCGCCATCTGCGTGCCGATGGTCAGCACCGGGTTCAGCGTGGCCTGTGGGTCCTGGAAGACCATGGCGATGCGCTTGCCGCGGATGGCGCGCATGCGGTCCTCGGGCAGCCCGACCAGTTCCTGCCCGTCGAAGCGGATCGACCCGCTGGCGATGCGCCCGGGTGGATCAACCAGGCCGATCAGCGAGAAGCCGGTGACGGATTTGCCCGACCCGCTTTCGCCGACCAGGCCGAGGATCTCGCCGGGTGCCAGCGAGAAGGACACGCCATCCACCGCGCGCGCCACGCCGGCACGGGTGAAGAAATGAGTCTGCAGGTCTGTGACTTCGAGCAGCGTCATCGCCGCAACCGGGGGTTCGTCTGGTCGCGCAGCTGGTCGCCGACCAGGTTGATGGCGACCACCAGCACGATCAGCGCGATGCCGGGATAGACGGAAATCCAGGTCCGTCCGCTCATCATGTACTGGAAGCCGTTGGCGATGAGCATCCCCAGCGAGGGCTCGGTCGGCGGCAGGCCGAGGCCGAGGAAAGACAGCGTGGCTTCCAGTGAAATGGCATTCGCCACCTGCACCGTGGCCACCACGATCAGCGGCGGCAACACGTTGGGCAGGACATGGCGAAAGACGATGTGCAGCGTGGAGAGCGGCGTGGCGGCGGCGGCCTCGACATAATCCTTGCGGCGTTCGGCGGAGGCCGCGCCATAGGCCGTGCGTGCGAAATACGCGTATTGCGCGGCGACCAGCGCGATCACCAGCTGCGTCTTGCCCTGGCCCAGCACCGCCACCAGCACCAGCGCCAGCAGGATGGCGGGAAACGACAACTGAAGGTCGACCACGCGCATGATGGCCGTTTCCACCCAGCCGCCGGCCTGCGCGGCCAGGATGCCGAGCAGCGCGCCGATCGCCAGCGACACCGTCCCCGCGGCAAGCCCCATCTGCAGGGATATGCGAAGCCCGTACAGGATGGCCGAGAACAGGTCGCGCCCCTGGGCATCCGTGCCGAGAAGATGCGTGTAGCCGCCCGACCCGACGAAGCCCGGCGGGCGCCGCGCATCCATCAGGTCGAGGCTGGCAAGGTCGTAGGGGTCCTGCGGCGCAAAGATCGGCGCGGCTAGCGCGGCACCGACGATCAGCAGCACCACTGCCAGGGCCAGCAACGCCACGCGGTTCTCGGCGTATTCGCGCCAGAAGGCCGTCATGCCGCGGCGCCACGCCGCAGGCGCGGGTCCAGCAGGGCATAGGACAGGTCCACCACCAGGTTGATGGTGACGAACAGGAAGGCCACCAGCACCAGGTAGGCGACCATCACGGGCCGATCCAGCGATGTGATCGAATCGATGATCAGCTTGCCCACGCCTGGCCAGTTGAAGATGGTCTCGGTCACCACCGCGAAGGCCAGGGTGGAACCGAGTTCGAGCCCGAACACCGTGACGATCGGGATCGCGATCAGCCGCAGCACGTGGCGGCGCAGGATGGTCGCGTCCGACAGCCCGGCGGCGCGGGCGAATTTCACCGTGTCGGTCAGCATGATCTCCCGCGTGCCGGCGCGCGACAGGCGGATCATCATCGCCAGCTTGAAGAGCGACAGGTTCAGCGCGGGCAGCACGAGGAAAGACAGCCCCTCCAGCGACAGGAAGGACCAGCCGATCCCGAAGACATCCGTCAGCGGCCCGCGGTCGCCGGCCGGCAGCCAGCCGAGGTTGACCGCAAAGGTCAGGATCAGGATCAGCCCGACCCAGAAGGTGGGCACCGAGAAGCCCAGCACCGACACCGCCATGATGCCGCGCGAGAGGACGCTGTCCGGCCGGTACCCGGCGTAGATGCCGAGCGGCACGCCCGCCAGCGTGCCGATCAGAACGGCGGCCATCGCCAGTTCCAGCGTCGCCGGCAGCCGCGACAGGATCAGTTGCAGCACCGGCATCCCGTAGACGAAGGAAGTGCCAAAATCCCCGCGCAGCAGCCGGCCGAGGAAGGCCAGGTATTGCTGCCACAGCGGCAGGTCGAGCCCCAACCGGCGGATCGCCGCCTCCCGGATGTCCTGCGTGGCGTCCGGCGAGATCAGCACATCCACCGGATTGCCGATGGCATGCACGCCGGCAAAGACCAGCGCCGACATCGCCAGCATCACAAGGGCGGCCTGGAGCAGGCGCTGGATCACGTAGCCGAGCATCCCCTCGACTATCCGGCCATTTACAGGCGACGCAAGGCATTCCAGCATCCCCGCAGGGAATGCTTCAAAACGGGAGACAACGAAGATGACGCGCGATTTCCGCCGCCTCGTGCTTGCCGGCGTTGCTGCCGCTGCGCTGTCCGCCGGCGCCGCCACGGCGCAGACGCTCACCATGGGCGTGATCGCCGGTCCGGAGAGCATCGACCCGCATTTCACCGCGACGGGCACGCATGCGGAATCGCTCAAGCATGTGTTCGATACGCTCACGCATTCCGGCGACCGGCTGCAGATCGAACCCGGCCTGGCGGAATCCTGGACCGTGGTGAACCCGACCACCTGGGAATTCCGCCTGCGCCGCGGCGTCAAGTTCCATGACGGGTCGGACATGACGGCGGAGGATGTCGCCGCATCCATCCGCCGCATGCAGACGCTGTCCGGCCCGAACCCCACCAGCATCTATGTCCGCCGCGTGCGGGAGGTGCAGGTGGTGGATCCGCACACGCTGCGCGTGGTCACCGACGGGCCGGCACCCACGCTGCCCAATGACTTCATCCGGCTGTTCGTGGTCTCGGCGCGCGCCACCGCCGGGCTGACGCCGGAGAACTCCAATGAAGCCTTCAACGCCGGGCGCGCGGCGATCGGCACCGGCCCCTACCGCTTCGGCTCCTGGACGCCGCGCGAGCAGTTCACGGTCGAACGCAACGATGCCTATTGGGGCACGCGCCCGGCCTGGGCGCGCCATGTCCGGCGCGAGATCTCCAACCCCGCCGCGCGCGTCGCGCAGCTGCGCACCGGCCAGGTGGACATGATCGTGCGCGTGCCGGCGGCCGACGTGCCGACGCTGGAACGCGACCGCGCCATCGCGGTGGTGAAGGCCGAGACGGTCTATGTGTTCAACCTCGCTCTCGACCAACGCGAACCGACGCCGCAGGTGACCGCGCGCGACGGCTCGCGACTGCCCGCCAACCCCTATCGCGATGCCCGCGTGCGGGAGGCGATCGACCTCGCCATCGACCGCCGCGCGCTGGCCGAGATCGCGATGGAAGGCATGGGCACGCCGGTCAGCCAGATGGTCACGCCAGGCATCTTCGGCTTCAACCCGACGCTGACGGTGCCCACGCCGAATGTCGCGCGCGCCCGGCAGTTGCTCGCGGAGGCGGGCTATCCGAACGGCTTCCGCATGGTTCTGAACTTCACCAACAACCGCCTGCCGGGTGACAATGGCGTCGGCACCGCGATGGCGCAGATGCTGGCGCGCGTGGGCATCGAGGTGCAGGCGGCCGGCCAGCCCGCGGCGGTGATCTTCCCGGCGCGTGCGCGCGGTGAGTTGTCCAACATCATGGCCGGCTGGGGCACGCTGACGGGCGAGGCGAACTACTACTACGCGGCCAATGCGCACACCAACAACCGCGAGCTGCGGCTCGGCGCCTTCAACTGGGGCGGCTTCTCGAACGCAAATATCGACCGGCTGATCCAGGAGGCGAATGTCGAGCTCGACAACGCCAAGCGCGAGGAGCTGCTGCGCCAGGTCGGCGCGCTGTTCACCGCGCAGCGCGTGGTGATCCCGCTCGCGGCCGTGGGTTCCGCCTGGGCGACGCGGCGGGATCGCGCGACGCTGCGCGTGGGGCGTTCGGATGAGGAGACCTACGCCTGGGACGTGGCGCCAGTCAGCCGGTGAGGATCGCCGACAGCAACTGGCGCGACGTCGAGGCGTATCTCGCGCGCGACACCCGCTGCGTGCTGCCCTTCGGCAGCACGGAGCAGCATGCCGGGCTGTCGCTCTGCGTCGATGCCATCCTGGCCGAGCGTGTCGCGGTGGAGGCGGCGGAACCGCTGGGCGTGCCGGTGTTCCCGGTCATGCCCTTCGGGCTCGCGCCGTACTTCGCGGAATTCCCCGGCAGCGTCAGCCTGCGCGTGGAGACGCTGCTGGCGGTGGCGCGGGATGTCATCACCTCCGTCGCCGCATACGGTTTCCGCCGGATCCTGATCGTCAATGGGCATGGCGGGAATGCGCCGGTGGGCGCGCTGGCGCAGCAGATCATGGCCGAGGACCCGCGGCTGTCGATCAGGTTCCACAATTGGTGGAACGCGCCCGCCACCTGGGCAGCGGCGCAGGCCGAGGACCCGACGGCCAGCCACGGCAATTGGTTCGAGAACTTCCCCTGGACGCGCCTCGCGCACGCCCCCGCGCCGGAGGGTGCGAAGCCGCCGGTCGACCTGGCGCTGATGAAGGCGAGCCCTCCAGCACGGGTACGGGAGATGCTCGGCGATGGCAGCTTCGGTGGCGCCTGGCAGAAGCCGGACGCCACCATGCTGCGCCTATGGGAAGCGGGCGTCGCGGAGACGCGCGCGGCCCTCGAAGGCCCCTGGGCCTGAGCCTCAGCCCGCCGGCGGCACCGTCTCGGCCATCGGCGGCAGCTTCACCACGCGCTCGTACCACGCGGTCAGCTTCGGGTGGCCCGGACGCCAGGGCTCGTTCGGGTAGCGGAAATCCAGGTAGCCCAGCGCGCAGGCGACGGTGATGTCGCCGATCGTCTCGAGGTCGCCGAGCGTCTCCTTCTCGAGCGCATCCAGCGCGCGGCTCACCTTGCCCTGCTGCGTCGCGATGTATTCCTTGCGGCCATCGTCGAGCGGCAGCGCGATCTCGCGCCGGCGCGGCTGCGTCGCATCCATGATGCCATCGCCGAGCGCGGCCAGCGTCAGCGCGCGCCAGCGCGCCGGGCCGGCGGGCGGGATGCAGGGGGGCGCATCGCCCAGGCTGTCGATGTATTCGCAGACCACCGGGCTGTCATACAGGACCTGGCCGTCATCGGTGACGAAGCTCGGGATCTTCGACAGGGGGTTCAGCGCAGCGAGTTCCAGCGAGGACGTCGCGACCGTCCACATCTCGATCCGGTCGGCGACGCCGCGCTTGATGGCGAGCGCGCGCGCCTTGCGGACATAGGGGCTGGCGGGCGACATGGTCAGCTTCATGGGGCATTTCCTCGGTTGCGGATGGCGGGACTGTCCCCTGCCCATCGCCATCCGTCCAGCCGGGGTCTAGCCTTCCCGAAACGGAGGGCGCCGATGATCGAGACCACCACCGACATCCCCACGCGCGACGGCGCGATGGAGACCTTCATCGTCCGCCCCGAACGCGACAGCCCGCATCCCGGCGTGCTGATGCTGATGGACGCGCCCGGCATCCGCGAGGAGCTTCACGACATGGCGCGGCGCCTGGCGTCGGTCGGCTACTGCGTGCTGCTGCCCAACCTGTATTACCGCGCCGGACGCGACACCAAGTTCGGCCCCGGCGTGCTGACCATGGGCGACCCCGAGCGTGACCGCATGCGCGCCATCCGCACCAGGATGACCATCCCGCCGGTGATGGAGGATGTCGCCGCGATGCTGGCCTTCCTCGACCGCGCGGGCATCGCCAGGCCCGGGCCGGTCGGCGTGCATGGCTACTGCATGAGCGGTCCCTATGCGCTGGCCGCCGCCGCGCGATACCCCGAGCGCATCGCCGCCGCGGCGTCGTTCTACGGCACCTGGCTGGTCAGCGATGCAGAGGAAAGCCCGCACCTGACGCTCGCGAAAGGCCGTGCGGAGCTGTACATCTCCTGCGCCGAGCATGACGACCTTGCGCCGCTGCCGATGGTCGCGGAATTGCGGGCGCTGTTCGATGCGTCGGGCGCTGCCGGCGAGGTCGAGATCCACCCCGCCGTCCACCACGGCTTCGCCTTCCCGCAACGCTGGTGCTACGACAAGCCCGCGGCGGAGCGGCACTGGGAGAGGCTGATCGCGCTGTATCGGCGGCGGCTGGGTTAGCGCGCCGGGGCGTCCAGCCCGGCCAGCATTTCCTCCTCGACCGACAGGTGCAGGCGCAGCAGCGCCTCCAGCGCGAAGAGCGTGCGACGCAGCTCGGGTGCGGCCGTCCCCCAGCCATCGGGCTGTGCGCCCAGGCGCAGCAGCACGGCCACCCGTTCGGCCAGCGCCTCGATCTCCGCATGCATGCGGACCAGCGGCGCCATCGGGTCCTGGCCGCCGAGCCGCGCCGCGGCCTCGGGATACAGCACGCGCTCCTCCTCGCGCTGGTGCGGCAGCAATTCACCGCGCAGACGGGCCTCGATGGCCGCGAGGTCGGGCGCGCGGCCGGCGGTGCCGATGGCCTCGCCCGCGCTGCGCAGATGCTCGGCCAGGTCGCGCAGCCCGGCATGTTCGCGGCGCCGTTCATCGAGCCCGGACTCCGGCGACAAGGCGCCGCCGCCATGTTCGTCGCGCCCGGGGCGCAGCGCGGTCAGCGCGTAGAGGATGGCGAAGACGTCGATCACCTCCTGCACCAACGCGCCGGCCAGGGGCGCCAGCCAGCCGGCGGCGGCGAAGCCCATGGCGATGCCCGACAGCCCCATGCCGATCGCGATCGCCTGCAGCGCCACGCGCCGCGAATGGCGGGCGATGGCGATGGCTTCCGGCACGCGATCGATGCGGTCCACCAGCAGCACGACATCGCCGGCCTGCGCCGCAGCGGCGGTGCCATGCGCGCCCATGGCGATGCCGACATCGGCGGCAGCGAGAGCGGGCGCGTCGTTCACGCCATCGCCCACCATCGCGGTCGGCGCGACGCCGGCCTCAAGCTGCACCAGGGCGATCTTGTCGGAAGGCGACTGGCCGGCAAAGACCTCGTCAAGCCCCAACCCGCGCCCGATCGATTGCGCCGCGGCCGCGCGATCGCCTGTGACCAGCGCGATTCGCCGGATGCCGAGCGCGCGCAGCCGGCGCACCGCGCGCGGCGCATCCTGGCGCATCCCGTCCGCCATGACGAAGGCGGCCGCGACGCAGCCATCCACCGCAAGCCAGGCGATCGATCCCGCCGCCGCGGCCACCTGCGCCACCAGGCCGAAGCCGTTGCGCGGGTCGATGCCGGCATCGTGCAGGAAGGCTTCCGCGCCGAGCATCAGCGAATGCCCCTCGACCATGCCAGTGACGCCGCCGCCGGCGACTTCCGTGACGGCCTGCGGAAGTGGCACCTCGATGCCGCGCGCGCCGGCCGCGGCGACCAGCGCGGCCGAGACAGGATGCGTCGATCCCTGGGCCAGCGCCGCCGCCAGGCGCAGCGCGCCGTCGCGCCCCAGCGCCGGGTCGGCATCGATGGCGGCGAGGCGCGGATGGCCGGGCGTGAGCGTGCCGGTCTTGTCGAACAGCACGGTGCGAATGCGCGCCAGGCGCTCCAGCGCGCCACCGCCCTTCACCACGATGCCGCGCCGCGCCGCGCGCCCGATGCCGGCCATCAGCGCGACCGGCGCAGCAAGGATGAGCGGGCAGGGGGTCGCGACCACCAACACCGCCAGCGCGCGCAGCGGATCGCCGGTGAATGCCCAGGCGCCGCCGGCAATGACCACGGTGGCGATGACGAAGCCGACCGCCCATCGGTCCGCCAGGCGCGCCAGCGGCGCGCGCGCGGCCGCCGCCTCCTGCGTCAGGCGCAGGATGGCGGCATAGGTGCTGGCCGCGGCATCATGCGTGGCGCGCAGGCGGAAGGCGGGGCCGGCATTCACGGCGCCGCTGCGCAGGGCGGCATCGCGGCGCAGCGCGACCGGCTGTGCCTCGCCCGTCAGCGCGCTGTCGTCCAGCGTCGCGGCGTCGTCCTCCAGCCTGCCGTCGGCGGGCACCGTCTCGCCGGGGCGCACGAGCAGCAGGTCATCGGGGCGGATGGCGGCGACGTCGATCTCGACGATTGCCTCGTCCTCGATGCGCGCGGCGCGACGCGGGGCGCGGGCCATCAGGTCGGTCAGCGCGCTGGTGGCGCGGCCCTGGGCCCAGGCTTCCAGCGCCTCGCCGCCGGCGACCATCAGGGCGATCACGGCGGCGGCGGCGGATTCGTCCAGCGCCACGGCGCCGAGGATGGCGGCGAGCGCCACCGCATCCACGCCCAGCCGCCCACCCAGCAGCGCCCGCACCAGCCCGACCGCGACATGCAGCGCGACCGGCACCGCGGCGGCACGCCAGAGCCAGGCGGCGAGCCAGGGCGCGCCGCCGACCTGCGCGGCGATGCCCCCGACGAGTCCGGCCAGCACCCAGGCGAGAAGCAGGAAGCGACGCATCGCTGGCGGTGGCTCCGTGTCGGGCTCCGGCCGACGGACGCCGCGGCGCGGGTCCGGCCGCAGGAGGCAGGTTGCCGCATCCCTTTAGCATCGTTGCCTGCCGCGCGGCCTTGTCGCGCATCAAGCCGCGGCGCCGGGCGGGGGCCTTCGCAGGGCGGGGCGGGTGGGCCTATCGTGGCGGCACCTGCCACGGTTGCGGAGCCTCATGCGCGTCGATCGACCGACCAAGCTGCTGCTGATCGTGCTGGCGGCGATGTTCCTGCAGCAGACCTTCGCCACGCTCGGGCGGTCGCTGCCGCCGATCATCGCGCCGGCGATCCTGGCGGATCTGGCGATCGATCCGGCCTGGCTCGGGATCTACGTCGCGGCGGCGGCGCTTTCGGCGCTGCTGTTCCAGTTGGGCTGCGGGTCGTTCATCCTGCGCTACGGCGCGATGCGCATGAGCCAGGTGGCGCTGGTGCTGCTCGGGCTCGGCATGGCGGTGGCCACCGCTGGGCCGGCCTTCCTGTTCCTGGTCTCGGCGGTGATCGGCGGCGGCGCGGCGGCGATGTCCACGCCGGCGAGTTCGCACCTGCTGGGTCGCTATTCCCCGCCGCGGCAGGCGCCGCTGGTGTTTTCCATCAAGCAGACCGCCGTGCCGGCCGGGCTGCTCATGGCGGGCATCCTTGGGCCTTGGCTGACGGGGCTGACCGGCTGGCGCGGGGCGCTGCTGATCGCCGCGCTGTCCTGCCTGGTCTTCGCCGCGATGCTGGAGCCGCTGCGCGCGCAGTTCGATGCCGACCGCGTGCCGACGCAGTCCTTCCGGCTCTCGGATTTCCACACGACCATCCTGAATGTCATGGCGCGCGCCGATCTGCGGCGGCTGTCCTTCGCCTGCTTCGCCTTCAACGGGTTGCAGACGGTGTTCACCTCGTACTTCGTGGTGGCGCTGGTGGAGCTGGGGCATGGGCTGGTCGCGGCGGGCTTCGTGTTCTCGGTGGCGATGGTGATCGCGGTGCCGGGACGCATCTTCTGGGGGTGGCTCGGCAGCGGGCGCGTCGATCCGGTGGTCGTGATGTGCTGGCTGGCGCTCGGCATGGCGGGCGGGTCGGCGATGATGGCGCTGCTGGGTCCGTCCTGGCCGCTGCTGCTGATCGGCGTGGTGGCAACCATCCTGAGCGCCACCGTCATGTCCTGGCACGGCATCCTGCTGTCGGAGGCCGCGCGGCTCGCGGTGCCTGGCCAGGCGGGTGCTGCGACCGGCGGCGTGCTGTCCTTCGGGCAACTGGGCGGGCTGATCCTGCCGCTGGTCTATTCGGGCGTGCTGATCGCGACGGGCAGCTACGGGCTGGGCTTCGCTGTTTGCGGTCTGCCGGCGCTGGTGGTGGGAATCGCGCTGCTGCGCGCGGAACGGGAGGCGGACAACCGATGACCAATGGCTTCGCGCTGGGCGACATCACGGTGCAGCGGATCGTCGAGGAAGAGACACCGCTGTTCAATCCGCTCACCTTCTTTCCGACGCTGACGAAGGAATTGCTGGAGGAGAACCGCGCCTGGCTGGAACCGGCGGCGCTCGACCCGGCCACGGGCAAGCTGGTGCTGGCGATCCAGTCCTGGGTGGTGCGGACCAAGCATCACACCATCCTGGTCGATACCTGCGTGGGCAACGACAAGGACCGGCCGGCGCACCCCTTCTGGAACCGGATGCGCGGGGATGGCTACATGCGCGGCCTGGCGGCGCTCGGCCTGACGGTGGCCGACATCGATGTCGTGATGTGCACGCACATGCATGTCGATCACGTCGGCTGGAACACGCGCCTTGAGAATGGCGTCTGGGTGCCGACCTTCCCGAAGGCACGCTATGTCTTCTCGGCCGGGGAATTCGCGCATTGGAACGCCGAGAACGCGAAGGCGCCGCTGCCGCCCTTCGTCGATTCCGTGCTGCCGATCGTCGCCGCCGGCCGTGCTGACATGGTCGCCGACGACCACGCCATCGGCGACGACATCCGCCTGGAAGCGACGCCAGGCCACACGCCGCACCATGTCGCGTTGCGCGTCGGCCGTGGCGACGCCGAGGCGCTGTTCACCGGCGACCTGATCCATTCGCCCCTGCAGGCGCGTTACCCGGAACTGTCGATGCGGGCGGATTTCGATCCCGCCCAGGCCGCCGCTACGCGCCGCCGCGTGCTGGAATGCGCCTGCGAGGCGCGCACGCTGCTGTGCTTCGCGCATTTTCCCTCGCCATCGCGCGCGCGGCTGTCGCGCTGGGGCGATGGTTTTCGTGCCGAAGCTGTGGGCTGACGCGGGCGATTTCCTGCCCTAGCCTGCTGCCATCCCGCGGATGGAGACGGGCGTGGAGGAAGCGAAACCCGGGCGTCCCTTGCCCATCGCGCGCATCATCGCGCCGCGATCTGTCGCGGTCGTGGGCGCCTCCGACGATGTCGGCAAGTTCGGCGGGCGGGTCATCCACTACCTGCTGAAGCACGGGTTTCCGGGCCGCATCCTGCCGATCAACCCGAACCGCGCGACCATCCGCGGGCTGCCGGCCTTCCCGCGCGTCTCCGCCGCACCCGAGCCGCCCGATGTCGCCATCCTCGCCGTGCCGGCGGCTTCGCTGGAGGCGCAGATCGCCGATTGCGCGGCGGCGGGCGTGGGGGCCTGCATCGTCATCACCGGCAAGCTGGCGGAAGCGGGCCCAGAGGGCGCGGCCTTGCAGGACCGCGTGCTGGCCATCGCGCGCGGTGCCGGCATGCGGCTGGTCGGGCCGAACTGCCTCGGCATCTTCAACCCGGTTGATCGCGCGATGCTGTCCTCCTCGCTCGCGCTGGAGGAGGATGACTACCGCCCCGGCGGCATCGGCATGGTCAGCCAGTCCGGCGCGCTGATGGGGACGTTGCTGTCCTTCGGCCACCACCATGGTGCGCGGTTCAGCCGCTGCGTGTCGGTGGGGAACCAAGCCGACCTGGCGCTGGAGGACTTCCTCGATTTCCTGGTGGCCGACGACGCGACGCGTGCCATCGCGCTGTACATTGAGGGCATGCGCGACCCGCACCGGTTTCGTGCCCTGCTGGGCGCGGCGCGCGCCGCCGGCAAGCCAGTCTTCATCGTCAAGGCCGGGCGCAGCGAGGCCGGAGCCGCCGCCGCGCGCAGCCACACCGCCAGCCTGGCCGGCGCCTTCGCCGCCTTCGAGGCCGCCTGCCGCGCCGAGGGCGCGGTGGTGATGGAGGACCCGCAGGCGATGGTGCTCGCCGCCGACGCCGCGCTGCGCCTGCCGCCCTGGCCGGCGACGGGGCTGGGGCTGGCGCCGATCGCATCCTCCGGCGGCAGCACGGTGACCTTCGCCGACATGCTGCCAGGGCAGGGCTTGCGGCTAGCGTCGATGGCACCGTCGACGCGCGACGTGCTCGCGCGCTGGATGCCCGACAGCCACATTCACCTGCCTGTCGATACCGGGTCCTTCCACGAAGGCACCAGCGGCGACGGCCTGGCGGAGTGCATCCGCGCCTTCATGGCGGACCCCGATGTCGGCGCCGTCGCGGTGCCGATGACGACGCAGCCTGACATGGCCGGGCGGGCGGCGCTGCTGCCGCCTCTGGCGCGCGAGGGTGGCAAGCCGCTGTTCTACGTGATGTCGGCCGGCGCGGTGGGCGATGGCGCGCGCGCGGCGATGCGCGCGGCGGATTTCCCGTTCTTCGACCGCGTGGGCGATGCGCTGGCGGTGATGCGCGCGCTGGATGCGGCGGCGGCCGGGCGCGTGGCGCCGGTGGCGCCGGCGCGGCCGACCGGCATCGCGCCGCTGCCCGCGTTGCCAACCGGTGCGCTGACGGAAGGCGAGGCGAAGCGGCTGGTTGCGGCAGCCGGCATCCCGACCACGCGCGAAGCCGAGGCGCGCACCGCTGACGACGCCGTCACGGCCGCACAGGCCATAGGCTACCCCGTCGTGCTGAAGGGCGTCAGCCGCGCGGTGGTGCACAAATCGGATGCCGGCCTGGTGCGGCTCGACCTGCGCGAGGAGGTGGCGCTGCGTGCGGCCTTCGCTGACGTATCCGCGCGCCTTGGCGCCGATGCCGAGGGCTGCGTGGTGCAGGAGATGGCGCGCGGCGTGGCCGAGCTGTTCCTCGGCGCGATGCACGACCCGCAATTCGGTCCGATGGTGCTGGTGGGTGCGGGCGGCGTGCTGGTGGAAGTGCTGCAGGATGTCCGCATGGCGCCGGCGCCGGTCTCGACGACCCAGGCGCGTGCGCTGATCGAGGCGCTGCGCGTGGCGCCCGTGCTTGCCGGCCTACGCGGCCGCCCCGCCGATATAGAAGCGGCGGCCGATGCTCTGTCCCGCCTGTCCTTCCTCGCGGTGGATCTGGGTCCGCGGCTTGTCGAGCTCGACATCAACCCGCTGATCCTGCGCGCGGCAGGGCAGGGGGCAATCGCCGTCGATGGCCGCGCCACACTGGCCAAGGAGGAAACGCCATGAACACGCCGCTTCATCGCCGTGCCCTGCCGCTGCTCGGCGCCGGGCTGCTCGCACGTCCAGCCCTGGCCCAGCCCGTCTGGCCGCAGCGCCAGGTCACGCTGGTCGTGCCCTATCCGCCCGGCGGGTCCACCGACAATGTCGCGCGGCCGCTGATGGTCGAATGGTCGCGCGTCATCGGCGAGACCATCGTGATCGAGAACCGCGGCGGCGCCGGCGGGACCATCGGTGCCGAATACGTCAGCCGCGCGCGGCCGGACGGCTACACGCTGCTGCTCTTCCCGACCGCGGTCTTCACCATCAGCCCGACCATGATGCGCAACCCGTACGACGTGGATCGGGACTTCGCGCCGATCGCGCGCGTGGCGGCCTCGGACGCCTTCGTGGTGGTCAACGACACGGTGCCGGCGCGCACCATCCGGGAGCTGGTGGACTACGCGAAGGCCAATCCCGGGCGGCTGCGCTTCGGTTCCGCGGGCAATGGCACGATCACCCAGCTGCAATGCGAGATCCTGGGCGACCACGCGCAGGCGCGCTTCGAGCACGTGCCCTATCGCGGGTCCGGCCTGGCGGTGAACGACCTGGTGGCGGGGCATATCCAGATGATGTGCGACCCCGCCACGCTGCCCATGGTGCGGCAGGGGCGCCTGCGTGCGCTCGCGACTTTCGGCGACACGCGGCATCCCGAGTTTCCGGATGTGCCGACGCTGATGGAATCCGGCCTGGCGGATCGCGGCGCCATGTCGTGGTTCGGCGTTGCCGCGCCGGCGGGCACGCCGCTGCCCGTGCGCGAACGCATCGCGTCCACACTGGACCAGGCGCTGAAATCCCCGGATGTCGCGCGCGGCCTCGCCATCGGCGGCCTGCGCCCGGCCTTCGAGACGGGCGAGGCCTTCGCCAACCGCATCACCGGCGAGCGGGCCATCTTCGCCGAGATCATCCGCCGCACCGGCGCAGGAGTGAACTGACGTGGAATGGGTCAAGGTTGCGGACGAGGGTGCGGTCCGCATCGTCACGCTGAACAATCCGGCCAAGGGCAACGCCATCAGCAAGCCGATGGCCGAGCAGCTCCAGCGCGCGATGCAGGACTTCGAGCAGCGCGCCGACTTGCGCGCGGCGATCATCACCGCCGAGGGCACGCGCGCCTTCACCTTCGGCGCCGATATCGCGGACCCGCCGGAGCTGTGGCGTGCGATTCCGACGGTCGGCTTCAGGCCACTGAAGCCGGTGATCTGCGCGGTCGAAGGCTGGTGCGTCGGCGGCGGGATCGTGCTGGCGATGATGTGCGACCTGATGGTCTGCGGCGCGAGCGCGAAGTTCTACTATCCGGAGGCGAAGCTGGGCCTGACCGGCGGGATGATCGCCGGCCTCGTCAGCCGCGTGCCGCACAAGATCGCGATGGAGATCGCGCTGCTGTGCCGCACCATCGACGCGCCGCGCGCCGAGCGCATCGGCCTGGTGAACGAGGTGGTGCCGGATGGCCAGGCGCTCGATACCGCGCGGCAATGGGCGGCGGATCTCAGTGGCATGGCGCCGATGGTGCTGGGCGAGATCAAGCGCATGGTGACCGAGGACATCCTCCCGCGCGGCCCCTCCGAGCAGATGGCGATCCATGGCCAGCGCATGGCGGCGATCCGCAATTCTGAGGATTTCAAGGAGGGCGTGGCTGCCTTCCGCGACAAGCGGCCGCCGCAATTCGAGGGGCGCTGAACCGTGCCCGGGCCGCTGCATGGGCTGCGCGTGGTGGAACTCGCCGGCATCGGCCCGGGGCCGTTCTGCTGCATGATGCTGGCCGACCTGGGCGCGGAGGTCGTGCGGATCGACCGGCCCGAAGGACCGCCCGGCGGTCATCCGGCGGATGTGCTGGGGCGCGGGCGGCGATCCGTTGCGCTGGATCTGAAGCGGCCTGAAGCCATCGACGCCGTGCTTGCGCTGGTCGAGCGCGCCGATGTGCTGGTGGAAGGTTTCCGCCCGGGCGTGACCGAGCGGCTCGGCCTCGGCCCCGCAGCGTGCCACGCGCGCAACCCTCGCCTGGTCTATGGCCGCATGACTGGTTGGGGGCAGGACGGGCCGCTGGCGTCGGTGGCGGGGCACGACATCACCTACATCGCGCTGACTGGCGCGCTGTGGTCGATGGGCCGCGCGGGGCAGCGGCCGGTGCCGCCGCTGAATCTTGTCGGCGACTTCGGCGGCGGCGGGATGCTGCTGGCCTATGGCATCATGGCCGCGCTGTTCGAGGCGCAGCGATCCGGCCGCGGCCAGGTGGTGGATGCGGCGATGACGGATGGCTCCGCCACGCTGATGGGCGCCTTCTTCGGGCAGTTCGCGCAGGGGCGATGGAAGAATGCGCGGGAGAGCAACCTGCTCGACGGCGCCTGCCCCTACTACGACACCTATGACTGCGCGGATGGGAAGTTCATCGCCGTCGGTGCGTTGGAGCCGCAATTCTTCGCCCTGCTGCTGCAGGGGTTGGGGCTCGATGCGGCGCGCTTCGCGGACCGCACGGACCCGGCGCGCTGGTCGGCGATCCGCGCGGAATTCGCCGCGATTTTCGCGAGCCAGCCACGCGACCATTGGGCGGCACTGTTCGACGGCAGCGATGCCTGCGTCGCACCGGTGCTGGACCTCGAGGAAGCGCCGCGCCATCCGCACAATGTCGCGCGCGCGACCTTCCTCGGTGGCGCGCTGCCGGCGCCGAGCCCGCGCTTCTCGCGCACCCCGGCCGCCGAACCCGCCCCTGCACCCCGGCGCGGCGCGGATGGCGCGGCCGTGCTGGCGCAATGGGGGGTCGATCCGGCCCTGATCGCAAGGCTGACACCGGCCCCGGCCGCGGGGTAGTCTGGCGCCAACCAAACGAGGACACGTCCATGGATACCGCCGCCCCGCATGCGGGTTCCGCGCGCAGCGTCTTCAACGCCGACCACGAGCTGTTTCGCACCCAGGTGCGGCGCTTCTTCGAACGCGAGATCGTCCCCTACCACCGCGCCTGGGAACGCGCCGAGATCGTCCCGCGCGAGGTCTGGCTGAAGGCCGGCGCGGAAGGCCTGCTCTGCCCGATGATGGCGGAGGAACACGGCGGCGCGGGTGCGGATTTCGGCTATGCCGCCATCATCATCGAGGAGATCGCGCGCACCAATGCGTCGGGGATAGGCTTCCCGCTGCATTCGGACATCGTGGTGCCCTACATCGAGGAATTCGCCACGCCCGCGCGCAAGCGCGAATGGCTGCCGCGCATGGCGCGCGGCGAGATCATCACCGCCATCGCCATGACCGAGCCCGGCATGGGCTCCGACCTCAAGGCCATGCGCACCACGGCGCGGCGCGACGGGACGGACTGGATCATCAACGGCTCCAAGACCTTCATCTCCAACGGCCAGAATTGCGGCCTGGTGATCGTGGCCTGCAAGACCGACCCCGGCGCGGGCCGCAAGGGCATCAGCCTGATCTGCGTCGAGGAAGGCACGCCCGGCTTCACCAAGGGCCGCAACCTCGAGAAGATCGGCCTGCACGCCGCCGATACCTCCGAACTGTTCTTCGACGGTGTGCGCGTGCCGGCGGAGAACCTGCTGGGCGAGGAGAATGCCGGCTTCTCCTACCTCATCCGGAACCTGCCGCAGGAACGCCTGGTCATCGCCGTGCGCAGCGCGATGTCGATGGAGGTGATGCTGCAGAAGACCATCGACTACGCCAAGGATCGCAAGGCCTTCGGCCAGACGGTGTTCGACTTCCAGCACAACCGCTTCAAGCTGGCGGAACTCCGCGCGCAGGCCAACATGTTCCGCGTCTTCTGCGACCATTGCCTGGCACTGCATATGAATGGCGGGCTGTCGATCGAGCTCGCCGCGCAGGCCAAGCTGCTGGGCACCGAGATGCAGAACCGCCTGCTGGATGACTGCCTGCAGATGCATGGCGGCAATGGCTACATGGCCGACTACGAGATCGGGCGCGCCTGGGCGGATGCGCGCGTGGGCCGCATCTATGGCGGCAGTTCCGAGATCATGAAGGAAATCATCGCGCGCACGCTGTGATGCCGCGCGACGAACAGACATCAATCGGGAGCATGTCCATGAAGCGTCGTACCCTTATCACGGCCGCGCTCGCGGCGCCGGTCTTCGCGCCTGGCATCGGCGAGGCGCAGGCCTTCCCGAACCGGCCCATCACGCTTCTGGTGCCCTTCCCGGCCGGCGGGTCGACCGACCAGCAAATGCGCGCGCTGGCGCGCACCGCCACGGATGTCTTCGGCCAGCAGGTGATCACCGACAATCGCCCCGGCGCCGGCGCCACCCTCTCCGCCGCGGCGATGCTGCGGACCCAGCCGGACGGCTACACCCTCGCGCAATTGCCGCTGCCGGCGCTGCGCCTGCCCTTCATGCAGCGCATGGCCTTCAACCCGCGCACCGACTTCACGCCGATCATCCACCTCACCGGCTACCTGTTCATCATGTGCGTGCGCGCCGAGAGCCCGATCCAGAATTGGGCCGACCTGCTGGCGGAATGCCGCCGCCGCCCGGGCGAGCTGCGCTGGGGCAATACGGGCGCGAATGGCACGCCGCATCTGACGATGGTTGAGCTCGCACAGCGCGAGAATCTCGACATCATCCACGTGCCCTTCCGTGGCGAGGCCGACGCCACGCCGAATATCCTCGGCGGCCATATCGAGGTCGCCGCCACCGGATCGGGACCGCTGCAGATGATCGAGCAGGGGCGGATGCGCGCGCTCAACGTCTGGCCGCGCCAGCGTTCCAGCAAGCTGCCGAACGTGCCGACGCTGATCGAGCTCGGCTACCAGGACATGGCGGTGACGTCGCCCTATGGGCTGGTCGGCCCGCGCGGCATGAACCCCGACATTATCCGCCGCCTGCATGACGGCTTCCGCCAGGCGCTGCACCACCCGGACCACATCGCGCTGCTCGAGCGGCTGGACATGCCGCTCGAATACCTGAACGCCGAGGACTACGCCGCCTTCATGCAGCGCACCATCAACGAGGAGGAGGAGCGCGTCACGCGCCTCGGCCTTCGCACCGGCTAGAGGTAGCGTTCCTTCAGGATCCTGCGCAGCAGCTTGCCGGCCTCGCTGCGCGGGAGTTCGTCGACGAATTCCCAGGAACGCGGGCGCTTGGGGCCGGCCAGGTGCTCGCGGCACAGCTCTTCCAGCGCGGGCTGGAGGCCCTCGGTGCCGGCGCGCGGCACGACCACCGCATGCACCTGCTCGCCGAAATCCGGGTTGGGGATGCCGACGATGGCCACCTCTGCCACGCCGGGGTGCGGCGCGATCACGGCCTCGATCTCGGCGGGGTAGATGTTGACGCCGCCGGACAGGATCAGGTCGGCGCGGCGGTCGGACAGGAACAGCCAGCCATCGTCATCGACGCGGCCGAGGTCGCCCAACGTCGCGCGGCCCTGCGCGTCATAGGCGGCGGCCGTCTTCTCAGGCGCGTTATGATACGCGAAGCGCGGCGCGCCGGCGAAGCAGATGCGCCCGACCTGGCCGGGCGGCAGGTCGCTTCCGTCCTCGTCCACGATGTGCAGCGTTACGCCGTTCACGGGGCGGCCGACCGTGCCCGGCCGCGCCAGCCAATCCTGCGGGGAGGCGACGGTGGTGCCGACACTCTCCGACCCCGCGTAGTATTCCCAAAGGATCGGCCCCCACCATTCCATCATGCGTTGCTTCACGCCGATGGGGCAGGGCGCCGCCGCATGGATCGCGACGCGGTGGGACGACAGGTCGAAGCGCGTGCGCTCGGCCTCGGGCAAGGCCAGCAGGCGCACGAACATCGTCGGCACCCATTGGCTGTGGGTGATGCGGAACTGCTCGATCAATTCCAGCGCGCGCAGAGGGTCGAACTTGTTCATCACCACCACCGTGCCGCCCTCGCTGATGGTGCGGCGGATGGTGAAGGCGTGCGGCGCGGCGTGATACAGCGGCGCAGGGGAGAGGTAGGTCATCTCCGGCCCGCATTGGTATAAGGTCTTCCAGCTCATGTCCCAGTCGGGTGCGAGGCGGTTCTCGAACGGCACGAGCGGGCGCTTGATGCCCTTGGGCAGGCCGGTGGTGCCCGAGGAATACAGGAATTCCCGCCCGACCGGGCGCGGTTCCAGCGGCGCATCCGGCGCGGCGGCGATGGCGGATTCGAAGCCGTCGTAGCCGGCCAGGCCCTCGCCCACGGCGAAGCGCGGCACGTTGCCGATCGCGCCCTCGCGCAGCATGGCGGCCGCCAGGTCGGCCACGCCCGGCGAGACGATCACTGCCTTCGCCCCGGCATCGCCCATCATGTAGGCGACCTCGTTCGGCCGCAGATGCACCGACAGCGGCGTGTAGTAGAGCCCGGCGCGCCGGCAGGCGAAGGCGATCTCGAAGAATTCCGGTCGGTTGTCCATCAGCATGGCGATGCCGTCGCCTGGCTGCAGGCCGAGGGCCACCAGCCATTGTGCGATGCGCGTCGCGCGCGCATCCAGTTCGCCGAAGGTGATGGACCGCCCGATATCCGGGAAATGCGCCGCGACCTTGTCGGGCGTCGCCTGCGCCCAGCGCGCCAGCAGCGCCATGCCGTTTCTCCCCTTCGTTCAGCGCAAGCCTGCTGTCGTGCATTCGCCGCGTCAACGCAGCTTGCGGCGGCTGCCGCGCCGCGCTGCAATGGCGCCATGCCCGAACCCGCCCCCGCGCGCCCCGCCTCGACCGTGCTGCTGCTGCGCGACGGCGCGGAGGGTCTCGAAGTCTTCATGGTGGTGCGCCATCACGAGATCGACTTCGCCTCCGGCGCCCTGGTGTTCCCCGGCGGGCGGGTGGAGGCCTCGGACGCCGTGCTGGCCGACGGCGATGCGGCTGCGGCCTTCCGCGTCGCGGCGGTGCGCGAGACCTGGGAGGAATGCGGCATCCTGCTCGCCACCCCCGGCACGGCGCCGCCCGCGCAGGGCGACTTCGCCGCCATGCTGGCCGCGCGCGGCCTGGTGCCGGATGTCGACGGCTTCGCGCCCTTCGCGCATTGGATCACGCCCGAGCCCGTGCCCAAGCGCTACGACACGCATTTCTTCCTCGCCGCCGCGCCGGAAGGCCAGGACGCTGTCCATGACGGGCATGAGGCGGTGGACAGCGTCTGGATCCGCCCCGCCGATGCGCTGGCCGCCGGTGCCGCCGGTTCGCGCAAGCTTGTCTTCCCGACGCGGATGAACCTGACGAAGCTGGCACGCCACGCCAGCGTGGCCGAGGCCTTCGCCGCGGCGCGCGCCACGCCGGTGGTGACCGTGCTGCCGCAGATGACCATGACCGCGGCCGGCCGCGTCCTGCGCATCCCCGCCGCGGCCGACTACGGCGGCGAGGAATTCCTGGCGGGCGATCCGCCGTCAATGTGATGAAGGATCTGCCCATGGCTGCGCGCCGCATGCGCTTCGGTATCTTCCTCGCCCCGTTCCATCGCGTCGGCGACAACCCCACGCTGGCGATCGAGCGCGACATCAACCTGATCGAATGGCTCGACCATCTCGGCTTCGACGAGGCCTGGATCGGCGAGCACCATTCCGCCGGGTGGGAGACGATCGCGAGCCCGGAGATCATCATCGGCGCCGCGGCCGAACGCACCAAGCACATCAGGCTGGGCTCGGGCGTCACCAGCCTGCCCTATCACCACCCGCTGCTGGTGGCGCAGCGCTTCGTGCAGCTGGACCACATGACGCGCGGGCGGGTGATGCTGGGCTGCGGACCGGGCGCGCTGGTGTCCGATGCCTACATGATGGGGATCGACCCGGCGCATCAGCGCCGCCGGATGGATGAATCGCTGACCGCCATCACGCGCCTGCTGGCCTGCGAAGAGCCGGTCAGCATGGAGACCGATTGGTTCACGCTGCGCGATGCGCGGCTGCATTTGGCACCGTATTCCGAACCGCGCTTCCCGATTTCCGTCGCGTCCTCCACGACGCCTTCGGGCGCGCTGGCGGCGGCGAAGCATGGGTTGGGGTTGCTGTCGCTCGGTGCCGGCCTGCCGGGCGGGCCGAAGTCGCTCGCCGAACAGTGGCGCATGGCGGAGGCGGAGGCCGCCAAGCACGGCCAGCAGATGGACCGCCGCAACTGGCGCCTGGTGGTGAACCTGCATTGCGCCGAGGACGACGAACGCGCGCTGCGCGACGTGCGCGTCGGCGAGGTGCAGGAGACGCTGACCTATTTCAGCGAGACGCTGGGTCGCCCGCCGATGCGGTCCGAGGACCCGCTGCGCGACGGCTTGGCGATGGGCTCGACGCTCGTCGGCTCGCCCGAGACCGTCGCGGCCGGGATCGAGCGGCTGCTGTCCTACACCGATGGCGGTGCCGGCGGCATCCTGTTCCGCGCCCATGACTGGGCCGATCGTGAAGCCACCTGGCGGTCGTACGAGTTGTTCGCGCGGTGGGTCATGCCGCGCTTCCAGGGCTCGCTGACCATGCCGCAGCAGTCGCGCGACTGGGTCAGCGCCAATCGCGAGACCATCTTCGCGCCGAACATGGCGGCGCTGAAGCAGGCCTTCCGCGATGCGGGGCAGGAGGCGCCGGAATTCTCGCGCCTCGCGCTCCACACCGGGAAGGTCGAGATCCCGAAAGTCTAGTTCATGCGGAGGTTCAGGCGCCGGATCATGGTGCCTTCCTCCTCCATGACCTGGCCGACATAGGCGGTGTAGTCGGCGCTGTTCTTGTAGATGACGGGCATGTCGTAGCGCGCCAGTACCTCGGCATGCTCCGGGCTTTCAAGCGCCAGCTTGAAGGCATCATGCAGCACGCGCACCACGCCAGGGTCGGTGCCCTTGGGCGTCGCCACGCCATAGGGCGAGGCCGAGACGATGTTGTAGCCAAGTTCCTGCAGCGTCGGCACGTTAGGGAAGCGGCGCGCGCGTTCCGCACCCCAGGTCACCAGCAGGCGCAGCTGCCCCGCTTCGACCAGCGGCGCCCAGCCGGTGGAATCAGCATTCGCCTGCGTCTGGCCGCCGAGCACCGCCTGGATGTTGTCCGCCCCGCCGCGGAAGGGCACGTGCAGCCATTCGATGCCGCGCTCGGCCGCAATGCGTTCCATGGTGATGTGCAGCGTGCTGCCGACGCCGGGCGAGCCATAGGCGACCTTGCCCGGATTGGCCTTGGCGTAGTCGATGAACTGCTGCCACGTCTGCCAGGGGCTGTCGGCGCGCACCACCACGCCGAACAGGTAGCCGGTCAGGTGAATGATGTAGGTGAAGTCCTTGAGCGGATCCCAGCCGGGGCGCGAGGTCATCATCGGCACGCGGAAGGCGGTGACCGGCATCTGCCCGACGATGTAGCCATCGCCACGCGCCTCGCCCGCCATCAGCTGTGCAGCCATCGTGCCGGAAACGCCTGAGCGGTTCTCGACCACGACCGGCTGGCCGATGTGGCGCTGCGTGAGCTCGGCCAGCGAGCGCAGCTGCCCATCGGTGGACCCGCCCGGCGGCCAGGGCACGATCAGCCGGATCGGGCGGTTCGGAAAGCCGGATTGCGCGACGGTGGGCGCTGCGAGCAGCGTGCCCCCGGCCGCCAGCAGGGTACGGCGTGTCGTCATCATGTCGTGTTTCTCCCTCGGTCACGTTGTTCGTGCCGGCCCCGCGTCGTTGCGCGGGGCCGGAGGCGCGGCTCAGGGCCGCTGGTTGGACAGCACCACGGTGCCGGAGGCGGAGAACATCCCGCCCACGCCATGCGCGACGCTGACCTTCACATCGGGCACCTGCGCGGGTGCGGTGCCGCGCACCTGGCGCACGCTCTCCTGCAGGGCGAACATGCCGTACATGCCGGTGTGCGTGTAGGAGAGCCCGCCGCCATTGGTGTTCAGCGGCAGCTTCGCGCCGGGACGCGTATTGCCTTCCCAGATGAAGTCCTTCGCCTCGCCACGGCCGACGAAGCCGAGGTCCTCGAGCCCGTACATCGGCAGATGCGCGAAGGCGTCGTAGATCATCAGGTGGTCGACGTCGGCGTGCTTGATGCCCGCCATGCGGAAGGCTTCCGGCCCGGCCACGCGGAAGGCGCGGGAACTGGTAAAATCCTCCATCTGGCTGACCATGGTGGTCTCGACGGATTCACCGCTGCCCAGGATGTAGCAGGGCTTGGTCGGGAAATCCTTCGCGCGGTCGGCGGAGGTGAGGATCAGCGCGCCACCGCCATCCGTCACCAGGCAGCATTGCAGCAGCCGGAACGGGTAGGCGATCATCTTGCTGTTCAGCACGTCCTCGACCGTGATCGGGTCCTTGAACGCCGCGCGCGGATTCTTCGCCGCCCATTCGCGCTGCACGACGGCGACCATCGCCATCTGTTCGTGCGTGACGCCATATTTCTTCATGTAGCGCAGCACGGGGATGGGGAAGAGCGTGGGCGGACCCATCGGGCCGAAGGGCGCTTCGAATTGGCCGTTCAGCGATTGCGGTTCGGGCGGGCGAGGCGTGCCGTTGACGCGCGACTTCCCGCTCTCGCCATGGGTGATCAGGATCGTCTTGGCATAGCCGGCATGGATGGCGGCCGCCGCGTGGCGGACATGCAGCATGAAGGAACAGCCGCCGACCCCCGTGCCATCGACCCATTTCGGCGTGATGCCGAGGTAATGCGCGATCTGCTGCGGCATCATCGGCCCGACGCAGGCCACGCCGTCAATGTCGGACGGCTTGAGGCCGGCATCCTCCATCGCATTCAGCGCGGCATCGGCGTGCAGCATGATCTGCGCCATGCCGGGGATGGCGCCGAGTTTCGTGGTCTCGGCGGCGCCGACGATCGCGATTTCACCTGGCTTGATGGTCATGGCGTCACGCTCCCTTCGCAGGACGGAACAGGGCAAGCGTGATGTCGTCGTCCATCTTGGTGAAGGCGACTTCGAGCGGCATGTCGAGCACCAGCGCCTCGGGCGTCTGCGGACAATCGACGATGTTGGTCATCATGCGCGGGCCTTCTTCCAACTCCACGACCGCGATCGCATACGGCGGCTTGAAGCCCGGCACCGGGCGGTGATGGATGACGTAGGAATGCAACGTGCCGCGGCCGGATGCCTCAAACACTTCGACGTTGCGCGTGCCGGTATAGGGGCTGAAGGGGCGCGGCGGGAAATAGGCCTTGCCGGTATCGCCGCAGCGCTGCAGCAGCAGCTTGCCCTCGCGCGTGCCGTCCCAGAAATGCTTGGTCTCGGGGGTGGGTTCCGGCCGCGCGCGGCCCGGTTCGAGTGTCATCTGGCGCATCCTCCTGCCTTGGCTTGGCCGCATCGTCGCGCGAAGCGGGCCGGGGCGGAAGGGGGGCGATGACCGTGTCATCGGCGCGCGGGGTTGGTGGGGCGGCCGCGCGCGGGAGAACGGCGTCAGAGGTCCAGGATTCGTTCCGGCGCGGCGCGCCCGCGCACCAGGTCCCATACCCCGATCATGTTGCCGCGGAAACGGCCCCAGCGATCGGCCCAGGGTTCCGGCTTCAGCGACCGCGCCAGGTTCGCCAGGCAATGCCGCGCCGCCGACGGGATGGCGTGGTTCCACGGAAAGGTTCCCTTGCGCGCCAGGTAGACCGGGTTCACCACCTGCGAGTACCCCAGCCGCACCTGCTTCACGCGCCCGGATTTCGACCCGAGATGCACGCCGCGCGCGCCCGACAGGCGCAGGATGGAACCGTGTCGGCCGAGCTGGCGCGTCACGTCGATATCCTCGTACCAGGCATAGAGCGGCAGGCGTTCATCCACGCGGATGGTCTGCGCGCGCACCACATCCATGCGGAAGGCCATGTTGCAGCCGTAGCCGTTGAAATGCGGCGCCATCGCCATGGCATCGGCGGGCGGCGTATCGGCGGCGAGCAGCGCGGCGCCTTCCTCCAGCGAATAGCCCGGGCCATTGGCGCCATCGGCGATGACCGTGCCGGTCGCGACCACCATGTCCGGCCGCGCGGCGAAGGCCGCTTCCAGCACGCGCAGATAGTCCGGGGCACAGAGGAAGTCGTCGTCGAGGAACAGCACCGCGTCGCAATCGGTGGCTGCATCCAGGATGGCGTTGCGCTGCTTCGGCAGGCCGGCGGGTGCGATGATGAACTCGGCGCCGTCGCAGCCTGTCACGTCGTCGGGCGTGACGTGGCAAATGATGATGCGGTCCGGCGCACGGGTCTGGCGCCGCAAATCGGCCAGCACGCCGGCAAGGATCTCGGGCCGCCCGCGCGTCGCGATGCCGACGGCAATCCGCATCACGCGGCTTCCGTCAGCGGGGGCAGGGCGCCAGGGCGGCGCGCCTCCGGGGCCAGCATGCCGGCGAGCCGGCCGCGGAAGGTCATCCAGTAGTATCCGGCCTCGTGCATACGCCCGCGCAGCAGGCTGGCCGCGACGCCGCCGAGCGGTCGCACCAGGAAGGAGAGGCGCGTGGCCAGCGGTGCGCCGTGGCGCCGCAAGGCGAAGCCCAGGCCACGCCCGTAGCGTTCCGCGCGCTCCACCGCGACATCCGACAGGCGCTTGTCGGGATGGATGATCCGCAGCGCGTGGTCGTAATGCGCGCACCCCCCGCGCGCCATGGCGCGGCAGACCAGGTCGTTGCCTTCCGCGGAGCCGAAGGGGCTGCCCGGCCCCATGCCCTCGTCGAAGCCGCCGAGTCCGAGGGCAACGTCGCGGCGAAGGAAGATGTTGAACTCGATCACGCTGGTCCAGACGGTCGAGAGGTTGATCGGCCCTGACACGTCCCGCCAACGCCCCGACCCCAGCCCGTCATCCGGCGAGGCCGCCGGCCCGGTCAGTACCGCCAGCGCAGCATCCCGCGCGAAGGCCGCATCCACCCGGTCCAGCACGCCGGGCGGGTAGAGGCAGTCATCATCGGGGAAGCTCACGATCTCCCCGCGCGCGTGGCGCAGGCCGAGATTGCGTGCGTTGTTCGCATTGCGGACCACCGAGCGCAGGCGGCGCAGCGCGAGGCGCGGCGCGTAGGCGGCCTCGATGGACCCGAGACGGTCGTCGTCGTTCTGGTCGACGATGATGACTTCGAAGTCGCGACGTCCCTGCGCCAGCAGGCTGTCGAGCAACGCCGCGACTTCGGCGTCCCGCCCCAGCGTCGCGACCACCAGAGAGAATCTCATGACCGCGCATCCTCCACCACGCGTCGCATCGCGCTGCGGAACGCGCTGCGGGAAAAGCGCTCGGCCTGCGCGCGGCAGGCTGATGGCGCGAGGGACAGCGCCTCGAAGCGTTCGACGGCAGCGATGATCGCCTCGGGCGTCTGCGCGTCGAAGAACAGGCCGGTCTCGGGCGTCACGATATCCCGCGCGCCGCCGCGGCCATAGGCGATGACGGGCGTGCCGCAGGCCAGTGCCTCGACCGTCGCGATGCCGAAATCCTCCTCGGCGGCAAAGACACAGGCGCGGGCAGATTGCGTCAGCGCGACCAGTTCCGGTGTCGCCACCCGGCCGCGGAATTCGATGTTCGGCGCGCCGGCGGCGGCCTCGCGCACGCGCGCCTCGTTGGTGCCGTCGCCCACGATCACCAGGCGGCGCTGCGGCATGCGCGCGAAGGCGGCGGCGATGACCTCGATGCGCTTGTAGGGCACCATGCGGGAGGCGGTCAGGTAGTGCTCGCCTTTCGTCTCCTGCAAGGCGAAGCGCTCCACGTCGACCGGCGGATGCACCACGATGCTGTCGCGTCGCCAGGCCTTGGCGATGCGTTCGGCGATGTAGGTGGAATTCGCCAGCACCACGTCGGGGCTGGCCGCGGAGCTGCGGTCCCATTGCCGCAACCCGTGCAGCAGGCGGCGCGCATAGAGGCCCTTCAGCCCGCGTTCCATGCCGGATTCGCGCAGGTACTGGTGCTGCAGATCCCACGCATAGCGCATAGGGCTATGGACGTAGCTGACATGCAACTGCCCCGGCCCGGTGATGACACCCTTCGCCACGGCGTGCGAGGACGACAGCACCAGGTCGTAGCCGGTCATGTCGAACTGCTCGACCGCCAGCGGCATCAGGCCAAGGTATTTGCGGAAGTGCTTGCGCGCGAAGGGCAGCCGCTGGAGGAAGCTGGTCCGCACCGTCCGCCCGCCCAGCCAGCCGCGCTCGCCCTCGGGCATGAAGTCCACCAGCACATGCAGGTCGGCCTCGGGCCATTCGGCGAGCAGCTGCTCCACCACGCGCTCGGAGCCCGCGAAGCTGTCCAGCCATTCATGGACGATGGCCACCTTCATGCGATGCGGTCCTTCAGCAGCGCGAGCAAGGCCCGCGCGGCGCGATCCCATGTGAAGCCCGCCGCGCGGTCGAGCCCGGCGGCGCGCAGCCCGTCGCGCAGGCCGTCCTCGGTGACCAGGCGGTCCATCGCCTCGGCGAGCGTGGCGGGTTGCGCCGGGTCGAAATACAGCGCGGCCTGCCCGCAGACTTCCGGCACCGCGCCGGCATGGGCGGCGACCACCGCGCAGCCGCAGGTCATGGCTTCCAGCGGCGGCAGCCCGAAGCCCTCGTAGCGCGAGGGAAACACCAGGCAGAGCGCGTTCTCGTACAGCGCGCGCAATTCGGCATCCGACACGCGGCCGAGCACGCGCGCCGCCTCCGCCGCCACGCCGCCACCCGCGCGAAACACCGCCGGGTCGGCCGCACCGGCCACCGCCAGTGTCAGCCCGTGGCGCCCCAGCACCTCCGCCGCCGCGGTCAGCGCCGCGAGGTTCTTGTGCGCCGCCGGATTGCCGACCACCAGCGCGTAGCGTGCCGGGTCCAGGCCGTGCCGCGCCAGCACGCCGCCATCGGCCGGAACGCGCAGCACATGCTCGCCGCCTTCCGGCAGCACGCCGATGGATGCCGCATCGACGCCGAGCGCCGCCGCGATCCGCCCGCGCGAGAATTCCGACACCGTCAGTAGCCGCGCACCACCGCGCGCGAGGCGCCTCTGCAACAGGCGATACCAGGTGCGGAAGGCGAAGGAGTAGCTCTCGGGCGTGTCGAAGGCGCCGGCATCGTGGATCACCACGGCCTGCCGCGCGCCGGCCAGGATCGGCGCGGTATTGCCCAGGTTCACCAGCATATCGCCGCGCAGCGCGCGGGGCAGGTCGATCTGTTCCCACGCCTGGCCGCCGCGCGTACCCACCGTTTCCGCATGCCAGGCGAGCATCCCCGCATCGCGCGCCCCGGGCGGGCAGAGCACCCGCGCCGCCGGCCATTCGCCGCGCGCGGCCAGGGCATCGGCGGCGGCGGTGATCTCGGTGGCGAAGCGCTGTACGCCGGTCATGCCCTGCGTGAGGAAGCGGCCGTTGATGGCGATGCCGGTCATGCGAAGCGCACGCGCTGCAGAAGCATGGCGCGGTCCTCCATGGGCGCGATGCGCCAACCGAGCGCGACGACCGCGCCGAGCGTGATCACGCCAACGACGACAGCCGCGACCACCCCCGGCAGCGGCACCATCACCGCCAGCCCAACGCCCGCCGCGCCCAGCAGCGGCAGCAGCGCGCGCCCGGCATCCTGCGCCGGCGGGTAGAAGCGCGCCGCCAGCAGGAAGCGCCCGGCGCAATCCGTCGCCGCGCGCGCCGCCCAGGCGATCGCCGCCCCCTCGATCCCCATCACCACCAGCAACGCGGCACCCAGCGGCAGGAACACCGCCGCCTGCAGCAGCGAGAACGTCGCCACCACCTCGGGCCGCCCGATCGCATCGAGCAGCACCCCCGGCACGAAGGCCAGGCAGGAAAAAAAGATCCCCACCCCGAGGATTCGCAGCACCATCGCGCCGCCCTGCGCGAAATCGTTCCCCAGCCACAGCCACAGCAGCCATTCGGCGCAGGCCACCAGCACCAGGCAGGCCGGCAGCACCAGCCCCGCCACGATCAGCGCGCCGCGGCGCAGCAGCAGCGCGGTGCGCTCCGGCTCGGTCCGGAAGGAGGAGGCGATGGCCGGCAACAGCGCCTGCTGCACCGCCACGGGCAGGATCCACAGGCGCATGACGAGGTCGAGCGGTGTGGCATAGAACGCCACCGCCGTCAGCCCGATCAGCGCGCCCACCAGGAAGCGGTCGGCATACAACAGCACCTGGGTCAGCGCGCCGGACAGCGACATCCACCCACCCTGCCGCAGCAGCGGCCGCAGAAAGCGGAAGCCCGGCCGCGTCAGCCCCAGCCCCGGCACATCGCGCCAGGCCAGGGCCGCAAAGGCAAGCCCGCTGACCAGCCGCACCAGCACCAGCGACACCATCACCGCGACCAGGCTGTCGAAGGCCAGCAGCGCGATCACCGGGCCGAGGTAATAGAAGACGCTGACCGGCATGTTCACCAGGTTCGCCGCGCGGAACCGCTGCCAGGCCGCGAGCACGCCCCACAGCGCGGCGTTGATCACCACCAATGGCGCGGCGGCAGCCAGCACGCGGAAGGCCGCCAGCGCCTCGGCCTCCAGCGCCGGGGGTACCCGCAGCACGCGGCCGATCAGCAGCGGCATGAACCACCAGGCGAGTGCGGCCATCAGGATCGACACGCCCAGCAGCGACCACAGCGTGGCGCCGACCAGCGCCGGCGCCTCGGCGCCTCGTCCCTCGCCGATGCGCTCCGACACCGCGCGCGTCAGCGCCATGCCCAGGCCGAGGTCGAAGACGCCGAAGATGCCGACCAGCGCCAGCGCCAGCGTGAACAACCCCCAGCGATCCGTCCCCATCAGGTGGACCAGCACCGGTGTGAGCGCCAGCGCCAGCAGCAGCGGCACGCCGCGGCCCAGCGCGTTCCACAGCACGCCGGTGACGAGCCTGCGTCCGCCGGCGCGATGCTCGGGGCGCTCCTCCGCCCTTGAGGACGCGGGGGCTGTCATGCGGTGGGTCCGAATCGGGGTGCGGTGAAGGTCATGGCAGGCACACATTAGGGCCGATGGCGCCGCGACGCTTCAGCGCGTTCGGCAGGCCGGTGCGCCATCGCGATCGGCCACACCATTCGCCGCCCACGCCCCCGTCGGATCGCGCCAGGCGCGACCCGGCAGCACACGGCGCCACCACGCCCAGGCAGCCAGCGGCGCAACGACCGACAGTGCAGCGCGCGACGGCAAGCGCCGCGGCCGGCCGCCATGTCGCGCTGCTCCGCACCGCGGCATGAGTTCCAGGATGCGGCGGGCCCGCCGTTTGCGCGACACAGAAAACGAACCCGATCTTCGGCCTGCCTGTCGCAGGCCCGACGTTCAATGCGCGCCGCGGCGCGACAGCACGGCGACCGGCGTCTTGATCAGGATCCGGATATCCGCGACCAGCGAGGGCTGCGAGACATAGGCGACATCGAGCGCCACGCGCTGGTCATACGTGGTCTCGGACCGGCCGCTGACCTGCCACAGGCCGGTGATGCCCGGGCGCACCATCAGGTAGTGGGCGGCGGCAGCGCCGTAGTGGCGGTCGAGTTCCGCCTGCGTGACCGGCCGCGGGCCGACGATGCTCATCTCGCCCTTCAGCACGTTGATGAGCTGCGGCAGCTCATCGAGCGAGGTCGCGCGCAGGAAGCGGCCGATGCGGGTGATGCGCGGGTCGTTCTTCAGCTTGCGCGTGGCGTCCCATTCCGCCCGCGCGGCGGGGTCGGCGGCGAGCAGCGCATCGAGCCGCGCCTGGCTGTCCATCACCATCGAGCGGAACTTCAGGCAGCCGAAGATCCGCCCGAAGCGGCCGACGCGCGGATGCGCATAGAAGGCCGCGCCGCCGTCCGCACGCACCAGCAGCGCAAGCAGCAGGAAGACGGGGGCGGCCAAGACCAGCGCCGTGCCCGCGATGGCGATGTCGACCGCGCGCTTGGCCATCGGCAGCCGCGCCGCCGCACGGTCGGCCGCGCCCAGAAAGGCGGGCAGGCCGGCGAAGCCGCGCGAGGGTGCATTATGCGGGGGAAGGGGACCAACCGGTACGCTGGACATGAGCGAGTTCGGCCTTCTGGGTGTACCGATGCCGGCGGGGGGCCGGCAACGGCCAGGGGGGTCCTGTCGGAACGTGACGCCCTCGCCGCGGTTGCGGCCGGGGGCTGACCCGTTCCTCGGGTGAGCGCATCAATGACCCTTGGCGTGGGCGGATGTGGGACCGGCTTGCGGCGGGATTGTGGCGGCGCAGCATTACGCAGGCGGATCGCTGACGGGCGTGGCGGCGCGATCTGCGCACGCCATGGGCCGCGCATCTTGAGGCGCCGCATCAAGAAGCCCGAACAGCCCGTTTCGCCCGGCCGGAACTTGGTCTAGACGCGGGCGTCCTGCGGAGTGCGTGCCCTGTCCTCCAGGCTGTCCACGGCCCTGCCGTATCTGTTCGCCCTCGCCCTCGGCCTGGCCATGGTGGTGGCCCTTTTTCCCGTCGCCTTCGTATTCCCGCAGGCGGGGTTGGGCTGGGCGCCGCAGGGCGATGCGGCACAGCACGCGATCGCGCAGCGATACTTTCTCGGCGACGCCTGGCGCTGGCCGCCGCTGGTCGCGCGCAACCTGATGCCGCCGGCGGGGCTGAACATCGCCTTCTCCGACGGCATCCCGCTGCAGGCGATGCTGCTGAAGGCGCTGCGTGCCTGGCTGCCGGAAGGCTTCCACGGGATCGGCCTGTGGTACGCCATGGCCTGGGTGGCGCAACCGGTCGCCGCGGTGTGGTGCCTGCGCGCGGCCGGCGAGACGCGCCTGCTGCCGGCCATCGGCATCGCGCTCGCCGCCATCTCGATGCCGGCCTTCATCAACCGCTTCGGGCATGCGGCGCTGACCGGGCAGTTCACCCTGTTCGTCGCGATCGGATTCTACCTGCGGCTGGTGCGCGCGCCCTCGGTCGGCCTGTGGTGCGCGGCGGCGCTGGCGATGGTGGCGACCTTGCTGATCCACCCCTACCTGGCGGCGATGGCGCTGGCGGTGCTCGCGGCGGCGCCGTTGACGCTGCTGCTGCGCGGGGATGCGCGCTGGCTGGGCGCGGCGGCGGGCATGGCGGCGACGATCGCGCTGGTCGGTGGCGTGATGCTGGCCTTCGGCTACATCGGTGCGCAGGGCGATGGCGGGTTCGGGCAATTCGCGCTGAACCTGCTCTCGCCGGTCTGGCCGCATCGGTCCTGGGTGCTGGGCGACCTGGCGCCGCAGCCCGTCGATGCCACCGGGCATGGCGGGTGGGAGGGATACAACTGGCTCGGCCTCGGCCTGCTGCTCGGGCTGCTGGCGGTGCTGGCGTGGCGCCCGCGCGCGACCGGCGCGGCGCTGCGCCGCCATGCGGGGCTGGCGCTGGCGCTGCTGGGGCTGACGCTGCTCGCGCTGTCCTTCCGCGTGGGTGCGGGCTCCACGATGCTGCTCAACCTCGGGCCGGCGCCGGGGTTTCTCGAGCAGTTCCGCGCCTCGGGCCGGTTCTTCTGGCCGGTGGGCTGCGCGCTGCTGGTGGGCGTGGCGGCGCTGCTGGCGCGGGCGCCGCATATCGGGTCGGTGGCGGTGCTGGCGCTGGGGCTGGTGCAATTCGCCGATGCCACCCCGAACCGCCGGGCCATCGCGGCATGGGCGGACCAGCGCCCGGACTGGACCGTGGATGCGCCGGCGCTGCGCGCGCTGCTGGCGCAGGCCGATACGCTGACCCTGCTGCCCAGCTGGCCCTGCGTGCCGCCGGGTGATCCGCTCGGCGACCATGCGCCGCAATTGCAGGTGCTGTCGCTGGCGGCGGAACGCCCGGTGCCGGCCAACACCATGTATGTCGCGCGCTGGCGCGACAGGCCGGTGTGCAGCGACGCCACGACGCTCGCCACGCCGCTGGCGCGCGGCGAATTGCGCATCATCCTGCCCGGCGCGCGGGATCAGGCGGCGGCGCTGATGCCCGGCTTCGCCTCGGTCTGCTCGCCGCTCGGCGAGATGCTGGCCTGCCGGCTGGGCGAATAGCGTTCGGTGAAATACAGCGGGCGCTGCTTGGTCTCGTTGAAGATGCGCCCGAGGTATTCCCCGATGATCCCCAGCATCATCATCTGCACGCCGCCCAGGAACAGCACCACGGCCAGCAGGGACGGATAGCCCGCCACCGGGTTGCCATAGAAGACCGTCCGGACGACCAGCTGCGCCAGGTACAGCACCGCGCCGGTCGCGGTCAGCAGCCCCAGATACGTCGCGACCTTGAGCGGCGCGACGGTGAAGGAGGTGATGCCCTCCAGCGAGAAGTTCCACAGCTTCCAGTAGTTCCACTTGGTCTCGCCGGCGGCGCGCGGGGCGCGGTCGTAGCGCACCGCCTTGGACGGGAAGCCGACCCAGGCGAACAGCCCCTTCATGAAGCGGTGGTGTTCGCGCAGCTTCAGCAGCGCATCGGTGGCGCGGCGCGACATCAGCCGGAAATCGCCGGTGTCGGGCGGCAACTGCACCTTGCCGCCCAGGCGCTGCATGACGCGGTAGAAGCCGGCGGCGGTCGCCTTCTTCACCCAGGTCTCGCCCTCGCGCGTGTTGCGCTGGGCGTAGACGACGTCGAAGCCTTCCCGCCAGGTGGCGATGAGGGCGGGGATGACCTCCGGCGGGTCCTGCAGGTCGGCATCGATCACCACCACCGCCTCGGTGCCGCGGGCGTGGTCGAGGCCCGCGGTCAGCGCGATCTCCTTGCCGAAATTGCGCGACAGGTTGACCACGGCGGCGCGCGGGTCGTCGCGCTGGAGGCCGAGCATCACCTCGAGCGTGGTGTCGCGCGAGCCGTCATTCACATAGACGACCTCCCAGGACAGCCCGATCTCCGCCAGCGCCGCGGCCAGGCGGCGGTGGAATTCGGGCAGGACCTCCTGCTCGTTGTAGGCCGGCACGACGATGGACAGGGCGGGGGCGTCGGTCATTTGGGGTTCCGGGCGGCGGGCGGCCATTGCCCGTCCCCCACCAGGAACAGCACGGGGTGGGCCAAATCAAGGCGGCGTTGCGGTCATCCCTGGATGCTGAGGTTCAGCTCCGTCACCAGCGCCTGCCAGTCGCGCATCGACCGCGCGATGTCCTCGCGGAATTCCTCCGGGCCGAGATAGCCGGGGATGGTGTCGATCTCGAGCAGCCGGCGCTGGAAGTCGGGGTCCTCGACCACCTTGCGGAAGGCCGGCACGGCGCGGTCGAGCACCGGCTGCGGCAGGCGCGCCGGCCCCAGCAGGCCGATGAAACCCGCGAAGGCGAAGCGTTCCGAAAAGCCCGAATTCACCAGCAAAGGCACCTGCGGCAAGGATGGCAGCGGCGCGCGCCCCGCCAGGCCCAGTGGGCGGATGCGCCCGGCGCGGATGGCGCCCCCGCTCGCCGCCATGGAATGGAAGGCGCAGGCGACATTGCCCGCGACCATGTCCTGCAGCAGCGGCCCTTCGCCGCGATAGGGCACATGCGTCATGCCCAGGCGCGCTTCGTCCGAGACCATCTGCCCATAGGCATGGCCGGTCGATCCGGCGGAATAGGACCCGAAGGGCAGGTTGCGCCCGCGCGCCCAGGCGGTGAACGCCTGCACCGTGTTCCCCTGCGCGGAGGACGAAGCGCAGAACACCAGCGGTGTCACGCCGAGCTTGCCGATCGGCGCGAAGTCCGCGATCGGGTCATAGGGGAAGCGCCGCATCACCACCGGCGTCTGCACATGCGTTGTGATGGTGAACAGCATGGTGTTGCCATCCGGCGCTGCCTTCGCCGCGGCCTCCGTGCCGATCAGCCCGCCGGCGCCGCCGCGATTGTCGATCACGATGGGCTGGCCCAGTTCCGCCGACATCGGTTCCGCCACCAGCCGCGCCCACAGGTCGGTCGACCCGCCCGGCGGGAAGGGGACGATCCAGCGCAGCGGCCGGTCCGGCCAGGATTGCGCGAAAGCCGGACGCGCCAGGGCGGTGGCGCCGGCCAGCGCCAGCAGGTGTCTGCGGTTCATGGGTGAGTCCTCCCTTGTCGTTGGGGGGAGCCTAGATCGACTCGCCCCGCCGATGGAATCGTCGCGGCGCGCGGCTTGCTTTGCCTGCCCCGCCGTCGCGGCGCGGGGTTGCCCGCCGCGCCGCCTTGCCGGAGCCTGACGCCATGCCCGAACCCGATCCCGAGGCCATCCTTTCTGCCCTGCTGCCGGCCACCGGCATCCCGATGGACCCCGCCTGGCGCGAGGCGGTGGCGACGAACCTGCGCGTCGCCGCCGGCATCGCCCGTGCCTTGCAGGACTTCCCGCTGCCGGACGAGGTCGAGCCCGCGCCGGTCTTCGAGCCCGGCCGATGAGCGTGGATGCGCTGCTCGACCGCGATGCGACCGGCATCGCGGGCGCCTTCCGTGCCGGCGAGGCGAGTGCGACCGAGATCGCCGAGGCCGCGCTGGCGCGCATCGCCGCGCGCAATCCAGTGCTGAATGCCTTCACCGATGTCACGGCGGATCGCGCGCGGGCGCGTGCCGCCGCGCTGGATTCGGCGCGCGCCCATCGCCATGCGCTGCCGCGCCTGGCTGCGGCGCCGGTTGCCGCGAAGAACCTGTTCGATATCGCCGGCGTGGTCACGCGGGCCGGGTCGCGCATCAACCGCGACCATCCGCCCGCGACCGCCGACGCGACCGCCGTGGCGCGGCTGGAGGCGGCCGGCGGGCTGCCGCTCGGCGGGCTGAACATGGGCGAATACGCCTATGACTTCACGGGCGAGAACGCGCATGACGGGCCGTCGCGCAACCCGCATGACGTCACGCGCATGACCGGCGGGTCGTCCGGCGGGTCGGGCGGCGCCGTGGCGGGTGGGCTCGCGACCATCGCGCTGGGGTCGGACACCAACGGGTCGATCCGCGTGCCGTCATCCTTCTGCGGCACCTTCGGGCTGAAGCCGACCTATGGGCGGCTGTCGCGCGCCGGCGCCTTTCCCTTCGTCGCCGCGCTCGATCATGTCGGGCCGCTGGCGCGGTCGGTGCGCGACCTGGCGGCGGTGTTCGACGCGCTGGCCGGCCCGGATGCCGCCGACCCCGCCTGTACGCGGCGCCCCGCCGAACCGGTCGGGCAGGGGTTCGAGGGCGGCACGAGCGGGCTGCGGATCGCGCGGCTCGGCGACTGGTTCGCGCGCCATCGCCTGGCCGAAAGCGATGCGGCGATGGACCTGGTCTGCGGCGCGCTCGGCGTCCGCGGCCAGGCGGTGCTGCCCGAGGCCGAGCGCGCGCGTGGCGCCGCCTTCCTCATCACCATGGCGGAGGCGGCGGAACTGCACCTGCCGCGGCTGCGCGAAAGGCCAGGCGACTTCGACCCCGCGGTGCGCGACCGCCTCATCGCCGGCGCGATGCTGCCCGCCGCGTGGGTGCAGCGGGCGCAGCGCTTCCGCCGCTGGTTCGCCGCGCAGGTGCAGGATGTGTTCCACGACCACGACGTGCTGCTGGCGCCTGCCACGCCGATGCACGCGCCGAAGCTCGGAACGCAGACGGTCACGCTGGATGGCGTGGCATTGCCGCTGCGGCCGAATATCGGCGTGTATACCCAGCCGATCTCCTGTATCGGCCTGCCGGTGGTGGCGGTGCCGGTCTGGCCGCCGGGGGCTGCGCTGCCGATGGCGGTGCAGGTGATCGCGCCCCCCTGGCGCGAGGATGTCGCGCTGCGCGTCGCGCGCGTGCTGGAACGCGAGGGCATTGCCCGCGCCCCCGTCGCCCCTTTCGGAGCCTGAGGCATGGACATCGACATCCCCGAGGTGAAGGCCGAGCTCGAGGCCGCCTTTGACCGCTATGAAGCGGCGCTGGTGTCCAACGACGTCCCGGTGCTGGATGAGCTGTTCTGGGAAAGCCCGACCACGGTGCGCTTCGGCGCCGGCGAGAACCTGTTCGGCGCGGCGGAGATCGCCGCCTTCCGCGCCGCGCGGTCGCCGGCCGGGCTGCAGCGCGACATCCTGCGGCGGTCCGTCACCACCTATGGGCGGGATTTCGCGACGACGTCGATCACCTTCCGCCGCGTCGGCAGCGCGCGGGTGGGGCGCCAGCAGCAATCCTGGGTGCGCTTTCCCGAAGGCTGGCGGGTGGTGGCGGCGCATGTGAGCCTGCTGGACGTGCCGGGCGGCTGACGGCGCGCGCCCTGCGCCGTCACCCCGGCCTGCCGCCCGAAGCGGCATGCTGCCCAGATCGCGTTCACGCGGCGCCCGGATTGCCGGGCGCGCAAGCGGCACTATCCTTTCCGCCATGCCCGCACCCCGCACGCTTGCCGAACTCGAAGCCGATGCCGTCCGCGACATGGCACTGACGGCGCATCCGCGCGCGCCCTGGCTTGAGCCCAAGACCAGCGGCGGGCGGCCGGTGCTCGACTGCCTGATCATCGGCGGCGGGCAATGCGGGGTTGCCGTCGCCTTCGCGCTGAAGCGCGACAGGGTGGACAATATCCTGGTGGTCGATCGCGCGCCGCTCGGCCGCGAAGGGCCCTGGGTGACCTATGCGCGGATGCACAATCTTCGGTCGCTGAAGGACCAGACTGGGCCGGACTTGCGGACACCCTCGCTGACCTACCAGGCTTGGCACGAGGCGCAGTTCGGCGCGGCGCATTTCGCCGCGATGCGCTGGATCCCGAAGGAATTGTGGAACGACTACCTGCTGTGGTTCCGCCGCGTGACGGGCGTGCCGGTCCGCAATGGGGTCACGGCAGGCCGCATATCCCCCGCGAGCACCGATGATGGGCTGCCCTGCGTGTCGGTCGAGACCAGCGACGGCCCGATGCTGGCGCGCAAGGTGGTGATGGCGACCGGGCAGGAGGGCGTGGGCGGCACCTGGATGCCGGATTTCGTCAGCGCCCTGCCGACGCCGCTGCGCGCGCATGCCTGGGACGCGATCGACTTCGCGGCGCTGCGCGGGCGCGTGGTGGCAGTGCTGGGCGCGGGGGCCTCGGCCTTCGACAATGCCGCGGTGGCGCTGGAGGCCGGCGCGGCCGAGGTGCATCTGTTCTGCCGGCGTGCCGAGCCGATGATCGTGCAGCCCTATCGCTGGCTGACCTTTGCCGGCTTCCTGCGCCACCTGCACGAGATGCCCGATGCCTGGCGCTGGCGATTCATGGCGAAGATCCTCGGCATGCGGGAGGGCTTCGCGCAGGATACCTACGACCGCGCCAATGCGCATCCGAACTTCACGATGCATATCGGGCGGCCCTGGACGGGCGCGCGGGCCGAGGGCGGGCGCGCCGTGCTGGAGACGACGCGGGGGGATTTCACCGCGGATTTCGCGATCTGCGGCACCGGCGTGCGGATGGACCCGGGCCTGGTGCCGGAACTGGCGGGCTGCGCCGGCAACATCGCGCGATGGAGCGACCGCTACACGCCGCCGGCCGCGGAGGCGAATGAACGTCTGGCGGAGTTCCCATACCTCGCGCCGGATTCCTCGTTCCTGGAGAAGCGGCCGGGCGAGACGCCGTGGATCCGCGACATCCACCTGTTCGGCATCGGCACCAGCATGTCCTTCGGGCCGGCGGGGTCGTCGATCAATGCGATGAGCATCGCCGCGCCACGCCTGGCCGCCGGCATCACGCGCGGCTTGTTCGAGGCCGACCTGCCGCGGCTTCACGCCGAGCTGGAGGCCTATGCGATCCCGCAGGTGACGCTGGACCCGACGCGCGTGGCCGCGGAGTAGTCACCACATGATCGGATCGCGCGAAGGCGCGATCCGCGAGCGCGAAGCGCGACCGCGCCCAGACCATCAGCCGCCCCCAGCGCGCCAGCACATGGCGCGAAGGCAAGGCGGGCGGATGCCCGTCGCCCGCCGCTTGAGGGCACAAAAAAACGGATCGCGCGAAGGCGCGATCCGCGAGCGCAAGGCGCGACCGCGCCCAGACCATCAGCCGCCCCCAGCACGCCAGTGCATGGCGCGAAGGCAAGGCGGGCGGATGCCCGCCGCCCGCCGCTTGAGGGCACAAAAAAACGGATCGCGCGAAGGCGCGATCCGCGAGCGCGAAGCGCGACCGCGCCCAAACCATCAGCCGCCCCCAGCGCGCCAGCACATGGCGCGAAGGCAAGGCGGGCGGATGCCCGCCGCCCGCCGCTTGAGG
>JBHYEQ010000008.1:0-112501 GCA_051860065.1 Roseomonas sp.
CACCCAACGACACTATCCTGATGGGTGGCCGGGTGGGGGAGAGGGCCGGTGCCGGGCTTCAGAATGCGCCTCTCGGCGCATTCTCAAACGGTTTCTGAGCCCGCACGTCGGGCCGGGCCTGCCGGCGCGCCCACGCGGGCGTGGACAGGCGCGACCGGCTTGGGGCAGTCTTGGGTCGCCCCGCAAGCAGAACAACCATCAAGGCGCGGAGCACCACCCCGGAACACCCCGCATCCCGGAAGGAGTGCCCCCATGCGCGCATCCCATCGCCCTGCGTTCCACACCCCGCCGCGCCTTGCGCTCGGCCATCTGCGACGCCGGCGCGTCGTCGGCGCGTCGCTCGCCGTCGTGGCCGCGCGGCGCGCGGCGGCGCAGGCGCCCTGGCCGGAACGGCCGGTCCGGCTGGTCGTCGGGCTGCCGCCGGGCGGTCAGGCGGACCTGATCGCCCGCGCCCTGGCGCCGCATCTCGCCAGCGCCTTCGGCCAGCCCTTCGTGGTCGAGAACCGCCCGGGTGCCGGCGGCACGCTGGCCGCCGCGGCGGTGGCGCAGGCCCGCGACCTGCATGCGCTGGGCTTCGTGCTCGGCGGGCCGACGACGACGGCGCGCGTGCTGAACCCGGGGCTGGCCTACGACCCGGCGCGGGACTTCACGCCGGTCTCGCTGGTGGTGCGGGTGCCTTTCGTGCTGACGGTCCATCCCTCGCTTGGCGTGCGCGACTGGGCAGGCTTCGTCGCGCATGTGAAGGCTCATCCCGGCGCGGTGTCCTATGCGTCGATCGGCGCGGGAACGGCGACGCATCTGGCGATGGAGGAGCTGAAGGCGCGGCTCGGGCTCGACATCCTGCATGTGCCCTATCGCGGGTTTCCGCCGGCGACGCTCGACCTGGTGGCGGGGCGGGTGCAGGCGATGTTCAATGTGCCCTCCGCCGCGCTGCCGCATCTGCCGGGCGGGACGCTGCGCGCCATCGTGCAGACCGGCGATGCCCGGCTGTGGACGCTGCCCGAGGTGCCGACCTTCGAGGAGGCGGGCCTGCCCGACACCGCGTTCTACGGCTGGACCGGCGTGGTGGCGCCGGCAGGGTTTCCGCGCGAAGCGGCGGAACGCCTGGCGCAGGTGATCCGCGCGGCGATCGACAGCGACCCGTCGGCGCGCGCCGGCCTGGACCAGACCGGCACGGAGTTCCTCGGCACCTCGCCCGCGGTCTTCGCCGCCTTCCAGGCGCGCGAGGCGGCGCGCTGGAATGCGGTCATCACGCGGCTGGGGCTGCGCACCACGGACTGACCGCCACGCCGGCGGAACCGCGCGCCGCGCGGCTTCAGGCGATCGCGCCGGGGGCCAGCGGCCGCAGGCTGGCGTGGCGCGACCGGCCCTCGAGCACGATGCCACCGAACGCCGGTTCGTCCCGCCGCGTGCATGCGACATCGCCCAGCACCTCGGCAAGGTCCCCGCGGGCGCTGAGGTCGTTGCGGTAATACTGGTGGTAGACCGTGTCCCAGGTGGTGGCGTTGGCGGTCTGCAGCTGCGGCTTCTCCGCCTCGGTCTGCAGGCCGGCAACGAAATCCACGACGCGAATGCGATCCGGCAGGCCGGCCAGGTCGTTCGGCCCGAAATGGCCCAGCCGGCGCTTCTCCTCGTTGGCGACGGGGCTGGCGAAGGCGAGCATGCCGTCCTTCGCGATCACCACCGTCACGCCGGCGGCCAGCAGGGCGATGCCGCGCAGGGGCTGGTGCCGGTCGAGCGCGGTGTCCGGCACGTCGGAGGCCACCAGCAGCGCGTGGTCGAAGGTGCTGTCCAGCGCCGCGGTCAGCATGCCGTTCTGCATCGCGCCGAGCGCGGAGGCGAGCGCCAGGTTGCCCATGCTGTGCGCCAGCAGCACCATCCGCACGCCCCGCCTCGCCTTGACCGCGCGGTCGCGGGCACGGCGGATTTCCACGATCAGGCGCGCCAGCGCGGGGCCCGACAGCTTCGCGTCCTGCTGGTCCGCCTGGTATTGCCGCACCACGCCGCCGAGGCCGAGCCCGAGCATCTGCGGGTTGATCACCCGCCCGTCCGAGGGCCAGGAGAAGGCGAGCGGCACGAGGGGCACGCCCGCGCCTGCATAGAACTCCGCGATCTGCGCCGCGCGGCCGACCGCCGAGTTGAAGCTGTTCGAGAAGCCATGGATGAAGAACAGCGCGATGGCGCCCTGGTCATGCGCGTCGCGCAGCCAGGCATCCAGCACGCGCGCGGCGGAACCCTTCGCGGGGTCGGCGAAATCGTCGATGCCGGTGATCTCGGGCGGCGCGATGGGATGGCGCGATGCCTCCGTATCGCCGGGCGCGTCCAGCGACTGCATCGCGATTCGGCCAAGCCAGAGCTGCCGGCCATCCGGCGGCGCCGGGCTGAATTCGTCGAAGCCGATCGACAGCCGCGCCCGGTTGGTCGCGAAGTGGACGATACGGCTCGCGGCTGGCTGTGGCGGGGGCATCGGCGGCTCCTTCCCGGATGGGAACGATGCCGGGGCGCGGTGCCGCCGTGCAAGGCGCGCGGCACTGCGCCCTGTGACGCGCGTCACAGGGCGGGCGCGCCTATTCGAAGCGGTTGCCCCGCGGGAAGCCGTTCGGCGGCGCCTTGCCTGCGCCGGCGCGATTGCCCAGCCAGGGCCGCAGGTCCGCCTCGGTCCGCGTGCGTTCGCCCAGAGTCCAGGACAGCCCATCCGCGCGGTTGAACACCTTCGCATCCGACAGTCCGCCGTCGCGATAGGCCTGCAACTGCACGCCACGCCCGCGCGACATCTCGGGCACCTGCTCGATCGGGAAGACCAGCAGCTTGCGGTTCTCGCCGATCACCGCGACGGAATCGCCATCGGCGGGGACGCACAGCGCGGCCTCGGTCGGCGGGTCGATGTTCATCACCTGCTTGCCGGTGCGCTTTTCCGCCAGCAGGTCCTCGCCCTTCACGATGAAGCCCTTGCCGTCGCTGGCCGCGACCAGGAAGCGCGTGGCGTCGCGGTGGACGAACATCGCCACCACCGCGTCCTCGTTGGTCAGGTCGACGATCAGGCGCACCGGCTGGCCGTCGCCGCGCCCGCGCGGCAGCGTGTCGGCCTTGATGGTGTACGCCTTGCCGTTGGTGGCGAAGACCACGATGCGGTCGGTGGTCTCGGCATGCAGCGCCACCAGCAGGCTGTCGCCTTCCTTGAAGCGGATCTCGCCATCCAGCGGGATGTGGCCCTTCTGGGCGCGGATCCAGCCCTTCTCGGACAGGATGACGGTGATGGGTTCGCGTTCGACGAAGGCGGCTTCATCCACCAGCACGGCGGGCAGGATGCGGCCGGTCTCGGTGCGGCGCTTGCCGAGCGCGCCATCGCCGAAGGCGGTGCGCGTGGCCTCGATCTCCTCGGCGATGGCGGCCCAGCGCTTGCTGTCGGAGGACATCAGGCCCTGCAGCTTCTTCTGCTCCGCCGACAGCTTCTTGTGTTCCTTGCGGATCTCCATTTCCTCAAGCTTGCGCAAGGATCGCAGGCGCATGTTGAGGATGGAATCGGCCTGGAGTTCCGTCAGCGAGAAGGTCGCCATCAGCACGGGCTTGGGCTCGTCCTCCGTGCGGATGATGCGGATCACCTCATCCAGGTTGAGGTACGCGATCAGGTAGCCGTCGAGGATTTCCAGCCGCCGCGCGATCGCCGCCAGGCGGTGTTCCGTGCGGCGCACCAGCACGACATGACGATGGTCGAGCCAGGCGCGCAGTACCGCGCGCAGCGACATCACGCGCGGCGTGCGATCGGCATCGAGCACGTTCATGTTCAGCGGGAAGCGCGATTCCAGGCTGGTCGCGCGGAACATGGTCTCCATCAGCACGGCGGGTTCCACCGTCCGCGACTTGGGTTCCAGCACCAGGCGCACCACGTCGGTGCTCTCGTCGCGCACGTCGCCCAGCAGCGGCAGCTTCTTTTCTTCCAGCAGCTGCGCGATCTGCTCGATCAGCCGCGCCTTCTGCACCTGGTACGGGATTTCGGTCACCACGATCTGCCAGGTGCCGTTCTTGAGGCGCTCGGTCTCCCAGCGCGCACGCACGCGGAAGCCGCCGCGGCCGGTCTCGTAGGCGTCGCGGATGCTCTCGGCGGATTCGACCAGCACGCCGCCGGTCGGGAAGTCGGGGCCCTTGATGTGCGCCAGCAGGTCGGCGGCGGGGTCGGCGATCAGCGCCAGCGCGGCGGAACAGAGTTCCCCCGCATTGTGCGGCGGGATCGAGGTCGCCATGCCCACCGCGATGCCCGCGGCGCCATTGGCCAGCAGGTTCGGGAAGGCGGCGGGCAGGACGATCGGCTCGCGTTCCTCGCCATCATAGGTGGCGCGGAAATCGACGGCGTTTTCCTCGATGCCGTCGAGCATGGCCTGCGCGACCTGCGTGAGGCGCGCTTCCGTGTAGCGCATGGCCGCGGCGTTATCGCCGTCGATATTGCCGAAATTCCCCTGGCCCTCGACCAGCGGATAGCGCGCGGCGAAGTCCTGCGCTTGCCGCACCAGCGCCTCGTAGATGCTGCTGTCGCCATGCGGGTGATACTTGCCCATCACGTCGCCGACGATGCGCGCGCATTTCTTGAACCCGGCCTCGGGGTCGAGGCGCAGCTGGTGCATCGCCCAGAGCAGGCGGCGATGGACCGGCTTCAGTCCATCGCGCACATCCGGGAGCGAGCGCGCAGTGATGGTGGACAGCGCATAGGCGAGGTAGCGCTCGGACAGCGCGTCCGCCAGTTTGGTCTCGCGCGTCGCGCCGCCCTCGTCCGGCGGTGACTTCAGATCGTCGGGCATGGTGCTGATTCGTGCTTCGTTCTCGGTGGCGGGGGCTTACACCGGCTGCCCGCCAGGGGCCAGCCCGCCGATGCCGGCCTAAGGCGCGGCCAGCGCCGCCACCCTATCCGCCAGCCGATGCCGCGCCTCCGGCACCGGGCGGTGCCGCGCGCCGAAGGCGTCGCGTTCCAGGAAATGCCCGGTCAGGCGCAGGCCGGCATCCCAGGCGGCGGGGTCGCCCTGGTTCTCGCCATCGCGCAGGAAGGCCGGCAGCGGCAGCAGGCGGCCGGTGTAAGGCGCGGCGGCGCCGGCGCTCACCGCACGGCCGGTGCGCGGGGAGACATGCGTCAGCCCCTCAGCCGCCCCGGTCACGGCGCAGGTGTCGAGGTTCAGGCCGTAGCCGAGTTCGCCCAGCACCAGGGCTTCCCAGCGGACGTAGTCGGCCAGGACCGTCTCGGCGCCGCCGGCCAGGTGCGCGATCAGCGACACCAGCGCATGAAAGGCACGCGGATGCGCCTCGCGCTCCGGCAGGGCATCGGCCGCGATGGCGCAGGCGGAGGACAGCAGCGCCAGCGCCAGCGGGTCCTCCATGGCCAGGGCGGCGGCGGGGTGGACCATCTCGCCGGTCAGCGCGCCGAGCTGGTCCGGCAGGCGAGCGATCCAGCGCGCCTCGATCAGGTTTCCCGGCAGCCAGAGCCCGGCCTGGGCGCGCGACGACCCGCCCTTCGCCAGCCCGGCATGGCGGCCGTGGGCCTCGGTGAGCAGCGAGACAACGGCGCCGCCTTCGCCATGCGGGCGGACCTCCAGCACGACGGCCGGGGCGGTCCACTCGACGCTCATCCCGCGTCGTCCAGCCCGATCGCGCGGATGCGCGCGCGTTCCTCATCCCAGCCCGTGCGTTCCTTCACGTTCAGGAACAGATGCACCGGGCGGTCCAGCAGCTTGGTCAGTTCGATCCGCGCCGATTGCCCGATGCCGCGGATGCGCGAACCCTTCTCACCGATGATGATCGCCTTCTGCGTCGCGCGGGAGACGTAGATGGTGCAGTCCACCCGCACCGACCCGTCCTCGTTCTCCGTCCATTGCTCCGTCTCGACGGACGCATGGTGCGGCACTTCCTGGTGCGTCTGGCGCAGGATCTGCTCGCGCACGATCTCGGCGGCCAGCATGCGGTTGGGCAGGTCGGTCAGTTCGTCCTCGGGGAACAGGTACGGCCCCGCCGGCATCGCCTTCGCCAGGTAATCCTGCAGCCGGTCCACGCCATCGCCCTTCTCGGCCGAGACCATGAACGTCTCGGTGAAGGGCACCAGCGCGTTCAGCTCCGCGATCAGCGGCAGCAGCCGGGGCCCCGGGATCAGGTCGGTCTTGTTCAATGCCAGCCAGACCGGGCGGGATGACTTCGCCAGCCCCTCCGCGATCTGCCGCACCGCATCCGTGACGCCGGCGCGCGCATCGACCACCAGCAGCGCGATGTCGGCATCCTGCGCCCCGCCCCAGGCCGCGGCGACCATGGCGCGGTCGAGCCGCCGGCGCGGCGCGAAGATGCCCGGCGTATCCACCAGGATCATCTGCGCGCCTTCGTGCATGACAATGGCGCGGATGCGGAAGCGCGTGGTCTGCGGCTTGGGCGAGACGATCGTCACCTTGGTGCCCGCCATGCGGTTCACCAACGTGGATTTCCCGGCATTCGGCGCGCCGACGATGGCAACCAGGCCGCAGCGTGTCGCGCCGGCCGGGATGCGCGGGAATTCTTCGTTGTTCATGGCGCAATCCCTGAAAGCCAGGCCTCGGCGGCGGCCAGTTCGGCGGCGCGCCTGGTGGCGCCGCTACCCTGCGCCTGCCGCCCCGCCGCCGTCACGGACACGATGAAGACCGGCGCATGCGGCGGCCCCTCCGCCGAGACCAGCGCATAGACCGGCAGCGCATGCCCGCGTCCCTGCAGCCATTCCTGCAGGCGGGACTTGGCAGGCAGCGGCGGGCGCGCGGGCCCGGCCTCGACCAAGGGCGCGAAGACGCGGCGGAAGAAGGGGCGCACGCCGTCCAGCCCGCCATCCAGGTAGGCCGCGCCCAGCAGGGCCTCCAGCGCATCCGCCAGCACGTTGGTGCGGGTGTGGATGCCCGGCCCGCCGGGATCGGACGCCACCAGCAATTCGTCACCCAGGCCGAGCCCGGCGGCGATCCCGGCCAGCGTATCGGCAGCGACCAGCGTGCCGAAGCGGCGCATCAGCAGGCCCTCGCGCTCGGCCGGGAAGCGTTCGATCAGCCATTCGGCCATCAGCAGGCCCAGCACCCGGTCACCAAGGAACTCCAGCCGCTCGTTCGAGGCCAGCGGCGCGCCATGCAGGCCGGTGGCGGAGGAATGGGTCAGCGCCTCGCGCAGCAGGGCGTGGTCGCGGAAGGGCAGGCCCAGGCGCGCGGCGACGCGGGTGACGTCGCGCGCAGGCGCGCCGGGGATGTCGCGCGCAGGCGCGCCGGGGATGTCGCGCGCAGGCGCGCTGGAGAGGTCGCGCGACGGCGCGCCGGACGTGTCGCGCGCAGCCGTGCCGGCACTATCCCGGGACGGCGCCCCGCCCTGGCCGCCGCGCGGCGCGGCCCCATCACGCGCGCGGCGCGCCATGGCGCTTCATCGCACAGCCGAGAACAGGCGGGACCAGCGGATCGCGAAGGGCCAGCCCCAGACTTCCCACCAAGCCGCGGACCCATCCACCGAGAAGAAGATGAACTCCGCCCGCCCCACCAGGTTCTCGATCGGGATGAAGCCGACAGCGTTCATCGCCCGGCTGTCCAGGCTGTTGTCGCGGTTGTCGCCCATGGCGAAGACATGCCCTTCGGGCACGCGGAACTCGGTGGTGTTGTCGAAGGGGCCGTCGTCGGTCGATTCCAGGATGTAGTGCGCCACGGGGGTGGCACCGGCCACGCCCGGCAGCGTCTCGCGATACAGCCGCACGGTGATGCGCGGGCCGTCGCCCTCGACCGTATAGGGGCCGACGAAGTCGCGGCGCACCGCCTCGCCATTGATGTGCAGGATGCCGTTGCGGACCTGGATACGGTCCCCGGGCAGGCCGATGATGCGCTTGATGTAGTCGGTGGACCCGTCGCGCGGCAGCTTGAACACGGCCACGTCGCCGCGCGCCGGCAGCGAGCCGAAGATGCGCCCGCTGAACAGGTTCGGGCTGAACGGCATCGAATGCCGCGAATAGCCGTAGGAGAATTTCGACACGAACAGGTAGTCGCCCACCAGCAGCGTCGGGATCATCGACCCTGACGGAATGTTGAAGGGCTCGAACGCCACCGTGCGGATGCCGATCGCGATCAGCGCCGCATAGACGACGGTCTTGATGCTCTCCAGCCAGCCGCCGGACTTCTTCTTCGCCATGGGGTGTATTGACGGCCTGGTCAGGGGGTTGCGCGCCGGCCGGACCGGTCGGGCGGCGCAGGGAAGCCAGCGCGCGGGGCGCCTGTCAAGGAAGCGGCACCGCGGTGATGACGACCATCGCCTGGGCATAGGGGAATTCGTCGGTCATGGTCAGAGCGATCTCGGCCCGATGGCCCGCCGGCGTGATGGCGGCGAGCCGGTCCGCCGCCCCGCCCGTCAGGCGCAGCGTGGGCTGGCCGGAGGGCAGGTTGACCACGCCGAGGTCGCGCCAGAACACCCCCGCGCGGAAACCCGTGCCCAGCGCCTTGGACGCCGCCTCCTTCGCCGCGAACCGCTTGGCATAGGTGGCGGTGCGGATGCGCTCCGTGCGCCGGGTCGCCTTGGCGCGCTCGGCGGGGGTGAAGATGCGCTCCAGGAAGCGCTCGCCGTGGCGCTCGATGGTCTTCTCGATACGCCGGATGTCGAGGATGTCGGAGCCGATGCCGATGATCATGGGGCCTGCCTGGTCATGCGTTGCGCCCGCGGGCGTTCAACCCTTCGCCCGATCCACCTGCGTCACCCCCGGGCAGGCGCGCAGCGCGGCCAGGATGGCGGCCAGGTGCGCCGTGTCGCGCACTTCCACATCCACCAGCACCTCGCACCACTCCCCGGCGCGGTTGACGATGCGCAGGTTGTTCACCGCGCCCTCCTGCCGGGCGATGGCGGTGGTCAGGCCCGCCAGCGCGTTCGATGTGTTCTCGGCCGTCAGTTCGATGCGACCGACATGGCTGCCCCGAATGCCGCCATCATACTCCCAGTCCACGTCGATGAAGCGTTCGGGCGTGGCGGCGAAGGCCTCCAGCCCATGGCAGTCATGCTTGTGGATGGTCACGCCGCGCCCGGTTGTGACGATGCCCACGATGCGGTCGCCCGGCAGCGGGTGGCAGCAGCCGGCGAAATGCACCGCCATGCCGGAGACCAGGCCGGTGATGCCCATGGACGAGTCGCCACGCCGCGCGGCAGGCGCCCGGTCCGCCTTCCCGGGTGCGAGCGTGGGCCCGGCGCCGAGCCGCCCGCGGGGGCGCGCCAGCGGCATCTGGTCGATGGTGCGCGCCGGCGTGCGGAGCTCCGGCACCGCCGCCGTCAGCACGTCGCGCGGCGAATGGTTGCCGGCGGCGACGGCGATGCACAGCGCCTCGAAATCCGGCAGCTTCAGCACCTTCAGCGCCGGTTCCACCACGCGTTCCGAGAAATCCAGCCCGGCCGCGCGGAACACCTTGGCGATGGCGGCGCGGCCGTCCTCCTTCTGCGTGGCGCGCTGGCGGGCATGGACGAAGCGGCGGATGCGCGCGCGCGCCTTGCCGGTGACGACGAAGCGTTCCCAGGCCGGGTTGGGCGACCCGCCGCGCGCGGTGATGATCTCGACCTGGTCGCCATTCTCCAGCGTGTGGCGCAGCGGCACGATCTTGCCGTTGACCTTCGCACCCACCGTGTTGTCGCCGACCTGGGAATGCACCTGGTAGGCGAAGTCCACCGGCGTCGCGCCGCGCGGCAATTCGATCAGGTCGCCCTTGGGCGTGAAGCAGAAGACCTGGTCGCGATGCAGCTCCAGCTTGGTGTGATCGAGGAAATCCTGCGGATCGGCGGCGGATTCCAGGATTTCCAGCAGGTCGCGCACCCAGGGGTAGCGCTTGCGCGTGGCGGCTGACCCCTCGCCCTGCTTGTAGACCCAATGCGCGGCCACACCGTATTCGGCGATGTCGTGCATCTCGCGCGTGCGGATCTGCACCTCGATCTTGGCATTGCGCCGTTCGGGCACCGTCACGCCGGTATGGACGGACTGGTAGCCGTTGGTCTTGGGCGTGCTGATCCAGTCCTTGAAGCGACCGGGCACCACGCGATAGCTGGAATGGATGGCGCCGAGGGCCGCGTAGCAGTCGCCTTTGTCCTTCACGATGACGCGGAAGGCCATGATGTCCGACAGCTGCTCGAAGGCCACGTTCTTGCGCTGCATCTTGAGCCAGATGGAATAGGGCGATTTCTCGCGGCCCAGGATTTCCAGCACCTCGACATCGGCATCGCGCAGCACGCGCTTGAGGTCCTGCTCGATCTCCTCGATCAGGTCGGCGCCCTGGCCGCGCAGATAGGTCAGGCGCGCGGCGATGGTCTGCCAGGCATCCGGGTTCATCTCGCGGAAGGAAAGCGTCTCGATCTCGGTCTTGAGCGCATCCATGCCGATGCGTTCGGCGAGCGGGGCGTAGATTTCCAGCGTCTCGCGCGCCGTCCGCACACGCTTCTCGGGCTTCGTGACGGCGGCGAGCGTGCGCATGTTGTGCAGCCGGTCGGCCAGCTTGACGATGAGGACGCGGATGTCCTCGCTCATGGCCAGCACCAGCTTGCGGAAATTCTCCGCCTGCTTGGTGCGTTCGGATTGCAGTTCGAGGCGCGTCAGCTTGGTGACGCCATCGACCAGGCGCGCGACTTCCTTGCCGAACCGCTTTTCCAGCTCCGCCAGCGTGACGCCGGTGTCCTCCACCGTGTCGTGCAGTAGCGCGGTCGCAACGGTCGCGGCGTCGAGCCGGTAGTCCGCGAGGATGCCCGCGACCGCCAGCGGATGGACGATATAGGGCTGGCCGTCCTCGCGCTTCTGCGGCGCATGCGCCTCGGCGGCCAGGGTATAGGCGGCTTCGATCAGCGCGCCATCGGCGCGCGGGTCATAGGCCAGCACCTGGCGCGCGAGTTCCGCGCCGGGATTGACCGCCGTGTCGGTCCGCAGGCCTTCGGGCGCGCGCGCGGGGCCGGTTCGGGGGCTGCCGTCGGCGCCCTGGCCCATGCGCGGCCCGCCTTAGCGCTTGCCGCCCAGCTCGGCGGCGATCGCCGCCTCGATGTCGTCGGGCGAGAGGTCCTCGGCGCCGGCCTCGGGCAGCGGTTCTTCCTGCACTTCCATGATGCCGAAGATGTTCTCGTCGGTGGCGATGATGTCCATCACCTCCTCCTCGGCGGGCTCGGGCTCCGGCGCGCGCGACAGCGACTTAATGAGGTCGCTCTCGAGGCCAGCGAGCTCGACGCGGTCCTCGGCGATCTCGCGCAGCGCGACGACGGGGTTCTTGTCGTTGTCGCGGTCGATCTCGATCTCCTCGCCGCGGGCGATGTTGCGCGCGCGCTGGGCGGCGAGCAGGACCAGCTCGAAGCGGTTCGGGATCTTCTCGATGCAGTCTTCGACGGTGACGCGCGCCATGAGGTGGCTCCAGGCTGTTCGGCGGGCGCGCGACGGGGGCGCGGCGCCCAGGATGTCCGGTAAACGATCCACATAGACAGTGGCGTGCTGCGGTGCAAGGCGGCGGGCGCCTCAGGGGCGGGGAAAGCTCGCGGCCTCGATGCGGTTGCCGTCCGGGTCGAGGACGAAGGCGCCGAAATAGGTGGTCATGGCGGCGCCGCGCGGGCCCGGCCCGCCATCATCCATGCCGCCATGGGCCAACGCCGCGGCGTGGAACGCCCGCACTGAGTCCTCGTCCGGCGCGCGCAGGCAGACATGCGCGCCCGAGCCCGGCGGCACCACCACGCCGGGGCGCAGGTTGAGCCAGAATTCCGGGTAGCGCTTGCCGTAGCCGATGCTCCCCTGCCGCGTGACCAGCCGCGCCAGGCCGAGTGGCGCCAGCACCGCGTCATGAAACGCGCCGGCGCGCGCCAGGTCGGCGACGGGGATCGAGACATGGTCGATCATGGACGGATGCTCCCGCGCTGTTGGGCGGCCGGCAAGGGCTGGGGCGCGTCCAAGCGCTGCCCGGCGTCGCCCGAGCCGGTCTCACCTGCGCGCGGCCCGGGATCGCACAGGCGCCGGCCCCGCATCATGCGCCGCCGAGCCGCCGGATCGCCTGCCCCGCCACGCCCGGCAGCAGGTCCGCCACCGTTCGGCCGGACACCGGATGCACCCACCCCGGCGCCACCTCCGCCAGCGGCCGCAGCACGAAGGCGCGGTCCTGCGCGCGCGGATGCGGCAGCACCGGCGGCCCCGCCTGCACCCGCCCGCCCAGGTCGATGAGGTCCAGATCCAACACCCGCGGCGCGTTCGGATAGGGCCGCGCGCGCCCCGCCTGGTCCTCGATGGCATGCAGCGCGGCCAGCAGCGCCTCGGGCGCCAGCGTGGTCTCGACCAGCGCCACCCCGTTCACGAAGGGCGGCGAGGCCGGGTCCGGCGGGATCGGCGCCGATTCCCACCAGGACGACACCGCCACCACCCGCATTCCCGGGATCGCGCCCAGCCGCCCAACCGCCCAGGCGCAGGTCTCGGCCGGCCCCGACCCGTCCGGGCGCGGAAGGTTCGCACCGATCGCCACCAGCGCCGCCTCAGCGCCCATGACAGCGCCGCGCGAAGGGTGTAGCGGGGCACATCCCGCGCATTTGCGGGCGGCCTGCGGGGAATTTCAGGGTGAATACAGTCATGCGGCGTGGTGGTGGTGCGGAACGGGTCGGCTTGTTCGTGGATGGCGCGAACCTCTATCACACATCCCGCGCGCTGGGCTTCGAGATCGATTTCGCCGCGATGCTCGACTATTTCCGCGGCGGCACCTACCTGGTGCGCGCCTTCTACTACACCGCGCTGATCGAGACCGAGGACTACTCCCCCCTTCGCCCGCTGACCGACTGGCTGGCCTATAATGGCTGGCAGGTGGTCACCAAGCCGGCCAAGCAGCAATCCGACCCGACCGGGCGCATGCGCCTGAAGGGCAACATGGATGTCGAGCTCGCGGTCGACATGCTGGAGATGGCGGTCCATCTCGACCACGTCGTGCTGTTCTCCGGCGATGGCGATTTCCGCCGGCTGGTCGAAGCGGTGCAGCGCATGGGCGTGCGCGTCACGGTGGTCTCCACCGTGCGGTCCCAGCCGCCGATGATCGCCGACGAACTGCGCCGCCAGGCCGATGCCTTCATCGACCTGGAGGAGATCGCCCCCGACATCACCCGCCGCCAGGTGGAACCGCGCGCGCGCCCTGCCGCGCCGGCGCCGGCCGCCGCGCCGCCGCCGCGCCCGACCCGCGCCACGCCGGCCGATCCCTTCGCCGACACCACGCCGGACCCTGAGGCGTGAGCGCCGCGCGGGTCGCCTCGCCCGCGCTGCCGCCCGGCGCCGCGCCGCGGCATGACTGCCCGCTCTGCCCGCGCCTGGTGGCGTATCGGCAGGCCAACCGCGCGGCCAACCCCGCGTGGCATAACGGCCCGGTGCCCTCATGGGGCCCGCGCGAGGCGCCGCTGCTGGTGCTGGGCCTCGCCCCCGGCGTGCGCGGGGCGAACCGCACCGGCCGGCCCTTCACGGGGGACTACGCCGGCCGGCTGCTCTACGGGACGCTGCTGAAATTCGGCGTCGCGCGCGGCGAATTCCGCGAGGATCCGAATGACGGCATGGCATTGCTCGGCTGCCGCATCGCCAATGCCGTGCGCTGCGTGCCGCCCGAGAACCTGCCCACCCCCGCCGAGATCCGCACCTGCAACGGCTTCGTGCAGGCGGAACTGGCGGCGATGCCGAAGCTGCGCGCGGTGCTCGCGCTCGGCGTGGTGGCGCACAACGCGCTGCTGCGCGCGAAGGGCATCCCGGCCAGCCGCTTCCCCTTCGCGCATGGCGCGCAGCACGCGCTGCCCGACGGGCTGCTGCTGGCGGATTCCTACCATGTCAGCCGATACAACACCTCGACGCGGCGGCTGACGCCGGAGATGTTCGAAGCCGCCGTCAGCGCGCTGCTGGCGCGGCTCGAGGCATAGGGCGCGCCGCGGCTCAGCTCGCCGCCGCGCCCAGCGCCGCCTCGATCGCCTGCAGCATCGCCGGGCTATCGGGCGCCACGCTGGTCGCGAAGCCCTGCACGCGCCGCCCGTCCCGCGCCACCAGGTATTTGTGGAAGTTCCAGCGCGGCTCGCCGCCGGCGCGCTGTGCCGCCCAGCGGAAGAAGGGGTGGGCCTGCACGCCGCGCACGCGGCTCAGCCCCGCCATCGGGAAGTCGATGCCGAATTGCGCGTCGCAGAATTCGCGCACCTGCGCGTTCGTCCCGCTTTCCTGGTTGAAGTCGTTCGACGGCACGCCCAGCACCACCAGCCCGCGCGCGGCGTAGCGTTCGTGCAGCCGCTGCAGGGCCGCGTATTGCGGGGTGAAGCCGCAGAAGGAGGCGGTGTTCACCACCAGCAGCACGCGCCCGCGCCAGGCGGCGAAGTCGTGCTCGCCGCCCTCGATCGCGGGGATGCGGAAGGAAAAGGCATCGGGTTCGGAGCCGGCCGCGATGATCAGCGGCGCGCCCAGCAGCAGCGCACGGCGCGGTGCCTCAGCCATAGCGTTCCTCCATCCAGGGGTCGCCGCGATTGTGGTAGCCGCGGACCTCCCAGAAGCCGGGCCGGTCCTCCAGCAGCAATTCGACGCGCGTGACCCATTTCGGGCTCTTCCAGAAATACAGCTTCGGCAGAACCAGGCGCACCGGGCCGCCATGCTGGCGTTCCAGCGGTTGGCCCTCCCAGGAATGGGCGAACATCACATCCTCGCCGGAAAAATCCTCCAGCGTCAGGTTCGTCGTGTAGCCGTCGTAGCTGGTCAGGGAGACGAAGCGCGCCGTGGGCTTCACCCGCGCGAAATCGAGCAGGTCGCGCGCGAGCACGCCGGCGAAGCGGTTGTCGTAGCGCGACCATTGGGTGACGCAGTGGATGTCGCGGACCATCTCGGTCTGCGGCAGCGCCATGAAGCCGTCCCAGTCGAGCGCGAGGCGGTTCTCCACCAGCCCTTCCAGGCGCAGGCGGAATTTTTCGCGCGACACGTCGGGCTGCACGCCGAGGTCGAGCACCGGCCAGTCCTTCACCAGCGTCTGGCCGGGCGGCAGGCGGTCGCGGTCGGGGTCGCCATGGGTGCCGGTGAGCAGCCGGCCTTCCTCGGCCCAGCGTTCCTTGGTGCGGATCAGCTTGTCCTTGATCGCGCCAGTCACGGGGATGTCGTCGTCGGGCATGATGGGGTCCTCGTGCTCCATACGTGCGGCGACGGGCGCCGGATGCAAGCCTTCAGCGCGCCGCCAGGAAGCGCTCCACCAGCGGGCCCCACACCGCGCTGCCGCCATCCGCGAAGAACAGCCCGTGGCCGTCGCGCCCGAAGGCGGGCAGCGCCGCCATCTCCGCCCGCCCGCCCGCCGCGGCATAGGCACGGTGCATGCCGGCCGCGAGCTCCGGGCCGAAGAAGCTGTCATTGGCCGTGTAGATCCACAGCGAGCGCGGCGCGGCTGCGCTGCCCATCCGCCCTGCATCGGCCACCAGCCGGTCCGGCCGGCAATTGGTGTTGGGCGCGCCGGACGCATGCCCGCCTCGGCCGCCGGCCATGTTCACCACCGCCGCCACGCCGGCCGGGTCTTGGCGTGCCAGCGCCAGCACGCCCCACCCGCCGGCCGATTGCCCCACCAGGATGGTCCCATCCGCCCGCACGAAAGGCAGGCCGCGCGCATGGGCCATGGCCGCGGCGATGTCGCGCGCGGTCTCGCTCCCCGCCGCCAGGTAGTCCGGGGATTGGCAAGGCCCGAAGCTCTCGGCCCAGGCGCCGCCCGAGGCGCCATAGCCGCGCCGCAGCGGAAGCGCGACGACGAAGCCGCGGCGCAGGAACCAGGCGACGGCCTCCCGGTCGCAAGTGGATGGCGCCATGGCGGCACGGGCGGCGGCGCGCGGCGGCGAGCCATGGTTGATCACCACCAGCCGCGCCGGCGCCTCGCCCGCGGGGCGACAGACGCGCACCGTGATCGCCTGGGTCGCGCCGGCGCCGTCGGTGACGGGCACCTGCAGAAGGCTCTCGCGCCATGGCCCCGGCTGCGCGGCGGCGGGACCAGGCGCGAGCACGGCACCGAGCAACGCCGCCGCGACCCAAGCCAGCCGCACCCCCAGGCTCGTCATCCCGCCCCCCCGATGTCTCGCATCAGGCTGGACGCAGCCTGTTCCGCGATCAAGCGCGTCTTGGCGGGACCCGAGGGCCGCGCCTACTCGCGCCCCTTGTTCCGCAGCAGCCGCGCCTTGTCGCGCTGCCAGTCGCGCGCCGCGATGGCCGCCCGCTTGTCGTGCTGCTTCTTGCCCTCGGCGACCCCGAGCAGCACCTTCGCCCGCCCGCGATCGTTGAAGTGGATATCGAGCGGCACCAGCGTCGCACCCTCGCGCGTGATCTGCCCGCCCAGCGTCTCCACCTGCTTGCGGTGCAGCAGCAGCTTGCGCGGCCGCCGCGGCTCGAAGCGCGAGACGAAGGACCCCGCCTGCCATTCCGGGATATAGGCGTTGAACAGCCACATCTCGCCGTCGCGCTCGCCGGCCCAGGCTTCGGACAGCGTGGCGCGGCCGGCGCGCAGCGACTTCACCTCGGGGCCCACCAGCGCGAGCCCGGCCTCGATCGTCTCGGCGATCTTGTAGTCGAAGCGTGCCTTGCGGTTCTGGGCGGCGATGCCGTGGGAGATCAGTTTGGTTTTCATGTGCCCTCAGACGGCGGGCGCGGCCCGTCCGGGCCGCTTGCCTTCGCGCCGTGGACTGTAACGCCCGGCGCGGCAGGCGGGTTGGGCGCGGTCGCGCTTTGCGCTCCCGGATTCTGCATCCGCAGAATCCGAAGGGGGCTGGCGCTGGCGGTGGGGGTCAGTTCAACAACCCCACCGACACCATCGCCTCGCGCACGCGCGCCTTGCTGCTCTCGGCGATCGGCGCCAGCGGCAGCCGGCAATGCTCCGTGCTTTTCGCCAGCAGGCTCGCCGCATACTTCACAGGGCCCGGCGAGGTCTCGCAGAACAGCGCGTCATGCAGCGGCACCAGGCGGTCCTGGATCGCCGTCGCCTCCTCCACGCGCCCGGCGCGCCAGGCCTTGTGCATCTCGGCACACAGCCGCGGCGCCACATTCGCCGTGACGGAAATGCAGCCCGTCCCGCCCGAGGCATTGAAGGCCAGCGCGGTGTGGTCCTCGCCGCTCAGCTGTATGAAATCCGCCCCGCAGGTCCGCTTCTGGTGCAGCGGGCGGGTCAGGTTCGCCGTCGCATCCTTCACGCCCACGATGTTCTTGTGCTTCGCCAGCCGGCCCATCGTCTCGGGCGTCATGTCGATCACGCTGCGGCCGGGGATGTTGTAGATGAACAGCGGCAGGTCGACGGCATCGGCGATGGCCGTGAAATGCAGGACCATCCCTTCCTGCGTCGGCTTGTTGTAGTAGGGCGTCACCACCAGCGTCGCGTCCGCCCCGGCCTTCTTCGCGTGCTGGGCGAAGTCGATCGCCTCGGCGGTCGAGTTGCTGCCCGCGCCGGCGATCACCGGCACGCGCCCGCGCGCGGCGGCGACGCACATCTCGACCACGCGCTTGTGCTCGGCATGCGACAGCGTCGGGCTCTCGCCGGTGGTGCCGACCGGGATCAGGCCTTCCGTGCCCTCGGCGATCTGCCATTCCACCAGTTCCTGGAAGGCTTTTTCGTCCACGGACCCGTCCTGGCGCATCGGCGTGATGAGCGCGACCATCGAGCCCCTGAACATGATGATTTCCTCCGTGGCGAGAGCCGGAACCGAGTGTCCTGCCCCCGACGTTCCTCGGCTTCGCCGGCGAACGGAAGGGACAAGCAGGCCACCCGAAGCAAAGCATGGTGGCCCGGGACCGAAGGCGTCGCGAATGCGGCGAACTTCGGGGCCGGGACACTAGGCGCCTGTCCCACGCGGGACAAGGCCGTGCAGGATCGGGTAAGGGTGGCCCCATGCGCCGCCTGCTGATCCTGGGCCTGCTGGCCCTGCCCGTCCCTGCCCTCGCCCAGCCCTGGGCGCCCGATCCGGCGCGCGCCGCCGGGCGCCAGGCGCTCTCGGCCGCCGCTGCTGGCCGCTTTGCGGAGGCGGAGTCCTTCGCCACCGCCGCCGACCCGCTGGCCGCCAAGATCGTGCTTTGGATGCGCCTGTCGAATCGCACCACCCCCGCCTCGGCGCAGGAACTCGTCGCCTTCCTGGCCGAGAACCCCGACTGGCCGCTGCCCGAGACCATGGCGCGCCGGGCCGAGGCCGCGCTTTCGGCCGACGCCGACGACGCGCTGGCCCTGCGCCATTTCGCCCGCAACCCGGCCCGCACCCTGGGCGGCGCGCTGCGCCACGCCGAGGCCCTGGAACGCGCCGGCCGCAGCGCCGATGCCCGCGCCGTGATCCGCCGCGGCTGGGTGGAAACGGCCTCCGACCCCTTCGCCGAGGACGCCCTGCTGCCACGCTTCGGCCCGGCGCTCACCGAGGAAGACCACTGGCGCCGCTTCGACCGCCTGGCCTTCGCGCGCGACTTTGCCGGCGCCGCACGCGCCGCCGCCCAATTGACCGGCGCCCGCGCCGCCGCCGCCAGCTACCGCATTGCCCTGGCGCGCGAGGATGACAGCGCGCTGGCCGCCAACCCCACCGATATCGGCTGGGCGGCCGAACGCGCCCGCCTGCTGCGCCGGCGCGACCGCGATGCCGAGGCCGCCGCCGCCTGGGCCGCCGCCGAACCGCTGCAATCGGGCCTCGCCGGCGATGCCGCGCGCGCCGTCTGGGTCGAGCGCCAGGTGCTCTCCCGCAAGCTGCTGCGCCTGGGCCAGGAGCGCGAGGCCTATCGCACCGCAGCGGCGCATGGGCAGGCCACCCTCGGCGAGCCGCGCCAGGAAGCCGAGATGCTGGCCGGCTTCATCGCCCTGCGCCGGCTGAACGACGCGGCGGCCGCGGAACGGCATTTCGTCGCGCTCGGGCAGGACAGCCGGTCGGTCATCACGCGGGCCCGCAGCGCCTATTGGCAGGGGCGCGCGCTGGCGTCGCGCGGCGACGCGTCGGGCGCGCGGACGCGCTACGCCGCGGCCGCCGAATTGCCGGTGGCCTTCTACGGGCAGCTCGCCGCGCTGGCGCTGGGCGAGACCGAGGCGCAGCTCTCCGCCCGCGTGGCGCGCGCCGCGACTCCGCCCGTCACACCACCGCGCGCGGCGGATTTCATGGCGCGCGAACTGGCCCGCGCCGTGCTGACGCTGGCGGACCTCGGTGACACGCGCCGCGCGCGCATCTTCCTGCTGCGGCTCGAGGACCTGGCCAATGACGGCACCGACCGCATGCTGGCCGCGCGCCTCGCCGCGCATATCGGCCGGCAGGACCATGCCGTCTGGGTGGCGCGGCGCGCGGGTGCGGCCGGCGACATGCTGCTGCCGGTCGGCTGGCCCACCCCCTACACCCCGCCGGTGGCCAACCCGGAGCCCGCCTTCATCCACGCCATCACCCGCCAGGAAAGCAATTTCGACACCGAGGCCGTGAGCGGGGCCAATGCGCGCGGGCTGATGCAGCTGCTGCCCTCCACCGCGACGCTGGTGGCGCGGCGGCTTGGCCAGCCCTTCAACGTCGCGCAACTGACCGCCAGCCCCGAGGTGAACATGCGCCTGGGCGGCGCCTACCTGGACCAGATGCTGGAACGCTATGCCGGCGCGCTGCCGCTGGCCGCGGCGGCCTACAATGCCGGCCCCGGGCGCGTGGACCAGTGGCTCGGCACCTATGGCGACCCGCGCGGCGGCGATGTCGACATGATCGACTGGATGGAACAGATCCCCTTCACCGAGACGCGCAACTACGTGCAGCGCGTGATCGAGAACGTCATCGTCTATCGTGCGCAGGATGCGTCGGCCGCCGCGCGCGCGCACCCGCTGGCGCCCTACCTGCGGACCGCCGCGCGGTGACACCGCGCCGGATCACGCTGTCCACGCGCGACGGGCTGGCGATGTCGGCGCTGGAATGGGACGGCCCGCGCGATCGCGCGCCGGTGCTGGTGCTGAGCGGCATCTGCCGCACCGCGCTCGATGCCCAGGCCATCGCCGCGCACCAGGCCGGCCGGCGGCGCGTGGTCGCGCTGGATTACGTCGGCCATGGCGAGAGCGCGCGTCCCGCCGACCCGCGCCGCTACGCGCCAGAGGCGCTGATCCGCGACGTGATGGACGCGATGGCCGCGCTGCATCTGCATGGCGCGGCTGTGGTCGGCACCTCCTTTGGCGGGCTGGCCTCGATGGCCATGGCGGTGATGCGCCCGGCGGCGATCTCGGCGGTGGTGTTGAACGATATCGGCCCGCGCATCGAACCCCTGGGGCGCGAGGCGGTGGTCGATTTCATCGGCACCGACCCGGCCAGCGCCACCTTCGACGACGCGCTGGCCTGGTTCCGCGCGCGGCATCCGCCGATGGCGTTCCTGGATGATGCCGGCTGGCGCGCTTTCGCGGCCCGCACCTATGCCGAGGGCCCGGACGGGCATTGGCATCCGCGCTGGGATATCCGTATCGCGCAGCAGGCGGTGGGGGATGCGGCTGGCCCGCCGCCCGACCTCTGGCCCTTCTTCGGCGCGCTGGCGACGCGGCCCTTGATGCTGGTCTGGGGCGAGGACAGCCGGCTGCTGGCCGCCGCGACGGTGGCCGAGATGCAGGGCGCGCAACCCGCGATGCAGCTGGTGCGCCTGCCCGGCACCGGCCATGCGCCGACCCTGGGCGAGCCGCCCGCGGCCGCAGCGATCGAGGCGTTCCTCGCCGCGCTGCCATGACCCCCGCTGTCGCCGTGGCGACACTGGCAGGCATCGGGCGGCTGCGTCCCGCACCCGGCACATGGGGTTCGCTGGTGGTGCTGCCGGCGGTGCTGCTGGGGCCTGTCGCGTGCCTGGTGCTGGCGGCTGTCGTGACCGTGGCGGGTTGGGTCGCGGTGCGCGCCGTCCTCGCCGAGGGCGGCGACCAGGACCCCGGCTGGATCGTGGTGGACGAGGCCGCCGGCATGCTCATCGCGCTGGCCGCGCTGCCCGATGCCGGTTGGCTCGGCGTGGCGGCGGCCTTCGCGCTGTTCCGCGCCTTCGACATCCTGAAGCCCTGGCCGGTCTCCTGGGCGGATGGACTGCATGGCGCGACCGGCGTCATGCTGGACGACGTGATCGCCGGTGCCATGGCCGGCGCTGTGCTGCTGCTGGCGGGAGGGCTGCCGTGATGCTGCCGGAAGCGACGCTCGACCAGGCACGCGACCTGCTGGCGGCGCTGGAGGCGCGGGGCCTGACGCTCGCCACCGCGGAATCCTGCACGGGCGGGCTGATCGCCGCCGCGCTGACCGCCATCGCCGGGTCGTCCAGCGTGGTGATGGCGGGCTTCGTCACCTATTCCAACGACGCCAAGATGCGGATGGTGGGCGTGGCCGAGGCCTCGCTGGCGGCCCATGGCGCGGTCAGCGACCCCGTCGCGCGCGAGATGGCCGAAGGCGCGCTGCGCGAAGCGCGCGTGGACATTGCGCTGTCCTGCACCGGCATCGCCGGGCCGGGCGGTGCGACGCCGGGCAAGCCCGTCGGGCTGGTCTTCATCGGCTGCGCGCGGCGTGGCGGCGCGACGGTCGTGGAACGCCACGTCTTCCCCGGCGACCGCGCCGCCATCCGCGCAGCGACCGTCGCCGCCGCCTTGCGCCTCGCGCAGGGCTGACGGCCGCGCCGGCGGATTGACTTGGCCGGCCCGCTGTAGCCCCCTTCCCAACATGAACGCTGCGTCATGCGGCGAAAAAACTGGGAAGGAAGCCAAGCCATGAACCGTCGCAGCCTGCTGCGCGCCGCCGGCGCCATGCCGTTCGCCTCGACCCTGCCGGCGCTGGCGCAGGCGCCGGCCTGGCGGCCCGACCGGCCGATCCGTTTCGTGGTGGGCTTCGCCGCCGGCGGCAGCACCGACACCTCCGGCCGCCTGGTGGCGAATGCCATCAGCGGCACGCTCGGCCAGCCGGTGGTGGTGGAGAACCGCGTCGGCGCCGCCGGCAATATCGGCTCCGAGAATGTCGCGCGCAGCGCGCCGGACGGGCACAGCTTCGTCGTCGCCTCGGTCGGCACGCATGCGACGAACCAATATCTCTACAAGAACCTGCCCTTCCATGTGGCCAACGACTTCACGCCGGTCTCGCTGGTACTGGTCAGTTCGGCGGTAATCGTGGTGAAGCCGTCCCTCGCGGTGAATTCCGTGGCCGAGCTCGTGGCCTACGCGAAGGCGAATCCGGGCAAGCTCAACATCGGCACCAGCGGCGTCGGCGGCACGCAGCATTTCGCCGCGGCGCTGTTCGAACAGCGCGCCGGCGTGCAGTTCACGCACATCCCGTATCGCGGCGGCGCGCCGGCCATGGCGGATCTGGTGGCGGGGCGGCTCGACCTGGTCTTCTCGCCGCTGGCCGAGACCATGTCCTTCATCCAGTCCGGCCAGGTGCGCGCGCTGGGCGTGACGCGCACCGAACGCATGCCGGCGCTGCCGAACATCCCCGCCATCGCCGATACCGTGCCGGGCTACGAGTTCAATTCCTGGATCGGCATCTTCGGCCCGGCGCGGCTGCCGGCGAACATCGTGACCACCATGTCGGACGCCATCGCCGCCGGCGTGCGCTCGCCGGAGGTGAACCAGCGCATGGTCAGCCTGGGCTACCTGCCGGTCGGCGGCAGCGCCGAGGCGATGGCCGACCTCCAGCGCCGCGACATGGCGACGATGGAGGCGCTGGTGCGCCTGACCGGCGCCAGCGCCGACTGACACCGGGCGGCACCGGTCCGCGCGCAGGGCTCGCCGGCACCCATCGGCGCTTGCTTCGATGGGACCCGGATGGGGCGCCTGCGCGCGGCACCGAGGTCATGCCCGCCGCGGCTGTGTCACGGCGCCGGAGCGCGGCGCGAAGGCAACATCCGGCGCACAGCTTGCGCGCGAATCGTCCTGCCGGTTGCTCCCGCGCCCGACGTCGGCGCAGTGTAACACCATGGTGAACGCATCCAGCACCCCGCGCCTGACGCGCCGGACCGTGCTTGGCGGCCTGGGTGGCGCTGCCCTGGCCGGCGGGGCGGCGCGCGCGCAGCCGGCACCGCCCGCGCGGGAGGAATGGACCGGCCCGCAGGTGCTGGACCTGCGCGACCTGCCGCCATCCCCGCCGCCCGAGCGCCAGCGCTGGATCTGGATCCAGAACGAGGCGCGCGAGGAAGTCGCCCTCGCCTACCGTTCCGGCCAGGACTACGACATCCGCGCCCTGGCGCGCCTGCAGCACCTGTTCCGCGACCTTCGCGCCAATACCGCCGGGCCGATCCCGCCGCTGCTGGTGGACATGCTGTCGCTGATCCAGGAGCGGTTCTCCTACACGCGCCCGATCCGGCTGATCTCGGGCTACCGCACGCCGGCGACCAATGCCTCATTGCCCTTTGCCGCGCCGAACAGCCTGCACATGCGCGGCATGGCCGCCGACATCGTGGTGCCGGGCCTGGCCCAGGCCGATGTGTGCAGCCTGGCCATGATGTATTCGCAGCAGCTCGGCTTCATGGGGGTGGGCTGGTATGGGTCCTTCACCCATGTCGATATCGGGCCGAAGGCGTCCTGGACGCGCATGCTGTAGCGCCCAGGACGCGCCGCGTCAGGCCGCCGCGAGGGCCGTGCGGATCTCGCTGATCGCCTCCTCGATCATCGGCGCCGTTACATCGATATGCGTGCAGGCGCGCACGCGCCCACCAAGGCCGCTCACCGCCACACCGCGCATGGTCAGCTTCGCCTGCAGCGTCGCGACATCCATCCCCGCCCCTTTCACGTCGAAGAAGACCAGGTTGGTGTCGGGTTCCTCGACCACCACGCCCGGGATCTGGCGCAGGCCGCGCGCCAGGGCCTTGGCATTGGCGTGGTCCTCCGCCAGGCGGTCGATATGGTGGTCGAGGGCGTAGATGCAGGCGGCGGCGCAGATGCCGGCCTGGCGCATGGAGCCACCCAGGCGCTGCTTCCAGCGCCAGGCGCGGCCGATGAACTCCTCGTCGCCACACAACACGGCACCGAGCGGCGCTCCGAGCCCCTTGGTGAAATCGAGCCAGACGGAATCGTAGTTCGCCACCATGTCCTTGGCCGCGACGCCCGCACCCACGCAGGCATTCATCAGCCGCGCGCCGTCCATGTGGGTGGCCCAGCCTTGTTCATGCGCGACATCCGCCACGGCATTGAGCTGCGCCAGCGGCCAGATCGCACCACCGCCGATATTGGCGGTCTGCTCGACTTCCAGCAGCCGCTGCGGCGGGGCATAGCGGGTCTTGGGGCGGATCGCGGCGCGCACGTCATCGGCGGTGAACATCCCGCGCGGGCCCTTCATGGGCATGATCTGCACGCCGGTCAGCGCGGCATGGGTGCCGCCTTCGGAATGCAGGATATGCGACGTCTCGTGCGCGATGACCTCGTCGCCCTTGCCGCAATGGGTGAGGATGGCGATGACGTTGCACATGGTGCCCGACGGCAGGTACATCGCCGCCTGCTTGCCCATCAGCGCCGCCATGCGGTCGCAGAGTTCGTGGACCGTGGGGTCGTCGCCGTGCTGCTCGTCGCCGACCTCGGCGCGCATCATTGCCTCCTTCATCGCGGGCGTCGGGCGCGTCTGCGTGTCGGAATAGAGGTTGATGCGGGTGGGCGGCGCGCCGGCGGGCGGGCGGTTCGGGGCATGGACCATGGCGTGTCGTCCTGGCTGGAGTTGCGCGCAGGATGCCTGCCGCGCGACGATTGGGCCAGGGGGTGCCAAGGGGGAACTGCGTATGGTGGCTGTCCGCAAGATCGCGCTGCTGCGCGAGGAAGCGTTTTCCGAAATGGACGAGGTGGGCGCGCGCCCGGTGGTGCGCGCGGTGGCGCTGGTGGTGATCGCCAATCCCTTCGCCGGGCGGTTCGTCGCGGACCTGTCGGAGCTTGTGGAGGCCGGCGGCGTGCTGGCGGCGCGTCTTGCGCCCGACTTGGTGCGGATGCTGGCGGGCCCCGCGGTATCCTATGGCAAGGGCGCGATCGTGGGTGTGGCGGGCGAGATCGAGCACGCCCATGCGCTGCTGCATCCGAAGATGGGAGCCCCCTTGCGTGCCGCGATCGGTGGCGGCGCCGCGCTGATCCCTTCCGCGGCGAAGGTGGGTGCGGTCGGTGCGTCGCTCGACCTGCCGCTGGGCCACAAGGACGATGCCTGGTCGCGCGACCATTTCGACGCGATCACGGTGTCGCTCGGCGACGCCCCGCGCCCCTCGGAGATCCTCGTCGCCATGGCGCTCTGCGACGCCGGCCGCTTATTGCCCCGAATCTGACCGCGGGGTCCGGGGGGCACGCATGCCCCCCGGCGGGGTGCAGGGGCAGCGCCCCTGCGTCCTTCCTCGCCCCATCGCGCACAACCCCCGGACCCGCCGCATGACGCTGACGACCCCGCCCATCGACCCCGCCGACCGCCGGCCGCTGCTGCTGGTGATGCCGGGCAATATCGGTGGGTCGGTCGAGCACTTCTATCACTTCATGTTCGGCTACCTGCTGCCCTTCCTCGAGCATTGCCACGGCATGCGCGGATCGCATCGGTTCGCGATGCGCGACTGCGGCCCGATGAACCGGCTGTTCAAGGATCTTGGTGGCTTCCACATCGCGACCAGGCCGGTGCATCGGATGCTGGAGGCGATGGTGGGTGTCGCGCCGGCATCGGGCGGCATCGCGCGCATCGTCATCCCCGGCTTCGATGCGCCTGGTGCCTATAGCGCCGAGCGGTTCCGCCGCATCCGGCGCATCGTCGCGCGGCTGTATGGGGCGCAGATCGACGCTTTCGCGGCGGCGTACCCCAAGGCGGCGTCCGACAGGCTGGTGCTGGTGATCGACCGCGCGCCGCCGCCGCCCGAGCACCTGGCGGAGGGCACCGAGGTGAAGTCCGGCGGGTCGGCGCGGCGCAGCGTGCCGAACATGGCCGAGGTGTTCGGCGCCATCGCCGCGCGGCACGATGCGATGCTGGTGCGGCTGGAGGAATGCTCGCTGTTCGAACAGGTCTTCCTGTTCTCGCGCGCCTGGCGGGTGGTGGCGCAGCATGGTGCCGCGCTGTCGCACCTGATCTGGGCGCGCGCGGATGCCGGGCTGGTCGAGATCATGCCGAACCCGAAGGAGGTGCCTGACGACCAGCTGTGGCAGGCGGCCTATTTCGCCGCGCTGTGCCGGTCGATGGAGATCGGGCGGCAGGTGGTCAAGCAGGGTACGCCGCATGCGCCGGTCGATCCGGCTTCGGTGCTGGGCGTGCTGGAGGCGCTGGGGTGAGGCGCGTCAGCCGGTGGCGGAGGGCGCTGGCGAACCGGGCGTGACCGGCGCGGTGCCGCGCCCATACAGCACCATGGCGCGGCGCTCGAAGGCGCGCACCATCAGGCGCACCGCCTCGTTGAAGACCATGCCGATCGCCATTTGCAGGATGCGCGACTTGAATTCGAAATCGACGAAGAAATCGACCTCGGTCCCGGCCGGCACCGGCTTGAAGCGCCAGTGGTTGTTCAGGTAGCGGAAGGGGCCGGTCTCGTAGGTGACATGGATGTGGTCGGGGCGTTCGAGCGTCACCCGCGATCGGAAGGTCTCGCGGAACATCTTGAAGCCGATGGTCAGGTCGGCGACCAGTTCGGTGTCGCTGCGCGACAGGATGCGCGCGCCCACGCACCAGGGCAGGAATTCCGGGTAGCGGCGCACATCGGCCACCATGTCGAAGATCTGCTCGGGCGCGTGGCGCAGGATGCGCTTTTCGGCGTGGGTCGGCATGTCAGGCGCGCAGCCTGGCCTGGCGAGCATCGCGCATTGCCTCGAAGTCCCGGTCGGCGTGGTAGGAACTGCGCGTGAGCGGCGTGGCCGAGACCAGCAGGAAGCCCTTGCCGCGAGCCGATTTCGCGTAGTCGTCGAATTCTTCCGGCGTGACGAAGCGGTCCACCGCGGCGTGCTTCACCGTGGGCTGCAGGTACTGGCCGATGGTGAGGAAATCGACATCGGCGGAACGCAAATCATCCATCACCTGCAGCACCTCGATGCGTTCCTCGCCCAGGCCGACCATGATGCCGGACTTGGTGAAGATGGACGGGTCGAGCTGCTTCACACGGTCGAGCAGGCGCAGCGAATGGTAGTAGCGCGCGCCGGGGCGGATGGTGGGATACAGGCCCGGCACCGTTTCCAGGTTGTGGTTGAAGACGTCCGGGCGCGCCGCGACCACGACTTCCAGCGCGCCGTCCTTGCGCAGGAAGTCGGGCGTCAGGATCTCGATGGTGGTGCTGGGCGTGGCGTCGCGGATGGCGCGGATGGTCTGCGCGAAGTGTTCCGCGCCGCCATCCTTCAGGTCGTCGCGGTCAACGCTGGTGATGACGACGTGGCGAAGGCCGAGCGTCGCCACCGCCTCCCCCACCCGGCGCGGCTCGTCGGTGTCCAGAGCCTTCGGAATGCCGGTGGCCACGTTGCAGAAGGAACAGGCGCGGGTGCAGGTCTCGCCCATGATCATCATGGTGGCGTGGCGCTGCGACCAGCACTCGCCGATGTTGGGGCAGGCCGCTTCCTCGCAGACCGTGACCAGCTTCTTGTCGCGCATCAGCGCCCGGGTCTCGTGATAGACCGGATGCGTGGGCGCCTTCACCCGGATCCAGGCGGGCTTGCGCTGGATGGGGTTGTCCGGACGGTTCGCCTTCTCCGGGTGCCTTTCGGCACCGGTACGGACGGCGCGGTGGTCGATCTCGATGCGGGTGGTCATGCTGGTGTTCCGGCCCGCCATATAGGGGGTCGGGCGCGTTTCCGCGAGGTTACGCGCGCCGTTTCAGATGTGGATCACCCTTCCATAGGCGTCGAGGACGGATTCGTGCATGGCCTCGCTGACCGTGGGGTGCGGGAAGACGGTGTGCATCAGCTCGGCCTCGGTGGTCTCCAGCGTGCGGGCGATGGTGTAGCCCTGGATCATCTCGGTGACCTCGGGGCCGACCATGTGGGCGCCGAGCAGCGCGCCGGTCTTGGCGTCGAAGACCGTCTTCACGAAGCCCTCGGGCTCGCCCATGGCGATGGCCTTGCCGTTGCCGATGAAGGGGAAGCGGCCGACCTTGACCTCGTGGCCCTTGGCCTTGGCGGCGGCTTCGGTGAGGCCCACGGAGGCCACCTGCGGGCGGCAATAGGTGCAGCCGGGGATGTTCAGCACGTCCATCGCATGCGGGTGCATCCCCGCGATGGCTTCCACGGTGATGATGCCCTCGTGCGACGCCTTGTGGGCCAGCCAGGGCGGGCCGGTCAGGTCGCCGATGGCGTAGATGCCTGGTTCGCCTGTGCGCCCCATGGCGTCGGTCACCACATGCGTGCGCTCCACCTGGACCTTGGTGCCTTCGAGGCCGAGATCCTCCACATTGCCGACGATGCCGACGGCGCTGATCAGCCGGTCGGCCTTGATCTCGGTGACCTTGCCATTGGCTTCGACGATGGCGGCGACGGAATCGCCCTCCTTGCGCACGCCCTGCACCTTGGCACCCGTGATGACCTTCATCTTCTGCTTCTCGAAGGCCTTGTGGACGAAGGCGGAGACCTCGGCATCCTCGACCGGCAGGATGCGGTCCATGGCTTCGATCAGCGTCACCTCGGAGCCCATGTTCAGGTAGAAGGACGCGAATTCGGACCCGATCGCGCCCGAGCCGATCACGATCAGCCGCTTGGGCAGCGCGGGTGCCACCATCGCTTCGCGGTAGGACCAGATCAGCTTGCCGTCCGGCTCCATCCCCGGCAGCACGCGCGCACGCGCGCCGGTCGCGAGGATGATGTGCTTCGCCGCCAGCTCCGCGATCGGCTTGCCATCCTTGCTGACGGCCAGCTTGCCCGGCCCGGCCAGCTTCGCGTGACCGTCGAAGACGGTGACCTTGTTCTTCTTCAGCAGGTGCTTCACGCCGCCGGAGAGCTGCCCCGCGACGCCGCGCGAGCGCTTCACCACCTTCGCGAAATCGAAGCGCGGATTGTCGGCGGCGAAGCCATAGGCATCCAGCGTGTGCAGCAGGTGGTTGATCTCACTCGCGCGCAGCAGCGCCTTGGTCGGGATGCAGCCCCAGTTGAGGCAGATGCCGCCGAGATTCTCGCGCTCGACCAGCGCGACCTTCATCTTGAGCTGGCTGGCGCGGATGGCGGCGACATAGCCGCCAGGGCCGCCGCCGACGACGATGAGGTCAAAACTCTCGGCCATCACGCGGCCTCCTTCGCAAGGGTTGCGAGCGCGTCGCCGGCGAGGCGCCGCGTGATCCATTCGCGCATCGTCTCCGCGCCCATCGCGTCATAGGTCGCGATGGCCGGGGCGTTCCAATCCAGCACATTCCAGGCGAGCCGCTTGCCGCCCTCGGCCAGCGTGTCACGCGCCAACCGCGCGAACAGGGCCTTGGCGATACCCTGCCGGCGGAAGCGCGGTTCCACCCAAAGGTCTTCCAGCCAGCGGCCATGGCGCGCGAGGAAGGTGGAGAAGGTCCAGTGGTACAGCGCGATGCCGGCGGGTTCGCCGCCGACCTCCGCGATCAGGCACCCCGCGCGCTGCGGCGTGCCGAAGATCGCGGCATGGAAGTCGGTATCGGTGCCCTTCGCTTCGTGCGCCAGCTTCTCGTATTCGGCCAGCGCGCGCACGAAGCGCGTGATCGTCGGCACGTCGGCGGGCGTCGCCTCGCGAAGCGTCAGCGCATTCACAGCAGCAGGCTCAGCGGATCCTCGATGGTGCGCTTCAGCGCCTGCATGAATTCCGCCGCCAGCGCCCCGTCGATCACGCGGTGGTCCACCGACAGCGTGCAGGTCATCACTGTCGCGATCGCCAGCGCGCCATCCTTCACCACCGGCTTCTGCAGCCCGGCGGACACCGCCAGGATGCCGGCCTGCGGCGGGTTGATGATCGCGCTGAAATCACTGACGCCATACATCCCCATGTTGGATATGGAGAAGCCGCCGCCCTGGAACTCCTCCGGCTTCAGCTTGCCGGATTTCGCGCGCGCGGCGAGGTCCTTCATCTCCGCGCTGATCGCGGCCAGGCCCTTCATGTCGGCTTTCCGCACGATCGGCGTGATAAGCCCTTCCGGGATGCTCACCGCCACCGAGATATCGACATCGTGGTACTGGATGATCGCGTCCTCGGTCCACGACGCGTTGCAGGCGGGGAAGCGGCGCAGCGTCGCGGCCGTCGCCTTGATGACCAGGTCGTTGACCGACAGCTTGTAAGCCCCTGCCCCATCCTTGGGCGAGCGCGCATTGAGGTCGGCGCGCAGCTTCAGCAGCGCGTCGATCTCCATGTCCATCGTCACGTAGAAATGCGGGATGGTCGCCTTCGATTCCGACAGGCGGCGCGCGATCACCTTCCGCATCGTGCTGTTCGGCACGGCCGTATGCGGGGCGGTGGTCGCGAACGGCGTCGCGGCCGGCTTCGGCGCCGGGGTGGCGGCGGGTGCTTGTGCCGCGGCAACCGGCGCGGCGGCAGGCCCGCGCGACAGCGCCGCCTCGATATCCGCCTTCACGATGCGGCCATTCGGGCCGGAGCCCTTCACCCCCGCCAGGTCCAGCCCCGCCTGCTGCGCCATGCGCCGCGCCAGCGGCGAGGCAAACACGCGGTCGCCCTCCTTTGGCGGGATCGGCTGCGGGTTCAGCGCGGCAGGCGCCGCAGCGGCGGGCGCGGGCGCCGCCGCGGGTGCAGCGGCGGCCGGCGCCGGCGCCGCGGCCGGTGCGCCCGACGGCACCGCCTCGCCCTGCTCCACCAGCACCGCGATCACGTCGTTCACCTTCACGCCCTGCGTGCCGTCCGGCACCAGGATCTTGCCGAGGATGCCCTCATCCACGGCTTCCACTTCCATCGTCGCCTTGTCGGTCTCGATCTCGGCGATCACGTCGCCGGCCTTCACGCGATCGCCTTCCTTCTTCAGCCAGCGCGCGAGGTTGCCCTCCGTCATGGTGGGGGAGAGCGCCGGCATCAGGATATTCGTCGCCATGGTCTCAACCCCTCACTTGTAGGTCACGCGCTTCGCCGCATCGACCACCTGCTCGAGGCGGGGCAGCGCGAGCTTTTCCAGGTTCGCCGCATAGGGCATCGGGATGTCGAGCCCATGCACGCGCACCGGCGGCGCATCCAGGTGGTCGAAGCAGACCTCCATCATCTGCATCGCCACCTCGGCGCCGATGCCGGCGAAGGGCCAGCCTTCCTCCAGCGTGACCAGGCGGTTTGTCTTGCGGACGGAATTCGCGATGGTCTCGGTGTCCAGCGGGCGCAGCGAGCGCAGGTTGATGACTTCCGCGCTGATGCCCTGCTCGGCCAGCTTTTCCGCCGCCTGCATCGCCATGCCCACCATGATCGAGAAGGCCACGATGGTCACGTCGGTGCCCTGGCGCTCGATCTTCGCCTTGCCGATCGGCAGGATGAAGTTCTCGTCCGTCGGGCAGTCGAAGGACTGGCCATACAGGATCTCGTTCTCCAGGAAGATCACCGGGTTCGGATCGCGGATGGCCGCGCGCAGCAGCCCCTTCGCGTCCGCCGCCGACCACGGCGCCACAACCTTCAGCCCCGGGCAATGCGCGTACCACGACGCGTAGCACTGCGAATGCTGCGCGGCCACGCGCGACGCCGCGCCATTCGCCCCGCGGAACACGATGGGGCAGCCGAGCTGCCCGCCCGACATGTACAGCGTCTTGGCGGCCGAATTGATGATCTGGTCGATCGCCTGCATCGAGAAGTTGAAGGTCATGAACTCGACGATCGGCTTCAGCCCCGTGAAGGCCGCGCCCACCGCCATGCCGGTGAAGCCGTGCTCGGTGATGGGCATGTCCATCACCCGCTTCGGGCCGAATTCGTCCAGCAGCCCCTGGCTGATCTTGTAGGCGCCCTGGTACTGGCCGACCTCCTCGCCGATCAGGAAGACATCCTTGTCGGCGCGCATCTCGGCGGCCATGGCGTCGCGCAGCGCCTCGCGCACCGTGATGGACTTCACCGGGCCCCAGTCGCGCTCTGGCTGCACCTCGGGCGTGCGCGGCGCGGCGGGGACGGAGGCATCGTGGCGCTGCGCCGTGCCGGCATCGGCGATCATCTTCTCGTTCTCGCGCTCGTTCTTGTTGGTGATGCCGTGCATGGTCTGCGCGGCCGCGCCGCCCGCACCGCCATCCAGCTCCGCGATCGGGGAATTCACCTGCACGCCCTCGGTGCCCTCGGGCACGACGATGGAGGTGATGGTGCCCTCGTCCACCGCCTCGACTTCCATGGTGGCCTTGTCGGTCTCGATCTCGGCGATGACGTCGCCGGACTTCACCGTGTCGCCTTCCTTCTTCAGCCAGCGCGCGAGCTTGCCCTCGGTCATGGTGGGCGAGAGGGCGGGCATCAGGATCACGGCGCCCATGTCACTTCGCCTCCACAAGGACGTCGGTCCACAGCTCGCTCTCCGGCGGCTCAGGCGATTGCTGCGCGAAATCGGCACTGTCCTGCACGATCGCCTTCACCTCGTCGTCGATCACCTTCAGCTCCGCCTCGGTCACCGCGAACTGGTCGACCAGCAGCTTGCGCGCAGTCTCGATGCAGTCGGACTGCTCGCGCATCTTCTGCACTTCCTCGCGCGTGCGGTACTTCGCGGGGTCGGACATGGAATGGCCCCGATAGCGGTAGGTCTTCATCTCAAGGAGGTACGGCCCCTTGCCGGCGCGGCAATGCGCCACGGCGCGCTCCGCCGCCTCGCGCACGGCCACCACGTCCATGCCGTTCACCTGTTCGCCCGGGATGCCCCAGGCGGCGCCGTTCTGCGACAGGTCGCGCGACGCGGAAGCACGCTCCACCGACGTGCCCATGCCGTACTTGTTGTTCTCGATGACGAAGATGCAGGGCAGCTTGAACAGCGCCGCCAGGTTGAGGCTCTCGAACACCTGCCCCTGGTTCGACGCACCCTCGCCGAAATACGTCACGGCGACATGGTCGCTCTCGCGATACCAGTTCGAGAAAGCCAGGCCCGCGCCCAGCGACACCTGCGCGCCGACGATGCCATGCCCGCCGTAGAAGCCCTTCTCGCGCGAGAACATGTGCATGCTCCCGCCCTTGCCCTTGGAATAGCCGCCGATGCGCCCGGTCAGTTCGGCCATGACGCCGCGCGCCTCCATGCCGGTCGCCAGCATGTGCCCGTGGTCGCGATAGGAGGTGATGACCTGGTCGCCCGGCTTCAGCGCCATCTGCATGCCGACCACGACCGCTTCCTGCCCGATGTACAGGTGGCAGAAGCCGCCGATCAGACCCATGCCATAAAGCTGGCCTGCCTTTTCCTCGAAGCGGCGGATCAGCAGCATGTCGCGATAGGCGCGCAGCATGTCGTCCCGGCCGATCGCAGGTTCCTTCCCGCGCCCCCGGCGCTTGGGGCTGGTCTCGGCGGCCTGGGCCATGGCGTTCACTCCCTCGGATCGGCGCTTACTGCCGTCGAATTAGGCGCCGAATGGCTGTTCGTGCAAGCGCCTCCCGCAAAAAATCGTTCTTTCGCAATGCAATAAGACGCTTAACCGAAATACGGTTAAGTCTCTGAATCTGCGCGCCTGGACGGCCGAGCGAGCGCCGGGGCGCCAGCGCAGCGCGCCGGCCGCACGCGTGACGCAGCCCGACGAGAGGCCCGTGCCAATCACCCGAATGGGCCGCCTGCCTCCCCAATGATCCGGCCCGAAGAAGCGCCCCCGGCACGACGCGCACGAAGCGCGTGCCCCGGGCACGACGCGCCCGAGAGCCGACAAATCCCCATGCCAGCCGCCGATGACGCTCGATGCCTGCCGACTTTGCCTGAATGGGATCGGGACCCGCGCAGCCACGGGCCGCGCGCCGCCGCGCCAAGGCCGGTCAGTACAGCCGGCGCTCCTGCGGATAGGGCACCACGATCTCGTCGCGCCCGGCCATGTTCAGCAGCGCGCGCGCCCGTTCATCCAGCTGGTCGCGGTCCAGCCTGTCGCTCCGCAGCCCGGTCACGCGGCGTTCGATGGCGTCACGATCCGCCTCCGCGCGCGCCAGCTCCGCGCGCGCCGCGGCGATGTCCGCAATGCGATGCTCGCGGGCGATCAGCCCCCGCTCGCCATGCGCGGCGTGCCAGACGAAATAGCCCGAGACCGCCAGGAACATGACCGGCAGCGCCAGGGCGTTGAAGATGCGCTTGATGAATCTCAACAGGGGCATCCAGGACGAAGCGAGGGGATTCTAAGCGCGGGCGCGACTCGGTGTCACCCGCTTCGTCCATGAAATCGTGCAGCGCACGCCGTTTTTTCGTCCCGGCGCGGCCGCCGGGACTCAGTGGTCGTCAGCGACGACGCGAAGGTGAACGGAATGTCACCGCCGCAGCACGCTGCGCCCGGCATAGCGCGCCGCCGGGCCCAGCCCCTGCTCGATGCGGATCAGCTGGTTGTACTTCGCCAGCCGGTCCGACCGCGACAGCGACCCGGTCTTGATCTGCCCGCAATTCGTCGCCACCGCCAGGTCGGCGATGGTCGCATCCTCGGTCTCCCCCGAACGATGCGACATCACCGCGCGATAGGCGGCGCGATGCGCGGTCTCGACCGCCTCCAGCGTCTCGGTCAGCGTGCCGATCTGGTTGACCTTGACCAGGATGGCATTGGCGGTGCCGCGTTCGATGCCCAGGCGCAGGCGTTCGGGGTTGGTGACGAACAGGTCGTCGCCGACCAGCTGCACCTTGGCCCCGATCCGGTCAGTCAGCGCCTTCCAGCCATCCCAGTCATCCTCGCTCATGCCGTCCTCGATCGACACGATCGGCCACTTGGCGGTCAGCGCGGCCAGGTAGTCCACCATGCCGCCGGCATCGAAGGTCTTCTTCTCGCCCTCCAGGACGTACTTGCCGTCGTGGAAGAATTCGGTGGCGGCGCAATCCAGCGCAAAGACCACATCCTCGCCGACGCGATGCCCGGCCGCCTCGCAAGCCTTGGCGATGAAGCCCAGCGCTTCGTCCGCCGAACCAATGTTGGGCGCGAAGCCGCCCTCGTCGCCGACATTGGTCGAATGGCCGGCATCGTGCAGCGCCTTCTTCAGCGCCATGAACACCTCGGACCCCACGCGCACCGCATCGGCCATGGTGCCGGCACCCACCGGCATGATCATGAATTCCTGGATGTCGATCGGGTTGTCCGCGTGCTTGCCGCCGTTGATGATGTTCATCATCGGCACCGGCAGAGTGCGGGCAAACACGCCTCCGACATACCGGTACAGTGGCACGTCCAGGTTCACCGCGGCGGCCTTCGCCACCGCGAGCGACACGGCCAGCATCGCATTGGCGCCGAGCCGCGCCTTGTTGGGCGTGCCGTCCAGCTCGATCATCACCTCGTCGATCTTGACCTGGTCCTCGGCATCCATGCCGGAGAGCGCGTCGAAGATCTCGCCTTCGACATTCGCCACCGCCTTGAGCACGCCCTTGCCGCCGTAGCGCTTCTTGTCGCCATCGCGCAGTTCCACCGCCTCATGCGCGCCGGTCGACGCACCCGAGGGCACGATGGCATGGCCGCGCGCGCCGGTGTCGAGCACCACCTCGGCCTCGATGGTCGGGTTGCCGCGGGAATCCAGGACCTCGCGGGCGATGATGTCGGCAATGGCAGACATGCGGGAACTCCAGGGGGCTGATACCGGGGGCCGGTATGCGCGCAGGGGGCTGCGCGCGGGAATGCGCTGCGCGCGTGGCTACACGTTCGCGCGCCAGGGGGGAAGGCCGGCGCACCGGATGCGGTCCCAAGCGCGACGCGCCGGCGCTCCGCGGCGGATGTCGCGCCGCAACCCCCGCCACGGTCCTGACCCTGGGACCGCGGGCAGGGCCGTGCCGCCATCGCCTCGGTTGCCGCCACGCCGCTCGCGTGCGGCCCAGGAAGGCCGCTCCGGTCGATGGACGCGATCCGCAGGCGGGTCGACGCTTGCGCGCAAGAGGCGAGCGCCGCGCGTCAGCGCGCCTGGCCCACCAGCACCCGGAACCGCGCCACGGCGGCCTCCAGCTGCGACAACCCCGCCACGTCGCCCACGCCAGCCGCCGCATGGGCCGGCGGCAACTGACCGAGCAGCGCCACCACCTCGCCGGCCGGCAGGTCGAAGCCATCGGCGGCCAGCGCCGCCTGCACGCGGTTCCACAGCGCCATGCGCTCGGCCGGGCCAAGGCGCTGGCCGCTGGCGAGCAGGCTGCGCTGCGCGTCCCGCCAGGCCTCGTGACGCTGGGCCAGCACGCCGCGCAGCCCGCTGCGCGCATCCTCGCCCATCACGCCCCGCAACAGCGCCAGCGCGGCAACCAGCGCGCCCTGGCGCGACGCCGCGAGGCCCGCCGCATCGACCCCCGCGGGGACCGGCGCCGCCAGCGCGCGGAAACCATCAAGCCCACGGCGGCGCTGCGCCTCGGACGGCCAGCGCCCGGTGGCGCCGCGCAGGCGGTCCAGGGCAGCCTCCAGCCGCGCCAGGGCGGCCGCCGCCTCGGCATCGCCGCCGGCAGCCACACCGCCGGCCAGCGCAGCCATGCGCTGCGCGTCGATCACCACCAGGTCCATCCCCGGATCCAGCACGGCGCCGACCATGGGCGTGACCGGCGGCGGCAGCGCGCGCGGGACCGTCGCCGCGGCGGCATAGCGCAGGGACGCCGCCTGCTCGACCTCGATCCGCTCGCGCGCCGCCAGGTGGTCGATCATCTGGCCGATCGCGCGGTCGGTCTCGAGCGCGAGGGTGGCGTAGCGCCCGGCCGGCGTCGGCGGAAAGGGCGCGACCGTGGTGCAGCCGACCACGGGCAGCAGGGCGAGACCGGCAAGAACACGGCGGCGCATGGGGCGTTCGACTCCGGCGGAACGCCATGCAGTCTCCCGATTCCGCCGCCCACCGCAATCGACCCCGGGGTCACGAAGGCTTGGGGGGCGGGTCGGCCCGCGGCACGCGGCCGTGGCAACCGCCGCCCGCTTCAGCCGCGCCGGCGCGCCTGGCGCAGGTCCCGTTGCAGGTCGATGCGCAGGCCGCGCCGGTCGCAGGGCACCAGCAGGCTGGGCGGCAGGCCGCTGGCGACCGGCAGGCGGGCGGTGCGCGGGCGCGAATACCCGGCCAGCAGCACATCGATGCCGGCCGCGCCGCGGTTGCGGATCACCTCGCCCCATTCGCCGGCCAGGGCGGTGACCGGGTCGCCGGGTTCGTCGCGCAGCAGCCGCACCAGGTCGCCCGGTTCATAGACCGGCACCGCCGCGCCATCGGCCAGATAGGTGATCCGCATGCTGCCCCCGGATGCGACACCGCAGGATGATGGCTACGGGTGAAGGAAGGCTTGCCCGCCCGGTCCGCCGGCCGTCGCCGAGCCCTATCCGCCATCGCCCGGCCGGCGCGCCGCCAGGAACAGCCAGGCGATCCAGCCGAAGGCGCCGAGGAAGAGTGCATGGGCGCCCAGGATCACGAACAGCGTCTCGGCATCCCATCCCGACAGGCGCAGCGCGCCAAGCGCTGCCGGCACCGACCACCACAGCACCGCCAGCATCGCCGCGACGATCAGCAAGGCCGGCACCGGGCGGCGCGGCGCGGGGGGCAGGCCGGGCGGGCGGCGCATCAACGACACGGCGTTGCCCCGACATGAAGGGACGGCTTGCGCACACCACGCGGGCGGCTCGGGCGGGATGGCACGCTAGTCGCAGCCGCCATCATCCGAATCATCGTCGGACCCGCCCGCGACCCCGCCATGGCGCGCCGCCCCCAGGAAGCCGAGCATGCCGACGCCGAACAGGACCAGGCCCGGCAGCACCGAGTCACCGACCACGACCATCACGGTGCCGGCCGCCGCGAGCGCGACGCTCACGCCAAGCGTCAGGGTGTGTCCGAGGGTCCCGGGCGAGGCCATGCGCCAGCGTCGCGCAGGCTGGCGCGACGCGCAAGCGCGCGGTCAGCCGGCCTTGGCCAGCGCGTCGAAGGCCTTGAGCCGGGCGATCAGCGCCGGCATCTCGCGCAGCGGGATCATGTTCGGCCCGTCCGAGGGGGCGTGGTCGGGGTCGGGGTGGGTCTCGATGAAGACCGCCGCCACGCCCACGGCCACCGCGGCGCGCGCCAGCACCGGGGCGAATTCGCGCTGCCCGCCCGAGGACGTCCCCTGCCCGCCCGGCTGCTGAACGGCATGGGTCGCGTCCATCACCACCGGGTAGCCGGTCTGCGCCATGATCGGCAGGGACCGCATATCGGCCACCAGCGTGTTGTAGCCGAAGGAGGCACCGCGTTCGCACAGCAGGATGTTCTCGTTGCCGGTGGAGGCGATCTTGGCGGCGACGTTCTTCATGTCCCAGGGGGCGAGGAACTGGCCCTTCTTCACGTTGATGGCGCGCCCGGTCTCGCCGGCGGCCACCAGCAGGTCGGTCTGGCGGGACAGGAAGGCGGGGATCTGCAGGACATCGACGGCTTCCGCGACCGGGGCGCATTGCGCGGCGGCGTGGACGTCGGTCAGGACGGGCAGGCCGGTGGTGGCGCGGACCTCGGCCAGGATGTCCAGACCCTCCTTCATGCCAATACCGCGCGCGGCGTTCACGCTGGTGCGGTTCGCCTTGTCGTAGGAGGATTTGTAGATCATCGGCACGCCGGCGGCGGTCGCGATCTCGGCCAGCGCGGCGGCCATCTCCAGCGCGTGCGCGCGGGATTCGATCTGGCAGGGGCCGCACAGGAAGACCAGCGGCAGGTCGTTGCCGAAGGTGACGGGGCCGACGGGGACGTGGTGCATGGAGCACTCCAGGGACGGCGCGGCGATCTGCGCCACTTTAGGCATTTAGCGCTTTAGGGTTGGGTGGTCCGGCCAGGACGCGCAGCACCAGTCTGAGACATTATTCCTATAAACCCGATCCGCCGCCAATTCAAGCCCGGCCTCGCGTCACACCAACCGCGCCTGCTTCACCGCCGCCCCCACAAATCCCGCGAACAGCGGATGCGGATCGAACGGCTTCGACTTCAGCTCCGGGTGGTATTGCACCCCGATGAACCACGGATGGTCGGGATACTCCACGATCTCCGGCAGCACCCCGTCCGGCGACATGCCCGAGAATCGCAGCCCGGCCGCTTCCAGCCGGTCCTTGTAGGCCACGTTCACCTCGTAGCGGTGGCGGTGGCGTTCCTGGATCACCGCCGCGCCGTCATAGACCTCGCGCACCAGGGACCCCTCGGCCAGCGCCGCCGGGTAGGCGCCCAGGCGCATGGTGCCGCCCAAATCGCCGCGCGCGTCGCGCTTCTCGACCTCGTTGCCGCGCTGCCATTCGGTCAGCAGCCCGACCACCGGCTCGGCGCAGGCGCCGAATTCGGAGGAGGACGCGCCCTTGATGCCGAGCAGGTTCCGTGCCGCCTCGATGACCGCCATCTGCATGCCGAAGCAGATGCCGAAGAACGGGATGCGGCGTTCGCGGGCGAAGCGCACCGCCTCGATCTTGCCTTCCGACCCGCGCTCGCCGAAGCCGCCAGGCACCAGGATGCCGTTGACCTTCTCAAGCCGCGCAACGGCCTCGCTGTCATTCTCGAAGATCTGGCTGTCGACCCAGTCGAGGTTGACCTTCACGTTATGCGCGATGCCGCCATGCGCCAGCGCCTCGCTCAGCGACTTATAGGCATCCAGCAGGTTGGTGTACTTGCCCACCACCGCGATGGTGACCTCGCCCTCCGGCTGCTTCACCGAGTGCACGATGCGTTCCCAGCGCGCCATGTTCGGCTCGCCATAGGCGGACATGCCGAACAGGCGCAGCACCTCCTGGTCCAGCCCCTCGCGGTGGTACATCAGCGGCACCTCGTAGATGGTGCGGGCATCGAGTGCGGGGATGACGCTTTCGGGGCGGACATTGCAGAACAGCGCGATCTTGCGGCGCTCGTTCTCCGGGATCGGCCGGTCGGACCGGCACAGCAGGATCTGCGGCTGGATGCCCAGGCCGAGCAGTTCCTTCACCGAATGCTGCGTCGGCTTGGTCTTCAACTCGCCGGCCGAGGCGATGTAGGGCACCAGCGTCAGGTGCATGAACAGGCTGCGCTGCGGCCCCAGTTCATTGGCGAGCTGGCGCATCGCCTCCAGGAAAGGCAGCGATTCGATGTCGCCGACGGTGCCGCCGATCTCGACCAGCACGAAGTCGTAGGGGTCGGTCTCGGCCTGGATGACTTCCTTGATCTTGTCGGTGATGTGCGGGATCACCTGCACGGTCCCGCCCAGGTAATCCCCGCGCCGCTCGGCCGCGATCACGTCGGAATAGATGCGCCCCGTGGTCCAGTTGTCCGGCTTGCGCGCCGCCACGCCCGTGAACCGTTCGTAGTGGCCGAGGTCGAGGTCGGTCTCCGCCCCGTCATCGGTGACGAAGACCTCGCCATGCTGGTAGGGGCTCATCGTCCCCGGATCGTAGTTCAGGTAGGGGTCGAGCTTGCGCAGCCGCACCTTGTAGCCGCGCGCCTGCAACAGCGCGCCGAGCGACGCGGATGCAATGCCCTTGCCCAGGGAGGAGACCACGCCGCCGGTGATGAAGACGAACCGCGCCATGGGCGCCCTCCATAGACAAGCACGCGCGAAAGCGCCACCCGCGCCGAAGGCGGGGCGGCCGCGCGGCAGCAAGTGGTTGAAAAAAGCGGCTAGTTGGTCGGCACGGCCGGCAGCGCCGGCACGGCGGGGGCGGCGGGCGCCCCGGCGGCGGGCGGCGAATCGAGGATCGAGCGGTTCTGCTGCGACGCCCCGCGGTTGAGCAGCGCCAGCGTCAGCGCGATGGCGAAGAACAGCGTGCCCAGGATGGCGGTGCCGCGCGTCAGCAGGTTGGCCGTGCCGCGCCCGCCCATGAAGGACCCCATGCCCCCGGAGGAGCCGATGCCCAACCCGCCGCCCTCGCTGCGCTGGAGCAGCACGAGGCCGATCAGCGCCAGGGTGACGAGCAGATGGAGGACGAGCAGGACTGTGGTCATGGCGGGGCGTATCTAGCGAGGCGCGGGCGCCGGGGCTAGACCCGTTCCGCCGGAACGTCGCGCCTGGCTGGCATGGCTGCCCCCTGCCGGTCCCTCAGCCCGCCGCCGCCGCGATCGCCAGGAAATCCTCGGCCACCAGGCTCGCCCCGCCGACCAGCGCCCCGTCCACATTGGGCAGCGCCAGGATCGCGACGGCGTTCGAGGGCTTCACCGACCCGCCATAGAGAATGCGCAGCCCCGCCCCCTGCGCCGGGAAGGCCGCCACCAGCCGGGCGCGGATCATGGCGTGCATGGCGGCGATGTCGGCCTCGGTGGGGGTGCGCCCGGTGCCGATCGCCCAGACCGGTTCATAGGCCACGACGCCGCCGGCGGCGCCGAAGCCCTCGGGCAGGCTGCCGGCGAGTTGCTCGGCGACCACTTCCTCGGCGCGGCCGAGCAGGCGGTCATCCTCGGGTTCGCCGACGCAGACGATGGGGGTCAGGCCGGCGGCGATGGCGGATTCGGCCTTGGCACGCACGGTCGGGTCGGTCTCGCGATAGGTCGCGCGGCGCTCGGAATGGCCCAGGATGACGAAGCGCGCGCCGGCATCGGCCAGCATCGGGGCGGCGATATCCCCGGTATGCGCGCCCTTGGGCGCGGCGTGGCAATCCTGCCCGCCGACGGCCACCGGGCTGCCGTCCAGCGCCGCGGCCACCGCGGCGACCAGCGTGGCCGGCGGGCAGACCACCAGTTCCGCCGGCCCCGTGGCGCCTGCGGCAACTGCCCGCGCCAGCGCCAGCCCATCGGCCGCCAGCCCATGCATCTTCCAGTTGCCGGCGATCATCGGGCGGGTTCCGGGGGTCATGCGGCGTCTCCTTCAGGGCCGCCCGGAGTATCGGAAATGCGCCCCGCCTCCAAGCCGGACCGCGGCTGCCTCTTCCGCCGCCCGCCGCCCGCTGGTAGGCACGCGCCATGCTTACCGCGCTGCGCCGCCTCGCCGGCACCTGGGTCGCCAAGATCCTCTTCGCCCTGCTCGTCCTGTCCTTCGCGGTCTGGGGGATCGAGGACGTCGTCCGCAACTTCGGTCGCACCACCGCCGTCGCGCATGTCAGCGGCGATCCGATCGAGCTGACCGAGGCCCAGGCCACCGCCCGGCGCGAGATGGCACGCATCGCCCGCCAGATGGGCAACCGCTTCGAACCGGACGAGAACATCCGCCGCGCCATCGCCGCGCAGGCGCTGGAACAGCTGATCTCCGACCGCGCGCTGCGCGTCGAGGCGCGGCGCATGGGCATCGGGGCGCCGGCCGAGGGCGTGCGCAATTCCGTCTTCGCCATCCCGGGGCTGCGCGGGCCGGACGGCACCTTCTCGCGCGTCGCGCTCGACAGCTTCCTGCGCCAGAACGAGATGACCGAGGGCCAGTTCCTGCAGATCGTCGCCGGCGACCTGCTGCGCCAGCAGCTGGCCGGCGCGGTGCGGTCGGGTTCGACCGGCCCGGATGCGATGGCCGCGCCGCTGCTGGCCTGGGCCATGCAGCGCCGCACCGCCGAGCTCATCCTGGTGCCCACCGCCGACATGCCCGAGCCCGAGGCGCCGACCGAGGCCCAGCTGCGCCGCTACCAGGAGAACAACCCGGCGCGGTTCTCCTCGCCCGAATACCGCGAGGCCGCCATCGCCGTGCTGACGCCCGAGGGCCTCGCCACCGAGATCGAGGTCAGCGACGCCGACCTCGCACAGGCCTACGAGCAGCGCCGCGCGCAGTACGACACGCCCGAGCGCCGCGCCCTGCGCCAGGCGGTGGTGCCCAACGAGGCCGCGGCGCGCGAGATCGCGACAACCTGGCGCGGCGGCGCCGAATTCCCGGCCATCGAGGCGGCCGCCACCGCCGCCGATGGCAGCGCGGCCGATCTCGGCCTGCTGGACCGCGCCACCCTGCCGCTGGCGAATGTGGCCGAGGCCGCCTTCGCCGCCGCCGATGGCACGGTGACCGACCCGGTGCAGTCGCCCTTCGGCTGGCACGTCATCAAGGTGGAGCGCATCGAGCCCGCCACTACGCGCACGCTGGACCAGGTGCGCGACGAATTGCGGATCGAGGTGGCGCGCGACCGTGCGCTGGACATGGCGCATGAGCGCGCCAACCGGGTCGAGGACGCGCTGGCCGGCGGCGGCGGCCTCGCGGAAGCCGCGCTGCGCTTCGGCGCGCAGGTCGCGACCGTGACGCTCGATGCCACCGGCCGCGACCCGCAGAACCAGGTGGCGGCGCTGCCGGTGCCCGAGGCGCAGCGCGCCGAGCTGCTGCGCGCGGTGTTCGCCGCCCGCCAGGGCGATGCGCCGCGCATGACCGAGATGGGCGACGCCTTCGTGGCCGTCGAGATCCGTGCCATCACGCCCCCCGCCCTGCGTCCCTTCGAGAGCGTCGAGCCCGCGCTGCGCGAGGCCTTCATCGCCGATGCGCGCCGCCGCGCCGCCGAGGAACGCGCCGCCGGCCTGCTGGCCGCGGTGCGCGGCGGCAAGACCATGCAGGAGGCCGCCGCCGAGGCCGGCCTGACCGCCCAGCCGGTCGGCGCCTTCGGCCGCAACCCGCAGCAGGCCGGCACGCTGCCGGTCGAACTGCTGGCGCCGCTGTTCGAAGCCAAGCCCGGCGACGTCACCATGGCCGAGACCCGCACCGGCTTCGCGGTGGCGCGGCTGACCGACATCATTCCCTTCGACACCGCGGCCGACCCGCTGGGCATGGCGCGCATCCGCACCGAGATCGAGCAATCCATGCAGGACGAGCTCGAGCAGCAATACGCCCAGGCGCTGCGCGGGCGCGCCGATGTGCGGATCAACCGCGCCCTGCTCGACCAGGTGACCGGGCGATGAGCGGGACCGACGCCGCGGCGGTGCGCGAAGCCCTCGCCGCCGGGCGCGGGGGCATCCTGGTGCGCGAGCGGGTGGCGGACCTCGACACCCCGGTCGGCGCCTTCCTGAAGCTGACCGGCGGCGCGCAGGCCAATGCCTTCCTGCTGGAGAGCATCGAGGGCGGGGCCGCGCGCGGCCGCTATTCGGGCATCGGGATGGCGCCCGACCTGGTGTGGCGCTGCCGCGACGGCAAGGCCGAGATCAACCGCCACGCCCTGACCGCGCCGCACGCCTTCGTGGCCGAGCCGGGCGCGGCGCTGGACAGCCTGCGGCGCACCATCAATGAGGCGCGCATGCCGGTGCCGCCCGGCCTGCCGCCGATGGCCGCGGGGCTGTTCGGCTACCTCGGCTACGACATGGTGCGGCTGATCGAACGCCTGCCGGCGACCAATCCGGATGTGCTCGGCATCCCGGATGCGGTGCTGACGCGGCCCACGCTCATGGCCGTCTTCGACCATGTGCGGGATACGCTCACGCTCTGCGCCCCGGTCTGGCCGGGCGGCGAGCCCGACGCGCTGATCGAGGCCGCCGAGGCGCGGCTGGACGAGGCCGAGGCCGCGCTGGACCGCCCGGTGCCGCGCGCCGCCCCGCCGGTGAACCTGCCGCGCCTGTCCGAACCCGACAGCAACTTCACCGAGGCCGGCTACATCGCCGCCGTCGAGCGCGCCAAGGACTACATCCGCGCCGGCGATGCCTTCCAGATCGTGCCCGCGCAGCGGTTCTCCGTGCCCTTCGCGCTGCCGCCCTTTGCGCTGTACCGCGCGCTGCGCCGGATCAACCCCGCGCCCTTCCTGGTCTTCGGGGATTTCGGCGGCTTCTCGGTGGTGGCCGCCAGCCCGGAGATCCTGGTGCGCTGCCGCGACAACACCGTGACGGTCCGCCCGCTGGCCGGCACGCGCCGCCGTGGCGCGACGCCCGAGGAAGACCGCGCGCTGGAGGTCGAGCTGCTGGCCGACCCGAAGGAGCGCGCGGAGCACCTGATGCTGCTCGACCTCGGCCGCAACGATGTGGGGCGCGTGGCCGCCATCGGCACGGTGAAGGTGACGGCGCAGTTCCAGGTCGAGCGCTATTCGCAGGTGATGCACATTGGCAGCGAGGTGCAGGGGCGGCTGCGCGATGGGCTCGATGCGCTGGACGCCTATTGCGCCGGCTTCCCGGCCGGCACGCTGACCGGCGCGCCGAAGATCCGCGCGATGGAGATCATCGAGGAGCTGGAGCCCTCGCGGCGCGGGTTGTACGCCGGCGGCATCGGGTATTTCGGCGCCGATGGCGGCATGGACACCTGCATCGCGCTGCGCACGGCACTGGTGAAGGACGGCATCATGCATGTCCAGGCCGGCGCCGGCGTGGTGGCGGATTCCGACCCGAAGTCGGAATACGAGGAGACGAAGCAGAAGGCCCGCGCCCTGTTCCGCGCGGCGGAGGAAGCGGTGCGCTTCGCCGCCGGCAAGCGTGAGCGCGGGAACGCCTGATTCCGTGACGGATGCGGGGGCGCCTGACGACCGGCAACCCGCGCGACCGCCTGATGCGCCGTTGAAGCAGGCGACGGCCATTCCCGCGCCGCACGCGGACTCGCCCGATCGAGCGCCGCAGGCGACGTCTCTCAATCGAGCGCCACACGCGACGCCTCTCGATCGTGCGCCGCAGTCGGTGACGCGTGATCTCGATCCGCACGCGGCGACATATGGACCCGCGCCGCACGCGGCGACATTTGCACCCGCGCCGCACGCGGCGACTTCTGCTCCCCCGCAATCCGCACAAAGTCCCAGCCCCGTGCCCGAAGCGGCGAACCGCCATCCCGCACCGCCCGACATCGCGCCGATCCTCGCGTTGGCCGAGGATGCCCGCGCCGTCGGCCGCGCGGTCGAGGCTGCGAACGCCTTGCGCGCCCTCGCCGCGCTGCTGCCGAACGACGCGCGCATCCGCGCCGCCCTGGCTCGCGCGCTGTTCCAGGCCGGCCTGTGGAACGAGGCCTGGGCGGCCTACGAAGTCCGTTTCGAATTGCTGCCTTCCGCCTTCCCGCGCGTGACGCGCCCGGGTCCGCGCGGGCCGGAGCCACTGCCGCCCTGGCGCGGCCAGGGCACGCCCGAGGCCGTGCTGGTCATGGGCGAACAGGGCCTGGGCGACACCATCCAGTTCGCGCGCTACCTCCCGCCGCTCGCGGCGCGCGGGATGCGCGTGCATGCGGTGCTGGATGGACGGCTGCATGCGCTGCTGGCGCCCCTGACCGGCGGGATCGACCTGCGGGCCAGCGGCGCGCCGGGATCCGTGCCGGGCGTGCGCGCCTGGCTGCCGCTGATGGACCTGCCGCGCGCGCTGGGTCTCTCGCCGCAGCAATACCAGGGGCGGGTGCCTTACCTCGCCGCCGATCCCGCGCGCGTGGCCAGACTGCGCGCGCGCATCGGTGTGCAGGGCCTGCGCGTGGGCATCGTCTGGCAGGGCAATCCGGCCGCGCCGGTCGATGCCAACCGCTCGGTGCCGCTGGCCGCCTTCGCGCCGCTCGCCGCCACTCCCGGCGTGCGACTGTTCTCCCTGCAGAAGGGGCCGGGCGAGGAGCAGCAGGCCCCCTTCCCGCTCGACCGCCTGGGGCCGGAGCTGGATGGAGGGGCGGATTGGTTCCTCGACACCGCGGCGGCGATCGAAGCGCTGGACCTTGTGGTCACCGTGGATACGGCGGTGCTGCATCTGGCCGGCGCGCTCGGCCGGCCGGCCCTGATGCTGATGCACGGCCGGCACGCCGACTGGCGCTGGCTGCACGCGCAGGACGTGCCCGTGTGGTACCCATCCGTGCGGCTGGTGCGCTGCCCGGATGGCGGGGCCGACTGGCGCGGGGCGGTCGCCCGCGCGGCCTTCCTGGTGCGGACGGGGAACCTGCCGCCGGCGGCCTGACCCCGCGTCACGCGATGGCGCCGACCGCCATCAACAGCGTCAACCCGCCCCACACCACCAGCAGCACCAGCGCCGCGCCCAGCACCAGCCGCGCCGGGCCAGGGTGGTGATGCCGGCGCAGCAGCACGCCCGCACCCACCAGGATCGTCAGGATCGCCGGCAGCAGCCACGGCATGACATCGAGCGCAATCATCATCGGCCGCTGGTCCTCACGATCGCATCCTCCCGCGCCGCCACGTCCGGCAGCAGGCGCGCGCCAAGCCCCGGGCCTTCCATGGGCAGCACCCAGCCCTGTTCGACGCGCGGCAGCACCGTCACCAGGTCGCAGTACCAGGTGGCGAGCGTCGCGCGCACCACCTCCTGGAACATCGCCGTCGGCGCGTGCATGGCCAGGTGGACCGAGGCGATCAGCGTGACCGGCCCAGTGCAGTCATGCGGCGCGACGGGGCGCGACCAGGCTTCCGCCAGGGCGGCGATCTTGCGCGCCTCGGTCAGCCCGCCGCACCAGGCGAGGTCGAGCATCACGATATCCGTCGCCCCCGCCACCAGCAGGTCGCGGAACGCCACCTTGCCGCCGAGGGTTTCGGACGCGCAGATCGGGGTGCGGACGGACCGGCGCAGTTCCGCCAGCGACGCCACGTCGTCCATCTTGGCGATGGGGTCTTCCGCCCAGGTGATGTCGAAGTCTTCCAGCGCCTTGCAGATCTGGAAGGCGGCGGGCATCGACCAGAGCGAATGCAGTTCCGCCATGATCTCCATGCGGTCGCCCACGGCGCGGCGCACTTTGGCGAAGGGCTCGATGCCCTTCTTGAGGTCCGACAGCGTGATGGACACGCCCTGCGTCGCCGGGGCGTAGATGTCGAAGGGCCAGATCTTCATGGCGTTGAAGCCCTCGGACAGCAGGCTTTCGGCCAGCGTCCCGGCATCGCGCATGAAGGCCACCTGGTCGTCGTAGGGCCCGCGCGATTCATCGGCGGCGCCGATGTCGCGGCGCGCCGCGGACTTGGTGTTGTAGTCGTAGCCCGCGCAGGTGTTGTAGCTGCGCACGCGATCGCGCGCCTTGCCGCCAAGGGCTTCATGCACCGGGATGCCGTGTCGCTGCCCCGCCAGGTCCCACAGCGCGATATCGATGGCCGATGCCGCGCGGACCTCGGCCGAGGAGGCGCCGAAGCCGACATAGGGGGTGAGCAGCAGGCGCGACACCGCCTCGATATCGCGCGCATCGCGGCCAAGCAGCAGGGGTGCCGCGCTTTCGTGGATCACGGCCTCGACCGCCGCGGCGCCGCGGAAGGCTTCGCCGAGGCCGGTCAGCCCCTCATCGGTCGTGACCTCGACCCAGATCAGGTTGGGACGTTCGCCGATACGGATGGTGCGGATATGGGTGATGCGGCTCATTCGGCGCGGATTCCCTGGCGGCGGACGACTTCGGCCCAGCGTGCGGCCTCGGCGCGGACATGCGCGCCCATCTGGTCGGGCGTGCCGCCGAGCGGCGTGGCACCGAGTTCCATCATGCGCGCGCGCACGGCGGGGTTCTGCAGCGCCTGGCCGAAGGCGGCGTTCAGCGCGGCGATGGCCGCCGGCGGCGTGCGCGCCGGCGTCATGAAGCCGAACCAGCTGTCGATCGCCATGCCCTGCACGCCCTGCTCGGCGAAGGTGGGGACGTCCGGCAGTTCCGGGATGCGGCTGTCGGAAACGGCGGCCAGCGCGCGCACCGTGCCCGCGCGGATATGCGGCAGGATCGAGGGCAAATTGTCGAAGAACACATCGACCCGCCCCGCCACCAGGTCGGTGATGGCCGGCCCCGAGCCGCGATAGGGCACATGCGTCATCTCGATGCCGGTGATCGAACGCAGCAGCTCAGGCCCCAGGTGGTTCGACGCGCCCACGCCGGACGACGCGAAGGACAGCGGCTGGCGACGCGCCAGCGCGATGAATTCCTGCACATTGGCCGCCGGCAATTCGCGCCGCACCGTCATCACGTTGCGCACCGCGCCCGTCAGGATCACCGGCGCGAAATCGGCCAGCAGGTTGTAGCCCGGATTGGCATAGAGCGCCGGGTTCGCGCCACAGGGTCCGAAGGCGCATTGGATCAGCGTGGAGCCATCGGCCGCACCGCGCGCCGCCTCCGCCATGCCGATATTGCCGCCCGCACCGCCGCGGTTCTCCACCACCGCGCCGCGCGGCAAGTGGGGGCCGGCGGCCTCGGCCAGCAGCCGGGCGACGATGTCGGAGGTGCCGCCCGGGGTGAAGGGCACGATGATGCGCACCGGCCGGTCCGGCAGGGCCTGCGCCACCGCCGCCCCGGGTGCCAGCAGCGCCAGGGCGAGGAAAACCCGCTTCAGCATGGCTTGGACGTCCTCCTGGATGTTGCGCGGAGGCTAGGCGCGCCGCGGCCCGCGGCAAAGCCCCCGCCTGGGCGCTTGATTCCCCCCGCCCACCGGTCCAATCCTCACGCGCCATGATCCTCCTGATCGACAACTACGACAGCTTCACCTTCAACCTGTTCCACTTCCTGGGCGACCTGGGGGCCAGGGTGGAGGTGCGCCGCAACGACGCCATCGACCCGCAGGGCGTCCTCGCCATGAAGCCGGAGGCCGTCGTGCTCTCCCCCGGCCCCTGCACGCCGAACGAGGCCGGCATCTGCCTGCCGCTGATCGACCTCGCCGCCGAGGTGAAGCTGCCGGTGCTGGGGGTCTGCCTCGGCCATCAGGCGATCGGCCAGGCCTTCGGCGGGACGGTGGTGCGCGCGCCGGAACCGGTGCATGGCAAGGTCTGGCAGGTGCATCACGACGGGCGGGACGTCTTCGCCGGCATCCCCTCCCCCTTCGCCGCCACACGCTACCACTCGCTGATCGTCGATCGCGCCACCATGCCCGACTGCCTCGACATCACCGCCTGGACCGAGGACGGGATCGTGATGGGCGTGAAGCATCGCGAATTGCCGATCTCGGGCGTGCAGTTCCACCCGGAGAGCATCGCCTCCGCCCATGGCCACGACCTGCTGCGGAACTTCCTGACCCTGGCCGGCGCGACGCTGCCCACGCCCGTCGCGGCCTGATGTCTCTCAAGCCCATCCTGGCGCGCCTCGCCGCCGGCGAGCGCCTGGCCGAGAGCGAGGCCGAGGAAGCCTTCGGTATCATCATGGCCGGCGAGGCCACCCCCGCGCAGATCGCCGGCCTGCTGATGGCGATGCGCGTGCGCGGCGAGACGGTGGCCGAGATGACGGGCGCGGTCCGCGCGATGCGCGCGCGCATGGTCGCGATCGAGGCCCCGCCCGATGCCATCGACATCGTCGGCACCGGCGGCGATGCGGCGGGGACGCTGAACATCTCGACCACCACCGCCATGGTGGTGGCGGGCTGCGGCGTGCCGGTCGCCAAGCACGGCAACCGCGCGCTGTCGTCGAAATCCGGCGCGGCGGATGCGATCGCCGCACTCGGCATCTCGCTCGACGTGCCGATGGACCGCCTGCCCGTGGTGCTGCGCGAGGCCGGCATGGTCTTCCTCATGGCGCCGCGCCATCACGCCTCGATGCGCCACGCCGCCGGGCCGCGGGTGGAACTGGGCACGCGCACCATCTTCAACCTGCTCGGCCCGCTGGCGAACCCGGCGCGGGTGAAGCGCCAGATGACCGGCGCCTTCGCGCCCGAATGGCTGCGCCCGATGGCCGAGACCTTGCAGCGCCTGGGCACCGAGCGCGCCTGGCTGGTGCATGGCCAGGGCCTCGATGAACTGACGCTGGCCGGCGAAAGCCAGGTGGTCTCGCTGGAAGCCGATGGCAGCCTGCGCGAGTTCACCGTGACACCCGAAGACGCCGGCCTGCCCCGCGCGCCGGCCTCCGCCCTGAAGGGCGGCGACCCAGCGGAGAATGCGGTGGCTCTCGAAGCCCTGCTGAACGGCGCGCCCGGTGCGTATCGCGATGTCGTGTTGCTGAATGCCGCCGCCTCCCTTGTGGTGGCGGGCCGCGCTGCCGATCTGCGCGAGGGCGCGGCCATCGCCGCCCGCGCCATAGACGATGGGGCCGCGCTTGGCGTACTGACGCGCCTCCGCGCCCTCTGCCCCCCCAAGGACGCCGCCTGATGAACGCGCCGACCCCTGTCACCACCGCCGCCGGCGCCGTCTCCGTGCCCGACGTGCTGGTCCGCATCCTCGCCGACAAGGAGAAGGAGGTGGCCGAGCGCATGGCCGCCACCTCCCGCGCCGAGATCGAGAAGGCCGCCGCCCACGCACCGGCGGTGCGCGACTTCGTGGGTGCGCTGTGCCACCGCATCGGCGAAGGCCGCACCGGGCTGACCGCCGAGATCAAGCGCGCCTCGCCCTCGGGCGGGCTGATCCGCGACCCCTTCGAGCCCGCCGCGCTGGCCAGGGCCTACGAGGAGGGCGGCGCCGCCTGCCTGTCCATCCTGACCGACACCCCGTATTTCCAGGGCGCGCGCGAGCACCTCGAGGCCGGGCGCGCCGCCTGTTCCCTGCCGGTGCTCCGCAAGGACTTCATGATCCACCCCTGGCAGGTCTTCGAGGCCCGCGCCATGGGCGCGGACGCCATCCTGCTCATCATGGCCGCACTCAGCGACGAGCGCGCGAACGAGCTGGAGGACCTGGCGCTGTCGCTCGACATGGCGGTGCTGGCCGAGGTGCATGACCGCGCCGAGCTCGACCGCGCGCTGGGGCTGCAGACGCGCCTGATCGGCATCAACAACCGCAACCTGCGCACCCTGCAGACCGACATCGACACCACCGAGGCGCTGGCCCCGCTGGTGCCCGCCGACCGCCTGCCCGTCGCCGAGAGCGGCATCCGCACGCCCGCCGATGTGCGCCGCATGGCGATGGCCGGCGCGCATTGCATCCTGGTGGGCGAACACCTGATGCGCCAGCAGGACGTGACCGCGGCCGCGCGCGCGCTGGTCGACGCGCGCTGATGGCGCTGACCCATTTCGACGCCGCCGGGCGCGCGGCGATGGTCGATGTGGCGGGCAAGGACGAGACCGCGCGCAGCGCCACCGCGCGCGGCCGCATCGTGATGCAGCCGGCGACCCTGGCGCTGATCCGCGAGGGGCGCGCCGGCAAGGGCGATGTGCTGGGTGTCGCGCGCATCGCCGGCATCATGGCGGCGAAAAAGACGTCCGACCTGATTCCGCTGTGCCACCCGCTGATGCTCAGCAAGGTCGCGGTGGATCTGGTGCCGGAGGGCGAAGACGCCGTCGCGATCGAAGCCACCGTGACGCTGACCGGCCGCACCGGCGTCGAGATGGAGGCGCTGACCGCCGTGACCGTCGCCGCGCTGACCGTCTACGACATGGTGAAGGCGGTCGATCGCGGCATGCGGATCGAGGATGTCCGCCTGGTCCACAAGGCCGGCGGCAAGTCGGGCGAGTTCCGTGGCGAGTGACCTGCTCGCGGTCGAGGACGCCCGCGCGCGCATCCTGGCCGCGCTGACCCCGACCGCGGCCGAGACGGTGGCGCTGTCCGACGCCGCCGGCCGCGTGCTGGCGCGCGGCGTCACGGCGCGGCTGACGCAGCCGCCGGCGGATGTCTCCGCGATGGACGGCTATGCGGTGCGCGCGGCGGATGCGCGCGAAGGCGCGACGCTGCGGATGACCGGCGCCGCACCGGCCGGCCGACCCTTCGCGGGCAGCGTCGGCGCGGGCGAGGCGGTGCGGATCTTCACCGGCGGCTTCGTGCCCGACGGCGCCGACGCGATCCTGCTGCAGGAGGACGCGACGGCGGACGGCAACACCGTGCGCGTGAACGAGACGGTGGTCGCCGGGCGCCACATCCGCCGCCGCGGCCTCGACTTCACCGAGGGCGCCGAGGTGCTGGCGGCCGCGCGGCGGCTGACCGCGCGCGACATCGGCCTGGCGGCGGCATCGAACAACCCGTGGCTCGCGGTGCATCGGCGCCCGCGCGTGGGCATCCTGGCGACCGGCGACGAGATCGCGCTGCCCGGCGACCCGATTCCGCCGGGCGGCATCGTGTCGTCCAATGCCCATGCGTTGGCTGCGCTGGTGAAGGGCGCGGGCGGCGACCCGGTGGTGCTGCCGATCGCCCCCGACGACACCGCCGCCATCGCGGAAGTCGCTGGCACCGCCCACGCCTTCGACCTGCTGGTGACCACCGGCGGCGCCAGCGTGGGCGAGCACGATCTGATCCAGGCCGCGCTGGGCGGCGAAGGCTTCGCGCTCGGCTTCTGGAAGATCGCGATGCGGCCGGGCAAGCCGCTGATCTGGGGGCGGCTGGGGCGCACGCCGGTGCTGGGGCTGCCGGGCAATCCGGTGTCGGCCATCGTCTGCGGCGTGGTGTTCCTGATACCGGCCATCGCGCGGCTGTCGGGCCTGGCGGGCGCGCCGGTGCCGACACGGCGCGTGCTGGCCGGCGTGCCGCTGAAGGCGAATGACCAGCGCGCCGACCACCTGCGCGCGACGCTGTCGCTCGACGAACAGGGCCGCATGGTCGCGACGCCCGCGGCGATGCAGGATTCGTCGATGCTGGCGACGCTGGCGCGCGCCGATGCGCTGGTGCTGCGCGCGCCGCATGCGCCGGCGCTGCCCGCGGGGGCGGAGGTCGAGGCGATCATCCTGGCCGAGCTCGGCGTATAGCGCGCCGGTCAGCCCGCCGCCGCGGTCTCCTGCCGCGCCGCCACCACCCGGTGGTAATCCCCCAGCCCCGGCCGCGTCCCCACCACCCGGTTCATCGCCCGCCACCGCCGCAGCACGCGCGTCGCCGCGCCACCATGCGCGCCGAATCCGAAGCCATCCTGCGCGATGGCCGCCAGTGCCCGCGCATACTCCGCATCGAAGCGCGTCCAGGGCACATCCGTCGCCTGTCCTGCCCGCAGCTGGTAGCGATAGGCCAGCGCGTCCGCGACCGGCACCTCGCCGCCCGCCGCCGCCAGGGCGCGCAGGTCGAACACCACGTCGTCGATCAGCCGGAACGGCGCGAAGGGCTGCACCAGGTCGCGCCGCGCGATCAGGTGCAGCGAGGCGAAGACCTCCCGCCACGGCGCGAAGCCCAGGCGCCGCACGCCGGCATCGGGCACGCGCCGTACCGCCCGCCCGTCGGGGTCGCGCACCACCGAAGGCACCGCCACCGCGCCCGCGCCCCGCGCCAGCCTCATCGCGCGCGCAATCCCATCCGGCGGGCCTTCCAGCGCGTCGTCGCCATCCAGGATAATCACATGCGCGCCGGTCGCGACGGCCAGGGCGCGGTTGCGCGCGGCATGCGCGCCGCTCGCCACCGGCCCGACGGGCGTGAAGCGCAGCCGCGGGTCGGCGGGCAGCAGCGGCGCATAATCGACCCCGTCATCCGAGGCGATGACGACCTCCACCGTCGCCCCTTCCGCACGCTCCAGAACCGAGGCGACGGCGCGCGGCACGAGGTCCGTCAGGCGATAAGCGGCAACCAGCAACGAGAGGTCCATCGCCCGACATCCTGTCAGGCCCGGCGCGCGTCATCCACAGGCGAATCCCATTGACTGTGACTCCGGAACCTTTCTAGAACACAGCCCAGGTTGCCGCTTTGTTCTGCCCGATTCGCGGCCGGCACCATGGGGAGAGTCGCCGGATGCTCACGCGCAAGCAGCACGAATTGCTGATGTTCATCGACCGGCACTTGCGCGAGACCGGCTTCTCGCCGTCCTTCGAGGAAATGAAGGGCGCGCTCAACCTCAAGTCGAAATCCGGCATCCATCGCCTCATCACGGCGCTGGAGGAACGCGGCTTCCTGCGCCGGCGCGCGCACCGCGCCCGCGCCCTGGAAGTGATCCGCCTGCCCGACACCATGGCCCCGCGCAACGCCCGCACGCCCAAGGCGCCCGACGCACCGCTCGGCCCCAATGTCATCCGCGGCCCCTTCGCCGCCGCGCCCCCGCGTGCCACGCCGGAGGCCGCCAACGACGCCGCCGCGGTCAGCCTGCCGCTGTTCGGCCGCATCGCCGCCGGCCTGCCCATCGAAGCCCTGCGCGACAACGGCGCCTCGGTGGAGGTGCCGGCCGCGCTGCTCGGGTCGGGCGAGCACTACGCGCTGGAAGTCGCCGGCGATTCCATGATCGATGCCGGCATCCTCGACGGCGACACGGTGCTGATCCAGCGCGCCGAGACCGCCGAGAACGGCTCCATCGTGGTGGCCCTGGTGGACGAGAACGAAGTCACGCTGAAGCGGCTGCGCCGGCGCGGCAATTCCATCGCGCTGGAACCGGCCAATCCGCGGCACGAAACGCGCATCTTCGGCCCCGATCGCGTGCGCGTGCAGGGAAGGCTGGTGGGGCTGCTGCGGCGCTACTGACGGTCACGCGCCGAACCGCCACGCGTCGCCGCCCGCGCGGTGGTCGCGGACCATGGGGTTGCGCGCGCAAACCGCGGCGGGGTCGTCGTTCGACCGGCACAGCGCCCCGCCCGGCTGGTCGCCCACCCATCGCCATCGAAGCCCGCATCGCGCAGGCGCCGCCCGGCAACACGGCTACTCCACCGGCGCGGGCGGCAATTCAGCCCGCGCACGCGGCACCGGCGGCGGCGGCACCCAGGGCCGCGCCCCGCGCCAGGCGCGGTCCGACACAACCCGCGCGCCCTCGCGCCCCAGCCACACCGCATGCGGCCCGTCCCGCCATACCGCGAAGCGGTCCACCACGTCACTCCCGGCGCAGCGCCCGCGCACCGGCTCGGCCGAGACCACCACCGCCGCGCGCCCGCAAGCCGCCGCAGGGGCCTCGCCGCGCAGCAGGATGGCTGCCGGCCCCTCCGCCACGGCGCGCAGCGTGCAGGCACCGCGCCCGCAGGCCACCGCCCCGCCCGCCGCCACGCCCTCCGCCGGCAGCGGGCGGGCCTCGGCCAACCCACGCGCGCGCAGCCATGAATCGCGCACCAAGTTCGACGCCCCCGACTGCCGCTGCACCCACAGCGCACCATCCGCCGCAAAGCCGACCAGCCGCGCATCGCCCGACACCAGCAGGTCCGGCGGCCGATGCAGCGCGGCGCTGCCCAGCCCCAGCGCCATGACCGGCACACCCAGCCACCGCCAGCGCAGCCGCCACAGGCACAGCCACAGCATCCCGAAGGCGAAGCAGGCCATCCCCCAGGGCGGGATCGGCCGCGCGCCGGTCGCCGCACCGGGCCAGGACGCGACCGCGCGCGCCACCGCCAGCACCGCCTCGCATCCCCAGCCCATCACCGCCAGCGCCGGGCCATCCAGGCCGAGCGGCATCAGCAGCGCCGCCAGCATGGCCGCCGGCATCACCAGCACCGACGTCAGCGGTACCGCCACCGCATTGGCCGCCACGCCATACCATTGCAGCCGCCCGAAATGCGCCAGGCCGAACGGCGCCGTGGCGAAACCCGCCAGGACCGACGTCCCCACCAGCCCACCGCCGAACACCGCCGCGACGCGCCACCAGGTGCCATCGCCACGCAGCCGCTGCATCGGCCCGCGCAGCGCCTCCCACCCCGCCACGAGCGCCAGCACGGCGGAAAACGACATCTGGAAGGACGGCCCCAGCACCGCATCGGGCGCCAGCAGCATCACCGCCGCCGCCGCCAGCGCCAGGCCGCGCATGGTGATGGCGTGCCGCCCCGAGAGCAGCGCCAGCGTCACCAGCACGGCCATGGCGAAGGACCGCTGCATCGGCACCTGGGACCCCGTCAGCAGCATGTAGAAGCCGCCGGCGCCGAGTGCGGCCACCCCCGCCCAGACCTTGCCGTCCACCCGCAGCGCCAGCCACCGCCAGCAGGCGATCAGGAAGCGCACCACCCAGAAGGTCACGCCCATCACGATGGCGATGTGCAGCCCCGAGACCGACAGCAGGTGCGCCAGGCCGGAATCGCGCATCGCCGCCATGTCGGCGCGCGGGATGGCCGATTGCCCGCCGGTCATCAGCGCCGCCGCCACCGCGCCGGAAGCACCGGGGACGGCAGCGGTCACCCGCGCCTCCAGCGCCGCGCGCAGGCCGGACAGCGGCGGCGCCACGCCGGCGCCGGGCGCGACCTCCGCCGGGCCGATGGCGAAGCCCGCCCCACCCTGCCCGGCGAAGAAGGCGGCGCGCTGGAAGTCCCACCCGCCCGGATAGGCCGGCGGCGAGGGCGCGCGCACCAGCGCACGGATGCTTACCCGGTCGCCCGGCACCGGCCGCGCCGTGTCGTTGGCGCGCAGGCGCACGCGGATGCTGCGCGGCTGGACGGGTTCGTCCGGGCCGAAGCGGGCCGAGCCCAGCGTCACGCGCAAGCCCTCCGGCAACAGGTCGACATCCTGCACGATGCCGCTCAGCACCACGGCGCGCAGCGGCGGCGCGGCAATGGGCGGCGCGGCCGCGGCATGCAGCACCGCCGCGCCGAAGCCCAGCGCCGCCGCCGCCACCAGGCCGACCAGCCAGCCCGCATGGGGTGCGCGCGTCGCCACCAGCCAGGCCAGCACCACCAGCAGTGGTCCGGGTGCCGCCGACCACAGCGGCGGTTCCTCGCGCAGTGCGAAATACCCGATGATCCCCGCGCCCATCGCCACCGCCAGCCAGGGCGCCAGGCGCCCGCGCTCGCCGGCCATCAGGACCTCAACGCGCTGCGCGGCGGCGGCCAGGGCGGCGCCGATGCGGCCGGCGGTCTCTCGCGTGGTGGTGCTGGACAGGGTGGTCTTCCGCAACTCCTGCGTTCATCCTGCCACGAATGGGGCATTTCGCGGGAGGGGTTTGCGCCCATGCGCCCCGATCTGGTCTAACGGGCCCCCGCCAGATGAGCCCAGGTGACATGACCGTCCGTACCCGCTTCGCCCCCTCGCCGACCGGCTACCTGCATATCGGCGGCGCGCGCACCGCGCTGTTCAACTACCTGTTTGCCCGCCGCCACAAGGGCGCCTACCTGCTGCGGATCGAGGATACCGACAAGGAACGCTCGACCCAGGCGGCGGTGGAGCAGATCCTGGAAAGCCTCGCCTGGCTTGGCCTGTCGCCCGACGAGGAACCGGTGTTCCAGGCCAGCCGCGAGGCGCGGCATGCCGAGGTCGCACACGCGCTGCTGGCCGAGGGCCGCGCGTATCGCTGCTGGGCGACGCCGGAAGAACTGGCCGAGATGCGCGAGCGCGCCGCCGCCGAGGGCCGCCCGCCGCGCTACGACCGCCGCTGGCGCGACCGCGAGCCCGGCCCGGACCAGGCAGGCAAGCCCTTCGTGATCCGCATCGCCGCGCCGCTGGAGGGCGAGACGGTGGTGGAGGACCTGGTGCAGGGCGAAGTCCGCGTGCAGAACGCCGAGCTCGACGACATGATCATCCTGCGCTCGGACGGCACGCCCACCTACCTGCATGCGGTGGTGGTGGACGACCACGACATGGACATCACCCACGTCATCCGCGGCGACGACCACCTGACCAACACCTTCCGCCAATGCATGGTCTATGACGCGATGGGCTGGCGGCGGCCGCATTTCGCGCATATCCCGCTGATCCACGGCGCGGATGGCGCGAAGCTGTCCAAGCGCCACGGCGCCGTGTCGGTGCTGGATTTCCGCGAGCAGGGCTACCTGCCGGAAGCGGTGAACAACTACCTGCTGCGCCTGGGCTGGGGCCATGGCGACGAGGAGATCGTGCCCCACGACCGCGCCGTCGAGCTGTTCGACATCAAGGATGTCGGGCGCTCGGCCTCGCGCATGGACTACGCCAAGCTGACTCATCTGAACGGCGTGTACCTGCGCCAGGCGGATGATGCGCGGCTGACCCGCGCGGTGCTGGAGATCCTGGCGAAGCGCGGCGTGCTGTTCGGCACCAATGGCGCCGAGCGCGTGGCGATGCTGATGCCCGACCTCAAGGAACGCGCGCGCACGCTGGAGGAACTCGCCGGTTCCGCTGCCTTCGCCGCGCATGAGGAACTGCCCGCGATCGACGAGAAGGCGCTGGCCGTGCTGACGCCCGAGGCGCGCGCGCGCCTCGCGGACCTGGCCGAATTCCTGAGCGCCGCACCCTGGGAGAAGGCCGACCTCGAGCACTGGCTGCGCGACTATGCCGAGGTGAAGGAAGTCAAGCTGAAGGACATCGCCCAGCCGCTGCGCGCCGCACTCTGCGGCAGCCTGACCAGCCCGCCGATCAATGCCGTGCTCTGGGCGCTGGGGCGCGACGAGAGCCTGCTGCGGATCATGACGGCGGCGGGCGCCGGGACGGTCATCGAGGGCTGACGAAGGGATCCAGCACCCGCACGCCGAGGCCCTCGACATCGCGCTGGTTGCGCGTGACGAGTGTCAGGCCGTGGACCGCGGCGGTGGCCGCCATCAGCGCATCGATGACCGGAACCGATCGCAGGACGGCGATGCGGCCCCAGCGCTCCGCCACGCGCGCATCGATGCCGAGGATGCGCGCGCTGAAGGCCGTGGTGAGCCCGCCGAGCCAGGCGTCGATCGCGGCGGCCTGCGCGGGGTCGCGCGGTCGCAGCGCCTCGACGCCGCGGCGGATTTCGCCGAGCACGAGCACGCTGAGGAACAACTCGCCATCATCCACCCTGGCCCACCAGGCGGCGACCGCGGGATGGCAACGCGGTCCCTTGCGAACCTCCGAGATGATGTTCGTATCGACCAGCCAGGTCACAGGTCGATGGCACGCCCGAGGTCGCGCGGGCGGTCGAGATCGATGTCGTCCAGCGGCGCGGCGGCGAGCATGGCCTTCAACCCGGCCGAGGGCGCGAAGCGATGCAGCAGATGCGCGCGCGCATTCTCGACCTGTGCCGGGTCGGCCAAGGCCGCCGCGACGGCGCGCAGCAGGGCGGCATCCTCCTGGCGTACCTGGACCTCCACGCGCTGAAGGCCGCGGTCGCGCTGGCGCGCGCGGTGCGCGGCGAGGGCGGTGGGCGCGGATGGACGGGCAACGCGACGAGCCATGATTGCCGGAAATATATCCGGAAACCGTCGGCTGGCAAGACAAACCCCAGCCGCCGACGGCCCGCCACGCCCCACCGCCGCCTCAGGCGCCGCGGACGCGCCACGCCATCGCGCCGACCCTCTCCAGCCGCGCGAAACGGTCCCACCCTGCGAGCGCACCATGCAGCAGCGCCTCCCAAGCCTGCTGCATGGCCGGGTGCGGGTGGGCGATGCCGCGCAGCACCGCGCAGCCGTCGCGCCGGACCACCACGCTGCAATCGGGCTGCGGTTCGGCGCGCGCCGCATCGCCCTCGGCCTGCGCCAGCGCGACCATGAAGCCGGCGAAATCCTGCGCGCCCAGCGCCGCCGCCGTCGCATGGACATGCTGCATGCCGACCAGCCGCGCGGCATGCGCCAGCAAGGCACCGCCCTGCTCCGCGCCGAACACATCCACCGCCGCCTGCAGCGCCGTGCGGCAATAGGTCATGGCATAGCCGCGTTTCGCCTTCGCCAGCCGCTCCTCCGGCCAGTCGGCGGAGGGCAGGCGCGGCGCCGCGGCGGCCTCGAAGCGCGGCATGCTCTCATGCTTCGCGAAGCGCAGGCGGTCGGCTTCGGCCAGCGCCTCGTCGTGCTCGATATAGTAGCCCTCGAGCCCCGGATCGCCGTCCACTGTCTGCCCGGTGCAGACGAAGCCGAGGCCCGGGCAGCCCAGCATCACGCCGTTGTTCGCGTGCCAGCCGCGCAGCATGGCGGCGTTCACCTCGGACGGGATGCCGCAGATGGTCGCCCCCGGCCAGATCCAGCGCGGCGGTGGGTAGCGGATCCAGGCCTTGCGCGGCGAGGCCTCGACATACTCCACGCCGACGCCGCCGATGAAGTTCGACAAATAGTGGTAGCGCGCCGCCGCCACCGCCGGCGGCAGGCCATCGAGTCCGAGTTTCCGCAACCCGGGGAGAAACGTCTCCGCCTGCTGCCGACGGAACACCGCGAAGACCAGCGCTGCCGCATCCGCGGGGCCGCGCTGCGCCACCGCCGCCAGCACGATCCCGGTGAACCAGGCGTGGTACCACTCGGCCACGGCCTCCATTGCCGCGCGGTCGGTCATGCGGCGCCCCTTGCGGAAGTCGCGCCGCTGCCCATCCATGGGCGCAGTCCAGGAAAGGCCGCCAGCATGTTCGTCGCCGCCAACCGCTTCCGCGTCATTCCCGAGCACGCGCCCGCCTTCGAACAGGCCTGGCTGTCGCGCGAAAGCCACCTGCACGAAGTCCCCGGCTTCATGACCTTCCACCTGCTGAAGGGCCCGGCGGCGGAGGACCACATCCTCTATTCCTCCCTGACGCTCTGGGCATCGCGCGAGGCCTTCGAAGGCTGGACGCGCTCCGAGCAATTCCGCCGCGCCCATGCCGGCGCGGGCGGGATGAAGGGCAGCACCCTCGGCCCGCCGCAGTTCGAGGGCTTCGACGTGCTGCAGACCATCGGCGGCTAGCGCCCGGCCCACCGCCACGCGCGCGGCGAAGCGGCGAGGCTGCCTTCTCGACGCGCATGCGCGCGGGTCGCGCGCTAATCCGCGCGCACGCCGGCGCGCTGGATCACGCCGCCCCATTTCTCGTTCTCGGCGCGCAGGAAGGCGCCGAATTCGGCCTGGGTATTGCCGCCCGGAATGGCACCCTGTTCGTGCAGCGCGCGGCGGATCTCAGGGTCGTTCAGCGCGCCGGCCAGCGCGCCGTGCAGCCGTGCGAGGATCGGTGCCGGCACCCGCGCGGGCGCGACGAAGCCGTGCCAGTTGTTGGCGTCCACGCCTGGCAGCCCGACCTCCGCCATGGTCGGCACGTCCGGTATCCATTCCAGCCGCCGTTCGGTACCGACCGCCAGCGCGCGCAGCCCGCCGGCGCGGATATGCGGCAGCAGGATGGGCAAATCCGCGAAGCCCAGCTGCACCTCGTTCTGCAGGATGGCCATCGCGAGCGGCGCGCCGCCGCGATAGGACACATGCGTGATGTCGATGCCCGCCGCCATGCGGAACAGTTCGCCCGCCAGGTGCGGCATGCTGCCCGACCCGGCCGAGCCGTAGTTCAGCCGGCCGGGCTGCGCCTTCGCCGCGGCCACCAGTTCCGCCACCGTGCGGAACGGCACGGCGGCCGGCACCACCAACGGCTCCGGCACCAGCACCGCGAGCGTCAGCGGCGCCAGGTCGCGCAACGGATCATAGGGCGTGCCGCGATCGAGCCGCGGCGAGATGGCCAGCCCGCCCGCGCTGCCGATGCCGAGCGTATAGCCATCCGGCGCCGCCTTCGCGACGACGTCCACGCCCGTGACGCCGCCCGCGCCGGCGCGGTTCTCCACCACCACCGGCTGGCCGAGCGTGGCCGTCAGCCGTGGTGCGAGCAGCCGCACCACGATGTCGGACGGCCCGCCGGCGGCAAACGGCACGACCACGCGGATCGGCCGGTCGGGCCATGGCGCCTGGGCCAGCGCGGGCAATGGCAGCGTCGCGGCAATCAGCAGCGTACGACGGTTCATGGGCGTCCTCCTGTGGCCGGCTTCTGCGTGACGGCCGTTGCGGGCAGTATCGCCGCAACGCGCCGCGCGCGAAAGGGAACGCCATGAAGATCACCCGCGTCACCACGCATCACCACCGCACCGACTTCACCTATGGCGCCAGCGCCGGCGGTGTCGGCGGCAATCTGCACCTGCGCGCGATGGACACGCTGCTGGTGCGCGTCGAGACGGACGCGGGCATCCATGGCTGGGGCGAGGGCTTCGGCTTCACGCTGGTGGAAACGACGAAGGACGCGCTGGACCGGCTCATCGGCCCGGCCTGCATCGGCCAGGACGCGACCGACATCGCCAGCCTGATGCGGATGCTGGCGCGCCGCTTCCACAATTTCGGCCGCAACGGGCCGGTCAGCTTCGCGCTGTCGGCGATCGACATCGCGCTGTGGGATATCCGCGCCAAGGCCGCTGGCGTGCCGCTGCATGCGCTGCTGGGCGATGCGGCGCGCGCATCGGTGCCGGCTTATGCCTCGCTGCTGCGCTACGGCAATCCGGACGACGTGGCGCGTAATGTGACCGAGGCGCTGTCGCGCGGCTATCGCCACATCAAGCTGCATGAATTCGACCTGCGCTGCATCGCCGCCGCGCACCGCGCAGCGCCCGGCACGCCGCTGATGCTCGACATCAACTGCGTCTGGAACACCGAGCACGAGGCCGCGCAATTCTGCGAGGACGTGGAAGGCCTGAACGCCGCCTGGGTCGAGGAACCGATCTGGCCGCCCGAGGACATCCCCGCCATCGCGCGCATCCGCACCGCATCGCCGGTGCCGATCGCGGCTGGCGAATGCAACGGCACGGTGGAGGATTTCTGCCGCATGTTCGAATTGCGCGCCGTGGATGTGGCGCAGCCCTCGATCACCAAGATCGGCGGCGTGTCCGCCATGATGGAGATCGCGGAACTGGCGCGCGAGGCCGGCGTGCGCCTGGTGCCGCACTGCCCGTATTTCGGCCCCGGCCTGCTGGCGACGCTGCACATCCTGGCGGCGGCGCCGGAGGCCGAGCCGATCGAGATCTACTTCGCCGACCTGGCGCAGCCACCCTACCCGGCGCTGGTGCCGCGCGATGGCGCCATCGCGGTGCCGACCGCGCCCGGGCTGGGTTTCGAGCCGGACACCGGGGCCTGAGAGTCCGTCTCGAAAGACCGGCATCGGCCCTCCCCACCCGGCCACCCAAAAGCGCATCCTGGATCGGGTGGCCGCGTGGAGAGCAGGCGGGTGTCGGTGACGCGAAGGCGCCGAGTGGCGCGTTCGCGAACAGCCTCCGACCGCAGCGATCGCGCGTCAGCGGTTCTTCCACTCCGGCTTGCGCTTCTCCGCGAAAGCCTTCGGCCCTTCGACGTAATCCTCGCTGTCGCGGTTGCGCTGCTGCGCGGGGTACATGGTGGTGACCGCCTCGCGCAGCGTCGGCGCATCCATGCCGGCATAGACGCATTGCTTGGACGCGCGCACCGCCAGCGGCGAGCATTCCAGGATCAGCGCCGCCCAGCGCTTTGCCGCCGCCAGCGCCTCGCCCGCCGGCACCACCTCGTTGACGAAGCCGAGCGTCTTGCCCTCGGCGGCCGGCACGCGCCGCCCGGTCAGGATCATGCCCAGCGCCTGCTTCTGCCCGATCATCCGCGGCAGCCGATGCACGCCCCCTGCCCCGGCCACCAACCCCACGCGCGGTTCCGGCAGCGCGAACACCGCGTTCTCCGATGCGATCACCAGGTCGCAGGCCAGCGCGATTTCGAAGCCGCCACCCATCGCAATCCCGTTCACCGCGGCGATCAGCGGCTTGTCGAGGTCGAAGCGGGTGGTCAGCCCGGCGAAGCCCGAGGGCGGCGTCGGCCCGCGCTTGCCCGCCGCCTGCACCTTCAGGTCGTTGCCGGCGGAAAAGGCGCGATCCCCCGCGCCCGTCACGATGCCCACCCACAAATCGTCCCGCGCCGCGAATTCATCCCAGACCTGCGCGAGCTCCGCATGCGCCTCGCTGTGCAGCGCGTTCATCACCTCCGGCCGGTTGAGCGTGACGATGCGCAGGCGGCCCTCATCGGCCACGGTGCAGAAGCGGTGCTGGGTCATGCGTCGATCCTGTAGAAGCGGGCGGCGGTGCCGCGGAACAGATCGTCCTTCTCGCCGGCGGAGGCGCCCGCCGCCAGCCGCTTGAAGGCGTTCCACCCGGCGGCATAGCCGAAGCCGCCCTTGTCCACGGGGAAGTTGCTCTCGAACATGCAGCGCTGCGTGCCGAACATCGCGATGATCGGTTCCATCCAGGGCCGCCACGCATCGGCCAGCATCTGCGACGACGGCGCGACCGCGCCCTGCTCCAGCCCGAAGCCCGGCAGGCGCATCCCCAGCCCACCGCATTTCACCACGACGTTCGGGCAGGCCGCGAGCGCGCGCATGTTGGCCGACCACGCTGCAAACACCTCGTCGCGCCTTCCGGCATAGCCGCGGATGCCGAGCACTCCGCCGCAATGGTTCAGCACGATGGGCACCTCGGGATGCGCCTGCGCCAGACGCACCAGGCGCGGGATCTGGTGGAAATACAGCCACGCCTCGAAGGACAGCCCGCGCTTGCCGAGCTCCGCATAGCCCGCGCGGAAGCCGGGCGTGTCGAGCATGTCCTCGGCCGGCGTATAGGCCGGGTTCAGCATCTCGGGATCGGGGTCCCAGGTCGCGGAGTGCCGGATGCCGCGGAAGCGCCCGTTGCCGGCGGCGATGTGGGCATCCAGCACCGCGCCCACCGCGGCACCCAGCGTCAGGTCGGCATGGCCGACGATGCCGGCGCAGACGCGCACATCGCCATAGGTGCCGCTCTCGCACATCGCGGCGACGCCGGCGGCGAATTGCGTCTCGCCGACCGGGCGCAGTTCGACCGGCCCATCGGCGCGGTGGAAGGCGCGCGCCTGCACCAGCACCGTCGCGCGCACATCATGGCCGGTGCGGATATCGGCCAGGATCTCATCCAGCAGATACCGCCAGCCCGGCCGGTCCCACAGATGATGATGCGGGTCGATGATGCGCTGCCCGGGCTCGAGGATCTCCTCCTGCCGCGCGGCAAGCCAGTCCTCGCGGACGGGAAGGTAGTGCTGGCTCATGCGGCCCTCCGTGGCGGCGACAGGCTCGGCCGCGTGTTGAGCGTGGCGGGCTCGAACCCCGCCAGGCGCTTGTAGTGGGTTGCGATGGCGCTGCGTTCGGCAAACGGCAGCACCGCCTCGATATCCGCGAAGCCGTCCGGCGCGCGCGCTTCCGCCAGGTCGAGCACCACGTCGGGTCCATCGCCGCGCGTGGCCTCCAGAAGCGCTGCGGTGGCGGGGCGGCGGATCGCCTCGTAGGCGTGCAGCGCCGCGACTGCGTCGTCATGCGTCGCCAATTGCAGCGCCAGCACCCGCGCATCCAGGATGGCCTGCGACGACCCGTTCGACCCGATCGGGTAGAGCGGATGCGCCGCATCGCCCAGCAGCGTGGCGCGCCCCTGCGTCCAGCGCGGCAGCGCGTCGCGGTCCACCATGGGGAATTCATAGACCGCCTCGGCCGAGCGGATCAGCGCCGGCACATCGAGCCAATCGAAGCGCCATTCCGCGAACCAGTCGATGAAGTCCTCGGTCCGGCCGGGGCGGTTCCAGTCCTCGCGGTTCCAGGGCTGCGAGGGATCCATGCGGCGTTCGGCGATCCAGTTGGTCAGGCGGCGCCCATCGGGCAGTTCGGCGATGGGATAGACGACGAACTTGGTGTCGCGCGTGCCGATCTGCGCCATGGTTGCGCCGGTCAGGAAGGGTTCGGCGATGCTGGTGGCGCGCCACAGGATGGCGCCGTTCCATTTCGGTGGGCCTTCGTTCGCGTAGAAGCCGGCGCGCGTGGGCGAATGGATGCCGTCGGCGGCGACCAGCACGTCGCCGCGCGCGATGCGGCCGTCCTCGAAGCGGGCGGTCACGCTAGTGGCGTCCTGGTCGAACCCAGCCAGCCGCGCGCCGAGGTGGATGCGTGCGTCGCCGAGCCTTTCGCGCGCCGCCTCCAGCAGCAGCATGTGCAGCCGGCCGCGATGGATCGACACTTGCGGCCAGGTGTAGCCGGCATGCAGCCCGCGCGGTTCGGACCAGATCATCTGCCCGTGGCGGTTGGCGTAGGCGAGTTCGCGCGTCGCCACCCCCGCCGCGACGACGCGCTCCAGCAGCCCCAGTTCCGTGAGTTCGCGCATCGCATGCGGCAGCACGTTGATGCCGACGCCGAGCGGCCGGATCTCGGTGCTCTGTTCGAAGACATCGGCCTCGATGCCGGCCGCGTGCAGCGACAGGGCTGCGACCAGCCCGCCGATCCCGCCCCCAGCGATGAGCACTTTCATCGCGCCCCTCCCGTATTCTGGCGACCAGGATAAGGTGCCTGCCTGGCCCCGGCGAGTGGTCCCCGCGGTCCAGGGGGCCGTTGCCCCCTGGTGGGGGAGTTCGAGGGGGCAAAGCCCCCTCGAGGAGCCCTTGGCATGCCCCGCATTGTCCTCATCACCGGCGCTGCCGGCGGCATTGGCCTTGCGATGGTAGAAGCGGTGTTGTCCGCCGGCCATGCCGTGGCGGCGCTGGATCGTGATGTTGCGGCCTTGCCCGCGCATGACCGCCTGCACCCGATCCTGGCGGACCTCTCGACCGAGGCCGGCTGCCGCGATGGCGTCGCCGCGGCCGTCGCGCATTTCGGGCGTGTCGATGCGCTGGTGAACAATGCCGGCATCGGCGTGTCCTCCCTGCGCCCCGATGCCGAGACGCGCCTGCCCGCCATCGACGAACTCGACGCCGCCACCTGGGACCGCTTCTTCGCGATCAATGTGCGCGCGCCGATGCTGCTGCTGCGCGACGTGCTGCCGATGATGCGCGAGGCCGGCTGGGGCCGCGTGGTGAACAACACGACGTCCTTCCGCACCATGCTGCGCGTGCTGCCCTATGGCGCGACCAAGGCGGCGCTGGAGGCATCCTCCGCGGTCTGGGCGACGGAACTCGCCGGCAGCGGCGTGACCGTGAACGTGCTGATCCCCGGCGGTCCGACCGACACGCCCTTCATCGGCGCGGAGAGCGGCTGGGCGCGCGATGCGATGCTGAAGCCCGCCATCATGGGCGCGCCGCTCGCCTGGCTGCTGTCGGATGCCGCGGATGGCCTCACCGGCCAGCGCATCATCGCAGCGCGCTGGGGCGGCGACCCGGCCGCGCCCGGCGCGGTGCGCCCGATCGGCTGGCCGGAGCTCGGCGCCGATGCGGTCTGGCTGCAGGGCGGGCGCTGATTCACCTCGCGGCAACGCACTTGCGCGACCATCGCGCCCGCATGCCGCCCGACCCCCTCACCACCCTGGCCCGCCTCCGCGCGATCGAGGTCGAGGCCGCCCGCCGCCGCCTGGCAGAGGCCCGCGGCGCCCTGGCGCGCCAGCAGGACGCCGCCGCCGCCGCCGAGGCCGCCCTGCGTGCCGAGGCACCGGACGGCACCGGCCCCACCTATGGCGCCTTCCTCGCCCGTGGCCTGGCCGCTCGCCACGCCCACGCCGCCGCCATCGCCCGCGCCGAAGCCGCGCTGGAGGCCGAGCGCGACGCCCTCGCCGAAGCCCGCAGCGCCGAGAAGGTGCTGGACCAGCTGCGCGAACGCCGCGCCACCGCCGCCCGCCGCGATGCGCTCCGCCGCAGCGCCGCCCGGCTCGAGGACGCGCTGGCGCGCGGCTGACGCCCCCGGTTCCGCCCGACGCGCCGGCGGCGTAGGCTGCCCGCGCTACCCGGGAGGAAAAACGCATGACACTCGTCCATCGCCGCGCCCTGCTGGGCGCCGCCACGCTGCTGCCGCTGCCGGCCCTCGCCCAGGGCGACTTTCCGAACCGCCCGGTGCGGATCATCGTCCCCTTCCCGCCCGGCCAGGCCGCCGACATCATCACCCGCCTGGTGGCCGACGAACTCAGCAAGCGCTGGCCGCAGCGCGTGGTGGTCGAAAACCGCGCCGGCGGCGCCGGTGCGCCCGCGCTCGAAGCCGGCGCGCGCTCGCCCGCCGATGGCTACACGCTGATCGCCGGCACATCCGGCACGCTCGGCGTAAACCCCTCCGTCCTGCCGCGCGTGCCCTACGACGCCGAGAAGGATTTCGCCGCCATCAGCAACGTCGCGATGGTGCCGCTGCTGGTCATCGCGCATCCCTCCGTGCCGCAGCACACCATGCAGGCGCTGGCCGCCGAAGCCCGCGCACGGCCCGGTGCGCTCGACATGGCCTCGGCCGGCCCGGCCACGTCACAGCACATGGCCGCCGAACTGCTGATGCTGCGCGCCAACATCCGCTTCAACATCGTCCACTATCGCGGGTCCGGCCCCGCCATCACCGACGTGATCGCGGGTAACGTGAAGCTCATGACGGATTCCGTGGCCTCCGCCCTGCCCCACATCCGCGAAGGCCGCGTGCGCGCCATCGCGCTGTGCTCCGCGCGCCGCGTGCCGCAACTGCCCGACGTGCCGACCATCGCCGAAACCCTGGTGCCAGGCTACCAGGCCGCCGGCTGGACCGGCCTCGTCGCGCCCGCCGGCACACCCGCCGAGATCATCCGCCGCATCAACACCGACGTCGTCGCCATCCTGCGCGACCCGGCCATCGCCAACCGTATCCTGGGCATGGGGGCGGTGCCGGATCCACTGACGCCGGAGGACTTCGCGACCTTCATCCGCACGGAGATCGCGACCTTCAGGGAAGTGGCCACGGCGGCCAATGTCAGGCTCGAAGGGTAAAGGAAAGAAAGGTCGGGGGAGGGAACTCCCCCGAATCCCCCTCCTTTTTCTGGAACTTCAGCGGCGCGGCAGGACGCGGCAGGCTTCGTCGGCGACGCGGGACAGCAGGATCATGCGGCGGGCGGCGACAGCGCCCGCGGCAGCCTCGCCGGCGACATGCTCGGCCAGCTTCGAACTCAGCAGGCCACGCACGGCGGCATCGACCGCCACGTCGGTCGCCGCCACGGTCGCGGCGTCCACGGCCACACGGCGCAGCAAAGCCAGCGTGCCCGCGATGCCCGGGCGGAAGCCATGCAGCGCCGCCACCTGGCGCACCAGCCGCAGGCCCCGCCACACGAAAATCAACGCATCCGCCGCCGGCGACGGGCTCACCGCCGTGACCGCGAAGGCCTGCATCGCCGCCGCCCGGCCCAGCGCGGCGGCATCCCGCGCAATCGGCGCCAAGGTCTTGGCCTCGACCAGCGCCGCCATGACCTCGATCGGCGCGCCATCGAGCCCCACGGCCCGCGCACGCCCCGGCGGCAAGCGCGCCTGCCAGGCCTCCAGCTCCGCCCGCAGCCCCGCCGCATCGCCCCGCGCCAACGCCGCCCGCGCCCGGTCCACCGTGCCCAGCGCGAGATACCCACGCACCTCCCGCCAGATCGCGGCGAACACCAGCCCGAAGCCACCCACGGCGACCGCCAGCGTGACCCAGCCAAGCCAGGCCGCCTGGGCGAATTGCGCTGCGATGAAATTGCCGGCCTCCAGCAGCGAGAAGCCCAGCAGCAGCAGCGCCACGCCCGCCGCGACCAGCCCGGCGGAGGACCACCCCCGCCCGCCCGGCACCGCCATGGGCGCCACCGCGTTGTCCCAGCCGAAATCGAGCCGCGGCGACGTCTTCGCACCCTCCTCGATCATCACGCGCGGGCGCGCGGCGGGGCGTTCGGGACGGTCCTGCGCGGCGGCGCCGCGCGCCTCGCCGGCCACGCGTTCCGCGGCCACTCCGCCCTGCCCATCGGTGATCACGCGCGGCCGCGGGCGTCCGGCCGGGAGCGCCTCGCTGCCCGTCACCCCATCTGCGCCAGCGCCCTTGCGGTCATCGGACGCGCTCACAGCGCATCTCCGATCAGCCAGGCCATCAGCGCATCCAGCTCCAGATGCGGCATGCCGCTCGCCCCCGCGGGGTCAAGCCGCGGCGGGCGAAACTCCGGCATGGTGAACAGGCCGGCATCCCAGAAGGCAGGTTCGGGCGGTTTCATGGGCACCTCGCCCGGATAGATGGTGGCGCCGACCCCATTCTCCAAAAGCACCCCGCGTACGGCGGCCACGGAATGGCCCTCCAGCCGCGCCACCGCATCCTCCGTGCAGCGGATCGCCGCCAGCGCATGGAAGGACACCGCCGCGCCCGACTGCTCCGCCCGCCCGCGCGCACCCAGCGTGATGTGTTCCACCAGCGATGCCAGCGCATCGCGCGCGCGCAGCGGCACGTGGTCCGCCTTGGTGGCGGCGAAGGCGACATGCGTGGGTGCGGCGCCCAGCAGCCGCTCCAGCCAATTCGCACCGGAGACGATCGACGCGATGGCCGACAGCGCATCGCCGGTGTCGTGGAAGGCTTCCTCCCCGGCATGCAGCGCGCCCAGCACATCCACCAGCACCACTTGGCGATGGAAGCGCGAGAAATACGGGTCGAGGAAGGTCGCGCGCTGGTCCGCCAGGTAGGCATCGAAGCGCCGCGTGCAAAGCTGCGCCAACCCGCCCTGCGCGCTGGCCGGCAGCGGGAAGAACCACAGCAGTGGCGCCTCCCCGCGCGGACCGGGGTTCAGGAAGCGCCCCGGCTGGAGGAAGCGCAGCCCCAGCCGGTCACGGCATTCCCGCAGCATGTCGCGGTACAGCGTGTAGCCGCGCTTCGCCAGCGCGTCCTCCGCCGCCGCGTCATCCGGCAGCCCATCGACGAACGCCAGGAATTCCGCCGCCGCGCCGGCCCGCATGCCGCGCCGCAGCCGTGCCAGCGTCTCCTCCGACCACGCCGCGTAGTCCTGGCGCAGCATCGGCAGGTCGAGCAGCCATTCGCCGGGATAGTCGATGAGGTCCAGTGTGACGCGCCGTTCCGGCAGCAGGCCGCCGAGCGAATTGCGCCGTTCCACGTCGATGGCGATCTGCAGCGTCGAGAAATCCTCGGTGCGCTCGGGCCAGCGCGGCGGGTCGGCGGCCAGCGCGGCCAGATGCGCGTCGGGATCGAAGCGCGGGATGGTCTCGGTGCCGGCGGGCACGATGAAGACGCGCCGGATGCGCCCGCCCGCGGCGTCGCTCAACGCGGGCAGCGTGCGCGCGCCGCGCCCAGCCGCCACCAGGTTGGCGATCAGCGATGTCAGGAACACGGTCTTGCCCGCGCGCGACAGGCCGGTGACTGCGAGGCGGATGCGTTCGCGCCCCACCAGGGCGCGCGCGGCATCCTCGGTGGTGTCGAGGAGGCCGCGGATCAAGGCGAAAGGATCCAACCGCCCTACCCTTCCATCGGAGGCGCATTGCCGAGGGCGCGTGCAGGGGCGTGCGGCAGGGTGCTCATGCTGGCCTAGATGGCGGCCGGCCCGTGGCGCAACAAGGCCGGCCGGCGCGGCAGGGCGTCAGGGCTGCTGCTCGTTCGCCCTGGCTCACCGCAACGACTCCAGCCCTGACGTCTGGCGAGCGGCCTCACCCGATCCGGTGATTTGCCCCGGGCTTGCTCATGCGCGGGCCAGGCGGTCGGCATAGACGCGCAGATTGGCGTAGGCGGCCATGGTGAGAGGCGTGTCGATGCCATGGCGCTGCGCCCGCGCCACCAAGTCGCCGATGATCTGGTCGGCCTCGACCGGCAGCCCGGACGTCAGGTCGCGATACATCGAGGGCGAGCTCGGCGATCCTTTCTGGGTCAGCTGCTTGGTGATGGTTTCGATGAAGGCGGGGCTCGGCGCGATGCCGTCGGTCGAGATGACGCGCACCACCTCATCGAGCAGGCGCAGCACCACCTCGCGGCCGCCGGTCGCCGCCTCGATCTCGCCGATGGTGCCGCGCATCAGGCAGCAAGTGGCGCCGATGGTCGCCAGCAAGGTCCACTTCTCCCACATCTCGCGCGCGATGGTCGGTGTCAGCCGCGCGGTGAAGCCTGCGTCCCGCATGGCGGCGTCGAGCGCCGTCGTGCGCGCCGAGGGGCTGCCGTCGAGCTCGCCATAGGCGAGTTCCTGGAACGGCGCGAGCTGCTTGATGCGGCCCTGCGGGTCGATCGTCGTCGCGACCTTGCACACGCCGCCGATCAGCGCGGTGCCGAAGCGCGCGCGGAGCAGGTCGACATGGCGCATGCCGTTCAGCAGCGGCATCACCATCGTGTTCGCGCCGATCGCCGGTGCCATGTCCTCGATCGCCTGGTCGAGGCCGTAGGCCTTCACCGCGAGGATGACGGCGTCGTAGGTCCCGTCGAGCGCGCCCGCCGTGGCGAGCTTCGGCTGGAGCGTGACGTCGCCATGCGGGCTCAGCAGCGTCAACCCATCCTTGCGCAGATGTTCGGCGCGACCCGGCCTGACCAGGAAGGTCACGTCCCGCCCCGCCTGGGCGAGCCGGCCGCCGAAATACCCACCGGTCGCCCCGGCCCCCACAACGAGAATGCGCATGGTCCTGCTCCTGCCGGGCCAGCCGGCGCCAAGTCTCGGCGGTCCAGGCCGCACCGCGGCCTGGCGGGGAGGTCCGGAGGGGCAGCGCCCCTCCGCTTTCCTACCGCTGGATCAGCTCGATCTTGTACCCATCCGGGTCCTCGACGAAGGCGATGATGGTGGTGCCGTGCTTCACCGGCCCGGCCTCGCGCGTCACCTTGCCGCCGCCGGCGCGCACCTTCTCGCAGGCCGCCGCGACGTCCGGCACGCCGACCGCCAGGTGGCCGAAGGCGTTGCCCATCTCGTACTTCTCGACGCCGTAATTGTAGGTCAACTCGATCTCGCCCTGGCCTTCCTTGTTGCCCTCGCCATAGCCGAGGAAGACCAGCGTGTACTTGCCCGCCGGCACGTCGTTGCGGCGGAGTTCCTTCATGCCGAGCAGCTCGGTGTAGAATTTCACGCTGCGGTCGATCTCGCCGACGCGGATCATGGTGTGCAGAAAGCGGCCGGTGGTCATGCTGTCGGTCCTTCGGAAAATTCCGCCGGGTCGAAGGCGAGCAGGAAGATCCCCGCCGCCGCCGCCCGCGCGATGGTTGCGTCACGCTCGAGAAGGATGGTGCTGCCGGCCTCGAAGGCCAAGCCGCGCAGCCCTGCTTCCTGCGCGCCATCGACCGTGCGCGGGCCGATGGTGGGCAGGTCCGCGAGCCGCGACTGGCCGGGCTTGAGCGCCTTCACCAGCACGCCGCCGGGGCCCTCGCGCCGCAAGGCGCCGGCGCGGGCCATCATGGCGTCGGTCCCCTCGATGGCCTCGACCGCCAGCACCAGCCCCTGCTGGACCACGCAGCCCTGCCCGACATCCACGGCGCCGAGCGCCCGGCACACCGCGATCCCGCGCTGAATGTCGGCGCGCGCCAGGTCGTCGGGCGCCGGCCCGGCCAGGTGCGCGGCCGGCGGCAACAGCCCCCCAAGCACCTGTTGTGCGCCCAGCACCTCGAACCCGTCCTCGGCCAGCACCTTCATCACGGCGCGCAGGATGGAATCATCGCCGGTGAAGGCGGCGCGGCCGACCCGCGCCAGCAGCTTCACCCCCGCCGCATCCGGCCGCAGCGACAGGATGGAAGGCCGCGCCACGGTGCCCGCCAGCACCACCTGCCGCACCCCGTGTTCCTTCAGCCAGGCCAGCATGGTGGCCGCCAGCCCCCAGCGGAAGGCGCGTGAGGGGAAGCGCGGATAGGCCGCCGCATCGCCATGGCTTTCCAGCACCGCGACAACCACGGGCCGGCCCGAGGCCGCCACGGCCTCCGCCACCCGGACCGGCAGCAGCCCGCCGCCGGCAATGATCCCCAAGGGGGCGTCGCTGGGTTCGGGGCTCACGACCCCTCCCCGTTCTCCTCATCGGTGCCGCCGAGTTCCGGCGCGGCCATGCGGCCCGGCCGCACCAGCTGCCGCCGGCGCGACGGGTCGCGCACGAAGGCGAGCAGTTCCTGCACCAGCGGCTCCGCGCCGAAGCGCGCCTCGACCTCGGGCAGCTTGCCGGCGAATTCGCCCGCATCCTTGAACAGCACGGTATGCACGGACCGCAGCGTCCGCAGCTGGTCACGCGAGGCGCCGCGGCGCAGCAGCCCGATCCGGTTGAACCCCACGAGGCGCGCCGGCAGCCCGAACACATAGCCGAAGGGCGGGATGTCGTTGGTCACGCCGGACAGCCCGCTGACCATCGCCAGACGCCCGACGCGCACCGTCTGGTGCACCGCGGCGCCGCCGCCGATGAAGGCGCCGGCGCCGACCTGCACGTGCCCGCCCAGCATCACGTTGTTGGCCAGGATCACGCCGTCGCCCAGCACGCAGTCATGCGCCACATGCGCCGTCGCCATCAGCATGCAGCCGGCACCCACCACTGTGACGCCGCCGGCACCCACGCTGGCGCGATGCACCGTGACACCCTCGCGCACCAGCGTGCCGGCGCCGATCTCGCAGCGCGTCGGTTCGTTGCGGTACTTCAGGTCCTGCGGCGCCATGCCGATGGTGGCGAAGGGAAACACCCGCACGCCGCGGCCGAGCCGTGTCTGCCCATCCACCACCACATGGGCGATGAGCTCGACCTCGTCCTCGAGCACCACCTCGGGCCCGACCACGCAGCCGGGGCCGATGCGGCAGCCCGCGCCGATCACGGCGCCCGGGGCCACCGCGGCGGTCGGATGGATCTCGGCCATGCTCAGCGGTCCAGGATCATGGCGGCGTAGGTGGCTTCTGCGACGACCTTGCCGTCCACCTTCGCCTCGGCCTCGAACTTCCAGATATTGCCGCGCTGGCGCTGCTTCACGACATGCACGCGCATCTGGTCGCCGGGCACCACGGGCTTGCGGAACTTCGCGCTGTCCACGGTCATGAAATACACCAGCTTTCCTGCCCAGTCCGGCCCGAGCGTGGTCACCACCAGCACCGCCGCCGTCTGCGCCATGCACTCGATGATCAGCACGCCGGGCATCACCGGCATGGTCGGGAAATGGCCCTGGAAGAAGTTCTCGTTGATCGTGACGTTCTTGATGCCGGTGCAGGATTCGTTCTTCACGAGGTCCACCACCCGGTCCACCAGCAGGAACGGGTAGCGATGCGGGATCGCGTGCATGATCTGCGCGATGTCGAGCGTGCCGACCTCGATGGCGTCCGGCGTGGTGTCGTCTGTCGTCATGGCGTCCCGCCCGTCTTGTCGTTGGCTTTTGCGGCCACCTGGCGGCGCAGCCAGGCGAAGGCCTTCAGTGTCTCGCGCGCCGGCCAGGCCGGGCTGCCGACCACGTCGATGCCGGCGGGCACATGGTTCATCACCCCCGCCTGCGCACCCACGCGCGCGCCATCGCCCAGCGTGATGTGCCCGGTGATGCCCGCCTGCGCCGCGACCACGACGTAGTTGCCCAGTTCCGACGACCCGGCGATGCCCCCCTGCGCCACGATCACGCAGCCGCGCCCGGTCTTCACGTTGTGTCCGACCTGCACCAGGTTGTCGAGCCGCGTGCCCGGCCCCAGCACGGTATCCCCGCCGGCGCCGCGATCCACGCAGGCATTGGCGCCGATCTCGACACCATCGCCCAGCAGCACGCGCCCGACCTGCGGCACGGTGATGTGCTCGCCCTGCTTCGTGGTGACGAAGCCGAAGCCCTCATTGCCGACGCGCGCCCCTTCATGCAGCACGACACGATCGCCGGCGATGCAATGCAGCAGAGAGGCATGGGCGCGCAGGATCGACCCCGCGCCGAGCACGCAGCCCGGCCCGACCACCGCATGGGCGTGCAGGATGCAGCCCGGCCCGACCTCGGCCCCCGCGCCGACCACGACGAAGGGGCCGATCTCGCAGCCCTCGCCGATGGTCGCATCGGCGGCGATGACGGCGGTGGGGTGGATGCCCTGCACCGCCGCGGGCCGCGGATGGAACAGCGCCGCGACGCGCGCATAGGCGAGTTGCGGCGCATCGACCACCAGCGCGATGCAGCCCTCCGGCACGGCGGATGCGGCATCGGTGGCGACCAGCACGGCACCGGCGCGGCTCTCGCGCAGCGCCGGCAGATGGCGCCGCCCTTCGCAGAAGGCGAGGTCATCCGGCCCGGCCAGGCCGAGCGGCGCCACCCCCGCCATCATGCGTCCACCATCGGCGGGCGCCGCCGCGCCGGCGGCCTCGGCGATCGCCGCGAGGCTCAGCGGGCCCCGCGCCGGAAAGAAGCGCGGGTCGGCCCCCACGCTCAGTTCCGCCGCGGCGGCTGGGCCGGGCGCGCGGGCGCCTGGGCAGGGCGCGCCGGCGGCGCCTCGCCGGCCTCGGCCGGCAGGGTCACGCTCGGGATCATGCGGTTGAGCTGCGCCGCCACTTCCTCGGTCAGGTCGAACTGCGGCTCATTGAAGATGACCAGCGGCCGCGGGATCACGATGTTCACGCTGCGGCTGGTCGCCACCTGGCGGATCACGATGCCCAGGGCCTGCTCGATCTCGCGCAGCGCGGTCTGCGCCAGCTGCTCGATGCCCGCGGCACGGTCGCGCAGCGTGCGCTGGCTGTCGGTGATGCGGTCCTGCAGGTCGCGCTCGCGGTTGCGCAGCTGCTCGGGCGACAGCGTGGCGCGCTCGGCGGCCAAGCGCTGCTGTTCGTCGCGCCACCGCTGCTGTTCGCGCTGCAGGTCCTCGTTCAGCCGGCCGCGACGGGTCTCGATCGCCTCGCGCACCTGGGTGAAGGCGGAGGAGACGCGCTGGATCTCGGGCACGTCCACGATGCCGATCACCGCCGCCGGCGGCGGCTGCCCCGGCGCGAGCGGCGGCGGGGTGGGCGCGGGGCGCTGCGCCGGCGCCTGGGCCGGGCGCTGCGGCTGCGCCGGGCGCTGGCCGGCCGGCGCCTGCCCCTGCGGCTGGCCCGGCACGAACCACTGCTGCTGGTTCTGCGCCGCGACAGGCAGGGCAACGGCAGCGCCGATCAGGGCGACGGAAAGGGTACGGAAGAACATGTCAGGCAACATCCTGCTTCAGAAACGGGTGCCGAAGCCCAGGCGGAAGACCTGCGTCTCGTCGTAGGACTCTTTCACCAGGGCTTGCGCCAGGTCGATGTTGATCAGGCCGATCGGGCTGCGCCACGAAATGCCCACGCCCGCACCCACGCGCGGCGCGGCATCGTCGCGCACGCAGTTGGGGAAGGTGGAGGGGCAGCCGCTGTTGTTCACGCTGCCCGGCAGACCGAAATTGCCGCCGGCATCCACAAAGGCGCGGCCGATGAAGCCAAGTTCGGCCGGCAGCGGCAGCGGGAAGCGGAACTCGGCCGAGGTGGTCCACAGCGTCTGCCCGCCCAGCGCGTCATTGGTCGAGACGTCGCGCGGGCCGGCACCACCCAGCGCGAAGCCGCGCAGGTTCTCGCCGCCCAGGAAGAAGCGGTCGACGATACGCGTGTCGTTGTCGCCATAGGGGGCGAGGTGCCCGGCACCCGCCGCCAGCACCAGCACGTAGTCGTTGTCGCCCAGCAGCCGCTCGAACGGGATGTAGTACTGCGCGTCACCGCGGAAGCGCACGTAGGAGATGTCGCCCCCCAGCCCCGCCCAATCCACGCCGCCGCGGATCACGTAGCCGCTGCGCGGCTCGATCCGGCTGTCGCGGCGGTCGTAGGTGATGGTGGTCGAGACCTGGCTCAGCAGGGTGCGCCCCGCCTGCTCCTGGATGAAGCGCGACGAATTCGGGTCGACATCGGTCAGCTCGCGATCCACCAGCGAGTAGGACCAGGATTGCCGCAGCCGCTCGTTGATCTCGTAGCCCATGCGCAGCGAGAAGCCGGCCCGGCGTTCATCGTAGCCCGACGTATCCTGCAGGTTGCGCTGCACGAGGAACACATCGGCGCCCGCCGCCAGGTTGCGGTCGAGGAATTGCGGGTCGGTGACGCCGATATCCACCTGGCTGCGCCGCTGCGCCAGCGTGACGTTGATGCGCGCATCAACGCCGGTGCCCAGCAGGTTCCGCTCGCGCAGGCCCACGTCTGCCAGCAGGCCGGCATCGGTCGAATAGCCGCCGCCGATGGTGAACTCGCCCGTCGCGCGCTCGGTCACCTGGGTGTTCAGGATCACCCGGTCGGGTGCCGAACCCGGCGCCGAATTGACCTGCACATCCGAGAAATAGCCGAGCGAGCGGATGCGCTCGCGCGAGCGGCGCACCTGCTGCACCACCAGCGGATCGCCCTCGGCCAGGCGGAATTCGCGGCGGATCACGCGGTCCTGGGTGCGGGTATTGCCGGTGATCTCGATGCGCTCGACGAAGGCGCGCGGGCCCTCGCTGACCTCGAAGGTCAGGTCGACGGTGCGCGCCTCGCGGTTGCGGACCACGCGGGGCTCGACATTCGCGAAGGGGAAGCCGCGCGTGGCCAGCAGTTCCGTCAGCTGCGTGTCGGCGCGCTCCACCGCGTCGCCGTCATACCAGTCGCCGACCGAGAGCGGGATCTCGCGCGTCAGCCCCGCGGGGTCGAGCCCGCGCAGCGAGCTCGTGACCTCGATGTTGCCGATCCGGTAGCGTGGCCCCTCGCTGATCGTATAGGTCAGGAAGAAGCCCGAGCGATCCGGCGCGAGTTCCGCCGTCGCGCCCGTGATCTCCACATCCGCATAGCCCTGGCGCAGGTAGAAGCGGCGCAGCAGCTCGCGGTCGAAGGCCAGGCGGTCCGGGTCGTAGTTGTCGGAGGTCGACAGCAACCGGTACCAGGCCTGCTCGCGCGTCGCGATGATCTCCTTCAGGCGGCTGTCCGAATAGCTCTCATTGCCGACGAAGCCGATGCGCGACACCAGCGCGACATTGCCCTCGGTGATCTCGAACACCACGTCCACGCGGTTCTGGTCGAGCTCGATGATCTTGGGCTCCACCGTCGCGCCGAAGCGCCCGCGCCGCGCATAGATCTCAAGAATGCGCTGGCGGTCCGCCTGCGCCGCCGCCGGCGTAAACACCCCGCGCGGGCGCAGCTGCACCTCGCCGCGCAGCACCTCGCTGGTGACACGTCGATTGCCCTCGAACCCCACGCGATTGACCAGCGGGTTCTCGACCACCCGCACGATCACACGGCCGCCGTCGGGCCTGATCTCGACATCGCGGAACAGGCCCGTCGCGAACAGCGCCCGCAAGCTGCGGTCCAGCGCATCGGGATCGGCCGTGCCACCCGGCTGCACCAGCATGTAGGACCGGATGGTATCGGCCTCGATGCGCTGGTTGCCCTGCACCTCGATGGCGGAAACGCGCCCAGGCGCCTGCGCCGAGGACGGAAGCGCCACCACAAGGGCAGCGAGCACGAGAAGGAGGGTCCGCAGCCTGGTCAACGAATCGGCACCTGATCTTGGGGCGGCAATGGGGGCCGGACACTAGCCGAGGGGCACGGCCAAGGGAAACCCCGCTGGCGATGGGGGCGCGGGGGTGGCTGCGGGGGAGGGCTTTGCCCTCCCCCGGACCCCCACCCACCAAGGGGCTACGGCCCCTTGGATCGCGGATTTTGAATCGGGGAGATTGGGGAGGGGCATGGTGCGCCCGTGGCGTCGGCGGCACCGACGATGCCCCTCCCCAATCTCCCCGATCAAGTCGAGGGTTCCAAGGGCCTTAAGCCCTTGGTGGGGGGAGGTCCGGAGGGGGGCAAAGCCCCTCTCCGGCGGCCCGCCCTCACCCCATCAGCCCGCTGATCCAGCGCACCACGCCGAGCTGCGTCAGGTCGTTCCAGGTGGCGAAGATCATCAGGGTGATCAGCAGCGCGAAGCCGCCGCGGAAGGCGTATTCCTGGGCGCGTGCCGTCAGGGGGCGCCCGCGGATGGCTTCCGCCGCGTAGAACACCAAATGCCCGCCATCCAGGATCGGGATGGGGAACAGGTTGATGAGCGCCAGGTTCACCGACAGCAGCGCGATGAAGGACAGCAGCGGCAGCAGCCCCATATCGGCCACTTCGCCGGAGAGCTGAGCGATCCTGAGCGGTCCGCCGATCTCCTCGGACCCGCGCTGGCCGGTGATCATCTGCCACACGCCCACCAGCGTCTGGCCCGACACCGACACCATGTGCCAGGTGCCTTCGACCATGGCGCTGAAGGGGTTGAGCTTCTCGCGTTCCATCGGGCCGCTGCTGACGCCCAGCAGGCCGCGCCCGTCATCGCCGCGCGCGACGGGGGTGGCGGTGAGCGTCATCTCGGTCTCGCCGCGGCGCAGCAGGACCTGCACGGGCTGGCCGGCGCGCGGCTGGATGTGGCGCTGCAATTCGTCGAAGCGCGAGATGCGCTCGCCATCCAGCGCCAGGATGCGGTCGCCCGGCAGCAGGCCGGCGCGCTCGGCGGCCGAACCCGCCACCACGGTCTGCACCGCGGTCGACCCCACCGGCTTGCCGATGGTGGCGAAGATCACCGCGAACAGGATGGCCGCGAGCAGGAAATTGAAGGCCGGCCCGGCGAAGACCACGATGGCGCGGTCGCCCACGCTCTTTTCGTGGAAGCTCTCGCCGGCGCGGTAGGTGCCCGGCTCCGGCTGCGCATCCGACGGATGCTCCATCCCGTGCATCTTCACGTAGCCGCCGAGCGGGATCCAGCCGATGCGCCATTCGCAGCCGCGCTTGTCCTGCCACGAGGCGATGGCGCGCCCGAAGCCGATCGAGAAGCGTTCCACATGCACGCCGCGCCAGCGCGCCGCCAGGTAGTGACCCAACTCATGGACGAAGATCAGGATGCCCAGCACCACCACGAAGGCGAGGATGGTGCGGAAGGGGTCGGGCAGGAAATCCATCGTGTCCAGTTCCTTGGCGCGTCGGCCGTCAGGCCGCCGCCCGTTCCGCGGCGATCCTCGCCGCCTCGTGTCGTGCCGCGCCGTCCAGCGCGAGGATGGCATCGAGGTCGCCGGCCGTCGGCGCGCCGAGCCGGTCCAGGCTTTCCTCGACCACCGCCGCAATGTCCAGGAAACCGAGCCGGCGATCCAGGAAAAGCCCGACCGCCACCTCGTTCGCCGCGTTCAATATGGTGGTTGCCCCGCCGCCCGCCCGCAAGGCCTCCCGCGCCAGGCGCAGCGCCGGAAAGCGCACCGGGTCGGGCGCGAAGAATTCCAGCCGCCCGAGCCCCACCAGGTCGAGCTTCGGCACCGAAGCCGCCATGCGCGCCGGCCAGGCCAGGGCATGGGCGATCGGCGTGCGCATGTCGGGCGAACCCAGCTGCGCCATCACCGACCCATCCGCGTAATGCACCAGCCCGTGCACGGTGGATTGCGGGTGGACCAGCACCTCGACCCGGTCCTCGGGCAGGGGGAACAGGCGCACCGCCTCGATCAGTTCCAGCCCCTTGTTCATCATGGTGGCGGAATCGACGCTGATCTTCGCCCCCATCGACCAGACCGGGTGCTTCACCGCGGCCTCGGGCGTCACCGCCGCCATCTGGTCGAGCGACATGGTGCGGAAGGGGCCGCCGGAGGCGGTCAGCACGATCTTCTCGACCGTGTGGTAGGGGTCCGCACCCTGCCCCCGGGCTTCCAGCGCCTGGAAGATGGCGTTGTGCTCGGAATCGACCGGCAGCAGCGTGGCCCCGCCGGCGCGCGCGGCGGCCAGCACGATCTCCCCGGCGCAGACCAGGCTTTCCTTGTTGGCGATGGCAATGACGCCGCCGCGCGCCAATGCGGCCAGCGTCGCCGGCAACCCGACCGACCCGACGATGGCGGCCATCGTCCAGTCGGCCGGGCGGGCGGCGGCGTCGATGACCGCCTGCGGCCCCGCCGCGACCTCGATGCCCGACCCGGCCAGCGCATCGCGCAGCGCGGAGAAACACGCAGGGTCCGCCACCACGGCGCAGCGCGCCCGCAGCACGCGCGCCTGCGCCGCCAGCCCCGCCACGTCGCGATGCGCCACCAGCGCCTCGACCCGAAAGCTGCCCGGCGCGGCGGCCTCCAGCAGCGCCACCGTGCTGCGCCCGACCGACCCCGTGCAGCCCAGGATGGTGACGGAACGCGTCATCGCCACAGCGGCTGCCCCTGCCCCAGCGCCCAGGCCAGCAGGGCGGCCACGGGTGCGGCGGCGATCACCCCATCCAGCCGGTCCAGCAGCCCGCCATGCCCCGGGATCAGCGACGAGGTGTCCTTCACGTCGAAGCGACGCTTGATCCAGCTTTCCAGAAGGTCGCCCGCCTGCGCCATGACCGCCAGCATGGCCGCGACGGCCGCCGCGCGGGAAGCCCCCCCGGGCGCCATCGCCGCCGCCACCGCGACACCCACGATCATCGCCGCCACCAGCCCACCCACAGCGCCCGCCCAGGTCTTGTTGGGCGACACCGCCGGCCACAGCTTCGGCCCGCCAAAGGCCCGCCCGGCCATGTAGGCGCCGATGTCCGAGAAGGCGACCACGAAGAACAGGAACAGCACATTGGCGCGCCCCGCCTGGTTGTCGTGGCGCAATTCGATCAGCGCGATGCCGGCGATGCCGATATACAGCACCCCCGCCGCCAGCCACCCGGCCGAATAGGCGAGGCGCGCGCGCCCACGCATCCCCGCCGCGGTCCACCAGGTCAGCGCCCAGCCGACCAGCAGCGCCACCAGCGCGGCGTTCATGTGCTGCGCCACCGCCAGGATGCCGGCCGACAGCACCGCCACCGGCACCGCCATGCCCGGCAGCGCGCGCGTCCGCAGCCCGCACAGATGGACCCATTCCCAGGTCAGTACCGCGATGCCGATGGCGATCAGCAGCGTCCAGGTCTCGGCCCCCAGCCAGATGCAGGCGAAGGCGGTCGGCGCCAGCACCAGCGCCGAGAGCACGCGCTTGCGCAGGTCCCGCCAGCGCTTGGCCTCGGACCCGGAGGTGGCCGCCCCGCTCAGGACCGCGCCCCGTAGCGCCGTTCGCGCCGCGCGAAGCTCTGCACCGCCTCGGCCAGGTGCTCGGCGCGGTAGTCCGGCCACAGTACGTCCTGGAAGACGAATTCGGCATAGGCCGCCTGCCACAGCAGGAAGTTCGACAGTCGCTGCTCGCCCGAGGTGCGGATGATGAGGTCGGGGTCCGGCACGCCGGCGGTCTGCAGCAGCGTGCCGAAGCGCGCCTCGTCCAGCGCCTCGGGGTCGAGCCGCCCCTCGGCGATGGCGCGCGCGGCCTGCCGCACCGCGCCCAGGATCTCGTCCCGCGCGCCATAGGACAGCGCGATGTTGAGGTTGAGCCGCGTGCCCGCGGCCGTCGCCTGCTCGGCGGCATGGATGGCGCGCACCATCTCCGGGCCGAAGCGCCCATAGTCGCCGATGATGCGCAGGCGCACGCCTTCCTTGACCAGCGTTGCGACCTCGGCACGCAGGTACAGCCGCAGCAGCCCCTTCAGCGCCGAGACTTCCTCGAGCGGACGGCGCCAGTTCTCGGAGGAGAAGGCGAACAGCGTCAGCCAGGCGATGCCCTGTTCCGCCGCGGCCTCCACCGTGCGGCGCGCGGCTTCCGCGCCGGCCTTGTGGCCGAGTGCCACCGGCAGCCCGCGCCCCTGCGCCCAGCGCCGGTTGCCGTCCATGATGATGGCGACATGGTGGGGCCCATCGCCCGGCGCGGCGGGCAGCCGCGCGGGTTCGCTCAGGGCGCTCATGCCCGCCGCACCCGGAAGTCCAGCAGCCCTGCCCGCGCCATGCGCCTCGATGTCCCTCCGCACCCGCCGGCGTCAGACCGTGCGGATGTCCTTCTCCTTCTCGACCAGCGCCGCATCGACCAGCTTCACATACTGGTCGGTCAGCTTCTGGACCTCGGCCTCGGCCTGCTTCACCTCATCCTCGCTGGCATCGTGCTTCTTGATCCAGCCCTTGGCCTGCTCCATGCCGTCGCGGCGCACGCCGCGGATGGCAACACGGGTCTGCTCGGCATAGCGGGCGGCGGCCTTGGCGAGCTCGTTGCGGCGTTCGGTGGTCAGCGGCGGCAGCGGCACGCGGATGACCTGGCCCTCTGCCTGCGGGTTGAGACCCAGGTTCGCCTCGCGGATGGCCGATTCGACCGCCTTGGTCACCGCCTTGTCCCACACCTGCACCGACAGCAGCCCCGGCCCGGCCACCGAGATATTGGCCACCTGGTTGAGCGGCGTGACCGACCCATAGGCCTCGACGCGGATGGGCTCCAGCAGCGCGGGGCTGGCGCGGCCCGTCCGCAGGCCCTGGAATTCCTTCTTCAGCGTCTCCATCGCGCCATCCATGCGGCGCGTCAGGTCCTGCTTCAGGGCCTTGATGTCTGCGGCCATGGCGCGGTCTCCCTCAATATCCGTGCAGAAATCGAACTCGCGACAGCACGCCCGTGGTGGAGCTTCGTCTCGTTCGTGGCAAGGCGCTGCGGACGGGCATGCTGTCGCGAACTCTCAGTGCTGGTGTTCGTGGACGGTGGTGAAGCGGCCCTCGCCCTTCATCACCGCGGTGAAGGCGCCAGGCTCGTGGATGTTGAAGACGATGATCGGCAGGTGGTTCTCGCGCGCCAGGGAAATCGCCGCGGCGTCCATCACGGCCAGGTCGCGTGCCAGCATATCCAGGTAGGTCAGCGAGACATACCGTTCGGCATTGGGGTTCTTGCGCGGGTCGGCCGAATACACGCCATCCACCTGCGTGCCCTTGAGCAGCGCGTCGCAGCCCATCTCGGCCGCCCGCAGCGCCGCCGCAGTGTCGGTGGTGAAGAAGGGGTTGCCCGTGCCGGCGGCGAAGATCACCACCCGGCCCTTCTCCATGTGCCGCGTCGCGCGGCGGCGGATGAAGGGTTCGCACACGCTGGACATCGGGATGGCCGACTGCACGCGGGTCGGCACGCCGACCTTCTCCAGCGCCGACTGCATGGCCAGCGCATTCATCACGGTCGCCAGCATGCCGATCGAATCGGCCTGGGCGCGGTCCATGCCCGACGCCGCGCCGGCGACACCGCGGAAGATGTTGCCCCCGCCGATCACCATGCAGACCTCGAAGCCGAGGTCGACCACGCCCTTCACGTCTTCCGCGATGCGGCGGCAGACGGCGGTGTCCAGCCCGTAGTCGCGGCTGCCCATCAGGGCCTCCCCGGACACCTTGAGCATGACGCGCTTGTAGGCGGGCTTGTCGCTCATGGTCGGAGGTTCACGCATCCAGGCTGGTTCGGGCGGCGCACCATAGGTGCAGCGCCGGGGCGGCGACAATAAGGCGGGTGGGCGGGGGGATGCCCCGCCCGGTCCCGGTTCAGCCCTGGCCGGCAGCCGCGGCGACCTCGGCGGCGAAGTCCGACTGCGCCTTCTCGATGCCCTCGCCGAGCTGGTAGCGGGCGAAGCCGGTGAGGTTGCCGCCGGCCTTCTTCACCACTTCCTTCACGCGGCTCTCGCCGTCATGCACCCAGACCTGCTCCAGCAGCACCACTTCCTCGTAGTACTTGCGGATGCGGCCCTCGACCATCTTCTCGATGACCGCGGGGGGCTTGCCGGAGGCCTTGGCCTGCTCGCTCAGCACCGCCTTCTCGCGCTCCAGCGCGGAGGGGTCGATCGCCGAGACGTCCAGCGCCTCGGGCCGCGCCGCGGCCACATGCATGCCGATCTGGCGGCCGAGGCTCTCCAGCGCATCGATCTCGGAGGCGGCCTCGAGCGCCACCAGCACGCCGATCTTGCCCATGCCCGGCTTCACCGCCGAATGGACATAGGTCGCGACCGCGCCGTTCTCGACATGCAGGCGCTTGGCGCGACGGATCGACATGTTCTCGCCGATCGTGGCGATCAGGTGCGTCAGCTGCTCGCCCACCGTGCGGAACTGCGTGCCGCCCTCGACCAGGTCGACCGAGCCCGGGTAGCGCGCGGCCTTGATCGCCTCGATGTCGTCGCCGACCGTCAGGACCAGCTCCGCCACGGCCGCGCAGAAGGCCTGGAAGTGCTCGTTGCGGGCGACGAAGTCGGTCTCGGCATTGATCTCGACCATCGCCGCGGTGCGCGGGGCGGAGGCAACCGCCACCAGCCCTTCCGCCGCGACGCGGCCGGACTTCTTGGCGGCGGCGGACAGGCCCTTCTTGCGAAGCCAGTCGATCGCGGCCTCCATGTCGCCGCCCGCTTCGACCAGCGCCTTCTTGCAATCCATCATGCCCGCGCCGGTCTTCTCGCGCAGGTCGCGGACCATTGCCGCAGTGATCTCGGCCATCGGAGTGCTCCGTGGTTGCCAGGTGAAAAGTCGGGAACCGGGGCCCGGTGCGGGAGCCCCGGCGGGGTGTCAGTGACCGTTCGAGAATGCGCCACCTGGCGCATTCCGCAGTCCGGCATCGGCCAGGACCGATGCCGGCATCCTCAAGGGACCTGTCAGGCCTGGGGCTGCGCCTCGGCCTCGACCGGCGCCTCGGGAAGCGCCTCCGGCAGCGCCTCGGGCACCAGCTCCTCGGCGGCGCCGACATCGACGCCCGACGCCTGCATCTCGGCCGAGATGCCGTCCAGCACGGCGGAGGCGATCATGTCGCAATACAGCGTGATGGCGCGGATCGCGTCGTCATTGCCCGGGATCGGGTAGGTCACGCCCTCGGGGTCGGCATTGGAGTCGACCACGGCGATGACGGGGATGCCGAGCTTGTTGGCCTCCTCGATCGCCAGCTTCTCCTTCACGGTGTCGATCACGAAGATGATGTCGGGCAGCCCGCCCATCTCCTTGATGCCGCCCAGCGCGCGATCAAGCTTGTCCTTGTCGCGCGTCAGCATCAGGACTTCCTTCTTCGTCAGGCCACTGGTGTCGGTGCCCAGACGCTCGTCCATCTGCTTCAGGCGCTTGATCGAGCCCGTGATGGTCTTCCAGTTGGTCAGCATGCCGCCGAGCCAACGGTGGTTCACGTAGTACTGCCCGCAGCGCGTGGCGGATTCCGCGACATAGTCGGCGGCGGCCTTCTTGGTGCCCACGAACAGCACGCGCCCGCCGGCGGCGACGGTGTCGCGCACGGCCTTCAGCGCGCGCTCCATCATCGGCACGGTCTGCTGCAGGTCCAGGATATGCACCTGGTTGCGGATGCCGAAGATGTAGGGCGCCATCCGCGGGTTCCAGCGCCGCGTATGGTGGCCGAAATGCACGCCGGCCTCGAGCAGCGCACGCAGGGAAACTTCACGCATCGCCATCGGGCGAGCCTCCTTCCTCATGTAGTCCGGTTGAGCCTCCGCGGTGCATTCCCCGTTGCCGGGGACCGGACCCTGCCTGGTATGGGAAGGGGCACCGCGTGCGGATTTGCCGGGCGGGGCAAACCCCGTCCGGCGGGCGCGATATGGCGGAAAGCGGCGGCGGGGGCAAGCCCCGCGGTCTATTCCGGCCGGATGCCGGCGCGTTCGGCGGTGGCGCGGATGGCCGCGCGCTCGCGCTCCAGCCAGGCGGCGAAGCCCTCGGGGGTCTGGTCGGCCTCCGCCACGATCTCCGCCCCCAGCTCCGCCTGCCGCGCCCGATAGGCCGGGTCCGCCAGGCCGCGCCGCGCCGCGGCGGACAGGGTCGCGACCACCGGCGCGGGCGTCCCGGCCGCCGCCACCAGCCCCGCCCAGGACCCGCCGGTCAGGTTCAGCCCGCCCTCGATCAACGTCGGCACATCGGGCGCGATCGGCATCCGCCCGGCCGAGGAGACCGCCAGCACGCGCAGCTGCCCGCCGCGATACATCGGCAGCACGGTGCTGATCTCGGCCATCACCAGCGGGATATTGCCCGCCACCACGTCCGGCACCGACACCGACGACCCGCGATAGGGCACATGGGTCATCCGGATGCCGGCGGCGGCCATCATCTGCTCGATCAGGAAATGCGTCGCACTGCCCTGGCCGGAGGAGCCGATGGAGATGCCATCCGGCCGGGCGCGCGCCGCGGCCAGCACATCGGCCAGGCTGCGCCAGGGGCTGTCGGCGCGCACCGTCAGCGTGACCGGGCTGCGGCTGATCATGGCGACGGCAACGAGGTCGCGCGCCGGGTCATAGGCCAGGCGCGCCTGCAGCACCGGCGCATTGGTCAGCGGCCCGTTCGAGCCCAGCAGCAGCGTGTAGCCATCCGGCGCCGATTTCGCGACCGCGTCGGCGCCGACCGTCCCGCCCGCGCCCGCGCGGTTCTCCACCACCACCGGCTGGCCGAGCGCGGTGGCCATGCGCTCCCCGATCATGCGCGCCTGCAGGTCGGACGACGTGCCGGCGGCGAAGGGCACGATGATGCGGACCGGCCGCTCGGGGAAGGCGGCGCGGGCGGCGCGCGAGCCCAGCAGCAGGGCGGGCGCGGCGAGGAGGACGCGACGGGTGGCGGTCATGCGGATTGCTTTCTCCCTGGATGGGGGAGAGTGGCCGGCTTGCAGGTGGCGCGGAACCCCCCTGCGCCATCGCCCGGCATCCGGGCCGCGGCCGCCCGCCACTCAGGGCAGCATCTTGCCCGGATTCATCAGCCCCGCGGGGTCGATCGCCGCCTTCACCGCCCGCATCAGATCCAGCGCCACGCCATCCTTGTGCGTTGCCATGGCGTGGCGCTTCGATTGCCCGATGCCGTGCTCGGCCGAGAACGACCCGCCGAGCTCCACCGCGATGGCGTTCACCACCGCCTCCGCGCCCTGCGCGCGTTCGCGCCAGGCCTCGCGCGTGACCCCCGGCGGGGCGCTCAGGCTGATGTGGATATTGCCGTCCCCGGCATGGCCCAGCGCGATGAACTCGCCCTCCGGCCAGCCCGTCGCGAAGGCCTCGCCGACACGCTTGCAGAACGCCGGCACGGCCGAGACCGGCACCGAGGTATCCGCCCCGATCGCCGGTCCATACCGGCGGTGGCAATCCGGCCAATCCTCGCGGATCCGCCAGAAGGTCGCGCGCTGCGCCTCGTTGTCGGCCAGCACGGCGTCGCTCACCTCGCCGGCCTCCATCGCGGCGGCCAGCGTGTCCTCCAGCATCTCGCGCAGCGGCACGGCGGGGTGGGATGCGGCGATCTCGACCATCACATACCAGGGGCTGTCGATCGGCAGCGGAGAGCGCAGCCCGTTCCCCAGCATCTCCACGATCTCCAGGCAGCGACGAATGATGAGTTCGAAGGCGATCACCTCCGCCCCGCTCTCCATCATGCGCGAGAACAGCGCCAGCGCCGCCTCGGGCGAGGGCACCGCGACAAACGCCGTCTCGACGCGCTTCAGCGAAGGCACCAGCCGCAACGCCGCGGCGGTGATGACGCCGAGCGTCCCCTCCCCGCCCAGGAACAAATGCCGCAGCGCATAGCCCGAATTGTCCTTCCGCACGCGCCGCAAATCGTTCAGCACGCGCCCATCCGGCAGCACCACTTCCAGCCCCAGCACCAGGTCGCGCGCATTGCCCCAGCGCAGCGTGCGGATGCCCCCGGCATTGGTGGACAGCGCACCGCCCACCATGGCCGACCCCTGCGCGCCCCAGGACAGCGGGAACAGCCGGTCCACCTTCGCGGCGGCCTCCTGCACGGCCTGGATGACGCAGCCGGCCTCGGCCACCAGGGAGAAATCCCGCGCATCGACATCGCGGATGCGGTTCAGCCGTTCGAGGCTCATCACCACCGCCGGCGGCCCGTTCTCCGCCACCACCGCGCCGCCGCACAGCCCGGTGCGCCCGCCGGCGGGCACGATGGCCAGGCCCGTAGCGGCGCAGGCGCGCACCGCTTCCTGTACCTCCTCCACGCTGCCAGGCCGCAGCACGGCCTGCGGGGTGCCGCGATAGGTCCCGCGCCAATCGACCGCGTAGGGCGCGATGTCGTCGGCGGCGGTCAGGCAGGTGCGGTCGCCGAGCGTTGCGGCGAGGTGCTGGATCGTTCCCATGCACGGATCATGCGCCGGCGGCGGCGTGCGTCAAACGGCGCGCGCGGCATGGCTGCCAGCGGCGGTCAGCCGGGCAGGTAGCCGATCAGGTCCTCCGCCCGCATCGCCTCGCAATAGATGCGGTTGAGGATCTCCACCTCCCGCGTGTGCAACTCCATCGTCCCGGCCGCGCAGGCATCCTCGACCAGGATCACGTCGAAGGATTCATCGGCCAGCGACCGCACAGTCGAACTGACACACTGGTCGGTGAAGATGCCGCAGCAGGCGACATGCGTGATGCCCATGTTGTGCAGCACCAGGCGCAGGTTGGTCCCGGTCAGGGCGGAATCGGTCGTCTTGGTCACCACCACCTCGCCGGGCAGCGGTGCGAGCGCCGGCACGATCTGCGAGGCATCCGAATCCTTCGGCAGGAACAGGTCGTTCCAGCCGGGCTTCTTCTGGCTCAGCGAGCGGTCGCGCCCATCCGGCGTCAGCGCCGCGATGCGCGCGAACACCACGGGCCCGGCACCGGCGCGGAAGCGTTCGATCAGCCGGGAACTGGTCGGGATCACCAGCCCATGCATCCGATCATGGAAACCATCCCAGGCGGCATCGCGCGCCGCCTCGGCGGGTGGCAGGGTGCTGCGGTCGGCCGGGCGCGCCAGGTAGGTGTTCTGCACGTCGATCACCAGCAGCGCGACACGGCCCTTCACCAGCACCGGGTCCGGCGCCTCCGGCGCGCCGTCGTAGTAGAAGGACCGCCAGGCGGTCTTCCAGCCGGTCATGCCGCCTTCTCCGGATACATCGCAGCGATGGCCTCGGCGGTGGCGGGGATGCGCCCGCGCTCGGTGATGAGCCCGGTCACCAGCCGCGCCGGGGTCACGTCGAAGGCCGGGTTGGCGGCGGAGCTGCCGGCGGCGGCCACGCGGATGGTCTCGATCCGCCCATCCGCGGTGCGCCCGGTCAGGTCAGTCACCTCGGCCGGCGAGCGTTCCTCGATGGGGATTTCCGCCACGCCATCGCCCACCCGCATGTCGAGCGTCGAATGCGGCAGCGCCACCCAGAACGGCACGCCATTGTCCCGCGCCGCCAACGCCTTCAGGTAGGTGCCGATCTTGTTCGCCACGTCGCCCGTGCGCGTCACGCGGTCGGTGCCGACGATGACCAGATCCACCTGCGCGTGCTGCATCAGGTGCCCGCCGGCATTGTCCGCCACCACCGTATGCGGCACGCCATGCGCGCCCAGTTCGAAGGCGGTCAGCGCCGCACCCTGGTTGCGCGGCCGCGTCTCATCCACCCAGACATGCACGGCGACGCCGGCATCATGCGCCATGTAGATCGGCGCCAGCGCGGTGCCCCAATCCACCGTCGCGAGCCATCCGGCATTGCAATGCGTCAGGATGTTCACGCGGGGCTTGCGCGCGGCGATCTCCTGGATCAGCGGCAAACCGCTGCGGCCGATCGCCTCGCAGGTGGCCGCGTCGTCATCGGCGATGGCGGCGGCCTCGGCATAGGCGGCGGCCGCGCGGTCCTGCACCGGCAGGTTGCGCAGCGCCGCCAGCATCCGGTCGATCGCCCAGCGCAGGTTGATCGCCGTCGGGCGCGTCTCCGCCAGCATGGCACACACAGGTTCCAGCGCGCCCGGATCGCGCCGCATCGCCAGCGCCACGCCATAGGCCGCCGTCGCGCCGATCAGCGGCGCGCCGCGCGTCTGCATCGACCGGATGGCGTGCGCGACCTGCTCCTCATCCACCAGCCGCAGCCATTCGACGGCCCAGGGCAGCCGCGTCTGGTCGAGGATGCGCACCGACCAGCCATCGGCCTCATCCAGCCGCACGCTCCGGTGCCAGACCCCATCGATCCTCATGCGCCTCTCCGTGGTGTCAGGCGACCAGCCGCACCGGCCCAGGATATTGCCCCAGCGCGCGGTCGGCGGTCAGCAGCGTCGCGCCCTCGGTCTCGGCCTGGGCCAGCAGGATGCGGTCGAAGGGGTCACGATGCAGCGGCGGCAGGCGCATCAGCGCCACCGCGTGCTCGGCGGTGATGGGCAGTTCGCGATACCCCGCCGCCATCAGCCCGCCGCGCAGCACCCGCGCATCCAGCGTGAAGTCGGCGCGCCCGAGGCCAGCCTTCACCACCACCTCCCAGATCGAGGCGGCGCTGAACAGCAGGCCATGCGCCGGGTCCTCGATCAGCGCGCGCGCACCGGGCGTCAGCCGCGCATCATCCAGCGCCGCCCAGAGCAGCAGATGCGTATCGAGCAGCAACAGGCTCACGCGCCGTCGAACTGCCGTTCGATCTCGGCCTGCCCCATGGTGTCGAAATCGGCGGGCACCGCGAAGGCGCCGGCGAGGAAGCCGATGCGCTTCGCCGGCGCATCCGAGGCCGACAGCGGCACCAGCTTCGCGACCGGCTTGCCGGCCTTGGCGATGACGACGCTCTCCCCTGCCCCGACACGGTCGACCAGGCGGGAGAACTGCGTCTTGGCGTCATGGATGTTCAGGGCGGACATACCAAGACCCTACCGGACTAAGCCCAATTAGTCCACTCAAATCCGCTGGTGTAGCGCACAGACCAGCGTGAACAGCCGCCGCGCCGTCTCGAAATCCACCGCGATGCGCCCGGCCAGCCGCGCCTGGAGCAGCTCCGCGCCCTCGTTGTGCAGCCCGCGCCGCCCCATGTCGATCGCCTGCACGCGAGACTCCGGGCCGCTCTCCGCCACCGCCTGCTCATGCGCCTCGACCACCATGTGGTAGTCCTTGATCAGCCGCCGGAACGGCCCCAGCGCCAGCGCCAGCACATGCAGCGGCCGGTTGTCCACATCGCGGATATCGAGCACCAGCCGCCCCTCCCGCACCGACACCGCCAGCGCATAGGGGCCGGGCGGCAGGTTCGCCGGGTCGAAGCGGTTGCCGGTCAGCAGGTCCGCAATCGCCTGGCGCCGGTCCGCCTCGGCATAGACCGAAGGGGCCGGCGGCTCCTCCGGCAGCTCGATGCGGACCAGGCGTTGTTCAGGCATCGCCCGCGCGCCTGGCGGCGATCACCGGCGCCGGGATCGGCGGCCCCTGATCCTCGCCGGTCAGGCCCAGGCGCATCATCCAGGCCACCACCATGCCCTTCACCGGGCGCAGCATCGCCATGCAGACGATGGCGAACAGCGGCAGCCAGATCGCCATGTGCACCCACATCTCGGGCCGCCACAGCTTCTCGACCAGGAAAACGCCCGGCACCAGCACATGCCCCACGATCAGGATGGTGAAATAGGGCGGCGCGTCATCCGCGCGGATGCGCCCGAGCGGCGCGTGGCAATGCGAACATTCATCCGCCAGCCGCAGGTAGCCGTTGAACAGCTTGCCTTCGCCGCAGGCCGGGCAGCGGAACATCGCGCCACGCGCCAGCGCCACGCCGATCGGCGGGTGAGCCACGGCCTTCGCGGGGCCGTCCCGCGCCGGGTCCCAATTCATAGGCGTTCCTTTCGCGGGCACTCTGCGGCGCCCATTGTGCAATGCAACATTGTCGGCGCTTCGGCCGGCGAATTCAAGCATTCCCCACAAGCGCGGGCTTGAACAGAGCGCAGTCCCGGCGCGAGGATGGCGCATGGTCGAACGCATCCTCGTCATCAATCCGAACTCCAGCCTGTCCTGCACGGAAGGCATCGCCGCCGCCATCGAGCCCTTCGCGGCCCCTGGCCTGCCGCGCCTGGACGTCACGCGCCTGCCCGAAAGCCCCGGCGCCATCGTCACCTGGCGCGATTGGTATGCGGTGGCCGAACCGCTCTGCCGCATGGTCGAGGCCGAGCCGGCCGACGCCTACGTGCTGGCCTGCGTGTCGGACCCGGGGCTGGAGGCCGTCCGCACCGTCACCGACAAGCCCGTGTTCGGCCCGCTGCGTTGCGCCGTGGCCGCGGCGATGATGCGCGGCGAACGCTTCGGCATCATCGCCTTCACCGAGAAATCCAAGCCCCGCCAGCGCCGCGCCCTGCAATCCATGGGCGTGGACACACGGCTGGTCGGCACCATCCCGCTCAACCTCGACATGGAGGTGCTGACCGACCCGGTGGCGCCGCGCGCCCGCCTGGCCGATGCGGCAAAGGAGCTGGTCGCCCTCGGTGCGGAATCGGTCATCCTGGGCTGCGCCGGCATGGCCAGCCACCGTGCCTTCGCCGAGGATGTCTGCGGCGTGCCGGTCATCGAACCCTGCCAGGCGGCGGTGACGCAGGCGCTGCTGGCGGTGGTCGCGGCACGCGCCGGGCGGATGCGCCTCGCCGCGGAATGAGGGTGGGCAGCCGCGCGCATGAAGGGGCAAGGCGCGCTGTCACGAAGGCTTCGTCCCGCACGGCCGCACGCCGCGCCATGATGGCCGCCATGCGCCTGCCCGCTCTGCTTGCCCTCGTGCTGCTGCCGTCCCTCACGGCCGCCGCCCCGCCCGATCCGATGGAAGACCCCGCCGCCATCGAGGCCGTGCGCCTGCAAGCGACCGGCCGCTACGACCTGTCCGTCCCGCTGCTGGAATCCGTCCTGGCGCGCCTGCCGGCCGACCCGGATGTGCTGACCTACCTGGCGCTGGCACTCCGCAGCAGCGGCCGCCATGCCGAGGCCGAAGCGCGCTACGACCAGGCCCTGGCGCGCGACCCGCGCCACCTGCCGGCCATCGCCTACCAGGGCGTGCTGTTCCTGGAGACCGGGCGGCGCGACCGGGCCGAGGCGAACCTCCGCCGCCTGGAAGCCTTGTGCCCCACCGGCTGCCCGGCGCGCGAAGACCTGGCGCGCGAGGTCGCCGCGCGGCGCTGACCGGTCCCGTCGCAACGGCGGCACCGGCCCGCGCCACGCGGCGGCGCGCCGGGCCAGGCCGGGCGACAGCGCCGCTGACCGGCGCAGTCGCTGGGCCGTTCCTTCGAGCTGATCCGTCCATCACCGTGCCGGGGCGCGCGACGGCGCGGCTGTTCGGCACGGCCGCTGCGCCGGTCCGCCGGGCTGTTCCGCCCGTCAGCCTAGCGGCCGCGCGTCGCAGGGTCCGCCGCGCAGGCCGGCTTGCAGCACGTCCATCCCGCCCCGAACGGTCGGGCCGCGACGCAGCGGTTGCATCCGCGCATCGTTTTGCCTATCTCTTGCGCAGGCCAACCTCGAACGGAAAGGAGTGCCGGATGACGACCCACGTGCCGCCCGACACTCCGCGTCAGCGCCTCCGGGCCTAGACGCCCCCGCGCCAGGCCCTGCCGCCCGGCGCTGGTTTCCACCCTCCGACGCGCGCCGCGGCTCCCCGCCGCCTGGCGCTGGCCCTCACCCTTCCGAAGCGAGACGCGGCGCCCCGCCGCGTGGAGCCCCATGACCGATTCAACGACCCTCCGCGCGGGCCCGTTCCGCGCCACCTTCCGTTTCGTGCTGTCCCGCTGGCGGCGGGAAGGCGCGGCCGCGCCGCTCTCGGCCGGGCTGATGCTGCTCGCCGTGCTGTGCGACGTGGCGATGCCGCTGCTCGCGGGCCGGCTGACCGATGCCGTCATCTCCGATGCGCCCGGCGCGATCGCCACGGCGTCCTGGCTGCTCGCCGGCATGGTCGCGCTCGGCGCCGCCATGGCGCTGCTGCGCTTCGGCGCCATCCATGCGGTGATCCGCCTGACGCTGGGCAACATGACCAGCCTCGCGCAGGACAGTTTTGCCCGGGTTCAACGACTGTCCGCCGACTGGCATGCCGGCACCTTCGCCGGCTCCACCGTGCGGAAGATCTCGCGCGGCATGTGGGCGCTCGACCTGCTGAACGACACGGTGCTGATCGCGCTGCTGCCCTCCGTCGCGGTGCTGCTGGCGGCGGCGGCGATGCTGGCGACGCTCTCGCCCTGGCTGGGCCTGGTCGTGCTGGCGGGCGCGCTGGGGCACCTGGCGCTGACGGCGGCGTTGTCGGTGCTGTGGGTGGCGCCGGCCTCGCGCCTGTCCAATGGCTGGGACAGCCGGCTCGGCGGCGCGCTGGCCGATTCCATCGGCGCCAACGCCGTGGTGAAGTCCTTCGCCGCCGAGGCGCGCGAGGACACCCTGCTGACGAAGCTGCTCGCCCGCTGGCGCGGCCGCACGCAGCGCGCCTGGGGCCGCGGCACCGCGGCGAACCTGTTCCAGGATGCCGCGCTGCTGGTGCTGCGCGCCGCGGTGATCGGCGCCGCGCTGCTGCTGTGGCACCTCCGCCTCGCCAGCCCCGGCGACGTGGTGGCCGCGCTGACCATGTACCTGGTGGTGCAGGGCTACCTGCGCGACATCGGCTACCACATCAGCAACCTGCAGCGCAGCGTGAACGAGCTGGAGGACGCGGTCGCCCTCGAAGCCACCCGTCCCGCCATCACCGACGCCCCCGGCGCGCCGGCGCTGCGCGTGCGCGAAGGCCGCATCGCCTTCGAGCATGTCGGCTTCCGCTATGGCGGCCACACCACGCCGCTGTATCGCGACCTGGATATCCGCATCGCCGGTGGCGAGCGCATCGGCCTGGTCGGCCACTCCGGCTCCGGCAAGTCGACACTCGTGAAGCTGCTGCAACGGCTGCACGACCCGACCGAGGGCCGCATCACCATCGACGGCCAGGACATCGCCGGCGTCACGCAAGCCAGCCTGCGCCAGGCCATCGCGCTGGTCGCGCAGGAACCGGTGCTGTTCCACCGCTCGATCGCGGAGAACATCGCCTATGGCCGCCCCGGCGCCACCGAGGCCGAGATCGCCCGCGCCGCCACGCTGGCCCATGCGGATGGCTTCATCGCCCGCCTGCCGCGCGGCATGAACACGCTGGTCGGCGAACGCGGCGTGAAGCTCTCGGGCGGCGAGCGCCAGCGCGTGGCCCTGGCCCGCGCCTTTCTGGCCGACGCGCCGATCCTGGTGCTGGACGAGGCGACGGCCGCCCTCGACTCCGAAAGCGAGGCGATGATCCAGGACGCGATGGAACGCCTGCTGAAGGGCCGCACCGCCCTGGTCATCGCGCATCGCCTGTCCACGGTGCGCGCGATGGACCGCATCCTGGTCTTCGACCGCGGCGCGGTGGCGGAGGAAGGCACCCACGCCACCCTGCTGGCCAGGGATGGCGGGATCTACGCCGGGCTGTTCCGCCGCCAGGCGCTGGGGCTGGCCGAGGCAGCCTGACGCCTCAGCGGAACGGGATGCCGATCTGGGGCGTGGCCTGCGGCGCGTCGCCGCCGCCGATCTCCAGGTCGGTGCCGGGGGTGGGGGTGCCGGCCATCGAGGCCGCATAAGGGTCGGCCGCCTGCGCCCGGTCGCGCCGCGCATCCTGGCCGAGCGCGCGGTCGAGCCGACGCGCGGCCTGTTCCTCCGGCGTGCCGGCGGCGGCCGGGGCGGGCGCCGCCGGAACATAGGTGACGGGGATGGGCGCTTCCTGCGCGCAGGCGCCGGAGAGCAGCAGGGCGGTCAGGGCAAGGCGGCGCATGGCGGGCTGGTTTCTCGCGGTCATGGGCGCAAGCGTAGCGCCGGATGCGCGCAGGCGGAATCGCGGAAATGGCGGACCGGCGGCGCGCGTCGCGGTCCCGGAGCCGGCGACAGCATGCGGCTGGCATCCGAACCCCGGGCGGCGCACCACCCAGTCCTGGTCCTCAGCCCGGCCGACGACGACGGCCGGACCGCGCCGATCGCCTGCCGCGATCCCGTCCCCTCACCCCGGCGCGCCGTGCGCCAGCACGAAATGCTCGGCAAACGGCCCGCCCGCGAAGTCCACCCGGCTCCCCTCCCCGTCGCGCAGCCGCAACCCCGGCAGCAGCAACACCTGGCGGATCGTCTCCGGGATGATGGCATAGGCCACGAATTGCCCGAGGCACTCATGCGGCCCGAAGCCGGTATGCAGATACGCCGTCCGCCGCCTCTCGCGGAACGCATCCGGTTCGGGAAACACGCCGGGGTCGAACATCGCCGACCCGATCCCCGCCGCGACCCGCGTGCCGGCCGGCACCGCCATCTCATACGGCGTCCCCGGTCCGAGCACCGCATCGGTGGCCGCGGTGCGGATCACGAAGGTCGTCATCGGGTTGAAGCGCAGCGCCTCCCACACGATCGCGTCGAACGCCGCTTCCTCATTGCCCCGCGCGGCGCGGATCGCGCGCGCCGCCACCTCCGGCCGCAACAGGATCTGCTCGGTCGCATTGACGATCGCCTGCGACGACGTCTCGATCGCGCCGACCAGCAACCCGCAGACATTGCTCACCACCTGCTCGGGATCGAGCCCCGACAGCCCCGCGGCGGTCAGCCGCAGCAGCCGCGACACCGTATCCTCGCCCGCCGCCGGGTGCCCGGCGACGAAATCGCGCACCCAGGCGCGCATCTCGGCCCCCGCCTGCACGCAGGCATCGTGCCGCGCCTTCACATTGGCGATGTTGTGGAACATGTCCGCCTGGCTCGCCCAGGACCAGCGCAGCATCGCCGCATCATCCGGGCCAGGGAAACCGAAGCACTTCTGCACCACGCGCAGCGGCACCAGCCGCGACACCGCCTGCACAACATCGACCGTCGGCGGCGCCACGGCCGCGAGCGCCCCGGCCGCCGTCTCCGCCGCCAGCGCGCGGATGCCCGGCACATCATCCCAGCGCATCAGCGCGCGCATCACCGACTTGTCGCGCCAATTCTCCTCCGCCCCGTCGCGCCCGAGCATGTAGGGCCCGACCGACGGGTCCATCATCGGCGCATAGGTGACGCGGAAGGTCTCGTTGCGCGACAGCACGTCCACCACATCCGTCCAGCGGCTGACCATGGTGAAGATCGGCAGCGCCAGCACCGGCCGGTCGGCGCGCAATTCGGCGAACAGCGCGCGCCAATCCGCCCGCAGCCGCTGCATGAACAGCCCGGCCCGCGCCGGATCGTTCGGCGGCAGGGCATCGAGGGCAGCGAGGAAGCTCATGCGGTCCCCCTTCGTGTCGCGGCGCGGCGGCGTCCAGGCCCTGCGGATCAGAAGACAGGCGCGGTGGGCGGGCTGCGCGGGTCCTGCGGCGCCATGTTCAGCTCGTAGCTGAGCGGGCGCGTCGTGATCAGCCGGAACCGCCCATCCACGATCTGCAGCGAGAACAGCCCCGCGGCCGCGCCGTTCGGCGGCACGCAGGCGGCGGTCTCGCCGACGCGCCGCGTGCGCGTGTCGATGGTGCGGAAGCGGCCATTCTGCCAGTCGAGATTGTCCTTGCCGATGCGCCGGGTGCTGGGGGCGCGGGCCGAGGCGGCATCGCTGTCGCGCACGCACAGGCCGCGATTGCCGACCGGGCGGCTGGCCAGGTCGTCGTAGCGGCAGGAGCCGCTGGCGTCGCGCGCCCACATCTTGTGGTAGTAGTGGAACACCCCGGCCTCGTAGCGGATGAAGGCGATGGCGAGGCACTGGTAGTGCCCGAGCACGCGGCGCGAGCGCGCATCGACGTTGCGGACCTCGCCGAAATAGACCGGGTCGCCGCTGTCGGTCGCCCAGAAGCGCAGGCGCGCAGCGATGGCGTCGGGATCGGTGATGGTTTCTGCCTGTGGCGCCGGCGTGGCGGGGCCGCGTTCGGGCTGCGCGTGCGCGGCGAGCGCGACGCCGAGTGCGGTCAGGGTGACGAGTGTTGCCCTCAGCATGTGCGTGCTCCTGCGGTGGGAAGCGGCTTGCGCGGGACGTATGGCGAGGGGGAGGATGGCAGGGGGGCGGGGTGGGGGATGCGATGCGGATCACAGTGACGGGCCGGCGCGCGGCGGGACCCTTCCTTCGCGCGGATGGAGGCCGCTGTATCGACATTGTTGACACGACCCGTGCGACCGCCCGTATGGGCATCCCACAGGCAGGCCGAGGCCATCATGCGCGTCACCGTCAAGAAATGGGGCAACAGCGCTTTCGTCCGCATCCCGTCGGCGGTGATGGCGGCGGCGCGCGTCACGCTCGACCAGCCGGTCGCGGTGCGCGAGGAGGACGGGCGCATCATCATCGAACCCGTGCGGCCCGAGGGCTATGACCTGGCCGCGCTGGTCGAGGCGATCACCGACAACAACCGCCATGACAGCGTGGACACCGGTGCGCCGCGCGGCGGCGAGCCTTGGTGAGCGGCGCGCGCTTCGTCCCACACGCCGGCGACTTCCGATGTTGAATCCCGGCTTGGAAGCTTAGACCACTCAACTTTTGACCGCGGGCCCGTGAGCGCACGCCGCAATCCGGCATCGCGAATCATCCCGATCTCTGCTTCAGTCGGCCGCTACGTGCTGTCCTCCGTCATCGAGTCAGTATGCGAAAGCCTCGTAGAGTTTGCATCTTCTGCGGCGGTGGGCGGTCGGCCGAGCACTTCTGGCCGCAATGGATGCATCCCTACCTTGCGAAGCCGGATTTCAAGCACAAGCACGAATGGGCGCAGCGCGCACGCATGCTGTCCAGCGGCATAATTGCCGTGAAAAATACAAAAAACTATAAAAGGCAAGGTAATATTGAGACAAAGACTGTAAGAGTAGTTTGTCAATATTGTAATAATACTTGGATGAGTCAAATCGAAGAGCGCGCCAAAGATTCCTTTATTTCTATTTTTCAAGATAACGCCGAATCACTGAGAAACGCCAATTTATCTGCCATTAGAGAATGGGCTGCACTAAAAATATTTGTCGCTGATCACGCGAGCGCCGAGGATTCCGTAATTCCAATAGAAGATTGTATTAAATTTCGGATCGATCGTTTGATTCCGCCTTATCTTAAGATATATCTTGGACTTTCAGTGCAAGATGAGCTTTCTCCTTCAATGATGCGGTACGCCACTACATTAGGTGCCAGTCCAAATCCTCCAAGCGCTCCAGGGAAAAATATACAAACGACGGCATTCTGGGTCCAGCGTGCCTTCTTCTACGCAACAGCCTGCCGAGCCGCGGATATTAACCCCAAAATCAAGGCACCTTTCGAGGATTTTCTATTCAGGCTTCACCCACTTGAGGAAGTCGGGCGTTGGCCGCTCATCAAGCGAATGTCGTCTGCTATCGCGCTAGGAGTTGCCACCAGCCTGCGAAGGCGGCTCGACGACCCACGCACTCGTTGGGTTCCCTGAAGAAGCGCCGACCTACCGCAATTCTCTTGCCATTCATCTACCGCTGCGCCAAAGGGCAAATTAGGAAATATTGACTATTTCAGGAATCTCCGCCACTCTGCCCCCCATGCCCCACCCCACCCCCCTCACCGACCTCCAATTCCACGCCCTCCTCCCCTACATCCTCCCGCGCTCCCCCGCCGGCCGCCAGATCGGTGACCTCCGCACCCGCATGGACGCCATATTCCTCGTGGCCTCCGGCACCGGCCCCTGGTGCGACCTGCCCGAACGCTTCGGCCGCCCCGACACCGTCTCGCGCTACTTCCGCCGCCTCACCCGCGCCGGCCTGTGGGAAAAGCTGCTGCACGCCATCAAGGACCTCAGTCCCAGGCACCCACTCCGCGAAATCGCGCCACTCATCTTCCGCGCCTGCCGCCGCGCCGCGCGCATCCTCGGCCTGGGCTTCATCGCCCTGGTCCGCCGCCTGCGCCTGCTGCAAGCCCTGCCTGGCCCGCCCGACAAGCTGCCCGACCCCGATTTGTCCGAAACCCTGCGTCGCAGCGTCAGCCTGCCGCCGGTGCAAACCCTCTACGACGCCCCGCCGGAGGTCACCCACGCCCTGCTGGCCGACCTGCGCCGCCTGCACCGGCGCGTCGGAGGCATCAAATACCTCCGCCGCGCCCTGCGCCTGGGCTGGTCATGACCCAAGCGGCGTCACGCCGTCGCGCGCACGCGCGCGCCCTACTCCGCCGCGCGCCCGCGCGCGCCCTACTCCGTCACGCGCTCGCCCGCGCCCTACTCCGCCGCCTGCCCCGGCGCCCACACCGCCGGCGGCTCGCTGCCCACCTGCCCGGTGATCCGCCCATAGGCCTCCGGCCGCCGATGCTTCGCGAAGTTGAAGATCGTGCTGCGCCCCAGCTCGCACATGCCCAAATCGGCATCCGCCACGATCAGCTCATCCCCCCAGGACGTCGCCTGCGCCATGATCTCCCCTTGCGGGTTGACGATGATGGAATGGCCGAACAGCTCGTGCCCGTCCTCCGTCCCCGCCTTGGCGGTGGCGACGGCGAAGCAGGCATTCTGGTAGCAGCCCGCCTGGATGGTCAGGTGCGAATGGAACACCCGCAGGTGGTGCGCCTCGAACCCCCGGTTATCCATGTTCAGCGACGGCGTGTTGTAGCCCAGCATCACCAGCTCGACCTGCTGCAACCCCATCACGCGCCAGGCCTCCGGCCAGCGCCGATCGTTGCAGATCATCATCCCCACATTGACGTCATGCCCCGCCACCGGCGCGCGCACCACCGGGAAGCCGAGGTTCCCCACCTCGAAGAACCGCTTCTCCAGGTGCTGCACCTTGCGGACGGGGTCGTACTCCGCATGCCCCGGCAGATGCACCTTGCGGTACTTCAGCATGATGTCGCCGCCGGGGCTGACGAAGGCCGCGGTGTTGTACCGGTGCGCGTCCGGCGTCTTCTCCGCGTAGCCGAGGTGGAAGGCGATCCCGTACTTCCGCGCCGCCTCGAAGATCGGCGCGGTCTCGTTGGACGGCAGCGCGGTCTCGTACCAATGGTCGGCGTTGGCGATGTCCTCCTCGTACCAGCGCGGGAAGAAGGTGGTCAGCGCCAGTTCGGGGAACACCACCACCTGCGCGCCCATGCGGTGCGCCTTCTCCATCAGCCGCACCATGCGGCCCACCGCGACATCGCGCCCCTCGGCCTTCTGGATGGGCCCCAACTGGGCGGCGGCAAGGACGATGCTGCGGGTCATGGCGGGGCGCTCCGGCGGTGGTGGGTCGTCGCCAGGGTTTCCGATGCGGCGGCGCAGCACAACCCCGCCGGCGCGCTTTGCGCTGGACAGCCGCGCCACGACGCTATAGGATTTTTTTCCGCGCTCTTTGAACCCATTCATCCGCCCCTTCCCGCCCCCGACGCGGCACGCGTCGCCGGCCATCCGGCGCGCCAGGCCGGACCCGCGCTCGCTACGGCTGACGCAACCGTCCCCGCTTCATCCTGTTCGCGCGCATCGGCCGCAGACCGGATAAGTCCACCCCATCCCGGCCTGCCCGGCTCGCGCGCCATTTGTCCGAAAGCCAGGCGCCCAGGGACCCGCCAGCGCCTGCTGCGAAAGCCCCGGCGACTCAGCGCGGCTCGATGATCGCCGCCCCGTGCTTCATCCGCGCCCGTGCCGCGGCCGCAGCCACCGCTTCTTCCCACGCCTCCAGCATCAGCTCCGACAGGTCGTTGGCGGCCTCCTGCGTGGTGGTGATGCCGATCGTCTCGCCACGATGCGTCACCACGCGGAAATGCCCGGTCTGCTCGTCCTGCACCACGTCGATCATGCGACCAGCCCCAGCTCCCGCGCCTTGATCTGCAAGGCCAGCACCTTCGAATAGATGCGGCACTGCGCCAGCCCGCCGGCATGGAACCACAGCCCGTCCTGTCCGGTCGGGCGCCACATGCCGGCCAATTCGCCCTCGTTGTCGAAGCCCCACACCTGCCCGACGCGGTCGGCCACCGCATCGCCCAGCAGCCGCCGCGCCGCCGCCAACTGCCCCTCGTATCCGGTGGCCAGCACCACCAGTTCCGCCGGCACGACGGACCCATCCTTCATCAGCGCGCCCTCGGCCACGAAGCGGTCGATGTCGGCGAACTGCATCAGCCCGACCTTCCCATCGACGATCATCTGCGAACACCCGGCATCGAAGTAGTAGCCGCCGCCGCGTTCCGCATACATCAGCTGCCAGCCGGTGCCGTCGCGCCCGAAGTTCAACTTGAAGCCGCGCGCCTCCAGCCCCGCGAGCAACGCCGCATCGGCCTGCCGGTTCATCGCCACCATGCGCTGCGCGATGCGCCTGGTCACCGGAGAGGGAAAGGACGTCGCCAGCAGGTCCTTGTCCTCGAAGGCGATGTCCTCGTCATACAGCGCATAGGGTGTCTGCGCTTCCTTCAGGCTGACCACCAGCGAGGGTCGGTTCTGGATGATGGTCACGCTGGCCGCGCCGGACACCGCCAAATCCTGCGCCGTGTCGTGCCCCGACGTCCCGGTGCCCAGCACCAGCGCCCGCTTGCCCGCCCAGTCGCGCCCACTGCCGAGCGCACTCGAATGCCGCACCGCCCCGGCGAAATCCTTCAGCCCCGGCAGGTCCGGCATGACCGGCGTGGTGCTGACGCCATTGGCCATCACGATATGGCGCGGGCGCATGATGCGCGTCAGCCCATCGGCGCGCGTGAGCGTCACCTCCCAGCAGCGCGCCGCCTCGTCCCACCGCCCGCCGGTCAGGGTGGTGGAGGTCCAGACATTCAGCTCCATCGCCTCGGCATAGAGCTCGAACCAGTTCGCCAGCATGTCCTTCGGAATGAACACCGGGAAGGACTTCGGGAATGGCATGTAGGGAAGGTGATTGACGCGCGTCTCGTTGTGCAGCGTCAGCGCGTGGTAGCGGTTGCGCCACGAATCCCCGATGCGCCGCTCGCGGTCCACCACCAGCGTATCGACGCCGAGCAGCCCCAGCCGCGCCGCCACCGACAGCCCGGCCTGCGCCGCGCCCACCACCAGCATGGCCGGGTCGCGCGTCTCGTAGGCGACGGCGCGCTTGCGGCGATCCAGCCAGTTCTCCCCGCCGAAGTTGCGCTTCCAGTCGATGTCCTGCCAGCGCTTTCCCTCGGCCGGGTCCTCATGGCCGCGGATCTCGTCCAGCGAGGTCATCAGCGTCCAGGCGCGCGTCGCGCCATCCTCGCTGACCAGGCGCACCACGCCGGTGCAGGGGCCGGTGGCGGTGTGGAAGGTGAAGATCGCCTCGATGCAGTCGATGCCGGCGCGGGCCAGGCGGCGCGGCGGCGTGCGCCCGGCGGCCAGCGCCAGGCCATGCGGGCGCGCCGCGGCCAGTGTCGGCGCCAGCCGCGCGGCGATCGCCTCGGCGCCCGAGCAGGTGCGGATGTCCCAGGTGAAGGCGAGGATGTCGCGCCAATGGCATTCGCCCGCCAGCAGCGCCGCGATCCGATCGGCCTGCGCGGAGCCGAGCGCCGCCTCGAAGTCGCGCAGCCAGGCCTCGACCGTGGCGTGCAGCGACTGGCCGGTCAGGATGCCGTCCATGGTGCGTTCTCCTCCTCGACCCGCCTGCGGGGGCTGGGCGAGTGTGCGATCGGGCCCGGGCCAGGGCAAGACAGCGCGGGGTGCGCCGCCGGCGCGGCTGCGCCATCATGGCGCGGCATGGGGACATTGCTGCCGCTGCTCGGCATCGCCGTGGGGTTGTTCTACGCCGTCGGCGCGGTGCTGCTGCTGCGCGCGCTGGCCGTGGATGCGGTGATGGACCGCATGCTGGAGGGCCTCGGCACCGCGCCCGACGCGGCGGACCGCACCCGCCGGCGCTGGTGGATGCCCGGTGGCGCGCTGCTGTTGGCGGCGGGGCTGTCGCTGCTGCTGCTGTCGCGCTGGACGCCGCTGGCCTTCGCGATGGCCGGGCTGTTCCAGGCGGCCTGGCTGCTGCACGCCGGACGCGGCGCATCGATCCGCGCCTTCCTGCTGTTCCTGTTGGCAGGCATGCTGGTCTGGTGGCTCGACCGCGAGGGCCTGTGGCGCAGCTGGATCGAGCCCGCCGTGCTGGAGCTCCTGGCGCTGGTTGGTGTCGCCGCCGTGGTCAGTGCGGTGTTGCTGCGCCACGCCGCCTGGCGGCCGGCGGCGCTGCCCTTCGCGCCACGCCCGGCGCCGCCGCGACTGCGGCTGGCCCCCGGATACCGCATGGCCCCGCTGCGCGACGCCGAGACGGACACGCCGGTCGACCCGGCCGCGCTTGGGCTCGACAGCGCGCTGGCCGCGCGCATCGCCGCCTGGGATGCCGGCTACCAGGCGTGGTTCGACGACGACGCCACCGCCCAGCCGCGCTTCCCCGACCTCGCCGCCGAACAAGCCTGGTTCACGGAGGGCTGCGCAATCGCCGCCGACATCCGGATGGCCTGCGAGGCCGCGCTGTTCATCGAACTGTCGCGCCTCGATGCGCTGCTGGGCGATGCGTCGCGCGCGCCGGACGACGCCGTCGCCTTGGCATCGCGCTGCGGCGTGGCGGAGATCCGCGAGATCGTGCAGCGCCTCGAGATCCTGCTGCTGGAAGCCGACCAGGCCACGGACGACGCCACGCGCGACGCGATCGACCAGGAGCACCGCTTCCTTACGCTGGTGCTCGCGCATGTCGCGCCGCGCTACGCGCCCGAGGTGCCGCCTGGCCTGGCGGCGACCCCGAAGCAGATCGCCGCCTGGCTATTGCCGCGCGGCTGAACGCCTCAGGCCGGCGGCAGCGCGCCGACCTGGTCGATGATCGGCCGATACCATTGCGGGCGGCGATGCGCGGCGAAGTTGAACATCTTCTCCTTGCCCTGGCGGCAGGCGTCGAAGTCGACATCGGCGACGATCACCTCGTCGCCCAGCGTCTTGGCCTGCGCGACCACCAGGCCGTTCGGGTCGATGATGCAGGACCCGCCGATCAACCCCGAGCCGTCCTCGTCGCCGGCCTTGGCGACGCTCACCGCCCAGGTCGCGTTCATGTAGGCATTCGCCTGCACCGCCATGGTGGAATGGAAGGTGCGCAGCTCGGCGCTTTCCGTCGTGCCGCCCATCGGGTCATAGGCGGCGGAGTTGTAGCCGATCAGCATCAGCTCCATGCCCTGCAGCCCATAGACGCGCCAGCCTTCGGGCCAGCGGCGGTCGTTGCAGATCAGCATGCCCAGCACCGGGCGGCCCCAGGACTCCGGCCCGCGGAAGGCCGGGAAGCCCATGTCGCCATATTCGAAGTAGCGTTTCTCGAGCTGCTGGAAGCGATCCCCCGCGCGCGGTTCGACCGTGCCGGGCAGGTGGATCTTGCGGTACTTGCCCAGCACCGCGCCGTCCGGCCCGGTGGTGATGGCGGTGTTGAAGCGCTGCCCGGCGGGCGTCAGTTCCGCGTAGCCGACATACATGCCCACGCCCAGTTCCCGCGCGCGGTCGAACAGCGCCTGCGTCTGCGGCCCCGGCATCTCGCGGTCGAAGTAGGTGTCGAGCTCCTGCGTGGTATCGATCAGCCAGCGCGGGAAGAAGGTGGTGAAGGGCAGTTCGGGGAAGACGACCAGCTTCGCGCCCTGCGCGGCGGCGTCCTCCAGAAGGGCGATCATGCGCGACAGGATGGCGGCGCGGCTGTCGGATTTCTGGTTGCCGCCCATCTGGGCGCCGGCGATGCGAAGAATGCGGGAACTCAAGGTGGCCGTCTCCTGGCGATGAAGCGAAGGGCGAGATAGGCGCCGACGCCGACCGCGACGGCAAGGGCGGCGACGCCGATCCAGCCCCCCGCGTCGGCGGGCCAGGGACCGGTGATGAGCCTGGCGACCGCAGCGCCGATGCCGCCGGCGATGGAAATGGGCAGCGGTGAAGGCTGGGCCATGGCGACGTCTCCGGCGCGGGCCCGCATCGTTGTCCAGCGCCGCGCCTCGCGCAATATCCCGCGCGTCCGCCGCAACCGCCTGGCCATCCAGCCGTTATGCCGCGCGACCGGAACGGATCGACCACCGCATGACCGCTGAACGCACGCCTTCCACCCGCGCCGCGCGCGCGCTGGATGCGACCAACTTCACCCTGGCGGATGTGCGCGACGGGCTCGGCCCCTATCTCGGCATCTGGCTGATCGTGATCCATGGCTGGGATGCCGGCGCGGTCGGCGCGGTGATCGGCGCGGCGGGCATCGCCGGGCTGCTGGCCAAGGCGCCGGCGGGGATGCTGGTGGATGCGCTGCCCGACAAGCGCGCCATGCTGATGGGCGCGACCATCGCCATCACACTGTCCTGCATGCTGGTGGTGGTCTCGCCGGCCTGGGGCGTGGTGCTGGCCTCCCAGGTGCTGGCGGGTGTCGCGGCGGCGGTGGTCGCGCCGGCCATCGCATCGCTGACGCTGGGGCTGGTGGGGCCGGGCGGGTTCTCCCGCCGCATGGGGCGCAACGAGGCCTTCAACCATGCCGGCAATGCCGCGACCGCGGCGGCCGCCGGCATCGCCGCCTTCTGGGTGGGGCCGATCGCGGTCTTTGTCATCCTGGGCGTGATGGCCTTCGCGGCGCTGATCGCGACCGGCTTCGTGCCGGCGCGCGAGATCGACCAGCGCCTGGCACGCGGCCTCAGCGAGGATGCGGGCGCGCCGGGCAGCTGGCGGGTGCTGCTGGCGCATCGCCCGCTGCTGGTGCTGGCGGTGTCCGTCGCGGTGTTCCACTTCGCCAATGCGCCGATGTTGCCGCTGGTCGGCCAGGTGATGGCGATCGCCGACCCGACCATGGGCACCGTGCTGATGAGTGCCTGCATCGTCGCCGCGCAGGTGGTGATGATCGGCACGTCCTGGCTGGCCGGCGCGCGGGCCGATGCCTGGGGGCGGCGCGCCATCTTCCTGGTCGGCTTCGTGGTGCTGCCGCTGCGCGGCGTGCTCTACACCGTGTGGGACGATCCGTATTGGCTGGTCGGCGTGCAGTTGCTCGATGGCATCGGCGCGGGGGTGTTCGGCGTGCTGCTGCCGTTGATGGTGGCGGACCTCACGCGCGGCTCGGGCCATTTCGGCGCGACGCTGGGCGTCATGGCGGTGGCGCAGGGGCTGGGCGCGGCGCTGGGCAATGCCGTGGCGGGGCAGGTGGCGGCGCGGGGCGGCTACGACGCGGCCTTCCTGATGCTGGCCGGCGTGGCGGCCGCCGGCGCCGTATTCTTCGCGCTGGCGATGCGCGAGACGCGCGGGGCAGCCCCCCTGCCCGCGCCCGCCTAGCGCCAGAGGTCGCGCACATCCTGCAGCGTGCCGCCGAAGGCACGCCAGACCAGCACGGAGCCCAGGCAGAACCCACTGCCGGCGACCAGGCCGGGCAGGCCCTCGCGCAGGCCGGCCTGGGCGGCGAGGCTCGCGCCCAGCAGCCCGAGCAGCAGGCCCGCGCCGATCGCCATGGCGGCCTGGCCGAAGCCGGGCTTGTCGCGCGGCGGCGGCGCGGCGGGGCCGGTGCGCGAGGGCCGCGGCGGGCGCTTCACCCAGTGGCGCGGCGGGCGGTCCTTATTCCCCGACATAGGTCCCGTTGTGCTGCCGCGGCACGAAGCGCCCGGCGCCGGGCTTGGCCAGCACCTGCGCGCCGTCCCAGATGCAGGCGCCGCGCAGGTAGGTGGCCGCCACGCGCGCCGAGACACGACGCCCGTCATAGGGCGACCAGCGGGCGTCCGGGTCGTCGGTGATGTCCTTTGCGTCGAAGGTGAAGTCGCCAGTCTCCAGCACCACGAAGTCGGCATCCGAGCCCACGCGGATCGCACCCTTCTTCGGGAACAGGCCGTGGAATTTCGCCGGGCGCTCGGCGCAGTATTGCGCCATCAGGGTGACCGGCATCGAGCGTTCGGACAGCAGCGTGTACATGAGGGGGGCGAAGGACTGCATGCCGGTCAGGCCCGCGCCGACGCTGAAGATGTCGCCCTTGTAGACCTTGCGGTCGTACGGCCAGGGCGCGTGGTCGGTGGAGACATAGGCGATCTGCCCGGCCGCGAAGGCCTCCCACATGCGGTTCACCTCGTCATGCGTGCGGAAGGGCGGGTTGCACTTGCCGAAGCCTTCGAGGCGGATGATGTCCTCCTCGGTCATGCAGAGGTACTGGATGCAGGCCTCGCCGGAGGCCTTGCCGCCCATCCGGCGGAACACCTCGGCGATCTCGAAGCCGCGCGCCAGGGATGAATGGGCGATGTGGACATGCGCGCCGGTCTCGAGGCCGATCTCGAAGATCTCGAGGTCCGCCATGGTCTCGCACAGCGGCGGGCGGGTGCGGCAATGCCAGATCGGGGAGGTATTGCCGGCGGCCTTGGCTTCCTCGGTCAGGCGGACCACGATCTCCTGGTCCTCGTTGTGGATCGCGACCATCAGGTTGGTCTTCGCGATTTCGCGGAAGGCGGCGACCATGGTCGGGTGGTCGATGCGCGGGAAGCGCACCGGGTCGTATTCATATGTAGAGAGCTTGAAGGAACACACGCCGGCCTCCGCCATGCCGGCGATGGCATCCACGCCGCCATCCTTCCGGATGGTGCCGTACAGCGCCATGTCCACATGCGACAGGCGGTTCACATGTTCGATCTTCTCGGCGAGGATCGAGGCGTCAGTCACCGGGCGGGGCACGTCGTAGGGCATGTCGACGCAGGTGGTGACGCCGCCGGCGGCGGCGGTGCGCGACGCGCCCTCGATGCCCGGCCAGCCGCGCGAGGAGGCGGTGTGCATGTGGCCATCGACCAGGCCGGGCAGCACGTACTTGCCGGAGAAATCCGCGAAGTCCTTCGCCGGCGGGGACGGGCCTTCGCCGATCGCGGCGATGGTCTCGCCGCGGATCGCGACATAGCCGTCGCGCAGCACGCGGTCGGTGAGCACGATGTCGCCGCGGATCACGCGGTCGAAGGGGGTGGCGTCGGACATGCAAGGGCTCCCGGTAGCGTCGGGGCGGAGGCTACCGCCGCGCGCGCGCGCTGCCCACCCCGCCCGGGATTGGACGACCACGCGCGACGGGCGCACAAAGCGGGCCGAGAGTCTCAGCCGCGCAGGAGGGCGCCGATGCAGGTCCATCCCGGGAAGCTTGACCCGCCGCGGGCGCTGCGCACGGGCGAGGAACTGCCTGCGAGGATGATGTCACCGGTCACGGCTGGCTTGGCCTGAGGGCGCGATGGGGGAGGCGGTCCGGCTGCGATCGGCGAGCGTGTCGGATGCGCTGGACCTGGCGCGCCTACACCGCGTCGCCCGCGCCGCCGCGATGCCCGGGCTGCACGAGGCCCATGCTATCGACGACGTCGCGGGATGGATCGCGACCGTGATGATGGCGCGCCACGTCGTGCGCGTCGCCGAGCACGCGGCCCATCCGGTCGGCTACATCGGCTACGGCCTGGATGACCGGCACGGGCCGATGGTGCTGCACCTGTATCTCGATCCGGCATGGCGGCGGCGCGGCATCGGCTCCCGCCTGCTCAACGAGGCGATGGCGGCGCTCGGGCCGTGCATCAGCCTGTTCTGCATCGCGCGCAACGCCGACGCGCGATACTTCTACGAGGCGCATGGCTTCCGCATCGCCGCCACCAGCGACGGCGCGGGGACGGAGGAAGGCGAACCCGACATCCTCTACGTCCGGGATGGCGCGGTTCAGGTGACCACAGTGAAGGAAACGAGAGCAGCCACATGAGCGACACTCCCGACATCAAGAAGGGCCTGGTCGGCGTCTATGCCGATGTCTCCACCGTCTCGAAGGTGATGCCCGAGACGAACTCCCTGACCTATCGCGGCTATCCCGTTCAGGATTTGTGCGAGAACGCGTCCTTCGACGAGACGGCCTACCTGCTCTGGCATGGCGAATTGCCCAGCCAGGGGCAGCTCAACGCCTTCCGCACGCAGGAGAAGGCCAACCGCGCGCTGTCCCCCGCCCTGCTGCGCGTGCTGGCCGAGTTCCCCAAGGACGCCCACCCGATGGATGCGATCCGCACCGCGGTGTCCTTCATGGGGATGGAGGATCCGGAGTCGTCCGACATCTCGGATGCCGCGCAGCGGCGCAAGGCGATGCGCCTGCTGGCCAAGATCCCGACCGCGGTCGCCGCCGCCAACCGGCTGTCGAAGGGCCTGGCGCCGATCGCCCCCGACCAGGGCCTGCCGTTCTGCGAGAACTTCTTCCACATGGTGTTCGGCAAGGTGCCGCAGCCCGAGGTCATCAAGGCCTTCGACGTCTCGATGATCCTGTATGCCGAGCACACCTTCAATGCTTCGACCTACACGGCCCGGCTGGTCACGTCGTCGATGGCGGACATGCATGCCGCGATCACGGCGGCGATCGGCAGCCTCAAGGGCCCGCTGCATGGCGGGGCGAACGAGGCGGTGATGCACATGCTGAAGGAGATCCCATCCCCCGAGGCGGCCGAGGCCTGGCTGCGCGAACGCTTCGACCACAAGGCGCTGGTGATGGGCTTCGGCCACCGCGTCTACAAGACCGGCGACTCGCGCGTGCCCACCATGAAGAAATACGCCGAGATCATGGCCGAGGTGGTGGGCGACAAGCGCTGGATGAACACCTCCAACGTGCTGGCGAAGGTGATGCTGGCGGAGAAGAACATCCACCCGAACCTCGATTTCCCGGCCGGGCCTGCCTACTACCTGATGGGCTTCGACATCCCGATCTTCACGCCGATCTTCGTGTGCTCGCGCATCACCGGCTGGGCGGCGCATGTGCTGGAGCAGGGGGCGGACAACCGGCTGATCCGGCCGCTGTCGCACTACACGGGCGTGGCCGAACGCGCGGTGGTGCCGCTGGCGTCCCGCGGGTAGCGCGCGAGGCAAGCGCGCGACGCGATGGGGAATGCGGTGCGTCGCGCCGCATTCCCGCCACACGACACGACGGATGCGGCGCGCAGCACGGCCGCATCGCGCAACGCGAAAAGCGCGACGCGCACGCAACACCGATCACATGCGATGACGTCGACGCGCATTTTGCGCGCGTGTCCGTGCGGATTCTGTTGACACACATATTGCGCGTGCAGATAGCGTGACGGGCGCGCGAATCACTTGCGCGATTCGTCGGATTGGTTCTGCACCACGCACCGCATGATGATCCTGTCGGCGACGTGCTGTGAAACCAACCGACGCATCGCAGGGTTGAAACGGCGCAGCAGGGAAGGACGGTCCATGGACCGCAGGCTCACGGGAAGGACGGCATGCGACGCCACCCTTCCGGCACCGCGAGGCAGCGCAGCACCAGCGCCATGCCGCCGCGGCAGAACGGTCGGGGGCAGCGTGCGGCGGGGTCCACCCGCATGCGGCATCCGTCCAGGTGCCTGCGCCTTGGTGCTCGACGCACGGCCGCGACGACGCGCGACGGGATCCGCGCGCTGCACGTCCGCCCGATCCCATCTGCTGTACCCACCCGGGGCATCGCGCTGATGCGCGTCGCCCTCTCCCCACCGGAACGCACGGAGATACCAGCCCACATGACCGACATCATCGAGACCACCGACGCCGAGGCCGCGGCACCGCGCGCCCAGGCGATGGCGATGGCCGCCGCCAAGAAGAAGGCGCCCGCCAAGAAGAAGCCGGCGGCGAAGAAGCCTGCCGCGAAGAAGGCTGCCGCCAAGAAGCCGG